>NZ_SNUM01000001.1:0-1111285 GCF_012027415.1 Thermococcus sp. GR6
CGGCGGGGTCACACCCGGTCTCGTTTCGACCCCGGAAGTTAAGCCCGCCAGCGATCCCGGGTGTACTGCCCTCCGAGAGGGGGCGGGAAACCGGGGACGCCGCCGGCCACTATTCCTTGCTTCTTCGCAAACGTTATATCTATAAGGGAGTATTTTTATCCATGAGTGATGAACTATATCGAAAGTGGGAGAGGACTGTTGAAGTCCTCGTTAGGGAGGGCATAATCCGGAGCGAAAAGGTCAGACAGGCTTTTCTGAAGGTCCCGAGGTATCTCTTCGTTCTTCCTGAGCATAAAAGGTGGGCGCACGTTGACGAACCGCTTCCCATTCCTGGCGGTCAGACGATAAGCGCCCCCCACATGGTCGCGATAATGCTCGAGCTTGCCGAACTTGAGGAAGGTATGAACGTTCTTGATGTAGGTACTGGAAGCGGCTGGAACGCGGCTTTGACAGCGGAGCTTGTTAAGACTGACGTCTATACCGTCGAGAGGATTCCGGAGCTCCTCGAGTTCGCGAGGAAAAATCTTGAAAAAGCCGGCTATGCCGATAGGGTTCACGTCATCATCGGCGATGGCACCAAAGGTTTCCCACCTAAAGCGCCCTATGACAGGATAATGGTCGCCGCTGGAGCACCAAATGTCCCAGAACCTCTCGTTGAACAGCTCAAGCCTGGAGGAAAGCTCATAATCCCCGTCGGAAGCTACCACCTTTGGCAGGAGTTGTACGAGGTAATAAAGCTTAAGGACGGAAGCGTGAAGGTCAAGCGGCACGGTGGAGTTGCCTTTGTGCCCCTCATCGGGGAGCACGGCTGGAAGGAGTAGGCTTTTAAGTCGTGATGAGTTTTTCCTCTGGTGGTATCATGGTGAGACTGATTGCCTTTGACCTTGAGGGAACGCTGGTCAAATCCGTCTCAAGCTGGGTGGAGCTTCACAAGAAGTTTGGAACCTGGGATAAGGGTAAGGAGTATGCTGAGCGCTTCTTCGCTGGGGAGTTTGACTACGCAACATGGGCAGAGCTCGACGCTTTGCTTTGGAAGGGCCATACAAAGGAGGAGATAATGGAGTGGGCTAACTCCGTGGAGTACATGGATGGTGCATGGGAGCTCATTGAATTTCTGAGGAAGAATAATTTCAAAATAGCAATACTAAGCAGCGGACTGATGTGCCTTGCGAGGAGGATAGCCAGCGAGCTTGGCGTTGACTATGTCTTTGCCAACGAGCTGATTTTTGACGAGAACGGGGTTATTACGGGGGAGGTAAATCCTGCCGTGGATTTCCAGAGCAAGGGAAAAATTCTGGAGAACCTCAAGAGGGAGCTCAATCCTGAGCTGACGGTAGCAGTCGGCGACGGCTACAATGACCTCAGCATGTTCAGCGTTGCGGATGTCAGCATCGCCATAAACCCGCACGAGGGAGTTGAGGGAGACCACAACGTCGAGAGTCTGCATGAGGTCATGGAGATCATCAAGGGACTCCTTGACTGATTTTCTATGCTTTTCCCGGGGTCGGTGAAGGGCGTGGTCATCACGACGCCGCGCGGCTTCAGCAAAGCAAAAGCTCGTCATCCCCCTGTCGGCCCGACCGGAACCCCCGCTTCACTTCTCAGCGGAGAGGGCGGGCAGCCGGGCCGATAGAGGGTTCGGCGAGGAGTTAAAAAGCATTACTAAAGCCCGGCTATTTTGAGCTGTATCCACCAGAAGATGTCGCCCCAGAAGTAGGATATCAGGAAGCCGATGAAGAGTGCGGGGGCAAATGGCATGGTCTTTTTCCTTAAAAAGCTGTTTTCAAGCTTCCCTTCCTCAACAAGGCGCTTGAGCTCCTCAATCTGCTCCTTCTTCAGCCCCTCTGCGGTGGGTGACGCTATTATCCTGCCGTAGTCAGGTTTGAGCAGTTCGAGGTTGGCCGTCATGATGGCGATTTTCATGCGCGTGAATGGATCCGTTCTGTCCCTTCCAATCCTTCCGTCCTTCTCGAATATTGTCTCGCCCAGAACGTCCCACTCCTCCAGCTTCTCAACTGGAACTTCCTCCATGAGAACCTCGGTGCGCATGAACTTTACGGTCGAGAGGAACACCTTAAAGAGGTATATCACTGCGAGCAGTCTGACGAAGACCCAGAGAGCCTTTTCTGGGTCGAGGTAGATGAGGTAGCCGAGGACGATGAACCCGAGTACGTTTCCGATTTTCCCTGCCTTTCCGAGGAGAATTATGATGACAACGGTTGTCAGCCACCCGAGGATGCCGCCAAGCGCTATTCCAGTAGTCTCGTAGAGGACTATCTGCAATCCCAGCGCCGCGGTTATCCAGAGTGCCACCTCAGCTGTGAGCTTTGCTCCACTGGTGAGTATCTCCCTCAGCTCGGCGAACTTTTTCCTGACAATCAGCACTCCAAGGGAGTAGAGGAATATGAAGGGGAATATCGCAATGATGCTGTTGAGGAGTATGGAGATGGGGTAGAGCGGATAGTTCAGGGCATATGGTGGGATTAGGGAGGCCGTTGATGGGGGATATGGCAGCAGGGCGGAGAAACCCGCCAGTATTACAACGTCTCCGCTTGCCCAGGCGCCGAGGAAGTATAGAACAAGGCCCAGGATAAGCCCGATGAAAAAGCCGATAAGTCCTGAGATTGCAAGCATAGTGTTGTGCTCGACGAAGAAACCCCTGTAGAGGTAGTAAACTATACCTAGACCAGTTATTGGAAGGACATGGAGGTCATCGATAAAGCCGGTCTTCATATCAGTGTACGAGGTAACGACTCCTATAACCAGCCCCAGAATGAGGGGAACATGGTCCATAATTTCACCTCAGAGGTCTTCGAGAATCTGCTTCCTGACCTGAGTGGTGTAATTAGATATCGCCTCGTTGAGGTTCTTCGTTCCGTTGAGCACGATCCTAGCCGCCATAACTACGAGCACGAGCACAGCGGCCAGCATGAAAAGGTACTCAATCGCGCTCTGAGCTTTTCTCATCATCTCTCACACCTAAACTATCTGCGGCGCTAAAGGATTTAAAAGTTTCCATCGGCTAAGCTTTTAAGCGGAGCGAAAAATGAAAGCGTGGTGAAAATGAAGGTTTACAGACTTCGCGTGAGAGACGAATACCTCGACTACATCAAGTCCGGAGAGAAGAGAATAGAGGTTAGGGTGGCATATCCCCAGCTGAGGAACATAAAACCGGGTGATAAGATACTCTTCAACAACGAAGTTCCTGCCGTTGTTACGGGAGTGAAACGCTACGAGACGTTCAGACAGGTTCTCCGCGAGGAGCCGATTAAGAAGATATTCCCCGACGAGCCGAGCTTTGAAAGGGCCCTTAAGAGGTTCCACAACATGTACCCCAAGTGGAAGGAGAACAGGTATGGGGTAATAGCCATAAGGTTCAAGCTGATCGGCGAGGGGTGAGTCATGAAGCACCTTGAGTTCGACGGCAAATACGCCGATTTAATCCTCAAGGGCAAGAAAATAGCCACAGTGAGGTTGGGCAGGAAGCCGAACCTCCAGTCCGGCGACGAAGTGCTCATCCACTCAGGTGGCTACGCTATAGCAAAGGCCGTAATCGAGAGGGTCGAAAGCAAGACAGTTGGGGAACTCACAGATGAGGACGCTTTTCTCGACGGATTTTCAAGCAGGGAAGAGCTGATTAAAGCTTTGAAGGAGCACTACAGGTACGTGAACGATGACTCAAAGGCCCACGTGATAGTATTCCGCATCGTTGAGCGCTTTGATAGGCCGGTTACCTCATCTGACTACGCCTACGAGGGGAACCTGCCGATTGAGATAGCTGAGATGGCCCTGAAGCACCTCGACCTTCCTGAGGGGGACAGAAAGCTCATCGAGCTCTTCCTTCAGGCGGGCAGTCTGAGGAAAGCCGCATACAGGCTTGGAGGTTTGAACAAGCGCTATCTGATAAGAGACGCGTTGAGGAGGGCCTACGAAGAGCTGAAAAAGAGGGGCCTCATGGGGCCGAAGCTCTGACGCTCTCGAGCATGCTCACTTTAACTCCTTCTCCTTCACTGTTCTTGACGGCGGAGAGCTTTACCGGAATGAGCTTGAAGGTTCCTCCGTGAATAAGCCTTCTAAGCTTCCTCTCAAACTCCTCGGCTTCCTTCTCGCTCATGAACTCCACCTTCGCTATGAAGTCGTACTCCCCGTAGAGCCAGTAGCCTTCGACGGGGAGCTTCTCTAAAACCTCGTCCCGGACACCCCAGACGAGGAGTATTGCTTCGATTTTGCTCACCTCCTTCCCTTTCCCCTTTGTGCTCTGCCCATTGATAAAAGCCTTTCCAAAGTTTTTCTGTCATCAAGGCAAGTTCATGAAAACTTTTCGATCAAAAGTTGTCGTTGTGCCAAGGGAACGGTTTTAACGTCCCTCCCTAAGTTCCTACGGTGGTAAAGATGCTCAGGGCGGTCTTCTTCGACTTCGTTGGCACGCTCATAACGAAGGAAGGGGAAAACGTAACCCACCAGCACATCGTTGGAGATGTTCTCAGAAGGGCCGGCAGGGAAGATTTGGACGTCGTTAAAGTCTGGGGGGAGTACGAGGCTGAAAGCTCGGCCCTCTTCAAGGAGCTCGCCGGAAAGCCCTACGTTAAGATAAGGGATGTCGACACCGAGGCCATGCGGAAGGTTGCCGAGCGCTACGGCTTCTCCGTTCCCGAGGATTTCTGGGAGATAAGCATCGCCATGCACGAAAAATACGGAAAACTCTTCGACGATGCCGTTGAGACAATCAAGGCCCTGAAAGACCTTGGCCTCCATGTTGGCATTATAACCGACTCCGACAACGACTACATCGAGGCTCACCTTAAGGCTCTCGGCATCTACGAGCTCTTCGACAGCATAACGACCAGCGAGGACGCTGGCTACTACAAGCCTCATCCTAGGCCCTTCCAGCTTGCCCTGGAGAAGGCGGGAGTTAAAGCCGAGGAGGCCATTTACGTCGGCGATAATCCGGCAAAGGACTGCGTCGGAGCGAAAAGCGTCGGCATGATTAGCGTCCTGCTCGACCCGAGTGGGACAAAGCGTGAGCTCTGGGAGAACTGCGATTTTGTCGTCTCAAAGCTTGGAGAGGTCGTCGAGATAGCCAGGGGCATGCTCGAGAAATGAGAAAGGGGTCGGCAACGGCAGGGCTCATCATCCAGTGCAAAGCGCGTTTCAGCTAGCGAAATTCTCGTCATTCCCCCTTCTTTTCACTTCAATCTTTTGTAGGCCTCCCACATCCTCTGGAGAACTGTTATCCATGTCAGAACGGCGACGGTGTAGACGCCGTACTCCACGTATCCGAACAGGGCGGTGATTATAAGTATGAGGAGTCTTTCTGCCCTCTCCGCTATTCCCACCGCCAAAGTTCCGGAGCCGGCAAGCTCGGCCCTGCAGCGCTCGTAACTGACGAGATAGCTCCCCATGAAGGCAATAAAAGCTATCCTCCAGTCAACAAGGTTTCCGAGGGCTATTCCGAAGAGCACGGCTCCATCGCTTATCCTGTCAAAGGTTGAATCTAGGAATGCTCCAAACTTGCTCGTCTTGCCCGTCATTCTGGCGAGAGTTCCGTCGAGTGCATCAATGAGAGAACCAACGAGAAGGACGAGGGCGGCTATAAACTGCTCGCCGCGGTAGAAGAAGTAGGCGCCGATTAAACTTATCAAAAGCCCAACGAAGGTTATCTGATTCGGTGTAACCCCAGCTTTTGCGAGCGGCCTTACGATGGCCTCAAGGAAGCCTTTGACGTTGGCCCTGTACCTGTTGAGCACCATGCCTTACTCCCCCAGCTCTACCACTTTCTTGCCCTTCTCCTGGGGTATTATCTTGAGCCTTGCGTTCTGGAACTCCTTCCTCAGGCCAGCACCATTGAGAAGTCTGTCGAGGAAGACTGCTAAAGCAGCCACCTCGCTGTGGGGCTGGTTTCCGACGGCCACGTTGTAGTCGGCCATTTCGTAAACTTCTTTTGGCACCTTCTCGGCGCCGACGATCACCATAATGTCTCTTCCCGATTTCAGTTCTTCCTTAATCTTCGGAACGGCATCATCGATGTGAATACCGTACATGGTCAGATGGGCTATTATTCCGCCCATCTCTTTCCACTCGCGCATCACTTTTTTCCAGCTCGGGTTGAACTCTATCTCAAAGGGCCCGCCCCACCTCTCAACGACGTCCTCTACGCTATCCTTAACGTGCTCGTCGAGCTCAGCCGCGATTATTATTTTATCTGCCCCGAAGGCTCTAGCTGTTAAGGCCACATGTGTGGTTATCCTTTTATCCCTCTCCGGTCTGTGTCCAAGGCGAAGCACGGCTATCATCCGACCTCCCCCGCGAATATTCTCCAGTACTTTGTGAAGTCGTCTCCCCAGGCCATGTTCTTGTAGAACTCGTACATGGTTTTTACGTCTTGCTCTATCTTACCCGTGCGGTACTCCGCGATGATTCTGTTGAGGTCCTCTTCATTTGGAGCCGAGGCGAAGAGGAAGAGGGCGTAAAGCCTCTCGTTCTCGTCGAGGTTGCTCATCACGAGCATTAGCTTGGAACGGAGCTCTGGTTTGAGTCTCTCTGTGACAATCCTGAGAAGCCTGTCCTCCAGATTGGCTAGGAAGTCCCCGGTAACGTCCACATGCTCATGGCCCTCGAGCGTCTCTGGGGCTTGAGCGACTATACGATAACCGTCACGCGTCACAAGCTGATAGAGCTTGGGGAAGTAGGGACTCGCCAGGTACTCATCGAGAGAACCCACGAAGCCGTGCCTGATGTCAACTATGTACCAGCCGTCGGCGGTGTAGAACTCTGTCATCGGCCTCAGCGTGCAGTCCGTGCCATTGGAGAGAGTTATAACCCTGGCAGGGACATCAACGGAGCGCAGCATGGCAGTCATAAGTATCTGTGCCTCAGCGTAGCTTATCCTATCCTGCTGGAGTATCTTGGACGGCTCGAGGGTTGAGGTTGTGTCTCCGAATGAGTACGTCCTCATCATCCAGTCGTAGATGGCTTTCACTGCATGGAACTCTGACTCGGCGTTTCCGATGATCTTGAGAGTCATGTCCCTCAGCTCGCTTCCCTTGAAAGCCGGCATTGAGTTGTAGCGCTCTGCCCAGTAGCCGTCAACTATGTACTCGTCGGTTATCCAGTGGTATTTGAGTCCATATGCCTCTTTCAGGGTCTCGTTGCTCTCGTTCCAGGGCGTCCACACTACTTTAAGGGGCACACTCTTCACCACGCTGCCCTCTGCCCCGCTGATTGCATACTTGAGTATTACCGAGACGTAACCGTCCCTGTATGCGTAGGGCACGCTGACGGTATAGCTCAGTCTAATCTTCCCATTGCCATCTATTGTGTCGGGAAGGGCATTGGCGCTGATGAGCCTCATCCCGTCGAGGAGGTTGAAGCTTATATCGCGGAGCTCAACCGGAACCTCGAGGGTGTTCTCGATTGTGACGGTTATCCTGGCCGTTTCCCCTCCTTTCAGAGTTGTTGGGGCTTCCACGTTGAGTTTGAGCTCGTCAGGTGGACCGGCCTCGTTCGAGACTGTTATCCTGAACTGTCCGTAGAAGCCTGTCCAAGAGCGTTTGAGTTCATCAGTCAGCTCTAAGGAGAGTTTGAGGTTGTAAACGCCCGGCTTCATGGGTGCCCTCAGGATCCAGACGAGCTGAACGCTGTCTCCAACCTTCAGGACATCGGGAAACTTCGGCTCTTGGAGTATCTGGAAGTTGTCATCACCTAGGACAAGGGTTGCTCCCGTTAGGCCGACTTTTCCGGTGTTGTTTACGAAGACCATCACATGGAGCGTTCCACCAGGCCTTGCCAGGGTCTTGTCAACCGAGAATCTGACCTCGGCCGGTGGCTTGAAGAGGCAGCCTGAAACCAGCACCAGGAGGACCAGGAGAATCACCACGGGGCCTTTCCTCATAACCATCTTCCAAAGTCTCTTAAGCACTGACGTTAATAAAGTTTGGGTGGTGGCAGTGATAACGCTGACGACAGATTTCGGTTTGAAGGGGCCCTACGTCGGCGAGATGAAGGTGGCAATGCTCAGGGTCAACCCCGGGGCAGTGCTCGTTGACGTAACCCACTCAGTAACGAGGCACTCAATTATAGAAGGCTCCTTTGTCATGGAGCAGGTTGTCAAGTATTCGCCTAAAGGCACCGTCCACGTTGGAGTGATTGATCCTGGTGTCGGGACGAGCAGGAGGGCTATCATTATAGAGGGTGAGCAGTTTCTGGTTGTCCCCGACAATGGATTGGCAACACTCCCCATGAAGCACATAAAACCGAGAGCAGTCTACGAAATAGACTTTGGGAAGATAAAGCGCTTTACTGGCTGGAGGATAAGCTCGACCTTCCATGGACGGGACATCTTCGGGCCTGCTGGAGCCCTGCTGGATGCTGGGCATTCCCCAGAAGAGCTCGGTCGAGAGATTCCCCTGGAAAGCTTAATTAGGCTTGAGGTCGAGCCCAAAAAAGAAGGCGAAATCTGGAAGCTCAAGGTAATCTACATAGACGACTTCGGGAACGTCATACTCAACCTTGAGGACTACGGAAGGCCAAAGGCCGTTGAGCTCATCGACTTTGAGTTACTCATTCCTTACCTCGAAACCTATGGCCTGGTAAAGCCCGGTGAGCTTCTGGCTTTGCCCGGAAGTCACGACTACCTCGAGATAGCCGTCAACCAGGGTTCTGCTGCTGAAAGGCTCGGGCTGAAGGTTGGGGATGAGGTGAGGGTGAGGTTGGTTCAATGAGAGGTGATTAAAATGCCGAAGCGTGGTCTGTTCGTCGGCCGTTTCCAACCGGTTCACAACGGGCACATAAAGGCCCTTGAGTTTGTTTTCTCGCAGGTGGACGAGGTAATAATAGGCATCGGCAGCGCTCAGGCCAGCCACACACTCAAGAACCCCTTCACGACGAGCGAAAGGATGGAGATGCTCATAAGGGCTCTGGACGAGGCGGGTCTGGAGAAGCGCTACTACCTGATTCCGCTACCGGACATCAACTTCAACGCCATCTGGTCAACCTACGTCCAGAGCATGGTTCCAAGATTTGACGTCGTCTTCACTGGAAACTCTCTTGTCGCTCAGCTCTTCCGTGAGCGGGGATACGAGGTCATAGTACAACCCATGTTCAGGAAGGACATCCTCTCGGCAACTGAGATAAGAAAGCGCATGATGAATGGCGAGCCTTGGGAGGAGCTCGTGCCGAAGAGCGTCGCCGAGTTCATAAAGGAAATCAAGGGTGTTGAAAGGATAAAGATGCTCGCCACAAATCTTGAAAACTCGGAGAAAGAACTGCAGGCGCCAATAAGGATTCCCGAATTTTAGAAGCCTTGTATCTCTTTACTTTGAACTAGGAGAGATCGGTATGGAGACAGACTGGCATCTCGCTTTGGAAAAGTTCATTGAGGACTGGAAAATTAAGGACTTCGTTGAGGCCGCTTTGCTAACTGGAAGTTATGCAGTTGGGCTACAGACCAGATACTCCGATGTAGACTTTACATCGTGCTCTCTGAAGACGTTGGATGGAGGGAGAGAGGAAACGTCGTTATAGACGGGACTTTAATCGAGTACTTCGCAAATCCAGCAAGACAGATCAGGCACTATTTTGAGAAGGAGTTTGCCCAGAACAGCCGGGCCACCGCGAGGATTATAGTAATTGGGAAAGTGCTCTTTGACAAGACAGGAATAGCTGAGGTTCTAAAGGCGGAAGCGCTGGAATACATGAAGAGATCCTTTGAACGGCCCGATGAGACCTGGGTGGAAGTAGCTAAGTACTCCCTCTGGGACATGCTCGACAGTCTGAAGGACGCTGAAGACAGGAACGATCCCAGCTCTGGCTATCTCTACAACCTGGCCCTCAACAGAGCTCTTGAGGTTTATTCGAAGTTTTTGGGTGTTGAAATTCCTCCAGCGAGCAAAGTTTACTGCCTTTTCAGGGACGAAGGGTTCAGAAAAGCGTACATGTTTGAGGAATTCCCAGATAGGAAGTTCGTGGGATTGTTCCTGAATGCTCTTGAGAGAAGCAAGGCTGAAAATCTGGAGAGAGTCATAACGCACATCTTCGAGAGAATGGGAGGATTCAATATCAACGGCTGGCGGCTGAGAACTAAGGCTTTAGATTCTTTATGAAATCTACCAGCTCTTTCAGGTCTTTCACCAGAAGATCCGCCCCTGGGACGCTCCTGCCCACCGCTATTCCCACGTCGGCCCTCTCGAACATCTTGGCGTCCGCGTAACCGTCTCCCATAGCGAGGATAAAACAGTCTCTTAATCTTTCGAGGAACTCCCCTTTATCCCGGAATCTCAGCCTTATTCCCTGGAACTTTCCGTCCTCAAAGATTGCCCTGTTGGCTATGATCTCGTCTCCGAGCCTCTTAAACGGTTCAAGGACTTCCTCAAAGGAACCGCTGATGAGAACCACCTTAAAGCCCTTCTCCCTGAGCGTTTCAACGAGCTCTCTCGCCTCAGGACTCACGTTCACCTTCTCCCTCGTCCTGAGGAACGTCCCCTCGTCGATACCTCTTATGAGCTCCACCCGTTTGAGGAGGGAATCCAGCCACTCCACCTCCCCGGAGAGGCCCTTTTCAAGAAGCTCCCCTATCTCCCGTTTTCCGGTTATTCTGGCCATCTCCCTCCAGAACTCGAAGTCTGTTAAAGTCCCCTCGATGTCTATTACCGCGACCTTCTTCATTTTCCATCCCTCACTGGAGGCTGCTTCTTACCTTCGCCTTTCTAAAGGCTTCCCCTCTAACGAAAAGTACCCCAGCTAAGAGGAACAGAACTAAGCTGGCTGCATAGGGCAGTGTCGCGTGTACGCTCGCCAGTGCGCCGGCGATGAATGGCGTGACGAGGCCAATTAGCCTGTTGTAGCTCGATATGGCTGCGTGGAACTCGCTAGCCCTTTCCTTCGGAATCAGCGAGAACTGCCACGAGCGGTAGAACGGGAACCAGAGCGTATTCCCGAAGTCCCCCATCGCATAAACAACCAGGGCCAGCCAGAATGGCGGCGAGAGCGCCATGACGAGGGCATAGACCGCGTTGAGGAACATTCCAAGGCCTATCGCCTGAAAGCCCTTCCCCTTCGGAACTCTCTCGCTGGCGTAGGTTCCAATTATCGAGGCCAGACTGCTCGCGCAGGCTATCAGCGTTACCTCGAAGACTGTCTTGTGGAGCACAAAGACGACGTAGTTGATGAGCACCAGCTCAGGCGCGAGGGACCACGCCAGAGTCAGCAGCGCTTCAAAGGCCAGCAGGAGCTTGAACTCGCCGGCCTTGAAAGTGAAGCCCTCAGGGGTTATTCTCTCCTCCCTGCCGGCCGACGGAAGGAAGAGCCAGATGTAGGCGATGGTCGGTATCGAAAGCAGGCCGAAGAAGAGGAACGCTAAACGGTAGTGGTCTGCTGAGCTCCAGACGTAGCCGAAGAGGTAGCCGAGGATCGGGAAGGTTACCAGCCTGCTGATTTCGGGCAGGCGCAGGTGCCAAGCGAAGATTTCTTCGTACCTGTCCTCCGGGTAGATAATCTGCTCATAGGCACGGTAGAGAGGGTAAAGCACCGTCGAGAGCTTCTCGACTGTTCTTCCCGCAAAGAACATGACCGGAGCTATTGCACCTCTGGCAAAGCCGTAGAGGATGTAGGCTATTCCGTCGAGGGCGTCAATCACCATCAGCCCTTTCTTGATGTCCCATCTGTTGAACGCCCTGCCGAGGAGATATGTAAGCGGGATCGCGATGATGTTAACGGCCGTAAAGAACGCCCCGACCTCGAGGACGGAGTAGCCGGAGTACATCATATAGAGGGGCAGAAGAATCCAGACTATGAGCTGGGGTGCGATGATTGTGTGGTAGAGCATGTAGGCTTTGGCATCTCGCGGAATCTCGCCCCAGCGCATAGGAACACCTCTGCAGCTACTCACTGGCACTTTAAGGATGCTCTCTTTAAACTTCTGAAAGTTTCTATCGGGTTAAGTAGAAAGTGTTTTAAAGTCTTTATGTTGAATTCCTTTGGTGGATGCCTTGAAGAATGTGCTGGCATTTGTCATCGTGGCACTCGTCATTTTATCTCTTTTCTCGTCTTACATAGGGTATGAGACTGAAAAGAAAACGAAGTCGGCCATCTCACATCTAGAGATGATATCTGAATTGAACCTTCTCTGTCTCTCGGAAGTTTCCTCCCTTAGGACGATGCTCGATGGCAACGCTTCGGATGACGTGATCAAAGAGAGAGTGAGACTCTATGAAAGCTGCGCCATAACGCTCCAACGCTCTGCCTTTGGTCTGTACTCTCTAACCGGTGACGATAAATACTACACCCTAGGCGTCTTTGCGGCTAATCTTGAGAGCTTTTTCCACACCCTATACACTCATCCAGATAGACTCAAGGAGTCCCTCGAGAAAAATATGAACATCCTTAACTCCATCTCAGTTGTCATCGAGGGGTTTATAGAACAGGCAAGGCAAGTTGATGAGCTAACCCTGCAGGATGTCGAGACTCTGGAAAATCTATCCAAAAGGCTCAGCTATTAACTCCTCAAACACTTCACGTAAATCAGAGCCGGCTCGCCCCATTCTGGATAGGGGTCTATTAAAGCAACCCTGACAAAACCTCTCTTTTCGTAGAACTTCCTCGTTTCATCGTAGGGCTTGTAAGATAGATCGCCTGAGGTTTTCACTACGAGAACTTCGAAGCCTTTCTCAAGCGCCCATCCCTCAATGAAGGCCAGCAGTTCCGAGCCTATTCCTTTCTCTCGCTTCTCACGCTTCACGGCCATCCAGAGGATTTCGAGGGCCTTCTCGTTCAGCGGCTTGAGGGTGATGAACCCGAGGATTTTGCTCCCTTCAACCGCGAGGAAGGTTCTTTCCCTTTCAAGGTCGCGCTCCATCGCCCTAAGCCCGGCCTCGTTGAACCACTCGGGAAGGGCTCTGACGATTTCAAGGCAGACTTTCCTTTCTTCCTCACTCTCAAGGAGTTTTACGATCATCTTCATCGCCACGCGACTCCAACCACTTTTTAAGGGCCTCGTTCACGATTCTCAGGAACTCCTCTTTAGTTCCTCCCTTCTTGTAGAACATCTCAAGGAGCTCCATAAACTGGTGCTCTCCCTCCGTGAATCTTTCACCCCTCTATTCAAAAATCCTGAACCTCTCGCCCAAGAGCTCGACCGTATGGAAGCCCTCATCCCTCGGTGTTGGCTCCAGATCCTTGACAAGCTCAATCGTGTTTATTGTATCGTAGCCGAGCCTCTTCCAGAAGGCTACTGCATCCTTGTCCTGGGGAAGAACGAAGAGGTAGAGCGAGCTGTCCCACTTGAGAACCTCTTGCTCGACCTTTTTGACGAGCTTCCTTCCGATTCCGTGCCCCCTAAACTCAGGCCTGACGTATATCTCCTCGACCCAAAAGCTTCCTTCTCGCGAGGAAACTCTGATGAAGCCGGCACACTTATCATCTTCGACGGCAAGGAAGATGATGTCCCCCCGCTTGAAGTAATAAGTAGCCTCCGCTTTGTATTCCTGCTCGGCGTGTGGGTTCCACCCCTGCTTTCCCCTCAGCTCGCGGAAGAACTCGATGTACAGGCCCTGAAAGTCTCCAAGGTACTCCTCAGTAAGGCGAACTATCTCCATGGGCCTCCTCCAGATTCGCTCTGAGCTTTAAAGCTTTAAAATCCTTTCCTGAACACCAGTACATTGGGATCTTCAGTCTCATCCCAGAGCTTGAGGCCGAGCCCCATTAGACCTGGGAGGACGGGATTCATCCCGCCTAGGAGCATGATGTCAAACCATTCGCCCCTCTCCTTCGCAACGTAGGCCATGGCTGGAAGCATCGTCCTTATGCAGGCAAGCCCAGTTGAGAGCGGAGTGAAGGTCGTTCCTCCTCTGGGGACTATGAACTTGAAGCCATCTACTTCGTAAACCTCCGCCCTCTTCCTGAGCCATTCTAACGTTTCCTCGCTCCTGTGGAGAAACTTCCAGCCGAGCGGGATTATTCCGAGCGTTAAGTCCTCGTAGGTCAGCTCCGAATGGGTCGGTTCCTCTCGATCGAAATCCTCGGCTTTGGCGCCGAGAACGTAGAACCTGGCGAGGACTGAGAAGCCGTCCTTCTTTGCCATAGCTATGCTTTCCTTGTTGAGGAAGTAGGTGGAGAACTCGAGGGCCTCTATTTTCCCTTCCTCGGCAAGCCTCTCACCGAGTTCGAGCATAAAGCTGTGGAGGAGCCTTCCGTAGCCCTGCCCCTGTAATCGGGATGAACGCGCAGGCCCTCAAGCCAGCCAACGCGGTTTGGAAGGAGCGTCAGCTTTGCAGTGCCGATGACCCTGCCGTCCAGCTCCAGGACGTAGAAGTTGCCGTCTTTAACCCAGTCATCGAAAACTTTCGCTAAATAGTCCTCTCCGCCCCACGTGAGCCTTGCTATCTCCTCAATGAATGGCTTATCTTCAGGTCTGGCTTCGCGGATGAACGGCTCCATAGTTTCGTTTCACCGGAGACATCTTAAGGAAAACCTTTTAAGCACCTTTCGTTATTACGACTGGTGGTGTTAATGCAGAGGGTCTGTTCCCTTGTCATTGCGGTTCTTCTGATTCTCTCAACCACCCTCGGCTACCTCTACCACGGGGAGAGAAACGACGTGGAGAACGCGAAGGGGGGCATCTTTCAAGCCTCCACCATGGCCATTTTCTGCCTTTCGGACATGGCTGCCCTTGAAACGATGCTCGAAAACAACGTGAGCGATGATGTTCTAAGGGAAAGGCTGAGCCGCTACACTTACTGCGCCTGGGAGCTGAGCGGGGCATCTTTTTCGCTCTACGAGCTCACGGGGGAGAATAAGTACTGGAACCTCTACGTGGCGGGTGGCAATCTGGAAAGCTACTTCTCAACGGCTGTAAACAGCCCGGATCCCAGAGAGAAGGTTTCCAAGGATGTGAGAATCTTCAATGAACTATCTGAGGAGTTGTCCTCCATACTGCAGAATGGAGGGGTAGAGAACCTCACTGACGCCGAGGCGGAGAGACTTTTCAACCTAGCTCAATCGCTCTCAGGCTGAGCTGGAGAAAAGCCAACGCCACGAGTGCTATGAGAAATGCCCCAGAGGAGAGGCCCAGTGGGGAGAGACCCCTCTCAATCAGCCACGCAAAGAGTATCTGTGAAATTGGAATGACGAGCGTTGCGAGGGCGTCGAAGATTCCCCTGAACGTCCCCAGTCTATCAAGCGGAAAGACCTTCTGGAAGAGGCTGTCGAAGGAGACGTTGAGGAAGGCACCGCCGAGGCCCAGGACGAAGACCGCCGGTAGAAGCGCCGCAACTTTGGGGAGACCAACGAGGATGAGGGCGAAGCTCTGGAGCAGCATACCAGCTAAGAGTGGCCTTCTGATACCCAGTTCCCTTCTGTGGGCAAAGTAGGTGATTCCCAGAACGGCCACCAAACTCCCCACCGTCGTCAGCGACTGAAGTAAGCCGTATATCACCTCTCCCTTTTCCAGGGCCCTGAGCGATGAGAAGACGAATATCCTGAAGGAGCCGAGGGCGAAGTTGAAGAGCAGGAGAGTTACCATGAAGCCAATGACGAGCTTTCTGCTGATTTCAACTGGTTTGGCCCTTTCTTCCGTCTCTTTTTCCCGCTTCACATCAACGTTGAGGTACGGAACCAGCGCGAGCGCACCGATGAGTAAGAGGGCTGCATCTATCAGCATGCTCCATATTCCGAAGCGGTAGGCGAGAAAACCCGCGAGTGGATACGCGAGGAGTGAAGTGGCCTCACCAACGGTCTCCTTGGTCGCGTTGAGCCTCTGGAGTTCGGACTCGTGGAGGGTCATCGAGGCAACCAGCGAAAAGCCGTAGTATCGGTGAAGGATGTCCAAAGCCGAAATCCCCGAGACGATGAGATAGAAGGCCCAGACGTTTGAGGAGAGCGGAATTATGAGAACTGCCAGGAAAGCCTGAAGGATGAGCGCGAGAAAGGCCAGCCTCACCTTTTTGACCGTTCTGTCGAGGGTTCGGCCGAGGATGGGTGGCAGGATAACCCATGGCAGGTGGGTGAAGAGCGCATAGCCACCTATGCTTATCAGTGAGCCCGTGGCGTTCAGGATGCTCCAGGGTAGGGCAACGGTCTCTATGGCATCCCCGGCCACTCTGAGCGAAGCCGTGAGCAGGTGGAGGCGGTAGAGTTTTGATTTCATTGAAATCGCCTGCAATTGCTTTCACAGGATAACCAAGGCAAAAACTATAAATTTTCTGATGAATTTTCAAGCATGCCGTTCACTCCCTTCCATCTTGGTCCGGCGTTGCTGTTTGCGGCGTTCTTTGGGTATCTGGATTTCTTGACTTTCATGATTGCCAACGTAATTGTGGACTTTGAGCCCTTCCTCGTGATGACCTACGATTTAGACCTGCGTTGCGGCTACCCCCTCCACGGCTTCTTCCACACATTCCTCGGAGGAGCGCTTGTTGCTCTGATTCTGGCGGAAGGTATGGCCGTCTTCTACAGCCAGTTTGGAAAAGAGGTGAACACCAGGAAGCTCAGAATCACTGCGCTGAGCGGGATCTGGCTCCATATAGTCCTTGATTCTTTTCTTTATACGGATATAAAGCCGCTCTTCCCTCTGAGCTGGAATCCGCTCTACGGCCTGTTCTCTGGCATCGAGGTTTACGGATTCTGCGTGGTGGCCTTTCTTGTGGGGGTACCGTTATGCTTCTTCCTGAGGAAGGGGATTCTCAAACTCCACATCTAACTGGAGGATATGTTCAAACCTTCCTTGCAATCACAATTATTCTCGGTGCGTCAAGTGAAAGCTCCCTGTCATCGAACCCGCAGTAAACATGAGAATCGTCAGCGTTTTGGAGTAAAAATACATGTAATAGTCAACGTGGAGGACCTCTTCGATCGGGAAAGTCATGCTTATCATGCCTCCTTCTTATCTTCCGTCCGGCGAACCAGCCGGCGACGATTGGGTTTATTATGACAACGTATGGGAACGCCAGCCTTGCGTATTGCTTGATGTCTTTCGGAGTATGGTTTGCTATGAATGGGGCAGAGATAATCAAAGCAAGCGCAATAATCCACGAGCGCTTTGTTTCTTTAACATCCTCAGCGGTTAGAATCCGCCGCATCCTCCCACTCCTCCCTCAAAAGCTCATAAATCAGTTCATCAACGTATCTCCCGTCGTTCCAAACGTGATCCCTCAACCTGCCAGCCAGCGCGAAGCAGTTCTTCTCCAGAACCCGGATTGAGGGAACGTTGTCTGCGTGAACCTTCGCCCTACCTTGTGCAGGTTCAGGTGCCTGAAGGCGTATTCGCAGAGCACTTTGACGGTTTCGCTCCCGTAACCTTTACTCCTCTCCTCCGGCGCGAGATAGTAAAGGATTTCTCCCCATCTCGCCTGCCAGTTTATCCAGTTGAAGCCTGCTATTCCTATGAGCCTTTCGCTCTCGTTCTCGATAACTGCAAAGGTAGGTGCTTTGTCCTTGTTCTTCTTCAAGTCCTCATAAAACTCCTCTTCCTCATCGGGTAGTGTGAAGTAGGCCGAGTGGAACATCCCTCTGACCGTGCTCCTATTGTTGAACCACTCCCATCTCTTCCTGAGGTCTTCCCGTAGGAGGATTTCTAGGGATACCTTTTCACCCTTCAGCACCACAGGCGCATACTTCACAGCCCCAACCTGTGAATGACCATCACCGTCTTTCCTCCTTCCTCTTTAACCCCAAGTGCGACCCCTTTCCCAAGAACTTCGACCCAGCCGTTCTCCCAGAGCTCTTTCTTCCAGAGGGACTTTCCATCAAAGTCGAGCTTCAAAACAGCGGCCTTTCCCCCAAGCTCTCCTCCGACGAGGATGCCATCCTCTTCCTGCAGGATAGTGGTTGCAGTGCCCTCTCCAAGCGTTACCTCCCACGAGATTCCCTCTCCAACCAAAGCGATCCAGAAGTCCTTGCCATTGTAGCCAGCAATTAGAGTTCTGCCGTCCAGCTTCGTCATGCTGAGGGCGATTCCTTCTGTGAGCTCCCTTTTGCCGGTTATGTCGCCCTTACCGTTAAAGTCAAATGCTGTAACCCTCCATCCCTCTTCCTTCACGCTCCCGATAAGGGTAAGGCTGTCTTTTCTCCCGAGGAGGCCGCCGAACACAGCGTCTTTCCACTGGTCCAGCGTCCTCGTCCAGATAGGATTCCCTTCTCTATCAACCTTCATCAGGAAGAAGCCCCGCCCATTCTCGTCTGAAGCTTCACCGCCGAGCAGAAAGCCGTCCGAGAGGGAGAGGATTGAATAAACGCACTCGTTTCCAAGGATGCGGTACTTCCGCTCCCAGAGAACTTCGAGGTCTTCATTAATCTTTGCGAGGTATGCTTTCCAGTTCCTGCCGCCCTCAGGAGTTGCGATTCCTTCAACCGCCCCTCCAATTAGGTAGCCATCGTTGAGCTTCGCTACGCAGTGCCCTTCCCAGTCGTTCTTGCCTGAGAGGAACTGGATATCTGCTATTCCCTCTCCTTTTCCTTTAAGCAGTGCCAGCATTATTTTGTAGTTCTTTCCGTCGTGGACGCTCCCTATAGCGAGGTCTTCGGCGATCGCCACCGGGACGGTTTCGATGCCGAAGGAGTGGGTTCTCATGACTTCATCCCTCTCAATATCGTACTCATCTCAGGTTTTTTCATAGAGTAATGCGTCCGTGTAACCCAAGTTCTGGAACATCCCGCCCACCAAACCTACAACGCAAAAGAGTTTTAAATATTTACTTCTGCCCGTTAGGACTGCCCCGGGGCGTTACCCCTCTGGCTAAGTAAGGGGAGGAAAGAAAGAAATCTTCAGCCACTTGACATTCCCGTCTCCATCGGGGAGCTCACTATGGCCTCGTACTCGTCCTGAGGTAGTATCTGAGGCTCGTAGGTTATTCCATACTGCCTAGCAAGCATGCCGGTGAAGGCCCTGAGGTGGTTCCTGGAGCCCATCATAAGGCGTTCGAAGACGTACTTGATGTCCTCGTTGTCAGTCTTTTCGAGCCAGTCCTGGAGATCCTTGATGTCGACTTCCTCTATGAGCGCGCCGACCTTGAGGGCGGCCTCCTCGCTTTGGAGCCCCTGTTCAATCAGCTGGTCGTAGAGGGCCTGAATTTCAGGGTTTGTGAACTCCCCAATGTCCTTGCCCTCAGCGGGGTCGGTGAGGTTGTACTTTTCTATGAGAGCCAGCACCATGTCCATGTGCATCTGCTCGCTCCGGGCTATGTTGTTGAATATTGGTATGCCCCACTTGTCATAGAGCGTGAGGTAAACGTCACGCGCAAGCTTCTCCTCCTCCCGCATGTAGAGGATAGCCTGTATTTCATCCAGAGTCAACTCCTCTGTTGGAAGTGAATAGATGTAATCCACATTGTATGCCATGTCAACAAAGCTGCCAGCTGTCACATTGCTGGGAGGCCCGCACGGAGCCACCTCTGAGCCATACGCCTGTGTTGCGGCTGAACTAACGGTTTCAGTAGTAGTGGTCGTTGAGGTGTCAGTGGTTATACATCCTGCACTGAAGACTCCAAGTAGCACAACCCCCATGAGGAGGAGCCCAAATGCTTTCTTTCCCAACATTTTCATCACCTTTTCCCATATGCAATTTTAATATTACATATGTCCCGAGACTTTATAAGCCTTTCGGCTCACAGAACTGGGCAATAGGTTTATATCCTTCTGTGAAGAAATCCCTACATGGACAACAGCAACAACCGTTTGAAAGCTGCAATGCTCCTCATCATCGGAGCTAACATACTCAAGAAGTCGCCGGTTTATATACTCCTGTACTTTCTCGCCTTTGCTTTGCTCTCCAGAAGAGAGTGGAGGAGCCTGCCCGCGCTGCTGGGATGGGCGATGCTCGTGGGTTTTCTGGCGGAGTTCGTAGGCACGCGCATGTGCCTGCCTTTTAGCTGTTACGAGTACGTCAATCTTCAGCCCCAGATTCTGGAGATATCGGTCTTTGTGCCTCTTGCGTGGGCAATCTTTGGAGCCATCTCATACCTCACGGCCAGCTTTCTGTTCGCGAGGAAGTACCACAGGCTTCTTTTCGCTTCGCTCTTGATGGTTGTCCTTGACCTCTCGATAGACCCTATCATGACCTCATGGAGTGGATGGGTCTGGAAAACCTCAACAACAATAAACTGGTTTGGGATTCCCTGGACAAACTACACCGGCTGGTTCATAGTGTCCCTGGTGATATTCTACCTCTATGAGAGATTTTCGGATGCTTTCATATGTCCCCGCCTCAGGAAGTTTGGGCCACCTATCTACCTGCTGGAGATGCTGACTTTTGCAGTCTATGCTCCAGAGAGTGTTAAGGTGCCGACGATGGTGGCGTTCCTAATTTCCCTTGTTCTGGTAATTCCACTTAGCCTCAAGAGGCTGGGAGAATGAGAGTCGCTTTAGTCCCAATGCGCGTGAAGATCGGAGACTTTGAGGCCAACTGGAAGGAATTTCAACGGCGCTTTGATGAGGTGATGAAGCACGGGGCCGACTTCATAGTCTTTCCAGAGTACTGCCTGACCGGCTTTGAGGAGTGGGATTTCAGCGGGGCGGGGCTTTACGACGATATAGTATTCAGGGTTGGAAGGCTTGCAAAGGAAAACTCGTCTACGTTATCTTTGGCCTCCTTGAGCCCTACAAGAACTGCGTCTACAACTCTGCCCTGCTAATTGGCCGCGATAGGAGGGTTCTCCTCAAACACCGCAGGTTCCAGGAGCCGATGAAGTTCTGCACCGGCAACACCGTCAAAACAGCTCAAACGGAGTTCGGCAAAGTCGCGATAATCATCTGCGGCGATCTCTACAACAAGAGGATAGCAAAGTGGACTCGGAGAAAAAGACCTAACTACATCTTTGCGCCTATGGAGTATTCCCCAGAATCGGGAGAGATAACGCCTGAAGACGTTGAGGCCATGTCCAGGAGGTCAGGCTCCTTGGTATTAAAACCTTCATCGTGAACAGCTTCTCCCCGGGTGATGCGTGGGTTTTTGAGCGGGACGGGAAGCTTGCCGCCTCAGTTCCCGGAAGTGAGTTGCTGGTTTACGATGAAAACAGAGGAGACGAGAAGTAAAGGACAGGGCGTTCAGGGCTTGCTACCGCCCATTCCCCCGCCCATCTCCATCGGGCTGTTGATTATTTGTTCGTACTCGTCTTTGCTGAGAATCTGGGGCTCGTATGTGATGCCTCTGTTCTTCAGCTGGCTCACGAAGGCCCTGAGGTGATTCCTTGACCCCATCATGAGGTTCTCGTAGACGGTTATGATGTCTATCTTGTTTGTCATTGCGATTCTCTCTTGAAGATCCCTTATGTCAGTCTCCTCTATGAGTGCGCCGACCTTGAGGGCATCGATTTCGCTCTTCATGCCCATCTCGATGAGCTGGTCGTAGAGTGCCTGAAGCTCGGGATTCTGGAACTCTCCTATGCCGGCATTGGCGGTCGGGTCGGTGAGATTGTACTTCTTAAGAAGCATCCTTACAGACTCGACGTGGGTTGTCTCGCTCCTGGCGATATTGCTGAATATCTGGAGTCCCCACTTCTCATACAGTTTGGTGTAAACGTCATGGGCCAGCTTTTCCTCTTCGACCATGAAGAGCAGCCCCTCTTTCTCCGCATCGGTTAGAGGTTCAGAGGGAAGGGAATCTATGTACGACTGAAGATCCTGCATATTGACGTTTCCATTCGAGTCTGTGACGAGTGGAACAGTGTTGGTGAGCGTTGATGTTTCAACGGGTGTTGTAGAAGGCTCCGTGTTACTTATGCATCCGGCCGCGAGAACACTCAGGAACATTGCTCCAATCAGGAAAAATGCGTAGACTTTTTTCATACTACCACCTCATCAAAGGGCTGTCCGCCCGGAATCCAAAATGGTATTTATCTAGTGGTTCATAAATACGTTTTGGTTCTCTCACAGATGTAAAATAAAACTCTGCTCCGAAAGATTTATCTCACATCTTGCGAGTTGCTCATGGGATATCATGAATCCAAGGTTCGTGTCCGGCAGAGTTGCCTTCTCAAGGATGCCAACGGAAAGAGAGCTGGACGAAGTAGCGAAGAAATTCGATGCCATCGTTGTCCTCGTCGAAGAGTTTGAGCTCCCCTATTCGCTGGAGGAATGGAAAAAGCGCGGAGTTGAGGTTATTCACAGCCCGATTCCTGACTTCATGGCGCCGAGCATCGAACAGCTCTTTGAAATCCTCCGCTGGATTGAGGAAAACACTGCGGAAGGCAAACGCGTTCTTATCCATTGTATGGGTGGCTCCGGCAGGAGCGGGACGGTGGCAGTTGCGTGGCTGATGTACTCTCAAGGCCTGTCCCTTCGTGAAGCCCTTTCAATGGTGCGCTCACTTAAACCAAGCGCCGTTGAGACTCGGGAGCAGATGGAAGTCCTGGAGAAGCTTGAGGAGCTTCTCAGAAACCGTTGAAGCTCACAACCTCTTCAAGCTTTTTCCTCTCGTATTTCGGCTTCGGGTCTGCCGGATATCCAACGGGCAGGATGGCCTGAAGCTTGTAGTCTCTGGGGGCGTTCAAAAGCTCCTCGACAGGCTTCGGGTTGGGCGGTGTGTAGGTTACCGTCCCGAGGCCCAGCTCTTCAAGTGCTAAAAGAAGATATCCGACCGCTATCCACGTTGATTGGAGCCAGTAGGGGGCCTTTGTGTGGCCGAAGACAAGGATCAGGTAAGGGGCTTCGCTCAGGAAGGGCTTCTCTGGCCTGAATCCCTTGGCGTTCAGCCAGGCCATCAGGTCGCCCTTTGTCTTTGAGTAGAACTTCTTCT
The DNA here is from genome assembly GCF_012027415.1 of Thermococcus sp. GR6. Taxonomy (NCBI): domain Archaea; kingdom Methanobacteriati; phylum Methanobacteriota; class Thermococci; order Thermococcales; family Thermococcaceae; genus Thermococcus; species Thermococcus sp. GR6. The sequence continues at coordinate 22,721 of NZ_SNUM01000001.1, forward strand.
CTTCTTCCTCGCAGAGCTCCCGTATCTTCCCTTTCAGCCACTCATCGTCTATTACAATAAAGCGCCATGGTTGGGCGTTCATTCCGGATGGAGCTTCCTTTGCAGCCTCGAGGGCTTTCATGATTGCATCAAGTGATGGTTTATCCGGTAGGAACTGCCTCACAGTCTTTCTCCGCTTTGCGAGCTCAAAAACCCTCATGCCACCACCGTAGGGATTAGGAGAACAGAGATAAAAACCTTGGCCTCAAACGTAGAAAACCATTCCATCATACGCGACCAGAACTTTGTTGCCCCATCTTTTGCGGACGTACTCCGTGAGTTCGAGGAATGGCAGGTTTTTGTGAGATATGTGGCTGAGAACGGTTCTCTCGGTAAGCTCAAGCCCGATTTCAGCGCCCTCATCAACGTTGTTGTGGTAGGGATCATCGAAACCCGGGGGATAAGTTGCGTCAACGATGGCCAGCCTCAGTGGGGCCTTTTTCTCCAGAACCTTCCACGTCTCCTCTGGAAGTCCCTTTGTGTCGTAGAGTATTGCAACACTCTTTCCGTCCTCCTCGATTAAATAACCGAGAGTTTCAACCTGGTGATTGAGCTTTAGGGCAGTGATCTTGAGCGTGTCGATTTTCAGAGTATCGCCGGGCTTTATGAAGTTCGGTTGCAGGTTTTTGGGGTCGTTGAGTATCAGAGCATCCGCGTGTCTCTCCGGGGCGTATAGGGGCGTCTTCAGTGCCATCCAGCGTAGCTTGTAGAGGCCGTAGATGTGGTCGTGGTGCCAGTGGGTCAGGAAGATGGTCCCGAGGGGGACATTGAGATGGTCTCTTATGTCCGTTCCAACGTCGAAGAGGATGGCCCTTTTGTTCTCCGTGATTATTGCCACTGTAGAGGGCTTCCTCTGGGCGAAGCCAAAGTTCCTCGCCTCGTTGCATGAGGAACAGGTGCAAAGGTGAGCCGGAATTCCCTCGCTCCCGCCGGTGCCGATAAAGTAAACTATCATCCTACCACCTATTTTACGGTCGTGAAATAGTCCCCTTATAAGGATTGTCACCAATTCTAAATCCATGAGGTTCATCGCCGATATGATGCTCGGTCGTTTGGCCCGCTGGTTGAGGCTCTACGGCTACGATACACTCTATGGAATCGAAGATGACAATGAGATACTCAGGATTGCCTTAGAGGAAGGGCGCATAATACTCACAAGAGATTCCGGTTTGGCCGGAGCGGCGAAGAGGCTTGGTGCAGAAGTGATTCTTATCCACTCAAACTCACTTGAGGAGCAGGTTAAGGAACTCAAGGAGCATGGGCTGGAGTTCAAAGATCTCTTCCCCACCAACGCGAGATGTCCGAAGTGCAACGGGTTGATAAGGCCGATTCGAAAGGGGGAAATCAGAGACAAAGTTCCATCGAGCGTTTACGCGAATTACGACGAGTTCTATATCTGCGAGAGCTGCGGACAGATATACTGGCCGGGGAGGCAATGGAGGGAGATGCTAAAAATCGACGAAAGGCTGAGGAGGATTTAAAAACTTCCGCCCTAACTCGGTTTGGTGAGCCAATGGAGTGGGAAGAGTGGGAGCCTTTCTACCTACGCATAGTTCGTGAGATGGGTTATTCCATTGAGAAAGACCGCGAAGCCGCCCAAATACTGAGAGCGCTTCTGTTGGAGGGAGATGACTACATCCTGAGGGAGGAACTTAAGGCGGTCGTCGGCAGAAGAGTCTATATCTTCGGCGCCGGTCCGAGCCTCGAGGAGGCCTTAAATGAGTTCGACTTCTCCGATGGAACGCTCATAGCCGCCGACGGTGCCACTTCCGCACTGCTTGAGTTCGGCTTGGTTCCAGACATCGTTGTTACTGACCTCGATGGAAGGATTCCTGACTTGAAAATAGCCAACGATAGGGGGGCATTTATGGTAATCCACGCCCACGGAGACAACATCGAGAAGATGGGCATTTACGTACCCATTTTCGAGCGAATTCTCGGAACGTGCCAGACCGAACCCTTGGACATCGTCTACAACTTCGGCGGCTTCACCGACGGCGACAGGGCGGCTTTTCTGGCTGAGGCACTGGGGGCCGAGGAGGTAGTCCTGGTCGGCTTTGATTTCGGTGAAACGGTCGGCAGATGGAGCAAACCGGGTCTGAAGGAGCACTCGCCGGTGTGGGAGAGCAAGCGAAAGAAGTTCGCCTTTGCGAAGGAGCTGCTGGACTGGTTGGCGAAAAATGGAAAAGCGAAGATTATCCAATTCTCTGTCTCAGGTGAGGGGGGATAACTTTTTTATATTGCTTTACCACTACTAACATAGGTGGTTCTATGGCGGATGTTGAAACGGCCAAACTGCTCATAAAGATTGGGGGAATAATCTCGCTTATAGTAGGGGTTCTCGGGGGATTGGTGCTTCTGATAACCATCATTGGCATAATCCTTGCAATCCCGGCGTTCATACTCGCATGGTGGATCTACAAGCGCTCCAATGAGGTTGTGGAGCTCGTTGAGATGGGGGAATACAAAGAAGCTAAAAACAAGCTCATTATACCAATGGTGCTCTCGCTCCTCTTCTTCAGCACGGTAAGTGGTATCCTGATGCTCGTGGGCCTTATACTGCTCCCCTCAGAACCGTCCACCCATTCAAAACTCGAAAAATCCTAATGTTAAAAAGGAGGGACTCAAACGAGATCCCTCAGCTTCTTCACTTTTCCTGCCTTTATCTCCAGGTAACCGAGCTTCTTCAGAAGGCGAAGGATTTCTTCCAGAGCCTTCGGCGAATAGTTTATCACGAGGGTTCCCTTCTCGGTGGGTATGGCCATTGGTGAAACCCTCACGAAGCCCTTCACCAGATCCTCCTCGGGAACCTTCTCGTTTCCGAGGGCCTTGAGGATTTCCCCTGCGAGGATAGCCCTGCCGATGAGCCCGAAGTAGACCTTTAGGAGGTAGTCCTCGGGGAAGTACCTGGCGGCGAGCTTTCCGAGGGTGTTTATCTTGCGTATATCGAGCTCAAGAATCTCGAACTCGTACTCCATGGTTAGATCAGTGAAGGCGAACTGCTTGGCGATTTTTTCGGTGCTCTCCGGGTTGTGAACGAGGTTGAAGGGGAACTTAAACTCAAACCTGAGCTTTGTGATATCAACGCCCTCTTTGAGCTTTATTGTCCCATCGCTGTACTCTATCGCCTCGTTTCTTGTGAGCTGGTCGAGGATTTCAACGACCCACGGACCCTCCTGGATGAGCGTCTCGAATTTTTCGCCAACCTTTATGTGCTCCAAGATGTGGTTCAGACTCTCCTTGAATGACAGAAAACCCTCTTTGAGCGCCTCCTTGTCTGCTCCTTCCATGACGTCTATCTGAGCACCTATCTCTTCAAGTGTCCCCTCGAGAAGATAACCCACGAAGCTCTCGTAGCTCAGCCTCTCATGAAGTTCGAACTTGATACCTTCTCTCTTAAGGTCTTCAAGTAGCGATCTTTTGACTGCTTCGTTCTTCGTGACGAATCTCATTCTATCACCGAACGGGAAACGATTAAAAGCCTTATAGGTTTTTGGTTTCTGGAGGTGAGGATATGAGCGAGAAGCAGTATCTCCTCGACAAGACTCTTGAAACGTGGAAGGGCAAAAGAGTGGCCTTAGCCGTAAGCAGCGAGCACTCCTTCACAGGAATAATCGAAGACTTTGACGAGGAAGTTATCCTCCTGAGGGACGTTGTGGACATAGCTGGAAACAAGGCCAAGGCTCTGATAGTTAAAATCGATGACCTTAACTGGATAATGCTCCTGTGAGGTGATGATATGAAGGCCGTAACATTCGTTGGCTATAAAAAGAGCGGGAAAACGGCGACCCTTGAAGCAGTCGCGAGAGTTCTGAAAGAGCGCGGTTACAGAGTTGCGATAGCCAAGAGCATGCATGCAGACTTCGACAGAGAGAACAGCGACACCTGGCGCTTCTCAAAGATTGCCGACGCTGTCATCGTGAAGGCCCACGACACTGATGCGCTCCTCTTCAGGGCCAAGGACATAAATGCCCTCTTTTCGATGGTCAACGCCGATTTTCTTCTGCTGGAGGGCTTTAAATCGGTGCAACACTTGCCCAGGGTCATCTGCGCGAGAGACGCCAAGGACGTCCTCGAGCTCAACAACGGTCTAGCGATAGCGGTGAGTGGGGTCATGGCCGAGAGTGGGATTGACGAGGTTGGGGGATTGCCGGTTATAAACGCCCTCACCGAGCCCGAGAGGCTCGCCGACCTCGTGGAAAAGCGCGCCTTCATGCTGCCCAACATAGACTGTCACATGTGTGGCTTCAAGTGCGCTGAGATGGCGAAGATGATCGTCAAAGGCGAGAAAACGCTCAATGACTGTGTGGTTCTCAGCTCAAAGCCAAAGGTCACCGTTAAGATAGACGGCCAGGTTCTTCCGATGAAGGATTGGGTACAGGAGCTCGTCGAGAAGACGATTAAGGGCATGCTCTCGGCAATGAAGGGTTACAGGGGTGGGAGGAAGATAGAAATAATCATAAGGGATGATTGAGTCTTTCGAAGTCCCTAAATCCAACACTTTCAATCCTTTTCCCTTAACATTCTCCCTTTTTTGACCCTCTTTGCCATCGGTCCGTAATGCTACTCACGATTTCAACAGGGACTTCCCGAACTTTCTCTCCCTCAAGCACAAAAGCTCTGTAGTTTCCATTATCATCAACTATCAGCCACACCACTGGCCAGAGCCTCATACCCGGCAGATCATGCCCACTCGGCCTCGGTGGGCACTTCAAGTGGGAGTGGAAGATGCCAACGACTTCAAGTCCCCTTTTTTCTGCCTCATCTATAGCTTGCACCATCTCAAGGGGTTCCATCTCAAACGCCGTTGGGGAGCCGATGCGGTTAGTTATGAAGCGAATATCCTTGACGATAGCGCTTTCACAGTTTTTTCTGCCAAAAAGGAAACCACATATCTCGATCCCTGATTTCTTCGCCGTCTTGATAATCCGGTTTAAATCCTCTTGTCGAATCGTCAACTTCATGTTCGAGAATATGCCCGTTAAGCTTATAAATTTTGGACGAGTGACAGGATTTTGCGGTGGTAAAATGAAATGGGCCCTCACTCTGCACGGCGGGGAAAACCATGGTGAAACTATAATCTTCCACGCCGAAACAGCTGACGAGGCCAGAATGGTCGCGGTCAGGGAACTGAAGCGAAAGGACGCGAGGGTTTTCGAGCTCGAGAAGCTTGAGTGAATTCTGCGTGGTTTTCTTTCCTCTTACTCTTCCTCCACACTGATGCCCACATTTGGGTATCTTGTAAGTAATGGACACCAATGCTCACTTTCGGCCGTGGTTTTCCATTCATTGACGTTCTCAATTGTGCAGCAATGTTTTTAAAAAGGTCGAAATTTTCTATCACTCACGGTGATATATTGGGGGTGACTTCATGCTGGCAAGAATAGTCTACTATCGCGAAAACACTCTTCCAGAGGAGCTCGTCGTTGCAGTTAACAGCATCGAAAAGGCCGAGAAGATTGCAAGGGAGAAGATGGGAGAGTTTAAGGCCGTAGACTTCGAAGTCGAGATGATAGCTTAGTCTCTCCCCTCCGATTTCTATCACATTAACGTTGATTGGCGGCTCTTTAGGCTTGTTAGCTACCTTTTGGCCGTCCCTTCGGGCGGGCGCGCTATAAGGGCGGCGTCGCCTTCGTAATGCTCGTCCCTCGCTATGCCGTAACCTATGGTCCTCCTCACCTCATTCCCGTATTTGGAGACCAACTTTTGGGTATGCTCAACAGCACGCGGCATATCATGCAACTACTTCCTTAGAATTTTCTAAACCGAACAGGATGAGCACCAGTCCAGTTAGAGTCGCGGCAAAGTAGACTTTGATGCTGACGAAGTGCATCGGGATTGCGAGTATCAAAATCAGCCCAGCTGTTCTCAGTATCGTCTGTTCGGTCATCTCTGCAAGCACGTCGAGGGTCTTGTAGAGGTAGTATAGTGAAAACGCCTGCAGGAACAGGAAGACCACGTGAACGCCGTTGTAAACGAGCGGGCTCGTTTCAATCGGGGTTATCCCAAGCACTTTCGCCCAGCCAGATATGCCGAGGAATATCTTTGCCACGTAGAGCGGCACCGAGAGGAGGAAGGCGACTATCGAAAGCCTAACCGCGCGGCCTAGCTCTTTTCTGCCGAGCTTTTCGAGCGCTCCCCTAAGAAGGAGCAGGCCCACTAGAGTGAGGGGGTAGAGGTACATCATAAGAATCAGAGTTAGCCCATAGGCTCCCTGGAGCTTTCTTATTACTTCCATAGCATCCCCAGAAAAGATAGTTTCAAAAGGTTAAAAGGTTAGAGGCTGGGGCATCAGCCCCTCGCCCCGCGTGAACTATCGTTCACTGGCTCACGCACCCCGTGAGTGCTTGAACTGCTCCTGGATTCTCTTGTAGTACTCCATGGTCTCCTTGCTCACGCTCGGGCCTATCTTCTCCAGTGCCTCCTCGAAGTCGGCCATTGTAACCTTGACCTTCTGCTTTATCTCGTCCGCCTTCATTCCAGGCTTGATGATGCCCTCCTGGAGCGCCTTCCTCATGGCGAGCATGGCAGCCTCCCTGACCACTGCCGCTATGTCAGCTCCGGTATAACCCTCCGTTCTCCTGGCGAGCTCCTCGAGGCTGATGTCCTCAGCGAGCGGTACGTTCCTGGTGTGCACCTTGAATATCTCCAGTCTGGCCTTTTCGTCTGGCGCTGGCACGAGTATCAGCCTGTCGAACCTTCCTGGCCTAAGCAGGGCCGGGTCTATGATGTCTGGCCTGTTGGTTGCAGCAATGACAACCACACCGCTGTTCTCGGCTATGCCGTCCATCTCGGTGAGCAGCTGGTTGATGAGCCTGTCGGTGACCCTGTTCACGTCAGTGCCGCGGCGTGGGGCTATTGCGTCTATCTCGTCGATGAATATCACCGTCGGGGCAGCCTGTCTGGCCTTGCGGAATATCTCGCGGATGTTCTTCTCACTTTCACCGACCCACTTGCTGAGCACCTCTGGGCCCCTGATGGCGATGAAGTTGGCCTCGCTCTCCGTGGCCACTGCCTTGGCTAATAGCGTCTTACCGGTTCCCGGAGGACCGTAGAGGAGTATTCCCTTCGGTGGGGTTATGCCCAGTCCGAGGAAGGCCTCCGGGTACTTGAGCGGCCACTCGACGGCCTCTTTGAGTTCCTGCTTAACATCTTCAAGGCCACCGATGTCGTCCCAGCGGACGTTCGGGACTTCGAGGAGCACCTCCCTGAGCGCTGACGGCTCGACCATCTTGAGGGCCTCGTAGAAGTCCCTCTTGGTGACCTTGAGCTCCTCCAGGACCTCCTTCGGTATGTGCTCGGCCTCGAAGTCTATCTTGCCCTCCTTGATAAGCCTCCTCAGAGCGGCCATCGCTGCCTCTCTTGCCAGCGCTGCCAGATCAGCTCCGACGAAGCCGTGGGTCTTCTCGGCCAGCTCCTCCAGCAGGTCGTCGATGAGCTTGACCTTGACCTCATCGTAGAGCCTCTCATCGAGCTCCCTGAGTATCTCCTTGACTTCCTCCTCGGTCTTGGCCCTTTCCACCTTCTCGATGGCCCTGTCGATGACATCCCTGAAGCGCTCGTCGCCACGAAGGTTCTCGAGTATCTTCTTGACCTTGCTGACCCTGAACTCTGGCTCGATTGGCATCCCTCTAGTGTGTATCTGGAGTATCTCTTTCCTGCCCTGCTTGTCGGGAACTCCGACCTCAAGCTCACGGTCGAACCTTCCTGGCCTTCTGAGGGCCGGATCTATCGCATCGGGCCTGTTGGTAGCGGCAATGACTATGACCTTTCCGCGGCTCTTGAGACCATCCATCAAGGTCAGGAGCTGGCTGACAACTCTCTTCTCGACTTCGCCGTGAGTCTCTTCCCTCTTGGGAGCAATTGCATCAATCTCGTCTATGAAGATTATCGCTGGAGCGTTCTCCTCTGCCTCCTTGAATACCTCTCTGAGTCTCTCCTCGCTCTCGCCGTAGTACTTGCTCATTATCTCCGGTCCGTTGATGGCTATGAAGTGCGCGTTCGCCTCGTTGGCGACGGCCTTGGCAAGGAGCGTTTTTCCAGTTCCAGGTGGACCGTAGAGGAGCACACCTTTCGGCGGCTCAATTCCGAGCTTCTCGAATATCTCCGGATGCTTGAGCGGGAGCTCTATCATCTCCCTGACCTTCTGGATGACCTCCTTGAGGCCACCTATGTCCTCGTAGGTGACGCCGAGTGCTGCCGTCTTGCTGACCTCCTTGACGGGCTTCTCGCTGACGGTGAAGTCGGTGAACTCGGTTATCTGGACTATACCAGCTGGAGTAGTCGCGGTGACGACGAAGGTGAGCTCCTGGCCGAGTATACCTACCTTGATGTAGTCTCCCCTAACGACTGGCCTACCGACAAGCCTGCTGTGGAGCCACTCAACGAAGTCGTGTCCAAAGCGTATCGGCTCGGTCGGGGCAACTATGGCCTTCTTGGCTTCCTTGACCTCTGCCTTTCTGACCGTAACCTCGTCGCCAAGTCCAACTCCAGCGTTCTTCCTGATGGTTCCATCCATTCTGATGATGGAAAGTCCCTCGTCCTCTGGGTAAGCTGGCCAAACGACCGCGGCGGTGTTCTTGGTTCCGATGATCTCGATGATATCACCCGGCTGGACGCCAATCTCGCGCATGGCTTTCCTGTCTATCCTAACTATCCCTCTTCCAACGTCGCGCTGGTATGCAGACGCGACCTTCAGCTTAACTTCCCTCTTTTCGGCCATTATTTACCACCTCCAACTTTTCATGACCGATGATCTTGATTTTTGCAGCTTGATTTTATCTGGGGTTGCAGGGGGCGGAGCCCCCTCAGGAGTTTAAGGAAAGGCGGGGTTGTGGGGCAAAGCCCCACTACGGGGGTTTGATGGTAGAGGAAGATAAGGGGGTGTCCTCCTGTCTTCCCCTTAAAACGAAAGCGTCACTCAATCTTAACCTCGAAGCCTTCTCCTTCCTTCTTGGTCGGGTGCTTCTTCGGAATCCTGATTTCAAGGACGCCGTTGTTGTACTTGGCCTTGGTCTTCTCTGGGATGACTTCCTCCGGGAGCCTGATGATTCTCCTGTAGCCGCTGTAGTAGCGCTCGATCTTTATGGCTCCCTCGCGCTCAAGCTCCTTCTCGCGCCTGACCTGGGCCTCGATGTAAACCGCATCTTCGGTGACCCTGACCTTGATGTCCTCCTTTCTGACTCCTGGAAGCTCGGCGGTGATGACGAACTCGTCGCCCCTGTCGAAGATATCAACGAAGGGCTCCCTCCAGACCTCGCTGGTAAATTCTTCGTACGCTGGCCCCTCGCGGTGGCCCCAGAGCCTTGGCCCGCGCATGAAGTCCCTGAATATCGCGTCAATCTCCTCCTGGATCTCTCTCATTATGTCGAATGGGTCCCAGTAAGGGCGGTCCCTCCTCCAGACCACCGGCACCACCCCCATCTTTTGGTTACCAGTAGTAACTAAAAAAGAGGAGTTTATAAAGTTTTGTGTCTTTTAGTGTGCATCGGTGACTAAAACCTGCTTCATTCTTTGGTTTTCTTTTTCCTTGAACCTCACAATGGGCGCGTTCCAGACGAGCTTAGTGGGGATGGTGACGGTCTCTCCGTCGTCCCCGATTAGAACAATGTTCGTGGCGTTTATCTCCTTAACGACACCCTTGTAGCCCTTTAAGTTCACATAGTCACCTATCTCGAAGGGCCTCACTGCCGATATCCAAGCACCTGCGGCTATATTGTTCAACATGTCATGCAACCCAAAGCCCATGAGGATGCCGATGAAGGCCGTCACGCTTATCGTCAGGCTCTCTATCTGGTAGCCCAAGTAACTCAAAGCTGTGAAGATCGAGAACATGACTCCTACAACGACGACAAAGTCCTCAAGGAAGTCGAGGATGAGGCCGTGGATATTAAACCTGTTCATGGATTTCCTTATGCTAATTCCTATGATCTTTGAGATTAGAGAGCCAACCACGATTATGAGGATTGCATAAATCAGCTTTTCGAGTTCCATGGGATTTCCCTATTTTAGGTTGTCCCCGCGCCTTTAAGGTTAGAGCTCCAGAACAGAGTTAGGCTCGAGGGCCTCCGCCTCGTAACCCAGACCCCTCAGTATACGGGCGAACTCTCCGGCGAAACCATAGACTGTGAAAATTCTCTCGGGCTTTACTCTCTCCACTATTTTCATCAGCTCCCAGAAATCCGCATGATTGCTCAGCTTCAGCCTCCCAAAGCCCGAAACAGTAAGCTCCCACGGTGAAAGAGAGTTCTCAACCCTTGGCGATCGATAGGAGCGAAGCACAATATCGCCATCTCTTTCGATGTTGCGAAACTCGATCCCGAACTTCGCGTAAATCCGAGCAACCTTCAGCATCTCCCTAGAGGCTTTCACAGTATAGCCATGAACGTCGAGTATCTTCATGACCTCCTGGGCTTTCCCCATCTGGTTGACGTAGAGGGTCGGCCTCTTTCCCCGGTCTAAGGCCTCCTCCACGAAGGCCACCAGCTTTTTCTCGGCCTCTCGCGGGGATGGGAACGTGAACGAGGGGACCCCGAAGGTAGCTTCGATTATGAGAACATCGGCTCTCGGAAAGTGGCTCTTTTCGGCAGTTCTCAGCTTGAACCACTTGGTGTCGCCGGTATAGAAAACCGTTCCCGTGTCCAGCCAGAGCTTTATCCCGGCGGAGCCGAGCATATGGCCCGCTGGATAGAGCCTGGCTTTGTACTCGCCGAGGTAGAAGGTCTCTCTAAACTCGGCCTCGCGGTAGAAGCCGCCCTTCCTGAGGTGGCTGAGGAACTTTGTCGCTTTGGTGGCGAAGATAACCTCGCCGCTAACGAAGTGGTCGGCATGGGCGTGACTCTGGAATGCTATCTTGGCGGAACTGTCAAGACCGAGGTTGTGTATCAGCATTATACTGAACTGCGGTGACGGTTCAGAAATCTTTTACGGTGCATTCTCAGCGCATGGCTGGACAATATATCCAACATCAAGTTTGACCTTTCGTTATGTAAAAGCTTTTTATAGTCGCTCGCCCAAATATGGGCAGGTGATAGGCATGACTTTCGATAAGGAGAAACTCAAAGCCATTAAGCAGGCTGAGGAGGAATGGGAGGAGAAAGTTGTCAAGCCTCTCATAGCGAAGAGGCCGGAAAGAAAGGAAAAGTTCATGACGGATGATGGTTTCGAGATAAAGCGTGTTTACACCCCCGCCGATCTTGGAGAGGACTGGGACTATCTTGAGAAGCTTGGCTTCCCTGGGCAGTATCCGTTCACGAGGGGCGTTTACGGAACCATGTACCGCGGCCGTTTCTGGACGATGAGGCAGTACGCAGGTTTTGGAACGGCGGAGGAGAGCAACAAGCGCTACAAGTATCTCCTCGGCCAGGGACAGACGGGTTTGAGCGTCGCCTTTGATCTGCCCACTCAGATAGGATATGACTCCGACCACCCGATGAGCGAGGGTGAGGTCGGAAAGGTCGGTGTTGCCATCGATTCTCTCTGGGATATGCGCATACTCTTCGATGGAATCCCGCTCGATAAGGTCTCAACCTCGATGACCATCAACTCGACCGCTGCCAACCTTCTCGCCATGTACATCCTCGTTGCCGAGGAGCAGGGCGTTAAGCCTGAACAGCTCCGCGGAACCGTTCAGAACGACATCCTCAAGGAGTACATCGCTCGTGGTACCTATATCTTCCCGCCGCAGCCGAGCATGAGGCTCACCACCGATATCATCATGTACTGCGCTGAGCACGTGCCGAAGTGGAACCCGATTTCGATAAGCGGCTACCACATAAGGGAGGCTGGAGCGAACGCCGTCCAGGAGGTCGCCTTCACTCTCGCCGACGGTATTGAGTATGTTAAGGCCGTCATTGAGCGTGGAATGGACGTTGATAAGTTCGCCGGAAGGCTGAGCTTCTTCTTCAACGCCCACAACAACTTCCTCGAGGAGATAGCTAAATTCAGAGCTGCCAGAAGGCTCTGGGCCTACATAATGAAGGAGTGGTTCAACGCCAAGAACCCGAAGTCGATGCTCCTGCGCTTCCATACCCAGACGGCAGGTTCAACCTTAACCGCCCAGCAGCCCGAGAACAACATTGTTAGGGTTGCGATTCAGGCCCTGGCAGCGGTTCTTGGTGGAACTCAGTCCCTGCACACCAACTCCTACGATGAAGCTCTGAGCCTTCCGACGGAGAAGAGCGTTAGGATAGCCCTCAGGACCCAGCAGATTATCGCCTACGAGAGCGGCGTTGTTGATACGATAGACCCGCTCGGCGGAGCCTACTACATCGAATGGCTCACTGACCATATCTACGAGGAGGCCCTCAAGTACATCGAGAAGATTCAGAAGATGGGCGGCATGATGAGGGCCATCGAGAGGGGCTACATCCAGAAGGAGATAGCAGAGAGCGCCTACAAGTTCCAGAAGGAGGTCGAGGAGAAAAAGCGCATCATCGTCGGTGTCAACGAGTTCATCGTCGACGAGCCGCTTGATGTCGAGATACTCAAGGTCGACCCGAGCATCAGGGAGAAGCAAATCGAGAGGCTCAAGAAGCTCAGGAGTGAGAGGGATAACAAGAAGGTCGAGGAGGCCCTCGATAAGCTCAGGAACGCCGCCGAGAAGGAGGACGAGAACCTCATGCCCTACATCATCGAGGCCCACAGGCACCTAGCAACCCTTGGAGAGGTCACTGACGTCCTCCGTGAGGTCTGGGGCGAGTACAGAGCGCCGCTGATATTCTGATTTCTCAACTTTTCCAAAACTTTTTTAACTCCTCAACGTTGTTAAAACTGGGGAGTGTGATGAAAAGCTCACGTGCCCTTTTGCTGGTGGTCATCATAGGCGCGCTTCTATTCCCCCCAGCTCATGCGGATTCGGCCTCTTCTGGGTACCCTATTCCTGATTACCCAGTCATGATGAGGATAAGCGTTGCCAGCAACGGAAGTCTCGCCCTGTTGGCAATCACGTTCTCCGTCTACGGCAATCCCCCGGAAGGCATGTGTCCCATAGACTCGCCGGATACGTACCTTGCCTGCCGCGAGCTCTCGTTCAGGGACTACCTCCTCTTCGAGGTAGATGATGGCGTGAAATACATAAACGTAACCTCCGTTCTGTTGCCTCAAAACTTCACTGCATTCTCACCTGCTCCGATAGGAAGGAAGTGGTTCCTCGCGGGAATTCGGTCGGAGTATTACCCGTGCCACTTCGGGGACTGTTTCAATGCAAGCTACACCGTGATGGAGTACTTTCCTTCTGAGGGAAGGATAGGAGAGCCTGTTGCCGTCCCAAACCTGACAGCCGAGACCCTCTTTAATTTTCCACGCCTCCTTTCTTCACGGGCCACCCTTTCAAACGGCTCCCTGCTCTTCTACTTTCCCTACGCTAACGAAACCTACACTGTACCGCTCGACACCTTTAGTCCATACCTTGAACTCCTGAACTTCAGCGACTCAAAGGGCCTCGATGTGGAGGGCTTTCTGAAACTCCTCAGGGCGGTTCCGCTAAGGGACGGCTTCTTGGTTTACCTTCCAACCTATGGGCTGGTGCCGTACGCAGATGCACCACACATGGAGAGGGAATACCTCCTAATTCGGAATGAGTCCAGCCTTTACATATCCTACCTCTGGGTTGGCCACACTGGTTTTGTGACGTTCCCAAGCAACATGACCAACGTTCCCCTCACGGAAGAACTCTTTCCCCCGGTTTTCTACTACCACGACGGCGAGCTGAAGCCAATTCTGGAATTTTCGCTTGAGCATTACAACTGGTCTCCATATGGGTCAGTGGGAAAGCTCATCCGTACACACATTGCCCTAAAACTGCCCCCAGAAACAAGGGCAAAAGCCGGCGGAAAGTCCTCAATGCCTGGAGTGAATATACCTACGGAAGGAAGGGCCTATCTCTCCGTTCTCCAGTCCATGCCCCACTATTCCCCTGAAAATCTGACGTTCATTGACTTCTGCGTGAACCTCAGGGACTGCCTCCATGCTGAGCTGAGGGGTGATTCTCTCACGTACCTAAAGCTTCCGTTTCCGGGTCTCTTCCAGTATTCGAACGGCTCCTGGTTCTACCGTTCCATGTCCCGAAGAGAGTGCCTGAACCTCTGCGCCCGCTGGTGGTCCCCCCGGTACAACGGCACCTACATCTACAATCCCATCAAGAGGGAGCTGAGCTCAACGATCCCCGTGAACTCCCCAGGCTCATCGAAAGAGCGGGGATGGTACCACATTTATAGTGCAAACAAGACAGGGGTAAGATTTCTGGATTACAATTTCACCTTCCACGACGTTCCTCTGGAAAAGCTGTCGGAATGTGTTCCAAGTGCCGAAGCGGCGAGGATGTTGAAGGGAATAGAAGTAGGAAACGGAGTTCTCCTTTACTATCCTGTTTACACCACAGGTGTAGCACTTGAGGGAAGCGAAAGCGCCGGGCTGTGGGGTGCGTACGATAGATACGTCAGAGTTTCGCTCAACGAAACCTGCATCCTCTTCTACTACTCAGAAGATACCGTAAAATTCGCCTTAAAACCCAGTACCGCCATAGTCGAAGTTCCCGTTGGGGAGTGGGAGATGAAGCTGAGCCTTCCCTATCTCGACCTGAGTAAGAGCGCCAGCGTCTCCGTAAAATATCCCGGCAACGAAAAGAGGGAAGAGAGCAAGATATGCGGGCCGGGCCTTCTGGTGGGATTGCCGCTCCTTCCACTTCTCACGAGAAAGAGACGTTAGTCAATAAGCCACTTCAGAAAACCTTAAAACCCCACGAAAAAGCTTAAAAAAGGATAGGTCAAGCAACGTTAGACATCACGATAACCTCAGGAGGGATTGTGAATGGCGAGAAACAAGCCGCTTGCAAAGAAGCTCAGACTTGCCAAGGCTGCGAAGCAGAACAGGCGTGTTCCGGTCTGGGTCATCGTTAAGACCAATAGGAAGGTCATGACACACCCGAAGAGAAGGATGTGGAGAAGGACCAAGCTTAAGGAGTGAGGTGATATAGATGCCGATTAAGCCGGGAGACGAGGTTATATTCACCGTTCCGATTAAGAAGGTTAAGAAGAGGGTTCCACGCTGGAAGAGAGCCCCTAGAGCGGCTCGCTTCGTCCGCGAGTGGATAGCGAGGCACGCCAAGGTCGAGGAGGTCATCATCGACCCGGCCGTCAACGAGAAGCTCTGGGAGAGGGGAACTGAGAAGCCGCCCAACAAGCTCCGCGTTAAGGTCAAGGTCGAGGAGCAGGACGGCAAGAGGGTTGCTTACGTCAACCTTGCCGACTGAATTCCTTTCCTTTTAATTCCCACGAGGTGACGAGATGCACATCGAAAAGCTCGATTTTGAGAATTCGCCGTACCTCGGTGTTTACGGTACCGCTACGGATAGGGTAGTCCTTATCAGAGAGGGCCTCGGAGAGAAGAAGCTCGAGGTTCTCCGCGAGGTTCTCAAGGTTCCGCTCATCGAGACGAGCATAATGAAATCCAGGATAGTTGGCGTATTCGCCGCCGGCAATTCCAACGCGATAGTCGTACCCTGGTACATCTGGGACGCCGAGCTCGAGCACATCCAGAACGAACTCAATGAACTCGACATCGATATGAGGATAGAGCCCTTCCAGAGCACGCTTACAGCCTTCGGCAACCTGATCCTTGCCAACGATAAAGCAGCACTCATAAGCGTCAAGTTCACCCGCGAGGAGGCAAAGAAGCTCGAGGACATACTCGGCGTTGAGGTCGAGAGGGGAATGATAGGCGACTATCACGCGGTTGGCAGTGTGGGTGTTGTCACCAACAGGGGCGGCCTCGTTCACCCAGAGGCCACCGATGAGGAGCTTGAGTGGCTCCGCGACCTTTTCAAGGTTGATATATACGTCGGAACTGCCAATATGGGCGTTCCCTTCGTCGGCTCGTGCATGCTGGCGAACTCTCACGGTGTCGTTGTCGGACACCTAACCACTGGACCCGAGATTGTGAAGATTGAAGAGGCGTTAGGATTCCTTGACTGAGGAGGTGTGAGGAATGGAGGTTAAGGTCTTCCGCGTTAAGGGCGTCTTTGAGAGGCTCGGAAAGAAGCAGCCGTTCACCAAGGAATACAGGGCTCTCAAGCAGGAGCACGTCAAGGAGCTCGTTTACTCTGAGATAGGCAGCAAGCACAGGGTTCCGAGAACCAAGATATGGATCGAGAGCATCGAAGAGATAAAGCCGGAAGAGGCTGAAGACCCCATCGTCAGGAAGCTCAGCCTCGAGCTCTGATTTCTTTTCTACTTCTCCCTCCAGCCGAGAACCCTTGACTGGTAGTGCCTTTTTGGAAATATCTCCAGGGGGTCGATCCCCTTCTCGCGGAGCATATGTCTCAGCTCCACCTCGTAGTCCGCCTTCTGAAGTTCTTCGCTCTCCCTAATTTCAACGACAAACAGCCCCTCCGTAAGCTCTCTTATCGTCTTGTAGCCGAGGCCGAGGAGCGGTCTTATGTATGCGACGCCAAACCTGTCCTCCAGCGAGCGGGCCTTTGGGAGGTCGAGGAACGGAACTCTATCGTCTCTCCTCGTACCGTCGCTCACTCTCTCGACTTCAGGCATGGAGGCTATAGCTTCCAGAGCTTTTTCGTGGATGAATTGGATGGCATTGTTGGGATGACCATCCTTAATTGCCATCTCCGCCGCTTTCTCAAGCACTCCCCTCGGCAGATAAAGAACCTCATGCTCGAAGCCGAGGGTTTGGGCGGTTTCCCTTGCGTATCTCCAGTTGTCGAGCAGGCCGAAACTCACCGTTACAAGTCTCACCTCGTAGCCGAGTCTTGTTAGAATCCACGCAGCTAAGCTAGAATCCTTCCCGCCGGAGTAGAGGTGGTGGACTTTCATTGTTTCACCTCATGCTTCCCATTATGAGGAGAGATTTAAAGGTCTTGGGGTTTAATTAGGGACGTACAAACTTTGATGAATCTCTATCGAGCAACTTTGCGAAGGCGAAGTTTGCTAGGCAACCTTTAAAAGCCAAACTTTTATAAAGCCTTCAGCCTACGGCGAGAGGCCTTAGAGGTGAGAGAGATGGAGAAACGCTTACCCGGAAAAGTGAGGCGAGCCATTCGCGCTAAATATTACGACATCGAGCCAAGAGCCTGGATAGGCAAGAGAGGGCTCGATGAGAGCGTTATAAGTGAGATTAACACCCAGCTCGAGAAGGACGGCATACTCAAGGTCGAGATCAGGAAGGGTGCTCTCATCAGCACGGGCATGGAAAGAAGGGAGCTGGCAGAGAAGGTGGCCGAGCTCACCGACAGCGAACTCATCGAAGTCAGGGGCAAAAGGTTTATATTGTTCAAGCCGAGAGAGGGGTGGGAAAAGTATTTAAGGAAGCTCCAGAGAAAGGAGCTTTCGAAGGAAAGGCGGGAAGAGAAGCCCGTTAAGAAAGTCAAGCTCGACATCGCTCAATTCAGGAGGAAATTCAAGAAGGGGAGGGATTGAAGGATGGCTACGGTTTATGACGTTCCCGGTGATTTGCTCGTCGAGAGGGTTGCCCAGAAGCTCAAGGAGATAGAGGCCATAAAGCCGCCCGAGTGGGCCCCGTTCGTCAAGACCGGCAGGCACAAGGAGCGCCTTCCGGAGCAGGAGGACTGGTGGTACTACAGGGTTGCCAGCATCTTCAGGAAGATCTACATTGACGGGCCGGTCGGAATTGAGAGGCTCAGGACCTGGTACGGTGGAAGGAAGAACCGCGGTCACGCCCCGGAGCACTTCTACAAGGCCGGTGGAAGCATTATCAGGAAGGCCCTCCAGCAGCTTGAGGCTGCCGGCTTTGTCCAGAAGGTCCCCGGCGAAGGAAGAATCGTCACCCCGCAGGGACAGAGCTTCCTCGACAAGATTGCCACCGAGCTCAAGAAGGAGCTTGAGGAGCAGATTCCGGAGCTCAAGAAGTACTGAGCTCGCCTCTTCTACTTTCCTTCCAATCGAGAACCTTTTTAACCTTACTGCACAGTTTGAACTGGAGGTGAGAAAATGGCCGAGGACATAGAGGAGATCAGGAAGAAGAAGCTCCTCGAACTGCAGAAGAGATACCTCGAGCAGCAGAAGGCCCAGGAGGAAGCCATAAGGCAGGAGATGGAGCTTGAAGCCCAGCTCAATGCCATAATGAGGCACATACTTACCCCTGAGGCGAGGGAGAGACTCGGGCGCATTAAGCTTGTTAGGCCCGAGCTGGCCCGCCAAGTGGAGCTCGTCCTCGTTCAGCTGTATCAGGCTGGACAGATACGCGAGCCGATAGACGATGCTAAGCTGAAGAAGATTCTTGCCCAAATCGACGCGAGGACGAGACGGGACTTCAGGATTAAGTGGTGAGTCCGGAAGGTGACTCCATGGACGCCAAGGAGATAGTTAAAATACTCGACGAAAAGGGAGAGGTTAGTCTCGAGACCTGGAAGGCCGTCTCCGTTAAGAAGAACAAGGATGGGACGGTCGATATTCTGTACAAGAACCTTCACGTCGGAACCGACGATGATCCCGTCTTCCTCTGGATTTACGCCAACATAGTTGAGGAGGACTGGGAAGTTAGGGTTCTTGAGAGGATCACATTTAAACGTGAAGACCTCGCCTGGATTCTTAGGTATGTGGCAAAGAAAAAGGGCGAAGGTTTATAAGGGCTTTATAAAATAGCCGGCCGGTTGGGGGTGTTGGAGTGAGCAAGCGTAGGGTCTGCCCGGTATGTGGCTCAACGGAGTTCATCTACGACCCGGGTAGGGGAGAGGTTGTCTGTAAGGTTTGTGGTTACGTGATAGAGGAAAACGTCATAGATATGGGTCCGGAGTGGCGCGCTTTTGACGCTTCTCAGAGGGAGAAAAGGGCCCGCGTTGGTGCCCCCGAGAGCATCCTTCTTCACGATAAGGGTCTCTCAACTGATATAGGCATCGACAGGAACCTTTCTGGATTGATGCGCGAGAAGATGTACCGTCTGAGGAAGTGGCAGTCCCGTCTGAGGGTTAGCGATGCCGCCGAGCGTAACTTGGCATTCGCCCTGAGCGAGCTTGACAGGATAGCGAGCCAGCTCAAGCTTCCGAGACACGTTGAAGAAGAGGCTGCTCGTCTCTACCGTGAGGCCGTCAGGAAGGGCCTCATAAGGGGCCGCTCCATCGAGAGCGTCATAGCAGCCTGTGTTTACGCTGCGTGCAGGCTCCTCAAGGTTCCGAGGACGCTCGACGAGATAGCGGACATATCGCGCGTCGACAAGAAGGAAATAGGCAGGAGCTTCCGCTTCATCGCGAGGAACCTCAACCTTACGCCAAAGAAGCTCTTCGTAAAGCCAACGGACTACGTCAACAAGTTTGCCGACGAGCTCGGCCTGAGCGAGAAGGTCCGGAGAAGAGCCATTACGATTCTTGAGGAGGCCTACGAGAAAGGCCTCACGAGCGGAAAGAGCCCGGCCGGCCTTGTTGCGGCGGCCCTGTACATAGCGGGCCTGCTTGAGGACGAGAAGAGGACGCAGCGTGAGGTTGCAGAGGTTGCGCGCGTCACAGAGGTAACGGTAAGGAACAGATACAAAGAGCTGGTGGAGAAGCTGAACCTCAAGATTCCAGTTTGAAGGAAATAAAAAGAGAGACTATCTCCGCCCAAACCAGCTCTCGAGCGTCGACTGCTTTCCGGCCTTTACGGCTTTCTTTAGCCTTTCAAGGCCATTCTTCACTCTCTCCTCGCTGAAGTCGTGCTCATCGCAGAGGAACTTTATAATGCCTTCTTCGTCGGGTTCTCGCCATTTGAGTTCGTAGTCATCCGTGGCCGGCGGGTTGAGGAAGAACTCCTTTATCGCGTAGAGGTCAACCTCACTCTCCTTCTGATACTTCTTGAGCGGGTCTTTGGTGCGCTTGACTATCGTTAGAGCCTTCTTCGGGCCGATTCCCCTAATCCCGCCTGGGTTGTAGTCTGTACCGACCAAAATCGCCATCTCAATGAGTTTCTCCCTGTCGATGCCGAGCTCTTTGAGAACCTCCTCCAGAACTATCAGCTCGGGCTTGACTTCGACGTAAACGTTCTTCCCCGGGAGCTTTCTCCTTCCCGTTATCGTGAGGTTCCTCACGAGCTTGGGCGCGCCGAAGAGCAGGGAATCGTAGTCCTGGCTCGCGGAGGCGTAGACCTTCTTCTTCGCAGCCATGTATGCAGCTTGAGCCTCGCCCTCGCTTGGAGCCTGAATAACGGGGATGCCCATCAGCTCGAGGAGCGTTTTGGCGTCGTTTATGAGCCCCTCGTTGACGCGGGTTGCGCGCATCGCGTACTTCTTGGCCTCCTCAAGGTCGCCTCTCTCCAAGGCCTCGTACCACTTTTCCTCAGCTTCCTCCCTCGCCTCGCGCCTCTTTTCGAGCTCTCTCTTCTTGAAGTCCGGCGGTTTGCCGTCGAAGATATAGGCCGGCTTTATGCCTGCTTCCATGAGGTTTATTGTGCGGTAGAAGAGTCCGCTTAGATGGGAGGTTATCCTCCCCCGGGAATCCATCAGAGGGGTTCCGTCCCTCTGGCGGATAGTAGAGAGAAACTGGTAGATGGCATTAAAGGCATCTATTGCAATCCTCCTTCCGTAAAGGTTCTCCAGTTCAATTTCCTTCCTCGGGATGAGCTCTCCAATCTGTACTCCCATCAGTCCTCACCCACCTTGAGGTAGAGGTATCCTAACACAAAAAGCAGAATCGCTATTGACAGCAATTTAAACGCGTCCATGTTTTCAAAATCTGAAGCCACTATGAGCTTCTGGATGAGCGCCACTATGCCAACTTCGAGGATGTGGGTCAGGCTCACACGGTGTTGCCTTAAATATATTATGAGTATGCGGTACGTCTCTATCAGGATGACTGTAACGAGAACATTAGCTATAAGGAGCTTTGGTTCAGTCACGCCGTATGTTAGCTTGAAATTCAGGTAGATAGAGTACACTGTAAGATATAGTATGAAAAACAGAAATGCCATTACCACAAAGTCAAAGCTTATCTCAAGGGTTTTCCTAAACAGCCTGTGTACCTGTGTATATTGGGCTGTTTTTTCGTTCTCAATCTTCGTCATTTTCATCAGCCTACCGTAGGCTCATCACCGTTCAGGCGAGGGGAAGGATCATCATCACTCAGAAGTCTATGTGGCAGATTTTAAATGCTTTATTCTAAAAAGGTTGGAAACCTAGGGTTTCTTTGACGGATGACGATTCAGTTATCGTCAAAACGAGAAGAGAAAAGTTATAACCCGTTTTACAGACGTGAAACTGTAAATATCATCAGGGGTGATGAAGATGAGTTTAGAGGCACTTTTTAGGCCAAAAAGCATCGCCGTCATCGGAGCTTCAGAGAAGCCAGGTAAGATAGGCTACGCAGTTATGAAAAACCTCGTCGAATACGGCTATGAGGGCAAGATCTACCCTGTTAATGTCAAAGGTGTTGAGATTGAGATCAACGGCAGGAAGTTCAAGTCATACAAGAGCATCCTTGATGTTCCCGATGATGTCGATATGGCTGTTGTAGTTGTCCCAGCCAAGTTCGTCCCGCAGGTCGTCGAAGAGTGCGGCAAGAAGGGCGTTAAAGTTCTCCCCATCATAAGCTCTGGCTTCGGTGAGCTTGGCGAGGAGGGCAAGAAGATTGAGAGGCAGCTCGTGGAGACCGCCAACAAGTACGGCATGAGAATCCTTGGCCCGAACATCTTCGGCGTCGTCTACACTCCAGCCAAGATGAACGCCACTTTCGGCCCAACCGATGTCATGCCAGGTAACCTCGCCCTCATCAGCCAGAGTGGTGCCCTTGGAATTGCTCTCATGGGCTGGACCATCCTCGAGAAGGTCGGTCTCTCAGCCGTCGTCAGCGTTGGAAACAAGAGCGACATCGACGACGCCGACCTGCTTGAGTTCTTCAAGACCGACGACAACACCAAGGCCATCCTTATCTACATGGAGGGTGTCAAGGACGGAAGGCGCTTTATGGAGGTTGCCAAGGAAGTCAGCATGGAGAAGCCGATTATCATCATCAAGGCCGGAAGGAGTGAGCGTGGAGCCAAGGCCGCAGCTTCCCACACTGGCTCGCTCGCCGGTGCCGACAAGATATACGAGGCCGCCTTCAAGCAGAGCGGCGTTCTGAGGGCCTTAACCATCGGCGAGGCCTTTGACTGGGCGAGAACGCTGAGCAACCTGCCAGAGCCAGAGGGCGAGAACCTCGTCATACTCACCAACGGCGGTGGAATTGGAGTTATGGCCACCGACGCCGCTGAGGAAGAGGGTCTGCACCTCTACGACAACCTGGAAGACCTGAAAGTCTTCGCCAACCACATGCCGCCCTTCGGAAGCTACAAGAACCCGGTTGACCTCACCGGTATGGCCGGCGCGGAGGCCTACGAGGGTGCCATAAGGGACGCCCTGGCGAACCCGAACATGCACAGCATCGCTGTGCTCTACTGCCAGACGGCCGTGCTTGACCCGAGGGACCTTGCCAAGATAGTCATCCGCGAGTACAACGAGAGCGGAAGGAAGAAGCCGCTGGTTGTTGCTATCGTCGGCGGTATAGAGGCCAAGGAAGCCATCGACATGCTCAACGAGGAGGGCATTCCAGCCTATCCGGAGCCGGAGAGGGCGATAAAGGCTCTTGCTGCCCTCTACCGCTGGAGCCGCTGGAAGAAGAGGCAGGAAGAGTGAGGGTTTTTCTCACTTTTTTCCTTATCCTAATAACCTTTTCGAAAAGTTTTTATGGACGGTGGATATATTCTAACTTGGGTGTGTAATGTGAGAACCCCGAGTGGGAGGATTTTGTGGGTTGCTTTGATAATCATAGTCCTGTCGCTAGCGTATTGGATCCTCAGAACTTCGGAGCCGGCCTGCACCTATGCCTCCATGGAATCCCCAAGCTTAGTTATGGAGTTGGGGATTACGAACCTCAGCAATGGTGGAGGTATCAACGCCTTGTCCTAGCGGTCAGGGTTGATTTGAACTCGACGGAGCTCATCATTAAAGACTCGGTAAGTAACGATATCCACAGATTCGTCCTCCGGGATGGACTGTACTACCCGAACGGACGGACGTACTTTTACAGAGTTCTGATTCCCGAGCTCCCACCTGGTAGCCCCATCGAGGTCTATTATATGAAGCTCTCAAAGGGGAATGTCATCCTCAACAAGCCCTCCGTGAAGGCTGTCGCAGGGAGATTCATTTTGGAGGAAAACCTTTCCATGGAACCCACCGAGAATGGGCTTTACCTGAGCCTCACGGCTCCTCGGGGCAAAGTGTTGCTCTCTGGATCACTTGAAGGATACGTGTTGTTTAAGAATCATTCGGCAACTGCCGCTCTTTTCAACAAAACTGTCTGGGGCCTTCCGCTGAACGCCACCTTTGCCTATAACACTCATGACCCAGTGGCAAAACATAAGCTTTGGCTTTCAATAGCAACGAGTTCCGGGCATGGGGCAATAATCTACCATAATTACGGCGAGAACATGAAACTCAATGTTCTCACGCTTGAAAAAGGCTTCCAGTTCACATGGCTCGTGCTCTACGATGGCTATAACGTGGAAACATGCTGTGGCAGTGGCTTAAAGGTGTCTTTCCCACCTGGATGGGAGGTGACTTCGTGCTCATCGCCCTAATCTCAGACATCCACTCCAACTGGGAGGCCCTTCAGGCTGTGTGGGATTACATCAAAGACGCCGACGTAATCCTCTGCATGGGAGATCTTGTCGGTTATGGCGCTTCCCCCAACGAGGTTGTTGACTTCATCAGGCGGGAGATGGAAAAGAGGAAGCTCCTCTGCGTCCGTGGAAACCACGACAACGCTATCGCTTTCGGCGCCGAGTGGGGCTTCAACCCCTACGCGAGACAGGCGGTCCGGTGGCACCAGCGCGTTATGACCGTTGAGAACCTTGAGTTTCTAAGAAAATTGCCTGTAAGGCAGATTTTCAACGACGAGGCCGGCAGGAGCTACCTCCTAATTCACGGCTCGCCGAGGGCACCGCTGGATGAGTACCTATTCCCTTGGCTCCCCGATAGCGAGTTCCGGGCGGTTCTGAGCTACGTTAAGCAGCATGACTTGCTCGTCGGCCACACCCACGTGCCGATGCTGAAGGTCATCGAAGGGCGGAGAGTAATAAACTCTGGTGGTGTTGGGCAGCCGCGCGACGGTGACTGGCGGGCAAGCTACGCGCTAATAGACACAGAAAAAGAGCCTCCAGAAAACGTTGAATTCCACCGCGTTGAATACGACGTCCAGGAAGCGGCGAGAAAGATACTGAAGGCCGGTCTTCCTAGGTTTCTGGCGGAAAGGCTCTACGATGGATATTAAAAGGAAGAGGAATCACTCCCCGGGTTCTTCCTGGGGCTCGGTCTTCTTTATGGGGCCTATCCTCCTGAGCTTGGACTTGACGGCGAGCTTGCCCGAGTCTATAATGATAACCTCTCCAATGCTCTTAACGGCGCTTATCGGGATAAGCAGAAGACCCTCGTGATCGGTAACGAATTCGCTCGTGTCGAGATCCTCATCGGGCTCGGCCACGATAACGAGAATATCGCCGGTTTCCTCATCGAAGCTGAGGTCGTAAACCCAGCCGAGCCTTATTCCGGTGTCGGTTATCAGCTCGACATCCCTAAGCTTGGAAGCCATTATCTTGACCATTTTCGCCACCTCTCGGTTTAATCGTGTAAGACCTTGGGCACCAACGTATAAAACTTTTTCCAAAATGGTAAAGAAAATTAGAAGGTGTAGTAGTCCGGCCCCCTGCTAGTCTTCTCGGCTTTGGACTTTCTGTTCTCTTCGAAGTTCTTGTAGTACTCTATCATGTATGGCGTTATGCTCGGCCTGACCTTCTTGAGGGCCTCCTCGAAGTCCTTCTTTGAAACTCTCAGCTGTTCGAGGAACTCCTCACTCTCTTCCTCGATGAGCTCTGTCGGGAGCTTTGATATAGCCCTGCGCATCGCTATCAGTGCCGCTTCCCTCACGAGGGCCTCCAGGTCGGCACCGCTGTAGCCTTCCGTCTTCTTCGCGAGTTCCCGGAGGTTGACATCCTTAGCAAGTGGAACGCGTCTCGTGTGCACTTTGAGTATTTCCAGTCTGGCCTTTTCGTCTGGCGCTGGCACGAGTATCAGCCTATCGAACCTTCCGGGCCTGAGCAGGGCTGGATCTAGTATGTCAGGCCTGTTGGTCGCTGCTATGACGACGACACCGCTGTTCTTTTCTATTCCGTCCATCTCCGTCAGGAGCTGGTTGATGAGCCTGTCAGTGACGCGGTTCATGTCACTGCCCCTTGCCGGTGCTATGGCGTCTATCTCGTCGATGAATATCACCGTCGGAGCAGCCTGCCTGGCCTTGCGGAATATCTCCCTTATGCGCTTCTCGCTCTCGCCAACCCACTTGGAGAGAACTTCTGGCCCGCGTATGCCTATGAAGTTGGCCTCGCTCTCCGTGGCCACTGCCTTGGCTAATAGCGTCTTACCGGTTCCCGGAGGACCGTAGAGAAGAACTCCCCTTGGCGGGTCTATACCAAGCCTCTGGAAGGCCTTCGGGTACTTCAGCGGCCACTCGACAGCCTCCCTGAGCTCCTGCTTGACCTCATCAAGACCTCCAATGTCCTCCCAGCGGACGTTTGGCATCTCGATGAGGACTTCCCTCAGTGCCGAGGGGTCGACCATCTTCAGAGCCTCATAGAAGTCCGCCTTCTTAACGCGGAGCTCCTGGAGAACCTCGGGAGGAATCCTCTCCTGCTCAGGGCTTATCTTGCCTTCGTTGATGAGCCTCCTGAGGACGACCATTGCCGCTTCCCTTGCGAGGGCAGCTAAGTCGGCACCGACGAAGCCGTGGGTCTTCTCGGCTATTTCCTCAAGCATTCTGTCTATGAGCCTCGTCCTGACCTCTGGATAGATTTCGCTCTCACTCTTCAGTACCTTCTTGATTTCTTCCTCGCTCTTTGCCTCCTCAACCCTCTCGATGAGTCTCTTTAGCCGCTCCTCGTCGAAGGTCTCCTTCCTCAGGAGCTCCCTTAGAACCTTGAGGACAGTAACTTTGTCGTAGTCCGGTTCGAGGGGCATTCCTCTGGTGTGTATCTGGAGTATTTCTTTCCTGCCCTTCTTGTCGGGCACACCGACCTCTATCTCCCTGTCAAAGCGTCCCGGTCTTCTGAGGGCGGGGTCGAGAGCATCAGGCCTGTTGGTGGCCGCTATAACTATGACTTTGCCCCTGCTCTTGAGGCCGTCCATCAAAGTCAGCAGCTGGCTGACGACACGCTTCTCAACCTCCCCGACGACTTCTTCACGCTTGGGGGCTATTGCATCTATCTCGTCTATGAATATGATTGATGGCGCGTTTTCCTCGGCATCCTTGAATATCTCCCTCAAGCGCTCTTCACTCTCACCGTAGAACTTACTCATTATCTCTGGCCCGTTGATAGCTATGAAGTGGGCGTTTGCCTCATTGGCGACGGCCTTAGCAAGGAGCGTTTTTCCAGTACCCGGTGGACCGTAGAGTAGAACACCCTTCGGCGGCTCAATTCCAAGGCGCTCGAAGAGTTCGGGATGCTTGAGCGGAAGCTCCACCATCTCACGTATCTTCTGAATCGCGTCGCTCAGACCGCCGATGTCCTCGTATGTGACCTCGGGAATCGTCTCCTCGCGCACCTCGACCGCCTGCGGGAGAACCTCGACCTCGGTGTTGTAGGTTATCTGGACTATGCCCTTCGGATTCGTGCTGACGACAACGAACTTGAGCTCGCCGAAGCCGAGGGGCATGGCCTCGAAAAGGCCCCTTAGGAGCTCGTCGAAAGGCGAGCCGCCATAGTAGCTGGCCTCACTCCTACCGCTTGCAACTATCAGGTCTCCCTTAACGACGGGCCTTCCGAGGAGGTTCTGCTTGACCATGTCTCCAGGTATCTGGATGAACACACCCTTCTGCGCTGGTGCGAGGACGACCTTCTTTGCCTCCTTTACCTCTGCCCTTGCGACCGTGACGTAGTCACCTATGCTAACCCCTGCGTTTCTCCTTATGTAGCCATCCATCCTTATGATGTCGAGGTTCCTGTCGTCCGGGTGGGGGTTCGCCACTATTGCAGCAGTCGAGCGCTCTCCTATCAGCTCAACTATGTCGCCTGGCTCAACCCCAAGCTGGCGCTGGTACTTTCTGTCGAACCTCACTATCCCCCTTCCCACGTCCCTCTTGAGCGCCTCGGCAACGCGAAGCTTTATCTTCTCATACCTCTCCTCATCCTTACCAAAAATCATCTTGACCTCCTCCTCTGCTTTTCTATAGCCTCTTCCAATGTCAGATTACCAATAGCGACCTCGCGGGCGAGCTTCGAGGAGATCGTGATGTTCCCGCTCAGCTCACGGCTCCTCCTCTTTATGTCTTCTATCTCCCTCTTGGTTGGCTCCTTTACTTCAATGAGTTCTCCTATCGGCACTTCCCTGCCCTCGCGCAGGCCGATGTTTATGGCAGCGACTATGTCCTGCACCTGCGAGACGTCTATGCCCCCAACCTTTGGAGTAGTCCGCGACTCGTTCACGACGATGACGGGATAATCGTAGCCGAGCAGGTCAGCGAGAGCTTTGAGCATGAGTATCCTCTGCCGCTTTGCCCCGTGTCCAATTTTGATTTTAGCGGACGGGTACTTCTCAAGCAGTTCAAGGATTATCCCCACGTCGCGCGGGTTCTTGAGGTGGTGAACCTCTATCACGCGGTTGTCAGCAATGACGCTCAGGCCGGGTCTCTCGCCTGGGTCTATGGCAATGTAAACCCTCTTAAACCTCTCCCTTCCCTCAAGCTTCGCGAGGAGCTCGTCTATGAAGCTTTCGTTCCTCACGATTATCTTGACGGGAAAGTCTATTTTACCATAATCCCTCTCACTCGTCAGGACAACCTCCACATCGAACGGGATCTTATCCCCCACGCGGATGCTGTGGAAGGCTATCCTGTATTCCTTCAGCACCTTTGTTGCCAGATAGTAAACACGAGCATCGCTCGTTACGATGGCTACCCTCATGGTTATTAGTAAATCTTCCCAATTAAAAACCTTTCTAACCGTTCCAATCCACAATTTTGGCCACGAAAGGCTCCAAATCCGCAGAAAAAAGTTTATAAGCCATTATCGGCAAGTAGGGATGGGGATTGGGATGCAGCCTCCAAAGAAAAAGAAGAAGGTCGAGGAGTTTGAGGAAGAGGAGTTCCTCGAGGAAGAGGAGTGGGAGCTCGAGGAGGACGAGTGGGAGGAAGAGGACTGGGAAGAATGGGGAGATGAAGAGTGGGACGAGGAAGATGAATGGTGAGTTAAACGTTTCCTTTTACGCAACTCATTTATACGCCTGATCTTATCTTTTCTCGGTGATAGAATGGCGTTCCTGAAGGTGGTTCCGCTCGAAGAAGCTCTCAAGGTTATAGACTCATTTCCGCTGAAGCCAGAGATTGAGGAAGTTTCCCTTGAAGAAGCTCTCGGCAGAGTTCTCGCTGAGGACGTAGTCTCTCCAATAGATGTCCCACCATTTGACAGGGCAACCGTCGATGGCTACGCCATTAGGGCTGAGGACACGTTCATGGCGAGCGAGAGCGAACCGGTGAGGCTGAAGGTTATTGGCGAGATAAACGCTGGTGACACGCCAACGATAGAGCTCAAGCCCGGTGAGAGCGTCTACATATCCACAGGCGCACCGTTGCCGAAGGGCGCAGATGCAGTGATACAGTTCGAGGATGTGGACAGGGAAGGCGATGAGGTGGTTATCTACAAGCCGGCCTATCCAAGCTTGGGTGTCATGAAGCGTGGAGCGGACATTCCGAAGGGCAGCTCTCTCCTCGAGAAAGGTACGAGGCTAGGCTTCAAGGAGACGGCACTACTTTCGGCGGTCGGCTTCTCGAAGGTCAGAGTCTTCAGAAAGCCAAAGGTTGCTGTGATAAGCACCGGCAACGAGGTCATTCTTCCAGGAACGGAGCTTAAATATGGTCAGATATACGACATCAACGGAAGGGCCATCGCTGACGCTGTAAGGGAGCTTGGCGGCGAGGCCATCTTCCTGGGAATAGCAAGGGATGACCGTGAAAGCCTGAGGGAGCTGATACTAAGGGGTGTCGAGTGCTGTGATATTGTTCTCCTGAGCGGTGGTGCGAGCGGGGGAATAAGGGATCTCACCAGCTCGATAATCGAGGAGCTCGGCGAGGTGAAAATCCACGGCATAGCCATACAGCCCGGCAAACCAACAATAATAGGCCTCATTAACGGAAAGCCCATCTTTGGCCTTCCTGGCTATCCCACGAGCTGTTTAACGAACTTCACCCTTCTCGTCGCCCCACTCCTCAGGAAGCTCCTTGGCAGGGAGAATGAGGTCAGGAAGGTCAAGAAGAGGCTTGCCCACAAGGTCTTTTCGGTCAAGGGCAGGAGGCAGTTCCTTCCCGTCAGAATCGAGGGCGAAAAAGCGGTTCCAATACTCAAGGGCAGCGGAGCTGTTACGAGCTTCATCGATGCTGATGGCTTCATAGAGGTGCCGGAGAACGTGGAGATACTCGAGGCGGGAGAGGAGGTTGAAGTAACCTTCTTCGGTTGACCTCTTTTTTGCCGAAATGTCAAGGCGATTATCAAATTATTTTTAAACTCCAGCACCGTTCATCTCCCAGGTGAAATGCTATGCTGGACATAAAGCTCATCCGTGAAAACCCTGATCTAGTTAAGGGCGATCTCATAAAGCGCGGGGAAATTGAGAAGATAAAATGGATCGACGAAATCCTCGAACTCGACAAAAAGTGGCGCGAGAACCTACGGAAGATCAACCAGCTCAGGAAGGAGCGCAACCAGCTCGCTGTGCAGATAGGAAAGCGCAAGAAGGCTGGTGAGCCGATAGACGATCTCCTTGCAAAGAGCAACGAGATTGTGAAGCAGATTGAGACCCTTGAGAAGGAAGTTGAGGAGCTGAGGGCGAAGATCGACTACTACCTCTGGCGCCTGCCGAACATCACCCACGAGAGCGTTCCGATCGGCAAAGATGACAGCGAGAATGTGCCGATAAGGTTCTGGGGCAAAGCGAAGGTCTGGGAGGGGTTCCTTGAGACGTTTAAGGAGCAGAGCCTTGGGAAGATGGACTATGAGGTTATTGACTGGAGGCCAAGGCTCCACGTCGACATGCTCGAGATTCTTCGCGGAGCTGACATCGAGAGGGCCGCAAAGGTTAGCGGTTCAAGGTTTTACTACCTCCTCAACGAACTGGTCATCCTCGATCTCGCCCTCATAAGGTTTGCCCTGGATAAACTCATCGAGAAGGGTTTTATTCCCGTCATACCGCCCTACATGGTGCGCCGCTACGTTGAGGAGGGTGTCACCAGCTTCGGTGACTTTGAAGACGTTATCTACAAGGTCGAGGGGGAGGATCTCTACCTTATTCCAACGGCCGAGCACCCGCTCGCTGGGATGCACGCCAACGAGATACTTGAAGGAAAGGACCTCCCGCTCCTCTACGTTGGTATTAGCCCCTGTTTCAGGAAGGAAGCTGGAACCGCTGGAAAGGACACCAAAGGTATCTTTAGAGTCCACCAGTTCCACAAGGTCGAGCAGTTCGTCTATTCGAGGCCAGAGGAGAGCTGGGAGTGGCACGAAAAATTAATACAGAACGCCGAGGAGATCTTCCAGGAGCTTGAAATCCCCTACCGCGTCGTCAACATCTGTACCGGAGACCTCGGCTACGTTGCGGCCAAAAAGTACGACATAGAGGCATGGATGGCTGGACAGGGCAAGTTCAGGGAGGTCGTTTCGGCGAGCAACTGTACGGAGTGGCAGGCGAGAAGGCTCAACATCCGCTACCGCGACAAGACTCACGAGAAGCCCAAGTTCGTTCACACGCTCAACTCAACGGCGATAGCCACCTCGAGGGCTATCGTTGCTATCCTCGAAAACCACCAGACTGAGGAGGGCGTCGTCAAGCTTCCAAAGGCCCTCTGGAAGTACACCGGATTCAAGGAGATTCTCCCGGCGCATATGAAGGAGAAGTGCTGCCAGGGGCTTGAGTGATTTCTTTTAAATCCCCCCGGCTTCCCTTACCTTTCTCCTGACGTTCGGGTCGCGGTCCGCTATGAGCTTCAGCGCCTCCTCGAAGGTCATCCAATCGGGCACCTCTTCGTTGAGGTAAGTGCCTGTCCTTCCTATCGCGTCCCTTCTCGTCAGGACGTGAATGCGCTCGGTTACGATGTCGATGCTAACTCCGAGGATTTTTGCTACTTCGCTCTCTCTTCCGACGACCTCGCGCTCGATGTGACCTCTCTCGGTTGGGACTATAAGAATGAGCTTCTTGTTTACTCCAGGAACCCTCTGCTTGGTCTTCACATCCCAGATGTCTATCGCGCCACCCCACTTATAGAACTCCAGCTCCCTCTCTGTCGGTTCTATGAGAGGGAATGTTACCGTAGTTTCTTCATCTATCTCGATGACGCCCTTAATGAGATGCCACGGCGTTGCCATAACGATCTTTCTCCTGCTTACTATGCCCTCAAGGGCGAGCTCTATTAAATAGCTCGGCACCTTGTAGGGAATGAAGATGTCAATGTCGCTGTCTCGTCTAACATCCCCCCTAGCCACGCTACCGTAGAGCTGCGGGTCGAACTGCTCCAGACGTTCCATTATTTTCAGAGCTTTCTCCCGCTTCTCCCAAAGGTAGTGCCAGCGCTTTGGTGGATAAACCACTTCCCTTTCGTCCCAAATCTTAACTACTTTTTCCCTCGGCATCGAACTAAGCTCGACCGGAACGTTTAAAGGCCTACCGATAGCGTTTTATATAGTTGAAACCACTTGGGGGTGGTGAAAGAAATGCCAGTGCTTGGATTCAACATAACCAAGGTCGAGATGGAGAAGACGGCCATCGGCGTTCCCGGGGGCCAGATTGAGGTCAGGCTCTCGCCGAAGATTAAGGAAATGCGCCTCGGTGAGATACGCACTCCGACCGGAAAGATGAACGGTATCGAGGTTCTCTTCAGGTACGAGATTGACTACAACCCCAAGGTCGCTCAGGGTGTAATCGAGGGAATTATTCTGTATGTTCCGCCTCAGAAGGACAAGATGGACGAGATACTCAACCTGTGGGAAGATGAAAAGAAGATGGATCCAGTAACCTTTGCCGAGATTGTGAACTTCATAACCAAGGAAGTCTCCCCTATGATAATGCTCCTCGCGAAGGAAATGCGCCTGCCCTACCACATACCGCTTCCGAGGGTAGAGGTCAAGTCCTGACCTTTCTTTTCTTAATGATATATTCCCTCTGCCTCGTGGAGCATGTTTGCGACCTCTTTGAGCTCATCCTTTCTCAGGAGTACTTTTTCGGCCAGCTCGAGGGCTTTCGGATAGTTCTTCTTATTGGTGTAGTACTCGATGGTATCGATGTCCTCCAGGAGATCTTCATCTCCCTTTGACGCTGCGAACTGTTTGAGGATAGCCAAGCGGACACTAGCCCTGAACTTCATATCACTCCTGGTTTCAAGGGCGCTCTTGTATGTTTCCATGGCTTCCTTGATTTTGCCAATTCCTATCAGAGCTTCAGCCATCTCCGCAAGCTTTTCGGCGGCCATGTCATCGTTGCTGTTGGCGCGATGAGAGCTTACTATCTGGTAGAGCATCCTGACGGTGTTTATTCCTATCAGCTTGGCCCTGTTGAAGTTCCTAGCCAGCAAATATGCGTACTGTGCCTTGACGAGACAGCTAGTGGTTCTATCAAGGTCACCGTTGGAATAGGCCAGCTTGCTGGCTTTCTCAAAGTTCTTGGCTGCTGTGTCCATCATCTCAATGAAGTGTATATCGTAGCCGAATATCGACCTGATGAAGCTGGCGAGGCGGTAGAAAGCCTCTGCAGCACCCTTTAAGTCTCCTTTTTCAAGCTTCTCTTCTGCTACCTGTCCATAGAGGGTTATCAGTATCTCCGCGATCCTCTTGTAGGACTCAATGCTGTCGATTATCTTGTAGTACCTGTAGGCGGATTCGTAGGCTCGGATAGCCATGGTGATATCGTCATTGTCCCGGTACGAGTTGCCGAGGTCCTCATATATCGCTGCGAACTCTTCGGCGTATTTCATCAGGTTTCTTTCATCGTTTAGCGTCAGAAAGACCTCGAGAACATTGGAGCAGTACTCATCGAGGGTGTCTAGATTAACTCCTGGCCGGGTTATCTCCTTTTCGATAAGGTCAATGTAGAGATAGGCGCTCTTCAAAAGGGATGGGCGGGACTTCTCAATCAATTTAGTTCTCTCAAGCAGAATATATCCCAGGTATTTGTAAAGTCTCGCGGCGTCCTCCTTTTTCCCCTCCTCTTCGTAGCCTTTTGCAGCACGAAGAACGAATTTAAGTCCCTCTTTAAGCTTTCCCTCGTTGATTCTCTTGAAAGCTAGCTGTTCCAGTTCTTCTGGCCCTTCTAGTCCCATGTTGGCTGCCAAATTTCTCACCCCACATGATTCAAGTCAGGGTCCCATTGGCTAAATTTAAGAGTTTCAATATTTAAGCGTTGTCTATGCCCATACTATTCTGTACCCTGCTGCCTTTCTCAGTCTGTTCATCACAGCAAAGCCCAAACCTCTCTCTTCGATTCCTTCGGCAATTATGATGTCAACTCCCCTCTTGTCGAGCTCCCTTAAAGCTTTGAACAAATTCCTGGCAACTTCCTCCTCGCTCGTTCCAAGATGGAAGAACTCATCTGCATCGTATTGTTCTGTGGCCATAACTCCAACCCGCAGTCCTTTTTTCCGGTACTCATTAACGAGCTCTTCTATCTTTTTCCTGACGTTCTCTCTGGGTCCTTCAACGACAATAACCTGCGCATTCGGCGAGTAGTGCTTGTACTTCATTCCCGGAGAGCGGGCAACATCGACGAGCTTACCTCTGACCGCAGGGTGTATCTCCACTTCTCCAATGACCTTTTCGATCTCCTCGAGCGGCAAACCACCGGGCCTCAGGAGAGTTGGTTTCTCACCACTCAGGTCGACGACGGTGGATTCCACGCCTATTTTTGTCTCGCCTCCGTCGATTATGCACTCGATTTTTCCGTAGAAATCATCTATGACATGCTCGGCTAGGGTTGGACTTGGCTTTCCGCTTATATTGGCTGATGGGGCCGCTATTGGCGTGCTGGCCCTTATGAGTGCGAGGGCTATCGGGTGGGCTGGCATTCTAACCGCCACGGTGTCTAGGCCGCCGGTAGTGACCGTTGGTACCTCCTCCTTTTTGGGGAGAACCACTGTTAGGGGGCCTGGCCAGAACTTTTCGGCCAGGAGTCTTGCCTCGTCAGGTATTTCTCTTGCGAGCTTTTTGAGGTCATCGAAGTCTGCAATGTGAACTATCAACGGGTTGTCCGCTGGCCTTCCCTTGGCCTCGAATATTCTCCTCACGGCTTCCTCGTTCAGCGCATCCGCACCGAGGCCGTAAACAGTCTCCGTTGGGAAGGCGACGAGCTTGCCCTCGAGTATGAACTTCGCGGCAATCTTTATCTTCCTACCATCCATACCGTCTCGCATATTGATTACTACCGTCATCTTCTCACCCAACGTTCACCGAGAAAAGGCCGTTAAAAACGTTGCCCAATGACATCGAGGTAAACCTTTTCAACCTCCCTTGCCACGGCCCCCCAGGAGTAGAGGCTGGCTATCCTTCTTCCAGTCTTTCCGATCTTTATGTTGGCCTTTGGTTCGAGGATTGACTCAACGGCTTTTACCAGATCCTCGAAGCTTTTGAACGTCACCCCGTTTTTACCTTCCCTTATTAGCTCGGGGATAGCGCTTACCCTTCTCCCAACAGTCGGAACACCAAGGCTGTTGGCTTCAAGGATTACAAGGCCGAAGCCTTCCCTCTTTGAGGGCAGTACAAGAAGGAGGCTTTCTGAGAGAATTCTATCCACATCGCGGCGGTAACCCAAAAACCTGACGTTCTCCGGCGCTTCCTTCTCGAGTTTCCATCTGAGGGGGCCATCGCCCACTACGAGAAACTCCCTATCAGGAAAAACCCGGGCTAGCTCGATAAACGTTTCCGGGCTCTTGTAATCTCTCAAGGCCCCAATAAACGTGATGTAGCGCCTTTGCCCCTGTTTCTCCGAGAGAGACTTGACGCCATTGGGGATAACCTTAACCTTGCCCGCTCCCAGGGAGATCGCCTTCTTTGCGAGCCAGTGGCTGACGGTTATTATAGCGTTTGCCGTCGCAAGCGTTCTTTTGACGTAAAATCTTCCAAGGGTAAGCTTCGCGGTGTGTTCTAAATCGCTTCCGTGGGCTGTAACAACAAGAGGCAGGTCAATTCTCTCCTTGGCCAGAACGCCGGCGTAGCTCGTTGTTCCCACGAAGTGAGCGTGCACCAAATCAAAACTGAACTCGCGATGGAGTCGGACTATCTCCTTTGCCCCAAGAAGGGCGAAGTTCGTTCCCCTGATGCCGTAAACCGGTGGAACCTTAACCTGATGGACGAATTCTTTCTCGTTATCTCTCGGTTTAATTGGGCCGTAGGTAAGGACATGCACCTCGTGGCGCTTTCTAAGTTCCCTCACGAGGTTATCGAGGTGGTTTGCAACGCCACCACCGTGGGGAGGGTAGTGTCCTACCATTAGAATCCTCATTTTGACCGGGAAAAATGGAGAAGGGACATTAAAAAGCCTTATGGTCTTCCCCTGTCCCGGCCTTCAGGTATTCCTGGAATCGGCCTCTTCACTGTCAGCTGGGCTATCTCGTTCTTTATCTGTGGGATCAGGTCATTGAGGAGTGCTGAGTAGTCCCCTCTATCCAAGGCTTTCCCTGCCTGGATCAGTAAAGCCTCGAGGTTGCTAACGTCGTAGCCCTTTTTCTTGAGGACTTCCACCATTACCTGCAGCCGGAACAGCTCCCGGGTCATCTGAAGCTTGGCAGAGCCCTGATAGATGGTGTTCATCTCCCTGTATGCGCGGGAGATAACGAAGTCTGCGTTGAAGTTGGCCCTAATTGCCAGTTCGTAGGCCCTGGCGTAATCTCCCTCATTGTATGCCTCCCACGCGAGGGTCATCAGCTTCTTGGCATCGTCGAGCTTTTTCCTAGCATCTGGGATTTCAAGACCATCCAAGAGCGTCTCGGCACGATGGGTCTTGTTCTGTACATCAACTAGAACTTGGTATGTTCTTGTAGTGAAAGGCATGAACATGCTCTTGGAGGAGAAATAATCTGTCCCGAAGCGTTTCTTAAGCCAGAGGTCGATTGTTTCCTCGTTAATAGGAAACAGGGGAGTTCTGCTGAACGAATTCGCGTAGGTGGCCATGTATCTGACCTCTATAATCCTGTTGAACTCGTTCAGGACATTCAGCGTGGTCTGGATTTTTCCTTCATCTGTGAGGACTAGAATTGGGATGCCTGCAAACTCATTTGGGAGTGATTCCCTCATGCTCTGTATGGCAAGAACGTCGCGCCCGTTGACGATGACCACGGAAGTTATTTGGCTAAACGCCTCAGGAAACTCCTCCTTGAGCATCTTTATAACTGCTAGGTTTGTCTCGTACCTCGTCTCTCCGTACCAGCGCTCATAGGGTATCCCAAACTCCCCGAAGTCCTGAGTGTATTCCTCTGGTACGGCGACGGATCCGCCGATGATTATTACCTTGTCTGGGTTTATCGTCAGTATCTCTGCACTCGCAGCCGGGTCATAGGTTCCCCATGGGCTAACAACTACCTGGGCACCCAGGATTTTTGCCACATTCTCCGCTATTGCCCTATCAGCCTCGTTGTCACTCACGAGGATTACGAGCTTTATATTTGCCCCTGCGACATGTACCGTCGTGATGGGACTTGTGATGAATAGGATTCCAATGAGCAATGCGAGGCCTTTTCGAAGTATCACGGCTTTTCACCTGGTTTTAGTTTCGAAAGAGCCATATTTAAGCGTTTTTCACGAAACCGTTTGCCCGTGTTTGTGAGAGGACGGATGAGAAAGTTAAAAAAGCTCCCCCATGTCCTAGAAGATTAAAGGACGTTTAACAACGTTTATCCGCGTTTAAATGCCTCATTAAAGGCTCTTTGGGCGTACTCTCTGAGGGTCATTCCTTCGCTCTTGGCGAGCTTCTCGAGGAGCTTCTGAGCACCGCTGCCATACTGAGCGGCCTTTTTGTCCCTCTCAGCTATCCACTTCGGAAGACCAAGCTCCACGGCAACTTCCCTGAGGATAGCTTTTCTGATGCCCTTCCTTATCTTGGTCTCGAGGGGCGTGTTGAAGGCTGTTGAAATCACTGCTAGATCAAGGAAGGGAACCCTTCCTTCCACGGAATTCAGCATCGCTATCTTATCGTCCCTGACAAGGTTCTTCTCACCTATTTCAAGCAGATCGCTCTCCATGAGTTCTGGCCTCTCGAGGTATTTTGCGTAACCGCCGAAGAGCTCGTCGGCTCCCTGACCGCTCAGAAGAAGCTTGCAGCCATCTTCACGGGCGAGTTTGGTAGCGAAGTAGAGAGGAATACCTATTGCTAGGTTCATTGGGTTCGATTCCTCTATAGCGAAGGCAACTTTTGGAACGGCCTCCTTGACGTCGTCCAGATCAAAAACATACTCCCTAAGTGGAAGACCAAGCTCTTCGCTGACCTTCCTAGCCCATTCGAGATCCTGACTTCCCTCAGCTCCGGCGGTGTAGAGGACGACATCCGAGTACCTCGATGCAGTCAGAGCTATTAGCGAGCTGTCCAGCCCGCCGGAGAAGAGAACCCCCGTCCTCTTTTCGACTCTAACCCGTACGGCATGGGTGAGCGTCCTTATTAGCGAGAGTTTTGCTCTTTCCTCAGAAAAAACCATCCTTTTTAGTTCAAGTATACTGAAGAGCTTTCTCCTTTGAACCCCTTCACGCGAGAGGAGGATCAGCTCTCCCGGCTGAACTGGAATGGCCCGCTCACCAATCGCCCAGAGCACCTTTTTCTCCGAGGCGAAGAAGCCGTTCGGTGAATAGTAGAGCGGCCTCACACCAACGGGGTCGCGGAAGAGGTATATTCTCCTGCCATCACTGAAGGCAACTGCGTAGTCCCCTTCTAGCATGCTCATGGCCTTTTTAACAGCTTTCTCAACGTTAAAGCCTCTCTTCAGGAGATATTCGAGGAGCCTTAGGATCACTTCGCTGTCAACGTCGCTCTCGAAGGAGACTCCCCTGCCCTTGAGGTAGTTCCGAATATGGTTGTGGTTGTATATCTCACCATTATGGACAAGCGCCAAATCGTTGTAGAATGGCTGGGTGTAACCGAAGGAACCGGTCATGGCCAGTCTGCACTGAAGGAGGCCGATTCTTCCGTCGGGAATTTCATCAAGCTTCGAAAAGTCCTCTGATTTGAGCACTCCTTCGTTAGTCCACACACCAAAAGAGTCCTCTCCTCTGTGCTTTCCAGCAAGAATCATCATTGTAAAGTGTTCCTTGAGGTTGGTTCCGATTCCTCCCGCTACAAGACACATGCTCTCACCCAACGGACTTTAAGATACAATGCCAAAAGGCTTCTCCCTTATTCCTTGAAAGAGTTTTTAAAATGTTAGCTGCTGACTGAAAGGATGCTCACAAAATCGAAAGACCGGTGAACTATGTTAGGTCTCCGCAGGTGCAGTAATGCTCGTAGGCCAGTGTTTCAAGCTCATCGAAGCCTTCGCGCGTTTTGGCTGAGATGTAAACAACCCTCGTCGGCGGAGCTAGCTCCGGAAGAGCTGAGCACATCTTGTAGGCCAAAAGTCCCTGCATCGACGGGTCGAGCTTAAGTCTGGCCTTCAGATACTCAACGTCATCGAGGTATTTCCTGTACTCCTCTATGTTCTCAACGGTATCGATTTTGCTGAGAACTGGAACCGTTGTCGTGCCGAGGCGCAAATCTATCATGAGACCGAAGAACCTCACGAAGCAGAAGTCGTGGGGCTTTCTTAGAATGTCTGGACTGAAGAGGTAAACTGTGAGGGGCTCGGGAAGGCTCTCCATAAGCCTGACCCCGAATTCGTGGAAGAGGAAGGTTTCCATCTGCCCAGGAGTGTCAAGGAGGACGTAGTCGTTCTCCGTATCAAGCCTGATAATCCAATCGATGTAGCTCCCAACTTTTGGGAGAAGCCTGTCGTAGCTCTCAACTATGGCCCCGTTGGGCCCGTAGCCCTCTTCCATTATCTCCCATGCAGTCACTTCGTCCCTAACGTCTAAATCAGGTTTGTAGGGAAGACGCATAACTCCAGTATCAAGGTTCACGTAGGCGACGTTGTGTCCGTTTTCCTCCAGATACCTCCCAAATTCCCCGGTTAAGGTCGTTTTTCCGCTTCCGGCAGTGCCCACGAAGGTCAGTATCACTTCCTCATCACCTGCGCCTTGAGACCGGATATCCTTGCCACCTTTTCTGCGAGCCTCATGTATGCTTTGGCACCTCTGGAGTCGGGCTTATACTCAACGACGGGGACTCCTTCGAGAGTTGCTTCTCTAACGGCTGGATCCTCCGGAATAACAGCCAGGAGAGGTATCTCCATAACCTCCTCTGCAACGTCGGGAGGAATATCGTTATCGCTCCTTCCATAACGGTTGAGAACGAATCCGAGAATTGCCAAGCCAGCTTTCTTGAGAACCATCCCTACCTTCATGGTGTCGGTCACACACGATATCTCTGGGTTCGTAACGAGAAGAACTTCCTCACCGCTTAACATGGCGTTCATTGCGTCCATCTGAAGTCCAGCAGGAGAGTCTATTATGACGTAGTCGAACTTGTTCTTCAGCTCCCTTATCGTCTCCGGAAGCTTTCTGGGATCGGCCCTTATGACGTGCTCCCAGTCTATCGACGCGGGAATGAGGTGGACGTTTTCGTATGCCGTTGCGTAGATGGCCTCACTTATAGTTGCTTTTCCGGCGAGAACGTCGTGAATGGTCGTGTACGCGTCATCTATTCCCATAACGAGGCTCAGATTCG
Source organism: Thermococcus sp. GR6 (assembly GCF_012027415.1). Taxonomy (NCBI): domain Archaea; kingdom Methanobacteriati; phylum Methanobacteriota; class Thermococci; order Thermococcales; family Thermococcaceae; genus Thermococcus; species Thermococcus sp. GR6. The sequence continues at coordinate 62,555 of NZ_SNUM01000001.1, forward strand.
CCATTGTCAGGTCAGCATCGATGGCACAAACGCGATAGCCCATTTTTCCGAGGGCTATAGAGAGATTAGCCGTTGTTGTGGTCTTTCCCGTGCCTCCCTTGCCGGAAGCAATGGATATCATTCTGCCCATCATCCCACCTATCCTATTTTTGACTAAACCTTTATGAACCTTTAGTCAGAGCATCGGTTAGGGAAGTCTTATAAACGGATGAGAGTTTCCGGGACTTCTGAGGTGAGAGAAATGAGAGTGTTCGTTGCTGATACGAGTGTTATAGTAGATGGCCGCCTTACGCAGTTCCTATCAACGCTTGAAGACAAAGTTAAGGTTGTTATCCCTGAGGCAGTCATTGCCGAGATAGAGCACCAGGCCAACGAGGGAAAGGCTATAGGTCATGTGGGACTTGAGGAGCTCAAAAAGCTCCGTGAGATGTCCGACAAGGGGAAGATACTCCTCGAGTTCTACGGCGAGCGGCCCGAGCTCTGGCAGATAAGTAGAGCGAAGGCTGGAGAAATAGACCACATGGTTAGGGAGGCTGCCCAGACGCTGGGCGCTACTCTAATAACCGGTGACCAGGTCCAGAGGGACATAGCCATCGCCAAGGGTATAGACGTGATTTACCTGACGGCCAAGAAAGAAGTCAGGCACCGCTTGGAGGACTTCTTTGACGAGACGACGATGAGCGTTCACCTGAAAGCTGGCTTAAGGCCCATGGCAAAGAAGGGAAGACCGGGAGAGTGGAAGCTCGTTCCCGTTCGTGACGAGATTCTGACCGATGAAGAGCTCGAAGAGATTGCCGATGACATAGTCGAGCGCGCGAGACGTGACCCAGAATCCTTTATAGAACTCGACGAACCTGGAGCGACCGTCGTCCAGCTCAGAAACTACCGTATAGTTATTGCCAAGCCGCCCTTTGCAGACAGGATTGAGATAACCGCCGTTAGACCCGTCACGAAACTGAGTATAGAAGACTACGATCTGAGCGAGAAGCTCCTGGAGAGGCTCGTGGATAAGGCGGAGGGAATACTCATAGCAGGTGCGCCGGGAGAAGGAAAGACGACCTTCGCACAGGCTTTGGCCGAGTACTACGCCTCCATGGGCAAGATAGTGAAAACGATGGAGAAGCCGAGGGACCTGCAGGTGAGCGACGAGATAACCCAGTACACGGCTTTGGCCGGTAGGATGGAAAAGACGGGGGACATACTCCTCCTCGTCAGGCCGGACTACACGATATTCGACGAAATGAGAAAGACCAGTGACTTCAAAATATACGCTGATCTGAGACTTGCAGGCGTCGGAATGGTTGGTGTCGTGCATGCTACCAAGCCCATCGATGCGATCCAGAGGTTCATCGGAAGGGTCGAGCTGGGAATGATACCCCAGATAGTCGACACCGTGATTTTTATCAAGGCAGGAAGGATCGCCAAGGTTCTAACGCTGGAGTATCTCGTTAAGGTGCCAAGCGGCATGAAAGAAGAGGACTTGGCCAGGCCTGTCATCGAGATTCGCGACTTTGAGACAGGCGAGCTTGAGTACGAGATATACACCTACGGCGAGGAGATAAGCGTTGTTCCAGTAAAGAAGGAGGAGAAAGCACCGGCGCTGAGGCTTGCAGAGAAGAGGCTCAAGCAGGAGATAAAGAAGTTCCTGCCCGATGTTTACGCTGAGGTTGAGATAGTCAGCCCGCACAAGGCGGTTATTTATGCCGACGAGTTCGACATTCCTGCAATCATAGGCAAGAAGGGCAAGCGTATCACCGAGCTTGAGAAGCGCATAGGAATAAGCATCGACGTCAAGAGCTTCGCCGAGAGGGAAGCGACAAAGCCGAAGGAGAGGATACCTGTCGAGGTCGAGGAGAAAAAGAAAACGATAGTGCTCCGTGTTTCGCCGGACTACGCAAAGAAACCGCTCAAGTTCTACGGAGGCGAGCAGTACGTCTTTACTGCAACGCCAAGCAAGAAGGGTCTCGTCAAAGTAAGCAAGAGTACACCGATAGGGAAGGAACTCAAGAGGCTCCTCGACGCGGGCATTCCGATATGGGCCTCGGCCTGATTTCAAAAACTTTTTATAATTTGGTTTCTTATTTTCTTTAGTGGTACTAACCACGGAGGAATGTTTTATGGTATGGAGAGACAAGGTGTTCTGGGGTCTGGCTGGCATGGCACTGATTGCATATCTCTACGGACTGCTCGTCGACTTCGACGCAATGATAATAGGCCATGTCCTGTGGATCCTTGCCTTCGTTTATCTCTTGGTTTCCAGCATTGAAAAATGGGCGAAATACCGGAAGGAAACTGCATGATGGCTCAGCTGCGAGGGTACTCATCATCTTGCCACATGGAGCGTGACTTCAGCTAGCGAAATTGTCGTCATCGCCAGCTTTAGTTCTCGGAAGCTTTTTTAACCCTTTTCCGAAGGCCCAACCATGTTAGTGCTGGCCTCTGCAAGTCCAAGGAGAAGGGAAATACTTGGCAGGTTCATTAAGGACTTCAAGGTAGTCCCAAGCAACGCGAGCGAGGAGTGCTCCCTGACCGAGCCTAGAGCTTACGCCCTTGAGCTCGCTCGAAGGAAAGCAAGGGAAGTTTACAACCGCGTCGGCGGGACTGTCATCGGTGCCGACACCGTCGTCTCCATCGATGGCCACATTCTCGGGAAACCCAAGAGTGGGGAAGAGGCCTACAGGATGCTGAAGCTCCTCAGCGGCAGAGTTCACCGTGTCACGACCGGCTACTGCATAATCCACGGGGGAGAAGAGGTCTCGGGTGCCGTCATCACGGAGGTCAAGTTTAGGGAGCTGAGCGACGAGCTGATATGGGCGTACATAAGAACGGGTGAGCCCATGGATAAAGCTGGCGCCTACGGCATACAGGGGAGAGGAGGCCTTCTGGTGGAATGGATCAAGGGTGACTACTACAACGTTGTCGGCTTTCCTCTGGAGATAGTCTGGAAACTCAGGGAACTTGGGTTCAAGGTAATGTAGAAACAACTAAACTCCTTCTTTTAGATTGCATCTCGTTCATATCCCTGTTTTTCTTGAATTTTCTGTTAATCGTTTCAGAATTTAAAAAAGAACTCCGTTTGACCCATTGGAAGTCTTTAATAACAGTTTGTGATAGTGTTACTTTGAGTTATAAAATTCCAAGTTAATTGTAACGAAAAATTTTCGAGATTTGGGAATTGAAGTGTAAGGTGCCCTCAATTCTGCCTATCCCTGCCCTGATATGTCTATTATCGGATTGGACTGGTTTTTTGCTGCTGAAGATGATAAAAAGGCTGACCTAGGCTTCGGAACTCTCCAACGCTGTTAATGGGTTCGCTGGAAAAAACGTCGAGAGGGTCTTGTCCCTTGTGTTCAGTTTGCATATCCATTAAAAAGCGGGCAGCACATTGTCGTTTAAACTCCCCTCCGCAGAAAGACTTAAATATTTCCAGCTTTTTTAATTCTTTTTGAGGCAAAAGGGGGTAAAAGCCGCCCTGTTGCAATAAGACTCTAGGAGAATTGAAAGAAGGTGGGTTTGCATACTATGACTTCACACACTTCAGAGTTGCAATAAGACTCTAGGAGAATTGAAAGTTATGTAGACTCCCGTTGCATCGTCTATCTTTTTGAATGTTGCAATAAGACTCTAGGAGAATTGAAAGCTTCTCGCAGAGTTCGCTTCAGCTGACCCGATCCTTTAGTTGCAATAAGACTCTAGGAGAATTGAAAGTCCTGGCTCTCTCGATGGCCTGGTTCTCAAAGTACTTGTTGCAATAAGACTCTAGGAGAATTGAAAGTCGTCTCAAAGAACCTCACCCTATCCTTGTAGATTAGTTGCAAGTTGCAATAAGACTCTAGGAGAATTGAAAGTCAGTTTCTTCAGGTGTCTCGACAGTATATACTGTATGTTGCAATAAGACTCTAGGAGAATTGAAAGACAGAGACTAACAAACCATCGCTTCGCAGTCTATGACAGTTGCAATAAGACTCTAGGAGAATTGAAAGCAGTTAGGCTTATCCGGGCTGGATTTTGGATTTTCCTGTTGCAATAAGACTCTAGGAGAATTGAAAGGGCGTATGGCTTCGTCAGGACGTCCCCAGAAGGTTAGTTGCAATAAGACTCTAGGAGAATTGAAAGAGTGCTTCAAGTCGACATCCGCCCGCTCCTGGAAATCGTTGCAATAAGACTCTAGGAGAATTGAAAGTTGGCGTAGGTCTCATTGAGTGCGTAGATGAAGCGATCGTTGCAATAAGACTCTAGGAGAATTGAAAGATGATGGGTGATGGAAGTAACGGGAAAAGAGTTAGCAGGTTGCAATAAGACTCTAGGAGAATTGAAAGCACGCTTTATGGCTTGTGTATTATGCAACTGAAGAAGTTGCAATAAGACTCTAGGAGAATTGAAAGGCCGGCCTCCCGGCTGGAACATACACCGGAACGCTTTAGTTGCAATAAGACTCTAGGAGAATTGAAAGAAAGGGGGTTCATCTGACAGTGTTCTTAACAGGGCTGGTTGCAATAAGACTCTAGGAGAATTGAAAGGGGCCTGGGTTATGAGATGGTCTCGCTCTGGTGGGTTGCAATAAGACTCTAGGAGAATTGAAAGCCCAGATGGGCGGGGGTCTCGGTAGGGGAAAGACCCCACGTTGCAATAAGACTCTAGGAGAATTGAAAGTAATAACACTCGGCATCTCAACTGATATCCTGTCCCTGAGTTGCAATAAGACTCTAGGAGAATTGAAAGGGTCTTACATTCATTTCATACAATTTTCCATGTTGCTGTTGCAATAAGACTCTAGGAGAATTGAAAGCGAACAGCGGGTCGTTGACGAATTCCTTCACCTCGTAGTTGCAATAAGACTCTAGGAGAATTGAAAGCAACGGCAACAGGTTCAACATCAGGAAGCACATATTTGGTTGCAATAAGACTCTAGGAGAATTGAAAGGAAAAAACTCCAGGAGGCCCAGGCCCAGGGGAGTGGGTTGCAATAAGACTCTAGGAGAATTGAAAGCTGCAAGGCCATACATCACTCCAACGCCTATCAGTTCGTTGCAATAAGACTCTAGGAGAATTGAAAGAGAGACTATTCATGCAGGTCGTGCTCCCAAGCGTGTTGTTGCAATAAGACTCTAGGAGAATTGAAAGCGCTGATGGACTCGAGGGAGGAGGTTAGGTAAATGGTGTTGCAATAAGACTCTAGGAGAATTGAAAGATTGCTGTCTCTGGCTTGAGTTCGAACTTTTCCAAGTGGTTGCAATAAGACTCTAGGAGAATTGAAAGAAGAGCAACGTGAGCGCCAGGCCGATGTATATCGCTCCGTTGCAATAAGACTCTAGGAGAATTGAAAGCAATATGTCCATTGTCATAGTTGACAGTGACGAGCAAGTTGCAATAAGACTCTAGGAGAATTGAAAGACGTGCACTGGGTGGACTGGAAGATAGTCATGATAAGTTGCAATAAGACTCTAGGAGAATTGAAAGTGTTAATGTTGTTATGTATTGCGAATCTTTGTAGACGTTGCAATAAGACTCTAGGAGAATTGAAAGATCAGCGCTCCAGCCACACCAGCCAACGGGTTCTCCGTTGCAATAAGACTCTAGGAGAATTGAAAGTCGTTCAGGAGTGAACCCTTTTTCCCTTATTCCTATATGTTGCAATAAGACTCTAAGAGAATCGGAATCACAAAAGCTCTCCAAACAATAAATCCTCCTTCGTCCCCCCGGCCTTCCTGAAAGCCTTCTCACTCCAGCTTACGTTTCCAACGCTTCTTGGCCAGTGGGCATCGCTGGCAAAGGTGAGCTTTATACCTCTTTTTATGCACTCCCTGATGAAGTCCAGTTCGGGAACTTTATAACGTGAGCTTATCTCGAAGGCCTTTCCATTCGCCTCGGCCAGCTCCAGTATATCCTTCAGACCCTCCTCGCTTGGATAGCCGGTGTAGGGGAAGCTCGCCCCGAAGTGGCCGATTACGTCAACGTTCTCGTCTTGGAGGGCGAGCTTAATGAGCTCGACGTGCTCCTCCGGCGTCTCCACCCACAGGTGAACACTTGCTATCACGTAATCAAGCTTCTTGGCTATGTCCGTGGTTATATCAACCCCCCAGTGCATTATGTTGGCCTCCACCCCGGCCAAGACGGCGAGCTCGGCACTTTCGCTCCACTGGCGTATTTCCCTGACGTATCGGTTGAGGCTCTTTGGGGTGAGGTAATGGATGTGATCGCTTATTCCGAGGAGTCTCAGCCCTTTTTGTTCAGCTGCGGCTATGTTTTCGGGAACGCTCCCGGTTCCGTCCGAGTACGTGGTGTGGGTGTGGAGATCCATCATGATCATGACTCCTCGCTGGGCATTAAAAAGACTTCTGGACAAAATATCCAATGTAAAGTCCAACCTTTAGTTTTGACAATCTTTAAATACCATCTGGAACAAAATCCTTCCGGTGGTTGAAATGGTCGAGCGCTCAAAGGTTAGGGTCGTTATCGCCAAGCCCGGTCTTGATGGCCATGATAGAGGCGCCAAGGTCGTTGCGAGGGCGCTGAGAGATGCAGGGTATGAAGTCATTTACACGGGTATAAGACAGACTCCGGAACAGATAGTTGAGACAGTCATACAGGAAGATGCCGCCGTACTGGGAATAAGCATTCTCTCAGGTGCACATATGGTTCTAATACCTAAGATCCTCAAGCTCCTTGAGGAAAGGGGTCTTAAGCTGAACGAGGATATTGTTGTTTTTGCCGGTGGAATAATCCCGCCCGACGATGCCGAGGAACTCAAAAAGATGGGTGTTGCGGAAGTGTTCGGGCCGGGGACGCCGCTTCAGAAGACTATTGATTTCATTGATAGGGCCGTAGAGAACCTCAAGCGCTTTAGGGAAGGCTTAACTTTATAATTTCTTTCTTGGATAATTTGTCCGAGTGATGACGATGATAGACGATCTGATCGAACGCATGCTCCAGGGAGATAAGCGCGCCACGGCCAGGCTGATAACCCTAGTAGAGAACGACGAGGATAAAGCTAGAGAAGTAATCAAAAAGATCTACCCCCACACGGGCAATGCCTATATCGTCGGTATCACTGGCCCTCCTGGAGCTGGAAAATCAACTCTTCTCGACAAGCTGATCAGGGTCGCGAGGGAGGAAGGCAAAGTTGTCGGCGTCATAGCCATCGATCCGACCTCGCCTTTCACCGGCGGCGCTCTGCTCGGCGACAGGATAAGGATGCAAAGGCACTCGACTGATCCTGGCGTTTTTATCAGAAGCATGGCCACACGCGGCTCCCTTGGTGGACTGGCCAAGGCCACAAGTGACGCGATAAAGGTGCTTGATGCTTACGGCTGCGACGTTATTTTCGTTGAGACGGTTGGCGTGGGCCAAATAGAGATTGACATCGTCAAAACTGCTGACACAGTCGTCCTTGTTACGGTTCCAGGACTGGGCGACGACATACAGGCTATTAAGGCTGGCCTTATGGAGATAGCGGACATTTTCGTCATAAATAAGGCCGACAAAGAAGGGGCAGATGCCACTTACTTCGAACTTAATATGATGCTCGACCTCGAGAAGGAGCGCTGGGAGAAGCGCGGCTGGAGGCCGCCGATAGTCGAGACCGTGGCGACGACAATGAGAGGCATAAGAGACCTCTGGAAGGCAATACAAGATCACCATGAGTTCCTTGAAAGGAGTGGCGAAATAGAGCGTAAGAGAAAGTTCCGCGCCGAAGAGGAGGTTAAAACTATAATCTCCGGTAGAATCGCGAAGATGATAAGTGAGCGGCTCGACGAGGAAGAGGTTTCGGGCCTGATAGATAAAATTGTGAAGCGGGAGATAGACCCGTACTCTGCCACGGATTTAGTTCTTGAAAAAACTCTGGGGGTGAGGGTATGATAAAGAAAATTGACCACGTCGGTATTGCAGTGAAGAACCTTGAAGAGGCCATAAAGATCTGGGAAGGTCTCGGCCTCAAGGTCGAGGAGATTGAAGAAGTGCCGGATCAGAAGGTTAGAACTGCGATAATCCACGTCGGCGAGAGCAGGATCGAGCTCCTGGAGCCAACGGCCGAGGACTCCCCAATAGCCAAGTTCATTGCCAAGCGTGGTGAAGGCATACATCACATAGCACTTGGAGTTGAGAACATAGAGGAACACCTTACAAAGCTGAAGGAAACGGGTTACAGACTGATCGACGAACAGCCTAGAATCGGTGCAGGTGGTGCGAAAATCGCATTCATACATCCAAAGGCTGTAACGGGCGTTTTGCTCGAACTCTGTGAGAGAAAGGGAGAGTGATCATGCAACTAGATAATTTTCAATCTTTTGTTATTCTTCCAGGAGTTGGCTAGATCAGAGGACTTGTTGTGAAATTTTTTATCCGGCTCACAGTAACATTTATATAGGACGTACCGAAGTTGCGTTGGTCATGCTTTAATCCTGTCGAGTAATCTGCGTGAAGTGGTGGTTATGTTACTAAAGGGAAGACCCCTACGAAGCGGGTCAAGAATAATGGACTATCGGCGGCTTAATGATATACTCATGAAAGACGTGGATCGTAAGAAAATACTTATAACTCGAAGGCCTCCCTTTGAAATCCACGGACACAATGTCCATCCTATATGGCTTGCCAAGGTGTCTCATCCCAGTGCGGTTCATCCTTCTAGGCTTCATGTGATCGAACAGGCGGTCTGGGAGCATCTTCAGCAGGAGGAGGCAGACGTTGTTCTCGATGCTGTTGAGTATCTCATAATTGAGAATGGTGTTGAACCAACCCTCCGCTTTGTTAGCAAGCTGCGTGATATAGCCCTTCTCATGAATTCGGACTTCTATGTGACCGTTGGTGGTGGGCTGGACGACAGAGTTTTCAACATCCTCAAGAGGATTGTCGAGTAGGTAAAGTTATATAACCTTCTTCGTCATTCTCCAGTTTAGGTGTAGGGCATGCCGTACATCGAGAAGATTGAAATGAAAGGTTTCAAATCCTACGGTAATCGAAAAGTCGTTGTTCCGCTTTCTAAGGGATTTACAGCGATAGTAGGTGCCAACGGTTCTGGAAAGAGCAACATCGGTGACGCCGTTCTCTTCGTTCTTGGTGGTCTATCCGCAAAAGCCATGCGTGCAACGAGGATAAGCGACCTCATATTCGCTGGTACAAAGACTGAACCTCCCGCTAAATACGCAGAGGTTGCGATGTACTTCAACAACGAGGACAGGGGCTTCCCGATAGATGAGGATGAGGTCGTTATCAAGCGCCGCGTCTATCCCGATGGTAGGAGCACTTACTGGCTCAACGGCAAGAGGACGAGCAGAAGCGACATTCTCGACGTGCTAAGTGCGGCCATGATCTCTCCGGAGGGCTACAATTTAGTCCTTCAGGGAGACATCACCAAGTTCATCAAGATGAGCCCAACTGAGAGAAGGATGATCATCGACGAGATATCGGGCATAGCGGAATACGATGCTAAGAAGGAGAAGGCTTTGAAGGAGCTTAAACAGGCGGAGGAGAACCTCGCGCGCGTTGACCTGCTCATAAGAGAGGTAAAGGCCCAGCTCGACAAACTTGAAAAGGAGAGAAACGACGCCTTGAGGTACCTCGATCTGAAGGAACGTGTTGAGAAGGCTAAGGTTACGCTCCTTCTTGGAGAAATTAGGAAGCTCGAGAATCTTATCGAAGAAAGCACCGTCCGCGACAAAGGCATAGAGGCCGAGATAGCGGTTATAGAGGAGCGCCTCAAGGAGATAGCCAAGGAGATAATAACGAGGGAGAGGGAGCTTAACGCTGTCGAGAGGGAGCTGGAGGAGAAGAGCGAGGATGGTATCCTGGAGGTCACCAGAAAGATAAGCGAGGTTCAGTCGAAGATAGAGATGGCCAGGAAGAACATTGAGCTCGCTCAGAAGGAGATAGAAGACAGCCAGCGCCGCCTTGCTAAGGCCAAGGAGGAGCTCAGGAAGGTTTCAGAGGAGATAGAGAAGAACAAAAGCGCGATCCAGCGCTGGAGCAAGAGAAGGGAGAAGCTCAAGGCTGAGATAAAGGAGAAGGAAGTCGTCAAGAACGAGCTTGTCATCAAGCTGGGAGAGATAGACAGGGACTTTGCGATAGCCAAGCAGGACTTCGACAGAGTCGTCGACGAGCTGGAAGAGGCCAAGAAGGAACTCTACATGAAAGAGAGCGACGTGAGGAAGTTTGAGGAGGAGATAGAGCGCCTCAAGGCCAAGATGGCCCAGGACAATGCAAAGAGGGTTGCTCTCAAATCCAAGATCGAGGAAGCGAGGAACTCCTTGGAAAGCAAACGCTCCGAACTTGGTGAGATAGATGGTAAAATGACAAAGGCCGAGGCTCGCCTGAGGAAAGCCGAGAAGGAACTAGAGGAGAAGACGAAGAAGCTGAACAAGGTTTCGAGTGAACTCGTTAAGGTCAGGGAGGAGCTGATAAAGGCTGAAGCCCAGAGGGAAGTGAGGGGCAACAGGGCGATAGAGTTCCTGAAATCCCAGAACATCCCCGGCCTCTACGGGTCTCTGGGTGAGCTGATAAGTGTTAGGGACGAAAACTACGCGCTGGCCGTGGAGGTCGCCCTCGGCGGCAACTACGACAACGTTGTTGTTGAGGATGATAAGGTTGCCGAGAAGGCGATCAAGCTTCTCAAGGAGAAAAAGCTCGGAAGATTAACATTCCTCCCGCTCAACAAGATAAAGCCGCGCTCCATGAAGGATAGGCCCTCGCTGGGTATCCCTGCGATGGACGTCGTCCAGTACGATCCGCGCTTCAAGAACGCCGTTGCCTACGCCCTCGGGGACACACTCATAGTGAACGACATGGACGAGGCGAGGGCAGTTGGCATCGGAAAGGTCAGGATGGTGACCCTCGGGGGCGAACTCCTTGAGAGGAGCGGAGCGATTACAGGCGGTCACTACAGACCGAGGGGCAAGCTGAGCATTAACACCGACGAGCTCAGGAGAAAGGTCGAAGCCCTCGAGAGGGAAAGGGAAGCCCTCGAGTCTGCAATCAACGCTCTCAAGCTTGAGATTAAGGGCCTCCAGAACGAGATCTTTGAGCTGAGAATGAGGAGGAGCGACCTGAGCAAGGACCTTCAGGTCATCCAGCGCGAGATGGACAGGCTTTTAGCGGAGGACAAAGCTCTGAAAGAGGAGATTGAGGAGAGCGAGAAGCTCATCAAGGCTCTCGAAAAGAAGATCCACGATACAAAGGGTGAGATGGCAAAGCTCCGCGGAAGGATAGAGAGGCTCGAGAAGAAGAAGGAGAAGCTCAAAAAGGCCCTGGAGAACCCGGAGGCCAGAGAGCTCAACCAGAAGATAAGAGAGGTCGAGCACGAGATAAGCGCCCTCAGAGAAGAGCTCAGCAAGGTCGAGAGCAAGCTGGAGAACCTCGAGATAAGGATAAACGAAGAACTCCTCCCGAGGAAAGCTGACCTGGAGGAGGAGATTGAGGGCTTAATCAACAGGATAAACGCCCTTAAGAGCAACATAGTCGAAAATGAGAAGGCCATTGAGGAGTTTGAGAAGGATCTCGAGGAGCTCAAGAAAGCAGAGGAGAACGTTAAGGACGAGCTCAAGGAGCTCCGCGAGAGAAGGGAGACGCTCAGGAACGAGATAGTTGAGCTCCGCGCCGAGAAGGAAGAGCTCACGAACAAGCTCCAGAACCTCAGGATAGAGGCCAACACGCTGAAGATACGCCTCGCTCAGTACGAGGCTACCCTCAAGGAGAAGCAGGCGGAGCTCAAGCACCACGACGCCAAGCTCATCAAGTCTATCAAGGAGATACCGCTGGAGCTCGAGGCACTGAAGGAAGAGATAGAGCGCATGGAGGAGGAAATACGCTCCCTCGAGCCGGTTAACATGAAGGCCATCGAGGACTTTGAGGTCGTCGAGAGGCGTTATCTTGAGCTGAAGAGCAAGCGCGAGCAGGTCGTCGCCGAGAAGGAGAGCATAGAGGAGTTCATCGAGGAGATAGAAGGCCAGAAGAGGAACGTCTTCATGCAGACCCTCAACGAGATCGCCAAGAACTTCTCCGAGCTCTTCGCCAAGCTCTCACCGGGTGGAAGCGCGAGGCTCATCCTCGAGAATCCCGATGATCCATTCGCTGGTGGACTGGAGATAGAAGCCAAGCCAGCCGGCAAGGACGTCAAGAGGATTGAGGCCATGAGCGGTGGCGAGAAGGCTTTGACGGCTCTGGCTTTCGTCTTTGCAATCCAGCGCTACAAGCCAGCGCCCTTCTACCTCTTCGATGAGATAGACGCCCACCTTGACGATGCAAACGTTAAGCGCGTTGCTGACTTGATAAAAGAGGCCTCAGAGAACAGCCAGTTCATTGTCATAACTCTCAGAGACGTCATGATGGCCAACGCAGAGAAGATAATAGGTGTGAGCATGAGGAACGGCGTCAGCAGGGTCGTCGCGCTCAGCCTTGAGAAGGCCATGAAGATACTCGAGGAGGCAAGGAAGAAGAGCGAGGCCGAGCACGCCGAGATGTTCGGCCATCTAAGCGGGTGAGAACCATGGAGTCCCGAAGGGAAGAGGAAATCACTCCCGTCGATATACTCCTTCAGCTCGTCCAGATGGGAAAGGTGGATCCGTGGAACATCGATATAGTCGACCTTACAGAAAAGTACATAGAAAGGCTCAGGGAGATGAAGGAGCTCGACCTCCGCGTTTCCGCGAGGGCCATCTTAGCCGCTTCAATCTTGGTCAGGATGAAGAGCGAAGCTTTGTTGTACGCGGACGAGGAAGATGAGGAAGAAAAGCACGAGGAGCACATCCGCGTCGAGGTCGAGCCTCTGGCACCTCCGCTCAGGAGGGTGGAGCGCTACTACACCTTTGATGACCTGCTGGATGCCCTCATGGATGCCCTTGAGGAAGCCGAGAAGAGGAAGCCGCGGAAAAAGAAGAAGGTCGAGATAGAGGAGGAGATATTCGTCGTCGATGACTTCAGAGTTGACATTGAGAAGCACGTCAACAGGCTCCACGAGATAGTCAGGAAGCTCTACAGCGAGACCAGGGAGCCGATAAGGTTCTGGGACCTAGTCTTTGACCCCACTCCGAAAATAGTTGCCAGAACCTTCCTCTACCTTCTCTTTCTCTCCAACATGGGCAAGGTCGAGCTGGTTCAAGAGGAGCCCTTCGGAGAGATATACATAGTTCCCGTCGGGGAAAATGCTTAGCATTCTCTCTCCTTTCTCTTCGCTGGCCTTAAGGTTATTGCCAAAAGCGGCCCTTCGCTGCCTATGTAAAGGCTCCTCTTCTCTCGGTTGATGTAGAAGCAGTATTCACCCTCTGGAATCAGCTCGACGAACTTCCTAGGAACGGTCTCCCTAGCGAGTCTGCCATCGAGAAAGACACACTCGTAAGGACGTTTTATCTTTTCAACACGGTGCCTTATTTCCTCCAGAGGGAGCCTTTCGCACTCGAGCCTAACACAGACGAGGCTCTTTCGCCCGTCAGTGAATATCACGACCTTATCGTTCACGTCTATCCTTTTCGAGCGTTCCAAAAACTCCCAAAGTGCCAAATAAACCCTTTTGAGCTTTCTTCTTTTAGCGAGTCTTTTGACGAGTCTCTCCTTGGCGTGTCTCGTGAGTAGCATGACCTCAGTTCGTCCGAGAATTTATAAACTTCGTCGAGGAGATAGGAGTATGTATCTCCGCAGGGACTTAATCCAGCCGCGCGTTTACCAGGAGGTCATCTACGCGAGGTGCAAGGAGAGTAACTGCCTTGTTGTTCTGCCAACCGGATTAGGAAAGACGCTCATCGCGATGCTTATCGCCGACTACAGGCTTCAAAAATACGGCGGTAAAGTTTTAATGCTCGCCCCTACAAAGCCTTTGGCTTTACAGCATGCAGAGAGCTTCAAAAAGCTCTTTGACATTCCTCCGGAGAACATAAACGTCCTGACAGGGGAGCTCTCACCTAAAACAAGGCAGGAAATCTGGGAGAAAAGCGTGATAATAACTGCCACGCCTCAAACGATAGAGAATGACATTTTAACAGGCAGGATCTCCCTTGAGGACGTTGTACTTCTCGTCTTCGACGAGGCCCACAGGGCGGTGGGCAACTACTCCTACGTCTTCATAGCAAGGGAGTACCTCAAGACTGCTAAACATCCGCTTGTTCTTGGCCTTACGGCCTCCCCTGGAAGCGACGAGATGAGGATAAGGGAAATAATCAATAACCTCGGAATAGAGCGCATCGAGATAAGAACCGAGAGCTCGCCGGATGTGAAGCCCTACGTTCAGAGGATAGCCTTTGAGTGGGTCAAGGTCGACCTTCCAGGCATCTACAAGGAGGTCCGCTCCCTCCTGAGGGAGATGCTCAGGGAGAGCCTCAAGCCCCTCGCCCAGTTTAAGCTCGTGAGTTCATACTCGCCGGACATCTCAAAGAAGGAAGTTCTCCAGGCGGGCTCAAAAATCAATCAGGAGGTCGCGAGGGGCAACTACGAGATTGGAAGGCTGAGGATGTACCAGGCTAAAGCAGTCAAGCTCCAGCACGCGATTGAGCTCCTTGAGACGCAGGGACTGACCGCCCTCCGTGCTTATCTCAAAAAGCTTCGCGAGGACAAACGGACGAAGTCAAGCAGAGAGCTGATGGAAGATCCTCGTATGAGAAAAGTGATATATCTCTTAGTCCAGGCGAAGGAGCTTGGAATAGACCACCCCAAGATGGAGAAGCTCAAGGAGCTCGTTAAGGCCCAGCTGGAGAAAAAGCCGAACTCCAAGATAATCGTCTTTACTAACTACCGCGACACAGGAAAGAAGATAGTCGAGGAGCTTCGAGCGATGGGTGTCAGCGCGGAGCGCTTCATTGGTCAGGCCAGCAGGAGCAACGACCGGGGCATGAGTCAGAAACAGCAGAAAGAGACGTTAGAGCGCTTTTCTAAGGGTGAGTTCAGCGTTCTGGTCGCCACAAGCGTCGGTGAGGAAGGTCTCGATGTCCCCGAAGTCGACCTGGTAATCTTCTACGAGCCCGTGCCTTCCGCCATCAGAAGCATCCAGAGACGTGGACGGACTGGAAGGCACAGGCCGGGTAGGGTCGTTATCCTCATGGCGAAGGGAACGCGCGACGAGGCCTACTACTGGAGCTCCAGACGGAAGGAAAAGGGAATGTTTGAGGCGATTAGGAAGATAGCCCGTGAGCTTGAGGCCGAGATGAAGGAGAGGGAGGATATGAAGAGGGGTAAGATCACTTCCCTCGATGCTTTTCTAAAGCCCAAGAAGAAGCCGGCTGAAGAAAAAGCCGAAGGAATTGAAGAGGCTGAGAAGCCCTCTGAGGGGAAAGTGGAAAAATACGAAAAGGCCGGGCCTTCGAAGGAGGAGATCTACGAGAAGCTCCCGATAAAGCCCGTCTTTGTCAGAAGGCCAAAGGGCATAGTCGTTTACGTTGACAGCAGGGAGCTAAGAAGCGGCGTGCCAAAGCATCTCAGGGAGCTCGGCGCCGAGGTTGAGGTAAAGACGCTTGACGTTGCTGACTATGTGGTGAGCGAAGAGGTCGGAATAGAGCGCAAGAGCGCCAACGACTTCATACAGTCCATAATCGATGGAAGGCTCTTCGACCAGGTGGAGAGGTTGAAGAGGGCCTACGAGAAGCCCGTGATAATTATCGAGGGGCAACTCTACGGTATAAGGAACGTTCACCCCAACGCGATTAGGGGTGCCATAGCGGCTGTCACTTTGGACTGGGGCGTGCCGATACTCTTCTCCTCTGGGCCGGAAGAGACTGCCCAGTTCATCTACCTGATGGCCAAGCGCGAGCAGGAGGAGAGGAAGAAGGAGGTAAGACTGAGGAGCGAGAAGAAGGCCCTAACTCTTGCCGAAAGGCAACGGTTGATAGTCGAGGGACTGCCTAACGTCTCAGCCACTTTGGCGAAGAGGCTTCTCAAGCACTTCGGCAACGTCGAGAGGGTTTTCACCGCCACGGAGGAGGAGCTTCAGGAAGTTGAAGGCATCGGCCCGAAGAAAGCGAGGGAGATAAGGAAGGTGATAACGGCACCTTATGTGGAAGAGGAGTGAAACAAGCCTTGCCCTCGCAAAGTTTGATCAAAGAGTAAACTTCCTACTAAACAAGCGGGAGTAGTTTGTATGTCCTCGTAGAGACTAGTTTAACACGGAGTTTAACTCAAAAAGCCAGCAGGGATGATGTTTCAACTTTTCTTAACGTCCGAAGGACATTATCTTTGCAGTGAAACCCTGAGAAATTACAATTAAAGAGTAAACTCACTGAAGAATTAGCTATAATCGACATGCAAACCTTGATCAAACTCAACGGGACTATCGTCCCGTGGGTTGTATATCTAACGAGCACCTTCGCTTCAACGTCGCGCAGGTGAAGTTTGACTAAATGTGCCCCCGGGGAGCGAAGGGAGGTCACAGCTCGCCGAGGCGCTCTCCTCCCCGCGGTTTCCCGGGGGCGTCATAGTGTTAGCCATCCGGAAACTTAAGCTTTACCTCGTGACTATTGCGCTTACACCCGCGGAGGCAAGGGTAAGGAGCTCGAACACCCTGTATGCTTCTTCAACAGTCTTTGCCTTGAACTCGACAGTCTTTCCATCCAGTCTCTTGATGAACGGAAGAAGTTCGGCGGTATCTGCCATGTCGCTCCTCAGGAAGCGGACTTTAACGTGAACTGGCTCTTCTGTCTTGAGCGGCTTTGCCTCGCCATTCTTAAGTCTATCAACGGCTCTGGCAACACCTTCCCTGAGCTCATTCTTCAGCTTCACCATACTAGGGCTCTTGGCAGAGTAGCGCGAGGGCGACTCCTTGAAAACAACTCCCTCCACCCAGGGTGTGAACTTCCTCACATCGTCCTCTATGAGCTTTTTGTCCCCACCTACGAGGATTGCCGGAACATTCCAGCTTCCCAGGAGGTAGGCATTCAGGAGGAACTCGCTAACCTCAACGCCATTGATTTCCAGCCTGTCTATTGAAGCGCCGCTGTATGTGTGGTCAAAGGTTGCATAAGCCGTTCCGGCCTTGGCGTGATAGCCAAGGAAGAGCGCAGCGTCGCTGTCTTTGGCGAAGGCCACCATGCTGAGCGGTCTCGGGAAGCCGCGGACAAGCTCAACGTACTCGGGCATCTCCTCCGGGAGGATGTTCACCATTGGTCCGTGGCTATCGGCAACAATAATTTCATCGAAACCGTTCTCGTGAAGTGCTTCGGCCGTTACTTTGACTATCTCGGTTGCTATTCTCCTGGCCTCAGAGTAGAGAGCCCCCTTTACGAAAAGGTGCTCCCTGCTGACTATGTAAGGCAGACCTTCGAGGTCAAGGGAGATAAAAGCACGCATGGGCACCACCAAAATAAAAATCGAAACGATAAAAGAAAAGTTTTCCGGTGGCTTTTCATAACCTCTGGGAATATTCCTGATGGGATTCGATAATCCACGCTCATGAGAAAGGTTATATAGGTCTTTTTTCATAAAATAAAGTGGTGATGAGTATGCAAATCGTTGAACTTGACATAAAATTGCCCTATGAGGGCAGAGGGAAAATTCTGGGTCGTCTGTATGAGAAGATTAGGGGCAAGATTCGCGACATACACTTCTTCCCGCCTGACGCAGAGGGTATAAGTGAAATTAAAATGGAGATAGTCGAGGATGACGCTCTCAGGCTTCTCGCGGAGCTCAGAAAGATAATCAAAAAGGGAACCATAACCTTCAAAGTGCTCTCCGAAGCTTAATTTTACCCCTTGACTCCTCTTATTATGCTCTCCAGTCTGTTTTTGGCTTCTTCCAGAGAGCCCGCCTTCTCGATTGCCGTTCCCGTGACAATTATATCTGCCCCGGCTTTCACAGCGGTCTTTGCTTGTTTCTCGCTCCTTATGCCGCCGCCGACGATGAGGGGAACGTCGATTACCTTCTTCACGAGGGCTATCATCTCGGGAGGAACCGGCTGCGGAGCGCCGCTTCCGGCCTCAAGGTAAACGAGGCGCATTCCGAGGTACTGGCCAGCCAGGGCATAAGCTGCTGCTATCTTTGGTTTGTGCCGAGGAATGGGCTTTGCATCGCCGACCCAGCCGACGGTTTCTCCGGGCTCTATTATGAGGTATGCCATTGGTATCGGCTCTACTCCGTAGCGCTTGACCTGGAACGCACCCAAAGCCTGAGCACCGGTTATGAAGAACGGATTGGTCGAATTAAGCAGACTCATGAAGAATATCGCATCGGCATACTTGCTTATTCCACCATGAGAGCCCGGAAAGAGTATAACCGGAAGGTTTGAGCTCTCCTTTATCGCCTTCACGACGTTGTCAAGGACTTCTCCTTCGGCTCCGGTCGAGCCACCAACCATTATCGCATCAACGCCGGCCTCTTCACTCATCCGGGCTATCTCTCCAGCCTCCCATACTTTGTCCGCAAAATCGTCTGGGTCGAGAAGAACGAAGTGAAGCTTTTCTTTTTCGAGCTTTTCGTGGATGTAAGCCTCTACCTTCCCAATTTTGACCTTCATTTTCTCTCACCGAATTCTATAATCTCTTCCCTGCTTTTAATCCTTTTCCACTCGAGGCCGAGCCTTTCGAGGATTTCGATGAGCACACTGTCTGGTTCTTTTTCAAAGCGGTACAAGTTGGTGCTCACCCTGACATCTCCGGCGCCAAAACCCTCAACGGGCTCGCCGTACTTCGCAATCTCCAGTGATAATTTCTCCTCAAGTCTCTTCTCGCTCGGTACCAGATATGCCTTCAGAAGCTCTGCTTCTCTCAGCAGGTAATCGATGTGCCAGTGGAACTTCTTCTCCCTCCTGAAATGTCTCTCCACCCGCTTTTCGAGGGAGTTCATGGCAGAGCCAACGTAAACGTAGTAACCTCTCTTCAGGAAGAACTCCCGCCTTTTGGTAGCTATCCTTTTATCCTCTCCGAGTTTGATGACTAGAAAATACGAACCCTTCATGAACCTGGATTCCACTCAGGGTTTATAAACCCTTGACTCATAGTTCCCTCAGGTGTGATGCATGGATGAGAAAAAGAAGAAGCGCCCTATAGATGAGTTCGCCTGGCAGGAGTACGATAAAGGAGAGTTTGAAGAACGCTTTCCAGCTTTGGCGAGGGAGCTTGAGGGGGAGGGCGTTCCGATAGACGCTTACAGAACGGATGAGACTCGGGCTATAGCCGAGGATGATGAGCTCAGGAACTTCTCCGGCTACAACCCAACTGTCATAGACTTCCTGAGGAGATGTGAGACAGACGACGAGGCGCTCGAAATAATCAATTGGATGGAGGAGCGCGGTGAGATAACCCACGAGATGGCCAAGGAGCTCAGGATAACCCTTGTCCAGAAGGGCGTGAGGGCATTCGGTCCGAAGAAGGAGTGGGGTTGGTACGAGCGACACGGGGGGAGGTAAGGCCTATTCCTGCTCCTGCTGTGTCCTCTCAAGGCCTTATTATAACTTTTAAGGGATTGGTTGAATTCCATGATGGAACTTCTCAAAAGATGTCCCGGACACTTGGAAATACAAGATGAGAAGAATAAGACAAGAAACAAAAATTCTCAACCTCAGATGTTGCCGATTCGCTGGAGTACCATTCCCTCGATCCTTATCGGCTCTGCCCTTCTGGCGAAGACTATCGCCTGGTCGAGCCTGGCCTCGCTCTCGGCGTATATAGTGAATAGTGGGTCGCCTTCCTTGACCTTCTCGCCAACCTTGACGTAGAGCTCTATTCCGGCGCCCTTATCCTCCGGCGCTCCGGCGGCCCTTGCGATTCCGGTTATCGCCTTGTTGTCTATTGCGGTGATGTAGCCGCTCGTCGGTGCGGTGAAGGTGTAGGTCTTGTCGCCTATCGGTATTTCCTCCGGCTTGATGTCCGGGTTTCCGCCCTGCTCCTCTATGATTTCACGCATCTTCTGGTAGGCCTTTCCGCTCTCGAGTATCTCACGCGCCATCTTCTTACCCATTCCTGATGGAGCAACACCGCCCATCTCGAGGAGGATTCCAGCCAGGCCTGTCGCCTTCTCTATGAGGCTTCCCGGGCCGGTTCCGCTCATCAGTGCTTGAAGCGCCTCTCTGGCCTCGAGGGCGGGGCCAACGGTGTGGCCTATCGGCTGGCCACCGTAGGTTATCGCGACCTCAACGTACTGGCCGAGCCTCTTTCCGAGCTCTATGAAGTCTCTTGCCAGTGCACGGGCTTCGTCAACGGTCTCTACCTTGACACCCTTTCCGGTCGGGATGTCTATAAGGACGTACTGGCTACCCATAGCGTATTTCTTTGACATTATGCTCGCCAGCATGAGGCCGACCGGATCGATGCTCAGCGCGCGCTCGGCTTTAATGGTAATATCATCTGCCGGAGCGAGGTTGAGCGCGCCTCCCCAGACCATACAAGCACCTATCTTTTCGACTATTCTCTTTATCTCGTCTAGACTGAAGCTGACCTCTGCAAAGACCTCGACAACATCGGCCGTTCCTGCGGCGCTGGTGATGGCCCTCGAAGATGTCTTTGGTATGGTAAGGCCTGCCGCCGCAACTATCGGGACAACTAGGATGTTGGTCTTGTTTCCTGGGACACCGCCAATGCTGTGGACGTCCATGATGGGCTTTCTGTCTATGTCGAGCATGTCGCCGGTCTCTGCCATGGCTATGGTCAGGGCTGCTATCTCGTCCATGTCGAGGCCATTTATCTCAAGGGCAGTGACGAAGGAGCTTATCTCGATGTCACGCAGCTTCCTATCAACGATGTCCTTGACTATAGTCTCAATCTCGACCTTCCTGAGCTTTTCGCCGTTCATCTTCTTCTTTATATAGCGGACGCTCTCAGGGGCCCCGCTGGGTAGCACTGTGACGACCTCTCCCTCGGAAAAGTTGTGGAGTTGGAGTACATCTTTGCTGATTCCGATTTCACCTTCTTTCACGAGGTTGCTTATGGTGACGCTGCCGTATACAGTCTTCTTCCCTGCCTCAAGCTTAACAAGGTCATCCGGGTGGAGCTTTGCTTTCTTCGCCTCTTTCTCATTGATAAACACCGAATACCTCCCGCTGTACATGTCCAGTATCCTAACCTTCGCCTTCATTTTCATCCCTCCATTCACTCACGAGTTCCCAATATTGCGCAAAAGAGTACTTAAATGTTTTCAACTGAAAGACTGTTAAAATGCACCCAACCGTCCATAGGGCTAGGCAGACAAATGTAAAAGAAGGTCAGCCGCTGAGTCCTTGACCGTATTCGACGGTGGGCTGGAACTCTCCATGAAGCTCTCTAGTGCTCAGAAGCACCCTAATTATGTCTGGCACCACAGCTTTAACTGAAGGGGGCAGAAGACCCTCTCCTTTGAGATAGTAGTTCACGACCTCACTCAGTGGGGCGCTTACTAGTTTGCCATTGAAGACATGGACGGCCTTATCATCGACCTCGACTATCCTATCTGGATAGCCGAGCCTGACTTTCATAGCGCCCCACCTCCACTTTAGGATTAGTAGAGAGGGGCTTTTAAAATTTAACGCCACAGAAATGTTTAATAACAAAAGGATTAGAAAAGCTCAGAGGTTCCTGACTTCTTCGTCTATGGATTCTTCGAGGGTCTTCTCCCATTCCTCGATGTCAAAATCGACCAACTCGCTCTCGAGGTCCTCCTTGAGACTGGTGACACGCCTCTTAAGGGCATTCTTGGTTTCTTCGTCGTAAACGACATAGTATGGGTTGCTTTTGGCGGAATAGTAGAGCATCAGCAGCACGATGTTAAGCACTATGAGGATGATAACTATTCCGTAGAGGAGAGCACTGGTCATCATCTCTTCCCTCCGAACAGTGCTTTGAACACTCTCTTGATCGGGCTCTCGGGCTCGGGGGCCTGCCACCTGATACCTGCGAGCTTTGCCGCAAGCTGCTTGATGGCTATCGCAGCTGGGCTGGTTGGGTTCTTGATGACGAGTGGAACACCATAAGCACTGGCGCGCTTGACCTCAGGATCCTCAGGGATCATCGCCAGAACCGGAACTTCAAGAATTGCTTCGATTTCTTCCTGGGTGAGCTCGGTCTTCTCGTTGGTGACTCTGTTGAGGATGGCACCGAGCGGGAGAGTTCCTAGCTTCTCTGCGATGAGTTTGGTCTTGAGAGAGTCAGTAATGGCTGAAATCTCTGGGTTGGTAACGATTATAAGCTCCTTACCTATGAGAAGGGCAGTAACTGATGTCATCTCGAGACCAGCAGGAGCATCGATGAGAACGAAATCTGCCATCTGGCCGATTTCTCTGATTAGCTGCCTGAGTCTCTCAGGCTTGGCCTTTTTTATTTTCTCAAGACTGAGACCACCCGGGATGACCTTGACGCCGGCGGGACCCTCGTAGATTGCATCCTTGAGATCTGCCTCTCCTGCGAGGACATCGTGGAGTGTTATTGGAATGTCTTCCATGCCAAGGACGAGGCTTAGGTTGGCCATTGTGATGTCAGCGTCCAGCAGAATAACTTCCTTTCCAAACTGGGCCAGTGCGACACCCAGGTTGGCAACCGTCGTTGTTTTACCTGTTCCACCTTTTCCAGATGCAAAAACAATTGAACGGCCTTCCAAAGTTGACACCCCCAGTATGAGCGGTAACCGCCCTTTCCTATAAAGCGTTTCTGGGTTTCGATTTTATACGGGCCACTGTTTTGCGTGTATGAAGTATGCTGGCAATACTTTTATTTTTTGCGGTTCGTCCAATCCGGGAAAAGAAAAGATAGAAGAAAAGCTATTCACTACTTACTCTTTCCCAGCTTCTTTTTCGAGTTTTGCTCTAGCAACATCTGCGGTGTCAGCTAGACTCCTGAAGAGCTTGAGCATCTCCATTGGTAGCGGCAGTACTATTACGTTGCTCCTGTCTCCGGCGACGTCACTTATCGTCTGGAGAGTCCTAAGCTGGAGTGCCATCGGGTGCTCAGAGATTATCTCGGCAGCCTCACGAAGCTTCTCGGCGGCCTGTCTCTCGGCATCTGCCAGAAGGATTCTTGCTCTCCTCTCCCTCTCGGCTTCTGCCTGCCTTGCCATGGCCCTCTGCATTCCACTCGGCAGTTCGACATCCTTGATCTCGACGGTGCTGACCTTTATTCCCCACGGATCAGTTGCCTCGTCAATGATCTTTTGGAGCTGAGTGTTGAGCTTCTCCCTCTCACTGAGGAGCTCGTCGAGGTGGGCCTGGCCGATAACGCTCCTTAGCGTTGTCTGTGCAATTTGGCTGGTGGCCATTATGTAGTTGCGGACTTGGGTGACGGTTTTGATCGGATCAATGACGCGGAAGTAGACGACCGCGTTGACCCTGACCGGGACGTTGTCCTTGGTTATGGTCTCCTGAACCGGAACGTCGAGGACGCGCGTTCTGAGGTCCACTATAACAGCTTTTTCGAATATTGGTATGATGAAGAACAGACCTGGGCCTCTTGCTCCGACTATCCTACCAAGCCTGAAGATAACGGCCCTTTCGTACTCCTTGACTATCTTTATGGCGGAGGCCAAAATAATCAAAACAAACAACAAAACAATACCCAAAACCATTGTGCTAATTGCCACCATCTCAATCTCCCTCCTTTTCCACTATAAGAGTTAGTCCCTTGATTTCAACAATCCTGACCTTCTCCCCTGCTGGAATCCTGCTTCCGTCCTTGCTGAGGGCCTTCCAGAGCTCCCCGTGAACCCTGATCATGCCTTCGGGGTTGAGCTCCTGGATGACTTTTCCTCCGGCTCCAACTAGCTCTTCTTTTCCTGATTCTGGTTTCCTCCTGTGGGCTTTCACTGCCGCCGCTGCTCCGAAGGCGAAAAATAGCCCCATTAGTATTGCCATGACGATGATAACTATCCTTAACATTTCGTAAATGGCTCCGCTCACCAGGTACTCACCTCCACCGCTTCCGAAGAGCATTATCCCTCCGAGAATGAATGTAATGGTTCCCGCCACAGTGAAAAGGCCAAAGGTTGGCGTCAGGGCTTCAGCTATGAAGAATATCATTGCTAGGGCTATCAGAAGGAGCCCTGCACTGCTGTAGCCGAAGTATCCGAGGCCTATCAATCCAAGGACGAGCATTATGGCTCCCGCTGTCTCCGGCACGTGCCAACCGGGAGTTAGGAATCCAAAGATTATTCCGATAAAGCCAAGGTTGAGAAGGATATAGGCTATAGTGGGGTCGGTTATGTACTTAACGACGGTGTCCTTGAAAGATGGCTGCAGGTAAACAACGCGCGCATCTTTGAAGTTGAGAACGACTCTTCCCTTTCCTTTGACAGGTATCTTGGTCTCCATCCCATCGGCCTTCTGGAGGAGGTCGTTGACATCGGTCGCTACAACTTCGATAACGCCGTATTCAAGAGCCTCTTGTGAGGTGACGCTTCTGTCCTCAGTGATGAACTGTTCTGCAAGGGTGGCGTTCCTTCCGCTCATCTCGGCCAGCTCGCGCAGATACGCTACGTAGAAGTTGATTATCTTGGGGGGTGCCTCTATTATGCTGCCGTTTGCACCGTAGCCGAGTATTGGCCTGCAGGCCCCAATGACGGTTCCGGGAGCCATGGCTATCAGGTGAGAGCCCAGGGCTATATACGTTCCCGCGGAAGCGGCCATTCCCCCTGAGGGATAGACATAGATTATAACTGGAACCTTGGCGTTCTGTATCCTCATCACTATCTCCTGCATGGCGTCGGCCCTTCCTCCGGGGGTGTTGAGCTCGATGATGATCGCCGATGCATTGGCCTTCTCCGCCTCGCTGATGTACCTGTCGAACTGATCCACGGTGTAGCCGGTTATCATGCCGTCTATTTTGGCAACATAAACTGTGTTGCCCTGAGCATGCGCACTGGGAAGGAACGTGACGAACAAAATGAGCACGAGCAGGACAATCTTTAGCTTCATATCTATCGCCTATTATTAATACTACTACATAGTTTAAATCTTTTGCCTATTTTCCAAAAGTGATTTATATGATTAAGGCCAACTCCAGACCATGAGCCTGAGGGCGCTCGTCAAACTTTATCGAGTCTCGAGGGGTAAGGAGAAGGTGGGGAGAGCCTGGAAACTTGTCCGTGAGGCGGCTAAATACGCTCATTATGAACCGTACTGGGAGTTTCTGAAGGAAACTTTTAACGTTCGCGCAGAGGATATAAAGGAGGCGATGCGCTTTCTGGAGGAATCCGGAGAACTCGAGATCAAACGCTCCACAGATGGTAGGCGTCTTTATGTCTTGACGCTAAAGGATATAAAGGAGAACCCTGTTAAGCTTGACCGATGGCTGGGATTGACCTGAAGAAAACGACCCACGAGATGGTAAAGAACGGCACGTGGAAGTTCGACGGAATCTTCTGGCAGGCCTTTGAGAACGGTCTGGCTGGCTTCGACGGAGAGAACTTCATATTCCCTGATGAATGGGGTAAGCATGAAAGGAAAGAAGCAAAGAACAAGCTGAAATTCATCCTTGGCCTCGATACAGATCTGGACTCCTTTTACAACGAAATGGTCGATTCAAGATTCGCTTTTCTTATCGATGAGTTCTACGGCCTAACAGTTCCCGCCGCCCCAAGCCCGTACCAGGCCCTTGTTGAGGTGGTAGCGCAGCAACAGATTAACTTTGAGTTCGCCCAGAGGACGATAAGGAACCTCGTCAAAATGGCCGGCAAAAGGATTGGTGATCTTTACGCCTTCCCGAGCGCTGAAAAAATAACGTCGCTGAGTGAAGAGGAGCTTAAGAAGGCAAAGCTCGGCTACCGCGCGGGATACATAAAGTTCCTCACGGAGCTCTACCTCAATGGCGAGCTGAACCTTGAGCTATGGGACTGGAGGGAAGAGGACTCCATTAAATACCTCACAAAGTTCCGCGGAATCGGGAAGTGGAGCGCCGAGCTGTTTCTCCTCTACGGTCTAAGGAAGAATGTTTATCCTGCGGGTGACCTGGGGCTGAGAAGGGGGGTAGCAAAGATTTTTGGGAAGAACGTGAAAGAAGTCAAAGAGAAAGACGTCCGCGAGCTCATTGAACCCTACGGAAAGTGGAAGAGCCTTCTGGCATTCTATGTCCTCTGCTATGATAGGAAAACTGAGATGGAGCGGAAGAAAACATGAATGGACTCCAGATAGTCTTGCCCCGTGAGAAGTTCAAATCCCTGAAAGATAAGGACTTCGAGGCTCTTATCGAGGAATGCCTTCCAAAAGTTGATGAAACTTTGAAAGCTGAACGCGAGGAGATTTTGAGAAAGAAAGTCAAAGTGCTGGAGGAGAAGCTCCGCGAGATGAAGGAGGAAATCGAGGAACTGAGAGAGTTTTACGAGAAGGCTTTGAGAGACAAGAAGCTCATGATGAAGGAGCGCAACAGGCTGAGGAATGAGAATGAGGAGCTGAGGAAGAAGCTGGAAGAGAAAAAGAGAGAGCTGGAGAACCTTCATGAATCGTGAACGATTCGTTTATGGGGCGTGAACAAAGTGAAGCTCATAGTCAAACCCGATAAAGGGTTCGGCAAAATTGAGATTGAACTCAGCAACGAGCTCTGGGGGAAAATAGAGAGGCTTAGTGAGGAATACGGCGTTTCTCCAGAGGATGTTATCGAAATCGCCCTTCTCGGAGAGTTTAAGATGCCCAAGGGGGAACTTGAGGAACTTGAAAAGAAGGTTGAAGAACTCGAGGAGAAGGTGTGGGAGCTGGAGAAGGAGTACGCTCCACTGCGCTTCAAGGCTTACGGTGTAAGTGAAGACAACAAAATCCTCGCAATTGAGCTCTCTGGCCTTACCGCTGAGAACAGCCAGCTCAGGCGCTTCTTGAGACTGAAGCCTGAAAGAAACCTCGAGCTGAGAAAGCTTATATCCTACTACCTCCAATGAACGACCGCGGATGATGACAGCGAATTGCACCGAGCTTCGTGATGACGAGGACTGGCCCTGACGCCGCCTGGGGAGGCGGGTGACGAATCCAAGACGGGATGAGGAGAACCGATGATATACCCTATGAGCGCCGACGCCTCCTCGGGCGCTTTCTTGGAATGAGCCTCACGGGGCTCCCACAATCTGGACAGATTCCGTCAGGAGGTTCGCTCGTGAACTTCCTCCCGCAGCCGATGCAGACGTAGTTCCAGCGGATGACCTTCTTTATTCCGCGCTTAAGGGTCTTGAACTCTATCCCAAGAACCCTTGCGATGTTCTGGAGGTTATAGTCGTCAGTGAAGAGCGTTCCCTTAAGCTCGTAAGCCAAGGCGAGGATTTCTATATCTGCTTCGCTCAGTTCCCCGAGCTCGCCGGTTCTTTTGGCCGCTTCCTTAACGGCCTCAATGCTCTCGCGTGAAGGCGTCAGCACTCTAACCTTCCCCGCGTTAATCAGGCCTTCCAAAAAGAGCCTCGACTCGGGGTCTTTAACCTCTTCTACCACCTTGGGGGTAGTTACGCCTTCGACGTCAACCCCCTGGATGAATATAGCGGCATCTATCGCGAGCATGTTCTTAACTCGTGGAAACCCTTTTTTAGATTTGGGTCGAAATGAACCCCGGTGGTGAAGGTGAAGGTTGACCTGAACTCGGACCTGGGTGAGAGCTTCGGCCGCTATAAACTTGGTCTCGATGAGGAAGTCATGAAATACATTACCAGCGCTAACGTTGCCACCGGCTGGCATGCGGGAGACCCGCTCGTCATGAGGAAGACTGTCAGACTTGCGAAGGAGAAAGGTGTTGCCGTTGGAGCGCATCCGGGTTATCCAGATTTGCTTGGCTTCGGGAGGAGATACATGAAGCTGACTCCTGAAGAGGCGAGGAACTACATTCTCTACCAGATAGGTGCGCTTCATGCCTTCACAAAGGCTGAGGGGATGGAACTCCAGCACGTCAAGCCCCACGGTGCCCTTTACAATGCCCTCGTGAAGGATGAAGAGCTCGCAAGGGCCGTGATTGAGGGAATCACCGACTTCGACAGAAGGATTATCTTCGTGATGCTCTCCGGCTCAAGACCGGCAGAGATTGCCGAGGAGATGGGACTAAAGGTTGCCCATGAGGTCTTCGCCGACAGGGCCTATAACCCGGATGGTACGCTTGTTCCAAGGGGGAAGCTCGGGGCGGTAATACACGACAAAGAGCTCATAGCCGAGCGCGTTGTCTCTATGGTGAAGGACGGCGGCGTTAAAGCCATCAACGGGGAGTGGATCGAGCTTAGAGCCGACACAATCTGTGTCCATGGAGACAACCCGAAGGCAGTGGAGATAGCAGCTTATATCAGGCGCGTCCTCGAAGATGAGGGCATCAATGTAGTGCCTATGGGTGAGTTCATAAGGTGAGAGCATGGTCAAGTTCAAACCAGCTGGCGATTTAGCGCTTGTTATCTCCTTCGGCGAGGTAATAGATGAGAATGTAAACAGAAAAGTCCACGCTGTGGCGAAAGCCATCGAGAGGGCTAATCCAGAGTGGCTCATCGAGGTTGTCCCAACCTACTCAACCGTTTACGTCTACTACGACCCGCTCATGGTGAGCTATACCAAGGTCGCCGAGGCAGTGAAACCTTTCCTCTCCGCTGAGCCTGATGAGGAGAAGTCGAGAATAGTCGAGATTCCAACGGTTTACGGCGGTGAATTCGGGCCCGACATCGAGTTCGTCGCTCAATACAATGGCCTCAGCGTGGATGACGTCATCGAGATCCACTCGAAGCCTCTGTACAGGGTCTACATGCTAGGCTTCACCCCAGGCTTTGCCTATCTGGGTGGAATGGACGAGAAGATAGCCACCCCCCGCTTGGAAAAACCGAGGCTGAAAGTTCCCGCCGGAAGCGTGGGCATAGCTGGAAAGCAGACGGGCATATATCCCCTCGAAAGTCCCGGTGGCTGGCGGCTCATCGGCAGAACTCCTCTGAAGCTTTTTGATCCAAGGAAAGACCCACCGACGCTCCTCCAGCCTGGCGACTACGTGAAGTTTGTGCCGATAAGTGAGGAGGAGTTCCGGGAGCTTTACAGAGGGGGTCAGGGCAATGATTGAGCTTCTCCAAGTCCCCTCACTCCTAACCGTCCAGGATCTTGGCAGAACCGGCTACAGAAAGCTTGGCGTCCCAGTGAGCGGCGTCATGGACGAAGTGAGCGCGAGACTAGCCAACTACATAGTTGGTAATCCGGACAACGCCCCGGTTCTTGAGTTCCCCCTTGCGGGCCCAACCATCCGCTTCAACGCTTCGGCAGTTTTCGCGGTAGCTGGAGACGTTGAGGCCAGACTCAACGGGGTTCCGATTGAGCCGTGGGCGAGCCACTGGGCAAAGAGGGGCGATGTTCTTGAGGTCGGAACGCTGAAGAGTGGCCTCTATGGCTACATTGCCTTCGCCGGTGGAATAAGGTGTGAAAAACTCTTGGGAAGCTGTTCGACCTATGCAAAAGCTCACCTCGGAGGACCCCTAAAGGCTGGCGATAGGCTAAGCCTTGGATACGCGATTCTGACCGGAAAGGAGGGCAGGTACCTCCCCCGGGAGCTGAGGCCCGATTATTTGGCAAAGGAGAAAGTTATCCGCGTAATCCTCGGGCCGAACCTTGACCACTTTACCGAACACGGAATAGAAACCTTTCTGAGCGAGACCTACACGGTAACCCCCGAATCCGACAGGATGGGCTACCGCCTCGACGGACCGGTGATAGAGCACTCGGAGAAAGGAGCCGACATCGTAACGGACGCCGTTCCAATCGGCTCAATTCAGGTTCCGGCAAACGGGAAGCCGATAATCATGATGGCTGATGCCCAAACCACTGGCGGCTACGCGAAGATAGGGGTAGTTGCTCGGGTTGAGGTTCCGCTGGTAGCTCAGAGCAGACCGGGTGAGAGGCTGAGGTTCAAAGCGGTGAGTGTCGAAGAAGCACATGAACTTTTAAGGAGGCGCGAGAAGATGATGACAGTGATAAAAGCCTTTCTTAATGGAGAGCTCAGGGCGTACAGGATCAAAACAGGAGGAGAAGAGTTGATAGCGTTTGCAGAAGTAGAAAAAGAATAGAAGAGGGCGTCACTCCTTTTTCCTCATTACTTTGACGAGCTTGTAGGTTCTTCCGTTGCACTCCACATCGCCGAGGATTTCTATGATTTTGACGCTGTCGCCCTCGAAGAGCCCCTCCGGACGGAACAGGTCACGTTTCTCCGGGTCACTGCAGTCCACGAAGCTCAGCTTTATCACAGAACCCGCTATGGCCAGCCTTGGTTCGATGGCTATCTCGATGGAAGGCTCCACAACCTCGACGACCCTGACCTTGCCCTCGTGGAGAGGGCAGGAGTGCGAGGGCATGCTCCTTACGCGCAGAATCTTGTAGCGCCTTCCTGGTTCAAGGTTTCCAACGCAGACCCCTGCGAGCTTACAGGTCCTGCACGGTTCTGCTGGGCCGTAATATATGAATTCAACCCCAGGCCTTGCCAGTTTTTCCCCGACTAACGTGATTATTGCCATTCCAAACACCTCCATGAATGATGATCCTTAGATGACTCCTGTGATTTTAGCGGCCTTTTCGGCTGCCTCCCTCGTCAGGCCATCCTTTCCGAAGATTGTATAGCGCTCTGGCCTTATCGTGTGAGCAATCGTGAGCGCCTCGATGATATACTCGGGGTCAATTCCCAACTCATATGCGTTAGTTGGTGCTCCCACCTTCTTTAAGGTTTCCCTAATTTTCTCCCATCTAAGGCCATGAAGGTAGGCCACTATTATGGTCCCTACTCCGCACTGTTCGCCATGCAGAGCCGGTTTCGGCGCTATCATGTCGAGCGCGTGGCTGAATAGGTGCTCAGCGCCGCTTGCCGGCCGTGAGGAACCGGCTATGCTCATAGCAACGCCGCTCGAGATTAAACCCTTTATGACCTTTCTCACGCTATCCTCGTTGCCGAGCCGTATGATATCAGCATTCCTTATCACCATTTTGGCGCTCATCAGACTTAAGGAGGCAGCGTACTCGCTGTAGTACTCGCCCCTTATTCTGTGAGCCAGTTGCCAGTCCTTTACAGCGGTGAAGTTCGAGATTATGTCTCCGACACCGGCCGCTAAATAGCGGTACGGGGCGGTTTTGATAACCTCAACGTCGGCTATGACTGCTATCGGGGGAATAGCTTTGATAGAGGTCTTCGCTCCCAAATCCTTTATCGAGGCGTTAGCGCTTGCTATTCCATCGTGGGAAGCTGTGGTTGGAAAGCTGATGAACGGGATACCCGCCTTGAAGGATGCTAGCTTGGCGATGTCTATTATACTCCCGCCGCCAACGGCTATGAGCCAGTTAACGTTTTCGTCCCTTATTTTATCCAGCGTTCTCTCAACCTCGCCCATTGTGGCCTCTCTTACGATGAGCGAACTAACCTCGAAGGCCTCTTTTAGGTTTTTCTCGACGTCCTTCCCGGCGATTTCCTTAGTCTTCGGGCCGTAGAGTATGAGAGCCCTCTTGCCAAGGCTCAGCCTCTTTGCAACGTTAACGACTTCTCCCTTGAGGTTCTCGCCCAGCAACACTTCCCGCGGCAGCTGCATTAAGTGCATCCCCATCACCGTCCGTAGGAACTATGGTGGGAAAAGCTTTAAGGCTATCGGAACAACCGTCTATGGTGGTCGAATGGGTCTCTACGAGTTCTTTTACAGGTACTTCATCGAGCCTATAATCAACAACGAGGGCTACAACATCGTCAATACCTTCGTTTATGCAATAATCCTTGGAATAGCTGTCCTCCTGCTGTACAGGCTCCTGAAGAGGATGGGGATAAAAATAGACGAGCGCTTTTTCAAGGCGCTGATTCCGTACATGATCCTCGGCCCGCTTATGAGGGCAATGACAGATGTGGGAATCCTCCCAAGGACATACTTGACAGTCAGTCCAGGCGGCTACTTCGTCATCGCAGCCTTTGCCCTCGCTTCCCTCTACGTCGTCTGGCGGCACGTTGGGTCAGGGGAGAAGTTTTACCCACTCTACCGCGATTTCGGATACGTCCTCCTTGGTGGACTGGTCTTTATACTGCTGATAAACCTAGACAAGGTCAACTTCAGGTGGGAGGTCTTCAAGTACTTCGTGCCAATTCTTATCGCCGCGGAAGCATTCGTATGGGTGCTCTCGAAAAAGGTCAAGCTTGTGGGAGACAACTCGCTTCTCTTTTACACCCACTTCTACGACGCGACCACTACCTTCGTGGGAATTCAGTTCTTCGGTTTCTGGGAGCAACACGTTTTAGCCAGAAAACTCATGGAGCTCTCCGGTACTCCCGCGGTGATTTATCCCGAGAAGCTCCTCATACTGCTCCCAATAGTCTGGATACTCGACAGGGAGATGAAGGATGAAGATCCGGAGCTGATAAACTTCGTCAAGCTCGCAATGTTCATACTTGGCTTTGGACCCGGGACTAGGAATCTGTTGATAACCCTGATGGGGTGATACGTATGGAAAAATTTGGTGAGATCTCCTGGAACGAAGTGGCCATTGAGATGGCCAAGGAGGTTGAGAAGGTTGTAATGCCTCTCTTTGGAACCCCAAAGGCTGGGGAAACTATTGGGACTAACGTGAGCGGTGACGTCACTAAGTACGTTGACAAAGTGGCCGAGGACATCGTCTTGGGCAGACTGCAGCCCCTCGACGTCAACATCGTGAGCGAGGAGATCGGACTCATAGACAACGGGAGCGATTACACGGTTGTCGTCGATCCCATAGACGGCTCCTACAACTTCGCCGCGGGGATACCTATATTTGCTTTCAGCTTTGCCGTCTTTGCAGGTAGAAAGCCAGTCTATGGCGCGATATATGAGTTCGTTACCAAACATTTCTATGAGGGCATTCCTGGAAACGGCGCCTTCATGAACGGAGAGAGGATACACGTTAGAAAGCCGGAACGTGGAAAGGAAGCACTGAGCTTCTACACGCGCGGAAGGTGCATACGCCTCATAAAGAAGGTCAAACGCGTCCGTGTTCTTGGAGCTATAGCAGTTGAGCTGACTTACCTCGCTAAGGGGGCTCTCGACGGCGTTCTCGACATAAGGAATTACGTTCGCCCAACGGACATAGCGGCGGGAGTTATAATTGCAAGGGAAGCCGGCGCGATAGTGACGGATGAGAAGGGAAACGAGCTCAAGCTCAACCTCAGCGCCACGGAGACAACCAATCTAATAGCTGTGAATGACAGCTATTTACTTGACCTAATTCTGGAGGAGCTCGCCAATGACCTTTAAAGGCTCCACAATGAAATACGGGAAGGTCACAACGGCGCTCTTCGCGATCAACGTTGCCGTTTACATTTTCGAGGCCATACTGAGCGGTAACCCCATAGACATCAGCATCGAGGTTCTTGCCAGAATCGGTCAGTGGAACTATGCAGTCCTTAATGGTGCCTGGTGGCAACTCTTCACCGCCATGTTCGTTCACGTGGGAATACTTCACATAGTCTTCAACATGTACTTCCTCCTTATGCTTGGCAGTCAGCTGGAACGCCTTTTCGGGGGCAGGGTTCTTGTCTTTACTTACTTGGCCGCTGGTCTTGTCGGTAATCTGGTCACGCTCTTCCTCCTCCCGCTGAACTCGATCAGCGCCGGCGCGAGTGGGGCTCTCTTCGGAATCGTAGGCGTTCTGATAATGGTATCGGGGATACTCGGTGGCAACATCCAGAGTGCCTTCGTGAATGCTTTCATCCTCTTCCTGATAAACAGCATGTTTCCGGGAGTAAACGCCTATGCCCACCTGGGAGGCCTCATAACTGGCATCCTGCTTGGTCTCCACTATGGCAAGAAGCTCAAGAAAAAACTCATGGCAATGACCTACAGCTATGCCTGGTGAACGAAAGATTTAAAAATACCCCCCGAAAGGTATAACCCGGGCGCTTGTGCCGGGGTAGCTTAGCCTGGTCAGAGCGCTCGGCTCATAGGGCCGCTCCCCTTCGGGGGAGCCTGAGAAACCGAGAGGTCCGGGGTTCAAAGCCCCGCCCCGGCACCATTAGAAACTTTTGCCAAGCAATGTTGGAGCGAAGCTCCAACACACGGAGAACTTCGTTCTCCGCTGAAGTTTCATCAAAGCTCGTATGTCGCTTTTAATCTGCCAGTTCTCAAGCGGTTTCACGCTTAAAGAGACCATTCTTCGGTGTTTCACCAAAATACGGTGCTCGAAGAGCACCAAAAAAGTGAAACAATTCAAACTGCCTTCTGAATATGAAACCAAACTAAATTTGCTTGAATTCAGAGTACATACAAACTCATTCTTGCCAATCCTCGCAGTTAGAAAACTTTGATCAAACTTTGCCTGCAAAGTTTACTGGCGCAGAGGTTGTTCCATGAAGGTTTCCTTTATAACTTTCACTGACGATTTTATGTCATGATGAGAAGGGCAGTCCTCGCGCTGGTAATCGCACTCATGGTGTTCGTCTCAGGGTGCATCACTGTAGTTCAGCAGACTGAAACCTCGCCATCTTCCACATATTCCCCAACAACTTCTACCTGGAGCACGCCCGCTCCGACCACCACTACAACCACAACAACACCTGCGACGTGGACGAATCCCGAAGTTCAGTGGGGCAACTTAACCGTTCTCCTGCCAAGTCAGGATGCCCAGTTGAACTGCTCAGGGATACTCTGGCGCTACATACTCAAAGACGCCCTTCCCTGCATGCTGAGCAGGCCGGAGCTTGAGGTTATCTCTCCACTCGCGGAGAAGCTTAAAGGCGAAAATTTAGTCCAGAGTGCCTGGAACGTCCTTGACTGGGAAGATCAGTGGATAATCTACGACCGAGAGAAGGCCAAAGAGCCTTTTGCCAAGGTTATCATTTACCCTGACGGAAGACAGGAAGTTGTTGAGGGACAGAACAACACGATACAGACTCCCTATGAGACGATTATGAGGGGAAAGGGCATATGCACTGACTACACTGTTCTCACCGACGCCCTGCTCTTGGCCATGAACTACACCCCCGTTTACGCGATGGCGATAAACCTTACCGACCTTGGCCATGCGGCGGCACTTGTAAGGATAGACGGCTGGTTCTTCGTCCTCGACCAGCATCTGCCCCCGATGGACCTCGGCTCCTACTATCGCTACTGGAAGAGGCATGGGAGCATAATAATCAACGCAACGCTCTACGAGATAATGCCAGGAGAGAACCTTGCTGAAGTGAAGACCCTCGGGATCTTAAGTGGAAAAGACTTCCTCATGCAGGACTACACCATGACGGAGAACGACGCAAAGGCTCTGGCTTATGGTATGCTGAACCTACTTGCCCAGGATTTTGGAATTGGCGCCGATGATTCCCTCTCGCTCATCTCTGAGGGCAAGCTTCCGGAAGGTTACAAGGCCGGCTGGATGTGGAGCGCAACCTTCTACAATCTGGCCGATTACTATCATCCCATATTCTACGAGCAGTATGTGAAGTGGCTCCTCGAAAGGATGACATCGGATTCCGAGCTTGTGGAATACTTTGAGAAAAGTGATTCAGCGTGGATAGAAGTGGGGATTGAGGGCAACGACCTCGTTGTCACCCTCTACCTCGGCCAGCGTCAGTAGCGCCTTGAATAGCCGCGGGAGTAGTCTCTTCTTCCGTTTTTCCGGTATCTCTGTGGTCTCTCCTCGCGCTCGCACCTCTCGCGGTACTCCCTAGGTATCTCCTCGCTGAGCTCGGACTTCTGGATATCAACACCCGCGACGCTTGCTATGTAGCGGAGCCTCTTGAACTCGCCGGGCATGATGAAGGTGACCGCCTTACCCTTCTTGCCCATCCTGCCGGTTCTGCCTATCCTGTGGACGTAGTCTTCGGCCGTCATGGGCAGGGAGTAGTTCACTATGTGGCTTATGTCCTGGACGTCGAGGCCTCTCGCTGCAACGTCAGTCGCTACGAGAATCCTTGTCCTCTTGGTTTTGAAGCGCCAGAACGTCCTTTCTCTGGCCGCCTGACTCATGTCTCCGTTGAGGGCTTCGGCGCTGTAGCCCTGTCTCCTGAGCTTCTCGCTCAGCTTCCGCGTTTCCCTCTTCGTCGCGCAGAAGACTATCCCGTAGAAGTCGTCGCTCAGAATTTTCTTAAGGGTTGAGAACTTTCTGGCAGGAACGACTTCAATGTACTCCTGCTCTACCATCCCCGGAACGAGCTCGTCGCTGCTGACTTTGATTACCTCATAATCGTTCATGTAGCGCCTCGCCAGCCTTAAAATCTCACGCGGCATCGTTGCCGAGAACATCAGCACGCGCTTCTTCCTCGGTGTTTCCCTGAAGATTACCTCTATATCGTTTATGAAGCCCATGTCAAGCATTCTGTCGGCCTCGTCGAGGATGAAGAACTTCACCCTACTCAGATCTAGGGTTCCGCGCCTTATATGGTCGAGAACCCTTCCGGGAGTGCCAACGACGACGTGAGTACCTCTCTTAAGGGCTCTTATCTGCGCACCAATCGGCTGGCCACCGTAGACTGCGTAAACATAAACTCTCTTCCTCCCTCGGAGGCTCTTTATCTCGTCCGTCACCTGAAGGGCGAGCTCCCTTGTGGGCGTCAGGATAATTGCCTGGACGCTCTTTTCCTTCTCATCAATTGCCTCGATTATGGGTAAGGCAAAAGCGGCCGTCTTTCCGGTCCCAGTCTGGGACTGCCCGATTATATCCGCGTCGCCAGATAAAAGACGCGGGATGACCTCCTTCTGAATGTCGGTGGGCTGTGAGAAGCCCTTCCTCCTAACGGCAACTAACGTCGCCTCAGATAGGCCTAAGTTTTCAAAACTCATTTTTCTTAACTCCTTTTCAACTGCTCAAACGCGCTCCTTCAAGACCCGAACGCGTCGAGAAGAACCGCGATTTGGCGGGCCGGGGGGGATTCGAACCCCCGACCACGGGATTAAGAGTCCCGCGCTCTAACCATGCTGAGCTACCGGCCCTCAACCCGAAACCATAGACGGGAAGTGGCTTTATAAATTTTTTGGTCTGAGGTGGGGCGCTGGATGTTACGCTTGGGAAAAGAATATAAACCCACTGTTATATGTAGAAACGATGATAACCTACGAACACGTTAAACTCGCAGCTGAAATAGTTGCCTTCGTTTCCATCACTGGGGTAGCTTATTTGCTGGTCACCATTAGAAGGATGCTGAGAGAATTTTTAGGGATCTCAGTAGTCAGGGGAATATTTCTAGGGGTGCTAATTTTCTGGTCTGGGTATCTGATAAATGTTCTCAATGATATTTTTCCGCTGGAGCTCCTGAAGATACTGGACGACGTTATAGTGACAATAGGTATTGGGATAATAGCTCTCTCGGCGGTTAGAGTTAGAAAACAGATAGTAATGCACGTGAAACCCAGAGTCGTTCTCGACGGAGAGTCTGGACTCCAGCGTGGGGCGTATCTCGTTAAGCCCACATCTCCCCAGATGATTCTGAGGCTTCTATCGGGAAAGAAGGTACTTGTTGTAACGAGAAGGCCCCAAATCTACGAGCCCCTTGGTGTTCCTTACATCTGGATAACGAACGTAGACCATCCAAAGGCGATATCCCCCACAAGGCTCGCTCCCCTTCTGCACACCATAATAGAGAGTGCTGATAAGGACACTTTCGTTATTTTCGATGGACTCAATTACCTCATACTCCAGAACGGATTTGAATCAACAATCAAATTTCTCATGTCCCTTAAGGATGTCCTCCTTGAAAAGGGCGCTGGTATTGTATTGATCGTTGATCCTGAAACCTTGGAGAAGAAGCACATCGCGATACTCGAAAGGGAATTCAAATGGATACTGAAATGACGCTACGTTGGAATGTGTTCTCTTCACAGACCGCAAAATTTATAAAGCCTCTCCGAGCGTTATACTTTGGCAACGCGGGGGTTGCCGAGCCTGGTCAAAGGCGCGGGATTGAGGGTCCCGTCCCGAAGGGGTTCCGGGGTTCAAATCCCCGCCCCCGCACCATAAGAAACTTTTCTGGGGAAAATTTCATCAAAAGTTTCTGACCGTTCTAACAGGCTGTTTTGAAATTGCATTCGATACAATAATAGCTCTATTTTGCGGTTAATTCCTTTTAATTGGCCCTTTAAACAGTGAGTTCACCCAAAATTGACGCCATTAGGGTGTCTAAAGGGAAAGGACTCAGACGAGATTGCTTTCTCATTAGTGAATTCCCTGCTAAATGCTCAGCATAACTAGGAATGCACTCCAAACTCGCCACTTCAGCAGTGTCTGACTTTTCGCCGGTCTTTCTAAAGGCTGTTTGCCAAGCAAAAGTTTGATCAAAGCCCGTACATCTTCTTGAAGTGCCCTCTTTGGGAGTGAGCTCACTTTTAGTGGGCAGTTTTAGAGTGTTCAACCCCAAGTGAGTGCCCAAAGGGCGTCAAAAAGAAAAGGGGACTCACGTTAAGCACTTCTTCATTTGAGAAATCCTCTCTAGAAGGGTCCCAGAGAGTCGCATACTGATAAAGTGGTCATCTAAAAGTAACCCTTCTTTGGTCAAGCTTTGCCTCGTAAAGGTTGCTGCCAGAACCGCCTCAAATACAGCCTCATTCTTCCCAGATCAACGGGTCTCATTGTCTCCCGCATCCAGTCTGGTAGGTCCTTCTTTATGCTGTTCCACAACAGGCGGTAGTCGAGGACGATTATTGACCCCTTCTCCTCCGCCGAGCGGTGAACCCTTCCTGCCGCTTGGACGAGCTTTCTGTGGGCCGGCAGGTAATAACCGTAGTATCTGCCTTTGCCCGGGAACTTTCTCTCGAAATACCTTATCTGTGCTTGAACCCTTGGCGTCGGCCTCGCGTATGGAATACCAACTAAAATGACTCCGTTCATCTCGTCACCGCTGTAGTCCTGTCCTTCGCTGTTTCTCCCACCCATAACACCGAGGAGAACCGCACCCTTCCCCCTGGCGTGGGCTTTGAACTTGGCAACGAGCAAATCGTTCTCCTGAGATGTAGCGCCCTGTTTCTCTATGAATATTGCCTTCCCCGTCTCTTCAAGGCGAACCTCGAGGTTTGCCGAGAGCAGACCCTGCAGAACCTCATATGATGCGGTAAAGACACCGACGTTCTTCGGAATGAGCTTAACTGCTTCGACGATGTAGTCAACCATCCGCTTATAGACTTCCATCGAGCGCTCCTCACCACGTGTTGAAACATCCTTTGCAACCAAAACCTGAGCGTTTTCGCGCTTCACCATGCGTGGGAACTTCTTCAGCTTGGCGTTTTCGATGCCCATAACGTCGCGGAAGGCCTCTAGAGGTGTTAATGTTCCAGACATGAATATCGCTGACTGGACGTTCTTTACGAAGCTCAGTGCCTTTGAAGGATCCAAAGCCACGAGCTCAAGGCTGAGGCCCTTCTCCCTGCTCATGAGGAAGAGATAGTCTTCCCGCCCGATGAGCGAGAGCCAGAAGAGGAGGAATTCTCCAACGCGGCCGATGTAGGAGCGCGGCGGCTTGCCCTTCTCTATCCTGTCCTCCCTTATTGAGTCTCCAACCGCCACCATCTCGTTGAGGGTTTTGACCAAATAGCGGCCATTGAGGTTGAGTATATCAACGACGTGTGCGAAGACAAGTTCCGGCTGAATCGGTACCTCGTGAACGTCCCTTTCTCTCAGCTTCTCCGCATAGAGCATTTCAATCCCCTTTCCGAAGATGCTCAGAAAGTTTGCTATCTCGTGCTCTCTGTACTCATCGGCCTCCTTTATCGCCCTGTTGATGGTGTGGATGCTCAGCCTGTCGCTCAGGGCGGAAATAGCCTGGTCAGGAAGGTTGTGGGCCTCATCGAAGACGACAATTAGGTCAGAATAATCGACGTCGAGTGAGCTGAGGAAGTTCTCTCTTATCGTTGGGCTGAGAAGATAGAGGTAGCTCGCGACTATGACGTTAGCCTTCTCCGCTATTCTTCTCGTCAGGTCGTAAGGGCAGAGCTCCAGCGTTTGGGCGTAGTCGAGTATCTCCATCGGATGGCTCGGCTCCTGAAGGAAAAACTTGATCAGCTCGTCGAACTCGGTCTTTTTCTTCTTCTCGTTCTCATAGAAGGGACACTTGCCGAGCTTTTTCAGGTTTTTGCAGACAACCATGGCGTTGTAAGCGTCGGTTGTGAACTGGGTCAGATAGCTGTGAAGGCACAAATCCTTCCTACTCCTTAGCTCCACGCCGGAAATGTGCGTTTTCCTGTTTATCGCTTTTAGCTCCTCTATAACGCGGTCCATCTGTCGGTGGGTTCTCGCCAGATAAAGAACCTTGTGGCCCATTTCGATAGCGTACGGTAGAATCCCAGCTAAAACGCTTACAGTCTTTCCAAAGCCCGTTGGGGCCTCGATTATAGCGTTTTCACCGTTTTTAACGGCTTCGTTAACGAGTTCTATGAACTCTCGCTGGTGGGGCCTGAGGCTCTCGTAGGGGAAGTATTCGCTCATGGGAAAGAGTTTTAACGGCTCGCTTTTAACTTTTCCCCAGGTGGGAGGAATGGAAGAAAAGGACAAGAGGCTCATCGAATACACCGTAGAGGCGTTGATCGTAGCCTGGCTGAGCTATCTGTTCTTCTACCAGAACTATCTGCTTTACAACTGGCACCGTGGGCTGCCTCTTCCCTCGAAGTGGCCCTTCCTCCTGGTGGGCATTGGCATAGGTGCGCTTTTCTTCTGGAATGAATGGAGGAAGTTCGAAAAGGAGCTTTCTGAGGGGAGCGTCTACACGGAGGGAACCCCTAGAACCCCAACTATCACCAAAGAGATGCCAGAAGATAGCTCTCAGGAACTTCTTAACGAGGATCTCATGAATGATGAGGTTCTCTGAAATCGTTTACTGTCAGTGCTCCTCAATTTTAACCATATATCTTCCGGACAGCTCCATTCCAGTAAAATCGTCCTCTGACACGTCCAGAATGCTCTTCCTAACCTCTATTATAGAGCTTCCCGACGCCGTCTCGTACTCTACCTTTTCAATGACTCCTTCGAGAACCTCCGCGACAAACCTACTATCCCCTGCCTCCCCAATCATTCTGAATGACTCCCTCCCTGTTTTTAGCATCACGTAGCGGAGCAAATGGGCAAGCAGTGGGGCCCTAAACTCCTTGAGGATGAACTCCCGCGCAGAACCGAAGACGAGCGGGGCAACGATGTGGTGGCTCTCCGCCATTCTGGCGAGGGTCTTACCGGAGCCCTCGGCGATTAGCCTGAGCTTCTTTCCGAGCAACTTCTCGCCGGGAATGTCGGCAGAAGCTCTAGCCAGCAGATTCCCATTGTCTGCCATGAATGACAGGATTAAAAGACCCTTCCGACCTTTCATTACGTAGGTGACGTGAGGTTCGTTGAAGGCCAGCTCAAGGGCTCCCTCGAACTCGAACTTCCAGAGGAAGCTCTTAATGGAGAGTTTCGCAATAAGCCTCTCTTCTGTCTTAGTAACCTCTGCCCGATATGGAAACGTTGGGAAGAGTTCCTCAGGATTCACCGCGACGCTTATTAGAGCTTCCCATCCTCCCGAGAAGGGCACCCTTGCCGTCTTTGACTCCATGCCGAGCACCCTTGTACATTGTCCCTCTAAGAGATGCTCGGACCGGTTTTTAAAGTTGGCGGAAGAGAGGGGAGTATAAACTAGTTGCCCGCTGAGTGGACATACTTCTATATGAAGCCTGTCTGTTCCAACTTGGGGGTGCATGAGTATCGAACCATGTACGTTGCTGGTCTTTGTCTGAAAGTGGGGAAATTCACTATCCTTTGAGTCCATAGTAGAGCCGCCGAAGAGTCTCCTCTATCTCTCCTGCATCTCCCTGGGCCACAAGCCTGCCGTCGGCTATCACATAGACCCTATCCACCACTGGGAGCAGAGGCTCCCACATGTGGCTGATTATCAGAAAGCTTTTTTCTTCCCTCAGTTCCTTGATAGTTCCAATGATGTCCCTTATTCCACTGAAGTCTAAGTTTGCCAGTGGTTCGTCGAGCATCACCAGATCTGGATTTCCCACTAATGCCTGAGCCAAGCTGAGCCTCTTGAGCATTCCGGAGGAGTACGAAACTATCCTCCTGTCAAGGTAGTCTATCCCGAGTATTTCTGCAACCTCTTCCACGTCGTCTTTTCCACGCGCCCGTGCGAAGATAGAGAGCCATTCTCGTCCCGTGACGAATGTGGGAAACCTTGGTGGGTCAAAAGCGACGCCAATACGTTTTCTCACGGCGCCATCTGACCAAGGGTTCTTTCCGAAAACTTTGATGTCTCCTGAAGTAGGCCGATAGACTCCTGCTGCTATCTTCAAGAATGTGCTCTTTCCACCTCCGTTTGGACCTACGATAAGGTTGGTTCCTTTGGGGATCTTGACCGTGACGCCGTTGAGGGCCGTGATGCTCCTGAATCTCTTCGTCAGTTTTTCGGCGGTTATCACTTGGACCACCTCATCCTCATTAAGGTCATAGAAAGGATTACACTTACGAGAATTCCAAGGCCATAGTAAGCATCCTGGACCCTTTTGGGAGGGTGCAGATCTCT
This sequence comes from Thermococcus sp. GR6, assembly GCF_012027415.1. Taxonomy (NCBI): domain Archaea; kingdom Methanobacteriati; phylum Methanobacteriota; class Thermococci; order Thermococcales; family Thermococcaceae; genus Thermococcus; species Thermococcus sp. GR6. Next base: position 104,797 of record NZ_SNUM01000001.1, read on the forward strand.
CATAAGGAGGGCACATGTTGGCATTCCGGAGCCACTGAACTGCAGGAGGTAGTCCCCTTCATACGGAATTGGAAACTCGACCGTGAGCTGTTGGCTCATGTTTTCCTCGAAGATGATCGAGTTTGCAAAGACGTTCTTGATATAAACAATTCCAGTGCCTCCCGAACAGGTTAGTCTTGCTTTCATCCATCCAGGAACGTAGAAGACAAATGAATCGTATTCTCCATCTTCCGTGCTCTTTAGAGCGACAGGGGGCGTGTTTATTTCAACGTTTGATTTGATTGAATAAGCGGCCATTAACCCAAAGGAAGACATGAGCAGGGCAACAAGGAGTGTTATTATGAGTCTCTTCACAGCACATCCCTCCTGTCCATCATGACTATGCCGGCGAGGAGAAGGATCCCCGGCACAACTACTCCTGCAAAGAACTCCATTCTGACAATGTCTAGCGTACTGGGGCCAATCAGCGCCAACATTGTCATTCTGTTAACAAACCTAAATGGGGGAACGCTCAGACCAATGAAATTGGGAACGGCAAGGAGGAAAAAGGAAACAAGGAAGTCTAGGAAGGCGTTTCTGAAGGCAAGGGACACCACTATGGAAACAGCCACGGAGTAGAGAACGAAGTAAAGGACAAGAATCATAGCCGAAGCGAAATTCCCACTGCCCAATATTATGGGAAGGGCAGTCCAGTTATCGGCCTGGGTTATCAGGATGACAAGAAAGATTGGAATGTAAGTAACCAGCAAAGAGAGCAGATAAACGGTAGCAGTCTTCACGAAGAAGAACTCCCTCTTTGACAGTGGAAGTGTGTAGAGAGAAAGCGCATATCCCATGTCCCTCTCCTGCCTGAAAACTAAAATGGACAACACGGATATTATAGACACCAGAATCACCCACATTTCGGAGGAGCCCAAAGTGGAGATGATGGCTGATCCAGTAAGGATCCGTATTGTTTCCTGGCCAAATCCTGACGCCCGGAACCAGCTGCGTGCCTCGAAGAGTTGAGAGGCAAAGATGAGAACGAGGGTTGGAATGCTGATTGTCAAAACAAACAGGCGCATGTGCTCGCTTAACTCCCAAGTGAAAGCTTCACGCAGATTTCCCACGCAGGACACCCCCTTTCAGAAGGATTATCACAACGAGGACAGATAATGAAATGAAAAATCCAATTTTAAGTCCGCTTTTTGGGGGATTACTCTCGACAACCTGATTGTTATTCTGAATGTTTGTCTTGAAAAGGGAAACCCCATGCATCCACAGTTCCTTGGGTTCTTTCGTGTTGACTAAATCCTTCATGTGCTCACGGGCGTAACTTATTGCCCTTTCATCTGCCACTGAAACGTCCAGGATTCCTATCGCCTGGAGATCAGCGATGGGCCCCATAAAAGTCAGCATAATGTCCAGTTGGGGATTGTACGAAACAATACTGGCACCTTTTGTCTCATAGAACAGCAAACCAATCGCCGAAGGTTCGGTTATAAGAATTCCATTGGGTTTCTCAATGGGACCATAGTACGTCAATATGGTCGTGTTGATGATTTGGTTTGAACGAATCCTTATTGGAGTGCCGTTGTGTATTAGGAAGGTGTCATTCACATTTAGGTCTCTTAATCCCCACAGTGCGGTGTGGCCGTAATACCTGCCCTCTAAATCGTAAACGCTTCCATTCTCCAAGAATATCAAGTATTTGCCCCTTATTGTTATCGGCCGAAGAGACGTCACTTTCACCTGTAAGACGTCCTTGTTACCTATCTGTATGGAGTTGTTGGCCACATATACCGTCTCATCCCAGAAGGGATTTCTAGGGAGATTTGGAGCGTTGTCCTGAGGGACGAATACTATGTTTATTCCATTAGACGTGTCATTTCTCTCGATATCGTTGGAGTTCGGAGTGAGAACTACCTCAACGCCCACTGTTGCAATTCCTTTTTGAGAGTCCACGGATATGATTGTGAAATTTATCAGAATTGCTTTGACTGACTTTACAAGATAATACGTCCCGTTAAACCAATAGACTAACATTGCATTGCTGAAATTGTCAACGGCGTGGTATGCAGTATACGTTCCCGGTTCAAACCAAAACGGGCTGTAAGTGGTGCCCTTTGCTGCGGGCGTCACAAGGCAGGTACCAAATAAAAAGAGGAAAAGGAAGACACTCTTTTTCACTCCTCACCACCTCTATCTGAGCTATTAGAGGTCCATGGATCATTACCCTACTGGCGCTGGTACAAGGGCTACGATCCAGTCACCATATGAACCGACGGTTCCATAAACTCTGGTTCCTACCTCGTCTGCTGAGTGCCACCTCTCAATTCTCCAAACCAGGCCATCCCCCCATGAGTTGCGGCGTGATCCCAGAGGACAAGTGCTAGAGTGTATTGAGGCGGTACTTCCCACTGCCCCATCGCATAGGCACTGAATCCCCCACTGGCAAAGAAGTAGTTGACATCTCTGTACTCATAGTCCTCCCCTGCAATGACCCCTGGCTTCACTGTGGTGTAGTGGAGTGCTGCCACGCTCCCTACCATCAGGAAGATGGCCAGAACAACCAATCCAACAGCCCCTACTTTCCTTCTATCCATCGTCTCCCCCCATTTGTGGTGAGGGCATTCTTATTATCTGCTAGGATAATAAAAACTTTTCGATTTGTAGATGTTTTAAAGAGCTTTTATGCATGATTATAGCATTAAGCTCCAATAGTATTATCTAGCAATTCTGGATAGTTGATAATGTGGACGGAAATAGAGAAGAATATTATTTTAAATTTAGGGAAATAAAGTTAGAGCTTAAGTCCCGGAATCTCCTCGAGAACCTTGACCATCAGCTTAACTCCAGCGTCAACGTCGCGTCCGTCCACAACTTCCGCGTTGGAGTGGATGTATCTCGCTGGAACGCTTATCGCTCCCGTTGGAACGCCAGCCTTGTTGAGGTGTATTGCGCCAGCATCGGTTCCTCCACCGAGGAGGATGTCCCACTGGTAGGGTATCTCGTACTTCTTGGCGAGCTCCTCCATCCACCTGACGATGGTCGGGTGGCAGATGACGGAGCGGTCCATTATCTTTATTGCGGTTCCCTTTCCGAGCTGGGTGACCTGCTTGTGCTCCGGTGTGCCAGGAACGTCAGCGGCAATGGTGACGTCAATGGCGAAGCCGTAGTCAGGGTCAATGCCAAAGGCTGAAACCTTTGCACCGCGGAGGCCGACCTCCTCCTGGACGGTGGCCACAAAGTATATGTCCGCATCGGTCTCGCCGAGCTCCTGGGCGGCCTTGACAAGGGTGTAGACAGCAATCCTGTCGTCAAAGGCTATGCTGACGAGTCTGTGCTTGCCGAGTCTCTCAAGCCTTCCGTCCCAGGTGATTATGGTGCCGATCTTAACTCCCATCTCCTCGGCTTCCTCCTTGCTCTCGGCACCTATGTCGATGAAGACCTGTTCCCAGGTCGGAGCCTTGGTCCTCTCCTCGGGCTTCTGAATGTGTGGCGGAACACTTCCACCGACACCGTAAATGAACTCGTTTGGGCCAATCCAGACTTTAAACCTCTGGGCTATGAGCGTCCTCGGATCAACACCGCCAACCGGGGCAACGCGGAGGAATCCGTTCTTCTCGATGTGGGTGACCATAAGGCCTATCTGATCCATATGTGCAGCCAACATGACCTTTGGCCCAGAGCCTTTCTTGTGGGCTATGACGTTTCCGAGCTTATCGACCTTTATCTCATCGACGTAGGGCTTGAAGGCCTCGATGACAACGTCCCTAACGCCCAAAAACTCGTATCCAGAAACACCAGGAGCCTCAACAATCTTTTTGAGCAGCGCGTAGTCAACCATTCCCATCACCTCTTTCGTTAAGATTTCCATCTAAATGCTCGGGTGGGAGATATTTAAGGTTTTAGGTGTAGTAACAACCCATTGATAGTCATGTGCTCATTTAAGCGCTGTTAACAGATAAAAGAGTAGAAGTAGAGTGTGATTTAACGAATAGTCTTTAAGGCAAGATCCAATACTGCATTTATGTAGCTGTTATAGTCCATCGCCTGTGTCGCTGCTGGGTTTATGAGGCCGTCCACAATAATTGGGGTTGCCAGTCCGACTATAATACAGATTACTGCCAATACCAAACAAACTAAGCTCATGCTGGCATGCTCTTTGATCTTTATATCCTTCCTTGGTTTGCCCAGCCAAATAATGTAGAACACCCTTACATAAGCTACCAGCGCAATTACAGAACTTATCACTAAGATTAACGCTAGACCAAGGTCCTTCTCCATTAAAGCATTGAAGAGTAGCAGCTTGCTGAAGAACAAGTTTAATGGTGGAACACCTACGAGGCTTAATGTAGCTATTGCAAGGCTGAACGTCGCAACTGGCATCTTTTTACCCAGGCCAGCCAGATCATCCACGTTCCTTGAACCAATGGCGTGAATAAAAGCTCCTGCCGCTAGGAACAGCAGAGCTTTGGCAATGGCATGGTTGACCAGGTGGAACAATGCGGCCTGTAGTCCTAATTGAGTGCCAAGTCCAACCGCCATGAATAGATAACCCATGTGCATTATTGTTGAATAAGCAATGAGTCTCTTAACGTCCTTCTGGACTGTCATCATTGCAGCGCCGAAAAGGGATGATACTGCACCAAGGACAACGACGATGTTACTCAATACGCCGACTATGCGGGCCAATTCTGGAATTAGTGTACCCCCATAGACTGTGTAGAGGAATCTGATGAGTGAGTAGACACCGACGTTGACGACTAGTCCTGAGAGTATGGCTGAGATTGGGCTTGGTGCTGCTGGGTGTGCTTCTGGGAGCCAGAAGTGGTTCGGGACTATGGCAGACTTAATCAAGAACGCCCAAGTAGCCAAAGCCAAGGCAACACCTGAAGCTATCGCAATATTGCTGACTGGTGAATTAGTAACCGGAAAGTTTAAACCATGGACTTTTGCTGTCAAATCTGCAAGATTAACAGTGCCAAAAGCTCCATAAAGTATTCCGAGGGCCAGGAAGTACATCGTGGTTCCTACGGCACCTATTAGGGCGTATTTGAAGCCAGCGTACACTGAATCGCCTCTATCGCGATAGAACATCACCAGGGCATAGGCTGCAATACTTGTAACTTCTATCATGACGAAAAGATTGAATGCATCCCCGGTCAACAGGACTCCCAGTAGTCCGGCCTCCAGACCCAGATAGAGCGTATAATACCACTCCAGACCATTTTTGTGTTCTAGGTATCTATACGAGTAAATTGAGATCAGGAACATAAGTCCAGCGGTCACCAAGGCAATTAAGGCGCTTAGCTTGTCGACTTCGTAGATTACACCAACTGGTGCACTCCATCCTCCGAAAGTGTAGACTAATGGCCTGTCCGAGGCGTAGGTTTTCTGGAAGAGTTTGAAAGTGCTAACTAAAGCCAAGCCAGTCCCTATTAGGACGTAAGCCTGGATTATCTTTCTGTTTCCTTTGATTATGATTGAGAATAAAGGTAGTGCGAATGCGAAGATTACAGGAATGACTGGAGTAATGCCGACAACGTCCATTTTCATCACCTCACTCGAATATCCTCTTCGCAAACTTTTCAAAGTCTGCAGAAATTTCTCCCTTAACCTTTTCAGGATCCTCTGTAGTTACGTTAATCCAGTTCACATACATGTACTTATCATCTAGATCTACAACTACTGTTCCTGGAGTGTTGGTAATTGAATTTGCGACTAGTGTCTTTGCATAGTCTGTTTTTACTCCAATTGGTACTTTGACAATCCCTGGCTCGTACTTTCCTGTAATCGTTCTCACCATAACGTCAACGTGGGACTTAGTCTCGGCCACGAGCATGTACCAAATGAAATATATCACAGTCCATAGCCATCTGGTAGGGTTCATGGCTTTTGTATCATTCTGGACTAAGTATCTCCCAATAAGCAATCCGACACTAATGGCTACGATTATCCCAGTAACTAAGTCAAATGGACTTGCAGACCCCGTAAATATGAGGTATGTGATGAATGTCAGCGTTGCAGTGGGGACCACACCTTTCATCGTTCACCACCCCCAAGTAGCTCCTGTTGAAGCTCTCTCGTGTCAACAGTCCCGTATAAACGGTAAATCTGGATTATTGCAAAGGCTAGGAGAACGTTAACGGCCATTCCAATAACCACCGCAGTAATCACTAGGGCCTGTGGTAGAGGGTCAACTGCTGTGCTGATGAACTGACTTAGTGTCTCCTTGCTTAAGTCGGGCAATATTGGTGGCATTACAGGATAAATTGAGCGATATCCAAGTAAAACAACAAGCAGGTTTGTAGTATCTCCCAAAATTGTTAGTGCGATGAGTTTTTTGACTAGATTGGGCCTTCCCACGATACCATACAGGCCGATCATGATTGTCGCGATGAGTGATAGTATTATGATTGATAATATAAAGGGAACTGCACTACTCATCCACATCCCCCCGTAAAAAGCGCTTAAATATGCTTTCTGGGATTGCTAGTAGGAGGAATACTGCAGTGAAGCCTGCTCCAACTGCTAGGAATTCGAAGAAGTTGTAGTAGATCAGTGAACCGCCAATAAGCTGGCCGTCGATCTCTGCGGGAAATACTGGCTGATTCTGCATGATGAAGCCTCCGCTAAGGAGTGGAACTAACGCCACTAACGCTATTCCCAGGAGTCCAATAGAACGCAGAATTAATGCCCTCGTCTTGTCCAAGCCATTTTCTTCTAGGGTATATTTTGAGTATGCTGCTATTATAAGGAGTGGAGCGACCGCGAGAGCAGAGCCGCCCTGAAAGCCACCACCCGGTGTCAAGTGACCGTGCAAAGCAATAGATGCCGAAACCGCAAGGATCATGACGACAATAATTTTCGTAACTGATTTGACTACTATGGTAAGACCTCCCGTGAATCCCTCTATCTTCTGCTTTGCTGCCTTTTCCTGCCTTTTATTTAGCCTAAAGAGAGTTAGGCTTCCAATAATCGCAAGGAAGAATACCGCAGTCTCAAAGAGTGTATCAACACCACGATAGTCCCACAAGATTGAGGTGACGACCTCTGGACTTCTAGCCGAGTAATCCCCGAAATAACTATTCTGGAGGTAAAACTCACCTAGGGGCCTTACATCAGTTTGCTGGGGGAGTTTTGGAGTAATATAATAAGCCAATCCCAATATTGCCACAAGTATGATTACAAGTGGGATTAGCTTTTTCATTTACACCACCTCGTATCTCCCTGTTTTACTCACAACGAAAACCAGGAGTGCTGAATATATTCCAACCGCTATAGCAACGTAGGCCAGGACAATGTCTGGTGCCATTAGGATGTAAAATGCGATTGCATAGGCAATTGCTTGGACTGCCGAAAAGCCAATGGCTCTAAGCAGGTCTTTTTCAATAATTGCCAAGTATGAGAATATTAATCCGATGATTGTTGTAATTGCCAGCATTAGTAAGTGCACTTCAATCATGCTTCTTCACCTCTGTTAAGTGGTCGCACTTGGGGTTCCACTGGACGAGCTTAGCTTTGTGAGCGGCGTACGCTAAGGCATGGGCACCGGCAGGCGCTGCCAGAAGCACTATTATCCCTGTGACGAAACTAGCTCCTGCTATGGCATACTTGTGGGGAAGGAAATTGCTACCCAATGCTAAAAACCCGACACCGAATAACGGCACTACTGCACCCCCAATAGTTCCAACAGTTGCAGCGTGCAGCCTGACGTAGAAGTTGGGGAAGCGGAGTAGGCCTATGGCCCCAAAGAGGTCGCAGATGCCGCCGATAGCTATCATGATGGCTCCGAGGTAGAACAGCACCTCACTCATGCTCCCACCTCTCTACTCACAAGGTATTTGGCTATGTAGATGTCCAGAAGATAAGCCCACAATGCTAGAGTTATAGCACCACTAATCAGAAAGACGCTTTTGAAGTAGACTGCCAGAATGGCCATGAATGCTGCGATATCGAAGCTCATGCAGTCTATTGCTAGTATTATGTCAGGTATTGTTGGACCTCTGAAAGCTCTAATTGCATAAATCACAAATGCAAGCAGGTAAAGCGGAATAATGAACTTCATGAAGATAATGAATGTGTCCTCAAGGCTCATCCTCAACCCCCCGGATGACAATTCCCGGCATAAAGTGCCTCGTCTTTTCTGCTTCACTTATGAGCTCGGCGATCATCAGCTTCTCATTTGCCACCGATTCCCCCGGCTCGACATAGACAGTCTTTTTCTGTTTTGACTCTAGCATCCCACTAGCAACAGCCACACCGTAGATTATGGCCTCTGGCTTTGGGGGACAGCCAGGTATAAAAACCGTCGCGGGAGGCTCCATATTGTATTCTTCTTTTAGAATCCTGTAGAGCTCTTTAATACCACCTATTACGGAGTAAGTATCATACCATATGCCTCCTCCACAGGCGCACGCCCCTATGGCCAGAACCACTTTTGGCTCTGGAACCGCTTTCAGAGCGTCAATAACCTTTGGCAGACACTCCCTCGTAATTGGTCCGGTAAATGCTATGGCGTCTGCATGTCTGGGAGAGCCAACGAGCTTTATCCCGAGTCTTTCAACATCGTTTCGTGGTGCAAAGATATTTAGGATCTCTATATCACAGCCGTTACACGAGCCGGAGTTGAGATGAAAAACCCATAGACTATTTTTTACCATGGATCTCACCCCCACACCCTCCACTCAGACGTTTTTTTCGCTCTACACTCAGGGCACAGGAGGAGATTCCTTCTTTCCCAAGGGTGTATTTTTTCGAGAGAAGCTATCAGATGCCTATATGTGTCGAAGGACTTTCCGCACTCACTGCAGCGGGCCATCTGTAGTTCCACAATCTGGTGCAGTTCGTCATGATCTGGTGTAGCAAGCTCGAATTGTGTGGTTAGCTTTATCGCACCCACGGGACATACGTCTTGGCAACGACCACAGAATATACATCTCCCAAGGAAAAGATGGACGACTCTGATGCCCCTAGCCTCGTCTGTGAAAACTCTAATTGCTTGGGGAGGGCAGGCGTTAGCGCAGGCACCGCAACCTATGCATGTTTCCTCGTTGATAACTGGTTTTCCTCTGTAATCATCTGGAACGTCAATCGGAGCGAAAGGATATTTTTCTGTGACACTACCTATGGAAATGGCCTTGCCCAGTAGTTTCAGCCTCCCCATTTCAGACCCTCCTCACGCCCTCCTTAAGCGGCCCTCTCCACAGAATCTTCCCGCTTTCAGAATCAATTATTGAGACGTGGTCTGTACAGGAGAAGCATGGGTCTATGCTGGCTATTATTAGGGGAGCATCTGCAACGTCATTCCCTCTGAGCATTATAGGAACTGCCGGGAGGTTGTTATAGGTTGCAGCTCTTGGATGCCAGCGGTAAATCATGTTCTCTCCCCATGTTATCACGGCGTGGATGTTCTCCCCACGTGGAGCTTCAGTGACTCCGATACCGAGTTTGAATGGAGGAATCTCATATTCGTCATTTATCAGTTCTCCTGGAGGCATATTTTCCAGGGCCTGTCTTATCATATTGAAGCTCTCAAAAATTTCTTCGTATCTTACGAGGAACCTTGCAAAAACGTCCCCTTCTTTGTAAACCGGGACTTTGAAGTCCAAGTCCTTGTAAGCCGCGTAGGGATGGTCTCGCCTTACATCAGTGTCAATCCCGGAGCTCCTGGCCATGGGACCGACCACACCTATCTCCCTAGCCTCTTTCTTCGGTAGAACTCCGACACCCTCCATCCTTTCTCTGAGCTCCTTCATCTCAGCGATGTTATCAAGTACTTCCCTACTCTCTTTTTCAACCATGTCCAGAAGTTTCAGCGTTTTTTCCTTTTTATCCTCCGTGATGTCTCTTCTTACTCCTCCGACAATATTTATTCCGTAGGTCTTTCTGTTGCCGGTTATGAGCTCTGCTATGTCCATTATGTATTCTCTAGCCCTCCAGATGTGCATGAAGCCGCTGTCAAAGCCGAGAAGATGGCATACAACCCCGAACCAAAGGAGGTGGCTGTGAATTCTCTCTACCTCAAGCATTATTGTCCTTATATACTGTGCTCTCTCCGGAACGTAGATGCCAGCAGCATCCTCAACTGCCTGACAGTATGCGGCGGAATGGGTGCAACCACAGATTCCACATATCCTCTCCGCGAGGAATGGGATTTGGTTTATTGTCATTCGTGATTCAGCAAGCTTCTCCATTCCCCTATGGATGTGAAATCCCCTGTATTCCGCATCTACGACTTTGTCTCCTTTAACATAGAGCTCAAAATACTCTGGTTCGTGAAGGGAGGGATGATATGGTCCCAGGGGTATCTCCATGACGTCTTTTTTGTGCTCCCTTTCTTTTTCTATGGGTTTTGACGGTGGAAGCTTTTTGTTGTAAGGAAAGTCTTTTCTCAAGGGATAGACTCCTTCTGGCCAATCGTCCGGTAGAATAAGCCTTTCGGGCTTTGGATGTCCATTGAAAACTATGCCGAGCATGTCCATGGCTTCTCTCTCTGACCATTCAGCACCCTTGATAACAGGGGTTATTGACGGTATCTCAGGGCTCCCTTCGGGGGATGTTATCTTGAGAACCACATATCTTCCCTCTGTATCGCAGTTGAATATGTGGTACATTGCAAACCTCCCGTTTATGGGCCGTTCGTCTACTCCCATGCCACTAGAGTAGTAATAACCCCTCTCGAATAACGCCCTTGCAATCTCCCGTATATTGCTGGCGCCGACCTCGGCGACTGTCATCTTATCATTGTGCTCCAGTATTTTACATCCTTTGAGGATATCAAATACCATAATTTACCACCCCACCACTCCCAAAATCCAACTTAGGATTCCAACTATTGCAAAACGCTTGAGGAATCTGGCGGCGTCTTTAGTCCTGAATCTTCCATAGTGGGCTTCAATTGACGCGTAAACAACTGATATGATAACTAGTCCAATGACGTAGACTAGTACTCTCACTGTGCCATCTTGGGGTAGGAAGAAGTTCAGGAGTATCGTGGTGAGAAGTAGCCGTTTCACGTAGATTGAGAGCTTTAACATTCCCAGACCTTTCCCGCTGAACTCTATGAAGGGACCCTCGACTATCTCTGGTTCGGCTTCAGCGACGTCAAATGGGATTCTGGCTCCCGCGACGTATGCCATAACTGCGAATGCCAGAGCACCTGTTATGGTAGATACTTTTAGTTGGAGGGGGAAAAGTCGCGAGAACGAGAGACCCCCACTGGATGCTGCGAGTGCGGCCACTATAAAAGCCAAGGAGAATTCCTCTGCCATTATGATTGAAACTTCTCTGTGGGACCCTATTTGGGCATATGCACTTCCAGTTGAGAACGCTCCGAGGGCTATGGCGACGGCTGAGAGCGTTGAGAGGTATATGAAGGCGATTATATCCCCCCATGTGTCTAAAGAGCCAGGAAGCAGTGATGGGATGAACAAGGACGCCGCCAATACAGATACAAGCGCTATTGCTGGTGCTGGTTCGAACAGCCACCTTACGGACTCCCTAGGCCTGACGTTTGGCCTTCTGAAGAGCTTTAATAAATCAAGCCACGTCTGGATTAACGGCGGCCCTTGTCTTGACTGAAGTCTTGCTTTGACTTTCCTCTCGATTCCGTCTAATAACGGAGCAAAGAGTACTATGAAGATTAGATTGAGGGCAGCATAAACTGCATTCATAACAGAACACCCCCGAGTATTGTAAGGAGTATAAGGAGCATTAGCCAAGCTCCAGTCATCATCTTGTCCAAGTCGAAGGATGCTTCCTCAAAGCTGGACAAGACGGCTTTTGTGGCGTCCCATAGTCTTTTCGTGGTACATACACACCATTCTCCCCAGCTATAAACATCCTCGAATTCTTCCTCAAAGGAGGCATAGTATGAGCTCGCTGGAAGCCTCATGGCCAAGGACTTTCTCGTGCCAGTTGTCCACACTGGAAGACTGATTTTGTATGGGAAAATGGCTAGTAACACTGCGGTCAGAGCTCCGGAGAATACCAGGAGAGCCAGAGGAGCTATGTTTCCAATACCGTCGGACACTATGAGACCGGGAAAGACCGTGATTGATGGAGTGGTCACGCCTACTGAGTCAACCGCTTTTGAGATTGCTTCCAGTGGCAATGCTGGATAAACACCAAAAATTACACAAAGAACTGCGAGAATCAACTGGGACGCCCACATTGATACTGGGACTTCTTTGACCGTTATCTCCTTGGCAGGTGGTCTTACAAAGATGGAAGTAAAGTACTTAACGAACGATGCGGTTGTTACAGCGCTTATGAATAGTGCTAGGGCCCCAAACAGGGAAACGAGAGTCGGAGTCGGAAGTGTTGAAACGTATATCATCCACTTGCTAACAAAGCCGTTGAATGGTGGCATCCCAGCTATGGAAAGAGAACCTATCAGTGCAGCAAATGCCGTTATCGGCATAAATCTAGCTAGTCCTCCCAGGTGGTCCAAATCCCTGCTTCCAGTTCTATAAAGGATCGAGCCTGCTGTTAGGAAGAGCAGTCCCTTGAAGAATGCATGGTTGAGAGCGTGGAATAGGGATGCCATAAGGGCAAGAGCTCCGAATGTGGTGTACCCCTTGGAGAGGAGATATATCCCTGCCCCAAGGGCAAAGACAACGTAACCTATCTGGCCGACACTATGGTAGGACAGTAGGCGCTTTGAGTCTGTTTGCTTTAGTGCGTACATCGTGCCAAAAAACAGGGTTAATGTTCCGAACAGTGCTATGAGCAGACCAATATTAGGGGTTAGTGGGGTGAAACTCAGGAAAAAGCGGAACATCATATACACTGGCATTTTTTCCATGGCCCCACTGAGCAATGACGAGACGTTACTTGGTGCCTCCACGTATGCGTCTGGAAGCCATACGTGGAACGGCACAAGGGCGGCCTTGACACCAAGTCCGATCATGAATCCAGCACTTACAAGATACATCTCCAGAGGATGAGAGCGGAAATAGTTTACGAGCTGGGACGAGAGGATATCGTAATCACCTCCGCCAGAGATTGTTATGAGTACTAATACTATGGCTATCAGCATAAAGTCTGCTGCGGCTTTAGTCATGCAGAAGTACTTGAGGGTCGCAATGAGAGTCTTCTCGTTCCTTTCAAACGCTACCAGGAACTGGGAGAAGAGAGTCATCAGTTCCCAAAACACAACAAACCACAGGAGATTCCATGAGACGAGAACAAGGAACATGAAGAGCAGGAAGAGGGGATAGTTGAAGGCATATAGTCTCTTGTCTCCTTTATACATGTCTAAGTATGCAATACCATAAACCGACGTACAGAAGCCTAGAATTCCGAGTATTATCATGAAAAAGCCTGACAGCGGGTCGACTTTGAGTGTTAGAGTTGAGAACGCATTGATAATGGAATCCGATTTCAGATGTAACAGAGTGATATTTAATTCAACGCTCTCTTTGAGACCTATAATCCCGGCATAGGCTATTGTCAATGAGCCGAGAGCGGAGAGAGCATTTACTAACTTCGTTAAAATTGCGCTCCTCGAAAAGACTCCAATGAAAGATGCAACTGACAGAATAATGACAATAAAAAGAAAAATTACCTCCATAGAATCACCTCCTGAGTTTAAACCTCATGATGTGCCTCAGAAAATCAATGCTGTCCAGCTCATAGTCTTCGAGTAGCATCTCTCTACCGAGAATGTCTCCTATCACTGGCTTTCCTTCCTTAAAATACAAAAACGCCACGTCCTCCATTATGATTTCTTCCTTTCCATTTTCCACAACAACGGCTTTTGACTCACACATTCATACCACCTTTGAGCGTTTTTTCATGCTCAGAAGTTTATTTGCAAGAGATTCAACATCACGGTAAATCCTGGAATCTCTTGGTATGGAATTGACACCCAGACCTTCATTGTCAGCTTTAATTACGGACGTGTCAAAATGCACCAGGTGATAGGGAACTAGATAGTCAGAGAAGACACGTGAGTAGAGCTTAGCGGCTTCCATGGAATCGTGTACTTTGTTAATTATGAGCATTAAGTTCGAAATGTTGAGCTCCTCACCCATTTTGAGAAGTTTCTTGGCTATGGTGAGCGATTTAAGTGTTGGTTCCGCAACACAAAGCATAACATCGAATTTTTCCGCTAGACCTCTACCGAACACCTCTGCACCGGCCTCACTATCAACTATTACAATGTCCTTCTCTCTTAGAAGGACATGATTCAGGAATGCTTTGGCGAGTGCTATCGACGGGCACAGACAGCCTTCCTTTGGCTGTTCTGTACTCCCGACCACGACGAGACTTAGATTCGGGTTTATCCTTATTCCGTACATGTCCACTAAGTCGTCAACTTTTGGTGTGAGGGAGAACAGTACCCCCCAACCGGAACCAGGTTTTGCTCCCGTTCTCTCTTGGGCAAGCTCCTCGTTCCGCGAGAGTGGGACGATATCTAATGCCTCATCATACGGGACACCAAGGCTTTGAGCAAGGTTTGGAACGGAGTCTGTATCAAGGGTCAGCACGTTGTAGCCTTTGTCGGCGATTATATGGGCAAGTAATGCTGTCGTTGTTGTTTTGCCAACACCTCCTTTTCCAGCCACTAGTATTTTCATTGTTGGCACCTCCAGCAATGTTTGTACGTTTAATATATACAAAATTCAAAAGTTAAAATAATAGAAACTATCAAACGGGCCATCCAAGTTTCTTTCTCTTCTCAATTATCACATTGTATATTGTTTCTGCTGCTTTCACTGGATCTGTCTCAACGTAGAACTTTCCTCCAAGGAGATCCTCGATGTCATCCGTAAGGAGTTTGGTAACCTTCTGGCTTCCAAGGACTGGTGGGATAACTCCCAAGTGTGTGAAGACGCCGCTTGCAACGAAGTAGGTTCCTATTGCTACTGCCTTCTCGCTCATCCATTCTGGAGCAGAGCCAGCAACTGGCAAGTCTGAAATGTCAACATTTAGGGCATCGGCGAGGGCACTCAAGACCAGCAGGATTCTTGAACAGTCAACACAGCTTCCCATGTGCAGGCATGGTGGAATTCCAAGCGCTTCGCATACTGCCTTCAGCCCTGGACCGGCCATTTCAGCTGCTTCGGGGGTCAGTAATCCATGCATTGCTGCAGCAATTCCCCAGCAACCAGTTCCAACAACCAGGATGTCCCTCTTGATGAGCTCCTTGGCCAAGGTGACGTGACCGTAGTTCTGCTTGACCCTTGGATTGTTACATCCAACGATTCCGACGATTCCCTTTATTGTTCCGTCCTGGAGGGCTTTTATGAGGGGCTCCAATGTTCCACCAAGGGCTTCAAGTATTGCCTCAACGCTAAATCCAGCAACCAATTCCATCTTGTGCTCTGGAATGTAGACCTTTGCCGGAACTCTGTTCTTATAGTTCTCAATTGCAATCTTGATGATCTCTTTGGCGATCTCGTCCGCTTTCTCCGGGTCAAATTCGACGTGTATTGCTCCCGGAATGCGAGCCTTTGGCTCAGTAGTTATTATCTTAGTGTGGTAACATGAAGCAACATCAACTAATGACGGCATTAGGCACTGGTAGTCAACTATCACGGCCTCAACTGCACCAGTTATAATCGCCAGCTCTTGCATCAGGAAGTTCCCAGCGACCTGAACTCCCATTCTTGAGAGAACTTCGTTTCCGGTACAGCACATTCCAGCAACGTTAATTCCCTTTGCTCCGTACTGCTCTGCCAACTTCTGCATCTCTTCACTCTGGGCAACCTCTGCTATTTTCATAGAGAGAATCGGGTTGTGGCCGTGAACAATTATGTTGACCATGTCTTCCTTCAAGACTCCCAGGTTCGCCAGCGACTTTATCGGCTTCGGTGTTCCGAAGAGAATGTCGCTCAGATAGGTAGCCATCATTGAGCCACACCAGCCGTCGGCCAGGGCAGTCCTCACACCGTGCAACAGAAGGTTCTCTGGGTCTGCATCACAGCCTATGTGGGTTCTGTGCATACTGAGACATATCTCCCTGTCGATGGCTCTTGGTAAGACTCCTAGCTTCTCCCAGACCTTAATCCTCTTCTTTGGCGCTGTTGCTGCAAGTAATCTTACTGGCTCCTCATCCTGTTTTCCGAACTCCATCTCAAGAATGTGGGCGACTTCCAATGCAATTTCATTTTCGCTCTTGCCCTCTGTTTCGACACCCAGAATCTTAGCCAGCTCTTTGAGCTTTTCAACATCTGTTAGTTTATAATCCTTGAACTTTCCTTCAGCAATGCCCTTGAATACATGGACTACATCTCTTGAGTGATCGCTGTGACCGGCAGTACCAGCCGCTATCATTCTTACAATGTTCCTTGCTACTATTGTATCTGCATCCGCACCACAAACTCCCTTAGTTGGGCCAACTCCAAACGGATCGATTCTACATGGCCCCATTGTACAGTTCTTACAGCAGACACCTAGGAGACCAAATCCACACTGAGGCTGCTGCTCCAAAAATCTGTGCCAGGCAGTCTTGACTCCATCCTCCTCGGCTTTCTCAATAAGCTTTCCAACACCTGGAGTTATGGAGACTTGCTTTGAGGGAACCTTCTTTCCGGCCATTTTCACCACCTCAATACCACATCACATTTGAATATTCAAGATACAGATCCATAGGTCTAACAAGATCCTCTTTCTTCTTTGACTCGGAGACGGGCTTCATGTAGACCATTCCCTGCGATTTCAGCCCAGATATGAGACTCTCTGCCTTCTCCTTTCTAACCTCTTCCAGTATTTCGCCGAGAGTCCCGAACTTCAGGGCTCTAGTTGGGCAGGCCTCAACACATGCTGGCTCTTTGCCTTCTCTGACCCTATCCACACAACTGTCGCACTTTATCACAGCCTTGTATTCGGGCTCGAACTTGGGATGGCCAAATGGACAGGCCATCACACACATGAGACAGCCTATGCACTTGTTGGCGTTAAGGACAACAAAGCCTTCTTTGGTCCTTGAGATCGCTCCTGTCGGGCAGGCCTCCATACAGGGAGCGTCCTCACAGTGCTGGCATCTCATTGGAACATTAAAGAAGTCGGCGACAACAACTTGGAGTCGGGGTTTGGGGGTTGGTTTTTCAAAAATTGCGCCAAAGAGGTTTTTGCTCATTGAATGTTCAACTGCACAGGCAATTTCGCAGGCCCTGCACCCCGTGCATCTCTCTGGATTTATGTAAATTGTAAGCTTCTCCATGTTGGAACCGGAAAAAGCTGGCATTGTTGATCACCTCGTATAATGTAGAACAAAAAGATTTTAAGATGGAATCGTGTTCGGCGATCCGGATAAAAACGCAAGAAATTATTCGATTTGCCGTATTAGAACCTTTCATTTAGAGACAGTAAAACTCTCTCTCGGATCCGTTGGTATTCTTTCAGGAGATCTAGGGCAACTCCAGTGAGTACAGTTATTCCTTTTTTTCGACCTCCCTTAACGGAGACAATCAATCTTCTCCCGAGTTTTTCCTCAATATCCTTGATCCTTTCCCAGTATGTTGATGGAGAAACCCCCATAATCTTACATGCCGCTCTAAATGATCTGGTCTGAGAAATAAGTTCAAGGAGTTCCATAATATCTCCAGGAATTTTTATGCCTGATGACGTAACAAAGGATATTTCAACTTTTGGTACAAAACTCGGATTCTTATTGTCGGGACATGGGGAAAAGAATATCTTCCGAAGCACTTCTCTAGTCATCTCCCGGTAGCTTACTGAAAAATTTGAGTTTGGACACTTTGATATAATGCCATATGGATTAACATAAAGATGCCTGCATGGATCCATGGGGGACATAAGCAAAGTAATGGGATAATCATTTAGGAACACTTTCATAGCAGAATAAAGATATTTCCTTCCATAATGCAGGCCAAGTTCGACATCTTTTCTGGCGCTTATTGATTCAATGAACATATCTCCGGATGGAGGGCTAAAAAGAGAGGGTCCAACAGTTATTCTTAATCCTCGCTTCATGCACTCTCCGATTTTCCTAAGGATCTCCCCTGGATCCGAGCTCGAGTTAAACACCAAATAAGCCTCAATGTGATCAATACCTCTTGATTCAAGGGCTCTGATGAGAGTATCCCCTCTTTTAATATCTATCATGGGCGGAACAATTATAGAAATCGTGTCCACATCAGCAAGCACATCTACTCTGAGGTTGGAAAGACTGGCAGTTAAGGGTATAAAAACAGTCACCCTTTTTGATATGTCCCTCAGCTCATCGTATATAACCTTTATTTTTGGATGAAGAAATGGGTTAGGGCACATCAATATTCCTTCATCGAATCTGAACCCATCTAAAAGAGAGGCTATTCTAGGGAGAACATCTCCAGGGAGCATTACTCCACTCAACCTTTCTCTCCAAATGCAGTTTGCACAGGTTGCATCACATCTTCCTGATGATTGTACAACTATAACTCCCATAACCATCACTCGAATACTACCTCAAAGCCACAGAAAGAGTAGCCAAGTCCCTGACAGTATATCTCTCTTGTAATGTTTCTGCCCACTAGCTCTTCTATAATACCTTGGATCAGGCCTGCTTCAAAATCACATAAAGTTCTCCCTATGGTGACAGCATTGTAACAACTCATACACTCATAGATATTTAGCTTTATCCTATTAAAAGATTCTTCCAAGATATCAAGAAGTCCTATCTTTTGATTTAAGAACACTCTAGGAAGATCGTCTAGACTTTTGACTTCTCCACTTTCTACAAGTCTTTTAGCGAGCTTTAATCCTGCACCCCTCAAAATGAGACTTCTTAGAGACGGACTATATTCCATCATACCATAAGAAATCATCCTGAAAGTTCTTACGTATTCCGGATCCTCTGGGAAAAGCTTTGCAAAAAAAGGTCTCCTAACTTGGAAGTAATTCTGTGGCGTCAGTTCAGTTCTCTGAAGTTGAGAGGGCTTTTCTTTAACCTCAAACTTGTAAATATTTCGCCACTGTTTGATTAGATCGACGTACTCAATTTCCATCTCCAACACCTATGAAAGAGTATGCATACATCAATTTAAAAGTTTTGAAAACCAAAATATAAATATGGTCAGGATACTCCTCAGGCTTAATGTTGTACCATGTATGTTCATCAAAAGGCTCAACCGCTTCGTGGCACTGGTCGAGGTTGACGGGGAAAAGAGAAAAGCCTTAGTTACAAACACCGGCCGCTTGGAAGAGTTCATGATTCCAGAGAGGAAGGCCTTCTGCGTTCCCAAGAGCGGGGGAAAGACAGACTTCGTTCTGGTTGCCTTTGAAGACCGGGGTGGAAAGGGGGCTATCATAGACACGAGGACTCAGGCCAAAGCCTTTGAGAAAGCCCTAGAGCTTGGCTTGGTTCCATGGCTTAAAGACTGCAGGATAAAGAGGAGAGAGGTAACCATTGGAAGCTCAAGGCTGGACTACCTCTTCGAGTGTTCCGATGGAGAAATCTATGCAGAAATGAAGAGCGCGGTTCTGAGAGGTGGGGAGAGGGGAGAATATGCTATGTATCCAGACTGTCCTACCCTGCGGGGGCAGAAGCACATAAAAGAGCTGATAGAGCTCCAAAAGGTTGGGAAGAAGGCAATGATTTTTTTCATCGGCGCCATGCCTGGTGTTGAGAAGTTCAGGCCATACGAGAGAGGCGACCCTGAGATAGCGCGCCTTCTGAGTGAAGCCAAGAACGCCGGCGTTGAAATCCACGCGCTGAGCATTTCACTCCTTCCGGATGGCAGGGTGGTTCTTGAAAGGCCGAGCCTTGAGATTGAGCTGAGGGAGGATTTTTAAAGACCCCACCCTATTTTCAAAGGGGTAACGACCCCGCGAGGTGATGGGAATGGCCATAGTCGATGTTAGAATTTTGGTTGAAGGTGCGAGCGACGTTGAAGTGGTAAGTAAAGCTCTTCAAGGTCTGGCTTTGGGAAGTGAGTACAACATAACGATTTCCGCCATAATCCCGACGACCAACGTTGAGATTGCAAAGAGCGCCGCAGCTGGGGCTGACCTGCTTATCATAGCCACTGACGCCGACCGCGTTGGAAGAGACCTTGCCGAGAGGCTTTTCAATGAGCTGAGCGAGATGGTCGGCCACGTCGAGAGGATGAAGCTCCCTCTCGGCCACGACCTCGAGCACGTAGATGTCGAGCTCGTCAGGAAGGAACTCAAGAACACCCTCGTCAGGGCTGGTTTAAAGAGCCTGCAGATACTCCCTGAGTACATGGCTCTAAGGAACCAGCTCCTTGATCTCAAAGGCCGCTACGATGGTCTTGCCGAGGAGTACCGGAGGCTCCGCGAGGAGCACGAAAAGATCACCAGCGCCTGCGAGGAGCTCAAGGCTGAGAACGACAGACTGAGGGAAGAGAACGAAGGACTTAAAGCTCTCCTCGAGAATGCCAAGAACATTTACCGCATCGAGGAGGCCTGGAAGTCCCTCTTCCCGGCCGAGCCGGTTCCGGACGAGGCATACATAGGCAATGCCGTTGAGAAGCTTGGACTGGCGGGTAAAGTCATAGTCGGCCAGGGATACATCTTCGCCGAGGACAAGGGACTAGTTGATGAGCTCCTCAAGACAGTCTATCTTAGCCTCGCCATAAGGGAGGAGCCTCCAAAGCCACCGGAGCCACCGAGGAAGGAGCCGCCAAAACCGTCTGAGCCCCCCAAAGAGCCAGAAGTTGTCGCTGACGCAGAGATAAAGCCCGGCAACATCGAAGGGCTCCTGAAGGGGCTGTGAAATGGAAGCCCTCAACGAGATAATCGAGGAGTACGAGACCTACCTTGATCTGGAGGGCAAGAGCCCGAACACCATTAGGATGTACTCCTACTACGTAAGGCGTTATCTGGAATGGGGCGGGGAGCTTAAAGCCCGCTCCGCACTCCGTTTTCTCGCAAAGCTCAGGCGCGAAGGCTACTCCAACAAGAGCCTGAACCTTGTCGTCCAAGCCTTGCGCTCCTACTTCCGCTTTGAGGGCTATGATGAAGAGGCCGAAAAGCTCAGGCCGCCAAAGGTACCCAAGAGCCTCCCCAAGAGCCTGACGAGGGAGGAGGTCAGGAAAATTCTCTCCGTTATCCCGCCGACGAGGAAGCGCGACAGGCTCATTTTTCTCCTCCTCTACGGCGCAGGTCTTCGCGTCAGCGAGCTGTGCAATCTGAAGAAGTCCGATGTCGACTTCGAGCGCTCCCTTATAATCGTTCGCGGCGGAAAGGGCGCCAAGGACCGCGTTGTACCGATTCCTGCCTTCCTGCTGGAAGGGATTAAGACTTACCTTGAAACAAGAGATGACGACAGCGAGTACCTTATTGTGGAAGACAGGCGGGAGAGGAAGGATAAGCTCTCGCCGAAGACTGTCTGGTACCTCCTTAAAAAATACGGCGACAAGGCTGGAATTCGGGTTACACCCCATATGCTCCGCCACAGCTTTGCCACCCACATGCTCGAAAACGGCGTTGATATAAGGGCTATTCAGGAACTGCTCGGCCACTCGAACCTGTCAACAACCCAGATTTACACGAAAGTCACAGTGGAGCACCTCAGGAAGGCACAGGAGAAGGCGAGGTTGATAGAGGGATTAATTGGGAAATAATCAGAGTTCTCCTTTCTCTTTCAGCAGGGCAAGGTAGCTCGTGAAGGCTCCAGCTGAAATCGTGTCTCCGAGGCCAACCGTTGAAACCGGATCCTTGACGAGCCTTGTCGGGATTATAACGACCTTGTACTCCCTCGTTCTCAGTTTCCTCTTGGCCTCTTCGAAGCGGAGCTTGACATATTCACCGCGCTCGTTGTAGGGAACTTTGAGGCCAACCTTAAAGTCCTCGGGCGATTTGATGTCCCCTAGAGAGGCTCTCGTTGCCGCTAAAGTCGTGGCCAGTTCGAGACTCTGCATGAGCTCCTCCTCACTCAAAGGATTGTCAGCGTGGGTAACGTACATGATGTAGTAGATCGTATGAATCTGAAGGATCTCAAGGTTCATCTCGTCAATGAGTATCTTTCCGCCCAAAACAGTGTCCTCGATGCGGTTGTAGGTGAATATCCTGTCCGAGAGTTTTGAGTATCCCAGAGCGTTCAGGATGTGGGCTATCTCTGACTCGTCCATGCCTACGCTGTCGACGAGTGGGAAGAGGTTGTAGATGACTTTCTTCCTCAGCTCGCGGTTCTGGATTGAGGCAAACTCCAGGTGGACCTTGACGTCCTTCTTCCTCTTGAGGAGTATAATATCCTCTTTGGCCTTCTTGAGGTAGTAGTTTGCATCCTTCCCGTCGGAATAGCGGAGCTTTATCCCCTGGTAGCCCGAAAGGATCGCTCCATCAACCTTGCTCCCTATTTCGGGGAGAAAAGGTCTCAGCTCGGACTTAGTATGGATCTTTATGCTTTCGAATCTGGCCGAAACGATAAACCTGCCCGAGAAAGGAACCGTTATCGTTTCGCTTCCGAGCTTGAAGGTCGTCCCTGCGCGGAACTCGAATATCCTGTTGACCTTTATCGGGTCGCCTTCGCGGTAGGCCTCGCGCGGGTGCTTGAAGGTCAGCTTTCTGTCCTCAACAACAGGATAAAAGAGATTTGGCTTATCAACAAACATTCTGGCCTGCTTTTTGGCCAGATGAGGGGTGTAAACTATAACGCGCCTGAAGTCGAGGTTCGCCAGAAGGTTCGCTATTATGCCCGCCTGACCCCCCATTCTCTCGACGTCGTATTTGAAGTGGGAATCAAACCACTCGTGGAGCTCCTCATTAACCAAAGGCACAGCCATCGGCTTGCCAGTTTTAAGCGCATGAACAAGTCTTGCAACGAAGTCTATGGGCTCGTTTATCTCCCTTGGGTACTCCTCCATCCTTCTCCTCACGGCTGTTGCACCGAATTCGTCTATCAGTTTCTGGACTGTCTCTCCTTTAAGAAAGACTATCGCGTCGACGTTCGTGTTGTACGCGGTGTATATCGAAAGTTCCCTAGCCTTGTGGAGGAGCTCCATATGTATCACCCTCAGTGACTAACATTTAGAAAATGTGCACGGATTCTTAAAAGGGTTTCGGAAACTGAATGGACACAAAAATGTTGAAAGGAATGAGATCAGAACTGTGTGAAGAGTCTTCCAAGCCAGGGAATCTTCTCCATGACGTCCATTTCTCTGAGTGCCAGCCAGAGAGAAGCTTGGTTGCTGGTGACTACTGGGACACCAAGGTCTTCCTCCAGAGGCTCGATGATCTCGAACGTCCTCAGGTTGGTGCAACTTATGAAGATTGCATCAGCCTCGTCCACGAAGGTGGCCTTAGCTAAGCGGTAGGCCTCGTAGGGTTCGAGCTTCCCTATCTGGGCGTTATCCTCTATTCCGAGGCCCCTGATGTCTAGAACCTCGAAGTCGTTGGCCTCGAGGAACTCCTTCTCGCGTTCGTTTATCTCGTCGGTGTAGGGGGTTATCACGAGTATCGACTGGGCGTCGAGCATCTTCAGGGCCTCGACGACGGCCGTGCTCGTGCTCACCACCGGAACATTTACTTCGTTCTCTATCTTTGCCTCGAGCTCCTTCTCGAAGTCCTTGCCGCCGATGAATGAACCGCTCGTGCAGCCGTAGAGAATCAGCTCAACCCCTGCATCGCGGAGGAGCTTGGCGCTCTCCACCGTCAGAGCGTTCATCTTGATTAGCTCCTCCTCGGTAACGTTCCTGAGCGGAACCCTTGCAGTGTGCAGCGAGACCCCCTCGGGGATGGCCGAGTGAAGCTCCATCTCCATTGTGGTGTTCGAAGAGGGAACGATAAGACCTAGCCTGCCTCTCCATCCGTACATGCTTTCACCTTAGGTGGACTACTCAAGGACTCTCTTAAACCTTTGGTTTTGGAAAGACTGATTAACCTTTCCGCTAACGTTTCACCGGGTGATATTGTGGAACTTGGCAAGGCAATATTCAAGAGGACTTCTGTGAGGTACTTTGAGGAGAGGGATGTTCCGGAGGAGGCAATCAAAGCGCTCATCGAGGCAGCAGTAAGGGCACCTACCGCCAGCGGTCTTGAGAACTGGCTTTTTGTTGTTTTCAAGAGTGAGGAAGCAAGGGAGAAGATCTACCACCTGATAGCACGTGGGATGGAGGAGTACTATCGGGCGGTGAATCTCTCGGAAGAGAAGATAGAGAAGCTCAGAAAAAAGATGTATGAAAGGGGGATGTACCGGGCACCGGTTTATATAGCAGTTTTCATCGACAAACGTGTCCGCTTCCTCGAAGGTGAAGAGTTTGACGAACTCGAGTTTCTCTGGAGCGTGGAGAGCGCGGCAATGGCGATACAGAATTTAATGCTCAAAGCAGTTGAGCTCGACCTAGGTACTGTTTACATAGGTGTTACGAACTTCAGAGGCATCGAAGAGCAAGTCAGAACGCTGGCTGGCCTCGATGAGAACTACTATCTCGTCGGCCTCATACCCCTTGGCTATCCGCTGGAGAAAGCTGCACTGCGGAAGCGGAGGAAGTCCCTCGAACAGGTCACTCGCTTCATCTAAACGTTTTTATTCTCCATCCCTCAATTCCCTTTGGTGGAAGGATGATAGAGTTCGTCATACTCCTCGGCGTTATCGGCGGCTGGATAATAGTGGCTTCGACGCTGTTCCTAATGATCGCTCTTGGAAAGATGTGGGGGTTAGCTGGGGTTCTGATCCTAGTTCTGGCCATTCAGATAAACCACTGGCTCAAGAGGAAGTATATGGGCGCCATAGTTGACGCCACGCCGAGGGCGAAGGAGATAGCGGCCCACATTTTCGAGATGAACGAGCTGATACTCCTTTCCTCATATCTCATCTCGATCGTCCTTTATGTCGTCATTCAAAAGTACGTCGAGATTGTGATTAAGTTCCCGCATATGGTGGGGTGATGCTCATGTTCAACGTCGTCATAGTCCGCTACGGTGAGATAGGCACGAAGTCGAGGCAGACGAGGAGATGGTTCGAGAACATCCTCATGAACAACATCCGTGAGGCCCTGGTGAGTGAGGAAGTCGAGTTCAAGAAGGTAGAAGCAAAGCACGGAAGGGTTCTTGTAAAGACAAACAGGGCTGAAGAGGCCGTTGAGGTTCTTAAGCGGGTCTTCGGCATAGTCTCGCTTTCCCCGGCGATGGAGATCGACGCAGAAATGGAGAAGATCAACAGGACGGCTCTCAAGCTGTTCCGCAGAAGGAAGAGGGAGCTTGGATTAGAAAAACCTCGCTTTAGGGTAACCGCGAGGCGCATAACCAAGGAGTTCCCTCTGAAGAGTCCGGAGATCCAGGCGAAGGTCGGCGAGTACATCCTCGAGAGCGAAGAGAGCGAGGTGAATCTCCACGAGTATGACATAGAAGTTGGCGTTGAGCTGATGGAGGGCAAGGCCTACATCTTCGTGGACAAGGTCAAAGCCTGGGGTGGCCTTCCCATCGGCACTCAGGGCAAGGTCGTGGCTCTGCTCAGTGGCGGCATTGATTCACCTGTTGCCGCTTTCCTCATGATGAAGCGCGGTGTAGAGGTAATACCTGTGCACATTTACATGGGCGAGAAGACCCTCGAAAAGGTCAGGAAGATATGGAACCAGCTCAAGAAGTACGGCTACGGCGGCAAGGGCGAGCTGATTGTGGTTAAACCCAAAGAGCGCGAGAGAATTCTCCAGAAGCTCAAGGAGCTTAAAAAGGAGAACTACACCTGTGTCTTCTGCAAGTTCATGATGGTTCGCCACGCCGATAGAATCGCGAGGGACTTCGGGGCAAAGGGCATCGTGATGGGTGACTCCCTCGGCCAGGTGGCCTCTCAAACCCTGGAGAACATGTACATCGTCAGCCAGGCGAGTGATCTGCCGATTTACCGCCCGCTCATAGGCATGGACAAGGAGGAAATCGTCAAAATAGCAAAGGAGATAGGCACCTTCGAGCTGTCCACTCTCCCTGAGGACGAGATTCCCTTTATACCGAGGCATCCAGTAATAAGGGGTTCCTGGGAGGAGTTCAGAAAGCTCTACAAGGCCGTCTTCGGCGAAGAACCGAAAAATAGGGCATGTTGAGGTGACATTATGGAGTCGACAAAACTCCCGGCATACATCTCCCTCCTCCTGCCACTCGTATTTCTTGTTGGGCTGGTCGTTGTCATTTACCATAACCCCTGGTTTTCATTCACCGACAACGCCCTCAGCGACATGGGGTCAGTACGGAATCCCGAGAACTACTACTTCAACGGCTTCATAATGCTCTTTGCCGTTCTGGGCTTCATAGCCTCGCTCGGGGCCTTCAAGAACGGCCTCTCTTATCTCATGCCCATCGCCATGGTCTCGCTTTTCCTTGTTGGCATCTTTCCTGAGGAATATTCCCTACATACTCCTTCAGCAACTCTCTTCTATGTCCTGGCGCTAGCGGATATAGTCCTCATAGGGCTCAAGCTCGCTCGCTCTGGCCTTTCCGTCGGGATGCTCTGGGCAATTCTCTCGGTTGTTACTTTTGTGTTGATGGTCTATATAGTAAAAGCTCGCGTTTTCAAGGGCCTTGCCATCCCCGAGCTTATAGGTGCGGCCATGATACTGGCCTGGTTTACCTATATTGGCCTGCTCCAGATTAGAGGTTCCCAACTCTAAGTTGAGGAAAACTTCATATATGGCTCTCCCCTTCTTCCGAACATGAAAGCTGTTGCACTGCTCAGCTCGGGCATTGATTCTCCGGTGGCGATATACCTCATGCTCAGAAAGGGCATGGAGATAACGCCGATCCACTTCAAGCAGAGCGATAAGAAGGAGTCAAAGGTTCTGGAGCTCTGCGAGATTCTAAGTAAGTACGGGAAGCTCAACGAGCCCGTAATCGTTGATGCTTACGAGGAACAGGCGCCAGTCTTTTCCAAGCTGGTCGAGATTGGAAAGGCCAAGTGGACGTGTCTTTTCTGCAAGTACACGATGCTGAGGAAGGCCTGCAGGGTGGGGCACGAAATCGGGG
This sequence comes from Thermococcus sp. GR6, assembly GCF_012027415.1. NCBI lineage: Archaea > Methanobacteriati > Methanobacteriota > Thermococci > Thermococcales > Thermococcaceae > Thermococcus > Thermococcus sp. GR6. Next base: position 131,653 of record NZ_SNUM01000001.1, read on the forward strand.
CAAAAGCTATAGTTACGGGCGATTCCCTCGGGCAGGTGGCATCGCAGACCCTCGACAACCTGCTGATAATAAGTCAGGCAAGTGATCTGCCTATTTTGAGGCCCCTCATCGGCCTCGACAAGGAGGAGATAGTCAAAATAGCAAAGGAGATAGGCACGTTCGAAATAAGCATAGAACCTGAAGAGCCCTGTCCGTTCGTGCCGAAGTATCCGGTGGTGCGTGGCTCCCTTGGAGAGTTCGAGAAGATAAGGGAGAAACTCGTGAGGGAAGGTGTGCTTTAAAGCATCTCATTCCTCGCATGAGATTCTCTCAAGTCCACATCGAGGATGCAGGTGCAGTTCCTTATACAGGCATCCTTGGGCACACCACTGGTCACCACGGACTGAGTATTTTGTATGCTTTTATTCCCTTGGTTGTTTGAACGTATACGACGTTTCCTTCGAGTTTGATGTTCAATGGCCTATCACCGTCTTCAAATTCTTTACAAGCGAGTTTCCTCAGGTTTCCTGCCGTGAAGACGCAGACCCCGTTTTTCTCCTCTCCATGCTCGTTAGCCAGGAAATAAGCAACAACCCCATACTCCTCGTTGGCATCTATGAGAAGCCTAATACCAACACCCTCTCCCGGGATGCTGGTGATCTCCTCTTTCCTGATCTTTTCGCCTTCCTTCATGTAGATCAAGGCATGGATCTCCAGTGGAGGTCTTCTCGGCTCCCCAATGGTGACGTACATCCTCCGCCGGTGATTTTAACGTCCGAGACATGGCCACCGAGCACATCCGGGCAGAGCCAATTTAAGAGCCGTCCGGTAGTGATGTTCATAACGTAAACGCATGAGCTCCCAGAGGAGCCAAAGGTTGGGTTGCTCACGAGAATTAGCCCATCCTTTGTGTATTTGAGAGGATATGCTGGAAACTCACGGCTCCATCTTTCGCTGAGGTTGTAGTCAAGAAAGACCATTGAAGATTGACTATCCGTAGTGAAGTATGCATACAGAAGTACTCCTTCAGGGGTGCAGACATACCCTTTACTTATTCCGTGCAAGGTGTAGTTGACGATCCGTGTTTCATCTGCTGAAACTGTGAAGGTGCAGGAGAAATTTTCAAGAGTGGAAACGGTCTGAATCTTCAATGAGTCACACTTTGTTGAGATATTAAGGCCGTCAAAAGACGCTTCTTCGGGATTTACTGGAGTAAGCAGGCCCTTGGGCAGGAAATATATCAGGGTTAAGAGGACGAACCCCAAGGTTGCTAATTTTTCCTTTTTGTTCATAGTTTACACCTTGTCGTTAATCCCCTACATGCTAGATTATCCCAGACTTAGTATCTTGTATGCTTTTACCCCCTTCGTAGTCTGAACGTAAACGATATTTCCTTCAAGTTTCACATTTATCGGCCGTTCCCACTCCCCAAATTCCTTGCATGCGATTTTGATTAGCCTACCCGCGGTGAAAACGCAGACTCCGTTCTTCTCGTTCCTGAGCTCGTCCCGAAGGTAGTAAGCCACCGCTACATATTCATCGTTAGCGTCAATCAGCAGTCTAACACCAAGGGGGTGCCCTTCAATTGTGGCGATTTCACTCTTTTTCACTTCCTCGTTCCTCACAAGGTATATCAACGCCCTCGTTTTCCACAGATTAATGTCATAGTAGCCCACTGTATAGTACACCGTCTCACCCAAAATCCTTATGTGTGAGATGTATGGCCTCCTGACGTCGGGGCATATCTTCCTTCTTACGTTCCCGTCAGAAGTGTTCACAAAGTAAATGCACGAATCCACGAGGATTATGCTCCCATTGTGGTACATTTCCGGAAAGGCCTGGTATTTTTCCTTCCATACGGGGGTTAAGTTGTAGTCAAACAGCGCCATGGAGCTTCTCCGCTCTCCTGGGTAGTATGAATACACGACTACCCCCTCAGGAATGCAGAAATACTCCCCTTCCACACCTTCTAAGGTCATGTTCGCCTTCAGCGTTCCGTTAAGGGAGAGGGTGAAGTTCACAAGATGCTTAAATCCGCTCTGATAGTACTGAGATTTAACTTGGATTGCCGATAAACATTGAATGAAACCAGTAGTCTCTCCCTCGAAATTAATCCCACCAGTTGCTATCGGAACGAGTGTCTTATCATCACATGTTTCGTTGACACTTATTGAGATGTTGGACTTGTTTTGTAAATGTAATCCTTCACCTTCATTAGGAATGGGTGAGTTATCTTGTTGGATTTGGATAATAAATAAAGAAACAGCAAAAATAAAAATTAAAAATCCTATCAAAACCTTTTTATCGTTCTTCATGATACTTCACCATTTACCACCTTATTACCCAGTCCCATCCACATTGGTTTCCGTATTCTTCTCTAGTACAGATTGCAAAGTTTTGAGATCTCGCGCTGTCTGGTGCAAAGCATCCTCCACAATGCCTATTTGCCCATCTGCAGGTACTTCCTACGTCTCCTCCACCACAACACACTAGATAGGGTGTGTTAAGGTACAGTTTGTAGAATCCATTATAATGAGTAACATCCGGATCCTGAAGAGGTTTTAGGTAGTTTGTGACAACCCAACAACCTCCATTGTTGCACTCAACCTGCCAGATTATGTTGCTCTCTTGGTAGCTAAGTGTCTCAGGATTGTACGCAGATCCACTATAGAAAAGTTTAATTTGAATTGATCCGCCAATATATGGAAGAGTTGGATGTAACCATACTGCTTGATCCCAGTATTTTTTAAAGTCCGTTCCCGTATCAGGGAAGTCATAAGTACAGTAATCTCCCCAAAATGTTGCCCTGTTCGGAGTTGAGCTTTCGTATATTCCTACCCAAACTGCTGCTGGAGAGAAGTATAGATATCGAACGTAAGGCGCCTGATCAGCATCATACTGGCTATATACTCCAGGTAGTGCAGGGGCAGGTTCGGAACATAACCCACAGTTATACCCTTCCGCAATTCCTCCGAAGTGAATTGCTAGCGGTTCTAATCCGGTGGTGCTTGCGATTAGTGTCTGCTTTTGTCCGGTTTCTTTGAGTGTTTGCAGGGTTTGTAGTTTTTCTTTCTCTTTTGCGAATTTGTAGATTTCTTCCCAGAGTTTTTTTCTCCTGTCCAGCAGGGTGAAAATCTCCTCGATGGTCTCTTCAGTGTAGTTCCCGGCTTTGACTTTCTTAAGCAGTTCTCTCATCCGCATGTCTGTTTGAACGACCTCTGTGAACGTCAGCTCCGCCGCCTGCCTGTAGTAGGCTATGAACCATTCCAAGTCCACGTCAGTTCTTACTGGATGGACCTTTTTAATGTGCTCTTGGACGATGGTGCTCTCTGGGGGTAGTTTGTAGTTCAGAACTTTTCTCCCGTAAGAAGTTTCCACAGTGTAGTTCTGGACGAGTTGGAGGCTGAGCTTTTGACGTTCGAGGTACTTCAGCTCGTTGGTGAGGAGTCTGATCTCATCTTTTAGCTTCACGATTTCGAAGAGAACGCTTGTGTTTTTAGTAGCGCTCCATTCCTCATAAAGAGTTTTGAGTTCTGATTTCTTCTGTTTAATGGTGTTAGTCAGGTTTGTGATGTTCGCTGTGAGATTATTTAGAAGGACGTTAACGTCGATGCAGGAGCAGTCCTGACAGGTTGCCTGGACTTGGTTGGTGGTTTGTGTTGCTTCCGCTTGGACGGTCTGAAAGCCGCCCAGGAGGAGAAGCCCAAGGAGGAGCATCGTTACCCACTTTCGCATTCGCCCCCCCCAAAGAGGTTATCAATCATAATTATCAAAAGTTGTATATAACACTTTCGCCCGCAAAATACTGGGATTAAAACTTGCATTGGACAATATACAACTGTTGGAGTTATGTCCAAAGTATTTAAAACGCAGATTCATTACCCAATTCTGTCCATAACTGTTCGTTTTAGGAAAGCTTTTAAAGGCTTTATCGGAGCCCTTTATGGTGATTGCAAATGAACGTGTTTAACAACACACTGGAGCTGTTCGAAAAGTACAAGCCGACCCCCCTTGTTAGGCTTTCCACCGAGAGGGGGGATGTATTTTGCCAAGTTAGAGTTCTTTAACCCCTTCAGCAGGAGCATTAAGGACAGGGCCGTTTTTAACATGCTTATGAAGGCCATCGAGCGCGGGGACATCAATGGCACCAGGAGGCTTTTTGAGGCAACTTCCGGCAACGTCGGGATTTCTCTGGCTGCCCTCAGCAACGTTCTCGGTATTGAGTTCAGGGCATACCTGCCAAAGCCGACACCAAAGGCCACCCAGGTTCTGCTCAGAGTACTCGGTGCGGATGTCGTCATGACTGAATTCGAGACCATAGACCCTGCCATGGTTCAGTACGTCGTCGAAGAAGCGAGGAAGGCCGGAGCAGCTAACCTCAACCAGTTCGAGAACGACGACAACTTCGAGGCCCACTACCGCTTTACCGCCAGGGAGATAGACGAGCAGCTGAAGAGCATTGGCAAAAAGCCCGACGTTGTGATAGCGGGCATAGGTACTTCGGGCCACATAGCAGGTCTGGCAAAGTACTTCAAGGAGCGCTACGACACAACCGTTGTGGGCGTCGTCCCGGCGAAGGGTGAGAAGATCCCCGGCATAAAGCGCCTTGAAACAAAGCCCAAGTGGTACTTCCAGGTAGACATAGACAGGGTCGTGGAGATAACACGGAACGAAGCCATTGAGGGTGCCCTCAGCGTGGCACGCAGAGACGGTCTCTTGATAGGACTCAGCTCTGGAGCAGTGGTCAAAGCGTACGAAAAAGTCTCCAGCGAATTCGGTGAGAAAACATACGTCCTGATCTTTCCGGACGATGGATTTAAATACGTGGAGATATTTGAGGGTTACCTGGGGATCACATGAAAAGGTTAACCCTCGCCACCTACCTTCTTTTCCTCAACGGCTTTCTGCTTCTGTATTATGCCTACTCCTTCGGTTCAGTAGTTTACCTAGTCTTCGGCCTGCTGAGCATGGCTCTCGCATACGGCCTCACGCAGGAGAACCGGACCGCCATAAAAATCGCCCTTATCTACGCTGCAATAGAGTTCTTCTTCGCGTTGCTGTTCCTGATAGCAGGCAACATATGGTCCGCTGTTGATGCCACGGTGAGCTTTTTCATACTGCATGATATTCTGGGATACATCCAGGAGGTCGCAGGTGAAGAATCAGAAAAAGTTGAGAAAGAAAAAGTCTAATCAAGCGGCCTTTCTCAGTACGCGGGACTTATTTACTTCTTCTCTACGGGTTCTTTGAGGATTATCCTTGCGTCAACTACCACGGCACCTTTGCCCTGCTCGTAGACGAAGACCGGGTTGAGATCCATCTCTTTGATGTATTCCCTAAGCTCGTCGACGAGCTGGCTGACCTTGAGAAGGAGATTAACTATTGCATCGATGTCCGCTGGTTCTTCTCCGCGCGCTCCGGCAAGAATCGGATAGCTCTTGATTTCCCTGATCATCTTCCTGGCGTCATTTTCGGTAATCGGCACCAGCCTGAAGGTGACGTCCTTGAGAACCTCGACGAAGATTCCACCGAGACCAAACATTATAGCGTGGCCGAATTGCGGATCTTCGGTAACGCCTATGATGATCTCCCTTCCAGGCTTGAGCATCGGAGCAATCAGGACGCCGAGTATCTCAGCATCTGGCCGGTACTTCCTCGCGTTTTCGTGGATGATCTCCCACTTCTCCTTGAGCTCCTCGGGGGTCTTTATGTTAAGGAGAACAACCTTCGCGTCGCTCTTGTGGAGTATCTGAGGAGACATCAGCTTCATGGCAACTGGATAGCCAATCTCCTCAGCATATTTGAGTGCCTCGTCAAGGGTCTTGGCAAGCTTTTCCTCCGGAACGGGAAGGCCGTAGGCCTTGAGGACCTGTTTAGCCTCGTATTCAACGAGTGCAGTCCTCCCGGACTTCAAAACCTCTTCGATAACTTTAAGGGCTTCCTCCTTCATGATACCACCACCGGGAAAGTGAATGAGGGGCTCAGTCGCCCCTCCTCAGATATTCAGCATATTTGACAAGGCCTGCCAAGGCCCTTACTCCCCTCTCGGGGGTTGGATAGACCGGGACTCCCTTCTCCTCTAGGATTCTAGCGTAGTAATCGGTCTTCTTACCACCCATGGCAACGGCAACGATGGGCTTGTCGCTCTTCTTCTGGTACTCCGCAAGGATGTCAATTATCTTCTCCTCCTCGAGGAGCGGCACTTGGAAGAGCACGATGACGAGTATAGCATCGACGTTCGGGTCATTGACGAAGCCCTCTATGGCGATCCTATACCTCTCGGCGTCGGTGTCGCCGACAACGTCTGTCGGGTTGCCAGCGACAGCGTGCGGCGGGAAGTTTTCTTTGAGGAACTTGAGTGTTTCTTCGCTCAGCTCGGCCATCTTGAGGCCGAACTTGGCAACGGCATCGCTCGCCATTACCCCGGCTCCACCGCCATCGGTGATGATTCCTATCCTGTTGCCCTTCGGAAGTTTGTCCTTCAGAGCTGCGAAGGCCTTCGCAAGATCAAACATGTGCTCGAAGTCCTCAGCACGGATTACACCCGTCTGCTTGAAGACTGCGTCGTAGATAGTGTCCGCTCCAGCAAGGGAACCGGTGTGAGATGAAGCTGCCTTGGCTCCGTACTCGGTTCTTCCGCTCTTGAGGGCTATGACCGGCTTGACCCTGGTTATCCTCTTGGCGGCTTCCATGAACTTCCTTCCGTCCTTCACGCCCTCGATGTAGAAGGTGACGACGTTTATGCTATCGTCGTGGATAAAGTAATCCATGAGGTCCGCATCGTCGACGTCGAGCTTGTTGCCGTAGCTGACCATCTTGCCTATGCCTATGTCCGCCATGGCTGCCCAGTCGAGCATGGCTGCCGCGAAAGCACCGCTCTGGCTGACGAATGCAATTGGTCCGCTCTTGGGTCTGTCCATTTTGTTCTCAGGCAGGAAAACCGTGTCAACACCGGTATCCGGCACGTAAACACCAACACAGTTCGGACCGATGATCCTTATGCCGTTCTCTCTGGCTATTTCAAGAATTTCGCGCTCGAGCTTCTTTCCTTCCTCGCCGAGCTCACCGAAACCACCGGTGATGATGATTACTGCCTTTATGCCCTTCTTTGCTATCTGTCTCATCGTGTCCGGAACGAACGGGGCAGGAATCGAGATGACTGCTAAATCAGTGTCATCAGGGAGCTCCTCAACGCTCTTGTAGACCTTGTAACCATCTATTTCATCGAGCTTTGGGTTTACCGGGTAGATGTTGCCTTTGAAGATACCGCGCTCCTTGTTCATTTTGAAGTTCTCAAAGATGACGTTTCCAACTTTACCTTTCTTGTTGGTTGCGCCAATGATAGCGACCGCCCTTGGGTCGAAGAAGGGTCTCATTTCCTCTACTATCTTTGCTTCCATTGGTATCCCTCCACCAGAAACTGCTTCTCGCAAAAACTTCATTTCAAATGTATAAAAGAGTTGCGTTTTGTAAAAATTGGGCTCCAGTGAACTGAAAAGTCCATCAATGCAGACTCCTCAGAAATTCGAGGCTTTTTCTCGCCGATTCTATGCCCCCTACCTCAAGAGACCATGTCACCTTTGGAAGTTTGGGGATGACCTGGGCCCAGGGAACGGTTCCCTCTCCTAACGGGAGATGCTCGTCCTTATCGCCGCGGTTGTCGTGGAGGTGGAGGTGCACGATTCTGTTTCCAAGAAGCTGGATGAAGCGGTCAAAGTTCCTTGTCGTGGTGTTTAGATGGCCGACGTCGAGAGTAACTCCAATATCAATGTCCTCTACCAGCTCTGCGAGTCTTTCGCAGCTCTGGGCGTCCAGAATGGGAAAGCGTGGCATGTTCTCGAGGCCGACCTTTATGCCGAACTCTTCGCTCCATGCGGCAATCTTTCTGAGCGATTTCCTGTGTATCTCAAGGTATTTCTCCCGGTGCTTTATGCTGAGTGGAGAGCAGTGGCCGGGGTGAATGGTGACCACCAAGGCGTTCATTTCAGCGGCGACCTCTATCGTCTCGCGCAGAACCTCCAGTGCGGCTCTCCGTATCTTTTCGTTGAACGCACCGATGTTGATGTCACTGAAGGGAGCGTGGACGGTTATCTTCATCCCATAGCCCTCAACGATCTCTGCGAAATCCCTGTAGCTCGCTTTCGTCAAATAGTGCGGCCACTCGCTCAGGAGTTCTATGAAGTCAAAGCCAAGCTTTTGTGTTTTCCCGGCCCATTCCTTGAAGTCCTTTATGCTCTTTCCCGAAAAGGCCGTCATGGATAGGCCAATCAACTCAACCACCTACCATAAGCTTTGCTATTATCACGACGTATATCGTGCCGAATATGTCGCTGTTGTTCGAAATGAGAGGTATCGCTACGTTGTCTGGATCGATGTTCTTCTGGAAGAGGAAGTAGGAGATTGTATACGAGTAGAGCATTATGAAAAGTGCCATGAGTGGATAGCTGAGGGTCAGTTCGTAAACTATTCTTGGCTCGGCTCCCGCGATGAAGTGGGCTATTCCCGCACCAAAGACGTTTATCAGGACCCCAACAATTGGCGTTGTGAGGAAGAGTGCGAGTATCTCCATGAATGGCTCCTTGGAGAGGTAGCCGTCAATCTCACCGAGGTGGAGTGCGGTTGAGGTTTTCGCCGCTATTATTGAGCCGTAGTTTCCAAAGGAGCTGAGGATTGAAGGATAGGCAAAGCCGAGGATTATAGAGGCCCCTATCAGGTCGCTGAACCTTTGGAGTGTGAAGCCCGAGATGAGTGAGAGCAGAGCTAAAGCTGTTATTATCGTGAAGAGCTCCTTGAATTCGACTATCTCGGCCTTTCTCACACGGGAGATTGCCAGCAGGAGGAGGAAGAGCAAAATTAGGATGAGGTTGCTCCCCCAGAAGGTCTCCTTCGAGGTCTCAAGGAGAAGTATAAAAGCTATCAATGCTGGAATGGTGAGCAGGTCACCCATCGAGGCAACGAGCGGGGCGGCCATGCTGTCGGGGTCAACCTCCTTCCTGAAGGCAAATATGGTGACGAAAGCCGTAAAGTAGCCGAGGATGAGAGAGACGAGTATGGTCGAGCTCACAACGATGAGGAGAATCTGGAGGGCGTGGTACCTTATCCCCTGAATGACACCTATTGCCCAGAGAATTGTTACAGGGATTAGAGAGAGGAGCATCGCTATGACAATGTTCTTGAGAACCTTCTTTTCCCTGAGCGAGGGCTCGAGGTCACCGAGGTAAAGCATTGTGGAGAAGCGCGAGGCCATCGAGCCAAAAACGTTGCCGCGGAGGCCCATCATACCCGGCAGAATAACGAGCAGGCCGGGATAATCGCGGCTAATCTTCTCCAAGTACTTACCGAGAAAGGTGCCTCCGAAGAAGCCGATTATCAGAGAGACGACTAACGAGGGTAGTGAGACCCTGTAAGCCTGCTTCACCTTTTCTCCGAGCTCTTGAGCCGTCACTGGTATCACTCTCCACGCCCTTCACCCCCTAAACATTGACCTCTGGTGGTATTAAACTTTTCGCGGCCGAAAACTAAATAAGATTCCCTTCAATTTCCCCTATCGGTGAGAGCCGGGTGGAAGAGTGGGACGAAATCGAGGTTCCCAAGAACGTTAAGGACATCTTTGTTGAGATGAAGAACACCGCCGAGCTGATGGTTGATCTCGCCTACTCCTCCGTTCTCTTCGGGGAGGAGGAGATAGCCGAGGAAGTTCTCGAGCTTGAGGAGTATCTTGACTTACTCAACTACCACCTGATGGTGCATGCTGTTCTTGCCGCTCGAAACCCGAGGGAGGCGGAGCAGATAACGTCAATACTTCACATGGCACATGCTATCGATGACATGTCCAACGCGGCGGCGGATTTGGCGAAGATGGTTCTCGAGGGAGTTGAGCTTCACCCAGTTATCACCGAGGCCATCTTAGGCAGCGAGGAGATAATAGGTAAAATCTACGTCTCAGCAGATTCCATTCTCGTTGGTAAGACCTTAGAAGAGCTAGACCTTTCAACAAATACTGGTGTGTGGATAATAGCAGTTAGACGCGGAAAGCGCTGGATATTCGATCCAGACGGGGACTTCAAGATATTCCCTGGCGATATACTCATAGGCAGAGGCACTAACACCTCAATTGAGTACCTCAAGGAGATAGCGAGGGGCAACATAAAGGTGATGGGCAATGAATGAACTCGAAGAGATTAGAAACTGCCTTATAGAGATGAAAGACCTCTCATCGCTCATGGTTGACCTCGCTTTCTCGTCGGTCATGTACAACAGCGAGGACATAGCGGAGGAGGTCTACCTCCTAGAGGAGCGCATGGACGAGCTTACCCTGAAAGTCAAGAAGCTGGCCCTGATGCTGGCCAAGAATGAGGATGACCCGTTAAAGCTCCTCAGCGTCATAGACATGGCGGAGATAAATGAGCAGATTTCGGATGCCGCTTATAAGATCTCCGATCTTGTTCTTAGAGACGTCGAGCCCCACCCAATAATCAAGAAGATAATGGAGGACACCGAGGAAGAGCTGGGGAGGGTTACCGTAAGGAAAGGCTCCATTCTGCACGGCAAGACCCTGAAACAGCTTAAGCTCCCGAGCAAGATTGGAACGAGGATTCTGGCCATAAAGCGCGGAACTCGCTACATCTACAATCCCGGCAGAGATGACATCATAAAGGAGGGTGACGTGCTCATAGCCGTTGGCTCGGACTTGGACAAGCTCAGGAAGCTCGCCGGGGAAGAGGTGGAGGAAGAGGAGTGACTACTTCTTCGAGCTCCCCTTTATATCTCCGTCCGTCACAAGCCCCTTTGAATAGGGACACAGCTCCCTCAGCGGGCACTCGTCGCATCTCGGTTTAATCGGCCTGCATATAGTCTTTCCGTGGTCGACCATGGCGTGGTTAACGTATATCCACTTCTCTCTTGGGATGAGCTCCCTCAGGTAGTCCTCGACTCTTTCTGGCTGAACTCTAGGAGGAGCCAGGCCCAGGCGTTTGCTTATCCTGTTTACATGGGTGTCAACCGGTATCGCCTGTCTCCCGAAGCCATAAGCCAAGACAATGTTGGCGCACTTTCTGCCTATTCCCGGCAGTTTCATAAGCTCGTGAATATCGTCCGGAACCTTTCCGCCGTACTCCTTGAGGATTATCTGGGAGGCCTTAACAATCCATTCGCCCTTTGTTTTCCAGAGGCCGACGCCGTTCTCCTTCAGAAAGGCCTGCATCTCATTTACAGGTGTTCTCGCGATAGTTTCGATGTCCCCGTACTTCTCAAACAGTTTTTCCCAGACCTTGTAGGTGACCTCGTCGCGCATGCGCTGGGAGATTATGCAGTGGATTAACGTCCTGTAGGGGTCGCCGATGAGGAGCTTCTCCCTCGGATGGGTTTTCATCAGGATTTCGACTATCTTTTCCGCTCTCTTTTTCTTTTCCTCCCAGTTCTCTTGGAAGGTGAAGCCATCAAGGCTTAACGAACCTGAGTTTGTTTTTGCCATGCACTATCACCACCGTTTCTTTGGAAACGCTAACTTTGTTAAGTTCCTCGAACTCATCACTATAAATCTTTTGTCCATTATGGTTCAGGATTAGAACCTTATTAGGAAACACCACGACGAAGCCCTTCTCGAAGGAAATTACATCTCTAATAGGGTCGTCGAATTCGAAGTCGATGATCCTAACTTCTCCAGTCGAGAACTCCACCCTCGTGCTCCTCGCGACCTTCATCGGTGAGGGCTCCGCAAGCAGAACTTTGAAGCGAAGAGGCTTTCCGAGCAGGTCTATCTCGACTTCCTCGTTGGTTCTTACCTCTTTCCCGGCTAGCTTTTCCCTCACTATCTCCTCGAAGCCGGCCGGAAGTTCTGCCTCAAAAAGGGGCTTCAGGACAAGCCTCATATTCCCACCCTTGGATGCTTTTACCTCGCGAGTAATAAGGATTCCGAACCAGAATCTTTTTAAACGATATATCGTTCGATATGTTGGGTGATGTATGTGGAAAGACCCAATTTCAGGGGCTACATGAAGATACTGATCCTTGACCTGCTGAAGGAGCCGAAACACGGCTATGGCATAATGATAGAACTGGAGGAACGATACGGCATAAAACTCAGCGCAGGGACCGTTTACCCCATCCTTGCTTCCCTCAGAAAGAATGGCCTCATCGAGGTCGCTGAAACCGGAGATAGGGAGAAGAAAAACTACGTCGTGACGGAAAAGGGTCTAAGGTATCTTGAAGAACATGAAGAAGAGCTGGAAGAAGTCAAGAAGAGGATGCACGCCTACAGAACATTCCTTGAACTCGGTGGAGACGAGCTCAAGGAAGCATTCAGGGAACTATTCAGATCGATTGAAGATCTCACGGACGAGCAAAGGGAGGAGCTCAGAGGCACCTTCCGGGAATTTGCGCGTAGAATAAGACGGATCCTTCTGGAGGGTGAATGAAATGAATGCTATTGAGGTTGAGAATCTTGTCAAGAAGTACGGTGATTTTGAGGCAGTTAAAGGTATATCTTTTAACGTGAAGCGGGGCGAGATATTTGCCTTCTTAGGCCCCAACGGCGCCGGAAAAACCACTACCGTTCACGTCCTCACGACGCTCCTCAAGCCAACGGCCGGAAATGCTATCGTTGCCGGCCACGATGTCGTGAAGGAATCTATAGAGGTTCGCAAAAAGATAGGCATTGTCTTCCAGGACCCGAGCCTTGACAGAGAGCTGACCGCTTATGAAAACATGTTCATCCACGGCAGGATTTACGGTCTGAGTGGAAACGAGCTCAAGGAGAAGATAGAGACGCTCCTAAAGTTTGTTGAACTCTGGGATTTCAAAGACAGGCCGGTTAAGTTCTTCTCGGGTGGAATGCAGAGGAGGCTTGAAATAGCGCGCTCGCTCCTCCACGAGCCCGAGGTACTGTTCCTCGATGAGCCGACAATCGGCTTAGACCCTCAGACGAGGGCCCACATCTGGGAGTACATCAAGGCTATGAAAGAGGAACACAACATGACGATATTCCTCACAACTCACTACATGGACGAGGCGGAGCAGCTGGCAGATAGAATAGCCATTATGGATCACGGCAAGATAATCGCCGAAGGCACGGCAGAGGAACTGAAGAAACTCGTAGGCAACGACATCATTTACCTCAAACTGGAGAGTCCAAAAGAGAGCCTCAAGTGCATAAAGGCGGGCTTCATCAAGGGCTGCAAGCTTTTGCCAGACGGAAGAGTCAGGCTTGACGTTGAGAACGCCTCCGAGGCACTGCCGAGGCTCTTCGAACTTGCCAGAGAGAGCGGCGTTAAGATTCTGGAAGTTACCTATCATAGACCAACGCTGAACGACGTCTTCTTGCACCTGACCGGAAGGGAGATACGTGACGAAGGTGGCGAGCAGAACGTTGCAAGGATGATAATGAAAGCCCGTATGAGGAGGTGATAGCATGAGGGTTTTCACCACCATGATTTATCGCGAGCTGAAAAGGTTTTTACGCTCCCGCGCGAGGGTTATAGGTAGTCTCATCAACCCGCTAATCTGGCTGATATTCTTCGGCAAGGGCTGGAGCGGTGTCTTCAACAATCCGATGGCCGCGCCGATATTCGGCGGCGTCGACTACATGACCTACCTAGTGCCAGGAATCATTGCCATGACGGTCTTCAACATGAGCTTCATGCAGGGCATAACCCTCATCTGGGACAAGCAGTTTGGCTTCCTCAAGGAGATACTCGTGGCTCCAGCGAGCAGGACTGAGGCAATACTCGGCAGGATCACCGGCGGTGCGATAATGGCCATGATACAGGGTGTCATAATACTCGCACTCAGTTTCACCTTGGCGGACCTCAAAGTCTCGGGAGTGCTTCCAGCCCTTGGACTCAGCTTCCTCGTCGGCATAGCGATAGCGGCAATGGGGGTTGCAATAGCGCTCAAAATGACCAGCATGGAAGGCTTCCAGATGATAGTGACCATGATAATGCTCCCGATGACCTTCCTAAGCGGAGCGTTCTATCCGATAAGCACTATGCCTGAATGGATGCAGTGGCTCTCAAAGGTCAACCCGCTGACCTACGCCGTGGACGGCTCGAGGTATTATCTGGCTGGAGTCGAGCCGACCTTCTCGCTGGCGACGGACTGGCTCGTGCTCGCTGGTCTGGCAGCACTCTTCGCCGGAATAGCGGCGCTCGAGTTCAGGAAGGCGACGATAGACTGAGGTGACGGATGTATGAAGAATCAGCAGTTTACCATGCTCTGCGTGGCCCTTGCGGGCCTGATTTTTATTCCCACAGTCTTTTTCAACCAGCCTCTCTTTGCCCTGATTGGAGCATTTTTTGACTGGCTCCCTCTTCCCACCGGCTGGATGAAGTCGGATAGGAAAGTGAACAGGACGTTCCTGAAGCTTCACGTCGCTGTGACGCTTATGGCTTACGCCATCTTCGTGGCATGGCTTGCCACGGGCACGGCAACAGTGGGCTTCGCCTTCTTCGAGGTCTGGTGGGTGGCCGTTATCTTCGGAGTGCTGATGAACTACTGAGATCCTCTTTCTATTTTGTCCTTAAACCTCTCGTGGCTTATCCTGAACGCCTCCAGAACCGGAAGCTTCTCGCCGGAGAAGAAGCTCAGCATAGCCCCTCCGCCCGTCGACACGTGGCTTATGCCGGTTATATTGTACTGGTAGATGCTCGCTATTGAATGTCCACCGCCGACAACCGAGAAAGCCTGGCTCTCGCCAATCGCCCTGAAGACCCCGACCGTTCCGAGGGCAAACTCCTCCCGCTCAAAGACGCCCATCGGTCCGTTTGCTACAATGACTCTCGCGTTCATGAGGACATCACGGTACTTCTCGATAGTTCTCGAGCCAATGTCGAGTATAGGATACTCGTCGAAGAGCCACTTTTCGTCGCTGAGGAGGTCAACCTCAACCCGCTCGCCCTTGTAATCGACCGCAAAATCTACTGGAGTCCTCACGTAGGGATAGAACTCATCGAGTATCTTCTCTGCCCAGTCGACCAGCTCCAGAAGGCCCTTTTTAGCCATGAACTCGAGGTTGGCATCGCCGAGGTGGAAGCCCTTGGCGAGCGTAAAGACGTGGCCAACCAATCCACCCGTGAGGATTAGGTCTGCCCTTCCATTTCTGAGGACGTTCTCGGCCACGCGGAGGGAGTCGTCAACTTTGGCCCCACCAAGGACATAAATTCTCGGCTTTTCGTTTGTTTCATATGCCCTGCTGAGGGCTTCAACTTCCTTCTCCATAAGAAAGCCCATTATCATCGGCTTCAATCGGGCTAATCCTACGAGGGATGGCTGACTTCTGTGAGCGGCTGCGAAAGCATCGTTAACTACGTAATCTAAGAGCGGAGCAAGCTTTCTCACGAAGTGAGTCCTCTCACATTCCTCCAGGGGCTTGTATTTGACATCCTCGGCGGCAAAACGCAGGTTTTCGAGGATTATTGCTTCACCCGGCTTTAGCGCCTTTATTCTCTCTCTCGCATACTTTCCAAAGATGTCCTCGACGTACTCAACCTCCTGGCCGAGAAGATTGCTCAGGATTTCGGCGTGCTGCTCCGTGGTGATATAGTCACCTTTGTATGGCTTGCTCTGATGGGTTCCGATGACGAGTTTCGCACCTTCGTCCAGGAGGTGCCGGATCGTCGGCAAAACAGCCCGGAAGCGAGCGTCGCTGATTATCCTTCCATCTTTAACCGGTGAGTTGAGGTCAGCCCTCAGAAAGACGGTTTTGCCGTGATAGGTGAAGTCTGTGAGTCTGAACATTCCATCACCGCGGAGATGTTAAAGTTATCTCGTTAAAAACCTTATTTTGAACACCTACAGTGATAACGAATTCCGGGGAAAGAAATTTATAAAATGACCTCCAAATGATTTTAGTGACAGATTTTCGCTTATGGGTGAGAATGATGGCGTGGACCCTTGATCTAATAAGGCTCACACCGGAAGAAACTCTTATCGAGAACGTCATTGAGCTACTGAAGAGAATGGGCTTCAGGAACTACGAGAAGGTCGCAAGCAGGAAAGACTGGGGAATCGACATCGTGGCCATACGTGATGACCCCATCTCTGGAACCGAGAAGCTCGTCATAGCCGTCCATCGTAAGGGATTGGCCGCTTCCCGCGACGTTAACGTTTTTGCAGATCTAGTTGACAAGTACAAGGCCGACAAGGGAATCTTAATCTCGACGACCGGCTTCACAAAGGACGCCAAGGTTCTCATATCCCGGGAGTACCGGGGAAGGATAATCCCCTGGGACGGGGAGAAACTTGTTTCCCTTTTCCACAACTACTCCATAGAACCTCCGGCCGAGCTCGTTGAGATGGCCGCGGCCCAAAAGAGGAAGCAGAAAAAAGAGAGCCCTCTCAAGGAGTTTGAGTTCGACGCTCCGCTGCTCTATGACTTCTCCGCAGAGGGACTCATGAAAAGGGTAGCTTCCTTCGCCTCTTCCATATATCCGATAAAGGCCGGTGAGATTGAGCTCCGGTCCCTTTCGGTTACCCTCTCGAGTGCATATATATTCTCCTGGTCCGTTGAGGGGGGAGGGGAGAAGGATAAGGCCGTTGTCTTCTCGCCGGAAAACATTGTCCTGAGGGCAACCTCACACAAGAAGCTCCGCGTTCCAGTAACCAAGGCACTTCTCGACGACCGCTCCATAATACGGGCTACCGAGAGAGAAATAGAGGTCCCCATAAGCCCCAGTGAGGCAGTGCTCGTACTCAAATCAAGGGCCTCGCGGGAGCTGGACATCCCAGAAGGGAAGATAGTAATCCACGAGAGGAAGAAGGTCTACATACCCAAAATGGCAGAACTCGAACTTAAAGTCGGTGAAAACACCGCGAAGGCCGTGGTAAACCTCGAGAACAATGAGATCGAGTTTCACATAACTCCGCTCTCCGATGAATACTTCCTTGAGAAGGCGAGGGGAATAATCAGTGAACAGACCGGAGAAAAGACCGTCGAGCTTGACCTGAAGAGGGACAAAGGAAAGGTAAAGATCACCGGACGGACCGAGAGGTTTTCATTCGAAGTCTCGTTCAACGGCTACACAGGCAAGCCGCTTGGTGTGGAGGTTTTGATGAACGACGAGGCTCTCGATGAACTTCTGAGAAGGGCATATCCCGACGGGGAGGTTCTGAACCTGGAGAAGGGTAAGAAGGTTGCCGTGGCTGACATCCTCCTTGGAGACGGCATAGCCGTCGTTGAGGTTGACCTTACGAGAGGGAGCTACACTGAAGTAAGAAGGCTGCCTTCACCGGAGGAAGCCTACAAGAATGCCAGGGAGGTCATAGAGAACAACTTCCCTCTGGGGAACCTCGAACTTAAATCCTACTGGGTGCTGGAACACAAGTACCTTGAGCTGATCCTTGAAAGCGGCGATGGGAAGGCCGTCGTGAAAGTTGACGGTGCGACGGGTGATGTTCTCGACTACATCGTCGAAATAACGCCGGAGCGGGCAAAGGAGATAGTGGCGGAGAAGTACCCGGAGTTCGGGATAACAGCCGTTGAAGAGGCAGAAGCTGAATACACCATAACCGCTGAGAACGACAGACACGAGGTAAAAATACGGGTCAGTAAGGACGGAAAACTCATCGAAGAGATAGACAGGGTGCTCAAAAGGGAGCTCGCCGAAAATATAGCGGGAGAAAAGGTCAGGGAGGTAGACCCCGAGGCTGCCATTAAGGGTATCAAACTCCGTGAACACTGGGATGTTGAGTTCACTGGTGGGACGAAGGTAGGAAAGCTCGTGCTCCACAGGGCTACTGGGGAGGTTCTTAGCCAGGACGTCCGCTTCACGGAGATGGCAATAGAGGCAATGTATCACAACCACGTCAGAAAAGTTTACGGTGAAAAAGAGCCAAAGACCGAGAGGGTGACCCACCACAAGGATAAGGGCTACATCAACATCAAGCTCTCAGGAAAAGACAGATTCTACTACGCAAGGATCGACACTAGGACAGGAAAAATAATCAGCGAGGATACGGCCCCAATAAAGGGAATAACAGCAAAGCTGAAGCAAATTCAGTTGGAGGGTAAGTACAAGTGATCAGGCCATCAGCATATTTTCGATCATCCTGATGGCTTCCACTATTTTCCTTTCTGGCTTCTCCTCGTTCTTGGGTATCTCCAGGTTTATGACGAGCCTCTCCTCCTTGGTGTCCTCGAAGTCGTATATCTCGAGCTCCTCGACCTCAACGTCCTCGAAGATGCTCTCTATCTCCGGGCTTATTATCTTCTTGTCGTTCCCGTAGACTTCAACGCGAACCATGTCGTCAGTGGTCGAAGCAACGACGACTATCTCGTAGGAACCGACCTTCTTTATGAATTTGATGACGCTGCCGTAGCCCTCCACTTCTTCCTTGAAACCGAGCTGGCGCATAGTGCTCCTTATGGCTTCAGTTTTGCTTTTTATCCTGTTGAGAATTCTCTCTCGGAGCTTGTAGCTCTCCTCGAGAGCCTTCTTTATCCCCTCTCCGGCTTCATCAACGGTACCTTCCCATATGCCTATGACCTTTATACCTGATGACGTCGGTTTGAGCTCTATCTTAATTGAATCGACATCAAAGTCTCGCAGATCGTCTATTTTAAGCTCGCCGAGGGTGAGAATTTCAAATTCAATTCTCACGATGTTACCAAAGGCTTTGCCCTTAAACTTCACCTTCACCACCATGGTGGGGTTCAGGGGATGGTTTAAAAACTCTTCCCCTTGGAAAGGCCCCAGAATAATGTCAGGTAATGTAAAGAGAAAAGAGGGAAACTCACTTCCTCCTCCTGAGGAGGAGTGGGACTAGTGCAAGCCCGACGAGAACAGCCGGACCGCAGGTGGTGCCTGTGGCAGCGGTGCTAGTAGTTTCAGTGGTCTCAGTTGTGATGGTAGTTGTGGTCGTGGTTGATGTAGTGGTTCCACCGACGGTGTAGGTCGTTTCACCGACGTTGCCGTAGAAGTCGGTGGCTATTACCTTTATGGTGAAGCTCTCAGAGTCAACACCCGGAACCTCCGTGAAGTACGTGGCTGAGACTTCTGCTGGCTTCATCGAGAACGCCGGATACTCTGCAATGACATTTCCGTCACTTATTATCTGGACCTTCATGTCTCTGATTCCGACGTTGTCGCTGGCGCTGATGTAGACCTTAAACGCCTTGCCCGGCTTGGGCTTGCTCGGCGAGAGGTAGCCGACGTTGACCTCCGGTGCCTTGGTGTCGGCTTCTTTGACCACGGCTATCTGGCTGATTCCCTCGGGGACGGTAACGTTAAGGAGCATATAGTATGTTCCGCCTATTTCCCTTTCCCCGAGAACGGTGTAGGTTATGTTGGTGGCCTGCGGGTCAACCTTTGCACCGGCAGGTACCTCGAGGACGATCGGGCCGCTTATGCTCCTTCCAAGCTCATTGATGAACTTGACGGCGGTTCCCTCTTCGCCATTCTGTCTGAAGACTATGAACTTCTGTGGAACCGGGAGTGAGACGGGCTTCTCCTTGTCAAAGAGGTTGCTGACGAACGGGAACTCAACAGTGCCATTGTCATAGACGTAAATTATCTGGGAACCGTACCAGCTGGGCTTGGTATAGCCCCTGTTTATATCCGTCTGGCTGGGCGGATTGCTGGTCTTGTCGGGAGCACCGGTGGTAGTAAGGGCGTAGAACCAGTGCTCGTTACCGTCCTTGTCTATGTAGAGAACGGGCTTGTCCTTGTGGATGTGTCCACTGAGGACGAGCCTGACGTTGTATTTCTCAACCATCTGGAGGAAGTACCTGGCAATGTCCTCGTACTCGCCGTTCCTTCCGACCCAGTCCCAGCTGGCGAGCTTCTTTATCTGTTGCCAGTCATTGTCATCGAAGGCCGTGAGGTTCTCAACGACTCCTCCGTTCAGTCTGCTTATGTACCAGAACGGGTGGTGGACGAGGACTATCGGTATCTTGTCCGGGTGCTCCTTAAGAACCTGTTCCATCCACTGAAGCTGCTCCATTTCGGGGTGCCTCTCCTCACCACGGCTGTCAAGACCTATGATGAGGAAGTCTCCAATGACCTCATAGAAGTATCGTGGGCCAATATACTTAGTATAATAGGTCGGCGGGTGGTCGTGGTTGCCCTTGACGGCTATGAAGGGTGTTCCGGCAGCGGTAGCGTGGAGGATTGTGTTGTCAAGGAGCTCGTATCCTGCCCTGTCACCGTTGGTATCTACATCGTCACCTGTGGCGAGGATGATGTTTATGACGTTCTCCCCGTCCTGACCAACCATCCCATAGTAAGTCATGAAGCTGTCGGTGGCGGTGTAGCTGTGAAGTGCCACGGGGTTCTTGCAGTACTCAAGTATTCCGGTTATGCTCTTCTGGAAGTAGTCACCGCAGACAAAACCCATCTTTGAACCACTCGTGACGTGCAGGTCACTTCCATGGACTATTCTGAGAACTGTAGGGGCCTCCTTCATGACCCATACTCCGTTTGGTATGGCTACCTCACCTTTGTCGCTCTTGACAACAAGGAAGTAGACGTCCGGAGCGGCGTCCTCTGGTATTTTAGCCTTGACTATTCCATTCTCTGTGCCCAGTATCTGCAGGTCGTAAGGTCCGTGTAGAATTGAGATTATCTGGAGGCTCTGGATTGTAACCCCTTCGACAGGATAGATTTCAATGGTGTCTCCCGGGAGGCCAATGGCTGGAACTCCGGGGAGGGGCTTTATAAGAACGTCTCCTGGAGCCAGGCTGGTGGTTGTTGCTGCCCAAACACTCGTCGTTGGAATGGCTGCTAAGGTGAAAAGAGCCATCAACAGGGCTATTATTCTTCTGCCCAGCATGGTATCACCAAAACATTCATGGAAAAACTTAATTATAAGTTTTCCCTTTCTAAGTCGCGTTTTGGAGTTCAGGGGTTCCATCTGAGTGATGAGATTGCCCACCCAATCATTTTCTCGGCAATCTCGGAATTTCCGCCGAGATGTTTGTACATATGGTAGTTCAACCATATCCTCTCGTAGAGTCTTCTTGCGGCTTCAACTTTCAGGCCCCTTGTGGCAACGAAGAGCCTTGTGAGATCAACAGCCATTTCGAGGAGGAGGTAATCGGCACGGCTTATAGGCCGCGGAGGAAGTGGGCTCTCTATAACGCCATTCGGTCTAAGAGAGCACTTGAGAACAGATATCTTTCCGAGCTCGTCCTTGTGGATGTCTTCTCTTAACTCAACTTCTCCATAGAAACCGGGAAGACCCTTAATCCAGCGATAGGGCTTTTTCTCCACAAACTCGACTTCCACGGGAATGTTCAGTCCGAGCTTAACCAAGAGCTCGACGTCATTCGTTATCTGGATTGATGCGTATGGGTGGGCTTTCAGCTCCTCGGAACTCCTTCCGCCAAAGAGCTTGAAGTTAAGGGTCTTCCCTTTTCTGACTACGCCTACTGGGGTGGCATTGGAGCGCGTAACCAAGAGAACTTCGTAAACCTGCCCCTCGTTAAAGAGTTCGAGCATCCCGGCCACCAAAGAGAAATGGAGAAAAAGAATTTAAAGCTGCTGCTTTGGAAGGACTATTATATCGTCCCTGTCAACGTAGAATGTAACCTCCTGGAGCGGTCTGAGATGAGCAACTTCCTTGTCGCTGATGGTTCTTGAGATAATCCTTGTCTCCCCGAAGAGGCCAACGACCTCGACGAAGAAGCCGTAGTACTCGATGAGGTCTACTGTTCCTGTGAATGAAACCGCGTTCTCGACGGGCTTGAGCTTTATCCTCTCAGGCCTTATGACTATAACGACGTCGTCGCTTTTCTCAGTGTAGTAAAGGCCATCGAGCCTTATACCCTCGAACTCGACGGTGACCCTGTCTCCGTTCCTCTCGACGACTTTGGCAGGAATGACGTTGGTCTTGCCCATGAAGCTGGCGACGAACTCCGTCTTGGGGCTCTCGTATATCTCCTTTGGTGTCCCGACCTGTTCAACGGTTCCGACGTTCATGACGGCAATCCTGTCGCTTATTGCCATTGCCTCCTCCTGGTCGTGGGTGACGTAGATGACAGTTATTCCCAGTTCGCGCTGTATGCGTCTTATTTCCGAACGCATTTCAAGTCTGAGCTTGGCGTCGAGGTTGCTCAGCGGCTCGTCAAGGAGGAGAACCTTGGGCTCGACAACGAGAGCCCTTGCTATGGCGACACGCTGCTGCTGACCACCGGAGAGCTGGGTGGGATAGCGATCCTCGAAGCCACTGAGCTTAACGAGTTCGAGCGCCCACATAACCTTCTTCCGTATCTCTTCTTTGGGAAGCTTCTTGAGCTTCAGTCCATAGGCAACATTGTCAAAGACGGTCATATGTGGCCAGAGGGCGTAGTTCTGGAAGACTAGGACTGCACCGCGTTTGCTTGATGGAAGGTAGGTGACCTCTTCGTCGCCGAAGTGTATCGTTCCGCTGTCCGGGAAGTCCAAGCCGGCTATTATTCTCAGCGTCGTGGATTTTCCACAGCCACTCGGTCCGAGTAGGGTAAAGAGCTCTCCCGCCTTGATGTGTAGGTCTATTCCCTTGAGAGCCACAGTTTCTCCGAAGGTCTTAACAATGTTTTCTAGCTTGACATCAACCATTTCAACCACCTCATGTTAGACCGATGAATGAGTACCTCTGCTTGGTTATCAGGTTGGCCAAGACTATAGCTATTATCTGAACAGTCATAAGAAAGACACCAAGAGCCGCGGTGAGATGAGCTCCACCTACGGAACCAGTTATGAGCTCGACCATTCTTGCCGTTATCGGATAGTAGTCCGGGTTAATGGAACCGAGGGTAATGCCGACACTGGTCTCGCTCATACAGTAGACGAAGCTGAGCATAGCTCCACCAAGCAGATTGAGGAGTATCAGGGGTATAAGTATACCAGTAAGTGCTTTCCATCTGCTGGCGCCAAGGTTCAATGCTGCTTCCTCAAGTGAAACGTGCACCTGTTGAATTCCTGCCGATATGGAACGTGCCGCGAAGGGCAGACGCCTGATGGAGTAGGCCAGTATAAGCACCATTGCTGGGTTGAATCCGAGCAGGTTGGTGGGGTCGAGCGGCGTATCTGGGAACACTTTGGCGAAGAAGAAATAGCTCATGGCTATGACGATACCTGGAACTGCTATCGGAATCGTGGCGAGGCTGTCGAGAACCGGTCCGAGCTTGCTCTTCTTGAACCTGCTGGAAGCGTAGGAGGCAGTGAGCGAGAGCAGGATGATGACAACTATTGCAGCGGTTGAATACATCACGCTGTTTATGATGACTCTCTCGATGTCAGGCTGGGTAAGTATGCTTTGTATATGCTTGAGAGTAAATCCACTTGGCCAAGTGGCGTCTCCCCACTGTTCACTGAAAGCCAGGAGAACCACACCAATCTGCGGGAAGATCGATAGGAAGAGTATTGGAAGGACAACGAAGTATATCAGGAACGCCTGCCAAGACTTGGGCTTGGCGACTCGTGGCTTCCATCTTCCACCTTTGCTGAGCATCGCGTACTGACGCATGCTGACGTACTTCCTTATTCCTAAGAACATTAGGACGGCAATAAGAAGCATCATGAGAGCCAGTGCGGCGAGCTGCGGGCTACCAACGTTGAATCCGCTTGTAAAGGCACTGTAGATTTGGAAAGACATGAGTTTTCTCGCGAGACCATTGCCCTGGAAGACAATCGGTGCCGCCAGATCTTCTAGGCTGAATATTCCAACGAGGGTTGCTCCCGCTGCTATTCCTGGCAGGGCCAACGGGAAGGTAACCGTCCTGAACAGGTGGACTCCTCCGCTTCCCAGGTTCTCTGCCTGCTCTTCAAGTGTTGGATCGATGTTGATAAAGCTTGCATAGGCGTTGAGGTATACTATCGGATAGTAAGTTAAGGTCTGTGCAACAATAACGCCGACGAGACCGTCAATCCATATTGGATGTGGGAATATGTGGAGGATGTCATAAAAGATCCAGTTGATGAGTCCAGTGGGAAGAAACATCTTCTTGACAATGAAGACGTTGACGAAGGGTGTGACGAGCAGCGGAACGAAGAGCAGGATTCTAACAATGTTCTTGCCAGGGAAGTCATAACGGGCCATGACGAAAGCAAAGACCGTTCCTAGAATCGTCGTAAGAATCATGACGCTTATTGAAACTAGTATTGAGTTCAGTATGACACCAAAGTCCCAGCCTTGAATGTAGTAAACCTGCTCACCGTTTGGCATGGTTATGAGCCTGTAGAATTCTCCCTCCGGGCGGAAGCTAATGTAGTAGTCGGAAGTTAGTATACTTGTAAACCAGTGCAGTGAGAACTGCCCGTTATACTGAAAGGCCACTGCCAACATTGCCAGCACTGGTATTATGAGAAACGCTACCAAATACAGGAGTGGAAATAGGAAAGACGCAGTAACAACTGGGTCAAATATTGGAGTCCCAAAGAGTCTCTCGCTCCATTTGCTAACTTTCATTGGTTATCGACCTCCCGTTCTGTTTCTACTCCCATAGCTTCTGAGATGTCTTTGTGGGGTCTATTTAAACATTTCCAAAAACTTGTTGACTAGATACATTGAAAACTGACAAGAGAAAAAGGAGAATTTTTCAGAAAAATGTTAAAATTAGCCAGTAATCTTCTGCAGATCTTCAAGCACCTTGTTGTACTTGGCTATGGCTGCCTGGCGCCACTCCTGCACGAGCTGGTCCTGGAAGTTCCTGTCCTTGACAATCTTGTCATTTATGCTCTTGGCGTACTCTTCGGTAAAGGTGACCACCTTGCCCGTCTCTGGGTCTTTGAACTGTATTGGAGCGGTGAGTTCGTCCTTGAGTTGCTTGAACTGATCTTCGGTTATTTTGCCTTCCTTGTACGCGGTGACTATGGCAATCCATGCATTGTGTAGTTGCTGATTGGGGTCAACAAGGGTGGCCTTGAAGTAGTACTGGAGGGCACTTATGGTTTCGAGAGCCCTCTTGTCGTCGAATGGTATTCCCTGAGCGTTGACAGCATCATCGTAGGCTTTTTTGAGGGCTGGTCTAGCCTCCCCGTAGGTCTTACCCGCGTTTTCTCCTTTGAATATGACCTTGGCGTAAATGTCGGTTATCTCCATATCAAAGATCTGTGGGTTAATTGGAAGCCTGTTGACGTCTGGGCTCATCCAGACTGCTTGGCCCTCAGTGAGGACCCAGTATATAAAGGCCTGAGCTGCCTCAGGGTGCTGGGCGTTCTTGAGGAGGGCTATTGGGTCACCGTTGATAATGCTCTCTCCCTTCGGAACGACATAAACACAGTCTGGGTTCTGCTGCATGGCGGTGTAACCGTAGAAGTCAATGGTGTTTCCGGCCGCTATCTCACCGTTGATGACCGCGTCTCTGACAGCGTCGCTGGCCATGTAAACCTTAGAGTTGGCCGCTATGAGGGTCATGATACGCCAGCCCTCTTCCCAGCCGAAGGCTTGGAGTATAATCTGGTATATCCTCGTGTTCGAGGTACTCCTCGTTGGGTCAGCTATACCGTACTGTGGTGGATTAAGGGCCCAATCCTCGCTCGCTATGTCTTCCCATTTCTCGGGCAGTTTGAGGTTCCACTTCTCAAGTTGCTTCTTGTTGACAGTGAAACCAAAGGACGAGAGTGCTGCGGCTATCCAGTAGACATTACCGTTATCGTCCTTCCTGATCATTGGCATTCCTGCCAGTTCAGTTGGAATTGGGTTTCCAAGAAGGTTAAGGATCTTCTCGTCAGTTATAGGTGCAAGGTAGTTGGCTTTGTAGAGGTCGTCAAAGAGCGTTGGACCTCCGCCCCAGCCGACATCGGCACCTTTCTCGATGTAGCTTGGCCAAAGGCTTTCTGGAACCTTGATGAACTTGAGATCAACGATGTTATACTGTTTGGCTATATCACTCTGGAGAAAGACCTGCTTTACCATGTACTGGATTGTCGCGTCGTGTCTTGTTACGATGACCAAGGTTATTCCCTCGCCATTGGTTCCAGTGGAATTTTCTCCGCTAATACAACCGCTCGCGACGACACTAAGGGCGAGGAGTAAAATAAGGCCGATTGATGCCCACTTCCTCATGGTTTATCACCTGTTCATGCTCAATCGGTTGAAGTTGCTCAAAGTCAATAAAAAATTAATGGTTCAAAAGACAAAGGAAAGGGAAGAAAAATTCACTTCCTCCTCTTGTAGAGGACAAGCGGTATAAGGGCGAGGCCAACCAAGGCAGCTGGACCGCAGGTGCTGCCAGTCTCTCCACCCTCGGTGCTGGTTTCACTGGTCTCAGTTGTTTCACTGGTCTCGGTTGCGGTTTCTTTGCCGAGCTCCTGCTGGACATAGATGGCCCACTTGATGAAGTTGGTGACGAACTGCGGGCCGTCAAGCTTGACGCCGTGGTACTCAGGAGCCCACATCGGCTCATAGCCGCCGTAGGGGGTCTCGCCGCTGACTATGAGGACGTTCTTCTTGTCCGGGAAGACCTGGACTGCCATGAGCGGGAACTTGCCGGTGTCACCAGCGGTGTAGGCATTGGCTGCTGGGTCGGTGTTCTCAACAATCTGGCCGTCATCGCTGCTGGTAACTATGACGTAGATGTTCTCGATTCCACCACCGACTGGGAGCGGCTTCCAGTTGCCGCTGTCGTCAACGTAGGCAACGACGCCCGGGCCGTGGAAGAGGACCTTTCCGCCGTTGGCGAGGTCCTTGGTTATCATGTCCTTCTCCGGGGTGTCTGGATCGGGGTTAACAAGACCAATGACACGGTAGCCAGCTCCAGCGTTGCTGGTAGCGTCCTCAACTGAAGCTTGGTCAACTCTGAGGTTGGCACCGATGGCATCGAGAACCGTATCGGCGAAGTCAATCCTGTTCGGACCGTCACCGTAGTCAGAGTCCGCAGCCACCCAGAGAATCCTGTTGCCGTCGTTCCACCACTGGACGAGGGCCTGTATCTCGTCCGGGCTGAAGGCCTGGCTCGGCTGTCCGAGGATGAGGAAGTCGACATCCTTGATGGCGTCGTAGGTTATCTTGTCACCGATGTTCTGAATTCCGAGGGTGTCTGCAAGGGCCGGGTCACCAATATAGACCCAGTTAACGTCGCTGATGGCCTTGACCATTCCCTCTGCGAGAACGTTGCCGTCCCTGTCGGTCAGAACAGCGAGTCCCTTGTCGCTTTCACCGTGGGAGAGGTCGACGCCAATTGTTGTAGCGCTGGCCATGGCAAATCCAAAAACACCAAAGAAAACAAACACCGCCATTATTATTGCAGCCTTCTTCATGGTATCACCGTCGTGTATACAGCGTGGAGAGTTATAAATCTTATGAATCGGAACTTTAACAGGCCTGAAAAACTTCCGTAAAGTCCTTAAAGGCTTAGGATATTCTGGCTTTAGGTGGTGAGCATGGACATAGGGAGGAAGATAGAGCTGATAACCAAGAAGCCCACGGAGGAGCTACTGACCGTTGAGAACCTGAGACATCTTTTGGAGATAGGTGCCCCGATGCAGCACTACATCGGCTTTGAAATAAGCGGTTACATTCACCTGGGAACTGGTTTGATGGCCGGTGCCAAGATAGCAGATCTTCAGAAAGCGGGAATAAAGACGAGGATTTTCCTTGCCGACTGGCACAGCTGGATAAACGACAAGCTCGGCGGCGATTTGGAGATCATCCAGAAAGTCGCTCTGACGTACTTCAAGGAGGGTATGAAGCAGAGTATAAAGGTCATGGGCGGCGACCCTGATAAGGTCGAATTCGTGCTAGCGAGTGAAATCCTTGAGAAGGGCGACTACTGGCAGACGGTTATAGACATCTCCAAGAACGTTACCCTAGCGAGAATGATGCGCTCCATAACCATTATGGGCCGCCAGATGGGAGAGGCCATAGACTTTGCCAAGCTCATATACCCCGCTATGCAGGTGGCTGACATCTTCTACCAGGGCGTCACCATAGCACACGCCGGAATGGATCAGAGGAAGGCCCATGTCATAGCTATCGAAGTCGCTCAGAAGCTCAAGTACCATGCGATAGAGCACAACGGCGAGAAACTCAAGCCTGTCGCTTTACACCACCACCTCCTGCTTGGCCTTCAGGAGCCGCCGGTGTGGCCGATAGAGAGCGAGGAGCAGTACAAGGAGCTCAAGACCCAGATGAAGATGAGCAAGAGCAAGCCTTATTCGGCCGTCTTCATCCACGACACTCCCGAGGAGATCAAGCAGAAGCTCAGGAAGGCCTTCTGTCCGGCCAGGGAGGTTAAGTACAACCCCGTTCTTGACTGGGCTGAGTACATCATCTTCCGCGAGGAGCCGACGGAGTTCACAATCCACAGGCCGGCCAAGTTTGGTGGCGACGTTACCTACACGACCTTTGAGGAGCTCAAGAGGGACTTCGCTGAAGGAAAGCTTCATCCGCTCGACCTCAAGAACGCAGTGGCTGAGTACCTAATTGAGCTGCTCAAGCCGGTCAGGGACTACTTCGAAAAGCATCCAGAGCCTCTCGAGCTCATGAGGGAGATAAAGATTACCCGCTGACTCCCTTTTTCTTTTGGTGAGCGACATGCCGGGGATAGACGAAAAGGATAAAGAAATTCTCAGAATCCTGAGGAGGGAGGGTAGGATAACCCTCACAGAGCTCGGGAGAAGGGTTAAACTATCCCCGGCGAGCGTGAAGAACCGGGTGGAGAAGTTGGAAAAGCTCGGCGCTATTAAGGGTTATTCTGCCATAATTGACCCTGCTTTCCTCGATGAGTTCGTTCAGGTCCTTTTTGAACTCAAACTTTCGATAGACGACAAGAACGTTGATGTGATCCTCAGGAGAATAGCAAAGCTTGAGAACGTCCAAGCCCTATACCGTAGGAGCGGCGAGAAGCAGATACTCATAAGGGCGAGCTTTCACGATACCGATGAGGTTAAGGAGTTCGCCGGAATGCTGAAAAAGCACTTTGGGAAGAACCTTGAACGGGTGGAGGTAACACTCATAATCGACACCTTCAAGGAGTGCTGGGTGGCCAATGAGTAGGTAAGACGCTGAGGCGTGATGAGTGGACGGCTGGCCGGGGCGATAGCTATGCTCTTTGTCATCAGACCAGGAAGAAAGAAGAACGAGCTCGAAGCTTTTTTCATCGAGAACGAGCCCGAGAAGCTCTCAGCAATGAGGAACCTCAAGGCTGACAGGATTTACCGCTTCATCATGCGCGACGACAGGCTCTTCAAAGTTCTGGAGGGAAGCCAGTACAGAAACCCAAAGGAGATCGAGAAGGCTCTCCGGCAGGCCAGAATCGTCTTGGTAAACGCCGAAAAGTGGGAGGATTACTTCAAAAGGCGGCTTCAGAACAAGAGGGTTGAGAAGGCCGAACTCTGTCGCCTCTGCCTCTTCGAGGGTAAAATCACCGTCTTGACCGAAGGAAACAGGATAAAATACCACAACGAGTACATCTGTGAGCGCTGCGCCAAGGACGAGCTAAAGAGGGAGCTCCGTTTCAGGTTCAAGAGCGTGGCCATGTTTGACCAGGCGAAAAAGCTTCTCGAACGCTTTAAGGATCTTGACAAGGTTCTCTACGCCTTTGACCCCCGCTTCGACCCAACGAGGCATCCGGAGGTTACCAAATGGGATGAGCTCAAAGCCAAGCACGTAAGGGTTGAGAGGCTCAAGGTGGACGAGCTGAATCTCCCCGAGAAGTTTAAATCCGTTCTCAAGTCAGAGGGCGTTAGCGAACTCCTTCCCGTTCAGAGCCTGGCTATAAAGCGCGGGCTCTTAGAGGGAGAGAGCTTACTCGTGGTCTCTGCAACTGCCAGCGGCAAGACGCTCATAGGTGAGTTGGCGGGCGTTCCGAAGGCGATGGAAGGTAGAAAGATGCTCTTCCTCGTCCCTCTTGTCGCCTTAGCCAATCAGAAGTATGAAGATTTTAAGAGGCGCTACTCCAAGCTCGGCCTCCGCGTGGCGATAAGGGTCGGCATGAGCAGGATAAAGACGAAGGATGAGTTAGTCGTCGTAGATACTGGCATAGATGCTGACATCATAGTGGGAACCTATGAGGGTATCGACTACTTGCTGAGGGCAGGCAGAAAAATCGGCAACGTCGGGACTATCGTGATAGACGAGATCCACATGCTCGACGACGAGGAGCGCGGACCGAGGCTTGATGGCCTAATAGCCCGCTTGAGGAAGCTCTATCCTAATGCTCAGTTCATAGGCCTGAGTGCCACCATAGGTAATCCTGAGGAGCTTTCCAAAGAGCTCGGGCTTAAGCTCGTCCTCTACGACGAAAGGCCCGTCGATTTGGAAAGGCACATAATCATTGTCAGAAACGAGAGCGAGAAGTGGAGGCATATAGCGAATCTCTGCCGTGCTGAGGCGAGTAGAAAGTCGCGGCAGGGCTACAAGGGTCAGAGCATAGTCTTCACGTTCTCGCGCAAGAGGACGCACGAGCTTGCCGCTTACCTTACGAGTAAGGGGCTCAAGGCGAAGCCCTACCACTCCGGCTTACCTTACAGACAGAGAAAGCTCACCGAGATGGAGTTTCAGGCTCAGATACTCGACGTTGTAGTTACCACAGCCGCCCTTGGGGCAGGCGTCGACTTCCCGGCTTCGCAGGTCATCTTCGAGAGTCTCGCCATGGGCAACAAGTGGCTGAGAGTAAGGGAGTTCCACCAGATGCTCGGCCGCGCTGGAAGGCCGCTCTATCACGAAAAGGGCAAGGTTTACCTAATCGTGGAGCCGGGAAGGAAGTACTCGGCTCAGATGGAAAACTCCGAGGACGAGATTGCGTTCAAGCTGCTTACCGCTCCAATTGAGCCCGTCATCGTTGAGTGGAGCGACGAGCTCGAACAGGACAACGTTCTCGCCCACGCCTGCGTCTTCAATCGTCTTGACGTCATCGAGGACGTGCAAAGTAAATGCCTCGGCGCCAACCAGAGCGTCGAGAAGGTTCTAGAGAAACTGGAGGAGTACGACTTCATCCGCCTTAAGGGCTCCCTCGTCGATGTCACCCCCTACGGAAGGGCCGTGAGCATGAGCTTCCTCCTGCCTAAGGAGGCAACCTTCATAAGGGGCAACCTCGGAAAGAAGCCCGCCCAGTGGATAGCCCTCAAGCTACTCCCCTTCGAGAACCTGTATTTGAGCGGAACGCTCCAGAGAGAGCTTGAAGGAGCGGTCCGCGGAAGGCTGAGCGCCAACGTCTTCTCGCCGAGCTTTGCGTCGATTCTGGAAGAGCTTGATAAGGTCATCCCCGAGCTCAGCCCCAACGCGGCGGAGAGGCTGTTCACGATCTATCAGGAGTTCTTCATGTGCCCCGAGGACGACTGCACCGACTACGCGATGGAGCGCGTTAGCAACCTGATAATCGAGCTGAGGAGGAACGGTAAGCACCCAACCCAGATAGCAGAGCACTTCAGGAAGGTCTACGGTCTCGTAGTTTATCCTGGCGACGTCTTCACGTGGCTCGACGGAATAGTCAGAAAGCTTGAAGCCATCGAGAGGATAGCAAGGATTTTCAGAGTGAGGAGCACAGAGAACGAGGCAAAGCTTCTCAGGAGGGAGATTGAGGAGGGGAGAGCTTTAGATAGACGATCTCAAACGGGAACACGGGAGCGCGGTTATCGCCAGTGACTGCCCTTAAGGATAACCGTTCTCCTTTGGATTTTGACTTCAGCTTTCTGCAAAGATAAAACCGGGAGATCCAGAGCTCAGCCTATCTGCAACACCAGCTGGGCTGGATCTCTTATTGCCGGGCCGAGGCCGAGGATGTAGATGGCCAAGTACCAGAAGTAGCGCTCTTCCTCATCTGGAACGAGGTATTTAAGGCCGTAGTAGACGATGACTAGGATGAAGGTTATCCAGGGGTAGTAGAAGTAGGCCCCCAAGTGGGTGACTAGGATATTCTCCAGCCAGTGGACTTCCCTGTATCCGTAAAAGTGAATCGCCACCACCGTTGAGGCTATGTCGAAGTAGTGGGCAAGAACAGGGTAGAGGTAGAGCCTCTCGAAGGGTTTCCAGCGATAGAAGGCAAAAACCGCGAGGAAGCTGACCGCTGTGTGAATTAGGGTCAGCTCATAGGGTTCCCAGCTTTTGACGTTGGTTATAAGCAGATAGTTGGCCCACAGAGCTAGAATGCTCCCCCAGGCGACTGTTATCTTTGGATAGGTTTTCAGCTTGGCATCCGCAACGAGGGCAGGGACTATGAGGACGAAGGCCGTGAAAAATATCCCTGGCGTTAGAATGAGCGGGTTCTTGGGGAGAACGCCCCCATCGACCAGCGCCCTAACGGTTGCTCCGAAGACTACCATGGGCGTGACAGCCAAGAAAAGCCTCTCATCGACCCTGATTTTGAGCGGTTTGATTATATACTTATATGAGTATATGATTCCGAAGCCGAGCAGGAGGGCATAGACGAGGGTGTTGTAGGGGTTGTAGCCGCTCCTCGTGTACATCGGCTCGATGAAGTACTGGTAGATGAAGTTCCACAGCGACTCCAGCATTTTACCCACCGTACTGGAATAACTTCCCGCGCTTAAAGGTCTTTTGGGAAGATTAATAAGTCTCGACAAGGAAAAACAAATCTGGAGGTGGTGACATGCCTTACGGGCATGGATTTATATATGGACTCGGGGCCGTGTCTCTCCTCGGTTTCCTGCTCTCCCTGTTCATAGCAGGGTTCTTTCTGTCGCTCGCGGCCCATCTGGTCGGGATAAAAGAGGCCTCAACGCTTAAGGCGATGCTGGCAATAGTTGGCGGCGGAATCGTTGGAGCGATAGCGTACGCCGTGGTTGTAGTGCTGCTTATCTGGATAGCCCCCATGAATGTCCTTCTCGCAGTAGTGGCACTTATCCTGGCCTATGTGTGGGTCATTAAGACGATTTTCAACACCGACTGGATCAGGGCGTTTCTGGCTTGGATTCTGGCGGCGATAATAGAGGTAATGGTGGTGGGAATCCTCGTGCTTCTCGGTCTGGTTGCCCTGGCGTGACCCTCTGACTTTTATTCTTTTCGGAAAGGTATAAATATCCCGAGCGCGCTATATTGTACGATGCCTATGTTTTTCAAACCGGCTGAGGTTCAATCGAGGGAAGTAAAGCCCTTCGAGGAATTTCCCCTATCTTTCAGTGAGGGGAGCCTAGCCGGGATAATCTCAACTGACGAACTCGCCAACACGGTTTTTCTGTACCATCTGGTGGCCAATTCCCTCCCCAGCGGCCCTGTTTACCATGTTGGGCCCGGCAGTTCCTTCTCGATTAAAGTGCTCAAGCGCCTAGTTGAGGACGTTTCCAACCTCTACACCGGCAACGTCTACTCAATGGACGAGCTTCTTCAGGCTTTGAATCTCGTTGAAGACAACTCCCTAGTGGTCGTTTCCCTATTTCCAACGCTCCTTAACAGAACGGCCGAGAATATTGTGGGGCTAAGAAAGACCGTCGATAGAAAGGGTCTGATGCTCGTACTGACACATACGACGATTGAGCTGAACGAACTCGACTTACCCGGCGAGTTCCGCGCGCTCTACACCCTCCCGGAGATATTCGAATCCCTTGCCGTCTTGAGAACAAACTCCTACCGCGGCCACTACAGGCTTAACATGACGGTTCTGAAGGCCCCAGCCGAGTTTGTCTCAAACATTGGCGACCACTCGATACCGATTGATTCCCTCGTCAAACCCCTTCTTTAGCCGTATATCCTCACATGGCCGAGGCCAAGACCGTATCTAACGTAGAGTGCCAGCGCGAAGAGGAGAACGACGACAAAAGTTGCCGCGTAGTCTTTTCCACTCATCTTGATGTCGTAGAGGAACGTTCTCTTCTTACTCGCACCCAGAGCACGGCTCTCAAGGGCTATGCTCAGCTCGTGGGCGGTCTTGAGCGAAGCGACCAGAAGTGGAATCAGGACGACAGTCATTCTCTTCGTCCTGACGATGAAGTTGCCCTTCTCCATTTCCCAGCCGCGTGCCATTTGGGCGTCCATGATGTTCCTCGTGAGGAGGTACAGCGTCGGGATGTAGCGGAGTGCTATTGAAATCGTCAGCCCGAACTCGTAGGGCATGCCGAGCCTGACGAAGCCGAGGATGAGCTCTCTCTGCTGGGTCGTCATGAGCAGGATGAAGGTCAGCAAACCGAAGGTAAGCAGCCTGAAGGCAAATGAGAGCCCGAAGAGGAGTCCCACCAGCCGCGGCTTGTAGATCAGTGGCCAGACTATTATGGTTATGATAACTATAGGCAGGAGAGGTTTCAGGAGACGGAGCTGTTCTTTTATCTCAACTTTTCCCAGCAGGCGGCCGTAGAGGAGGGTAACAAAGAACAGCGGGACGAGAAAGGTGGGATCGTTGAAGAGCATTATAACAGCTATCCCTACTACCGTGCCGATTATCTTAACGCGTGGATCGAGGCGGTGAAGGAAAGAGTCGCGCTCGACGTAGAACGAGTACATCATCGAGAACCACCTGCCAGAGCCTCTATCAGCTCGCTCACGCTTCTCACAAATCCGGCTCCAATCTTTTCGCTGATCCTTAGAAGTTCAGGCTTTTCAAGGCCGTAGTCGTGCAGGTTAAGAGAGAAGAACTCCTCTACTGAACCATCGAAAGCCTTCCTTCCATCATTAAGAAGCATCACTCTTTCGGCAAGCTCAAGAACGAGCTCCATGTCGTGGGTTATGAGCAGAATTCCATGGCCTTCTCCCCTGAGCTTCCTTATCACGTTGACGACGCTCTCCGAGCTTCTCGCGTCCAGACCGGTCGTCGGCTCGTCGAGGATGAGGTACTTCGGCTTCATCGCCAGAACGCAGGCTATAGCTAGGCGCTGCTTCTCACCGCCGCTCAGAGAGTAGGGCGTTCTCTCCTCGTAACCCTCCAGATTAACCGCCCTTAAAGCCCATTTCACACGTTCATCTACCTCTTCCTCACTCAGCCCGAGGTTCTTTGGTCCAAAGGCGACTTCCTTAAAAACGCTTTCCTCAAAGAACATGTGCTCCGGATTCTGGAAGACGTAGCCTACAACGCGTGAAAGCTCCGCGACCGTGTGCTCCATGGTGTTCATGCCGTCAACGATGACTTCCCCTTTTGTCGGCTTGAGCAGACCGTTCAGGTGTTTGGCCAGGGTTGTTTTTCCGGAGCCGTTGGGACCGACTAGGGCCACTACCTCCTCGCCCATCTTGAAGTCTATGCCCTTCAGTGCTTCCTTTCCGTTCTCGTAGATATGCCAAAGATTTTTAACCTCAATCATCGGGGAATTTTCAAGTTTCGAGTTTAAAAGCTTTTTAAGGTGGTAGCATGAGGGGCAGGGAGGTTGCCTTCGCTGGACTCTTCGCGGCTTTGACGGCCGTGGGTGCCCAAATAAGCATTCCAATCGGTCCTGTACCGATTACGTTACAGGTGCTCTTCGTCCTCCTCAGCGGCCTCGTTCTCGGAGCGAGGCTCGGATTACTGAGCCAGCTGGTCTACGTTGTCATGGGGGCAATTGGTCTCCCGGTGTTTGCCAACTTCAATGGTGGCTTCACGGTCATCTACGGCCCGACTGGCGGCTACATAGTAGCGTTTCCCATAGCGGCCTATCTTGCCGGGCTGTTCACTGAAAGGCTTGGCAGAAGAGGAATGCCCATCGGCTCCATCCTGGGAGTTGGGATTATATACCTCCTTGGCTGGCTGAGGCTCGGCCTGTTCATGGGAGGGGACTTCGAAAAGGCCTTCCTTCTCGGCGTCACTCCATTCCTGCCAGTGGATGCAGTTAAAGCCGCTGTTGCCATTGTGATAGCAGACAGGGTCAGAAAAGCGGTGGAAATAGGGTGAAAAGAAGTCACCAGTCTTCCATTGCTTCTTTTAATATTCCAACTGCCTGCTTCTGGTGCAGTGCGGCCTTCCTTAAGTCTATGAAGATGTAAACTCGGGGAAGTTTGAAACAACGGGACCGTATCTACTTGCGTTCGCATAGTAAGTTGCTGCGGTGTCGTTCTGAGTAATAGCGAGCCCGAGCGTTTCGTTGTCCATTCCTCCGGCCACAGCCTCCCTGTACATCGTGTTGAACTTCTCAAGCGCCCGCTTGTACTGGATGTAGTAGTAGAAGTTGAATGTCATGAAGTCGATCCCTCCAATGACAATAACAGGGGCAACTGGTACGAATTGGGAGTAGCCCAAGTTGTTCATGAGCATTTCCCTGAAGAATGCTTCCCACTCCGGACCTTTCCTTGCGACGCTGTACTCTATGGTTAGTCCGGTCACGAAAACCTTGCCGTTTCCCAGCGAGTAGATCGCTGTGCTCGGTTTGTTATAATCAGGGGTTCCCGAGGGTGCCTGAACTGTAATTATCTCCGCGTTAGCTGGCAGGTTGATGAAGTAGCCGTGGCTCGCGTAGCTGCTCACCAGAGTTGTGCCGTTGGCTATCAGATAATCGTAGCTTGAGTAATCCTGCACTATCTCCGCTCCTCCGGGTAGAGGTGTTGTCCATACCCCTCCGTGCCATCCCCAGTTGGCGGCATGTATCTCGAGGGTTCTTCCGGCTCTCACATACTCCTCGAGCTTGTCCATCTGAGTGCCGAGGTCGTCGTAGAATGCCTGCGGCTGGTCGCTGACAATGATTATCATATCGTAGGTCTCGATTAGCTCTTGGGCAGTTTTGTTCTTCAGCTCTCCCGAGGTCATAACGTCGTAAGGTACCCCCATATCCGTGAGCGTGTTCTCCACTGCAGGTGAATTCCAGGCATCGACGCTTTTCAGGATCAGTACGTTATAATCGCTAATGGGCTTTGCAGAAACCATGCCCGGGCCGAAGGGGCCCATCACACTAAACAGAATAAGCAGCGATATCGCTGCGCTTAAGAGTTTTTTCATAATTATCTCTCCTTTATGGTCCGAACCGAGCAGAAGAACTTTTGGGAACTCCCACCCTACTATATTATAGTCCTTGCTACTATTTAAGAATTTTTACAAAAATTTGGAAAATTTCCAGCAAATCTGAGGCTCAGAGCTTCCTCAGCGTCTCCTCTGCAAAGCGGACGTCGAACTGGTTTCTCACCTTAAAGAAGCTCAACGTAACCTTCGGGTTTCTCTTGGCAAGCTCTTCGATAGAGACGGGCTCATAGTCGAGGAACTCCGTTATTCTACTCAGGCTTTTGTAACCCTCTGCCAATGCTGCTTCTATAGCATCCTTCAGCGCGTCGGATTCATAGACGGCGTGCGTTATCTCCGCAGTCCCGTCGCGCCAGACCGGAATTAAGGCTTCGGGTTCGTTCTCATAGAAGAGACCAGTCAGGTAATTCACCAGGAAGGGCATTATGAGGGGCATGTTGCCCTCGGCGAGAAATATTGACTCCCTGGATGGAAGGGCGTTTAGAAGGGCTTCGAGCTTGTTCCTTCCTTTGACTGGTAGGGGATTTGAGACATGAAGGGAATAGAGCTTCAGCTTGTCTTTCCTCACGATGGTTATTACATCGTCTATGCGCTTGCTCATCAGAAGCCGCCTTTCAGTAAGCTTTACCACAGGCTCGTCGTTTACTGGTATCGTGTAGTTCTCCCAGCGCTTCTCTGGGTAGGCTAGGATGTATGCTCTCATGGGCTCTCATTTCAGTCGGGGCTTTAAAAACCCCACGGCGGTGGACGGCAGGAGATAAAGAACGTCTATCTGGAGTGCTCTCGAGCTCTTTCCCGAAGTCCTCACCGAGAAGGGAGAGCAGTTCGTCCGAGCTGAGCTCCTCGGCCTCGATTTTCGCAAGATACTTGACTATTGCTTTTCTGGCCACCTCACTCCACTTTATCTCGGGGGATTCTTCATTTTCTCGTAAAAGTTTGAGGAACGGAGAGAGTTATGTTGGGTAGGGATTATGTGGGGTTGTACCCTCTTGGAGGCTTTGCGCGAAATTTAGATGGGCGTTTTGGCTTGGTATCCTCCTTAATATCAACAAGATAAAATGCCAAAAGCAATATTACCACCAAATTTTTTAGAATATTGCTAATGCTATGATCTCGGATAATTAAAGATATTGGAAGAGAAAGTATTGAAATGTACAACGATGCTCCAAAAATGATATCCAGTATGTATATAACGCCTGGAATTTTTGAAACGAACATAAATGTAAGAAAGAACGATGCAATGAACAGATAAACGAGCGAACTAAAATCACCTATTTCCTTCAGAGATATCTTCTGACCGGATAATATTGCCCAGGAGATTCTAAAAAATAAACCAGTGAGTACTATAATAAATGCATAGACTCCAGCAAGCTCAGCGTTTTTGACAATGAGTTTTATATTCTTTTTTATCGTCATAAAGTTGAGATAAAAAGTATAGGAGGAAATATCAATTTTCATGTTTAATTGCTTGTTGTGTTGTATATTTTAAAGTTTACTCTCTTTTTAACCACCTCTCCATCCATTCGGCTATAAGCTCCAGCCTCCTGACCCTGTGCTTCGGCTTTCCACCCCTTGAGAGGTCGTGGTTCTCTCCCGGGAATATCGCGAGCTCCACCGTCTTGCCGAGATACCTCAGCGCGGTGAAGAACTGGAGCGCCTCCGGCAGCCAGCAGCGGTAGTCCTCCGTCGAGTGGATTATGAGGAGCGGCGTCTCGACGTTGGGAGCGTACTTCAGCGGGCTCTTCTCCCAGTAGCCGTCGAGGTTATTCCACGGGTCGCCGCCTATCTGGTCCGGGGCGAAGAAGTAGCCGATGTCCGTCGTTCCGAAGAAGCTCACCCAGTTCGAGATGGAGCGCTGAGTAACTGCCGCCTTGAAGCGCTTCGTGTGACCGACTATCCAGTTGGTCATGAAGCCGCCGTAGGAACCGCCGGTGACACCTATCCTCTCGGGGTCGATGAAGTCGAAGCGCTTTATGGCTTTGTCAACGACCTCCATGATGTCCTGATAATCGCGCTCTCCGTAGTGCTCCCTAATGTCCGCGAACTCTTCACCGTAGCCGTCGCTTCCCCTCGGGTTGCTGAAGATCACGACGAAGCCCCTGGTCGTCAAAACGTGGAACTCGTGCATGAAGGAATAGCCGTAAGCCGTCTTCGGCCCGCCGTGGATTTCAAGCACGGCTGGATACTTTTTGCCAGGCTCAAAATCAACGGGCTTCATTATCCATGCGTCTATCTCAACGCCGTCGCTGGCCTTAACTTTGAAGTGCTCGGGCTTCGAGAGCTTGTAGTCCTTAATCCAGCCGTTGAAGTCGGTTAGCTTCTTCTCCTTCCCGTTCCTGAATATGTAGAGCTCCGTTGGAGTTACCGCATCCTGGGCGGTGAAGGCTATGTAATCACCGATGGCGAAACTCTCCACGCTCCTGTCGCCGCCGATAACTCTCTCAATCTTGCCCTCGAGGTTAACCCTGAAGAGGTTCGCCCTTGGGCCATCGGTAGCAACGTAATAGATCCAGCCGTCCTTGAGAACCAGCTCAGCTCTCTGAGCACCGCGAACGTCGCAGTTGAGGGAGTTGTATGCGGCGCGGTCGAGATCCTTTGTGAGCTTCCTCAGTTCTCCTGTCTCGGGATTGTAGTGGTAGATGTGCGTGTTCGTGGCGAAGCCCCTTTCAAGGGTGTTTGCCTTGAGGATGAACGTCCCGTCGTCAAGCGGGATGAAGTCCTGAACGCTCCACTTTCCGGGCGTCAGCTTCCTTGCTTTCCTGCCCTCGAGGACGTAGAGGTCGCTCACCCTCGGGTTCTTCTCCCTGTCCTCCTGGGCGGTGAAGTAGAGCTTCCCTTTGTGGAAGCGTATCGTCCCGACGTCGAGTTCCTTGGGAGTTAGGCGCTTCTTTCTGCCGCTCTCGATATCGAGGAGGTAGACAACGCTCCTCCTCCCGTAGACCCAGCCGACGCCGTTGAACCAGTATGGAATCTCCTTAATAACGTGGACGTCGTCGTTGGGCTTCTTCTCGATATCTATAGGCGTAATAACGGCTATGCTCTTTCCATCCTCGGTAAAGCGGAGATCCTTTATCCCGTACTTGAATTTAGTGAGAAGCCTCGCCTCGCCGCCGTCCGTGGGTATGACATAGAGCTCGGCCTCCTTGCTCTCCTTGTCCCGCTTCGAGGTGAAAGCTATGAGCCTTCCGTCCGGCGAGAAGCGCGGGTTCCCGTCCTTCTTCCCGGAGGTGAAGGGTTTGATCTTCCGCCCGTCATAGAGGTAGAGCCTTGAGAAGTAGTCGTCCTTCTCCACGCTTATCTCCGTGACCTGGAAGACGAGTTTCCTGCCAAAAGCGTCGATGTTGCCGACGAGCTTGAACTTTCCGAGGTCTTTCTCGGTCAAACCTTTCGCCATTAGAACCACCGAATATCTTAGTTCCTTTTCGTATAAAAGCTTAGCGTTTCGATGATTATCGAGAGACTCTCTGAACCTCCTAACCTTTTTAAGCCTCCTACCCTCTCTTCTCTGGGAGGTGACGGCCGTGACCGTCAAGGTCCGCTTTGACAAGGAAGTGAGAGACTACGCCAAGGGCGAGAAGGTGAAGGACTCCGTTCTCAAGCTCACCGAGACGGCCCTTGCTCAAGCTTTGGAGAAGTTCCACCGGAGAATGATCGTCATCGAAGGAGATACCCTGAGGAAGGCCGAGCTGGCCGGAATTCTCGCGGGAGCCTCGGCCAAGGTTCTGAGCGACGTTATAGACGAGCTGAAGAAGAAACGTCTCCGCGATGAAAGCGAGGATAAAATCGAGGTCCTCTATGCCACCGATGCCCTCGGAGAGGAAACCTTCGGAAGGAAGCGCTATGAAGCGTTTAGAAAGCACTTCGACGTTCTGGCCGGTTCTGATGTTAACATTAAAGCCGTAACCTTCAAGCACACCCGGGACATACTCGGAAGAACCTACGACCTCCTCGTTCTTGACCTCAGCTACGACTACTCCCCCAACGACCTCGGAAGAATAATCGAGACGGTCAGGGGAGGCGGCCTAATATTCGTGCTGGCTCACCCATTCGAGAAGTGGAAGAACATGTGGACGGGCTTCCACAAGAGTCTTGTTACCCCCCCGTACACCATCGACGACGTCAAGAAGCGCTTCAACAGGCGTCTAATCAGAAAGTTCACGGAGCACGATGGCATCTACATAATCACCGAGAACGGGAAGGCCAGGAAGAAGCCCAAACGGAACAAGAGCCAGGCCAAGATAAAGGGCAGAAAGGGCATCGATATTCCCGAAGAAACTATCTTCCCGCGCGAGCTCTACGAGATGGCCTTAACTGAAGGTCAAGTTGAAGTCCTGAAGGCTTTCGAAGAGCTCGTTGAGAACGAGGGTATGGTCGTTCTCACCGCCGACAGGGGCAGGGGTAAGAGCGTCTCCGTTGGAATAGCGGCGATAGGCCTTGCCCTGGCACTTAAGAAGCGCACGAGGATAGTAGTCACCGCTCCCGAGCCCGAGAACGTGCAGAGCCTCTTCCGCTTCGCCAAAAGGGCCCTTGAGAAGCTCGGCTTCAAGCCCCACGTCGTTGAGGAGAAGGGTCTGATAAAGGAGCTCTACGCGAGGAAGATAGGCCTGCGCTATTATCCGCCGACCGAGGGCTACAGAAAGAGCGCCGACCTCTACATCCTCGACGAGGCCGCCGGAATCCATGTGCCCATACTCCACAAGTATCTGAACAAGCCGCGCGTTGTGTACTCCTCCACGATTCACGGCTATGAAGGTGCAGGTAGGGGCTTCTCGGTCAAGTTCCTCAAGAAAGCCCGCGAAAAGAGGGAATTCAAGGAGCTCCACATGGACGAGCCGATACGCTACGCCGAGGGCGATCCCATAGAGAAGTGGCTCTTCGACGTTCTGCTCCTTGATGCCGAGCCGGTCGAGCTTACCGACGAGGATTACGAGCTGATAAAGAAGAAAGAGGTTTACTTCGAGGAGCCTGACCTGGACGACTGGTTCGAGAACGACAGGGAAGACCTCAGAAACTTCGTTGGAATCTACATCCTCGCCCACTACCGCAACAGGCCGAGCGATGTAGCTTTACTTGCCGATGCCCCACACCACGAGGCCCGCGTTCTCCGCCTGAAGAACGGAAAGATAGTCACGGCGATACAGATAGCCAAGGAGGGCAACATTCCGAAGAAGGTCATAGATAAGATGGCAAAGGGCTACAAGCCCCGTGGGAACATAATTCCGGACATGATGGTCAAGCACCACTATTTGAAGGAGTTCGCCAAGCTGAAAGGCTACAGGATAGTTAGAATCGCCACCCATCCAGATGCGATGGATATGGGGCTTGGAAGCAAGGCTCTTGAGCTGCTCGAAGAGGAGGCGAGAAAGAAGGGCCTTGACTGGATAGGTTCGGGCTTTGGAGCGAGCGAGGAGCTCGTCCGCTTCTGGGTTAGGAACGGCTTTGCGGTGGTCCACCTCAGCCCTGCCAGAAACCCCGTCAGCGGTGAGTTCACGGCGATAGTCCTTAAGCCCCTCAGTGAGAAGGCCAAGAAGCTCATAAAGAAGGCCAATGACGAGTTCCGCATAAGGCTCACCGAGTGGCTGGGCGACACCCACCGCGACCTCGAACCGGAGATAGCCCGCTGGCTCTTTGAGAGTCCCTTTGGAGAGGCCGTTGACTACCCCATACACCTGACCGAGGTCCAGAGGAAGCGCCTCGACGCCTTCACGGGTAAGGTTCTGACATACGATACTGTCGTTGAT
Source organism: Thermococcus sp. GR6 (assembly GCF_012027415.1). Lineage (NCBI taxonomy): Archaea > Methanobacteriati > Methanobacteriota > Thermococci > Thermococcales > Thermococcaceae > Thermococcus > Thermococcus sp. GR6. Next base: position 174,091 of record NZ_SNUM01000001.1, read on the forward strand.
GCAGTTAAGCCCATCGTCAAGCTCTACTTCCTCGATGGCTGGATGAAACCCTACCTCGACGAGCGCCAGATAAAGCTCCTCATCTACCGCGTCCTGCAGGCCCACAGCTGGGAAGAGACTGCCAAGCTCATCGACAGAACCGAGACCTTCACCATGATAGAGGTGCGCGACATAATCAGAGGGCTCTGGTACTACTACAAGCGGCTCCTGTGACCGGGCTCTGGTTCTCAGTCTTTTGTTTGTCCTTGGCTATTCCTTGTTCTCTTTCATTCCGCCCCGCCGTTCTGTCTGTTCTCCGATATTCTGCCGACGGCCTTTATCAGGCTGTAATCAAAGACAGAGAGGGGTATGTAGACCACTATGAAGGCCCCCATGAACTGGAGCGTGCCCTCAGGCTGTAAGTTGAAGTGGTTCACTATGAGCGCCGTGAGGAGCGTGTTGAGGAAGACTAGGGAAACGTAGGTCTTGAATATGTGTTTTTTCAGCTTCTCTATCGTTGGCCTTATGAGCTGGGCGGCACTTATACCCGCTACGGCACCGGTTATTCCGTTGTCATCAAAATTGCCGCCCGTGATGGTGTACACTGCAAAGAGTGCCATTAAGGCAGTTGTGATCCCAAGAAGGAGCGTTGTAAGTTTCCATTTAAGCGGAACCTTTCCTAGACTTTCAACTTTCTTCACGACTAAAAGTTTCATCTCTCTCACCCTGATACGCCCCTTTCTAGTGGTGTTTTTTATTCTCATCAGTTTTAAATTTTTCCAGGGAAGAGAATCAACATTTTTATAGGATTATCCCGTAGGTAAGGTGGTATCACAATGGTAGCTTGAGTGATGAACAATCTCAGCGGTGACAGCTATGTCAGGCAGCAACTGGGAGAAGATAGTATCGATAACAAAGGAGGGGATGCGGAGTATCGGAATGATGAGGCGAAAGATAAGCAGGGGTAAGAAGATAGCGCTGCTTATTGACGGCCCAAACATTCTCCGAAAGGAGTTTGGAGTAAAACTGGAAGACATAGTGGACGTTCTGGAGGACATCGGCGACCTCAGGGTTGCTAAAGTCATACTCAACCAGTACGCTCCTCAGGGTTTAATTGAGGCCGTTTCCAACCAGGGGTTTGAAGTAGTTGTGGTTTCCGGCGAGACTGGAGTAAAACTCGCAGTCGAAGCCATGAGGGAGATATACAACCCGAACATCGACGTCATAGCTTTGGCGACTAGAAACGCGGAGTTTTTGCCGGTTATACTCAAGGCAAAGGAGAAGGGCAAGGAGACGATAGTCATAGGTATAGAGCCGGGATTCAGCGCGGCCCTCAAACATGCCGCCGATTACACGATAATCTTGACACCGAATGGTGAGGAAGGATGAGGGAGACTCTCTTCAAGGTCCTTAAGCGCGGCGAGAAGGAGGTCGAGGAAAAGCCCGCAAAGCCAAAGAGCAAGAAGAGTATAGGCCTTATTATCGATGGGCCCAACATCCTCAGGAAGGAGTTCGGCATAAAGCTGGAGGACATCGTCGAGGCTCTGGAAAGGATCGGCAAAATCCGCGTTGCAAAGGTTGTCCTCAACCAGTACGCGCCCCAGGGGCTGATAGAGGCTGTGGTCAATCAGGGGCTTGAGCCGATTATAGTCGCCGGCGACACCGACGTGAGAATAGCCATAGAAGCCATGGAGCTCATATACAACTCCGACGTCGAGGTAATAGCCTTAGCGACCCGAGATGCTGATTTTCTGCCGATAATTAATGAGGCCAAGCGCAAGGGGAAGGAGACGATAGTTATTGGAGTTGAGCCCGGCTTTTCGGTGGCCCTCCAGAATGCTGCGGACTACGTCATCAAAATGGAGGGCAAGGGGAACGGGGGCTACGGAGCCAAATAACTTTTAAGGACTCTTCCCAGCCTACTCTGGTGAGGGCAGTGGTAGTTGAAATAGTCATGTTCATTGTGGGACTCGCCCTTCTAATCAAGGGGAGCGATTTCTTCGTTGAGGCCGCTTCGAGGGTGGCCAAGGGCTTTGGGGTGAGTGAGTTCATTATAGCGCTCGTTCTGGCAAGCATAGCGACGACCCTGCCCGAGGTCACAGTCTCGGCGATATCGTCCTATCAGGGAAAACCTGACATCGCCCTCGGAAATGCCATAGGGAGTGCCCTCGCCAACATAGCCCTTATCCTCGGTGTCTCATCACTCCTCCGTCCGCTTAAGGTCGAGAGAACCGCCTGGAAGAACGCCCTCTTCATGATAGTGGTCACAGCTTACGCCGGATTGCTCATGTACGACGGCACGATAAGCAGGCTCGACGGCGCGAGCCTGATACTCATCTACTTCGGCTTCCTCTACTACCTCTACAAGAAGCACATGACCCTGGAAGAGCTTCCGGAAGGAGGGCGCGGAAATCCAAAGCGGGACGCGCTTATAATGTTCGGGAGCGGACTGCTCGTTGTCACTGGTGCGAAACTCGTCGTTGACAGCGCCGTCACCCTCGCGAGGGCCTTCGGTGTTCCCGAAGTGATTATAGGGCTTACGATGGTCTCAATAGGAACCTCCCTGCCTGAGTTCACTAACTCCCTAATGGCCACCATAAAACGGCTCCCCAACATCAGCGTGGGCAACATCATCGGTGCCAACATCCTTGACATGCTTGTGGTCATAGGAGTTGCGGCGCTTATAAACCCAATCAGGGTTGACCAAACTATATATACCTTTATCCTCCCGCTAACGCTTCTTGTCATGGGCATATTGACGGGAGCGCTCCGCTTCACGGGCAGAGTGAGTAGAGCAACCGGTGGAGTCCTGCTGGCGATATACTGCTACTTCCTTTACCTAGCTGCTACTGGGGGAGTGAGCCTCCCCTAACGTTCAACGTTTTAATGTTTTCACTTAATCTGAACTTTTTCAAGGTCACAATTCTGGGAGGCAAAGCTTTATTAGGCATCGTATTACCACATTATTGAAAATCACAACCGAGTATTTGGAGGTGGTTCGATGAGGAAACTTGGCATCGCACTCCTAGTAGTGCTCCTTGTGGGGCTTTTCGCGGTTCCAAAGCCCGCTGCTGCCCAGGAAGAGCTGACTGTTTACTCCTACGACAGCATAGAGTGGTGGATGAAGGAGATAGTTCCGATATTCGAGGAGAAGTACGGTGTTAAGGTCAACCTCGTCCTCATAGGTGACGCTGGAGAGGTCCTCAACAGGCTCATCCTCGAGAAGGACAACCCGCAGGCTGATGTCGTCGTCGGCATAGACAACAGCTACCTCGCCAAGGCTATAGATGCAGGCGTTCTCGAACCATATAAGCCAGAGAACGCCGACGTTATCCCTGACTGGATAATCGAGAAGTTTGACCCAACCTTCCACCTCACACCCTACGACTACGGATACATAGCTATCAACTACCGCAAGGACATGGTTCAGAACCCGCCGACCAGCCTCGAAGACCTCATCAAGCCCGAGTGGAAGGGCAAGCTCATCATCGAGGATCCGAGGACCAGCTCGCCGGGAATGGCCTTCCTCCTGTGGACGATAGCCGTTTACGGCGACGACTGGCTCTACTACTGGGAGAAGCTCAAGGAGAACGACGTCCAGATCGTCGAGGGCTGGAGCGCAGCTTGGGGAGCTTTCACCAAGGGCGAGTATCCGCTCGTGCTCAGCTACGCGACTTCCCCTGCTGCAACCGTTTACTACGAGAACAACACCAACATCGGTGCCGTCGCATTCAAAGAGGGCAACTACCTCCAGATCGAGGGTGCTGGAATAGTCAAGGGTGCCAAGCACCCAGAGCTCGCCAAGAAGTTCATAGAGTTCCTCATCAGCGAGGAAGCCCAGGAGAAGCTTCCGGTCAACCAGTGGATGTACCCCGTCAACAAGAACGTCCAGCTCCCTGAGGTCTTCCAGTACGCGGTTGAGGTTGACAAGCCCGTCACCGTTGACCCGGCCGAGATAGAGAAGAACTACGAGGCCTGGCTCAAGCAGTGGACCGAGCTCATGGTCGAGGGCAAGAGCGCTGACGAGATACTCGGCAAGACGACCACCGAAACCAGCGGGGAAACTGATAACGCCGGCATCTGCGGACCGGCCCTGATAGTCGGCCTTGCCATAGTGCCGCTCCTCCTTAGGAGGAGGCGCTGAATTCTTCTTCCCTTTTCTTCCCACCGTAACTTTTATAAGAGCGCCCCTTAACCACTAACCCGAGGGCCCGTAGCCTAGCAGGATAGGGCGCCGGCCTTCTAAGCCGGAGGTCGCGGGTTCGAATCCCGCCGGGCCCGCCATTCTCCGAAATAATAGCTTCCATGCGCCTCACCTTCTCTAGATGCTCTCTAAGGAGCTTATTTGCGAGGGCCGAGATGTTAAAGCCCTCTTCCCTAAGACCGCCGACCACCTCTTCATCAAGGTACAAATGAACGCGCGTCTTTCGCCTCTTTTCGGGCTTATCTCCATTGAGAGCCCCGCTATATTTAGGCCCACTTTGTCCCAACATGGCCCACCATTGTGATAATGGACAGAGGTCGATATTAAGACTGCGGTCATAGTCCTTTGCTGGAATTTTGCGTCACTGCGTTTTATTCGAGCTTTTTGATTGTTTTCCTGCGGACAAAAGCCGAAACTTTCTTATATATGATTGTAATAATCCCATTAAGAAATCATAGGGGTGATATCCATGCCGGATGAGAAAAAGCTGACGTTTAGTGATGGATTCCGATTTGGGCTTGGGTTTTTCACGGCAGGAATAGTGTTCTACATTATAATACTAATCATAACAATGCTAATCTTTGGTGCTATGATGGGCACAGCAACTATGCACTAAAAATCTTGGAACTGTTGGGATTCATGTGTTAAGCACTATCCTTTTTGTTTTAGCAATCTCGGCAATCGGAAGAAATTAACTTGGTGGGGGCGGTAGCGGTGCCGTTGTTTGGAAAGAAGGATGAACCTAAAGAATTGCCGGAGCATATTGAGACTACCGAGAAAGTGGTTGCTAAGAAGGTGTATTTGATTCCTGACGAGCCGACTGTTCAGGTTTATGGCATGGAGGAGATAATAAAGTCTCAGTTGCTCGGCAAGGAGGTTGTTGCAGGCACTCTGATTGAGATTGAGACCATGTCCGGTTTGCCTTTTGACGAGAAGGTTCTCAAGAAGATGGGTGGTGCCCTGAAGGTGCGGTTTAAGGTCTGGAAGGTAAAGCCAGAAAGCAGGGGCATTGTCTCTGAGGAGACCAAGATCATAATCGAGGGTCGGATAAGTAAGGTTGATATGGAGGCCTTCATCGATAAGTGCTTGGGTATCCTCATATTGCTCGAAGAGGAAGCTTCTATGCCTGTTGGGTATTCTGAGCTCAGGCACTTTGTTAAGGGGGACGTGGATCTCAGAAAGCTGGATATTCAGACCAAGTCGAAGTTGTTAGATTTATTATATGAAATAGAAGAGAACTGCTTGAAGGCCATTCTGGATCGGAATCAGGGCTACCTTGGCATCAGGGCGCTTGAGTGTGTTCACAAGTTGAGAGGTATCTTGGAAGGAAGGTCTTAAGGAAAAGAAGGCGGCCACCTGCCGTGAGGTGGTAACATTGAATACTAACACAAAAACATGGGTAGTGATTCCCCTCATAGTGCTTTTTGTTTATATTGCAATTATTGGGGCGTGGGTTGGTGCTAAAACACAAAATGACACTACCTTGCAATTCATATTAGTCATAGCGAACATTTTAATGGCAGGTGTTGTTGCCATTCAAGCAATGGCTACTGCGGAAGCAACAGAACAGGCAAAAAAGCAGGCAAAACTAATGAATGAAACCCTTATTGAGATGAGAAAACAGCGCCTGAATATTGAGGAATACAAAAACTATCTCGTTGAATATCTTAGGTACCTTGTCTTGAGATTGGAAGGAAATACAACAAGTGGCTATCAACACGTTGAAGAGCCTTACCTGTTTATCTCGAAGAGATACAAGGATAGGATTGGCACATCTTCTCTTTCTCCTGCAGAAGAGGGTTTCATACGGAGAGTTTCGAGATTCCTCGAGAAGTTCCTTAAGGCGCACGGTTTAGAACCTCAGGAAATAAAGGAGTATAACGGTTTAATCTCCAACTATGGCAGTGGCAAAGATAGCCAACTTTTGAAAACTATTCGGGAGAGATCTGAGGAGCTTCTGAAAATTGCAGAGCCTATTTTCCAGAGGGTTGAAGAGATAGGTGATAAAAGGTTAGAAGAAGAAATCCTGAAAATCCTTGAATCTTAAGTAGCTTGTCCGGTATGCATAGTTTTCTTTTTCAATGTCTTGCTTATTCGAGTCAAATGGATACAACATAAGAAGAATCAACAAAAGAAAGAAATCTCACGGATACAACCTACTGGGCGTCCTCGGGAAGAGAGTGGCCCAGCGGACGTGGTCGAGCTTTAGCACCCAGGCGACGAGCCTCTCCAGGCCGAGGCCGAAGCCGCTGTGTGGAACGCTGCCGTACTTCCTCAGGTCAAGGTACCACTCGTAGTCCTTCGGATCCATACCCTCATCGAGAATCCTCTGCACGAGCTTGTCGTAGTCGTCCTCACGCTGGCTTCCACCGATGACCTCGCCGTATCCTTCCGGCGCGAGCATGTCTGCCGCGAGGACCTTCCTCGGATCCTCCGGGTCTTCCTTCATGTAGAAGGCCTTGATGTGCTTCGGATAGCCGTAGACGAAGAACGGGCTCTCGAACTCCTGCGTTAAAATCCTCTCCTCGTCGGCGCCCATGTCCTCGCCCCACTCTATCTGAACGCCCTTGCTCTGGAGTATGTCTATCGCCTCGTCGTAGCTTATCCTCGGGAACGGTGGAACCGTGTTCTTGAGCGTCGTTAAGTCTTTCCTGAAGGTCTCGATATCGCTCCTTCTCAGCTCAAGCGTTCTCTGCACCATGTAGCTGACGAGCTCCTCTTCGACCTTCATGATGTCCCAGAGGTCCATCCAGGCAGCCTCAAGCTCGAGGTGCCAGAACTCGGTGAGGTGCCTCCTCGTCCTGCTCTTCTCGGCCCTGAAGCTCGGTGTGAGCGACCAGACCTTCTCAAGGCCGAAGATGGCCGCTTCGAGGTAGAGCTGGGCTGACTGGCTCAGGTAGGCATAGCGGTCGAAGTACTTGAGCTTGAAGAGCGTTGCGCCGCCTTCAACTGCCCCTGTGACGAGTATCGGCGGAAAGACCTCGTACCAGCCGTCCTGGAGGAGCCACTCTCTCGCTGCTTGCATGAGAGTTGCCTTCACTTTCATTATGCTCGCTACCTTCGGTGAGTGGAGGTGCAGGTGTCTCACGTCGAGCAGGAACTCGTCGCTTGCGTCCTTCGTTATCGGGAAGAAGTCCACGTTCTGGATGACCTGAATTTTATCGGCCTGGATTTCCACACCCGTCGGAGCCCTTGGATCGGCCTTAACAACGCCCTCAATGATAACGCTCGACTCAATTCCGGCCTTCTTGGCCTCGGCATAGGCCTCTTCACTCAGCTCCTTCTTGAATATCGTCTGAACTATTCCGCTCGAGTCTCTAAGCACTATGAAGACCTTCTTTCCGACTTCCCTCTTTCTGTAAACCCATCCGGCGAGCTTGACGCGCTTACCTTCCATCTCGGGTCTAACGTCCGCGCAATAAATCTTATCAATCATCATTACCACCTCCAGAGGCTTTGAAATGGGCTTTATAACGGTAGCGATTCCAGACTACCCACGTTAACAGAAGAGCGTCAATTTATCCACGGCTCAAGGGCGGTTATTCCCTTCCTTATCATCAGTATTGGCGGCATGGCTCTACTTTTCCCTTTTCTGCATTTAAATCCTTTGGGCGATTTTATGTCGTTATGTCAAAATTTTTAAGTATCCAGATGGCATATATTCAAAGGGTGATGGGATGTTTGCGCTCATTGGTACTGTGGTCGATGCTGAAAAGGTTCTGAAAAATCATGCAGTTTTGGTTGATGGAACCGAGGTAATCAACGTTATTCCCAGAGATAAGCTTGGAGAATATGGAGTTGATGGAATCTACGGTGGAGATGGTTATCTCGTTCTGCCGGGTCTAATCAACACCCACACCCATGTAGCCATGGCCAAACTCCGCGGACTCGGCGAGGATCTGCCAATAGAGCGCTGGCTCAAGGAGGTAATCTGGCCCACTGAGCTCAACTGGACGCCCGAGGAAATCCGCCGCTGGGCGCTCCTTGGAATGGCAGAGGCTTTAGCTAACGGCTCCACAACGATAAACGACCATTACTTCTTTGCCGATGAGATAGCCGGGGCCGCTCGGGAGCTTGGAATACGCGCCTTCATCGGCCAGACGGTGATGGACCTGGTGGACTTTCCCCTCGCGGAGCCTGAAAAGGGCTTCAAGTTCTTCAAGCACTGGGAAGGAAAAGACGAACTCGTCAAACCTGCTTTAGCCCCCCATGCAACGAATACGGTCTCACTTGAGCTCATGCGAGAAATTGGTGCCTTTGCCCGCGAGAGAAACGCTTTACTCCACGTCCATCTCTCCCAGAGCGGGGAAGAGGTCAGGACCGTTAAGGAGCATTACGGACTCACTCCCGTGGAGTACCTTGCTGAGGCCGGCGTTCTCCATGAAAACCTCATTGGCGTGCACGGGATATACCTGAGCGATGGAGAAGTTAAGCTCTACTCCCGAAGCGGAGCCACTCTCGTCCATTGCTCCCTCAGTATGGCAAAGCTTGAGGCAAGGATAGCTCCGATAATTGAGCTTTACACTGCAGGGACGAACATAGCGCTGGGCAACGACTCTCCGAACCCCATTGGCGTCATGGACATGTTCACTGAAATGCGCTTTGCGGCCGTGCTTAACAAGGTCTGGAGAAAGAGAACGGACGTGGCCAGCACGAGGGAGGTTTTCAGCTGGGCCACCATTGGTGGAGCCAGCGCTCTGAAGCTTAAAGCCGGGCTGATAAAACCCGGCTACCTAGCTGACCTTGTCCTCATAAACGCGAGGAAACCCCAGTTCCTGCCCGGGGAGAACGTTTACTCCCATCTCGTCTACTCCACAAGAGGAAGCGACGTAGAGCTTGTGATAGTGAATGGGGAGATAGTCTACAGAAACGGCGTATTCACGAAGATTGGAAAAACGCTGGAAGAATTATGGAAAGAGCTCAGACCTTTCGAACGATGAGTTTGACGCCATCAACGTTGATGACCTCGACGGTGTCCCCTATCTTCAGCCTATCCTCGCTGAGGGCTATCCACTTATCGCCCTCGAGCTCGACAATGTAGTGCTCCTTTCCGACCTCGACAACCTTTCCCTTTTTACCTTTGAGCTCGAAGGTGTACTTCGGCTTTCCGACGTCCTGGACGTCCCGTTTGATGTACCTCCCGATGACCATGTAGGAAATCACTGCCGCCACGAGTGAAACGACGAAGGACTCTGCGAAGCCCCAGCCGAAGCCGAGGAGCAGCCCGAGGACGGCGAAGGCAACGCCTATTGGGGTTATGAAAGCAGTGACCATCATGTCGAGCACTATTATCAGCAGTCCCAAAATTAAGAGGGAGATGGGAAGGGCATCCATGGCTTCTCACCATTGGCCATTAGCCCATAATGTCCTTAAGCGTTTCGAGGTCAAGATTACTGGAGTTCCCTGCTTCCTCAACGGGCTTCTTTTCGCTCTTTGGTGCCTTTGGCAGTTCGGTGTCCTTCACCTTCTGGAGGATTCTTAGCAGGCCTATCAGCGCCTCGGTGTCGTACGGGACGATGAGGTTACCGTACTTGGCCAGTTCGGGCATCTTCTCGATGTACTGGAGGGTTAAGTACTTCTCGTCCGCCATCTTCAGCGCCTCAAGAACCTTCCTTATGGCCTCGGCCTGACCCTCGGCGATGAGTATCTGCCTCTGCTTCTCACCCTCTGCCTTGAGTATCGCAGCCTGCTTCTGTCCTTCAGCCTCTTTGATGGCGCTCTCCTTCTTACCTTCTGCAAGGAGGATCATGGCCCTCTTTTCACGCTCGGCAGTCATCTGCTTGGCCATTGCCTCCTGGATGTCCTTCGGCGGGTCAATCCTCTGTATCTCAACGCGCGTTATCTTGACACCCCAGCGGTCGGTTATCTTGTCCAGCTCCTCTCTTAGCTTGGCGTTGATTATGTCCCTGCCGCTGAGGGTCTCGTCGAGCTCCATCTCACCGATTATTGCACGCAGGTTTGTCTGGGCAAGCTTGACGATGGCCAGAAGGAAGTCGCTGACGTTGTAAACGGCCTTAACAGGATCTAGAATCTGGTAGTAGACGACGGCATCGACGGTGACGACGACGTTGTCCTTACAGATGACCTCTTGGGGCGGCACGTCTATGACGTGTTCGCGCATGTCCACGACCCTTACGCGCTCCATGAAGGGTATTATGAAGTGTATTCCTGGCTCGAGGATTCTGTTGAACTTTCCGAGCCTCTCGACGAGGCCCTTCTGGTACGGCCGAATTACCTTGACGCTCAGCAGGAGCATTATCAAAAGAAAAACTCCCAGAATCAGCAGAGCAGCACTTGCGAAGGCTGACATTACTATCGCCTCCAGTTAGTTTTCAAACTAAAAAGAATAAAACTCTTTATAAGCATTTCTGTTGAAGGACGACTTTATAAACCCCTCCGCCCTCTGGAGGTCAGGTGAGAGAAAATGGGAAGGCCAGTCTTCCTCGGTAAGGCTTACATTCACTGGTGTGGAGAGTGCAACGTTCCACTCATCGGCGAGAGCTGCGCCGTTCACGGAAAAGAGGGCGTCTTCAAGCTCAACATCACTCCGCCAGGCGATCTGCGCTTCGCTTTCGAGAGGGACATCGAGTTCATACGCTCAATCTTCAAGGAGCACTACGGCGTGGACGTTGGTGAACTCTTCGAGGGCAAAATCGTCCTGCTCAACAAGACTCCCGGGGAGGACGACACCTACGAGATAATCGTCGACGGTTACGTTTTCGGCTGGATACGCTTCGACCCCATCGAGCTCCGCTGGAAGCCGGGCTTAAAGACTGAGGGTGCAATCGCCCTGTGGAAGCGCTTCGGCAAAAAGATGCGCAAATGGATAATCGTTGATGAGGGCGCGATAGAGCCTATCTTGAGCGGCTCCAACCTCCTCCCAGTTGGCATCCTCGAGGCCGAGGAGAGCATCAAGGTCGGCGATGACGTGGTTCTCATCTCCCCAAACGGTGAGGTCGTGGCGACGGGCATAGCAAAGAAGGATTACAGCGCGTTGATCGCCAGGGAGCGCGGAACAGGTGTCAAAGTCAGGCGGCAGAAGAGCGTGAACTACCGTGAGGGAAGAAAGGCCACGATGGAAGACGTCCTCAGGGCAAACAGCATCGAGCTTGAGAAGAAGGTTCAGGAAGCGAGGCGCTTCATGAGAAAAACTGCCATGCGTTACTCCGATCTGCCAATAGCGGTGGCCTTCTCCGGCGGAAAGGACAGCCTCGCAGTTCTCGGCCTCGCTTTGGAGGAGTTCGGTGAGGAGGGCTTTACAGTCTTCTTCAACAACACGGGCATAGAATTCCCCGAAACGCTTGAATACGTTGAGGAGCTCAGGAAAGAACTCGAGCCGAAGGGGATAAAGTTCGTCGTTGCAGATGCTGGAGACGCCTTCTGGAGGGCACTTCACGTCTTCTCGCCGCCTGGAAGGGACTACCGCTGGTGCTGTAAGGTCACAAAACTTGGCCCGATAACGATGGCAATAAAGGAAAACTACCCCGAAGGAGTGCTTATGTTCGTCGGCCAGAGGAAGTACGAGAGCATAAAGCGCTTCAAGCAGCCCAGGATATGGAAGAACCCCTGGGTGCCGAACGAGACTGGTGCCTCTCCGATATTCCACTGGCGCGCTTTGGAGGTCTGGCTCTACATCTTCTCACGCGGGCTGAAGTACAACCCGCTCTACGAGGAGAGACTCGACAGGATAGGCTGCTTCCTCTGTCCGAGCTCATCTCTGGCGGAAATCTACACGCTGAAGGAGGAGAAGCCCGAGCTCTGGGCTAAGTGGGAAAACGAGCTGGAGCGCTGGAGGAGGCGCTTTAACCTTCCAGAGGAGTGGATAACCTACGGCTTCTGGCGCTGGAAGAAGCTAAGCAGGGGTGAGAAGGCGATAGCAAGAGAGCTCGGCATTGAAATTTCAGAGGAACGCTCCTGGGAGCCGGTCAAATACACCATCGAGGAGGAGGACGGTGTCTTCACGGTGCGCTTTAACACGGTGGTCAACCTCAGGAGGATTAAGGAAGTCGCTCCTATCCTCGGCGAGATTGAGGAAGGCGAAAACTACATAAGGGCGGGGAAGGTTACATTTAGACCAGATGGAGCCTATACCGATGACTTCAACGAAGCCCTGCAGGCTTACTACCTCGTTAAGAGGGCCTACGAATGCGTTGGCTGTGGTGTCTGCGTGGGCAAGTGTCCTGAAGGAGCACTCAGCATAGACCCCGTGAGCAAAAAGATAGTGGTGAATCCCGAGCTCTGCATCCACTGCAGGGAGTGTATGAACGTATGCCCGCTCCTGAAAATCAAAAATCCCGAGGAAGGAAGCCAGCTCTGATCGGGCTATTCCTGACTCTCTTCATTTTGGCAGCTCCTCTGGCGGGAGGACAGACCTATGACTATGAAATAAACGCCTACGCAGTCTATTTTGAGGTCATCAGTCCGGACGATATTAAGGAAACTATAGAGATAGACCTGACCTCGCATACAAATCTGAGCCAGTACGTTATCTACACGGACTACCCGGTTGATAACCCGAGCGCCATTGTGGAGTTGGGCAACAGCGTTGAGACAATAAACGTGACCGTCAGGGAGGTGCTCGATGGGACCAACGCGGTCTACCTCAACTTCCCGACGCTTAAACCGGGCCAGAGCGCCAGAATAAAGCTCACCTTCGAGACAAGAGGGATGATAAGTGAGGCCGATGGTAAGGAGCAGTTCACATACTATATCAAGTTCAGCCAGCCGGTTGGGGTTTTCCACATGCAGCTGCTCGTTCCGAAGGGCTACGCGATTCTTTCGCCGATAATCCCATCTCCGGACAAGGTTGAAAGCTCCACCAACAGGCTTCTCCTTGAGTGGACGAGGAACAACATTCGTGCGGGGGACGAGTTTTACTTCATCGTCGGCTTCTCCGGCGAGATAAAGATCGAGAAGCCTTCGCCGCTGACTTACCTTGTCCTCTTCCTCGCAGGCCTGCTCCTTGGCGCCGGCGGCGTTTACGGCTACTTCCTTTACAACGAGCGGAAGCGTGAGAAGGAGATGGGGTTCCTGAGGGGCGACGAAGAGAAGATAATGGCAATCCTCCGTGAGGGTCCAGTTCTCCAGAGTGAGCTCGCTGAAAAGCTCGGCGTTTCCAAAGCGAAGGTCAGCATAATACTCAGGGAGATGGAGGAGAAGGGCCTGATCACGCGCGTGAAAGAGGGCAGAACCTACCGCATCTATATCAAAGAGTAGCTTTATAAACCGCTCCCCTCTTCTTTCCACTGGTGAGAGACATGGAGGAGTACTTCATCTGTCCTGAGTGCGGTAGCGATGACGTTGAAGTCATCAAAGAGAGGGGAAGGGAGCTTACCCTTCGCTGCAACGAGTGTGGCAACGTGTGGATCATAACGCTCCCAAAACTCGTAAAGGTTCCACTCATAGTTAGCAAGCACGAGAGGAGCTTCAAGACCTTCGCGGAGCTCCCGGAAGGCGAGGAAATCAAGGTCGGCGACATAGTTGAAACCGAGGACGACGAGGTCAGAATTACCGGCATAGAGCTTGAAGGTGATAAACGGGTGAACAAGGCCAAGATAGGCGAGATCAAAACGCTGTGGGGTGAGAGTTTAACCTATCCCAAGGTCATCAAGGTCTCCATCTACCTGCCGAAGGGAGTAACGCAGGCCTTCAAGGTTAAGGTGCCTCGCGATGAGGAGTTCGTCGTCGGCGAGGTTCTTGAGGTCGGCGGTTACACCTTCAGGGTCGAGAAGATAAAGACGGAAACCAAGATGCTCCACCACGGCAAGGCCAGGGCTGACAAGATAGTCGCCCTGATGGGGCATCACATACCACGTGCCCGCGCGAGGAGGAGCTTAGAAATCTACCGCGGCTATGATGAGAGCTGAGCTTTTCCTTTTCCTGACTCCCGGATGATGAGCTTGGCCGCTGCTGATGGCGGCCGTTTCGTTCTGCCTTTCCTGCCGGCTATCGAAATCCTTTTAAACCATCGCCCAGAATTGAGCACGCAAAACTCGATGAACGATGAAGTTTCGGAGGGATGAAGGATGGCGAAGCCAAGCTACGTCAAGTTTGAAGTTCCGGCAGAGCTTGCTGAGAAGGCCCTTGAGGCTGTCGAGCTCGCTCGCGACACCGGAAGGATAAGGAAGGGTACCAACGAGACCACCAAGGCCGTTGAGAGGGGCCAGGCTAAGCTCGTTATCATTGCAGAGGATGTTGACCCGGAGGAGATCGTTGCCCACCTCCCGCCGCTGTGTGAGGAGAAGGAGATCCCGTACATCTACGTTCCGAGCAAGAAGGAGCTCGGCGCTGCCGCTGGTATTGAGGTTCCAGCTGCCAGCGTCGCCATCATCGAGCCCGGCAAGGGCAGGGAGCTCGTTGAGGAAATCGCTATGAAGGTTAGGGAGCTCATGAAGTGAGCTCCTTTTCCTCCTTTCACTCACGGAAAGGTTTAAGTTCATCTCTGCGAGTGGATTTTTAGATAAGGGGTGTGAGAAATGAGCGACGAAGGATACCCAGCGGAGGTTATTGAGATCGTCGGCAGGACCGGCGTCACCGGTGGCGTTACTCAGGTCAAGGTCAGGGTCCTTGAGGGCCGCGACAAGGGCCGTGTCATCAGGAGGAACATTAAGGGCCCTGTCCGCGTCGGGGACATAGTCATCCTCAGGGAGACTGAGAGGGAAGCTAGGGAGATCAGAGCTAGGAGGTAATCGCGATGCCCAGGTGGAACGTCTGCTCCTATTGCGGAAGGGAGTTCGAGCCGGGAACCGGCAAGATGTTCGTCAGGAACGACGGCAGAGTGCTCTTCTTCTGCTCCAGCAAGTGCGAGAAGTACTACTTCATGGGCAGGAACCCCAGGAAGCTCAAGTGGACCAAGGCCTTCCAGGAGGCAAGGCTCCAGAGGGCCAAGAGGATGAAGTGATTTCTTTTTTCTTTCGTTCCCTTATTCTGCCACATGTCCTTCTCCAAAAAGCCTTTTAACCGTGCCGTCAACTACTTCTGGTGTTGCCAATGGCGGACAAGAAGATAGAGCGCACCCTGGTTATCCTGAAGCCCGACGCCGTCGTTAGAGGCTTGATGGGCGAAATAATCTCCCGCTTTGAGAAGAGGGGGCTTAAAATCGTCGGAATGAAGATGATATGGATCACCCGCGAGCTGGCCGAGAAGCACTACGAGGAGCACAGGGGTAAGCCCTTCTTTGAACCGCTGATTGACTACATAACCAAGGCTCCAAGCGTCGTCATGGTGGTTGAAGGCCGCTATGCCATAAGCGTCGTCAGGAAGATGGCGGGTGCAACCGACCCGAAGGATGCCGAGCCCGGAAGCATAAGGGGAGACTACGGTCTTGACGTTGGCGACGCCATATACAACGTTATCCACGCCAGCGACAGCCCGGAGAGCGCAGAGAGGGAGATAAAGCTCTACTTCAGCGAGGACGAGATATTCGAGTACTGGAAGGCCGCCGACTGGTTCTACCACACCCACGCAAAGGGAAAGAAGGAGTATATGGACAGAATGAACTGTTTGGAGTGCTGATTCAATCTATTATCACGTCCAGCCTTCCCTTCTTCTTGTTCTTCCTGAAGAACTCCGCGTATTCCTCTAGTACCTCCCTGCACTCCTCCCGGACTTTTCCCTTCGTCAGGGTGACCGTCACCGTCAGGTTCAGGAAGAAGACGAATAACGTCAGCGCTATCAGACCCATCGTGGTGAAGGGACCATCGCCCATCAATACCCCAACGAGCGCCGGGAGGAGGTAGATGCCGTGGATGGCCAGCTTCAGACCCATTCCTAAGTCAGGAACCTTCCCCATGCACTCAACGACTTCCTTCCACCTTGGAAACTTCTCGACGAGCCCACCTCCCACGAGGAGGCAGTTCCCGAGCTTGTAAACGCTCAAACTGTTCTCATCTGTCAGGCAATTGTAGCCTAAGGCAGAAGCAACTTCCCCGAGCTCGCTCCCGCAGGGCCTCGCCTTCAGGCCCACGAACGGGTCTCTGTGGGCGAGCCAGATCATAAAAAGATACAGAGCAACGCCCGGAACGAGGAGTAGCCCCCACCCGCTGGCAGAGAGGCCGATTCCGAGCCCGGTCATCGCCCACACGAGGGCGGAGGTTCCTGGGAGCTCGTCTATCGTCAGAGCCCGTTTTCCTCTGAAATTGACATAAAGGAGCGTGATGAAGAGAGTGAGGAAGGTTTCAAGGCCTATAAGTTCGGAAGGCTTGAAGTCCCCAAGCGGGGTGCTTATGAAAACATTTCCCTCCCAGCCACCGTAAAACCATTGGGCTACTATGTACGTGAAGACCGGGGTGAGCATTACCATCGTCAGCTCGTGGGCCCTACCCTTCAGCCTTCCAAGGATTAACGCCAGGCCAATCCCAACAATTATTCCAAGTACCAGTGCTATCATCGCACCACCGGCAGGAGTTACTATCGAGACTTTTAACCCTTGCGCCGAACCCTTTAAAAACTCACGCCGGAGTATCTTCCAGAGGTGAGGGAAATGAAGAGGATTAGACAGCCGATCATAGCGGTTCTCGGTCACGTTGACCATGGAAAAACCACTCTCCTTGACAGGATCAGGCACACAAACGTCGCCGGCAAAGAGGCCGGCGGAATAACCCAGCACATCGGTGCAACTGAGGTACCGATTGAGACGGTCAAGCAGCTTGCCGGCCCGCTCATCAAACTCTGGAAGGGCGAGATAAAGCTCCCTGGCCTGCTTTTCATCGACACGCCCGGTCACGAGGCCTTCACGAGCCTGCGCGCGAGGGGGGGTAGCCTCGCTGACCTTGCTGTCCTAGTTGTTGATATAAACGAAGGCTTCCAGCCGCAGACGATAGAGAGCATCGAGATCCTCAGGAAGAACAGGACACCATTCATCGTTGCAGCCAACAAGATAGACAGGATTAAAGGATGGAAGATTGAGGAGGACGAGCCTTTCCTCGTGAACATCAAGAAGCAGGATCAGAGGGCTCAGCAGGAGCTTGAGACCAAGCTCTGGGAGCTGATAGGCAAGTTTTACGAGATGGGCTTCCAGGCGAACCGCTTTGACCGCGTTCAGAACTTCACCCGCGAGTTGGCGATAGTTCCGATTTCGGCCAAGTACGGCATAGGCGTCCCCGAGCTGCTCGTCCTTATCGCGGGTCTCAGCCAGAAGTACTTGGAGGAGAAGCTCAAGATTGAAGTTGAAGGCCCGGCACGCGGCACAATCCTCGAAATCAGGGAAGAGATCGGTCTCGGAACTACCATAGACGTCATAATCTACGACGGAACGCTCCACAAAGATGATACAATCGTCGTTGGCGGCAAGGACAAGGCGATAGTGACGAAAATCCGCGCTCTGCTCAAGCCCAAGCCCCTCGACGAGATACGCGACCCGCGCTTCCGCTTTGACCAGGTTGACGAGGTTACAGCCGCTGCGGGTGTCAAGATAGCCGCTCCGGGCCTTGAGGAGGCTCTTGCGGGATCACCGGTCATTGCCGCTCGCTCCGAGGAGGAGGTCGAGAAGGCCAAACAGGAAATACTCAGCCAGATACAGAGCGTTGTCATAAGCACCGGCAAGGTCGGTGTGATAGTCAAGGCCGATACCCTCGGCTCTCTGGAGGCCCTTAGCAAGGAGCTCCAGGAGAAGAACATCCCAATAAGGAAGGCCGACGTCGGGAACATCAGCAAGACCGACGTCATGGAGGCCCTGAGCGTCAAGGACGAGGATCCAAAGTACGGCGTCGTCCTCGGCTTCAACGTCAAGGTGAACGAGGACGCTGAAGAGGTTGCTAAGGCCAGGGGCGTGCCCATATTCACGGGCAACATCATCTACAAGCTCATTGAGGACTACGAGGCCTGGGTCAAGGGCGAGGAGGAGAAGAAGAAGCGCGAGCTACTCAGCAAGGTCACCTTCCCGGGCGTCATCAGGCTCTATCCTGACGAGCGCTACGTTTTCAGGAGGAGCCATCCCGCGATAGTCGGTATCGAGGTCGTTGAGGGCAGGATAAGGCCCGGCGTCACGCTCATCAAGCAGAACGGCCAGAAGGTTGGAACGATAAAGTCCATCAAGAACCGCAACGACTTCGTGCAGGAGGCCAAGAAGGGCGAGGCGGTGGCAATAGCCATCGAGGGCGCGATAGTTGGCAGGCACATCCACCCGGGCGAGACGCTCTACGTTGACTTGACCAAGAACGACGTCATAATCCTCCTCAAGCAGCTCAAGAACGAACTGGAAGATACCGACATAAAGGCCCTCAAGATGACGGCGAAGGTCAAAGCCCAGGAGGATCCGTTCTGGAAGGCGGTTTGACCTCTACTTCTTTTCTAACATTATTACCGCCTCAACGTGCGGCGTATGCGGGAACATGTCGACTAAAGTAGCATCTTCAACGTGGTAGTCCTTCTTTAAGTGGTTCTCGTAGTCCAGCTTGAACGCTCTGGGATTGCAGGAGACGTAAACGACCCTCTCAACGCCACTTTTAATCAAAAGTTCCGCTGCCTCCTTCAGCCCCTTCCTCGGCGGGTCAACTATTACAGTGTCGTAATCGCCGATTGGCGTTTCCTCAGCCCGGCCAACTTTGAAGACGGCATCAACCCCATTCAGCTCAGCGTTTTTTCTCGCCATTTCCACCGCGAGGGGATTCAGCTCGACGCCCTCGACGGCAAAACCCCTCTTCGCCAGCCAGACGCCAAAGGTTCCGACGCCAGAATAGAGGTCGAAAACCCTCTCTCCATCGGCGAAGCCCTCGACGGTCTTCAGCAGGAGAGCTAAGGCGTAGCTGTTGGTCTGGAAGAAACTGTTCGGATGGATGAGATACACCACGTCCTTAATCCTCTCTCGGATGTAAGGTTGGCCAGCTATAAGCCCCGGCTCTCCCTTCGGGTCGTCCCTCTCATCGGCCTTGAAGCTCCAGTAGAGGGAATCCGCGAAAGAGAAGTAGTCCCTAAAGGCCTGCAGGACCTCCCTGGTGGGTTGAACGTGGGCTATAAGGTTCACCATAACCTCTCCCGTGAACTTGCCCTCCTTAATTTGGAGATAGTGAACGTCGCCCCTCTTTTTCCGCAGGTCCCAGGGTCTTAGGCCGCTCTCCTCGAGAAAACCTCTGAGGGCATTCAGATACTCGCGCGTCCTCTTCGAGAAGATTGGACACTCCCCGGAATCCACGACGCCGAGCGGGTTTCCGTACTCCTTGAGGCCGATCCCAGCGGCTGTAACGATGAAGTTGCTCACGTTCCTGAAGCCCCAGATTTTGGGAGAGCCCCTTACATCTGCGCTTATCCCTGTTATCCGCTCGAAGAGTTCCGCTTTAAACCTTAGCTGCTCCTTGTACTTCATTCCCTGCCAGAGGCAGCCGCCGCATCTCCCAAAGTGAGGGCATCTCGGAGTCTGTCTGAGCGGCGATGGTTCGAGAAGCTCAAAGTCTGTTGCGATTCTCCTTCCGAAGCGCCGTTTAGTTCGCTTCATCAAGACGTAATCGCCTGGGTAGGCGAAGGGGATATGGATAGCCCTGCCATCTATACGAAGGGTGCCCAGGCCCTCCTCGGTAAAGTCTTCGACTGTCTCTTTAATCATGTGGTTCGTTAATTGGAGCAGCTTTAAGAAAGTTTGCCCGATGCTCACGTTCGGTTAGCAAGAAGTGAAGCTACGTGGTGATGTTCCACAAGGGAGGGAGGATATGGGACTTCGATTGAAAAAGAAAGTGGGAGGGTCAGAACTTCTCGCGGTAGAGCTCCGCAAGCCTCTTTATGCCTTCCTCTATCTCCTCTTTGCTCGGCCTTGAGAAGTTTAGCCTTATGGCGTTGCCGCCGCTCTCGTCCGTGTAGAAGGGCTTTCCTGGAACGACAACGACTCCTTTCTTTTCCATTAGCTCGCCCGCAAAGGCCATCCCATCGGCTCCCTCAGGCAGGAAGAGCATTACGAACATCCCTGCTATTGGCCTCGTGAACTCAGCGTCGGGCAGGTTCTCTTCAAGGGCATTCAGCATTGCGTCCCTCTTTTCCTTGTAGCCCGGAAGCCCCTTGTTCAGGTGGTACTCCTCGAAGTAGCCCCTCTTCAGATATTCGAGCGCGATGTACTGGGAAATCGTCGGTGCGCAGAAGTCAACCGGGGACTTCTCCATAAGTACCTTCTTCCCTATTGCACCTCCGGTTATGAGCCACCCGATCCTGAAGCCCGTCCCCATGACCTTGCTGAGCGTTCCGGCCACAATCACCCTGCCATCCCTGTCCATTGCCTTGAGGGGTGTCGCTTTACCTTCGTAGCGCATGAAGTTGTATGCTGCGTCTTCAACGATTAATAGATCGTGCTCGCTTGCTATCTCGAGAAGGGCCTTTCTCCGCTCCTTGCTCATAGTCACGCCCATGGGGTTCTGGCCGGTGGGTATGGTGTAGATGAACTTGACCTTCTCCCCCCTGGCTTCGAGCTCCCTGAGCCTCCCCTCCAGGAGGTCAGTCCTCATGCCGTTTTCGTCCATAGGTATTCCCACGATCTTCGCACCCAGCTGCTCGAAGGCGAGGATGCTGTTGATATAGCTCGGATTCTCGGTTATGACGATGTCGCCCGGGTCTATGAGCACCCTTCCGAGGAGGTCGAGGGCGCCGGTGCCACCTACGGTTATGATGATCTCTCCGGGAGATACTTTATAACCCTCGTACTTCTCAAGGAACTTCGAAAGCTCTTCTCTGAGCTCCGAAATCCCGTTCGCTGGGGTGTACATTACCGAGGCCGGAACGTTTTCGAGAACTTCCTTCGCAAGCTCGCCCAAAACGCTCCTCGGAATGAGGTTAGGGTCGGGGTCGCCTGCTGAGAGGGAAATGAGTTCCCTTCCCTGCGCCCTCAGCTCTGCAGCTTTCTTCATAACGTCAGCAAGGGCAGAGCCCTTAATCCAGTTGGCCCGTCCGGCCAAAAACTTCACGTCCTTCATAGCCATCACCCGATAAGGATATTAGCATTGAGACTTATGTCTAAAGGCATATTTAACGTTTCCAGGTGGTGGAGATGAAGCCAAAGGTCCTCATCACAAGGAAAATTCCTGAGAACGGAATAAAGATGTTAAGGGAGCACTTTGAGGTCGAGGTCTGGGAGGACGAGCACGAGATTTCGAGGGAAGTCCTGCTCGAGAAGGTAAGGGACGTCGATGCCCTCGTTACCATGCTGAGCGAGAGGATTGACGCCGAGGTCTTCGATGCCGCCCCAAGGCTCAAAATCGTTGCCAACTACGCGGTTGGTTATGACAACATAGACATCGAGGAGGCAACTAAGAGGGGAGTCTACATCACCAACACGCCCGACGTTCTTACCAATGCCACCGCAGACATGGCCTGGGTTCTCCTCCTAGCGACAGCACGGCGGCTCATTGAGGCAGACAAATTCGTCCGCTCCGGCGAGTGGAAGAAGCGCGGTGTTGCCTGGCACCCGCTGATGTTCCTCGGTTACGACGTCTACGGCAGGACCATAGGAATAGTTGGCTTCGGCAGAATCGGTCAGGCGATAGCGAGGCGCGCTAAGGGCTTCGGGATGAGGATACTTTACAACTCCCGCACGAGGAAGCCAGAAGTTGAGAAGGAGCTCGGCGCTGAGTTCATGCCATTGGACGAGCTCTTAAAGGAGAGCGATTTCGTTGTCCTGGTCGTTCCACTGACCAAGGAGACCTACCACATGATAAACGAGGAGCGTCTGAAGCTGATGAAGCCGACCGCGATACTCGTCAACATAGCGAGGGGAAAGGTCGTCGATACAGAGGCGCTCGTTAAGGCTCTCAGGGAGGGCTGGATCGCCGGAGCTGGGCTGGACGTCTTCGAGGAGGAGCCATATTACCACGAGGAGCTTTTCAGCCTGGATAACGTCGTTCTCGCGCCCCACATCGGTAGCGCCACCTACGGCGCGAGGGAGGGAATGGCAGAGCTCGTGGCGAGGAATTTGATAGCCTTCAAGAACGGTGAAGTTCCGCCGACGCTGGTCAATAGAGAAGTTTTAAACGTCAGGAAGCCAGGATTTGAATAAACTGGAGAGGGAATCCCCGGCGATGATGACCCCACCCTTGGCTGACCCATGATGAGCTGGACCCGTGCCTGAGCCTAGAGCATTGCCTTGAAGCGCTTCGCATCGGTGCACATGTTCGAGTTGTTGAAGTAAACGAAGCTCTCCCCCCTGTTCCACCCGATAACCCTTTCCCTTATTTTTTCCAGCTCCTCCTCCGTGTAGACGTGGCTGTGGACTATCCTCCCTTTCTCATAGCGCCCGTGAAGGCGGTAGTAGTTCATATCGCCATGGTGGAGCGGAATCCTCACGAGCGGGTCTGTGACGTCTATAACGTCGAACCCCCGGACAAACTGTTTAACTCCCTCCTCACTCCAACCCCTGAGCTCAACGGCTATCTTAAATTCGCCCCTGTCGATCATCGAGAAGAACCTCTCGGCGTTCTCAAAACTCTCTTCGTTCTCCTTAAAGCTCCTCGGGAGCTGGATGAGTATGAAGCACGCGCCGAGGATCTCTGCCTCCCGGAGGGTGAGCCTCCAGAAGTGAAGGACGTCGCTCGTCGGCCTCAGAAGGCCGACATCTTTGCTCGGCCTCACGTTGCTCCTCCTCTAGGTGGGCTGTTCGGAGGATGGGTGACTCCCTGAAAGGCCTTCATCGAGAAGATGAATCCTTCCGGCGCTTCCTTCTGCCAGCGTTCTAGGGTCTTCTCTTGGAGAATGCGGTAGAAGGTCTGCTGTATCTCAACCGTATCAAAGTCCTGAAAGTACCTCGCCCTTGCCTCGCAGAAGCCGCAGGTCCCCACGTGGATCATAACATCACCGGAGAGAATTTGTCCCGGGAGCATTTAGCCCTTTCGTGAAGGTAAAGTTTGTACGAAAGCCCTAAATAGCGGGAACGCCAATCTCCGACCATGAGCCTTCCCGAGCGAATCCTCCTCGTCACCGGCAAGCTCGCCGAACCACTTGTTCGAAAGTACGGTAAGGGCTGCAATGTTTTCGTTACGCCTGTGAGCGTAGCGGCTTTTCTGACTCCCGAGATGATAGTTCGCTATCTGAAGAAGGCTAAAATCAAAAGCGAGGACTACGACCTTATTCTCATTCCTGGCCTCGTGAGGGGCTCGGCCCAAGAAATCGAGGAAGAGCTTGGTATTCCCACCTTCAAGGGACCGAGGAACGCGATGGACCTTCCTCAGGTGCTGAAGGCGGTAAGAGAAGGCTTCAAGCTGAGCAAAGAGGTTCCGGCGGATGACCTCTTCTCCTTCGATGCTCTAAAGCGCGTTGAGGACATAAGGAACCGGACGAGAAACAAGCGCTACATAGAGGAGGCCCTCAAAAGGCCGTGGAACGTCCTTGTAGGAAACCTGCCCGCAGGGAGGGACTTTCCCACCAGAATCCTCGGCGAGGTCGTCGATGCCCCGAGGCTGGGCGTCGAAGGGACCGTGCAAAAGGCCCTCTACTACCTCCGTGAGGGAGCAGATATAATTGACATCGGCATGATCGCGAGCGAGACGAACCTTGACTTCGTCGAGCTCATCCCCGAAATACGCGAGAGGCTGAGGGAGAACGGTCTCGACGTGCCCATAAGCTTCGACTCGCTTAATACTGCGGAGATAGAGCGGGCCCTTGACCACGCCGACCTCTTCTTGAGCGTGGATGAGAGCAACTTGGAGGAGCTCGTAACTGGGAAGCCTGTCGTTCTGATTCCAACCAATCAGGCGAAGGGGTATTTTCCAACAAGACCTGCGGAGAGGGTTGAATTCCTTGAGAGGCTTAAGGCCAGGGCCCTTGATTTGGGTTACAAAACGATAATCCCGGACCTAATCCTGGAGCACGTGCCCTATCTGGCGCGCTCGATAACGGCCTTCCAGCTCTACCGTGAGAGGAACCCGGACGACGTTCTCCTTGCCGGCGTCGGAAACGTCGTCGAGCTCTACGACGCCGACAGCGTCGGGATGAACGCCCTTCTTGCTGGAATAGCCAAGGAGCTCTCTATAGGCCTTCTCCTAACGACGGAGACAAGCGCCAAGGCCAGGGGCTCAGTAAGGGAGCTGAGGAGAGCCCTGGACATGAACCTCTTTGAGATGCCGAAGGACCTCGGCTTTGACCTGCTGATACTCAAGGAGAAGAGGGGCAATGACTGGCGCTTTGAGCCTGCCAAAGAAATCGTCAAGGCCGAGGAGAGGCCAGTTGAGCTCGAACCCGTTTACTTCCGAATTTGGCTTGAAGATGGGAAAATATGGGTGAATGCTCACCACGGAACAGAGACCGTCTTAACCATCGTAGGCGACGAGCCGAACGCGATAATCGACACAATTCTTGAGCGCTTTGAGATAAGCCCGAGGCACGCCTTTTACCTCGGCAGGGAGCTTGAGAAGGCTTACACCGCGCTGAGACTGAGGAGAAGCTATGTCCAGGAGGTCGAGCTTTTTAAGGACTTCTACTTCCAGAATAGTGAAAGTGATGAGCGGAGCTCTCCTGAGGGCTCCCGGTGATGACTACAGCCAGGGCTGATAAAATCCCTAACCCTCGAAAATTGGTGGCTTCGCCTTCCTGAACTGCTCGTCAAGCTCTGCTCTCCTTGCACTGACCCTTTCCAGGAGTTTCACAACCCTCTCATCGCCAGGATACTTGGCCCTTAGGCTCGTCAGCATGCCTTCGGCAAAGCCCAGTATGGAGACTTCTATGAACTCCTTCCCCTTCTTGCTCTCCAGCCCTTCATTAAGGGCCACGAATGAATCTATCCTCGCTATCAGCCCCTTCTCGCCGAGCTCTTCACAGAGCTTCTTGAGCTCCTCAATCTCTGGAACGTTCATCTCTCACACCTCCAGCCTGAAAAACTCGATCGTATTTTTCTCTGTTATCCGTTCAACCTCATCAAATTCCCGCCCCTTAAGCTTTGCCACCTCTTCAATGGCCATTCTGACGTAGTAGGGCTTGTTCCTCTGTCCCCTGAATGGGCTCATGTATGGTGAATCAGTTTCCACGAGGATATCCTCCAGCTCAAGAGCCTCTACTGTCTTCCTAATCTCCGGGATAAAGACTATCCCGGTGCTTATCCCTATTGGATGATCGTTTTCAGCGATCTCCTTAGCAAGCTCGGGACTCCCCGTGAAGGAGTGGAAATAGGCATTAACACTGTATCTCTGAACCAGCTCAAAGGCTTCCCTTTCGGCATCCCTTGCGTGGATAACCACGGGGAGCTTAAGCTCAGCCGCCAGCTCTAGGAAATGCTGGAATATCGCCCTCTGGTTTTCCCTTTGGGCCTCGTTTTCGGCGTAGTGATAGTCGAGGCCTATCTCGCCCACCGCCACAATTTCGTTCCTGTGCTCCCGGATGAAGTCCTCAACGCGCTTCACCTTTTCCCAGTTGCCCCTGCGTGCTTCGTTCGGATGGTAGCCGAGCGTCGGGAAGAGGAAGCCAAAGTATGGTTTGAGCAGCTCCCAGCTCTTCCAGACGTGAGTTTTTCTGTACTCGGTTATGGAATCAACCACGGCTTTGAGCTCCTTTCTGCACTCTTCTACTACCTGCGGTACTTCCTTCTTGTAGAACTCGAAGTGAGCATGGGCGTCAATCACTCTCTCCCCTCCTATCCTTTCTTGTCTCCCAGATTACCTTCCCATCCTTCCTCACGACCCTCAGAATACGGTGATATGGAATCTGGGCCTCTCCGACGAAGAAGTAGCCGTGTCCAAGCTCTATCAGCTCGACGGGGATTTTCTTGACGTCGCCGTAGGCACCGCGATGCTCGATGATGATGTAATAATCCCGCTCGTCCTCGCGCGGGTCATACTTGAGCTTGGCGAGGACTTCCTTCACTGAACCCTTCCGCATCAGAGCCACCCCAGGATTTCAGTGAGGTTTCCACGCCAGTCTTTTATCACCCAGCCGTGCCCGGGGAGGCCGAAGCTGACGTTGAACTCTAAAAGTTTCTCCAGTGACTCCTGGAGTTGCCAGCTGCTTCCGGTTGGGAGGTCTGTCCTCCCTACGGTGCCCTTGAAGACGGTGTCGCCCGTGAACATCAGCTTTTCCTCCGGCTCATAGAGACATGAGCTCCCGGCGGTGTGGCCTGGCGTGTGAATAAGCTCCAGCTTAAGCGAGCCGATTCTAAGTGTATCCCCGTCCTTCAGCTTTATATCGACGGAATGCGCCTCAAAACGCCGTCCATACGAGTACGCGAGTATGATATAGTCGTCGCCCTTTTCAAGGGCTCTTGCAGTGACCTCATGGGCCGCGAAGAGAACTTCCATTCCCTTGTTCTCAAAATAGTGCCTCAGGATGAGATTGCCCCCAACATGGTCAAAGTGTTCGTGAGTGTTGAAGATTATAACTCGCTTGATCCCCTGGAGATAGCCTTCCTTTTCCCAGATTTCTGTGTAAACGTGCCAGTTCACGCCGGTTCCGGTGTCAATGACCAGAGCCTCCTCTCCGTCGCGGAGCAGGTAAACGTTGGAATCCCAGCTAATCCCGCGGAGCATGACTGTATGTGGTGGAATCTCGATGGGAATTATGTTCCTCGGAAATTCTTCCAGCATGACTTTCCCTCCAAAAGGGCTCGAGGGGGGACCGCGTCCTCATCCGAGGGAGCGAGTCTCGTCAGGAGGGATGAATCTCTTCATCGCCCAAACCTCTTAAATCGCTTCTTTTCTCGAAAATAGGCCTTATAAAGCTTTTCTATTCATCGCCCTATAATGAAAAATTCATCTCTCCTCATCAATCGGAGCAGGGAAACAGCTTCTTTGTCTTCAAAAGAAGCTACAATAGGGCTACATTTGTTAGTTTCATTACCCCATTATGAAATATCACATCAAAGGCTTAAATACTTCTGCTAATTTTATTTCTATGAAAATTAATGGAATCGAGACTGAGAGCCTTGTGATTCTAAAGTCAAAAAGATAACTTGAAGGTTTTCCTTTCCACTTTTGTTGTCCGAAAAACTTTTCTTGAACCTGAGCAATTAGTATGAATTGGAGGGAAGCAATGAAAAAGGAACTAAGGCCCCTTACCAAGTTGTGGCTTTTTCTGAGTTCATATGTTCCACTTTGGATTCTGCTTTTAATCCCGAATTTTGATGGATTTTCTGGCCCAAATACCCGATTCTTATGTATTCTAACTTTCTTCTCCTTTGCATCACTCTATCTCTTCATTAGATGGGCAAAAGAAGAGGTGCGTGTTGCTTCAAAAGAAGGAGAAAAGAAGATTTGCGACAGAATATTGTTTGTAGTTGAGTATGAGGACATGAGTAGTTCATACCTTGAGTATCTACTGACATATGTGCTTTCATTACTGGCATTTATACCAGAGAGAACAACAATGAGGAGCATATTGATGTTATTGTTTTTGATGACTATTATCTTCCTTTTGTATGACAAGGCAGGCCTAATTTATGCTAATCCAATACTTGGACTTTTCGGATATAAAATATTTAAAGTCAAAGATAAGAAATTAAGAAGGTGGATAGTTCTAATTACAAAGAATGAAATTCTACCCATTTCCGAATCAAATCGGGATATTGGTATATGTGCATCACATCTCTGGGGTAATGTATATCTGGAGGTCTGAAGCCTATGGAAAGGGAAGACAATAAAAAAGGAGCCCTGCCGAAGTCAGAGGTTGTTAAACTTTTGAAGCATTTCTATGGAATGCTCACTGAAACCGAAGACATACAAGTTGATATTTATGTTGTTGAATCCACTGGGAAAACCGTGAAGGATGTAGACAGGTGGCACAATGTCTATCAACTAAAACTGAATTCTGATGAGAGGTATAGAGTTCTCAAGAAATTCAAGGATAAATACAAGATACTGCTAAGGGCACTATCGGGTGATGATGTCGATGTTGCACACTTATATGACTACACGGCTTCGGATTCTAAGACACTAAGACTAATTGAGCCGGAGAATGTTGTCGCATTTCAAAGCATATTAAGAAAAATAACTACAGAATCTTTTATATCAAGCTCATATAGAAAAATCAAGAGGCTTTCTGGTTTTGTTATTGATATCTTGCTGAGCAATGGTGAGAGAATTCAATTTATTGTGAAAGGCCAAAAGAAAGTAGTGCTGAAGCAGAACAGTTTCATGTTCGGATTAGTAAAGAAAGATGTGAAAATTGCTGATGATGATTATGCCGCAATACAAGTCACCATTGATGCAATATATGTAGATACTGATGATAATAAATTGTTGATTGTTAAGAACACGGGCAAATTCGAGCAATTATTCAGATTCTATGAGCACTATAAACAAGCCGCTGAAGAAATAATCTCCGAATTAAAGGAACTTGAGATAATAGAATTCGAAAATGAAAGCAAGACTATGAAAGAGTTTTTCAAGTATCCAACTCTCTCAAAAAGATTGTTCCAGCTCAAGGAGAATGGTGTGTTCGACTTTTTTGATGATGATGGAAATCTTACAGACAACTATTACAGGTTTGAGAGAAAGGTCAAGGATGCAAGAAAGATGTTAGATGATGCAAGATTTGATGTTGTGGAAGACCAAACCCCCATCAAAGTCAGAATTCTCGACAAGAAGGGTCTCAGCCAGTTTATAACAGTATGCCAAGGGAGGATAATACTGTTTTCTGAAGTTGGTGAGGATGCACTTCAGATAGGTGAAGTCAAAGGAACTGTAAAGCCTGTTAAAACAATAGCTGAGCATGGGGCACAGACACTGATTCAGACAGTCCTCGATAAATGGGTAAGTCCAAAACCAAAAGGAAAATCTGCATCGAAGTGAGTTATGAAAATTCCAAGACCCTCAAAGACATTGAAAGAGCCACTGTAGGGCATAAATTCGATATAATTGTCAGAAAACACTACAACTTAATGGACAGAAATATCGATAGTGTGATTGCGAAAAATGAGCTCAAGAGACTCAAAAATAGAAGGAAGATACGATGCGATTTTCGAGAAGATGAGATTCCTTGATTAGATGTTTTTCTATATCATCCGAAAACTTTTTACTGAACAATTAAAAACTCAGTTCGAGGTTCATTTATGTCATTGATGGACATCTTTAATATTCCAGACATAGTTACCGATGAAACTAAGGTAGTTCGCATGTTGAAACTTACACAAGTGATTTCACTCTATTATATATTTACCTCTCTGATTTTATTTCCAATCATTTTCATTATTCCATACTACAGGAGCATCGAAACAGGATTAGAAAAGTTTACTTCGAATCAACATTTCTGGCACTATGTGGTGTTTGTTCTTCTTTATATCATAATTCGGCACTTTATAAAAGAACAGGCAAAGAAAGAAAAGGAAGAGATTGAAAGTGAGAAGGCCAAGGAAAGGGAATATGAAAGTCTAAAAAAGGACATATTGGACAACATAGGAAAATACCTCACAACACCATCGAATGAAGATGTCCTCAAGGAAAATGTCATCAGAGATATGGCAAGGTTTGTTAGAAATGCTAAATTGAATATTCCCCTATATGGAGTCTTGGATAATCTATGGGGGAGATTTGAGAGCATCCTTTTTGGTATGCTTGTAATTTACACTTCAGTTTCAATAATAGTCTTTGAAATGGCGAATAACTATTTTAAATATCTCTATCCGAATCACTTGTATATCTTGGTAGCAATTTTAGTGTATATTTCAGCAACTACACTAATAACCTTACTGAAGGTGAACCTTCATGGAATTCTTAGGGATGCTGAAGGCAAAGATAAAGTTCTATTCAGGGTTTTTGCATTGATAATTCCTTATTTTCTCTTTGATTCTCTAAACATCCCTAAACCATCTTTTAATAGATATCCATATGTCCTCCCTTATAAAGAATGCAGAGGAGTTCCCCAACAATGCAAGGTTAAGAATAATAAATGCATGGCAAAATGCCTCTTCATTAACTTTGTAGAGAAGCTTGTATCGAATTATGAAGTGTTCAGGATTCATCCGAGATTATCCTCAAAGGACACCCCAATAAAGGATTATAGCCAGATAATAAGGAATCTTGATGATTTGATGTATGAATATGTCCCGACATCAATATCTGAGATAAAGAACTCTTATCTTGTCTTTGATAAGCAGGATATGAGAGTTTCTCTTATCATCATGTCATTGCAAAGATTTTCTGAAATGAAAACACGAAATAAAATGGACAAAGAAAACCCGACACTTGATGCGATTAGGGTAGTTGAAGAAGTTGAGTCTGTGTTTTATGTTTCAATTTTAGAGTGGGGCATTGATGGAGGTATTATGTGGAATATCATGCTTCAAATCGCCGATGAGTGTGATAGAGAAAGATAACATAGGAGTGAAGGTTAGAAATAGAATAGGTTAAAACAAACTTTATGGTGCAAAACGAGGGTTTTTGACAGTGCAAAACCTCTCTTGAGTTTGCACCTGTTCTGCTCATTTTTCTCATGATTTTTAGTGCAAATCCCCCACTTCAAATTTTGCACAAAGTTTGTGCAAAAGGTTTATATACACTTTGCACCAATATTCTATTGGTGGTGCGGGTGAGAGTGTTTGCTTATCTTCGAGTCAGCACATCTGAGCAAGATATAAACAGTCAGAAACAGAGCATTCTGAAGAAACTCGAAGAGCTCAACATTGATGCAGAACAGGTGGGCTGGTTCTCTGATGAAGGGGTTTCGGGGTCTGTGCGAGCCCTTGAGAGAGAAGAGTTCTCGAAGCTGTTCTCTCAGCTCAGCGAGGGTGATGTGCTGATTGTTTCAGAATTATCGAGATTAGGGAGGAGTCTGAGCGATGTGATTCAGCTACTCGATGTGCTCATCAACAAAAAGAAAGTGCGAGTCATCAGTGTGAAAGAGAATCTCGACTCATCTAAAAACACAATGTATTTCAAGATTTTCAGCACAATCATCTCGCTCTTCGCAGATTTAGAGCGAGATTTCATCAGAATGAGAACAAAGGAAGGCCTCGAAAGGGCAAAGAAAGAAGGAAAGAAGTTAGGCAGGCCGAGGAAATTGAATTACAAGGCGATTCTCAAGCTGTGGGAAGAGGGCAAAGGCATCAGCGAGATAAGTGAACTGCTCAACTACAGCTACAACTCAGTCGCTTCTGTCATCAAAAGAGCGAAGAAGCAGGGCATCATCTCTGAAGAAGAGAAGAGGAGAGTGGACTGGGACAAACTCAAGGGGCTGGCTTCTTGAAGACCAGCCAGCCGAGAAGTCCAACATTTTCTTTCTTCTCGACAGCGAGGTTGAGCTCATCGAGAGAGTTGATGAACTCTCTCGCTCTCTTCTGCAGGGCCTCTCCTGACTCCTGATAGCCGAGAATTCTGAGAGCTTCGAGGACTTTGATTTTTCTCTTGTCTTCGAGAGCTCTGTAGAGTTTTTCGAGTGCATCATCAGTCGCCTTCTTCAGAGCAGTCTTCCTGCTCTGTTTGCTCTTGAGCTTTTCGAGCTGTGATTCGAGCTGTTCAATCTGTCTCTTGAGTTCAGAGTTTTCGAGCTCAAGAGACTCGATTTTTCGCTTGAGCAGTTCAATCTCGATGATGAGTTCCGCCTTGTCTCTGTTCTCGATGTAGAGTTGAGTTATGAAGTCACCCCAGCTCAATCGACCCTTCTTCTCTTCAATTTCATCAGCAATCTTCTTGTCGAGGGAGACAGACACTATCTTTGTGACCCCATACTTCCGCTTCCTCCCCATTCGTGTTCCTGACAATCATATATCCTCATGAGATTTAAAAAAGGAGAATTGATTAATTAATAATTAATTTTCATTGAACAAGTTTGAACATAGTCATCGGAAAATTTTCGATAATTTTTTCACTAATAGTCAATCCGAGTTGTCTGAGAGGAGTATCAGTCAAGATCTCTTCTCTCTGTTCTCAGAATAAATTAATTAATAATTAATTTTTCGCTTAAAATAAAGCATGAAGAAACTTGACTCTCCTTCATCGATAATGGAGAAGATGAAGAAGATGACTACTTGACTACCACTAACTCATATATAATTATATTATGAATTAGTGGAGTAGAAGAGTTGTATGGAGATGCAATCGAATTGACTCACAATTTCGAATTGAGCTCTCTCATTGTTTTGAAGACAGGACACTGATATTTTCTGTCACAATACCAGCAGAAGGCCAGATTTGGCCTCAGTTGGGCTGGATTTCTGTAATGGACTGCTTTTGCGACCCTTTCAAGCTTCTCAAGAAGCATCTGCTTTTCTCTCTCTGACTGCTCGAACTTTAGCACTTCTCTTGTGTATGTGTTGATGACAAACACATTCGAGCTGAAGAGCGACAAAAAGTTCAAGTGCTCTAAATCAAATGCCCTCAACTCTTTTGAGTGCTTCAGCTCGATGAGATATCTTGTCTTTTTAATTTTCAAGAAGTAGTCAGCTTCTGTTGTTACAACATATTTGCTGTTAGATACACTGATTTGATACTTCAACACGACATCGAAGAGCAACATTCTGTTTCTGTAAAGCTTAGTCTTTCTGAGTTGCTCTTTCAGATACAAATCAATCGCAGTTGCGATGACACGCTCTTTGTTGTTGCTCCTGCTCTTCTTCTTGCTTTTTCTTCTTTTTGCGCCCTTCTTCATTTGTTTATTTTCTTGTTTTTCTTGCTTGCTGTTGTTGTGAAGCAAAAATGAGAGATAAGCATTCATTTCGCATCTTGCGACAGTATTAAACACAATCAAATTGCTGTAATCTCTCATCGCTGATGCAGAAATGCGCTTCTGCTTGAGTTGTTCTGCTTTCTTTACATACTTCTCAAGCTCGTGCTCGAAGAAGTGTGAATCGAGTTTTGAGAAGATGAACTCAGCAAAGCTGATAATGCGCTTGTCATTCGCTTCTGTAATCACTCACAGCACCCCCTCTGCCGCGTCACTTTCCTGAGCGAGAAAGCAATTTTGCTGTTAATCTCGCTCTTATGGTATTCACAGCTCTTCTTAAGCGGACAGAAGCGACAGAAGCGGAAATCCAGCTTCGCATAGAATTCATTGTGCTTTTTCAGTGCTATCAAAAACATTTCGAATCTTATTAACAATTCTCGTCTCAAATCTGCGAGCTCATCTCTGCCGTATTCTCTTACACTCTTGTCTCGCACATTGATGATGACAAGCTTTTTTGCTTGCTTTGAGAATGAGAAGAATGCGAGCTGAAGCAAATCAAAGTGATATGTGTTTGAGCTGTTCTTAATCTCGATGAACCAGCCCTCAGCGGGCTGGAATAAGTCAACTTCACTCACAAAAACAGAGTTTTTGTATCTTATTCTGATGAGCTTGTCATACTCGAAAACTCTTCTACTTGCGAGTGCTTCGAGCTTTTTGAGTTGCTCTTTCAGATAATTGTCGAGTGCGAGAGCTCGAACTCTCCTTATGTCTTCTTCTGCCTTCCTCCACTCTTTTTTCTTTTTGACAACTTCTTCGAGATAGAATCGCTTTTTGACTGCGAAATGAGTGCATCTGAAGATATCGCCAGCTTTGAATGTGTTTTCCTCAAAAACAAACTTTTGCTTACTCAGTCTGTCGAACTGATACATTGTGAGTGTGTCTTCATCATTATAAAACTCATCCGCCGCTTCAAATAGAAAATCAGCGAGTGCAAAGACATCATCGAGAATCTGCGATGCACGAGTCTTGTGCACATACATTACTTAGCCCTATAGTAAAAAATGCTGAAAGTATTTAAGTCAAAAATGAGGGAAAGGCTGTAATCAGACACTGCGCAGTGTTGCAAAGACATCTCTTTCGCTGACAATGAAGTCGCTCACGACAGCGAATGTGCTGTCTGTGTTGTGATATGTATCATACTGCAAATATTCTGTGTTGATGAAATATGCTGACCAGTCATAGACAGTGCTGTTCTCGAAGAAGTATATTATGTTGTAGCTAACTGACTGTGCATTTGTCAATATGTAATACTTGTTGCTGTCATCTGAATCTGTGTAAATGTAAGTATTTGTTGTGTCATCGACAAGATATTCAACATCGTAGTGCGCATAAATTTCTGCTATCGCAGTTGCGACAACAGTGCTTGTTGCATCATTTATGAGCGCATAGTATGTAAATGTGTCTTTGTTTATGTCTGAGATGACAGCAGTGCTCGTGTCAATAGACTGTAGCGCAGTGCTGTCAATTGTCGTGAAATTGATAATATACATAGTTCTTTTGTCATCATTGTCTGCGAAAATCGCACTCATTGACATTATTATTGCATAGTTGATAAATTTGTGCGACTCTTCTCTCACATCGAATTCGTCACATGTGTAATATTCATACATTGCTGTTGTGTCGAAGTTGATTGAGTGTATGTTCCCTTCGGTTTTTATGTTTTCAACTGCATAGTCATTGTTTTTAATAAGCAACTTGAAATGAGTGCTGTTGTATCTTGCGAGCTCTAAGTTCAGCTTGTCGACATCGAGCTGATTGTTCTTGACATCTTTCATTACAACAAACTCAGCATCGAGCGAGTCAGTGAATCTTGTGTAAATGATAAATATGTCATTCTCATCTGATGCTATTGTGCTTACTCTGCTTCTGACTGCTGTTGCAGTCACAATTTTGTTGTTCATGTAAAGTATTGCAAGATTTGAGATGTCATCGAAGTCGCTCGCACTAATGTAGTTAACATCACTAACATCAGCTGTTATTTTGTTGTAGTCAACTTTGACTTTGTTGATGACAGTCAGCGAGTCAGCATCGACCTCAAGTAGATACACTGTCAGCACACTCTCTTTCACTTTCACAGCGACATAAATTCTGCTTAGTGTGTCATCGACAGTGACAGCGACGCTGTCTGCAGTTATTATGCTTAATTCGCTGATAACAATCGACTTTGCATCGATGACATTGTAGTTGTAGTCGAGCTTGACAAGATAAATCGCATTTGTCTGCGCTGTTGCGACAACAATGTAGCTTGTCGCAGTCTGTATCACATCGACAATCTGTGCATCTGCTTCGAAGAACTCAACTTTCAGCGAAAACTCATCGACTCTGTTTTCGAGAAAGTTAACAAATGCAATTTGTGAGCTTGCATCAGCGAGCAACACACTATCGAAAGTGAAATCTGCGAAGCGTGTGTATCTCTGTGCGAGCACCCTGTATGTGAAACTATCACTACTGTCGCTCACATTGTCGACTGTGCTGTCAGTGTTTATTTCGCTCGTGTTGACGATGAAGTTAAAGTCATTGTTGTTCACAGTAATAACAATTGTGCGATTGTTCATACTGAGAATGCTCTCATCTGTGTAAATTGTGATTGTTGCATTAAATGCAGTCTCATTTATCTGTGTGATGACAACATTGTAGTTAACAATATTAATGTCGCTCGAAGTCACTGACATCTGCGTGTCAGTAACTATGACACTGAATGTCGCTTTGTAGAGTGTCTGCGCCGGCGTTACGAACTCTTCGAACACAAGTCTCATCACACTGTCTTCTGTGTCGCTCTCTGTGATAATGTTGTCTGCGAGCATTATTGTCACATAGCTCGTGTCGTAGCTGACTGAAATGAGTCTGACATCATTGTTTATTTTCTTCATCACATCTTCAGACACATATATCTTAACTTTGTAGTAGTATGTGTTGTTGTCGAGCTGTCTTTTTTCGACAATCTCTTCATTGTCAACTACAAAATCAAATTTGAGTGGCAGGACTGAGATGTTCGAACTGCTCGTGAACTCAAGCGTAGCGACATATCTGTTGTCGCTCGCTTTTTCGAAGAGGAGCGGCATGCCGCTCCTCGGCGTCAGTAGCTCGAAGCAGACACTGTCATTCTTAATGTGAATGCGCTTAACTTTTTCAGCTTCGCTGACATAAATCACTTTTATGTCAACTGCGAAGTATAGCAACAGCAAGAGCAGTATCACAGCGATGAGCAGTTTTCTTATCGTGCTCATGTTTTCACCGCAAAAAAATAAACATCAAAACATTTAAGGCACGACAATTTTTGTGAGTGAGATGTGAGCAACACAAGAGCATTGCAAGTTGCGTGACTTAAATTCTTTCAACTTTCAACAAATATAGTGATAGAAATGCTGACAATAATAAGAAAGAAAAAGAGTAATGAAAAAGAAATTTTGAAAGAGAAAATTCTCGCACAGAGGCTTTCACAGCGGTTCAAAGAGCTCAGGGCGCAGTCAGAGCTCGATGATGAACAAATACAGCGAATTTTACAGAGATTCAGAGAGCGGAGGAGAATGTATTTCAGTGATGATGTGAGCGATGTAGAAGACAAGCGAAAACACGAGCTTGGAAAGATGACTTTTAATCTTAACAAAAAGACAGTTGAAGTTATTTCTCTGCTCGCTGAAAAGGAGGGAGGCGGCTACGAAGTTAGGGCACTGAACAAAGCGATTAACTTTGCACACGAGCATTTAAATGACTTCAAGCGCTTTCTTAAAGACTTTGAGCGATGTAATGATTACAAAGTTATAAAAACATACACAAACATCGAGAAGAGCAAGTTCGATGAGATTCACAATAGCATTGACATGAAAATAACAAACAGCAAGCTCATAGAAGCGGTTGTTTATTTCTATCAAGAAAACAAAAAGAAGAGTTAAAGCGCTCTTTTCAATTTTGTGAAAAGTGAAAAGTTATGCAAGCATCAATGAGCTCACTGATGCTTGTCTTCACATCTGAGCTATTTATGAACTCATTTAGCATTTTGAAATGCTCATCTTTCAGACTGACAAGCTTTACAGTCTTCATCTTCTCTCTGCGCTCGCTCTTGAACTTTCTGAAAAATGTATTAAACTCAGTAGAAGACAGCGAATTTTCAATTGCTTCAGCAATCAGAGAATACAGCTGTCCAATTCCCCGCTTTTCTGCTTCTTTTTTAAGCAGTATGTAACTGTCGAGTGAGATAGAGACAACTAATTGAATGTCTGTCTTTTTCCTGCTAACTGAGTATCTTCTGTTGTTTGTTGAGTGCTTAAGCTTTACAACTGTCTTCATTCGACCACCTCCGCACTTTTATCATCTTTTGATAATTCGTTCGACTTTCTTTCAGCTTCAGCTTCGATGATATTGCTCTTTTCGAGCATCAGTGTGTATACGATATTGTTGTAGCTCTCACGAAGTATGTCAAGCTTCTCTATATCATCAAGCAGTTCATCATGCAACACTGCTTTTGTCGCATAGCTTATCAAAAACTCGACTGCGCTCACGACTGCGAGTTTGTCAGTGAGCTTGTCAAAATCGAGAATGAGCTTCTTCATGAGCTCGAACTCATGTTTGTTAGTGTTGTTTTTGTTTAAAACTGCTGAGAGCTCGAAGAGTATTATGTCTCTGTCTACTTCGCTCGCTTTCTTTGTTGAAACAATATCGTATCTGAAGAGCACAAGAATCTCATGCGTGCGCTTATTATAAGTAAAAGCATAAAACTCTGCGTCGTGTTTGACAATCACTGCGACTCTGTCAGCTATTTTGTTATAAAATACTTCAATGTTTGCGAGCATGTGCATGAGCCTCATCTGTTGCACCTATTATAATACATAAGCTCAAAGTATTTAAGAGCAGGAAAGAAGAAAAGAAAAAGAGTCAGATTTTGAACTTGTATCTAATCTTGTATTCTAAATCAACTGATTTGTCAATGTTTTCTCTGAGTCTCGCAAGCATCTGCTTCAGAACTTTTGTATCGGTCTCGAACTTCGAGTCAAAGAATATTTGCCAATTCTCTGCCCCGATTTTGCGGAACTCTCTAATAAGCTCATCATTCTCATCGATTGAATTCTCTGTTATGTCGAAAGCGATGTTGAGTATCGCATCGATGTATTGCTGATAAGTAGCATGTATCTGCTGTCTAAGAGCGGCGACCTCACTCACAATATCACCCCCTTTCAATTTTTGTCGAAGCCCATATGTTGAGGGCCCAGAATAGGAAATCAGCAGAGGTTACTTTTCTTTCAAAATATAAAAACTTTTGGGTAAAAAGTGTCAAAAAGTTTGAAAATTGTA
Source organism: Thermococcus sp. GR6 (assembly GCF_012027415.1). Lineage (NCBI taxonomy): Archaea > Methanobacteriati > Methanobacteriota > Thermococci > Thermococcales > Thermococcaceae > Thermococcus > Thermococcus sp. GR6. The sequence goes on from NZ_SNUM01000001.1 coordinate 212,108, forward strand.
GACAAAATTACAAAAATCATCTCATCTTTTCGAGGATTTGGGTAAGAACTTTGTGCGCCTCATCAGGACGGACTCCATAAAGATTGATATACAGCCCTTTTCTGTCGCCTTCCCTCACATATTCAGATTGATACCCATTGTAGAGAGGGTTCTCTATGTTCAATATGATAGCATCAACATCGAGATTGTTCTCCTCAATGAAATTGTCAATATCCCAGAAAACCGCAGAATATTCTTCTCCGAATTTTTTCAAGATAGCCCCAACCCGCTCGGCTTCTTTGAATATCTCAATAGTCTCAAGTATGAATTTGTTAAAACTTCTGAAAGACTTGTAGTCTGTGAGGCGAACTGACTCTACTTTCCCATTCTTCAGATTAATATCAACCGAGTTAGCCTCATCACCAAGGGTCACCATTAACCTATGCGGCTCCGCAAAGTAAACCCTAATTTTGTGCCTTGATTTCTTGCTCAGTTTCAAGATTATATCAGTGAACTCATAGAAGTTGGACAGGATATTTAGCAATAGGTTTTTGAGCCGAACTTCTCTCTCCTTATCATTCTGGATATCGATAAGGGAAAGTAGTTCCTTGTGTAATTTTACAGTATAACTAATCCGAGTTTTGTTGTCTTCATAGAGGATATAATTTATTGAGACTCCATGAGACTTCAACCTTGGGTCGAAAGAAATATCCATTGCGAAAGCGATGACTTCTCCGAAATATTTTGTCACATCGAGTATCTCATTGAGGATTTCAATGAAGAGCTTAACTTTCGGAGACCTCACATTGAGAGCAGACATCACCTCTTCTACAGATGACAAATACATTCTGATGATATGTTCGAGATGTGGGTATGCCAGCAAGGAAGTTGTGAGGGAAATAGGGACAAGGCGATTGTTTTTATATAGCATCATGAATTCGCATTTCATTTCTTCGCCAATAATATTGTTGAAGTTCACAAGCTCGAATATGACAACATTATTTTTGATTACAAAGTCATACTTGTGCCATGTTCTCTCACCAACAAGCTTGTAAATCTTTTCTTCAATAGGGGTCACATTAACCCGCTCGATATTTTTTTCGCTGACACGAATCATTCGAACCACCGAGAGTATTTTTCAGTATTAGGTGCTATTTAAATGCTTCGAGGAGAGGCTATTCGGATAAATCAACATTGAGAACATCTTTCAGATACTTCTTGTAGTCTGTGAGAGCTTGCCTCATCAAAGCGACTCCTATCCTCACCATCTTGAGGCTGTCTCGCTTCGATTCGAGGCGGCTGTATTTCTTCAAGCAGACATCGAGAGACACTTCAACCTCATCTCGAATCATGAAGAAGTGTTGCGAGAACCAGCCCTCCACAAGCCCCCGCTTTTCAAGACTCTCATACTCAGTTATGAGTTCATTCGCCTCATCGAGAAGCTGTGATGCGATTCTCTTGAGTTTGCGACCATCTGCCTTTTCGATTTCTTTGATAAAGCCCTCGAAATCGATTTCTTCTTTGATTTTGTTTAGATTCTTAGTAGCATTGTATTCGACTGTATCGACAAGGGCGGGGAGAACATCGAGTAGGTATTCAAAGAAGATTCCACTGAAGTTTTCAGGATTCTCATAAAGCCCCTCTGCCCAGCTCATGAGGGCATAGAACCTTCTTGCGAACTGCAAATCGCAATAGTGAATAATTGTGTTTTCATGCATGAAGCCCTGCTCGAACACCTCTTTTAATTCAAAGACAACTCGATTGTTATATTCGACCATAGCACCACCAATATACATACAATCGAGAGATAAAAAACTTGTTTCTCAAATGGTGTATGAGCTCAGGTCAAAATCCTCTCTCATGCTCCTAATTCCCGAAATCTCCTTGTTTAGGAATTTTTAGTTAAGGAAAATCATCATTCATTTCGGCGAATTGAGAATGTAAGCCATTTCAAACAAGCCACAGAGCCTAAATAGGGGTGAAAATCAAAAATATTCGATTCTGGTGGGAAATTAGTTTTTCAAACAAGCAAACACCCCACACGAGCGGGTGTAAAATTTTTATTCTTGCGATGTGTAAAGGTTCGCCATATCGAAGCTTTACATAAGTAAACAATCAAAAAATTTCGAATTGGTTGTTCGAATGTTTATTTGTTTAAACTGTTTATATCCCTCTATTTTGAAAATAAAATGATAACAAACCTCGAAATCTTGTTTAAGTATATAATTCCCCCTTCATTTCGAGAATGAAGTTGTTATAACTCTCTATTCGAAAAACTATCGGAGGCCTAAACAAGCTCCAAACAGGGAAATAAGGAAGAAGAGAGGAGTTTGTTCACATCACTTCGGAAATTATCTCATGAATTTCCCAGTCCAGTTCATCCCAGCTTGCCTGTTCAACCTTCTTCTTGAGCTCCTTGAAAGCTTCGATGTTTATCTTAATGACTCCGACAGTTCTGACACCGGCCTGAATAGTTGTCCTGTATGCGACCCTGTCCTTTATCCCATAGTCACTCGCAAGCTTTTCGAGTTGTTTCTGAAGTGCCCAGAGCGAGGTGAAGTTTGCGAGAGGCTCATAGCTCCTCTTCAGTAGGGCAAAATCCTCGATTGTGATGAAGACACTCTTCTTGTCCTTGTCGAAGAGGTTCGCATTCGCTATGAGCTTCTCAACAGCCTCGACTACTATCTCATCATCTGTGCTCCTCACATCGAACTCCTCGATGATTTTGTTGTAGTCCTCATTGAGGATGCGTTCTGCCCTCCTGATGAAATCTCCGAGCTCTGGGATGCCTGTTTCATCATAAATCCTCTTCACGACACTGTATAGCAGTGAAAAGCCTGTGAGAAGCTGTCCCCAGATGAGTTTTCTGCGGTAGTCGATATCGGCAGTTATTGTGTTTGCGAAGAGCTCAACATAGTCGCTAAACCTCCTTCCCCGCCTGTTCATTTCATCGACTATGAGGCCATAAACAGCATATCCGAGGCCGTATGGAATTTCTTTTATGAGTTTTGTCGTGTCTGAGTGCTTGAATATATAGTCTTGTATGTGAACATTGATAATTCTGCTCATGACAGCATCATCACCAGCCCTGAAGGGGCTGTTCGCTGTGATGATGAGTGTGGCCCTTGTCCTAAACTTTATATCCTTCCTGATATTTCCTGTTCCCCTGTAGAAATACTCATTCCCTGTCCCATAGCTCTTTAAAATTCCTGCAAAGCTTGCTGGGATGCTTGTAACATCATCTATAACCACCGGCAGGCGGTTCTCTGTCATCCTCAAGAACCTGTAGATAGTGTGTTCACTCCCAAGAGCATCTTGTGTTTTCGGCTCGATGAGGAACAGTCTTCTGAGTAGCTTACTTGTCAGTGTGCTCTTTCCGATGCCGGGTGAGTAGCTCCAGAGCCAGAGCAAAGGCTTCAATTGAGTCTCGAATGTGAAGGGTGTGCTCATTATCTGACCGCTGAAGGCGAGCAGGAGCCCATCATCACTGATATCATTGAGAATCTCGATGAACTTCACAAAATCACTGAGCTGGGCTGTCCTGATGTATTTGTCCACATCAATGATTGAATTTGTCTCGGGGTTGATGTAGGCATTTGTGATGTAGTATCTCTCATCGAACCACACATCGAAAGCTGTGTGGATGTAGTCGAACTCGATGTTGAATGCTTTCATAAGTATGAATATTGTCGCCTGCACGACCCTGACCAGTTCGCTCTTGTTTTTGGCGAGTGAAACACCCACTTTTATTAGGGTTTTCGCAATCTCCTCGATATCTTTCTGCTCGATGAGGATGTTCTTGAGCTTGTCATTGCTCACCTTCAGAGTAAAGAGTGCCTGCTGTTCATTGTCTGATATGAGTAACCTCGCATCAAGGAGCCTCAGGGATGCATTTATGACAACTTCCTCCTCGACCCTCTCAAGTGTATCTGGGAATCTCTTGTATGTTGCTACTACAACCCTGTCCCTGTAAACCTCTATTGCGACCATCTTTGTCTTTCCTTTCTTAATCCAGACCCTCCCGATGAGGCTTCTCTTGAGCTTGGCGACTGAATACTTTCTCATGAGTTCGAGAGTATCCTCGAACAACTTGACCAACCTCTCTACCATCTCCTCGTCGCTGACCCTCAGCACAGATGCGAGTGTCTTCCCGACGCCGGTGAGCTCATACTTGTTGTCATCACCCTTCCTGATGAGTATGGAGACACTCGCTATCTCTCTCTTTGAATAAGTATCGCTGACCGCCCTGATGCGGTCTTTCTCTTCTTCATCACCGACAAGTTGGATGAACTTTGAGAACAATTCTACAGCCTGTTCCTCATTAAGGGCCGTGTTCTTTCTTATGAAGCCGGCCAGTGTAAGGGAGAGGTAATGCCTGACCCCTGTGACCCAATAATCTTTCCACAACAGTGCGAGCTCTTTCGCAAGCTCATCGAGTTTCAACTCATCGAACTCAAGGACTCCATCCTCGGTGAATTCCTTCTCTGTCTCCCTCTTCGCCCTCTGCTCTTTCTCATGGAGTTCTTTGAGCTCCTGATAAATCTCCCAGAGCTTTTCAAATTCTATCTCCCTGAGTTCGCTGATATCCTTGTTAAACCATAGGACTAGTTTGTTGTTTTTCATGTTTCGGCTGTATGGGACTCTGACAACACGTGCAAAATCGTTTATGTTATCTGAGTGCCAGCCCTGAGGCAGTATAGCGTTGATGTATTCTCTAATGTTCTTGTAGAGCTCGAAGTGTTCTTTTTTGTTCAAATCGAGCTCGACAGCGATGTAAAGGTGTATTCCACGCCCGCTGAGCTTTATCGCCACATCTATGCCTCTCTTTTCGAAGTATTCAATGAGTTCTTTTGCAACCTTCTGTATTTCTTCATTTGATGCCTCCTCATGGCCGCTCTTCTCAATATCAAACACGAGATAGCTCGTTTTCGGTATTGCGTTCTCCGCTTTCCTCCCCTCGCCCGTGCGGAAGGTGAAGATGGAGTGGTAAATATCAGCGCTCTTGAGCCACCCCTCGTTGAGCGGGAGTTTTCCCTGCTCCAATTCCTCGAATGAAACGAAGATATCGCTCCAAACGGCGTTTGATACGCTGATGTAAAAACCCCTCGCCCCTTCTTGCCTCTTCTCGTAGAACTTCTTGAGATAGGCGACTATCTTGTCCATCTTGCTCATTCTGCCTCACCCCAAGCCGCTTTGAGGGGCTCGTATACGAGGAAGCCATTTTCGTGATACACTTCGAGCTCTTCCCCGACTCTCCAGCCGAGCTTGAAGAGCAGTTTTCCTGCATAAAAGAATGGGTAGCGCCCTCTGTTCAACTGAGCTCTCGTCACATGCACTTTGTCAGCTTTTTCGAGCATCTCCATCGCTTTTTTCCTGTTCTCGGTTATGTAGAGTTTGTTTTTGTAAATGAACACAAAAAGCTCGCTGTTTCCGCTAATCAGCCAGCCCATCGCCCAAGCCGGAATTGTGATAGCGACTGATGTTGAAATGTTGTATGAGCGGACGATTGAGCGGTATTTAGAAAAAGAAAGTTTGAGAGGGGCGGTCATTCGCACTCCACCCCCTCGGTGAGCTTTTCCTTGAATTCTTTCTGAGTGACTATTATGAGCTCATTTTCATAATCGATAATTGCGTATCTCTTTATCAGTAGCTTAATCAGCGTTTCTGCTACGGTTCTCAGCTCATCGATTGTGGCAATGTGTGCAATCTCGTCGCCGAGTCTAACACTAAATTCTCTGATGTTGCCCCAGTCCGATGCTATGACACTAATCTCTGTAACTGGGAAGATGCGCCCTGTGTTCTTACTGAAGACGACGAGTGGACTATTAAGCTCGACCCATGCGACTGCGAGCTCCCCCTCTGGCCCGTGGTAGTCCTCATCGTTGACTGTCTCTGCAAACTCATCGTAGAGCTTCTCGATGATATCGTATATGTTCTCGATGAACTCATCCTCACTGAATTCGTTTAGAATATATTCGTATTCCTCGATGGTCACTTTTGCTCTCTCATAGCTCTTGCACTCCATCTTTTCGAGTGCGTCGATGTATGTGTCCTCGTCCTCGTAAATCAGTATGTAGCTCCAGAGCCACAGGTTGAGCTTGTTTGCGAGCTCGTCGTCGAGCTTCCTGAGCTCCTTCTCAAGCCCGCAGACGAGCAGAATCCTTGCGGCCTCAAGCTCGCTCTCGTTCTCTGCGATACTGCTGAGATACTCAGTGAGCTCCTCGTAGAGGCTGTTGACAACCTCTTGCCTCGTGCCCTCAGCAACAAACTCGTTCCTGCCGACACGAACAACAACCTCCATGAGGGCGCTGTCGCCAGCACCCTCAGCAACAACATTCTTACCCTTCATCTCGACCACCTTCATATATTATATATGTGAATGCACCTTAAGCCAGATGGCCGCCAGAGCCCCTCCAGCTTCAAAATTCGCCCTTAAAATTTTCATCGAAACGCCGAGATTAAAATTTTTAGGCTGGCCTAATCGAAAGTGTCAACTAAGCACAATCACTGCTACTGTATCACTGCACAGAATCAGCTAACCCTATCCTCTCTGATTTTAGCATACAGTCTGCTCTCTGCTATTTCTGAGCGCTCTGAGCTGTCTATTCTCAGAGCGGCCTTCCTGCCTCTTTCCTTCCTACTCTCTCTAATCAGATTCTAACATGTTGGGGGAATAAGTGAGGGCCGAGGAGGCCCTCTTCCAAGCTTTTTCCTACTCTTTTCACCGACCGCTGGGGGTCGGTGTTATATCGTGCTTGCGATATATTGTGTTACAGTGTGGTTTATAAACTTTTCGCTTTTTGTTACAAAATCTTACAACAAATATATTGAAAGTTGCGATACCAACATAATATTGGTATCATCTTGTTACAAATTTTAAGACAAATGACTACTGCAATTTTTTCTTAAGAAGGTAAAGCATACAAAAGAGTTTATCGCTCACGAATTCTGTGTCAATTGCGAGCTTGAATATTGCTCTATAAACTGATTTGACAGAGACAAACATGTTGTCGAGCTCACGAAGCTTATACACATACTCGACATCATCGAGCACAAGTTCTGCTTCGAGGTTATCTGCAATCATCTTCAATACTTTGTCTCTGTGAAGCAACACAAATGTCACTGTATATATTTTGTAACTTTTCTTGTCGATGATTGAGACAATGTAGTGTGTTGAAAGAAATGTTAAAAATGCGTCAACTCGTGTGACTGTTATAATCAAGTCGTCGAGCTCGAACTTTGAAATTCTGTTGTCGCTCAGCTCATTTTTGTAGTGATGTGCAAGTGCTTCTGATGTTTTAATAATGTCATCGACCTTCATGCTCTCACAATATATTTATTGTTACTTTTGGTTTAGCACGACACTGACAAGCTCTCGCTTCTTGTTGTCGCTTGCACTCATGTATTCGTCCGCAAAATCTTGAGCTGTTATTGTCTCAATTTTCAAGTGAAACAGATGAAGTTTGTTTTCATTAATCTCAAAAAATGCTTTGTATCTGAACATCACAGCAAAATGCTCACGCTCAATTGATGCAGTATCCTCGATTATTAGCACATTTCTTATCAGTTTCAGTTCTTTAAAGTCGTCTTCAATGAGATAGAGCCCATCTCTGTCTTCTTGTGCGAATTCTTTGTCGAGCTGTTCGAATAGTTTGTAGACAATGTCTGTCGCAAGCTTGTTTAGTTCATGTTTCTCGCTTTCAGTCAAACACTGCTTGTTTAGTAGCTCTTTCAGTCTTTCAATCTCATAATTCGTGAGTTCAAGCTCTCTGCTAACTCTTTTTATGACAAACTCTGCGAAAGAGTGCTCATTCATAACTGCTCACCGAGATGTATTGTGCATGAGTGTTAATAAAACTTATGCACGAAATATGATTACAATAATTGGGAGAAAAAGCGCTCAAAGAGTCTTCATGTAGTATTCCTTTATGCCCCGCTTTGTTTCGACATAAAACTTGTTTCCGCACCTGTAGACCTTTTTACCACTCTTTACTGCCTTTTTGACAGCGGCTGGAATCAAAAATTCGAGTGCTTCATCAATACTGGCGAGTTTTGAGCTGACTCTGTATTTAACAAACTCATTGACTGTTTTGTCGAAAAAGATGATGAATCCGAAACGCTGGCCATGCGAATAGCGCTCTCCCCAGCCCTCGTATGCGATAAAGAGAATCTTGTTCTTCTCATCGAGGTCAAAGAACCATTCTCCACCCTGAATATGCCTACTGCTCCTGTATCCTTCGAATTTCCCCGGAACCAATATATACTGTTTGTTTTTCTCTCTTCTAACATCTAACAATATCTGTATACCCCCATCTTGCTTCTGAATGAAGGCCCCAGTGGTCGTGCGAAACCTCTGTGAATTTGACCCTGTTTCTGCCAAAGGTCTTTTGAATAGCCTTTTTCATCTTGTTTGAGAGTTCATATGTCTCATTTCCACAATAAGCAAACTCTTCTGTGAGAGTCTTCCTGTTCTGCTTCTTCACAAGAACACTGAGCACAATGTCGCTCTTCACATCGAGACAGTTTTTCATATCAATCTTATCGAGCTTTTTACTAACCTGTCTCATGCTCATGTTTTCACCACCATTATTTAAGGTTGAAAACATTTAAGGCACGACAGTGGGGATGTGTAGTTGATGTTGAGTTCAGTAAAGTCAAACTTTTTCTTCAGGCATTTTGTGATGCTCTCTATGTGCTTTCATGATATTATTATGTGGGTTTGTTTATAAATTTTTCTATAGTTTTTTTATGATATTTATTGTAACTTCATTGTTGTTTAATCACATATAATTTCCGAAAAAGCTCTCAATAACAAGACTATGTGTTTTTGCAAAACATTTTTATTACTATTATTGGCAATATTATATTGGTGGTTTAGATGGTTGAGGTCATACAGCTCACAGAGGAGACATATAGAATCTTGAATGCACAGAAACAATATCTCAAAGAGGAGTTCGGCGAACCATTCGCTTATTCTGACATTATACAGATTGCATTAAAATATCTCAAAGAAAAACTTGATGAAAATCCAGAGGAAGTATATATCGAACTTGCATCAATCAAAGCGAGAAGGATGGCTCTTCACAAACTGAAGAGAAAGAAAAAGCGAACATCACAGGATTCCGAAAATATCGAGTAACTCTTCTTGAATTTCAAGCACAACCTCTCTTCTTGTTTTCTTGAATTGATGGTCAGTCATTTCAAAGTATCTCTTTCTTGAGATATAATTCATGTGTAATACATCGGTCGTGTGTCCGACAAGAGTTTTGATAAGGGTCTCATCCCTCAGTTTTTCCCGGAGGTATGAAGTGTAAAAGTGCCTAATTCTTCGAAAACCAACGACATTACCATTTTCGTCACTAAAAATCTTCCGCATAACTTCATTTTTGTATAGCTCTTTCTCAGGGTTCGCATAGAATAGGTATTCAGCACCTTCCTTGACATGCTTTCTCCTGTATTCAGTGTATATATCGATGATGCGGGGATGAACAGGAATTAGTTTGTAGTTCTTTTCAATACCTTCACTAACTTTCAAAAGCGGAATCCTCGCCCATCCTTCACTGTCAATATAGAGATAGTTAATCTCACTCGCTCTTGCGAAAGTTGTGATATCAAGTATAAGCATTGTCTTGAGTTTCTCATATCTCCCCCTTCCGAGCTGTTTGTCTTTGTATGCTATTTCGAGGTTCTCGAAGATTGTCATGATGTCTTCAAGTGTTGCTTCCCACTTCTCTTCTTCCCTCGCCTCGCTCTCAAATTCAAAGAGCGACAAGTGTTTGTGTTTGGCTGGAAGTGGCATCAAACTTGCATCAAGGAGGAAAAGATAGAAGTCTTTTCTTCCTGACTTCAGTGCGCCTTGTAAGAGCGAGCTCTTATATTTCTCATAAGATGTCTTATCAACTTCATACCAGAGTTTGAGGAGGAACTCCTGAACATTCTGCTGTGTTATATAGAACTCGTATGTCTTTATTGACTTGCTATTAACTTCAATCTCCCCGAGAAACTTTCTCTTCACATTTGTGTCTGTCATCAAGAACTTCACGAACCTGTTATATACAGTCCTATAGTTTGAGTAAGTCTTTTTGTTTAGTATATTCCTGAGGAAACTAAGCATTTTTGCGAATTCTTCTGTTGTTATTACAAATACTTGCTCCCTTTGAGCAGAATTGAACATTGGACTAATTATAATCGAGCTAAGTCTCACCCCTTCATCACCCAATATAATTTTGCTTATAGTTTTTATAAGTTTTTCCTTATAGTTAAATCTAAAAACTTATATTTTTAGTGCCAAAAAACTATATGGAGAAATGCATCTCTTCATCGCCCCTTCAATCTACGCAGGAGAGGTTTATAAACCCAACCACGGAGCTTTATTAGGTGACCCAAATGAAAACTGAGAGAGCAAAGGAAATCCTTCTCAACCTCCTCAAAATTCCGTCCCCCTCAGGGAGCGAGGATCGGATAGCCCTTCACATCATGGAGTTCCTCCACAAGCTGGACTACGACGTCCACATCGAGAGTGACGGCGAGATAATCGACCTCGTCGTCAATCCCGACGCTGAGCTCTTCTACGAGGTCCATATGGACACGATACCGATGAGGGCCGAGCCCTTTGTAAGGGGTAACATCGTTTACGGAACCGGCGCGAGCGACATAAAGGGCGGCATAGCTGCGATTCTGCTTATGCTCGAAGAACTTAAGAAAGAGGGTAAGGATCTCAACGTCGGCATTGTCTTCGTCAGCGACGAAGAGCACGGCGGAAGAGGCTCGGCACTCTTTATGGAGCGGTACAGGCCCAAGATGGCCGTTGTGCTTGAGCCCACTGATCTAGAGGTCCACATAGCCCACGCAGGCAACATAGAGGCCTACTTTGAGGTCGACGGCAAAGAGGCCCACGGAGCCTGCCCTGAGAGTGGAATCAACGCCATAGATCAGACCTTCAAGATGCTTGAGGAGCTCAAGAAGCTCGAACCTTTCAACGCGAAGGGCAAGTATTTCGACGCTCACATCGGCCTTCAGGAGCTAGTCTGCGACAACCCATACTACCTTATCCCTGCCCTCTGCCGTGGTCGTGTGGAGGCTCGCCTTCTGCCAGATCAGGAAGTCGAGGACATCCTTGACCTTATGGAGCCAATATTTGAGGAGTACACCCTCAAGTACGAGTACACGGAGATATGGGACGGCTACGAGCTTGAACCTGATGAGGAGATAGTCCAGCTGGCTAAGAAGGCTATGGAGGCCACGGAGATAGACGAGTTCGGCGGCATGAGGAGCTGGACGGATGCAATAAACTTCGTGTACAACGGAACGAGAACGATAGTCTTCGGCCCAGGTAACCTCGACATCTCACACACAAAGAACGAGCACATCGATGTGAGGGACGTGGTTACAGCAAGTGAGTTTTTGAAGGCCTTGAATGAGATTTTTGGAAAGAGCTGAGGTTTCCCTTCTTTTTACTTTCCCTTCGCATTACGGCCTTAACTGATCCACCAACAGATAATTTGTGGAACCCATTATTCCTCAGACTTCTTCTCTTCCTCCTTCTTTACATCCACCCAGAATCTCCTGGTCCTTATGAACTCTCTCTCACGCTCCATTAGGGCCACGAGGAGTGCCTCTCCCCTGTACTGGCTCAGAAGCCTCGCCGCAGTGTCCGGTCCCGTTCCGTAGCTCGCCAGAGCAAGAACAGCGTCGAAGCCGTAGGAATCGATCAGATCAGCGGCCTTCAGGAGCTTCCTGTAAGCCCTCTCCTCTTTCTTTTCGAGCCTCTCGCCGTACCTGACCTTTTTGAGAACGGGCATGAACTCCTCCGCGTCAATCGGATGGGCAACTGCCAGCATCCTCGAGCCGCACTTTGGGCACTCCCAGTGCTTGATTCTTTCCCTCAGGCGTGAAACTCTTGTTTTTGAGCTCCAGCCGCAGTTGGTGCAGACCAAGACAACCTCATGGTCGAGGAGCCTTCTCTTGAACAGCTCAAGTATCTCGTCCCTCTCCAGCTCTCCTCCGATCAGGAACTCGCCTCCGACGCTCATGTTAAGCCTCGCCAGCCTTGACGGCTCTCTCCTCAGTTCAGTTTTCACGCGCAAGCTTCCAGCTTTGAGCATGCTCAGAACGACTTCACCTCTCTTAACATCAACCTTGTCGTGGTACAGCTCGTTCAGGGTTTCCCTCTCGATTACCGTCTCCTCGAAGAGCCGCTCGATTCTCCTTATCTTTGCGTCCCTCCTAAGTGCGCCAAAGCGTTTGGCGACGTTCATCATCCTCCAGCGGTAGGCGTGGGAGTCCCTCAGCGAGCGCGCAACGATGAACTCCAGTGCCTCCGGCTCCTGGTAGAGGTAGCGCTTGACCTCGCTCGGGTTCAGCTGGAAGGGCGTCTTGAATACTATAGCGTGGGCCTGACTTCTCACGGAGAAGACCCTGCCGTAGCGCAGGATCAGGAAGGAATGAACCAGCCGGCCGAGGGCTTCATTCGCCCTGTTGCCGAAGTCAGCGTGGATTACGAGCGCTTTCGGCGTGCTCTCTATCACAATATCCCTGTCGGTTGAGAAGAGTTCATCCTTTATCCCCTCAAAAGCCCGTCTGAGCTCCTCCTCGCTGAAGTTCACGCCTTCCAGAAGCTCTAAAGCCCGTTTGAAGTCAAAGGCCAGCTCCCGCTTCAACCTTCCCACGTCAAGGGCAATACCGAAGGGAACGGGAATCATCTCACCCTCCCAGCTCGGTATTGCACTCTCTAGGCTCTTGCTCTCGCGCACCTTCAGCAATTTCGCCTCTTCATCAATCTTGAGCACTATCCAGCTCCTCCCGTTCATCACGAACTCCATTCCTTCCTCCAGGTCCATAACGAAGCTCTCGTCGAGCCGTCCGATTATGTGTCCGCTCCCTGCGTCGAAGACGCGCCAGGAAACCTCGTCCGGGATCGTCGAGAGGTTCTCGTAGTAGTACTGGAAAGCCCCGCGCTTGAGGTAGAGCAGACCAGTTTCTTCGTCGTAGCCAATTAGACGAGCGTCCTCGAGGATTCCCAAAACATCGAGATAGTCCTCCCATTTAAGCTCCCTGTAAACGTAAGCTCGCCTCGCTATCTCGTAGGGTCTTTCCCTCGGCATGCGTTTGTACTCGATAAGAAGCCCAACGAGGAAGTGGGCCAAAACGTCGAGGCCGCCAATCGGCTTTACAGCCTCAAATCTTCCCTCCAGCGCGCGCCTGGCTATGATTAGACTCTGAAGGTAGTCCTCAACGTTGGAGGTGATGACGTATCCTTCGCTGACCTCGCCAATCCTGTGCTTTGCCCTCCCCACACGCTGAACCAAGCGGTTCACCTGTCTCGGGCTCATGTACTGAATGACAACGTCTACGTCCCCTATGTCAATTCCCAGCTCCATCGAGGACGTGCAGATGAGAGCCTTGATTTTGCCCTCCTTCAAGGCCCTTTCCGCTTTTATACGAGCCTCCTTCGAGAGGCTTCCATGATGAACTTCAACTGGCTTGCCCCAGGCCTTCAGACGGTGGGCCAGAATCTCGGCGAACTGCCTGGTGTTGGTGAATATCAGCGCCTTTCCATGCTCTTCGACTATTTCCCAAAGAGTTCTGAGACGGGCGGCCACATCGGGGGTCAGGCTCAGCTCCTCCGCGAGCTTGAAGTCCTTCTCCTCCGGCCTCGGATAGAGCACGTGAAAGCGGTACGCTTTTCTCCAGCTGGGTTTGACTATCGTTTCCGCCCCGAGCCACTCCCTTACCTCGTCCTCGTTGCCGACCGTCGCGGTCATTCCGACGCGTTTGAAGTCCGCTATCTCTGCCAGCCTCTCAAGGTTCAGCAGGAGCTGTGCCCCACGCTTGTTGTCGACCAGCTCGGCTATCTCGTCAACAATGACGAACCTGACGTTCTCCAGAGCTTTTCGGAGTGATTTTACCGTTAGAATAACGCCAAGAGTCTCGGGGGTAATGATGAGCATCTGAGGCGGGTTCTTCGTCTGCTTGGCCTTTTTGTAGGCAGAAGTGTCCCCGTGCCTCACCTCGACGCTTATTCCAAGCCTCTCTCCCCACCACTCCAGGCGCTCGAGCAGATCCCTGTTGAGGGCCTTTAGGGGAGCGATGTAGAGGGCGGAGATTGGCTTGAGGCCTTCCTTAAGGATGGCGTTGAAGACGGGCAGAACGGCCGCCTCGGTCTTTCCCGAGCCTGTGGGGGCGATGATTAAAACGCTCTTCCCGGAGCTAACCTCACGAAAAGCTTTCATCTGAAGCTCGTTGAGCTTTCCAAAGCGCTCCCTGATGATCTTCTTGAGGAGAAGGTGCATGATGAGAGAAGGAAGGGGGAGTTTATAAAATCACTCCCCGTAGAAGGCCTTTAGATACAGCTCCCTTATCTCCTCGGGCTTGGGCTCCACCGGGTTGAAGTAAACAAGTCCGTCGCGGTAGGCCTTCTCCGCCATCTCCTCGACCCTGCTCACGAAAGTTTCTTCGTCAACCAGCTCGCTCAGCTTCGGAACGCCGAGCATCTCGTTTAGCTCCTTAACGACTTCCACTAAATCTTTGGCACTCGAGAAGCCCAGCTCCCTCGCTATCTCCGCGTAGCGCTTCCTCGCGTAGTCGTTCCTCATGTTGAACTCCATGACGTACGGCAGGAATATCGCGTTGAGCAGGCCGTGGGGACCTATCCAAGCAGCTTTGTGACTCATGGCATGGCAGAGGCCGAGACGAGCGTTAAGAAACGCTATACCAGCCATCGTGGCCGCGTAATGAACTTTTGCCCTCGCGTCCTCGTCGCCCTTAACCGACAGGGGCAGCCACTTGTAGACAGTCTTTATCGCCTTTATCGCCATCGCGTCGCTGAAGGGGTTTGCGACCTTCGTTGTGTAGGCCTCTATCCCGTGAACGAGTACGTCTAACCCGGAGTTTCTCGCAACCTCGGCCGGCATTGTTCTTGGCAGCCTCGGGTCAAGAATAGCTATATCCGGCGCTATTTCGGGAGTGACGATGTTGTACTTCACGTCACCCTTCTTGAGGACGCTCGCAGCAGATACCTCGCTTCCGGCGCCGCTTGTTGAAGGTATCGCTATCAGTGGAGTTTTAAGCTTAGGAACCGGCTTTGGCTTGGAGAAGCGGTCGATGAAGGCTATCTCCTCGAACTCAACTTCTGGAGCATCATAGAAGACCTTCAGCGCCTTGGTAGTGTCTATGACGCTTCCGCCACCCAACGCCACCAGAAGATCCGGGTTAAACTCCCTGACCTTTGGCAGGAACTCCTCTATGACTTCCACACTTGGCTCTGCCGGAAGGCCTGCTATCGAGAAGACCTCGGCCCCGCCCTCCTTCACATAGTCCTCGGCCTCCTTCAGGAAGCCGTGTCTTTTCATTGAGCGGGATGAGAGAATCAGAACGCGTTCGTAACCCTTCACTGCTTTGGAGAGGTGGCTTAGGCTTCCCTCCCCTTCGACTATCCTCGTCTTCAGCCAGAACATGGGCACCACCGTGATTCCCTATGCTCAGGTGCTTTTAACGTTCTCGCTTCTTAAACAGGGATTGAATTAGTTGCGAGCATTTTATTTTCTGAACTTCCGGTTTTTAACCTTTGGATTGGGAAACGCTTTAATCTTCGCGCTCTTTTTCTTCATCGATGCTCGTGAGAGGTAAGATCGTTGGAAAGAACTGCAGCGCTCCCTTCGTGGTGCGCAAAGACAAGGGCGGTGTTAGCGTCAGGGTAGAACTTGGAGATAAGGACTTTACTTATTCAATTGACTGCCCCTGTCTCGAGCCGCTGGAGCTTCTCGGCCTTCTGCTGCCGTCCCTTGAAGAAGAGCTCGGGGAGATTCAAGGAGTCTTCGTGGAGGAGGTAAAAGAAGAGAAGAGTCACTCCCGCTTGAAGAGCCTCTTGAGGTTTCTCTCGAAGGGCGGGTAAACGACTCCTCTGTCTGTGATTATGCCCGTCAGATACTTGTGCGGCGTCACGTCGAAGGCAGGGTTGTAGACGTCGACATCTGGAGCAATCCTGCAGCCACCGCAGGTGAGAACCTCCTCCTTGCTGCGCTCCTCTATTGGTATCTCCTTTCCGCTTTTGAGGCTCATGTCTATGGTCGAGAGCGGCGCGACGGTGAAGAAAGGAATTCCATGCTCTTTGGCCAGAACTGCGAGGGTGTAGGTCCCTATCTTGTTGGCGAAGTCGCCGTTTGCCACTATCCTGTCCGCACCGACTATAATCGCGTCAACCTTTCCCTGCTGCATCACGAAGCCAGCCATGTTGTCACTTATAAGCTTGAGTGGAATTCCGTCGTAGTGGTACTCCCATGCTGAGAGCCTTGCGCCCTGAAGGACGGGCCTTGTCTCGTCAACCCAGAGGAGCCTGAGGGTTCCTTCCCTGTTCATGACCCTCAGCACGGCGCCAACGGTTCCAAGATGGACGGTCGCCAGACTTCCGGCGTTGCAGTGGGTCAGGATATTGCCCTCCGGCAGGGCCTCGGCACCGTAGTGACCCATCCTGAGGTTTGCTTCCACGTCTTCGTCCGCTATCTTTTGCGCCTCTTCAACTATGAGGCGCTTTATCTCGTCGAGTGAATCCTCTCTGTGTTCCTCAACCACCTTTTTAACCCTGTTAAGTGCCCAGAAGAGGTTTACGGCTGTTGGCCTCGTATTCCTGAGAGTGTCATATGCGTGGTAGAAACCGTCCATGAACTCATCTTTGGTCTTTGCCTTTGTCGTCTCAGCGTAGAGGGCCAGGCCAAAGGCTGCTGCGGCCCCTATCGCCGGCGCCCCGCGCACCTGCATCGTAACTATCGCCCTCGCAACCTCATCAACCGTCATCAGCTCGATGACCTTAAACTCCCTTGGAAGAAGACGCTGGTCTATGAGCTTAACCTTTCCGCTCTTGTAGATAACGCTCCTCGGGAGCCTCGTGAGCTCTTCCGGTTTATACTTCAGCTCCATCACGACCACCCTAAAGGGTTTAAGGAGGAAGCTTAAAACTCGTTCGGTGGTGACAATGAGGATATTCATAACCGGCCCAGCAGGAGTTGGGAAGACGACGCTTGTGAGCAGAGTTGCTAGGGAAGTCGACCGCTGGGGCTACATCGTCGGCGGCATGATAACTCAAGAAGTAAGGGAGCGCGGTAGGAGAATGGGGTTCAAGATAACAGCCCTCGACACGGGTGAGGAGGGAACCCTCGCATGGGTCGGAAACGGCCGGCCAAGGATAGGAAAATACGTAGTCCATGTTGACGAGCTCAATCGCGTTGGCGTTTCCGCGATAAGGAGAGCTTTAATCGAGGCAGATTTGATAGTTATTGATGAAATTGGCCCGATGGAGTATATGAGCGATGAGTTTGTACGGATTGTGGGAGAAGTCCTGAAGTCAGAAAAGCCGCTTCTGGCGGTGGTTCACAGACGCTTTGCGGACAAGTTCAGGCCACTTGGAAAACTCTACACACTGAGCGTCGAGAACAGAAACAGAGTCTTCACTGGGGTAATGGATGAAGTTATGAAAGAGCTAAGGGGCGGTTAAAGGTTTAAGGAGTCCTTGCAGCTCTCGCAGATCCACTTCTCGCCGCCCTCGATGTAGACTTTGTAGAGCGAACCATACTGACCACAGAGCTCGCAGATTCCATAGACGTCTGCCTCTGGCTCGGGCTCCTCCTCAGCTGCCTCTTCAGCCTCGCTGGCATAGGTATTGAGCGCTGCGAGAAGATCCGCAGCAGTTACGAACCCTATCGGCTTTCCAAAGCGGGTAACGAGGAGCCTTCTTATGCCCTTGTCCATCATCCTATCGATGGCATCCTGTACCTCGTAGTCATCCTCTATCGTTACAGGGTTCTTGGTCATTACCTCCTCGACTTTAACGTCTTTGGGATCCCTACCTTTTGCCACGACCTTGTCGAGTATGTCCCTGTCGGTTATTATTCCAACGATTTCGTCGTCCTTGACGACGACAGCGCTTCCGACCTTGTTTCTTGAGAGTATTCTGGCGATTCTGTGGACTGTATCGTCCGGTTTGACTATTACTGCTTTCCTTTTAACTACTTGTCCCACGGCAATTCTCGGTGCCATTTTATCACCTCACTAATGGGAGTTAGATGAGAAACTTAAAAACCTTTCCTCAGCGCCTGCGCTTCAAAAGATACGAGACGAGGAGAAACGTTAAGATGAACGCTGCAAGGGAGAGCACCACTGGAAGGGCCGAAGCAGAAGTCTGCATTAATGGTGTGGTAGTTGTTCCCTGCGTGGTGTTGGTTGTGAGCACGGTTATTTCCCTGCCCGCTTCCATCACAGTAAAGTTTCCCAATTGAGTCGTATTGCTATAAGTGGGTATGTCCTTTGGACTCAGAAAGTTCGTTGAGGCCTTGTAGACGCCGGCCGACATCATCCCCGCGACGGCCAAACTTATCACGTGGAGCTTCTCAAAGCCGAGAACAGATTTTCTCTTAATCTTGGAGACGCTCTTTCTTGGGACGAGTAGAATAGGTCTGTCTGAGGCACTGTACAGCTTTACCTCCTGCAAACGCTTGCCGTACTTTTTGCCAGCGACCTCAACGAGTCCCACCTTGAGCATCTTGTCAATATGGTACGAGACTGTTGAGATGGGAAGGTTCAGCTCCCTCGCTATCTCGCTCATCGAAAGGGCTCTATCTTCCAGCAGGTGCAGGATGGCTATAGCTTTATCGTTCATTAGAATCTGAGCGAGCTCTTTCGCTCTCTCATCGTGTATATCTATGGTCTCGTAGTCCAAAGGAGCCACCTACGGAGAATACTGTGAGCAGATATTAAAGCTTTTCACAGCTTCAAACTGAGTTGAAGTCAATCTAGAAACGCGCGATAGTAAAAGGAAAGGAAGTCAAATTCACGGCTTCTCAAGGACGATCTCGATGGTCGAGGTGTTGGCAGTCCTGCCGTCGGCAGTCGGGAGCTCCTCGGTACCGATCTTGATCTCCTTGACCCTGACCTCTGGGAGGAACCTGTTCCTGACGATCTCGGCGACGTCAACGGCCCTGCTGATGGCCCTACCGCGAGCCTTGACGCTGACCTCTTTAGCGCCCTCGTTGAACTGGGTTATCACGGCGAGGACGTAGTTCATAACCGGCTTCTTTCCAATGTAGACAACATGCTCCTCTGCCATCTTTGGCACCTCCGGGAATTTTGTCGTTAGCATCTCGAGGGATTTCGGTTAAATACTTTTCGGTCTTTCCTGACGTTATTGGACAGTCCTGTGGCTTTAATGAATTTATCGAATGTCCATCTCTGCTCCTGCATGTTTCTGTTAAAGCAAAATGTTTTAAGCCGTAAGAATTGCCATAGACCTGGTG
Source organism: Thermococcus sp. GR6 (assembly GCF_012027415.1). NCBI lineage: Archaea > Methanobacteriati > Methanobacteriota > Thermococci > Thermococcales > Thermococcaceae > Thermococcus > Thermococcus sp. GR6. The sequence continues at coordinate 231,370 of NZ_SNUM01000001.1, forward strand.
ATAGGATGGCCGTTCATCCGATTGATTATCGCTACGGTAGCGAGGAGATGAGGAGAATTTGGGATGAAGAGAACAAGCTTCAGAAGCTACTCGATGTTGAGGCTGCCTTGGCTAGGGCTCACGCCAAGCTCGGCAACATCCCCGAAGAGAGCGCCCGCGTTATTTCTGAGAGGGCTAACACCAAGTGGGTTAAGCTCGAACGCGTTAAGGAGATAGAGAGCGAGATACACCATGACATAATGGCCGTCGTTAAGGCCCTGAGTGAGGTCTGCGGCGAACACGGCAAGTACGTTCATCTAGGTGCGACCTCAAACGACATCATCGACACGGCTAACGCTCTTCTCATCAAGGAGTCCATTGCGATAATCGAGAAGGATCTTAGGGAGCTCCGCTCAATTCTCAAGAAGCTCGCGGAGGAGCACAAGTACACGGTCTGCATCGGGAGAACCCACGGGCAACATGCTGTTCCTACAACATACGGCATGAAGTTTGCCCTCTGGCTCGATGAGATACAGAGACACATAGACAGGATAGAGGAGCTGAAGGAAAGGGCTTTGGTTGGCCAGATGAGCGGTGCAGTTGGAACGATGGCGTCCTTTGGCGATAAGGGCCTCGAAATTCAGCGTCTCGTCATGGAGGATCTCGATCTCAGACCTGCCAGAATAAGCAGCCAGATAATCCAGCGCGACGTTTACGCGGAACTAATGATGGTTCTCGCGCTTATAGCTTCCACCCTCGACAAGATAGCCCTCGAAATCAGAAACCTCCAGAGAACTGAAATCCTCGAGGTGAGCGAGCCCTTCGGAAAGAAGCAGGTGGGCTCCTCGACAATGCCCCACAAGAGGAACCCCATACGGAGCGAGAAGGTGAGTGGCTTGGCGAGGGTTCTCTACTCCAACGTCATTCCTGCACTGCTCAACAACCCCCTATGGCATGAGAGGGATCTGACGAACTCCTCTGTCGAACGCGTTATCCTTCCTGAGAGCTTTGTTCTACTTGACGAGATGCTCAAGAGCATGAAGAAGGTTCTCTCGGGGCTTGAGTTCTTCCCGGAGAACATTAAGAGGAACCTCTACATGACTCACAACCTCATAATGGCCGAGCCGCTTATGCTCAAGCTTACTGAGAGAGGCATGGGAAGGCAGGAGGCGCATGAATTGGTGAGAGGACTGGCAATGAAGGCGTTCTACGAGAAGAGGGGCCTCATGGAGATCGCGAAGGAGAGTGAAGAAGTCAGAAAGTTCCTCAGTGAGGAAGACTTTGAGAACCTGAAGCCGGAGAACTACATTGGCCTCGCGCCTCAGATAGTTGATAACGTAATTGCCTATATAGGGGAGAAAGAGCGAAAAGAAGGGATGTAAGGCTTTAATTTCTTGTCTCTTATTCTCTACATCGTTTTTGTTGTTTTGTCCACCTCGTCAAATTTATCTCTCAAATTTTTGGGCGAATTGCTACGTTTAATTATAGTGATTTTTATGCTTTTTATTTAAGTGCTATTTATGTAAAAGTTCATTATAAATTTAATCCTTGTTTATGTGACTTAAAAATTACTCTTTGAAATATTAAAAAATCCAAATTTTTAACTTTTTCTTAGCGTAATTTTCGCAATGATTTTTAGTGTGGTAAGATGTGTGACTGACGTATGCCGACGAATGAAGTTGCCCCCACCAATGTTTTTGAGTCTAGTTCACCAATAGTCTCTATCGACTGGAATTGATACCACCTTTAATTGTAATCAATTTTTGGTCTGTAGAAGCCCGATCTTATCGATAAAAATCCCTGATTCAGAAAGGATGTCCATGGTTACACCATCATGCCCGATTGGGAGGGATAGTCTGGCCACGGGGATTGTCTATGGATATTTATTTGTGTTGTCTATTATCTTTCCTAAGTACATCATGATCATTTTATTTGTAGCTCATGGCAGTTGTAACTTTGTTTCGGAGCAAAGCTGGGGTGCAAATTGGAGAGTTTTGTATCCCTCCAACGCCTTATACTCACGGCAGATGATTATCACTTCAACCTGTCTTGGCATTTGTGTATTCGGTCTCCTCTATATCCACAGAATAACTGCTGTTTCAGACAGCATGGGTGCCTTTAACTAAAACAAAAGCTTTGGGCATGTAGGCGATGCCGGTATATACAGTGCACTCATCGGCCGATCTATTTCTGCCTCATGTTGATGCTCAAGCATGTCCATGGATTTTAGATATAAGGCACATTATATCCAAAATTCGTGTACATTGTTGTATATTGAAATGACCAGTCCATGCAGTGACGGGCGGTGTTTCCAGCTCAAATATTAGAGGATGCTGCTGGACTTAACTCATGGTATTATGGTGTGACGGGCGTCAGCAAACGCCCTGTTCCTCGTACTGCTTCAGGTCCACTGGTGCAATTTCAAGTATTAGTCCGATAAAGGAATATGTTGGTATCTCTGCCTTTCTTTGGGCTCTAGCATTAGTCGACCCGGTTAGTCTCTCTTGTGAAGGCTAGGGAAGTGGTTATCTCCTTGAGCTCTCTTAATTTATGGTGTCTATACGCGGGGATCTAGTACTACCTTTAATTGTAACCTAATATTTGGTTCAAGATAGCCTCTATCGGCACTGATTGTAGATTTTGTAAGGTATTGAGGTTGCTGTGTACCGTCCTCCTGCCAATGTTCCGAATGTGTTCTTTTTGCCTAATAATTTCTTTCTGAAGGGGTAAATTTTTTGAAATTTTTACTATTTTAAAAAGTTATATTTTTCTTGCAAAATTATTGTGATTGAAATGTATCTAAAAATTAAGTAAAAAATTTAGGCTTTAAAATAGTTTAAACAATACTTTATAAATTTGTTTAATTTTATCTATTTCAAAAAGTAAAAATCTGCTGAAAAATTTGAGAGATCACTCGATACAAAAATTAGGCTTTCCTAAAAGATGAAACAATCATAAAACGTCCCCGATAACGTAATACTCAAATAAAAGAAGATCTTTCATCAAACAAACAGCTTATGGACCTTCTTCAGCAATGTCCTTTGGGACCTCATTTCCTTGAGGAAGGATTATCAGCTCTCTGCCCTCAACCAGCATCTGAGCAACTTTCTTTCTGGCTGAGCTCAGAGCTCTCCAGACTGTTCCTCTTGAAACACCCATTCGCTTTCCGGCCTCTTCCTGGGTCAACCCCTCAAAATCAACCAGCCTTAGGGCTTCAAACTCCTCATAAGTCATGAAAATCGGTGGCTTGGGCTGTCCAATGGGAGGTAGCGCAGGATAGAAATGTCTAACCTGAGGGATGAAGCCTATCATCCTCATCTTTCTTCTTCTGCCCCGTCCTTTTCCCCAACCGCGTCCCATTCCCATCGGCATGATTATCAGTGGCCTTAAGGTAGCTTGGTTTATAGGTTTTCCTATCCCAAAGCTGCTCAGTAATTGTTATAACCAATTTGCTCTACTCGGAAGTGGTGAGAAAAATGGGATTTCGTTTAACTGAGAGAAAGATCGGCTGGCACAAGGACTTCGATAGCTCGCACTTCCTCGCTCTTCCCTATGAAAGCAAGTGCCTTAGAATTCACGGCCACACCTATAACGTTGACGTGGAGATATGGGGCGATGTCAATGAAAGCGGTATGATATTCGACTTCAACCACCTCAGCAATCTCATTAAGCTCTTAGACCACAGGATTCTCGTGAGCGAGGAGTGGGTTGTAGAAAGAAAAAACGGCCTGATAATCATCGAAAAGAACGGCAAGCGTCTGGAGCTCCCCGAGAATGAAGCGGTCGTCCTTGACAAGCCCAACGTTACTGCGGAATACATAGCCGAGTGGTTCGCGGAGAGGATAGCTGAAAAAGCCGGGGACAACGTGAGAAAGATAAAAGTGAAAATCTGGGAAGACCCGAGAAGCTACGCAGAAGTAACGCTGGAGCGTTAACAGGGATTCTTTCTTTTCTTCTCCGGCACAGGTGTCTCGATACTGCATTTTTCCCTCAGGTCTCTGAGGTGTTTTGCCGCCGTTGCTGCCAGCTCCTGGAAATACTCCTCCGGAAACGTTTCCTTTGCTTCGAGCGTTAGGCTGTGAATCAGCGTGAGGTACGCGTTGGCCATGTCACAGTCTTCAGATTCTGCTATGTGTGGCATCATGTCCACCAAGTAACCTAGGAAGTTGTGAAAGAGGTTGAGCCAGTCTCTCTCATAACCGTTCTCAATCAGCCAGCCCTTTAGGGTTATGAAGATTTTCACCGACGGAATGATTACCTCCCGTTCACCGTACCTGCGGTACCTTATGAGCAGATACTGAAGGAGCGATATAATGAATCTTCCAACTACTGCTTTCTCGCCACCGTTTTCCTTAATAAACCTCTGGAACTCCAGTAGGCCCTTGCCATCGCTTTTTTCAAACTCGGTGAGAAGTGCAGCGTAGGGAGTGGCGTACTGAGAGAAATCAACATCATCTAACTCAGGAATCTCGGGGAATATCTTTGCGACGGCTTCTTTGATGTTCATTCTCTCACCCAAACTATTAAATCCCGCTTGTCTTATTAGTTTTGAGGTGATAGTTATGAGATTCTCAAGAGGGAGAAATTTTTTGTTTAGGGTTCCTGAGGGCAAGGAACTGCTGAGCTTCCTCAACGAATTTGCAAGAAAAAACAACGTTTTAATTGGAACGGTGAGTGCCATTGGAAGTCTTAGGAATCCCAAAATCGGCTACTTTGTGGAAGAGGAAGGGCAGTACAAAGTCATTGAGCTGAAAGGAATCTACGAGCTCGTTTCACTCTCTGGGAACATAAGCCTTAAGGATGGTGAGCCCTTCGCTCACATCCACGTCGCACTCGGCGATTCGGAGGGAAGGCTCTGGGGTGGTCATCTCGTTGAAGGGGAAGTCTTTGTTGCGGAGGTTTACATTCGGGAGCTCCTTGGCGAGCCTCTTGAGAGGAAGCTCCAGGAGAGTGGGCTGGTACTGTGGGACGAAGAGTCTTAATTTTTGCTCTGCTTTTCTGTTTTGTAGAATTCTGCCCACAGCACTGTGTAGTGCCAGAGTATAATCCCAAAAATCCCAATGAACTCTGCGATTGCCACACCTTCAAAATTCCTGAGGGCCCATCTCGCCAGAATCCACGCAACCACAAAGACGGCAACTGTAAAAATACCGATATCCCATCTTCCCCCGAGCCAGAGGCCGAGGCCGGTTATCAGAAGTCCCATACTACCGGTTATGAAGAAGCCCCAGCTGACGTAGTAGTGCGGATCTGTTCCCTCAGGAAAGAGGCCGATTCCAGCCAGAAATAGGAGAGCGACAATGAATACTCCGGCTCCTACCTTCTCTACTACGTTTCCGAGCTCGCCGAAGAGGCCGATCGTGTAGTATGTGCCCAAAATCGCAGTTGCAATGAGCGCAAGGTTCATCACCCAGTTGTAAGGTAACCCAACTTTTCCAAGGTCGCTTATGGCGTTGTCGGTCAGGCTCCACCAGGAGCGGTTTATGATTATTGCAATGAAAATCCCACCTAACCCAATTAGGGGTGCACAGAGGCCCGCCAGTCGCTGGCTTTTTCTCAATGATATCACCGTTCTAATGTTCTCTCCTCCATCTATAATCTTAACGCCTGCTAGGGGCTCTTGATGAAGCTGACTAGTCTGATAAGGCCGCTACCAGCCAGAGAGCGGCGATTATTATGAACTCTATCAAAGCTAAACGAGCGTATGGAGCTCGTAGAGCGAGAGGATAACAAGGAGCCATCATATAGAGAAGAACGGGTAAAGGATTAAGGGACGCTAGCGAGGCCGATGTGGGCCAGAAGTGTCTTTTGTTGATGCTCATGTGTAGTCATCAAGGTGCGTGGAAAGGGATAAGATAAAACGTCAGAACACTGAGTTCAACCTTCCTCCATCAACGGGAATCATCGCGCCGTTTATGTAGCTTCCGAGATCGCTCGCGAGGAACGCCACTAGGTAGCCTATCTCTTCCGGCTCGCCAAGTCTTCTGAGAGGTATGGGCTTTGTATAGACGTTGAGGGCTTCCTCGACATTTTTCCCTTCCCGCTTCGCTCTATCCCTGGCCAGCTGAATCATCCTATCCGTCCTTATGATGCCGGGCATTATGCCGTTCACCGTTATTCCCTTTGGTCCTAACTCCTTGGCGAGCGTTCTCACGAGGCCGGCCATCGAAATCCTCACAACGTTGCTGAGGGCTATATTGGGTATTGGCTCCTTTATGGCGACACTTGTTAAATATATTATCCTGCCAAAGCCCCTGCGCTCCATTGCTGGAACTAAGGCCCTAGTTAGGTAAACTGCCGGACGGAGGAGCAGATTCACTGCACCTTCCCAGTCTTCTATGTTCATCTCCATGAAGTAGCCCGGCTTGGGTCCACCGGTGGAGAAGAAAAATATGTCGGGCTCTCCAGTATCTGAGAGTTCCTTAACAGTCCTCTCGAGGTCTTCCCTCTTTGAGAGGTCAGCAACGATGTAGTTCACTTCGACGTTGCTCTCGGCCCTTATTTTCTCCTTCGCCCTCTTCAGGTTTTCCTCGCTTCTCGAGAGGAGTATCACGTCCGCACCGGCCTTTGCCAGAATTCTCGCTGTCCCAAAGCCGATGCCTTTGCTCGAGGCGGTGGTAAAGGCTAGTTTCCCCGAAAGGTCTATTTTGAGCATGGAAACCACCGTATTAAAATTCGCGTCGAAACGATAAAAAACTAACGACAAAAATTCGATGCCGCTGTCCCTGTTTCTGCCAGCTGGACAGAGTTTATGAAATGAAGAATAATCATTGACCGCCCCTTCCGCGTCCCATGCCTCTGCCGTGGCCGCCAACGTGTCTGCCAGGGCTTGTGACTGCACTCTGGAGCTCGCCGCGGAGGAAGGCTTCGACTGCCTCTCTAACTATCATTGTTGGCGGTGCCGAGACCATTCTTATGCCAGCAGTCTGGAGAACGCCGTAGGAGTTCGGTCCGAACTGACCCGCTATGACAACCTCGGCGCCTTGGTCGATGCAGAACTGTGCTGCCGTAACTCCAGCTCCTCTCGGCTGGCTGTAGCCAGGGTTCTGGACAACCTGGACGTTCACTCTCTCTCCATTCTCGACGTCGATTATGGTGAAAGTCGGTGTTCTCCCGAAGGTCTGATTGACCCTGTCATCAAGCCCTCCGTTGATAGTTGAGACTATAATCCTCATTTTCTCACCTCCAGCATGGATTAGGGAAGCCGAATTTAAAAAAGTTTGCATAAGCTCAAAATGGTCTTCCCCATCCCCGGAGTCTTGGTCTCAGAAACTCCCGCAGGATGAGCAAGGCTATCAAGCCGACTGCATAGGGAGCCGCCACGATGAACAGCTTGACAAGGAAGTACAGTATCCCAATGAGGAACAGCAGGTCTATCAGCCCGTAGAATCCAAAAGATCTCCGGTAGTAGCTCCTACTAAAGCCCCCACTGTATCCTCTCCCTGCTCCTCTTGGCATCGCTCATGCCTCCAAAAGTAAAAAGAAGAGAACTCACCACCAGTCGTAGAGCCATCGGAGGGTTCTCCTGTTTGGCCGTCTTGTCCAGGGACAGTAGCTCAGGCGGGCTCCCCAGCCTCTTCCGCCTCTGCCCCATCCGCGTCCAAAGCCGCGGCCTCTACCCCATCCGCCGCCGTAGCCCCAGCCGTGACCGTAAGCCGGATAGGCTGGATACGCCGGAGCCGGAGCATATGGACCGTAAGCTGGCGATGGAGCTGCTGGCGTAACTGGGGTTACTGGGGTCGGAGTGCTAAGCTGCTGAACGCTTCCGGTGGTGACGGCTTTAATTGCTTCATCAACCGGAGTTCCTGGGGCGACCTGGTAGAGCCTTATACCTGCAGCCTGAAGCGCTCCAAGGGCATTAGGACCAACCTGTGGCGCAATGACGGCCTCGACGTCCTCGTTAATGAGGGCCTGGACAGCGAGGGGCCCTGTTCCTTTGCCAGCCATGGCAGTGCCGTTCTGAATCATCTTGCTATTGGTAACATTGCCCTTTTCATCTACGTCGACTATGACAAAAGCCGGAGCCCTTGCAAAGACTGGGGCGACAGTATCCTCGAGGCCCCCACCATTGGTGGGTATTGCGATCCTCATCTTCACCACCTCTCACTTCTTCTGCTATTTTGTGCATATGCACATAATTATAAACTTTTCGGTTATCTTAATTGGAATCCTATATTCTGGTTCGTGCTATTAGCTTGGGGATTGGTGAGTCGATAGGTTCGACGTTGCTCTTTGCTCTCTACTGGAAGAGAATCACCAAACAGGGCGATTATAGAGGGGAGGGTCGTCGGAACACTGGCCACTAATCTTGAAGCCTTTTCAACAGCCCTGACATCAGACTCTAGTACATTAATTCTGTCCATTTCAGTACATGGCCAAGCTCTACGCGCTCCTGGAAAAACTTTGCTCTCATTAGAGTCCAAGAAACTTGCAGAACAGCTTAAAGAACCTCGTCTTCCTTCCAGTAGACGTGATAAAACGGTAGAGAATAAGTTCTTCCTTTAGTCCCGCACAGTTCTTGGCCTTTGCCTTTTTACATGTATCTTCAAAGTCTCTGCTCTTGATGAGGACCCCAATGAACTTCCATCCATCTGGAAAGATGGCGTTGAAGTAGCATTTCAACCATTTCTCATCAATCGAGCGAACGAAGAGCTCACCCTCCCTCGAAAGGCGGTAGTAGGTATGATGCTTGTGAACCTCGAAGGCCTTCTTAAAGCGAGCTTTACTCCTCTTTACTGCGCTTCCAGAGTCGCGTTCAACGAGGCCCGCTTCCATTAGATCCGTTATAGCGCTATTAATCATCCCAAGTGGAAGTTCTGTCATCTTCACTATCATCTTGGCATACTCAACATTGGCCTTCTTGAGGTGAACTAGGACGTACAGATGGATGGGAAGAAGCTCAAGGCTTAGATACGGAGCGGGCCGTTCTTTTCGTGTATTCGCACCACCCATCGCCGAACCTCCCTGTGGGGTATTCTTTCATGACATTATGAACTTTGTCATGACGACCAGTAGACAAGCGGATTGCTAGTGTGAACGGTTCACAGAGGATCAGTGAAAGGTCCGGAACTATTAGAGTGTCTCAGACGGAATATATTGGATGTCTGGCCGTTGGATAGTACCTTGAAGTCAAGAGCTGGCCTCTCTCATGCTTTCGGCACTTGGAAGTAGAAGACTAACCAGAGGAGGATGCCGGGCAGAAAGAGGGTAATCCATGGGAATAGTACCTGAACGTTAGGAGGTTGAGGTAGTAGTCGGTGAAAATAATGGAGAGCGCGTAAGGGATTACGGACTTTCCTGCGCGGAGAGATTCCCCCAGAAGCTCATGCTCCAACCTTGGCTTTCTTTTCCTGCACCTGCTTCCAGAGTCCATCAAAGTTCTCGGCAATCCTCTGGAGGGCAATGTTTAAATCTCTCGTCCTTGTGAAGAACGCCACTTTGTCGCTCTGGTCCCTGATTCTGAGAAAGTTCGGCCCCATTCTGAAGGCAGCCAGAACGTCGACGTCTATAAGCTGACCCAATATCAGCTTGAACTTCCTCGGGTCGCCGTGCCCTTCGTCGTGCTCCTCCATATCCTTGGCTTTGTTGTGCCTTTTCTCAAGGAGCTTAATGCTCCCATTCTCACAGACCTTGTATATTGCAAAGAACTCAGAATCGCCGTAGTGGGCATCTATGAGCGTCTCATCGTTCTCCATCCCAAAGGCAACTTTCAGGCACCTCATGACCATCACCGTGTGAGCATATGCACAAAGCTTAAAAACTTTTAGGTTAGCCTAATTCTGGAGGTGAGATAATGCAGATTGCAGTGAGTGGAGGAAAAGGTGGAACCGGAAAATCCACCATTGCGATAAATCTCGCGATAGCCCTTAGAGAGCACTTTGATCTTGTTCTGGCCGATTTGGATGTTGAGGCACCAAATGACCATCTGCTCCTTGGAGTTGAGCTCCAGAACGAGGAGCCCGTTGAGCTCTTCATGCCGCGCTTTGACTACTCCAAGTGTACTCACTGCAGAAAGTGCGCAGAAGTTTGTGAGGAGCACGCAATAATAACCATGCGTGACGGAACTCCCTTCCTGATGTCAAACCTCTGCTCCGGCTGCGCCGCCTGTGAGATAGTCTGCCCAGTTCCTGGAGCGATACTGCCCGGCAAGAAGCTTATGGGCCACACCTATCTAACGGAGACGCCCTACGGCTTCCCACTCGCCACGGGCAGGCTTTTGGAGGGCGAGGAGAGGGCCATGCCCATCGTTTCAAGAGCTAAGAAAAGGGCTCAAAGCTTAAACAAGGAGCTCCTGCTCGTTGACACTGCCGCCGGAACGAGCAATACCGTTTCGAAGGCACTTGAAGATTCTAAGCTCATCATAGCCGTCACCGAATCGACACCGCTCGGGCTTCATGACAGCGAACTCATCCTCCGGCTGGCTCAGCTCATGGACATTCCGGCTATGATAATCGTTAACCGTTCCGATCTGGGCGACGTTGGAAAGGTCAGGGAAATTGCCGAGCGCTACAGCGCCGAGATAATAGCTGAGATACCCTACAGCGAGAACGTCATAAGGAGCTACGTGGAAGGAAGGCCGATAGTTCTGAGCAACTATCCTGAGGCCCAAATCTTCAGGAAGATTGCCGAGAGGATTATCGGGTTCATCGGGGGTGGTAAGTGATGCAGCTTGTCATAGCGAGTGGTAAGGGCGGCGTCGGGAAGAGTACTGTAACCGCTTCACTCCTCTATCTTCTGAAGGATGAATACAACTTCGTGGCAGTAGATGCAGACGCAGATGCACCGAACCTCGATCTACTTCTCGGCGTCGAGCGCTGGGAAGATGAGAGGGAGCTAATTGGCGCCAAGGTCGCCCACATAAACACGGAGAGCTGCATACGCTGTGGCATCTGTCAGGAGCGCTGCCCCTACGATTGTATTAAGGTCATCGACGGCGACTACGTTGTGAGTGAACTCACCTGTGAAGGCTGCAACGTCTGCGGTCTTGTCTGCCCAGTGCCAGGAACCATAACCCTTGAGGAGGTCCGCTCTGGGGTAATAAGGAAGACCACCACGAAGTACGGCTTCCCGCTGATCTCTGCCCAGCTCGACGTCGGCAGGCCCAACAGTGGCAAGCTCGTAACCGAGGAGAAGGAGTGGGCGAAGAACCTGATGAGGGAGCTTGGTCTTGAGCACATGATAGTGGACAGCGCAGCTGGAATAGGCTGTCAGGTTATAGCGAGCGTCGGCGGTGCGGATTTGACTATACTCGTTGCCGAGCCGACGCCAGCCTCCCTAGGCGATGTTCAGAGGGCTTATAGAGTCGTTCAGCACTTCAGGCAGCCGGCTTACCTTATAATCAACAAGGCCGACTTCAACCCTGGATTCAAAGCCCTTCACGAGTGGGCAGAGAGCGAGGGAACCCCGATACTCGGAGAGGTTCCCTACGACAGGGCGGTACCGAAGAGTATGGCGATGCTTAAGCCTGTTGTGGAGGCCTTTCCAGACTCAAAGGCATCTCAGGCGATAAAAGAGATTGCCGAGAGAGTTAAGGCTGAGATACTGAAATGAAGCCACAGTTCGTGGAATCTCCACTCTTCCCATCTTATCCTTGTTAGAGCTCGTGCGTGGACTGGTTCTATAATCTTTCGTTGTTTGTGGCAAGGCAACCCAAACCTTAAAAGCCTCCCATCCAAATCCAATCGGTGGTGCAAAATGGCGGAGAGAAACGAGCAGCTTGAAAGGCTCGCTTACGAGTATCAGCTTCTGCAGGCTCAGGCTCAGCTTTTAGCCCAAAATCTTGAGCTCCTAACCCTCGGAAGGAACGAGTTCCAGGCCGTTAAGGAGACCCTCGAGGAGCTCAAAAAGGTCGAGGATGAGAAGCCAGAAATTCTGGTGCCCATTGGTGCAGGCTCCTTCCTGAAAGGTATGATAGTGGACAAGAACAGCGCGATAGTCAGCGTCGGTTCTGGCTATGCTACCGAGAAGAGCCTCGACGACGCTATAGGCTACCTTGATGCTAGAATAAAAGAGTACGACGAGGCAATAAGGAAAACGCAGGAGGCCCTAGCAAAGCTTGAGGGCCAACTTCAGGAGCTCGCTCAGAAAGCACAGAAGCTCCAGCAGGAGGCTGCGATGCGTTTTAGTGTAAAGAAGTAATGTTTTTGAGCTTCTTCTCCTCCACTTTATGGGTTTGAAAAGCAAAATTGGGAGATAATATTTTAAACTTTCTCCGCTACAATGCATTTTAAGATGAGAAAGTTGAGATTGACATCAGCCATGCTTGCACTCGTGCTTCTTCTGGCGACGCTTGGGTTAGCTGTCCCCAGCATTAATGTTTCCGTACAGGAGATTGGTGTTGGTGCTCAGAAAGTAGTATCTCCTGTACTTCAGGGATCTATATGGTTCAATACGGGATTGACCAGTGGTGAGCTTGTATTCTCTAACGATCTGCCCGGGGGCACTAAGATTTATGTCATGTTATATGATTCCGGCGGGAATCTTCTGGCATATAACTACACCATCCAGCTAACGACTATCCTTTCGGCTGGCAGTGTTCTTAGGTATAGTTTGAACAATCCTGCCGGGGCTACGCGATCCCAGGTGAGTTATGCCCACGTTGTTGTGTTGTCTCCGGAATATGAGACAACTCTTGTCTCAGGAAATATCCATGTCAACACACAGAAGTTGGGCCTTGGAGTTTCGGATACAACAAAATTCTGCACTCCAATAACGATAACGGAAAACAGCGGAAATACACTCTATAACTACAGCGTTGAGATTGTAATTGATGACTCTGCGACCACCAACCCTGAACTATGGAAACTTGACTGGAATATCGTGAATGGAAGCAGCCTCTATTTCACAGATGACAACGACAGGCCTTTGTACTTCTGGATTCAGCAGCTTGATACAAACAACAGGATTGCGGTTTTTTGGGTTAATATCCCATATCTGCCGGCTAATGGAAAAGTTGTGGTGTGTCTAAACTACGGTGTGTGGCCTAACCCTTACAATAAATATCAGGACTTATACAAGGTATTTCTGTTCGTTGATGACTTTAACACGTTTAATCCAGATGCCTGGGATAGTAACAGCCAGGTTACAGTGAACAACGGAATATTGACTCTTAATGGAGGTCAGTGGGTATGGACAAAGCAGAATTTTGGAGAACATTATGCTGTCCATATGTTGGCATATCTCGGTTACGAGAATGGCACACAATTTAAAAATGCTCCAAACACAGCGAAAAGATATTACTCCCTTGGACCATTCATTATGGGGTATATCTCCCCTTCTGATGTTGCATACTCCGAAGGAATAGGTGGGAGATATGGTGGGATTTTCGTACAAGACGCAAAAGGAGAACTAACTTTCACTCTTCCCGATGATCCTGACTCGAATGGTTACTGGGACGCTTCCATATCAAGTCCCCAGTATACTTGGAATCAGTGGACATATCTAACGGTTACCCTTTACAACGGCAACTTGGTGTTTTACCAGAAAACCTCTGGCTGGAACTGGGGTAACATTAGTACTTATATTAAGATGTCAAGCTATACTGTTACCATATCTGGGGATGGAAGAATAGGTATAGGGCAGTGGAGCGGAGGTCCTAGTTATTACGGGTGGATAGTTGTTCGCAACTACGTTGACCCAGAACCCTCTGTCTCTGTCGGGTACTGGTACTATCAGCTCACGTTCTATCCTCGGACTTGACTGTTAGGTCACGCGCTTTGTTGTTCTTATACCACTCCACAGTCTTCTTCAGCCCATCCTCCAGTGTCCATTCCGGCTCGAAGCCAAGCTTTCTTATTTCACTTATATCCGCCTGGCTGTGTCTTATGTCTCCCGGCCTTGGCTTGTCGAAGAGTATCGAGCTGGTGGCGTTGGTTATTTCAATTATCTTCATCGCCAGCTCAAGAATAGTTGTCTGCCCCCCAGTTGCGACGTTGAAGACCCTTCCATTGGCTTTTCTGCTCTCTGCAACCAAGATGTTGGCTCTGACAACGTCCTTGACATAGATGAAGTCTCTCGTCTGCTTTCCGTCGCCAAAAATTACGAGCGGCTCGTTCTTCAGCGCACGGTTGATGAAAATGCTTATAACTCCTGCGTACTGGTTAGCACTCTGCCTAGGACCGAAGACGTTAAAGTAGCGCAGGGAGACAGTTGGTATCCCGTAGAGCTCGTTGAAAACTCTAAGGTACTGCTCGGCCGTGAGCTTGGTAACGCCATAGGGAGAGAGGGGTTTTGGCGTTTCCGTCTCTTTGAGCGGCAGATTTGGATTGTTGCCATAAACCGCCGCAGAGGATGCAAAAATCAGCTTTCCGTGACCTTCCATTAGGGCTCTCAAAATGTTGAGCGTGCCTATAACGTTGACTTCCTCCGTGAAAATCGGGTCCCTAACGCTCTCGACGACGCTGACCTGAGCAGCCTCGTGAAAAACGTAATCGGCGTGGCTTATCAGCTCGGCTATCGATTCGTAGTCCCTGATGTCGGCCCGAACGAACTTCGCCGCCGGCGGAACGTTTTCCCTCTTTCCAGTGTGGAGGTTGTCAATGACGATTACCTCGTTATCTTTGCTCAGTTCCCAGGCAATATGGGAGCCGATGAAGCCTGCCCCTCCAGTAACCACGACCAACTTGTTTCTCATTTCTCTACCCCCGTAAGTAGTGTTTGCCGTGGGTTTTAACCTTTTGCTGTCTCTTTCCGTGGGATTTTGACAAATTTTTGTCTGATTAGAAACTGTTATAAGGTCCCTATTGACTTAAACTTGGGTAAGGAGCCATGCCGAGCTACATAGTTGTTGGTGGTCAATGGGGAGACGAGGGTAAGGGGTCTCTTATAGCCTACCTTGCCTTGAAGGATGAGCCTCAAATCATAGCACGCGGCGGCGTTGGGACAAACGCGGGTCACAGCGTCTTCATCAACGGTAGGAAATACGCAGTCAGACAGCTCCCAACGGGCTTTATGCAGACTAAAACTAGGCTTCTCGTTGGGGCTGGAGTTCTTGTTGACCCAGAGGTCTTTTTCCATGAGCTCGAACACCTGAAGGAGTTCAACGTTGCCGAAAGAGTTGGCATTGATTACCGTTGCGCCATTATAGAGCCAAGACACAAGGAGCGCGATAGAACGAGCAGCTATCTGCACGACAAAATCGGAACCACGGGTTCCGGCTGTGGGCCGGCAAACGCTGATAGGATCATGCGTATGGCAAAACAGGCGAAGGACATCAAGGAGCTGGAGCCATATCTCACGGACGTTGCTCAAGAAATTAACGACGCGCTCGATGAAGGCAAGCTGGTTCTCATCGAGGGCACACAGGGCTTTGGACTGAGCCTCTACTATGGTACTTACCCCTACGTGACCTCGAAAGATACCACCGCTTCAGCCATAGCCAGCGACGTCGGAATCGGGCCCACGAGGGTCGACGATGTCATAGTCGTCTTCAAAAGCTTTCCGACGCGCGTTGGAGAGGGTCCGTTTCCGACGGAGATGAGTGCTGAGGAAGCTGAGAGGCTCGGTCTCGTCGAGTACGGCACTGTCACAGGAAGGCGCAGGCGCGTCGGCTGGTTCGACTTCGAGTTCGCGCGCTATTCGGCGAGGCTCAACGGGGCGACGATGCTGGCTATAACAATGCTCGACAAGTACGACAAAGAGGCCTTCGGCGTTACCGACTACGACAAGCTGCCAAGGAAGGCCAAGGAGTTTATAGAAGAAATAGAGGAAAGGGTTGGTGTTCCGGTCGGCATAATCAAGACTGGTCCTGAGCTTGAGCACGTGATTGATAGGAGGGATACTCTCTAATTCTCTTTTCTTCCCCCGCGTGGGCCACGAACCACTCAACTATCGTTCTGTGGAACTCATTCCCCCACTCGGGGTCCTCGAATATCTCGTGGTAAGCCCCTTCGAACTCCTTCAATGCCTTGTCTTTGGCCTTAAGCTTCTCGAAAAGCCTTCTCGCTCCTTCTGGCGGAGTTATGATGTCTCCCGTACCAACAATGAGCAGAATCGGCACCGTTATTTTTTCAGCCTCTTTGTGTGCCAGCTCCATGTTCTCGAAGATGCTCCTCCCGAGCTTTGCCGAAATCCTGTCATGGACGAGTTTATCTTTGATGTACCTCTCGACTGCACTGGGGTTCCTGGAGAGGAACTTTGGATCGAGGCCGTTGCTTAGCGTTATCCCCGGTGCGATTTTTCCGAGGAACTTCGCGAGGACGACCATGAAGTCCGGCGTCTTTGGGCTCTTAGCGAGTGCTGGCGAGGAAGCGACGACCCCCCTTATCTTATCCGGCCTCGTCTCGGCGTAGCGGATCACGGTTAGCCCACCCATGCTATGGCCGAAGAGGAACGGCTTTTCTCCAATTTCCTCAATGATGCTGTCAATAATCCCCATAGCTTCCTCAACGCTCGTATGTCCCCTTTTGCCACCACTTTCCCCGTGTCCCGGCCAGTCGAAGGTGTAGACGGCAAAGCCTGCCTCATTAAGCATCTTTACCAGCCACTTGTATCTTCCACTGTGTTCCCCCAATCCATGAACCAGAACAACCCATCCAATCCTTGGCTCACCGAACTTGGCTTTGTAAACCCTCACCATAGCCACCGCCAGTTAGAAAATTGGGAAAAGGAGAATTTAACATTTTCCAGTGCCGAGATTCTGAAAACAAATGGTTAAGAAGAAAACGGACCTTCTTTCAGTTTTTCCTTGGCGAATTCTACGATCTTTTTGATGTCGTCCTCTATCGTATCCGGTTCGGGCTTCATCAGCACATAGAACACGTTGGTTTTCGGCGTGAGCGAGATGTGCTTGACGTTTGTTGGCTTGGAGAGGTTCTCGACGAGGTATTTGAGCAGTTCAACGTCGCGTCTCTTTTCGTAAAGTGCCTCGTACTTCGTGCCAGCTATCTCCACTATTTCCTTCTGAAGGAGTTCTTCGTCTTCAATCTTGGGCTTTATGCGGTAGTAGCCCTTCTGTATGAGGTGGGCCTCACGCTTTATCCTGGATTCTGGCTTTATTACAATGTAGAGCTTGTCGTGCCTGCTTGTGAGGAGTGCTATGGGGAAGTAGAGGATGCTCTGTCTCGGCAAAAGCGTCAGCGTGTACTCAAACTTCCTGATGTTGTCGCGGTTCACCTTGTAGTAAGCCCTGAAACCGATGTAGCCGCCGAGCCAGACGTAGTCCTTGTCCTCTGGCTTAACAACGTCCTCAATGCTTCTCAGGTAGTGTTGCATTATCTGGAGGTTCAGCTTTCTGCCTTTGAAAAATTGTATAGATGAAACGGCCGCAAGGACCATAATCGCCAGTATAAATCCGGACGTTATCTCCATAATTAGACCTCCTCGATCGGGTAATAGCGCTGCAAAGTCATATCATCAACTATCTCAAAGTATCCCAACTTATCCTCTAAAACCTTTACCATGTCCTTAACAATTCTCGCCTGAAGCGGCCAGGTGATGGCCGTGGCAAAAGGTTTGGGGGGAGTGTTCCTTGCGAAGGCCACGTAGATAGTGGTTTTGTCTTCTTCCGCAACTATTTTAGTGACAAGGCCTTCACTGACTATGTTCTGCCCTGTAAAGGGATTTTTAACTGCCCCTAGGAGTTCCAGTATCTCCTCAGGTCTCAAGTATCATACCTCCAAGCCTTTCGAGCCACTCCATTCCCCGGGGCTCTTCCGCAAACATAGGTATCCTCACGACGTCAATTCCTTTGAATTTCCTCTCGATCTCCTTTAAAACCCTCCCCTGGGCTTCAAGTTTGACCTTCAGCTCTGGTATGTCCTTCCCCAGCGTTATGACTTTGTTTACGACTATCAGGTTAAAGGGCACCCTGAACTTCTTCAGGCTTTCGTAGGCTCTCTCCGTTTCATAGAGTGGAAGCGTTTCAGGATTCATGACTGCGACAACGCTCGTTTTGTTGGGGTCAGTTATGACTTTTTCGACAAAGGCAACTTCCTCGCGATATGCCTTTAGCTCTTGCATGACAGCGTCTTCTTTCTCCTCTTTGGGTAGGGTGAACTCCTCACCTTCAATTGTGAACTTCTGCTCTCCCTGTATTTTGGCTATCGCGCGCCTTCTTTCGAGTATCTTTTTCCTTATCCCTATCAGTTTGTCCGCCCAGATGAGGGATATCTTCGGTAAAGCGAGAACTCTCAAGGTTAAGCCAGTGGGAGGTGTATCAAACACTATTACATCCCACTTATCTCCCTCGATTAGTATCTCCCTTATGGCCTCCAGCGTTGCATATTCCTCTATGCCGGGAGAGTAACTTAGAACCTCAAAATACTTTTCTAGATTTATGACAGTCAAATAGCGGTACATGTGCTTAAGGTTTTTCTCTAGGTGCTTGAGGTAAGCTTTAATTAACTTATCCATATCAAGTTCGCTAGCGTAAAGGTTTTCCATCAGCTTTTTGGGCTTGTCGTTCAGTCTTACCATAAACACGTCGCCAAGGTTGTGGGCGGGATCGAGTGATATAATGAGTGTTTTATATCCTTTCTTCGCCAGGGCAACAGCTAAAGAGGCGCTCGTCGTTGTCTTGCCGACGCCACCTTTTCCAATGACGAATATTGTCCTGAAATCCTCTTTTGGAAGCAGGTACTCTCTCATGTTCCCACCTCAGTCTATATCGAACATTCCAGCAATTTCCGCAAAGATGTCATCTAAATTGACGGCCCTCTGCTGCATGACGTGAATCTCCCGTACCATATGGGGCATCAGTCTTATAACAAGCGTCGTTGGTGGAGATGGTATGCCAACGAAGGCCCCCATTAGCACCAGCGCAAATACGTTTTCAAGCTCTCTCAGCTCGAATTCGATGTATTCAGTTGACTGCTGTTTGAAAGACTCCACGAATCCTTTAAGAAACTGCCTTAGTGGTTCCAATGGTTTCACCTCCAAAAACGAAATAAAAATGAAAGAACTCAAGCGGTCGCGTACTCCTCGGCCGGCTTCTTCCAGGCGGCGTACCAGTCGACGACGAGGAGCAGGTTGAGGAGCAGGCCGACGACGGTGATGAGGGACACCCAGAATCCAGGCTTGATGACGACAAGGAACCAGACAAGTGCTGCTGTCACTGTAATCCACAGGAAGAGCGCGGGGATGACTACTGCCCACTTCCATGCTCCCTCTGGCCTCTGAACCTTTGCAACCCACAGGGAAGCTGTCATCATCGCAATGCTTGCCAGCATCTGGTTCATACCGCTGAAAGCCGGCCAGATGATAAGCCAGCTTCCGCCCCAGGCCATGTAGATACCGAAAATGGCAAGGATTATTGATGCGACCCACTTGTTCTTGAGGATTTCGGGTCCGTGGACCATCTCCATGATCTCTTGCCAGGCGAACCTGCCAAGCCTGGTAGCAGTGTCGAGGGTCGTGAGAGCGAAAGCCGAGACCCAGAGGCTGGCGAAGACTGCGCCGGTCTTGAACGGGATTCCAAATGCATCTTCAAGACCGTAGGCGTAGCTCTTGGAGAAGATTCCGACCTTTATTCCGTTCTTGACGACCTGGATGGCATACTGCTGTCCCCAGTTGTTGACGTCAACAGGGATGTTCATGGTCTGGAAGACCTGGAGTCCGTATATGGCGATGGAAGCTATGACGATGGTTGAGAGGAAGCCCTCGGTGAACATACCGCCGTAGCCGACCATAAGGCCGTGAAGCTCATTGTCAAGCTGCTTGGATGTGGTACCAGAACCGACAATGGAGTGGAATCCACTAAGCGCACCGCACGCGATGACGAGCGGTATTGTTGGCCAGAACGGCGATGGCTTGCCACCGACGACGTTGGCAGACCAGGTGGTGAAGGCTGGGGCTGTAAAGGTTCCAACACCCTTAATGCCGACAACTATGAACGCCAGACCACCAAGGATAAGGCCAAACCACAGGATATAGGCGTTCAGGTAGTCTCTCGGCTGGAGCAGAATCCAGACCGGCAGTGAGGAGGCCACGATGATGTAAAGTCCAAGAACGATGTACCAGGTCTGCTTGCTGGCGACTATCGGGAACTGGAAGCCAATCCATATTGCTATGATGAGAAGTACTATTCCGATGATTGTACCGACTTTAAAGTCTATCTGCACTTTGTAGAGGAGGTATCCAAGGATCACAGCAACTACCAGGAAGAGCAGCGAGGCTGTCGCAGCTTCTGGAGTTCCAACGAAAATTCCGGATATAACTGCTGCGAATGCCGCTATTACAAGTACCAGAGCGAACCAAACGTAAAGCTCAAAGGCCATGCTGGTTCTCTTGCTCATGAGCTTTCCGGCAATCCACTGGATGGACTTACCATCGTAGCGTACCGATGACATTAATGCCAGATAGTCATGGACAGCACCGATGAAGACGTTTCCGAACCAGACCCACAGGAGTCCTGGCAACCATCCCCAGGCCATTGCCACGGCTGGACCGACGATAGGTCCTGCACCTGCTATTGAAGCGAAGTGGTGGCCGTAGAGAACCATTGGGTGTGCTGGGACATAATCAACCCCATCGTAGAGCTTGTGTGCCGGGGTGGGTCTGTTGGGATCGGCCTTGACGACTTTACTCTGTAGCTTTCTTCCGTAGGCCATGTACATCACAACGTATATGGCAGCCGCTATCAATATTATTACAGCGGAGTTCATGGTTGCACCTCCGAGGAAGTTTTCGCAGTAGTGTAAAATTGTGTTCATATAAATGCTTTTCGGCAATGGACTGAAAATTTTTCGCTTTTCAACTAAAAGTTAGAAACACTACCCCTGTTTCTGAGAAAAAACCTTTAGGCGGAATGACTATGAAAAATGGGGAAAGGAGAAGTCTTTTTCACTCACTGAAGTTCGATTAGTGGTTGTCCGGTGTCGACGGTTTGGCCTTCTTTGATGAGGATTTTCTTTATTATTCCGTCTTTTGGTGCTGGGATTTCGTTTTCCATTTTCATTGCCTCGAGGATGAGTAGTCCTTGACCAGTTTTGACTTGATCGCCTTCTTTAACGAGTATTCTAAGGATTTTACCCGGCATTGGCGCAGTCACAACCCCCTCACCTGCTGGCGCTGGAGTTGGTGCTGCTGATGCTGGGACAAGAGCGGGAGCCGGAGTCGGGACGCTAGCAGGGATGCTTGGAGCACTCGGAACTGCTGGGGCGGGAGTACCAGCACTTGCTATCTGAGGCAGATACTTGAGGGCGCTCAGGTCAACCCCTTCAATGCCAACCTCGAATTCAACACCGTCGATGTACAGCTTAAACTTCTGGGCCGTCTTCGGAATTTCCGGTTTTTTGACTCCCTCCTTTCTTGCTTTGAAGAACTCCAGTGCAACCTGCGGGAAGAGGCAGTATGTGAGGACGTCCTCTTCCTTCTCCAGATAACCGAGTTTTTCAAGCTCCTTTCTGCATTTCTCTAATGCAGGCTCCAGAAGCTCCCCCGGTCTCGCTGATACTGGTTCTTCATCTCCAAGAACCTTCGTCCTCAGCTCGGGGTTTATCTCTGCCGGAGGCCTTCCGTACAGGCCTTTGATGTAGTTCTTGACCTCGTTGGTTATCCTCTCGTATCTTCCGAAGAGTACGTTGAGAACAGCTTGAGTGCCGACTATCTGGCTTGTTGGTGTCACCAGTGGCGGCCATCCCAGATCTTCTCTCACGTGCGGAATCTCCTCGAGAACTTCGTCGAGCTTGTCTAGAGCTTTCATTTCCTTGAGCTGGGCTATGAGGTTGGAGAACATTCCCCCCGGAACTTGGTACTTTAAGACGTATGGGTTCACCATGAGGGCCTCCTTGTGGAGCAGGCCGTAGTACCTCTCTTCAAGCAGCTTTTTGAGGTAGCGCGAGACCTGATGAATGAGTTCCCTGTCGAGGTGGAAGCCAACTGCTTTGGGCAGCGCGTGCCATATCGTCTGTATCCCAGGCTGGGCCGTTCCAAAGGCGAGGGGGCTTATAGCTGTGTCAATGAAGTCTGCCCCGGCCTCGACAGCCTTCAGGTAAGTCGCGACGGCCATTCCAGTGGTCGAGTGGGTGTGAACATTAACTGGGATGCCGTAGGTTTCCTTTATCTCACTCACCAGTTCGTAGGCCTTCTCGGGTGTCAGTAGGGCTGCCATGTCCTTGATGGTAATTACATCGACGTCCAGCTTTAGGAGCTCCTCCACCTTTTTCATGTAATATTCAAGGGTAAAGATTGGTCCAGTTGTGTAAGCTATGGCACCCTGAACCTCAGCACCCACTTCTTTGGCCTTCCTTATCGCAACTTCCATGTTCCTAACATCGTTCAGGGCGTCAAAGACCCTGAAAATGTCGATGCCATTCTTGTGGGCCAGCTCAACGAACTTCTCGACGACGTCGTCCGGGTAATGGCGGTAGCCAACGACATTCTGCCCCCTGAGCAGCATCTGGAGCTTCGTCTTCCTTATGTGCTCCCTCAAAAGTTTGAGCCTCTCCCAGGGGTCTTCCTTGAGGTAGCGAATGCAGACGTCGAAGGTTGCTCCTCCCCAGACTTCCATGGAGTAGAAGCCTATCTTGTCCATCTTCTCAGCTACGGCAAGCATGTCCTCTGTCCTGAGGCGCGTTGCTATGAGCGATTGGTGTGCGTCCCTAAATGTGGTATCCACTATTTCCACCATTGTGATCACCTGCCTTCTTGTTGGTCACTTAGTATATGCCCACCTAAACGTTAGTTGCCTTAAAAAAGTTCCGACGTTAGAGGAGATATATCACGACAAACGTCGAAAAGAATGAGCAGAAGAGGGTTCAGAGAAGCCCCTCAGCCTTGGCAGCCTCTTCCGGCTCTTCATTGCGGTGAATGACCCTGATAAGGGCCTTGATGAGAGGCTCTGGGTTCTCGCGCTGGAAGATGTTTCTGCCAACTACGGCACCGGCCCCTCCAGCTTCGATGACGTCGTAAACCACCCTGAGGAAGTCAACTGGATTCTCCGTCTTAGCGCCGCCGCTCAGAAGGACTGGGACTCCCGCTGCGGCATCGACTACCTTGGCAAAGGTCTCCTTCGAGCCAGTCCAGTAGGTCTTTATCATATCCGCACCGCTCTCAACGGCCGCCCTCGCGCCGTACATAACAACACGGTAGTCCTCCTTTTTGCCGTACTTCTCGTTGATGTACGGGCCGCGCGGATAGGCGAACTGCACAACCGGGAAGCCCATGTCGTGGGCGTAGCTCGCTATCTCGGCGAACTGGCGCATCATAACGTCCTCCTGCGGGCTGCCCCAGTAAACAGTCGCCGCTATGGCGTCGGCGCCGAGTTTGATGGCATCCTCAACGTAGCCGAGCTGGCTCTGGAGGAGCTGCTCATCTTTTGGTCTGAGGTTGGTCTTGCTGGTGAGCTTTATCATCAATCCTCTGTCAGGCTTCACTTCGTCGCTGGCGAACCTGGCGAGGCCAGGGAGCATCATGACGCCGTCAACGCCGGCGCGCATAACCTTTCTGATGATTATCTTCGGGTTCACGTGCTCCCAGTGCTCCTCAAAATCTGTCGGTCCGTGCTCGAAGCCGTGGTCCATCGCAAATATGAGCGCCCTTCCGTTTCTGCGGAAGAACCTCTTCATTCTTCTCCTAATCCCAATACTCTGGTATGCATCCATACTAATCACCTTGAGTGATATATGGTTTGGGGGATTTAAGGTTTTCCTTGATGGAAAGTTGTTTAAGTCCAGGATGAGAAGTTCCGCCGGTGGTTTAATGTCGGGATTGGGGAGTGAAATTATCGGCCGTAAAATAATTCACCTCCATGAAGTAGATTCAACCAACGAGTACGCCAAGCTCATCGCTCTGGACGAGCGTGAGGGGACGGTGGTGGTAGCGGACAGACAGACCGCCGGAAAAGGGCGAAAAGGTCGCACCTGGGTTTCCCCAGAGGGAGGCCTCTGGATGAGCGTCATCCTGAAGCCCAAGGCTGAGCCCAAGCACCTTTCCAAGCTCGTCTTCATCGGGGCCTTGGCCGTTGTCGATACTCTCGGGAAATTTGGAATTGAAGCGGGTATAAAATGGCCCAACGACGTCTGGGTAAACGGGAGAAAAATCTGCGGAGTTCTTACTGAGGGAAGGATCGGGGAGTTCGTTATTCTCGGGATAGGCCTAAACGTGAACAACGACGCCCCTGAGGAGCTCAGGAAAATGGCGACCTCGATGAGAGAGTTCCTCGGCCGTGAGGTTTCCCTGTCAGAAGTCTTCCGCACCCTTATTAGGAATCTCGACCACTGGTACAGACTCTTTCTCAATGGACGATATGCTGAGATAATATCCGCGCTGAAGGAGAGGAGCATTGTCCTCGGGAAGGAAGTCAAGATAATCGACGATAAAACAGAACTCGTTGGCAGGGCTATGGATATAGATGGGGATGGCGCGCTGATCCTCGAAACACCAAAGGGCAGAGTGCGGGTGCTCCATGGCGACGTTTCTCTCAGATTTCTCTAAATTTTCCACGATTTTCTGTCATATTGTCAACTTTTTTTGGTAAAAGTTAATATAATGTCGCTATTAATGCTATTTCGACGTCATTCTTAAAGAGGTGAAGCCAATGGGAAGGGGGGTATTGAGAACATATCTTGAAATTCCTGTGCTTTACAAGATCCTCGCTGGGCTCGTGCTGGGTGTTATCTTCGGCATGCTGCTTCCAGAGTATTCAGCAGCCCTAAAGCCGCTCGGAGACCTATTTGTGAGACTCCTGAAGATGCTAGTGATGCCCATAATACTGTTCTCACTGATAGTTGGCGCCGCCAGTATCAATCCATCGCGGCTCGGAAGGGTTGGTGTCAAGATAATCCTCTATTACCTGGCCACATCGGCATTCGCAGTGTTCTTTGGCCTGCTGATGGGCAACCTCTTCAAGCCAGGAACTGGAATCGAGCTCGGAACCGGCTCTGGAAAGGCTATAGAGGCAGAGGCTCCGTCGCTCGTCCAGACGCTCCTCAACATCGTCCCGACCAACCCCTTCGCAGCCCTTTCAAGCGGCCAGGTTCTGCCTACGATATTCTTCGCCATAGTCTTTGGAATAGCCATCAGCTACCTCATGAACAGTGAAGATGAAAGGATCAGAAGCTCAGCTGAGACGCTCTTCAGAGTTATGGATGCCGCCGCCGAGGCGATGTACAAGATAGTCGCCGGTGTCATGCAGTACGCTCCAATAGGTGTCTTTGCTCTGATTTACTACGTCATCGGCCAGTTCGGCCCGAACGTCGCCGGACCACTCGTCAAGGTTGTCGTAGCGGTTTATCTTGGCCTCATCCTCCAGATACTCCTGGTCTACGGCGTCCTGCTCAAGGTCTTCGGCATCGACCCGTTTAAGTTCCTTAAGAAGGCCAAGGACGCTATGATTACTGCTTTTGTTACTAGGAGCTCCAGCGGAACTTTACCCGTCACAATGCGCGTTGCCGAGGAGGAGATGGGCGTTGACAAGGGCATATTCTCCTTCACTCTGCCCCTTGGCGCGACGATAAACATGGACGGAACGGCGCTCTATCAGGGTGTCACGGTGCTCTTCGTTGCGAACGCAATAGGTCAGCCGCTGACGCTTGAGCAGCAACTCGTGGTCATCCTCACGGCTGTACTTGCCTCGATTGGAACCGCTGGCGTTCCTGGTGCGGGGGCCATAATGCTAGCCATGGTGCTCCAGAGCGTTGGCCTCGAACTCGTGGAGGGAAGTCCTGTAGCTTTGGCCTATGCCATGATACTCGGAATCGACGCAATACTTGACATGGGCAGAACTATGGTAAACGTCACCGGCGATCTGGCTGGAACTACCATAGTCGCCAAGACCGAGGGCGAAATGGACTCTTCCAAGTGGACGAGCTGAACTCTCTGCTCTTTTCACTTTCTCCCAGTTTTAGATGGCCCTCTCTTCTGGCCTTTCTGGGATAAAGTTAAATACTCCAAAGTGGCGCTAACTACCAGCACAGATAGAATGGAGGTAATGTGTAATGAAGCGAGTGCTGGCGGTGCTTCTTGCCGCGATTCTGCTAACCCCTCTCATCGGCTCGAACTTCGGGCTTGCGGAGGATTTTCAGCCGAAGACATACAAGCAGGACTTCGTCTTCATGATCCAGGTTTTTCCCAACGGGAGCGCCAACATAACCATGAAGGTTGTCTGGACTGAACCGAAGGATGAAATCGCAAAGCAGATTGAGATGATACTCAACGAGACCAACCAGAGCAACATGACCGTTGAAGATGCCATCAAGAAGTTTGAACAGGAGCAGCTCAAGAGGTACGTTGAGGGCCTCACCCAGTCCGGCATGCAGCTCGTCAACGAGAGCATAAAATCCTATGGAATAGAGAGCGGAGACAACATTACCATTGTCTTCAACGCCATAGCCCTCAACTTCGCCAAATACTATTCCTACGGTGATTATTGGGAGGTTCAGGTCGACCCCACGAGGGGCTACGCAACCCTTGCCATCCCGGACACGGGTCTCCCATTCGCCATCGAGATGAACAACACTTTCGTTGTGAGGCTCCCTGAAAATGCGACCCTTCTGAGCTATCCCAAGCCTTTCGCAAAGCAGTACAACCAGAGCAGGTTCTTTGTAACGGCCGAAGCTCATGGGAACACGGTTATAATAACGTCCTACATCTACCTCGAGCCTTTCCTCCCGCCGGAGGGCTATCAGGCGCTCTTTGGGGATTATCAGGACTCCTACATTCGCTATAAGGCCCCCTATAAGGGCGAGGAGCAGTATCAGAGGAGTGTTATGAACGAGTACGTTACGCTTGACGTCTATGCCAACGGCAGCGTCAGGCTTCACATGAGGGACGAATACGTTGAGCCTCTCTCCGAGGTTGTCGCGAGGAAGGCAGAGATAGTCGCTTACGGTGTTCAGAACGTCACAGAGTACATTCTGAGAACCTACTCAATAGCACTGGGCTATCAGGGTGCCCTTGTTGACCATGGCAGAGTCACCATCCTCGGCCTCAACGAGACCGAAGCTCCGCTCATCATCGACGCCGAGTACATGCTCAGGAACTTCACCAAGTTTGAGAACGGCTCCTACGTCTATTCCTTTGACCCGACGATGGCAATAACCAACGGCCTAACGGACAGGGTTGAATACGAAGTGAACCACACCCTTTATCTAACCATCAACCTTCCGGAAGGCTCGGAGATCCTCGAGGTTCCTGAGAACATCAGCGAAGACCTGAACGGCAACAGGTTCACCCTGACTACCGTCGTTCAGGGTAACACGATAAAAATCACCTCGAACGTCTTCCTCCGCTACGGTGCCCCAGTAGAGGATGTTAAGGCCTTACTCGCCAACTACACGACCGCCACAGTAAGGTACACCCTGCCCGAGGAAAAGAAGGGCCTCAGCACTGTCCAGATAGCGGGCATCGTTGGTGCGTTGGTGCTTATAGGTCTTGCCATCTTCATCTGGAAGAAGCGCTGAGAATTTCTTTCTTTTCGATATTCATTTAAACCTGCTTTCCAACTTTTTTAGGTGGTCTGAATGACGAGGAAGCTCTACTATGAGGACGCCTACCTTAAGGAAGCAAAAGCGAAGGTTCTTGAGATTAGGGAGGGTGCACTCCTCCTTGACCAGACGATTTTCTACCCTACTGGCGGCGGTCAGCCCCACGACAGAGGAACGATAAACGGCGTCGAAGTTCTGGACGTCTATAAGGACGATGCTGGAAACGTCTGGCACGCCGTTGCTGAGCCGGAGAAGTTCAAGCCAGGTGACGAGGTCGAGCTCAAAATAGACTGGGACTACAGGTACAAGCTCATGCGCATCCACTCGGCCATGCACCTCCTCGAGCACGTCCTCAATGATGTTCTCGGAGAGGGTAAATGGGAGCTCTACGGCAGCGGGATGAGCGCTGAGAAAGGTAGGTACGACATCCTCTATCCGGAAAACGTTAACCAGTACAAGGAGAAGATCATAGAGCTGTTCAACAAATACGTCGACGAAGGCGGCGAGATGAAGATATGGTGGGAAGGAGAGACGAGATACACTCAGATAAGGGACTTCGAGATCATCCCTTGCGGCGGGACGCACGTGAAGGACATAAAGGAGATAGGACACCTCAAGAAGCTCAAGCGCTCCAGCCTCGGAAAGGGCAAGCAGAGGCTTGAGATCTGGCTTGAGGACTGAGCTTTATTCTTTTTTGAAAACGTAGAAATACCTCTCCAGGCTCTTGTGCACACGCTGGTAGTACTTGCCGACCAGCTTAAAGCCGACCTTCTCAGCCTCGGCTTCCCCATCGAAGCTCGTGGGGAACGCTATTGCCAGCCTGCCGCCGTCTTCAAGGACGTTGTAGATGCTCCTCAGGGCTTTCCTGTAAAGCTCGTCCCTAGCCCTTCCGGCGAGAGTTGCCGAAGTCCCGTAGGGCGGATCCGTTGCTACGGCTTCAAACTTCTTGTTCGGAAAAATCTCCTCCAGCTTTGTCGCGTCGCCGAGCTTGAGGGTGTAGTCCTTTATTCCGTAGTGCCTCAGGTTCATTTCTGCGCCTTCCACCATTTCTGGCTTTATGTCAACGCCGTAGACCTTCAGGCCGATTAAGCCCGCCTCCATCAGAATCCCGCCGGCACCCATGAAGGGGTCGAGAATTTCATGCCTCGCCTTCGTCAGGTTCACCAGCGCCCTTGAAATCCTTGGATGGAGTGAAATCGGCCGGAAGAACGGCCTGTGGTGGGCCTTTCTCCTTTCGAAGTCTTTGGGGTCGAAGAAGCGGTATCTTATCCCCACATAGAGCTTTTCACCGCAGTAGACTCTCACAAGGGTGTCCGGTTTCGAAAGGTTCACACGGAAACCTTTGCCGTGTATCACCGCCCCCAGTTTCCTCGGAAGGTCGGTAACGTCGTACCTGCAGTTAGCCATGGTCTCCGTGTCCACTTTGAAGGTTCTGCTTATCGGCCACTCAATTTCTTTGGCCTTTTCCAGGAGTTCCTCTAGGGAGTTGGCCTCGGTTAAGAGTTCCCCATACTCATGGACCAGGCCGAGGCGGTTCAGGTAGGGGAAAGCCTTCTCATCGGCGTCGAGCTTGAGGAACAGATAATCCTGACCCGCTATTTCACCGCCCGAGAGCTCGAGCATAGCCTTAACTTCATCCCTGGCCATCTCTGGAAGGTTTCCGAGTATCTCCAGGTAGAGCATATTGGTCGCTTTATCCTTTCTTTTAAAAATCTGCCGCTGGACGTTACTGGAATATGAGTTCCACAATAGCGAGCAGGAGCAAGTCACCCCCAACGTAGAGGAAACTGTCGGTTGTGTAGAGTGACAGTTTGGCTATACCGGGCACTGCGGGCACGTTCTCTTCTATGTGCGTGTCTAAGAGCAAACCGAAAACTCAATGGAGATAAAAACTGCTGCCCTTGGCTGTAGAGCCACCAGTCCTTTCCATTTCTTTGAAAATCTGGACATGGGAAAGGGCAGACGGTATAGACCACCAGCACCAACGTTACTGTTCCGAGAGTGAAGTGCATCGAAGTGGGTTTATATAATCGGATTACCTATAATGACTTCTCCATTTATGATATCGAACTCGTAAAAATCTGTTCCTCCCCTGGGGGACTTCTTTATCCTGAGACCGCGGGTTATTTTGAATCCATCAACTTCCTCAATAATATCTATAACATGGGTGGCATAGTTCTCGAACACGGCTAGGCTTTTGCTGTTGATGAGCCTTTTGTCAAGGAGGACTACCATGACTGCCTTCTTTTCTTGAACTATCGTAACGAGTTCTGAAAACAGTCTGAACACAATGCTCGAAGACTGGAAAACGAGGAGTGGGTGAAGAAGGAAGAATCCTACACTTGAGCCTTCTGGGACGTTTCTGAGAATGTAGGATATCTTATAAAGTTCCTCCTGATACATGTCCCGTCCAAGAACTACCATCTCTATTTCTCGTAGATCAAAGCGTTTCTCGAACTTTTCCCTGAGCTGGGGTGTAACAAACGCCACGGCGTTTTCCTTGTTGGTCTGTAGCATACTTACCGCTATCTCCTCGCCCAAAGTACCTACCGTCTCTATTAGGATCATACTGCCTTCAGGGACTTCGCCCAGCAATTTATCGAGCTTTTTTATTCCCGTTTTCATTTTCAGTCACTCAACGAAGATGTTTTCATTATTATAAACCCTAATTCCACCAGTGGTTATCTTGTAGGGTCTAATTTGTTCATCAAAGGAGCTTCCTCGGAATTTCCGGATTATAATCCCTCTAAGTATCCGCCCGCTTACTTCAAGGGTCTTAAGTTCTATGACCCCACTTACCAGGTACTCCTCCACATCACTGGTCTTTAAATCAGAGGTTAAAATGACAGTGGCACCAAGCTCGGATAGTGACTTCAGGAAACCTATGAACGTTGTCCTGTAATCCAGTTCGTCTTTCACTGTGAGCTTCAGCATTGTTAAAGGATCAATAGCCACCCTTGAATAATGTTTAGATTTAACTTTGTCTTGAATTGAGCTCATTAATTTTTCGAAACTCTTTCCAAACGTCTCATAGAATGTGCCAGCAAAGATGTTGTGTGTCATGTCTGTAACAGGGGTTGCATCTATTGCATCGAATTTGGGATCGTCCAAGTTAAACCCCATCTTTGACATATCCTCCTTTAAGGTTTTAAGGGACTCCTCAAGTGTCACGTAGAGGACGTCTTCACCGTTTTTCACGCCTTCGGTGAGGAATTGAATGGTGAGAGTGGTTTTTCCCGTTCCCGGGCCACCTTTAACTAGGTACGTTCTCCCGGGGATTAGTCCACCTTCAAGCATCTTGTCAAGTCCTTTTATTCCTGTAGATATTCTCTCCATTATGTTCACCTAAAACTACTCACCTAATAAGGAACTTGGTAGTAATAGTATATATATGTTATTGATAGCCACGGCTCTACATAAAATACGTCCTTTATGATCTAATATCCTGTACATATGTGAGTATATGGCAATTTTCGGCATGTATTGGAGGTAATCGCTGGCTCCTACTATTGGTTATGAATCTTCGAAAAGACCAAAAATGAGTTATATGCTTGAGAAATAAAATAAAAGTAAGACTACTTTTTGATTTCTACTGAGAGTATTTTAGATTTCTTTGTCGCAGCGTCAACGGCCTTCATTATTGCCGTTCTTATCTTTCCCTCCTCCAGCTCAAAGATACCATCTATTGTGGTTCCTCCTGGCGTTATAACCATGTCTCTGATTTCCGCGGGATGGTTTTCGCTCTCTAAGAGAAGCTTCGCTGTCCCGAGCAAGGTCTGCGCTGCGGCGAGCTTTGCAACATCCCTCGGAAGACCCACCCTGAGTCCACCATAAATCATTGCTTCCAAGAACACGGAAACATAGGCCGGTCCTGAACCACTTAAACCAGTTATGGCATCCATGTGCTCCTCATCAACTCTAAGGCACTTTCCAAATGAGCTGAAAAGATTCTCAACGATTGCTATATCCTCTTCGCTCAGCCCGTCCGATGTGTATGCTGTAAATGACTCCTTGACTAAGATGGCTATATTGGGCATTGCCCTCACGAACTTGGCTTTAGGTGCTAGTCGTTTGAGGCTTTTAAGGGGAATTCCCGCAGCCAGTGAAATTACAAGCTTACCGTCTATTGCTTTATTGATCTCTCTGAGGACTCCAGGCACTTTGTTTGGCTTGACCGCGATAAAAACTACCTCTGCCCATTCGGCAGCCTCAACGTTGTTCCTTATTACCCTGACGTTGTTCTTCTCCAGCCACTCGGCCTTTTCGA
This sequence comes from Thermococcus sp. GR6, assembly GCF_012027415.1. Classification (NCBI taxonomy): domain Archaea; kingdom Methanobacteriati; phylum Methanobacteriota; class Thermococci; order Thermococcales; family Thermococcaceae; genus Thermococcus; species Thermococcus sp. GR6. The sequence continues at coordinate 262,978 of NZ_SNUM01000001.1, forward strand.
CGCTCCTCCGTGTTGCGATTACTGAGTGGCCAGCTTCGGCCAGAGCCTTTGCTACCGCCCCACCAATTGTTCCGGCACCTATAACCGCCACCTTCAATCTGATCACCCCAATAAGTTCTCCAATAATTCATTAACGTTTTCAATATCTCTTCCAATCAAGACAAAGTCAAAATCCCTTCCGTATTCCTTTCTGTAGTTTTCCACGAGCAGTTCGTCGTTCACGGTGTCCCCTATGTAAACCCCGTCTTCACCCCGGGTGAGGTGCCATATTGCCCTCGGATCGGGCTTCACGTAGAGCTCCCTCGTCACAGCCTTCTCGAAGTGGAAGTCTATGAGCTTCTCCGCCAGCTCAAGCTCCAAGGCGCTTCTCCCCGTTATAACACCGAGCTTGAACCGTTTTTTGGCCATCTCGAGCAGTTCCGTCCTTACTATTGGCTTCTCCCTCTTCCAGAGGCCGTCGAAATCGAAGAGCCTTCCCGGGTAGTGCTCGCCCAGGTAAAATGTGTTAAAAACCTGCTCAATGCTCCCGTTGAAGAGTCCAATCCCGAACCTCTCGCGAACCCAGTTTATTCCTTCGCCCTCCGGAAACTCCTCTATGAGCCCTTCAACGTCTCCGGCTATCGCAAAGAGTATCAGCGCCTCGCTGACCTTGAAGTCATCACCAAAAGCTCCCTTCCGTCTAAGCTTCCTTATCCAGTCTAGCTTGATTCTCTTCTTAATTCCGAAGAGTCCGAGGAAGTACTCCACCGTGAGCTTTGTGGCTAGGTCGTAGCTCTCGCGGACGTCAATCAGAACGCCGTCAACGTCGAAGATGATCCACTTCATCCTCTCCCCTCCATGAACTCCTTCAACGCCCCAATCAGCTCGTCGTTCTCCTCCCTTTTGCCGACGGTAACCCTTATGTGCCCCGTCAATCTTCCGCCGAGCTTTCTCACCACGATGCCTTTTTCGAGTAAAAATTCGTAAGCATTAAGCTTCATCAGGATGAAGTTGGCCTCGCTCGGATACGCGTAGTCCTTGAACTTCCGATAAATTCGCTCACGCTCCTTGATTATGTAATCGATGTTCCGTTTGACTAGATCGTAGTGGTCGAGCATGAGCCCTGCTATCTTCATTGAGATGGAGTCTAGAGTAAAGGGCGGTTTGATTCGATGGAGGTGGTCTATTATCTCTTCACTCCCGACTGCATAGCCAACCCTGACTCCTGCAAGCCCGAAGGCCTTTGAGAACGTCCTCAGGACTATTAAATTGTCGTACTCACTGATTAAATCTGCGTTGTTGCCCTTTGCAAACTCTGCGTACGCTTCATCCAAAACGACAGGAGCACCGGTTTCAAGGACGCTTATTATTTTTTCTCTATCCTGAGTGTTGCCTGTGGGGTTGTTTGGGGAGCAGATAAAGAGTGCCCTGGCGTTTTCCGCATACTCCTCGACGTTCTGAAGTCTGAAGTTCTCATCCAATGGGACATCGATTAAATTGATTCCCTCGAACTTTGCAAAGAAGCCGTACATCCCAAAGGTGGGGGAGCTTATGACTATGTGATCCCCATCAAAGAGCTTCAAAATTAGGCTTATCAGTTCATCACTCCCGTTTCCGACGATTATGTTTTCTTTGTCAAGCCCTAAAAACTCTGCTATTCTTTCCCTCAGCGGGTCAGCAGTGATGTGAGGGTATCTGTTGAAGGGAACCCGCTTTAGCTCTTCAAAAATCTCCTCCTTTATCTCGGGTGGTAAATCAAAGGGATTCTCGTTCTTGTCAAGCCATATCCTGTAATCTCCCTCCAAGACTTTATATGGCTGGAAGGATTTAACAAGAGGTCTAATCCTCATTTCCTGCGCCTCCTCAGCTCGGTCATAACCTCGCCCAAATTTATGCCGTTGTAGGCTAGGAGAACCAAGAGGTGGTAGAGCATATCAGCGGTCTCGTAGATTATCCTTTCCCTGTCCTCTGCGACGAGAACCTCGATGGCTTCCTCCCCGAATTTCTTGTAAATCTTCTCTTTCCCTTCAGCAAAGAGTTTTGAGGTGTAAGATCCATCGAGAGGCTTCTCCTTTCTCTGCTTTATCAGTTCTTCAAGCTCTCTTAGGATTGTGAGCGAGTAGTCTATCTTCTCTGCTATCCTCTCAGGCTCGCCAAGCTTCCGGTAAAAGCAGGAATAGTTCCCCGTGTGGCAGGCAGGTCCTTTGGGCTCGACGATTAAAAGCAACGCATCGTTGTCGCAGTCTACCCTCACCTCCTTCACGAGCTGGACGTTGCCACTGACTTCCCCCTTCATCCTAATTCTGTCCTGTGAGCGCGAGTAGTAGTGGGCATAACCCGTTTCAAGCGTTTTCCTCAATGCTTCTCTGTTCATATAGGCCAGCGTTAAAACTTCTCCCCTCGTGTCCTGAACGATTACGGGAACGATTCCGCCGTTCTTCTCCCAGTTGACCCTATTAATCAGCTCATCCATGCTACCACCTCAGTAGTCCAGCCTCACGGGTATGCCCTTTCCAACCAAATACTCCTTCAGCTCCCTGACTGTGTATTTCCCGTAGTGGAAGATTGAAGCTGCCAAAGCAGCCTCTGTTCCAATCTTGAAAGCTTCGTAGAAGTGCTCTGGACTTCCAGCGCCGCCGGAGGCTATGACTGGAATATCAACTGCTTCAACGATAGCTTTGGTTAAGGGAATGTCAAAGCCCTCCTGGGTCCCATCAGTGTCCATGCTTGTGAGCAGTATCTCGCCGGCACCGAGCCTCTCGACTTCCTTGGCCCACTCTACTGCGTTAATCCCCCTCGCCTTTCTTCCCCCATGGGTGTAAACCTCCCAGTACTTCCCGTTCCACTTTGCATCAATCGCTATCACTAAATTCGCAGAGCCGACAACCTTTGCTGCTTCCCTCACGAGCTCAGGGTTGTTCACTGCGGCAGTGTTGAGAAAAACTTTATCCGCGCCGCTTTTGATTATCTCTCTTATCTCCTCAACGCTCTTTATCCCACCTCCGACAGTGAAGGGGACGTATATTTCCTCCGCTATCCGTTTAACGAGGTCGAGCAGGATTTTCCTCTTCTCAAACGATGCTGTGATGTCGAGGAAGACGATCTCATCTATCCCTTCTTCCTCGTATCTCCTGGCGAGCTCTATTGGGTCGCCAGCGTCTCTGATGTTCTGGAACTTTATTCCCTTGACAACTCTCCCCTCTTTTATGTCAAGAGCAGCTATAATCCTCTTGGCTAACATTCTAGAACCTCCAGAAGCTCTTTCAGGCTGACTTCACTCTCGTAAAGGGCTTTCCCGACTATGGCTCCAGAGAAGCCGACCCCCCTCAGCTTGAGCACATCATCCACGCTCGAAACTCCCCCAGCGTAGATGAACTCCTCATCCTTCCAAAACCGCTCTATACTTTCTATACCCGTCAGCGTGCCGTCCCTCTCGATTGAGGTGTAGATGAACCTGTCCACGTACTCCCTGAGCATCTCGTAGGCTTCCCCGACCTTAAGCGAGCTCTCCTCGAGCCATCCCTTAACCGCTATTTTCCCGCCCCTCGCATCGAGGCTGACAGTTATCCCGTCGAAGTTGTCCGTTATCCTCTCCAGAAACTCGAGGTCAAAGGCCTTCGTGCCGATTATGACGTTCTCGGCGCCGATTTCGTATGCTTTTGCTACGCTCTCATAGGAGCGGAAGCCCCCTCCGACCTGGACTTTAAGCCCTGTTTCCTCTATTATCTCCTTCACAACGTCAAGGTTCTGTGGCTTCCCTGTGAAAGCTCCGTCTAAGTCCACGACGTGGATTTTATCAACGAACTCCGCAAATCTGCTTGCTATCTCCACAGGATCGCCGTAGACCTTCACTTTCTCCTTCTGCCCCTTGTAGAGGCGCACGGCTTTTCCGCCCATGAGGTCAATGGCTGGATAAATTCTCATCTCACAGCCTCCTGAAGTTTGCTAAAAGTCTCAACCCGTTTCTGCTCGACTTTTCAGGGTGGAACTGCACCGCGAAGACGTTGTCCCTGCAGACTGCCGAGGTAAAGACGACCTCGTTCCCCTTGGACTTATAATCGGTAACTCCGGCGATTATGCCCTCGTCCGCTGGCTGGGCGTAGTAGGAGTGGACAAAGTAGAAGTAAGCTCCGTCCTTTATGCCCTCAAAGAGCTCGCATTCTTTTTTCTGCCACACCTGGTTCCAGCCTATGTGCGGCGTTCTGACGCCTCTGAACCTCACAACGTTACCCTCGAAGACACCTAAGCCTTTACCCTTGCTTTCTTCACTCCACTCAAACAGCAATTGAAGTCCAAGGCATATCCCAAGGAACGGCTTCCCGTCGTTTATAGCATCCAAGATAACTCCCCTCAAAGGCTCAAGCTTCTCCATCACAGCTCCAAAGTTTCCAACCCCGGGCAGGACTATTTTCTCGGCTTTTTCTATTTCATAGGGGTCGCTCGTAATTACTCCTCCGAGGGCTTTCCTCACGTTGGCCAAGTTGCCTATGTCAAGATCAACTATTGCAATCACTACAGCACCCCCTTTGTGCTCTCCAAACGCTCACTCTCTCTCAAGGCCTGTTTTAAAGCAATGCCGAGTCCCTTAAAGGTCGCTTCGATTATGTGGTGGGCGTTTATTCCAGCCAGCTGCTTCACGTGGATTGTTGCATTCAGCGTCCTCGCCAGCGCCCAGAGGAACTCCCTGACGAGCGTAACCTCGAAGCCCTCTTCGCTCTCCTTCACGTCAAGTTCAAGGTTGAGGTAGGGCCTCGATATGTCCACAGCGACCAGAACCAATGCATCGTCCATAGGCATTACGGCATTTCCGAAGCGCGCTATCTTTTTGCCCCGAATTTTCTCCCTAAGCTCCTCTCCGAGGACTATACCCAGGTCTTCCCATAGGTGGTGCCTCAAATCGTAGCTCGCCCTGATGCTGACATTCTGCTCCATGTAAAAGAATAAAGCGGTGAGGAGGTGGTCGAACACTCTGTCTCCCGTCTCTATGCCTCCCTCAACGCCAATCTCCACAGTTATGTCGGTCTCTTTCGTTTTGCGCCTCATCTTCTAACCTCCATGCTCCTTTTGTGCATCTCAAGTCCTTCAATTTCAGCCAGGCGAATTCCTAGATATCTCTCCGCCAAGAACTCCTCTCTGCTGACGTAGGCTAAGCTAATCCTCTTCATGAAGTCCATAACTGTTAAAACTCCGCTGAACTTCGCTGCTCCTCCTGTCGGAAGGACGTGGTTGACGCCGAGGAAGTAGTCAGCCGCTGGCACTGGCGTGTACTCCCCGAGGTATATCGCTCCCGCGTTGTCTATGAGGTCAACCAGTCCCATTGGGTTCTCGGTGATTATTTCCAAGTGCTCCGGAGCTATCTCGTTAGCCTTTTCGGCGCATTCCTCAAGGCTCTTACAGAGAACGACCTCGATCCCGTCCCTGATGCAGTACTCTGCCAGCTCTCTTGAAGTCGTCAGGAGCCAGGCCTTGCTGTCCTTTCCGTGCTCAAGCTGGGAGAGTAAGTCGTAGAGGACGTATTCTTTGTTCGCGCTCTCATCGGCTATAACTGCTATCTCCGACGGTCCAGCCAAGCTGTCAATTCCCACAACGCCGAAAACCTGCCTCTTTGCCTCGTTCACGAACTTGTTGCCCGGACCAAAGATCTTGTCTACTTTCTTCATTCCAATACCGTAAGCCATTGCTCCAATCGCCTGAATCCCGCCGAGCTTGTAGACCTCTTTAATGCCGAGGAGCTTTGCCACGTAGAGGACGTAGGGGTTAACTTTGCCATTTTTGGGTGGTATTGTAACCGCTATCTCCTTAACGCCCGCTATTTTTGCCGGAACCCCGACCATCATGAGCGTCGAGGGCAGAGGCTTTCCTCCCGGGACGTAGATTCCTATCCTCCTAATTGGCTTGTAGATTATGCCGTAAAGCGAGGCGTTCCTTATGTAGAGCTTATCGTTTTCAAGCTGCTTCTCGTGGTAAAAGCGGATTCTCTCTATTGTACGCTTGATGATCTCCTTGTCTTTTTCTGGAATCAGCCTCTCAGCTTCTTCGAACTCCTCCTCGCTTACCAGGAATTCGCCCTCGTAGCCGTCGAACTTCTTTGAGTATTCCTTCACCGCTTCGATGCCCCTCTCCCTTATATCCCTCAAAATTCCAGCCACGTAGCTTTCCAGCTCAAAATCCATCTCTAACAACCTCCTTAATTTTTAAAACGAGTTCGTTAATTTCGTCAAACTTCGTCTTCTGGGAGATTCTGTTCACCAAAAGCAGAGCCGAAACATCCATAATCTTCTCTACCTCAACTAAGCCGTTAGCCCTCAACGTGTTTCCAGTCTCGACTATGTCAACGATGGCATCCACAATCCCGATTTTTGGAGCGAGCTCAATGCTCCCGTGGAGCTTTATCACTTCAACTTCAACTCCATTCCTCTCGAAAAACTTCCTCGCAAGGTTTGGATATTTGGTGGCTATCCTGAACCCGTCCATCTCTTCAACGCTGACTACACTCTCTTTGGGCATCGCTAGGCTCAAGCGGCACTTCCCAAAAGGCAGCTCAAGAGGAACGAGGACGTCGCTTCCCCTTTCCTCCACGACATCGCTTCCGGCTATGCCGACATCTATGCCGTGCTCTACATACACTGGCACATCAAAAGCCCTCGCAAGGAGAAGCTCATACCTGCCGTTTCTCACTATCAGTTCCCTAGTCTCTGGTGGTTTGAGCTCAATGCCTGCTTTTTTGAGGATTTCAAGCGAACCTTTGAACAATCTTCCTTTGGGCAGAACAAACCTCATTATTCCACCTCCACTGGAATACCAAGCTTAACAAGCTCCTTTGCAAGCTTGTACGTTTCCTTTAGCTCCCCCTGAATTCTCTTCCTGTTCTTCTCTATTTTTCCGTTAAAGAGCTTTGAGAGTGCATTTAAGTCAAAAGCGAATCCAAAGGCTTTTTTACCCTTAAATATATACTCGCCTCCGCCACCCAAGGGCTTGCCAATCTTTGGGGAATAGACCTCAAAGATCACGTCACTGTAGTAGGGCAGGGGCCTTATCGTGCCGAAATCTATGAAGACCCTCCTGTCGTCAAGGGCATCGATGATTTTGTTGAGCTTTTCATATCCACAGCTCTTTCCTCTGAAGTTGAACAGCTGCCAGAGCTCCTCCTTTTTTTCTTCACTTATGGGCAGTCTCTCAATAATTTCGAAGTTTCTCCTTGTTAGGGCTCTGAAGATCTCCGCCCTAAATTCTTCAACGCCTTCAACGGCATTTTCCCAGACTTTCAGGCTGCCGACGTCGATGTAAAAGTCCTCAATGCCGAGCGCCTCGAGGGAAGTTATAACAGTTAAAAGAACCTCAACCTGCATTTTGATGTCTTCTCCGCCGATGAACTCAACTCCAGCCTGCCACTTCCCTCTAATCCCTCCGTCCAACACTTCGCTGATGTAGTATAGCTTGAGCCTCCTTGGCTCCTTGAGGTTTGCAAGTATCTGGGAGGTTAAATCGGGTTTTATTACGTAGAACTCATTGTCGTAGACGAACTTTGTCCCTTTCCTCAGCTCCTCGCTGAATTCCTCTATCGTTGGCAGGAACACTTCCCTGTAGCCCCACAGCTCAAATGTTCGCCTTAGATATTTTGTAATATCCGCTAACCTCTCTGATTCGGAAAGCAAATCCTTCTTCACAATAACCCCTCCAAGAGCTTTTGAATGAGAACATCCCCTGCTAAATAGATCCTAACTTGGTTAAATGTCCCAGAACAGTCAATGATGATGGCAGTAGCTCACCAGAAAAGCGGATACGCTGAAGTAGTTCAGCCGGGAGCATATAGTCCTCAAGTTTTTGGACAGTTCTCTGATCCCCATTTTGATCCCTCCGCAGTGGATGAAGTGTTTGTGGAGGAGATTTAAAAGATTATCCGAAAATTTTTTGTCAAAATGTCAGTAATATGCGAAAATTATGTCAATTCGCAGAATTATCTTATGGCAAATTTGATATGAATGTCTCAAAATGACAACATCGGATACCTTTCGAAATGTTAATATGCTCTTGTAACAACTATAAGTACGGTGATAGGTAATGGAAGTGACTGACAAAGAGGTTTTTGAAATTGCTGTAAACTCTGAGATAAGAGCCAAGGAAGCCTACGAAAAGCTCGCTTCTATAGTTAAAAGCGACATAATAAAGGATGAACTTCTCTTCCTGGCGAGGGAGGAAGACAAGCACCGTGAGATAATCGAAAAGATGGCCGAGAAGTTCGAGGGCGAGAGGACTGAGCCAAAAAAGATAGAAATTGACGTCATGGCCGAGTTCAAGGTCATAGCCGAGAAGATGGCCGAAGCTATCAAGAAGCCCGATGTTAACATAGACGAGATTTATGAGATAGCTATGCAGGCCGAGCTCGTCAGCGAGAAGCTCTACAAGAAGCTCGCCAGCTACGCTGCCACCGAGAAGACCAAGATTATCCTCGAGATGCTTGCCGACATGGAGAGGAACCACTACAACATTCTCAGAAAGCAATACGAGTACATAACTCGCTATCCTGACATCTACAAGGAGGAGTTTTACGACCAACTGATAAAGGACATCAACTTCAATTTCTGAGCTTCTCCTTTTTACCCTCTGAACTCTCCGTTCAGTGCTATTAGGCAACATAGATTAGAAAAGCCATGACGTTGTATTCTATTAGGACCTCAAGCTGTTTGTCCCTGATTTTCTTTGTTAGGAGCTATCCCGTGTAGGATTGGGGATGAGGGGAATTCCAAAGCCGAACTTCACTAGAGAGCTGAGGATGGCAGAAATTTCTTTACTTCATGACATCATGACAATCGATTTAGAAGATTTACCCTTTGGAGATCCTCACGTGGTGAACGTATAAAAGGGTTCTTAGACAATGATGGGCATTGGAGCATTTTTCACTGCTCTGTGATGAGGAGTCGAAGATAAGGATATATAGGATAAAGCGTAGGCATTTAATTGGGTGAATCAAATGCATAAAGTTTTGTTGGCTTTGAGTTTGATGTCCCTAGTTTTCTTAAGTGCGTGCATCAATGGAAGCGGTACGCAAACTCATCCCTCTTCCACTTCACAACCAACAACCTTGACTTCAGGTATCCCTCTCGGTGAATGGAACGCGGATGGTATTATCGGTGAAAACGAGTACGCCCACAAACTCTATCTGGCGGGCGGGAAGCTGGTCATATACTGGAGGAATGATGATACTTATTTATACATGGCCCTAATGGGACAGACCACCGGCTGGATAGCGATAGGCTTTGAGCCAAGTAGTGCCATGAAGGATGCCGACATGGTCTTCGGTTGGGTTCAAGATGATCAGACGGTCGTTATCGACGCCTACTCCACGGGCACTTACGGCCCCCATCCGCCGGATGAAAAGCTCGGAGGGAACAGCGATATAGTTGAGTACGCTGGAAGTGAAGAGAATGGCTATACTGTAATAGAATTCAGGAGAAAGCTCAACACTGGGGATCAGTACGATAAGGTCTTTATGCCCGGGCAGAAAATTAAATTCATCTTCGCGATGGCCGACGCCGACGACTTTACAACAAAACACAATATAGCTCGAGGCAGCGGCGAGCTGACCCTTGACGGCTGATTTTCCTTTTTGGGGTGGAGAAGATGGAGCACTTCCAGATACATGCTATCATCCAGACTCTTGCCCTTCTAAGCTTTCTGATAGGAATTTACTACGCAAAGAGCCACAATCCGAAGATGCACCACTCGTTCGTTTACACTGCAGTGGGACTCCTGACGGTCGGGATATCATATATGCTCTACACAATCGGTTGGGTTCCATCAACACACAGCAGGTTAGGACTTTTTGTCTACGTCTATGTTCTCCTCACAGCTCTAAGCGGAAGGGCTTTCCTGGGGAGAAAAATAACGAGGGAACAGCACAAGTTCTTGGCGATGATAGCGGTACTCCTGCTTATGCTCCAGATACTCCTCGGGCTCTACAACTATGTTCTCTGACCTTTATATTTCAGCACCACGAACTCCCTGTAGTCCATCACCTTCTCAAAACCCTTCCTGAGATAGTAGCCGTAGGCCTCAAGGTTCGGGAAGGTTATCACGTAGGCATCTTTTCTGAGCTCGGCCAGGCGAGTTATGGCGAACTCTAGGAGCTTTGAGCCGTAGCCTTTACCTTTGTAGGCAGGATCAACCATGAAGAACTCTATGAGGCCTGTTCTCTCGCTCTTAATCTCCTCTGGCACCCACCAGACGTCCTTTCCATCCAGGTTGCAGACGAGGGCGAGGGTGCCTATTATCTTTCCATCTTCCTTCAGAACGTATAGCTCGTCGAACTCTTTCTCAAGGCGGAACTCAAGGAAAGGCTCGTAAACCTTCCTGAAGCCCTCGAAATCGTCAATACTCGGCTTGTTTTCGACCCATTCAAGCGCCGGATAAGCCCCATTAGTGCCCCTGTAAACCCTGAAGACGAACTTTACCAGCTCATCTTTTAGCCTGATGGGAATTTCAACCATTTCAATCCTCACTTTCGATCACCAAAGGTTATTAGCCAGAAGCTCAATAAAACTCTTTGGTGGTATCATGAAGGAGATTGAGACTTTAGCTTTGGCTTTGGAAGTCGAGAAGACCGAGCTGAAGTTCTACCTAGAGCTGGCCAAAAAGGCCAAGGATGATAGGGCAAGGAGGATGTTCTTATTTTTGGCCCACGAGGAGGCTGGGCACTGGAGCCTGTTTGAGGAGAAGTTCGTCGAGGCCTTGATAGAGAAGTGCGAGCTGCCCTCGGTGGACAGGAAAACTCTCGAAAAGCTCTTGGTTAACGTGGACGAAAAAAACCTCAGTGAAGTCGATGCGGTAAGGATTGGAATGGAGCAGGAAAAGCTGACATGGGAGTTCTACGAGCGGGCGGCAAAGGAGGCCGAGCATGAGGGTGTCAGGCGTATTTTTGAAGAGCTCGCAAAGGTCGAGAAGTCCCACTATGAGTTGCTTAAAGCCCAGTATGACTCCGTTATGAAAACTGGCATCTGGATGGACTACCTGGATTTCAGCCTCGAGGTTGACTGAGGAAGCGTTATAACCTTCAGGGATGATCTATGGACGGTGATTCCATGCTGGGTTTGAACCCCATTTCCATAGACAAAGAAAAGCTGTCAAAGAAGGAAATCATCCAGGCTCTCCGCTGGGCGGTCATAGCTGAGCTCGACGCTATAAACTTCTACGAGCAGTTTGCCGAGCTGATTGATGACGAGGCGGTAAAACACACCTTCCTCGATGTTGCAAACGAGGAGAAGGAACACGTGGGCGAGTTCTTGGCTCTGCTCCTCAAGCTCGACCCTGAGCTGAAGGAGTGGATGAAAAGGGGATTTGAGGAGGTTGAGGGAGAGACCGGGATAAAAGTAGAGCTTTGAACTTTTTCTCTCTTTGAGGAACCAACATCCTGGAAAGAAAATGGTAGAGGGACTTACGGTCCGAGGTTCATCATCTGGCTGTACATTGCCCAGTCAAGGAGGAGCTCGTACTCGGCCTTGAGCGTGTAGTAGTGCCCCTTCTCCATGTCGCTGAGGTAGCGCATGAGTCTCCTCTTGTCTTCCGTTCCCATTATGTTCTCGAGCTCAGCGTAGAAGTTGGCTGCTATCTCTTCGGCTTTCATGGCCCAACGGATAAGGTCTATTATGTCCTCAACGCTGTGAAGCTTTCTCGCGACTGGCTGGAGCTCTGGCCCTATGTGCTCCTCCGGGAAGATGACATCTTCTCCAGGGAACATATTAGCGTAAATCCTCCTCAGGAGTTCCTCATGCTTCTTTTCCTCTTCTGCGAGCCACTCAATTTTCTCCTTTAAAGCCTGTATCTCCATCCTTTCGGCAAGACTTGTGTAGAACTCCCTTGCACCTATCTCGGCCTTTATGGCCATTCCAAGGAGCTCCTCAAGGGAGAAATCCCTAATCCTTTCGAGGGGAAGCCCCTCGTCAAGTTCAGGTGGAATCATAAATCATCCCTCCGCAAGCAACAGTCCAAGTTCATTGTAAACTCTTATTTTATTAAAGCCTTCCTCTTTCAAAACTGTAACGATGTCTCTGAGAATCCTGTTCTGGACGTTTATCGCCAGCATCTGGCAGGCGTGACATTCTGGGGTGGAGCGGGCCATGAGGAGGAAAACATCAATCCTATCTCCTTCAACCGTCAGGCCATAAACCAGCCCTTCGTCCACGATGTTAACTCCGGTTTCTGGATCCTGAACTTTTTTTAGAATCTTGACTACCCTCTGAACCTCTGGGGGCAGATCCTTACGCGGTCCTGATTTTGGTTTTTTCCCCGACCTTAGGAGATTAAAGAGCCCCATAGCTCAGACCTTCTCTGAGCTCAAATCTTCGATTGTATAGCCTTTCTTGTTCTCAAAAACACCAACGGGGTTGTTCTTGAGGTCGTAGACGTAGACGTTGTCAAACTTGACGAGGGCAAAGCGTTCGATGATGTCACCGATTATCTTGGAGTAGGCTATCGCAGACTGGCCAGTTATATTGTACTCGGCGTGGCTCTCGAAGTTGAGCCAGATTTTCAGAGTATCATCCTTGACCTCTAGGCCAGCTATTACTCCCGAGTCAAGGATATCCCCTCCAGTAACTGGGTCAGTTATCTTTCTGAGCTCATTGAGAACAGTCTTATAGTGTTCTGGCCATTCGCGGTTGGGCATGTAGACCTTCATTTTTCTCACCGATAGGGATTCCTCATGTCGTGTTAAAAGCCTTCCTGGCCAGTTCTGCCCATAGTAGAATACTCTGCCGATATTGATGTGTAGATGGGGAAGGCTATCTTCACCCAAAGAACTATCGGTACGACATAGAGAGCAACTATCACTGCTTTCTGGAGTGCTACCATATCATCCAGCAGATACTTTGTCCACAAAAAGAGCACTATCAACAAGACACCAAGATGAGGGTTTTCTCTGAAGCCATTCCTACGATTAAAAAGAAGAGGGGGTTGGGGCCTGAGCTTTCACTCAAGCTCGACCTCGTTCTCCCAGAGGCCATGGATGTTGCAGTAGCTCAGGGCGTAGAGTTTGCCCTTCTTCTGGGTCCTGAAGAAGAAGATAGCCTTCGGCTCGGTAAGCGGGTCGCTGTGGTTGGTGAAGGCAACCCTGCCGACAAGAATCGGGAAGTTGCCGTCCTCAGGGTGGAAGTAAAGCTCGATCCAGGCGATGTGGTGCTCTGGGGTGTTCGGGTGTGGTATCTCCTTTCCGACGCTGACCTCAACTTTGATGAGGTCACCCTCCTTCTCGTACTCTATAACGGGCACGTGCTTCTCTCCCTTCCAGTCACCACTCTTTATGGTTCCGCTAAGCACTTTCACCACCTCACTCTATCTTTTCAAACATGTCCTTGGGGGCGCCGCAGAGCGGGCAGACCCAGTCTTCGGGAAGGTCTTCAAACTTGATTCCCGGCTCGATTCCGGTGTCCGGATCGCCTTCATCCTCATCATAGATGTATCCACAAACTATACATTTCCACTTTGCCATTTCCATTACCTCACTCTAATGTTGTTAGTCAGGCCTTATAAGGTTTGCGTTTCAAACTTGTTCATTAAGAAAAACAAAGAAATCACTCGAAGACCACAAACTTATTCCCAGGAACACCGCACACTGGGCACTTCTCGGGGATTTCATCGACGGCGGTGTAGCCGCAAACGGGACAGATGTAGACCTTTTTTATCTCGAGGTCCTCCCACTTCTCGACCCTCTCTTTTGCCTTTGTGTAGAAATCAGCATGTATCTTTTCTGCCTCGAGGGCGTAGTGAGTTGTTCTGACGGCATCCTTTTCGCCTTGGAACTCGGCCGCGTTCTTAAAGACAGGGTACATCTCCTCAACCTCGTAGGTCTCCCCATTTATAGCCTCTTGCAGGTTCTCGGGGGTCTTGCCCAGCTTTCCGAGGGCTATGAAGTGGTTCTTGGCATGGACAAACTCGGCATAGGCTATTGCCCTGAAGAGCTTGGCTATGTTAGGATAGCCCTCCTTCTCCGCCTGCTCGGCGAAGATAAGGTACTTCATGTGGGCCATGCTTTCGCCAGCGAAGGCCTCCTCCAGAAACTTCCGAGTCATTTTCCTTTCCACAACCATACTATCACCAACAGAGGTTCTGCATTAATAGTTGGGTGGTGGGGTATATAACGATTTTCTAAACCTTGAGTTTGTACGCTTTATCACTTCAGTCAATAGACAGTCCTTCTTTGATTGCTTTTTCGACCTCCATGGCTCTCCTTACGTCTCCGAGCACAACTGCCCCAATGGGCTTTTCATCTTTGTAGAAAACTTTCGTTTTTTCATCAAACCACCTGCCTTCTCCCCTTGTTCTTCCAATCAAAGCAACGTTTAAGTCGGCGAACTTAAAGAGCGCCGAGCAGAAGGAGAAGTCGTAGTGGTTATCCTGCTCCCTGAGCAGGTTTGCGAGGATCTTTGCGTGCTCCACAGCGGCTTTGGCAGTCCCGCATATCGTCCCGCTGTACTCGGCGCAGTCACCTATTGCGTAGACGTCCTTCGCGGAGGTTCTGAACCCTGTATCTATAAATATTCCACGCCCAGCGTGGATTCCGCTCCTCAAAGCTAGCTCCTTGTTGGGAACTACCCCGAAGGCGCAGACCTTAAGCCTCCCGGGGATGTACCCCTTATCGGTCTCCACACCGTTCTTATCGGCCTTCAGGAGGTTGGCCTCGAGGTGGAACTCAACTCCGACCTCTTCCAGCTTTTCCTGGAGCTTTTCGCTCAGCTCCTCGTCCAGTCTGAGGAGATTCTTGCTCCTGTGGATGAGCTTGACAGAATAGCCGGCCTTGGCCACATTCCCGGCCAGCTCAAGCCCTATGAAGCCGCCGCCGATGACCGTGATCTCTCCCTCTTCCTCAAGCCTTTCCTTTATCATCTTGGCGTCGTCAAAGGTTCTTAGGGTCAGGATGTGCTCCTTCCCGGGTATAGAAGGCTCTCTTGCCCTCGCGCCAGTCGCAAGAACGAGGACGTCATAGGGAATTTCCCCCTTGCTCGTCACGAGAACATTCCTCGCTCTGTCTATGGCCTTGGCTTCAACGCCTAATCTGAGGTCTATTCCCTTCCGCTCGTACCATTCGACTGAATATGGAAAAAGAGCCTTTTCATCCGCAAATCCTGCTATGTAGTGGCTCAGCATCGGCTTTGAGTAGTAAGGGAGCTCTTCTTTGTCCACTATTGTTACTTCAAAGTCCCCAGAGAGTCTCTTGGCAAGTTCAACTCCTCCAGGCCCATCGCCGACTATTACAACCCTCACGCTGTCACCTCACGACCGTGTGTGGGGCGCCAGGTAAAGTTCGAGCTGGGTGTTAAGGTGCTCGATGGGAGCGTTGACGTATTCTGGCTTGCCCTCCGTGAAGCCCTCGAGATATTCAACGTGAGATTTTATGGACGCGTAGTGGGCTCTCTCCTGCGCCGCCAGAAATCCGAATATGGCCCTGTGCTCTGGGAGGCGTTTTTCTAGGTGGGTGTATAGCCTCTCTGCAGATTTTTCATTGATTAGGGCAATTCTCATAGCCTCCACGAGGTTAACGACAGTGTCGACTCTGATCGAAGCTTCGGCGAAGGGTATCCCTTCGGGAACGGTGTAGTCAGTATCCCCAAAGAGCGTTTCGTGCAGTCTTAGGAGGGTCTTCTTGTGAGAGTCCTCTGATTTAGCGAGGGTCTGAAAGAAGTCTCTGAGCAGCCCCCCTGTTCTGGAGGCGAGACTCTCATAAAAAGCCTTGGTATCGTCTTCTGAGGCTATAGCGTAGCCAATTATCTCCCTTAGGGGGAGCTTAACAAGTTTGTCAAGAATCTCATCCATTAACATCACCTGTGTGTAACATTTGTGTTTGAAGTATTTAAACCTACGTAAGTGAGGCCAAATAATGAAAAGATCAAGAAATCCACCTGACGAGCTTTCTGACGCCTTCTCTAAGCCTCTCCTCATCCTCTGGAGTTGGCCATCCGCGCGATTCAACTGTGTCCACGTGATCGAACTTGCTGCGGGTTATCATGGTCTCTATCTTCTTTCCAGCAACGCCCGCCCAGCCGAAGGCGCCGACTATTAAAACGGGCTTCTCATAGTTGGCCTTGTCGAGTATCTCGTAGAGAGCGTAGCGTATGCGTGGGTGTATCTCGGCCTCATAGGTGGATGCTCCTATTATGAGCGCCTCGCTGTCTGGGACATCGCCGAGTATATCGCTAACTGCAGGTGCTTCTTTGTCCGTGAACTTGTAGACAACCGGGTTGAGGCCGTGCTTCCTAAGCTCGTCCAAAACAATCTCCATCCTTCTCTCGACGAAGCCGTACATCGAGTCGTAGATGACGAGAACCTTGCCCTTCTTTACTTTCCCAGCACCGACAGCCTCGTAGTGCTCAAATATCCTCATGGGATTCTTGCGCCATATCAGTCCGTGTCCTGGGAGTATCATCCTTGCCTCCTGCACTATGCCGAGCTCCTTGAGCTTCTTTATGTTCTGGACTATGTACTTGTGGTAGTGGCCTATGACGGTGACTATGTACTTGGTGACGTAGGGGAGATATTCCTCGATAACCTTTTCGTCGCTGTCGTCAATGACTGGGGGAATGGAGTAGCCTCCACCGGCGTCGCAGCTGAAAATGAGCTTATTCTCAACGACATAGGTTATCATTGTGTCCGGCCAGTGGAGCCACGGGACGGTTATGAAGCGGAAGGTTTTTCCGCCGATGTTCATCTCCTCGCCGTCCTTGATTGTGTAGAAGTTCTCGACGACCTTTTCTCCGTAAAACCCCTCAAGGAAGCGCTTCGCAAAGCTCGTACCTATGAGCTGGGCCCTGTACCCGTTAGCCTCAAGAACTGCCGGAAGGGCCCCGCTGTGATCCGGTTCGGTGTGATGGATGATGATGTGTGTTATCTCTTTGGGGTTAACGATGCTCTTGAGGGCCTCCATGAATTCCTCTGTATACTCTTTTTTGGTTATGTCAAAGAGAACAACGGCATCTTCGAGCTTCATGAGGTAAGCGTTGTAGGTTATGCCCTCTGGGATGTCCCAGGTGGCCTCGAAGTACTTGATCCTGTCGTCATCAATCCTTATAAGGTAAAGCTCGGGGTCATCCAGTATTTTTTCAGTCCAGACCTTGGGCATTGCGATCACCACCTTGAGTTCTCTTTCCAGGGTTATTAACTCATCCCTTCAGGACTGCCAGTATCTCGTTTAAGTTCGGAAGCTCTCCGAGGGGATAGACCTTCACAAAAGCCACCCTGCCGTTTTCGTCTATTATCACGTTCGCCCTTTCAGAGATGCCATCCTTCTCTCTGAAGAGGCCGTACTTACGTGCAACTTCCCCATGGGGCCAGAAGTCCGCCAGTATTCTGAGCTTTTTAAGGCCCATGTGATCTGCCCATGCCTTTTTTGTTGGGACTGAATCAACGCTTATTCCCACAGGAACAACGTTAAGCTCCTCAAGCTCATCGTAATGCTCCTCTAGGGTCTTCATCTGCCTTTCACAGATGTTCGTCCATGCTAAGGGATGGAAAGAGAGCAGAACCCGCCTCCCCCTGAAGTCGCTCAGCCTGAACTCTTCCCCGTTCTGGTCTTTCAAAATAAAATCAGGTGCAATGTCTCCAACTTTTACCATTTCAGAGCCTCCTTTTGATATCTAGAATCTTTCTTATCTCTTCGACCTTTGGCTCCCTCTTCCACAGCGGCGTTTTGTCGCTCTTGTAGGCAGGAACGAGCTCTTCAAACGTGGGCTTCTCGTTGATGTAGAACACGCCAAGTGGGAGCGGATCGGTTTCAATCGCGCGCTTAAAGGCCGCTTCTCTGTCGTATGGGTCATGGTCGTCCATCCAGTAGGTGTGCTCCTTGTACCAGGCGTAGGTGTTCACCTTATTGAAGCTGACACAGGGGTGGAAGATATCGACTATGGACAAACCTTTGTGCTCTATCGCCTTCTTTATTATCTCGACGCTCTCCCTGAAATACCCCATGAAGGTTCTCGCAACGAAGGAAGCATCGAGAGCTATGGCAAGGGCAACGGGATTGAATGGTTCTTCAAAGACACCCCATGGCTGAGTGGGTGTCTTCATACCCTTCATTGTGGTGGGGGAAGCCTGACCCTTTGTGAGGCCGTATACCTGGTTGTCGTGAATGAGCACCGTTATGTCGGGGTTCCTTCTTATCGCATGCATCAGGTGGTTTCCGCCCTCGGCGTACATGTCTCCGTCTCCACCTTCCGCTATGACAGTCAGCTCCGGATTGGCCACTTTAACACCTGTCGCTATCGGTATCGCCCTTCCGTGGAGCGTGTGGTAGCCGTTGGCGTTTATGTAGTGGGGCATCTTTGCCGCTTGTCCTATTCCGCTGATTATCGCGACCTGGCTCGGCCTCAGACCGAGCTCTGCCAGAGCGGAGATGAGGATATTCCTTATACCGAAGTTTCCACAGCCAGGGCACCAGGCGACGTCCTTGCTACCGGGTCTCTTGGGCTCAAAGGCTTCCCTGCCCTTTGGAAGGTTCATTCTATCACCTCCTTTAGGGCCCCAAGAATCTCTTCCACGGAAAACGGCCTCCCATCGTACTTGAGAACTCTGTGATGAGCCTCAATTCCAAGCTCCTTCCTTAGAAGCTCCGCGAACTGGCCCGTAATGTTGAGCTCGACGGCTATGATGGTCTTGCCTTCGAAGAACTTCTTTGCCTCCGGGTTGAGCGGGTAGAGCCAGCTGAAGTGGAGCAGCGCTACATCGTCCCTACCGAGCTTCTCTATGGCCTCCTCAACGATGTGGAGCGTCGAGCCCCAGGCGACGATGATGTACTTGGCATCCTCCCCTCCGATGAGTCTTGGTAGCGGTGCGTTCTTCCTGATGGTCTTGAGTTTTCTGATTGCCCTCTTCTCCTGCATTCTGACTGTGAGTTCTGCATCCTCTGTTATGTCGCCCCACTCATCGTGCTCGTTTCCGTTGGCTACAACCACATCCTCACCGTAACCTGGGATCGCCCTCGGCGATATTCCGTCCTCGGTGAGCTCATACCTCCTATAGCCGGGCTTCGCTTCGACTATGTGTTTTTCGACCTTGACCTTATCCAGCTCGAGCTCAGGGAGGTTGTAGTAGGTATCCACAAGGTACTGGTCGGTGAGTATTATTACGGGTACCTGGTACCTGTCCGCCAGGTTGAATGCCTCGGCGCTCAGGTAGAAGGCCTCCTCTATGTTGCCCGGGGCGAGGATAATCCTCGGGAAGTCCCCGTGGCCGGCGTGGAGAACGAGATTTAAGTCGCCCTGCATGGTTCTTGTGGGCAGGCCGGTTGCAGGTCCAGGCCTCTGGGCGAGGTGTATGACTATCGGGTTCTCGGCCATTCCAGCCAGGCTGAGCGCCTCGGTCATGAGGGCAAATCCGCCACCGGAGGTGGTCACCATAGCCCTCGCTCCGGCGTACCAGGCTCCTAAGGCCATGTTGATTGCGGAAATCTCGTCCTCGACCTGCTCCACCACTATCTCGAAGTCCTCCGCATGCTGTGCTGCGAAAACTGCCACCCCTGTTGAGGGGCTCATCGGATAGAAGCTGAGGAAGTTCATACCCCCGGCGAGGGCACCCAGAGCCACAGCCTCGGCTCCGCTGAGGAGTATCTCGTTCCTGACCTTTTCTTTCCTTTGGACTTCCACCTTTACGGCACCTTCCTTGAGGAGCTTGAGGCCGAGTTCGTAGCCCTTCTTTGCCGCCTCGATGTTCCTCTGAACAACGTTCTCGCCCTTGCTCCCGAAGCGCTCCTTCAGATATTCCTCAACCGCCGAGAATTCACCGCGGAAGATGCCAACGACAATGCCCGCCGCTATGGTGTTGAGGTAGAGCTGACTGCCAACATCGAGCGCCATCTTGGTGAGGGGAACCTCGATGAAGTGGATCTTCTCGAGAAACTCCTCCTCGACGTTTTCCTTCTCGCCGATGACGACTGTACTCTCTGATATCCTGTCCTTGACCCACGGTAGAACACCGCGCTTGAAAGGAATTAGAATGTCTATCTTCTTCACGAAAGCCCTTACTCTCTTGGATGAAACCCTTATCTCCGTGGTATTTATGCCTCCACGAACGCGCGACATGTACTCCTTGTTTGCATAGACGTTGTAGCCTGAGAACTTCAGCGTTCTGGTCAGAATCTCCTCGACGGTCTGGATGCCCTGCCCTGCAGCTCCACCTAGAACCACAGAAAGGTCTTCTTGAAACTCCACCATAACACATCACTTCGGATTAAGTTCGACTTTCGACATCATAAGGTTTGTGGATTAGATTTATATAATTTTCTTTTGCAAGTCTAAAAATCCTGCTCGCTGGACGTTGATTTTCTGAAAAGGAAAAGGAAAAGAAAAGGCGGAGACGACTTCGTTAAAGGCCCTCAATAACGCTTTTAACGACTTCGAGGGGCTCATTGATGACGTCGAGTATGTCATCGGCAGTGTTTATAGCAAAGTAAACTTCTCCATCCTTTTCATAGAGGAGGACTGGACAGGGGGCGAAGGAGCCTATTTCGTACTCCTTCTTGGTCATCTCGTAGAAGACCTTTGGGTTGCAGACGTAGAGTATCCTGTAGGGCTTCATCTCAACCCCGAGGTTGTTCTTGATAACATCGCTTGGCGTGAAATCAAGGATCACTTTGTAGCCCCTCTTTGCGAGCTCCTCCCTAAACTTCTTTTCGGCTTCCTCAAGGCTCAGCCCAACCTTTCTCCTGTATCTGAACATTTTTCCACCTCCTCAGAGTTTTGAAAGACCCTCAAAGAGGGCGCTCCAGAGCTTTAACGGTGTGAGTTCTGTGAGCATAAGCAGGCCGAGGAGCACAAGGATTACGCCCAAGGCCCGCTCCCACTTTGCTTTGCCAGACTTGCCTAGGCTTATTCTCCCAGAGAGGAACTTCCTGTTTATCCAGTCCCCCAGGTCCTTCGAGGTGGTAATCAGGTAAACTGTCAGCCCCATGCCAAGGCCGTAGGTTCCCATCACGATTATTCCTTTGAGCGTGTCCCCGCTGAGGGCGGCTGTTATGACGGCAAAGCCAACGTAAGGGGCTATGCAGCCGAGCCACGTGGCCCCTAAGGCCGAGCCGAGGGCGAAGTCATACAGCTTTCCTCTCTTCGACGCCACCTTATCCGATGCCGAAAAGCTCAGGAACCCCTCAAGCTTAGCGCTTACGCTCTCGCTCAGGAAGCCCAAGCCAATCACTATGAAGCCGAGGCCGCCTATGAGGTACAGGGCTCCCCTTATCTGGGCCGCGTAGGAACCAAAACTACCCGCCAGGGCGCCCAAGATGGCGAAAGATAACACCATGCCAGCTATTATCAGCTCCACGCTCCTCCTCGCGAAAGTGAGGGAGAAAGTGCCAACTATGAGGGGCAGGACGCAGGGTGAGAAGACACTCAGTATTCCAGCCGAGAATATCGGCAGGAGAACCGCGAGGGTGAGGTTTGTGTTGTCTTCCTGGGCATGGTGCGTTGCAGTTTCCGTGGTTTGAGTTTGTTCCCCTCCTTGGGGTTTTTCATCGTTCCCCACCGCGGTCTTCACGAAGAACTCCAAACCATTAGGATTGAGCGCACCGATTGCTACTCCCTTCAGGATTTTGGTGCCGTTCTCGACCTTGAATATCACCATTGTTGGCGTCCCCGGAACGCCGACACTTATCTCTTCCCCCGGAGTTTTTGGTCTGTAGTAGCCGGTGTTGTCGGGCTGGATGACCACAACGTCATCGTAAACCCTGTATCTGAGCGTTGTAAGGGAGCGCGCTTTGTAAACGTCGATGGAAACAAGGTTTAATCCCGAAAGGGTCTCCTTGGATTTCTCAGTCGGGAAAACGCTCGTCTTCATGTAGTTGCATGCCGGACAGCTCTCCGAGTGGTAGAAGATGAAAAAGTACTCGCCTTCGTGGGCCTTGATTAGGCTATCCAGTTCTTCCACGGTTGAGACATCGTGAAAGGTTAGCTCGCCGTATTTTACCTCACCGGCCTTAGCAAATCCAATCGAGAGCATGAAAATGAATATGATTGGGAGCAACTTCCTCATAAATATCACCCAAAATAATAAATTTACGGGATAAAAACCTTTTCTTGAAGCTTTTTTCATCAAAAAGTCATCGGGACGTAACCTTTTTCGAGGTAGTCCGCTATTATCTTCCCCACGTATTCCACTCTGGTGTACTTTTCCAGCTTTACTGCAAAACCTCCATCCTCGGCTATCCTTTTGCACGAAAGGGGAAGCTTTCCCAGCTCCCTCAGCTTCTCAATCCACTGAAGAAATTTCCTATCCCCCTCTGCGATCTTCCTTTCGATTGGCCCGAAAAGTATCACCTCAACGTCTTCCACCCACTTGTATTTCAAAGCATTGGTAGCCCACATGAATCCTACCAAAGCTTTTTCGTCCTCACTGGAGATTATAACAAGCGCTTTTACCATCTCTACCCCTCCAGGGCCTTTATGAATTCTTCAAAACTCCTTGTTGAAATCTCCCTTTCCATAACTATGACGTTTATGTTGCTGCATTCATATTTGGCGCACAAACCGATGCATTCCTCAACACTGACTTCGTAGCCCTTTTCTTGAAGGAGCCTGACAATTTTCTCCAGGTAATCACCAGCACAGAACTTGCAAACCTTGGCTTTCATCTTATCACCCAAAAGTGTTTCGGAGGTACATCTTTTTGGTCTCACTATTTCTAATGTGGAAAGTCTCCAAGTTTTTCAGTTTTCAAAATGTAAAGGAAATCGGAATGCTTTCATTTTTCAAATGGCATGCCAAACCTGTTATAGCTGACCTTCCCCCACTCGAAGACCCCTTCGCCGTGGGGCGGCTTATTCTCCGCTGGATAGCCAACACCAATAATGCAGAGAACGCGGTAGTTTTCTGGAATGTCCAAGAGCTTCCTCACGTATTCTTCGGCGCTCTTCTCCTCGTTGTGCATCCTGTTCCTAATCTGCACCCAGAAGGATCCCAGACCCAGGGCAACGGCCGCGAGATGTATATGCTCGGCCGCTATGGAAGCGTCCTCGATCCATACGTCGCTCTTCTCACCATCCGCCGTCACGACGATGGCTAAAGGTGCCGTCGCCAGCCCAGAGGCGCCTAACTTTGCCTTCGAGAGCTTCCGGAGCTTTTCCTTATCATCAACGACTATGAAGTGCCAGGGCCTTTTGTTGTATGAACTCGGCGAAAGGAAAGCAGCCTCAAGAAGCTTTTCTACCAGCTCCCCCGGGACTTTCTTATCCTGAAAGCGCCTTATACTTCTCCTTTTTCTCAACACCTCGAAGAACTCCATGCCACCACCGACAAGAATTTCCTGGAATCCATTTAATATCCTTTTCCAAAGTTGGTATTTCCCAGAACTGTCCAGAACTTTTGGTTTTCAAAAGCCTTTTTTGAGCCTCGTAGAAGCCTCCAATGGTGGGAGCATGGTGGATGTAAAGATGGACTTTTCGAGGCACTTCCCGATAATCGGTATGGATGGCCAAAGAAAGCTCGGCGAGAGCACGGTTGCAGTTGTAGGTGCCGGAGCACTGGGGAGCTGGGAGGTCTACTTCCTTCACAAACTGGGCGTTGGAAGAATAATAGTGGTAGACAGAGACTTTGTGGACGAGAGCGACCTTCCGAGGACGATATATACGAGTGATGATGTAGGAAAGCCCAAAGTGGAGGTCCTGAAGGAGCGCTTTGAGAACGTTATTGACTACTTTGAGGACTTAAACCCGTCAACGGTGCACCTTCTGGACGAAGCTGACCTCATTATAGACGGAACGGACAACATTTACACGAGGCAGGTAATAAACGACTACGCGGTGAAGAGCAACAAACCGTGGATTTACGTCGGTATCTTGGCGACTTACGGCAACTTGATGCCCATAATTCCAGGAAAGACTGCCTGCTTCCGCTGTTTGATGCCGAAGCTGCCCTCAAGGCCCATGCCAACGTGCGCCGTCGCAGGGATTATGAGCTACGTTCCTCCCCTGGCTGCTTCACTGGCAGTCACTCTAGCGGCTAAGATTCTCCTGGGTAAGGAAGTGAAGAGTGAGCTGATTTTCTTCGACACCAAGACACTCGACTTTGAGAAGGTGGAGATCCCGAGGAGGGAGGACTGTGAGGTCTGCGTCAGGCACAACTTCACGTTCCTGGAGAAGCAGATGAAGATAGAGCACATGTGTGACGGTTCGATTCAAATAACTCCCCCCGAAAGGATGAGCGTAGACCTTGATGAGCTCGCCAAGAGACTCGATGCCCTCGGCATTGAGTATATCAAGACGTCGCAGTTCATCCAGTTCGAGGACGACTACGCTGAGATCCTGATATTTACGAGCGGCAGGATGATAATCCGCGGTGCTGAGGACGAAAAGGAAGCCAAAAACTTCTTTGCACGCTATTTGGGTGGTTGAGATGATACTGGTACGCTATGGCGAGATAGCAGTAAAGAGGGGCAAAAGAAGAGAGTTTGAAAGGAAGCTCGTAGAGAACATCCTCGCTGCCTTAGGGAGGAAAGGGATTAAAGCAAAGGCGAGGTTGATTAGAGGACGAATCCTCATTGAAGCCCCCGATGAAGCGGCTGAGATTATTGCAAAAGTCCCGGGCGTTGTTTCGGTTTCGCCTGCGAGGGAGATGAACTACGAGGAAGTGCCGGACTATCTGAAAGAATCCCTGAAAGGCCTGAATCCGAAAAGCTTTAAGGTGGAAACCCAGCGGCTGGATAAGGCGTTCCTCAAGACTTCCGTTGAGGTTAACAGGGAAATAGGGGCGTTCATTGTGAGAGAATTCGGCTGGAAAGTAGATCTGGAAAACCCCGAGCTCACGATAGGAATTGAAATTATAAAGGGAAAGGCCTACGTCTTCTTTGAGAAGATTAAAGGAGTCGGTGGGCTTCCAGTTGGCACGCAGGGGAAGGTTGTGGTTCTGCTCAGCGGGGGCATAGATTCACCCGTTGCCGCATTCCTCATGATGAAGAGGGGTGCAGAAATAATAGCGGTCCATTTTGACCAGGGAAAGAACGCAAAGGATGTTGTTGAGAAAACCGTTGAGATACTCAATGATTACTCCCCAAAAGACATTGAGCTCATTGTGGAGAACCACTTTGAAGTTCTGAGACCCTACGTGGCCGTCCTCAGCAGGATAAACATGCTGGAATGGACATGCGTCCTGTGCAAGGTCGCTATGCTGAGGAGAGCCGCGGAGATAGCGAGGGAAGAAGGTGCGCTGGGCATTGTTACGGGGGATTCCCTTGGCCAAGTGGCTTCGCAGACACTGGCTAACCTTTACTTTGAGACCATGAGCGTCCGCTTTCCAGTACACAGGCCGCTTTTAGGTATGGACAAGGAAGAGATAGTTAAGATAGCGAGGGAAATTGGCACATATCAAGCCTTTTTAGAGTACCCTTACTGTGATTGTCCGTTCAGACCAGAGAGAGTTGTAACTCAGGGGAAGTATGGGGAATTCTTGAAAATCTTGGATATTTTGGAAAAGGAAGGAATAATTTAAAGTTTTTCAAAAATCTAAGGAGAAAGCTTTTAAAGTAACCGGGTGTAACTATAGGAGGGGTGATGGCCATGCTGAGCGAGAAGATGCTAAAGGCCCTCAATGAGCAACTCAACAGAGAGCTCTATTCTGCATATCTGTACTTTGCGATTGCAGCCTATTTCGAGGATATGAACCTTGAAGGCTTCGCCAACTGGATGAAGGCCCAGGCCGAGGAAGAACTCGGCCACGCCCTAAGATTCTACAACTACATTTACGACAGAAATGGGAGGGTCGAGTTGAAGGCCGTAAAGGAGCCACCGAAAGAGTGGGAATCTCCACTGGCAGCATTTGAGGCGGCATACGAGCACGAGCAGTTCATAAGCAAGTGCATAAACGAGCTCGCTGCTCTGGCAGAGGAGGAGAAGGACTACTCAACGAGGGCATTTTTGGAGTGGTTCATAAACGAGCAGGTTGAAGAAGAGGCAAGCGTCAAGAAGATTGTTGATAAGCTCAAGTTTGCAAAGGACAGTCCGCAGGTTCTCTTCATGCTCGACCAAGAGCTCGGCCAGAGGCAGCCGCAGCTTCCGGGCCTGCTCCTTCAGTCAGGGGGCTAAATCCTCTGCCGGTCTTTCCCACTGCCTCTCTTTTGCGTGGGTTCTACCTTTTCTGGATTTCTTGAGTACACAAATTTGTGAAGAAAGGTTTTAAAAGTGTACGTTTCTACCCAAACTCGGGTAAAGAAAGGACGGTGATGGTTATGCTAAAGGTGGAAAATCTCCATGTTAAGGTTGCGGACAAGGGAATACTCTGGGGAGTAAGCTTTGAACTGGGTGGGGGAGAGCTTCACGTGGTCATGGGGCCCAACGGAAGCGGAAAATCTACTTTAGCCCTCACGATTGCCGGACATCCGAAGTACGAGGTTGTCAAGGGAAGGATACTCTTCGAAGGAGCGGACATAACCAACACAAAGCCGGAAGATAGGGCTAAGAAGGGCATATTCCTCAGCTTCCAGCACCCCGTCGAAGTCGAGGGGGTTAAGGTTATACAGTTCTTCCAGAGGATGCTCAAGAACCTCAGGGGCATTGACGAGGTTGAGGCTTACGACATGATATTCAGGGCCGTTGAGGAGCTTGGCTTCGACAGCTCGATGCTCTCAAGGGAGCTCAACGTCGGCTTCTCCGGCGGTGAGAGGAAGAAGCTTGAGATGCTCCAGGCGTACCTTGTGAAGCCGAAGCTTCTTATCCTCGACGAACCCGACAGCGGTGTTGACGTCGATTCTCTCAAGGTCATAGCGGGGATAATAGCCAAACTCCACCGTGAGGGGACGAGCATACTCCTAATCACGCACTACGGCAGGATACTAGAGTACCTCAATCCCCAGAGAGTTCACGTCATCAAGGACGGGCGGCTTGTCGTTTCTGGCGGAATGGAGCTTGTAAAACTCATTGAAGAGAAGGGCTTCGCGGCGGTGAAAGACAATGGCAGGGCAGTCAAGGCTTGAGGAGATCCTCAAGGCCGGCTCGCTGGAGGAAATCCTCGGTACGGCAGTGCCCTATCCCAAGGAAATCGAGCTGAAAGGCGAGCTGACCAGGGACATGATAGAGGAGCTTTCGCGCATAAAGAACGAGCCAGAATGGATGCTCAGGCACAGGCTTAAAGCTCTTGAGCTGTTCCACAAGCTCCCCATGCCTAAATGGGTAGTCGGCGTTGAGGAGCTCGACCTTGAAAGCCTCACCCTATACTCCAAGCCCGAGATCGGCAACGAGATCAGGGACTGGGAGGACCTGCCCGAGAACATAAGGAGAACTTTCGAGCGCCTGAACATTCCTGAGATAGAGAAAAAGTTCCTCTCTGGCTTAACGGCTGTCTTCGACAGCGAAAGCGTCTACTCTAACCTCAAGGCCGAGTTCGAGAAGATGGGCATAATCATGCTCCCGATGGAGGAAGCCGTCCAGAAATACCCTGATCTCGTAAAGAGGTACTTTGGTAGAGTCTTTCCGGCCGGAGAGCACAAGTTTTCGGCACTGCATCACGCTCTCTGGAGCGGTGGAGTTTTCGTCTACGTCCCGAAGGGCGTTAGGATACCTTTCCCGGTTGAGGCATTCTTCGTCATAGGCTCGGCTTTGGAAGGACAGTTCGAGCACACTCTCCTAGTTGCTGACGAGGGGAGCTACATCCACTTCATAGAAGGCTGTTCTGCGCCGATGTACAAGGGCTTCTCCTTCCACGACGGAATGGTCGAGATATACGCCCACAAGGGAGCGACCGTCAAGTTCACCACGATACAGAACTGGAGCAGGAACGTCATCAACTTCAACAACAAGCGCGCGATAATCGAGGAGAACGCCTACGTCGAGTGGATTGAGGGGAGCATAGGAAGTAAGATAACCTACACATACCCGTCGAGCGTCCTGAAGGGAGAAGGGGCGAGGACGGCTCAATATGTCGTTTCGCTCAGCAACGGGCCCTTCATGAAGGATACTGGGGCCAAAACCTGGCACCTCGCACCCAACACTAGCTCCAAGATAGTCTCGAAGAGCATAAGCGCCAACGGCGGAATCAACATCTATCGCGGACTGGTGAGGATCTTGAAGGGAGCTAAAAATTCGACGGCGACGGTATCTTGTGACTCACTCATACTCGACGAGGAGAGCAAGGCCTACACCTATCCACACAACCAGAACGACGAGCCAAGCGCGAGCATAATCCACGAAGCCACCACTGGAAAGCTCGGCGAGGACAAGCTCTTCTACATGAACTCGCGCGGAATAGGTGAGGAGGAAGCGAAGAGCCTTATAGTGCTTGGCTTCATTAGTGAAATCCTTGAGGGGCTGCCTTTCGAGTACGTTGAGGTGCTCAAGAAGGTCATAGAGCTGGAGTTCAGTGAGGTTGGGGGTGTTGGCTGATGCATTCCATGCTTCCAAAAATAACTCTTGAGAAGCTTGAAGCCCTTGAGTACCAGAAGTACGGCGACAGCCCGACCATAAAGAGCTACACCAAGTGGAAGCTCTTCGAGGAAAACTCACCACTTGAGCTCCCGACGGAGGCAAAGGCCGGAGAAGTGAAGATTAAGGCGCATGTTATCCTCTCTGGGAGTGAGGCGGATTTCAACCTTCCCGCTGGAGTTGAGCTGGGTGAGGGAACGCTTGGCCTCTCGAGTCCGGAGGAGTCAAGAATCCTTGGCTTCCACTTTTATGCACTCAAGAAGTCCTACAGACTGAGGATAACCGAAGACCTTCTCGAGCCGCTTGTGGTAGTATCGCACCTATCGGAGAAGGCCTTCATCAGCCACCACATCAGCATAGAGGCCGAGGGCGTGAAGGCGCCGATAATCATCCACGATTTGAGCGAAGAAGGAACAAAATCCCTAGTGGTCGAGCTTAAAGCCAAAAACGCCGAGCTTGAGATACTCACTGTCGGGAAGCACAAAAGCTTGTCGCACTACCTCCTGAGGGCGAGCCTCGGCGAAGGAACCAGAGTCAAAGCCTTCACCGTTATCAGCGGCGGCAAGATGAGCCACCACCGCGAGGACTACTCTCTCGAAGGAGCAAAGAGCGAGCTTATCCTGAGGGGCATGCCTATAGCGGTGGGCTCTTCCGTTGACTATCTTACTAACGTCCTACAGTACGGCGAGAGAACCATCAGCGAGACCAGGGTTCACGGGTTCTCTTACCAGAACGGCTGGGCCGTCCACAGGGGCGTCGCGAAGGTCTTCGAGAGTGCGAAGAACTCGGTGAGCGAAGTAATTTCGCAGATAACCATCATGGACGAGGGCTCCCTCGGTGTGAGCGTGCCGATGCTTGAGGTCGACACCGGAGAAATCGAAGCCGCCGCCCATTCATCCGCGGTGAGGCAGTTCGATGAGGATGCCCTCTTCTACCTCCGCTCGCGCGGACTTGAGAGTGAGGAGGCATTGAACCTCTTCATTCACGGCATCGGTGAGGCCTTGAGCGGCCACCTGGAGCGCCTCAGGGGCAAGGCTAGGGGCAACATATTGGAGCTCATCGAGGGCCTGCTTTGACTTTTTCTTCTCTTGTTCCGTATTCACATGGAACATGCTTATAGCAGGTGACGGCAAATCTATCCTGGGGTTTTGAGGGTGAAGACGCTTAAGTACTCCGGAATCGCCGGCCCGATAACCTACTGGCTCTTCGTGGCGTGAAGCATAAGCAGGAATCAGTGGTTTTCCTTCTTCCATAACCCACTCAGCGACTTGGGCGACCCATCTAAGGCGGTCTCTCCGTGGATATACAACTACGACCTCATAGTTCCTCGCTCCTTTTTTCTGGGTTTTTCTCTTACTTCGTCCCTTATTGGCTTCAGGGCCTTCGCGTACTTTTCGAGAGTCCCGAAGAGCCTTCCAACCCTCTCCTCATACTTCTCGTCCTTTAGCTCTTCGCCCTCGAATATGTCGTCCACGTTGTAGAACAGAACCTGCGCAACTGGGAGCATGCGGTAGTTAAGCGACGCGGTTCTCAGCTCCATCAGCAGCCTAACGCCGCCGGTAACGCTTGAGACGGTACATATTCCAACTGGTAAAGCCTCGTACTCGTCGTAAATTGTGTCCAGGAGTATCTTGAGCTCGCCGGGATAGCTCCCGTTGTACTCGGGTGCGACTATGATGAGCGCATCCGCTTCGAGAATCTTCTCCCGGTATTTTTCCATCTCCGGTGTGATCCTCCAGCGGTGGGTGTAGGCGAGGAGGTAATCGCGGACGTCTATCAGCTCAGCGTCCCAGCCGAATTCTTGGGCCTTCTTCACGAGGTACCTCACAACTTTCTCGCTTTTCCTACCTTCCCTTGCCGTTCCGAGAACTATCTTAACCTTCATCTTATCACCGAACGAAGTTCGCTTTTGGGATATTTAAATTTGTCCTTCAAAATGCAATACTTTCGATTTTGGAACTTTTCACTTTGTTAGGCAAACCTATATAAGTTAGGTTTCCCAACATAGTTCTGAGGTGTTTGAAAGATGGTGAAAGTTGGAGAAATCGTCCCGGACTTTGAGGCAGATGCCTACCTTCCGGAAAAGGACGCAATAGAGAAGGTTAAGCTTTCGGACTACAGGGGCAAGTGGGTTGTTTTGGCGTTCTATCCGGCTGACTTCACCTTCGTCTGCCCGACGGAGCTTGAGGAGCTTGCTGAATACTACGAGGAGTTCAAGAAGGAGGGCGCTGAAATCCTGAGCGTTTCAACGGACACTGCCTACGTCCACAAGGCCTGGCACGACACTTCTCCCGCGATCAAGAAGATAAAGTACCCAATGCTCGCTGACCCAGCGGGGAAGATATGCCGCCTCTTCGGCACTTACATCGAGGACGAGGGCGTCTCCTGGAGGGCGACCTTTATCATAGACCCTGACGGAAAAGTCGTCCACATGGAGATGCACGATTTGAGCATAGGTAGGAGCGCGAAGGAGATACTTAGGAGACTCAGGGCCTCTAAGTATGTGAGGGAGCACCCCGGACATGTGTGTCCGGCCAGCTGGGAGCCCGGCAAGGAGACCCTTGAGGTCAGCCTCGATTTAGTTGGAAAGATTTAACTCCCTTTTTCCATTTTGTAAATTTTGAGCCGTTTCTTTCTCACATTAAGCAGGTGACAGACATGGGCATGCCCATACCCGGGCAATTATTGCGAATTGTCTGAAACTCAAGTTCGATATCCAAACCACTGGGTTTTGCTTTTGAAGTGTCTCCCCTCCTGAACGCGGGCGTTTTCACCCCTACGTCCAAAACTTCAATTTGGCAAAGATAAACTTCATAAGTTATCCGAGAGATTTTAGACTGGCCTAAAAATTTCGGGGGTGGAGTAATGAACGCTGGCGCTTTCCTCATAACCTTCAGAGAGGCCCTTGAGGCCGCCATAATAGTCGCAATAATAGTTGCCTATTTAAGGAGAACCAACGGGACTGAACAGATAAAAAACGTCTGGATCGGCGTGGGACTTTCTCTGCTGGCTAGTATTCTCCTCGGAGCCGCGATACTGGGGCTCTATGGGGGCCTAGAAGAGAAGGAGCTCTTTGAGGGCCTGGCTTCCTACCTGGCTGTGATAGTCCTCACGAGCATGATATACTGGATGGCTACCAAAGGTAAAAACATTAGGGCGGAGATAGAGAGCAGGATCAGCAACACAATAGGTCCCCTTGCATTAATTAGCTTTACATTCATAGTTGTCTTCAGAGAGGGACTTGAGACTGTCCTGTTCCTTACGCCCTTCATGACTCAGGACTTCGGCGGCACGCTCCTCGGGCTTATAACGGGCTTAGTTAGTGCATTTATACTCGCTTACCTCATCTATGGAGTCGGCATGAAGATAAACCTGAGGACATTTTTCTACTACAGCTCAATAATCCTTGTCTTCGTCGCTGCTGGCATGGCAGGTTACGGGACCCATGAGCTGATAGAGTGGGCTGGAGAGGAAGGCTTGAACTTAGGCTTCGTTGGAGAAACCGCGTATGACCTTGGCATTCCAAGCAACAGCATGTGGCACCACAAGGGGGCGATAGGTTCCTTCTTTGCCGTGCTCTTTGGATACTCGACGAGCATGGAGTGGGGAAGGATAATAGTGCAGTTCGGTTACCTCATCCTCGCCCTGTACCTCGTTCTCAGGGCCTACGGGAAGGAGCCTTTGCTGAATCCTAAAGATGCAGGACTCAAAAGTAGTGTTTAGCTTTTTACTCATTTTTGTTCAGCAATTCATAAAAAGCATGAATTTGAGTTCAAGTCAGGTGAAGAAAATGAACGCGCGGAGTTTTAAGCGAATCGCCCTGGTGGGGGCAAGCCCAAATCCAGCCAAATACGGCAACATAATCCTAAGAGATTTAATGAGAAAGGGATTTGAGGTTCTGCCCGTTAATCCCAACTACGACGAGATTGAAGGATTAAAGTGCTACAGAAGCGTTAGGGAATTGCCAAAAGATGTTGATGTGATAGTCTTTGTTGTCCCCCCCAAAGTTGGCATTCAGGTGGCAAAGGAAGCCGTTGAAGCCGGTTTCAGAAGGCTGTGGTTCCAGCCCGGAGCTGAGAGCGAAGAGATTAGGGAGTTTTTGGAGAGCCAAGGCGTGGAGTACAGTTTTATAAAGTGCATAATGGTGGAGACGGGGTGATGGTGATGGAGTTCTACTACGTCAGGAGGTTTGATGAGGATCTAGATTTCGTGTGGGAGCGCTTTAAGAAGAAGCTCGAGGAGGAGGGGTTCCTTCTGATAGGCGAGAGGATTCCGGTTGCGATAACCGAAGGTGAAGACGGCATAATAGCGGACTACCACCTGCTATTCATCTGCCACAGCGAGCTGGTGGAGGAGCTCGTGAAGATTGACCCAAACATCGGTGCCCTCCTACCCTGTACTGGCTTTGGCTACCGGAAGGAGGACGGAAACTATCTTGGAGTCGCCCTGCCAAGCATCGCTTGGAAGGTAGCCGGGGAGAAAGTCGTAGAGCTTATGGAGCCAATGGAGGAAAAGCTCAAGAAAATCATTGACTCCCTGTGATTTTCAGTTTTTGAAGTTTTCTTTCCATCCCCTTTTCACCTTGTAAAGAATAAGGACAATAAGCTTTCGCGCTTAGTTAGTACAGGTGATTGAAATGGCGAAAGTTGTTTTGAAGATTAACAATATGAGCTGCAGGCACTGTGTGATGACCATCAGGAGGGCCTTGGAGAAGATTGGCGCCAAAGCAGAGGTTAGCCTCGAGAACAAGACCGCGGTCGTCGAGTACGATGAGTCAAAGCTCAAGATCGAGGACCTAATCAACGCCGTAGCGAAGTTCGGCTATGAGGTGGAGGTGGCTTAAGATGCCCATAGACCCAGTCTGCGGAATGGAAGTTAGTGAAGAAACCGAGTTCAAAGTGGAGTACAGTGGAAAGACCTACTACTTCTGCTCTCCACACTGCAAAGCTCAATTTGAAGCAGATCCTGAGAAATACGTCAAGGAAGAGGGAATGAAGCACGAGCACGGCATGCATTCTCATGGTCATAAACATGGCAGAGGGCACGGCTGTTGCTGCCATTAATCTTCTTTACTTTTCTTTTATGAGGTACTGTTGATGAATGGACATGCATTATTAATATTATTATCAATTGGCGGTAATGCTCTTTCTTTCTGCCGACTCTGGTTTGGCGTGAAATTCTTTACTGATTAGCGTGACACTTTAGCTGAAAGAGTGAAATTTTGTATTACCTTTCTCTTTTTCGTGTGAACTAAACTTATAAGGGCTTTATTTTAGATTTACTACATGACTCACCATTATGGCTATGTGAGCGCTCTCTTAGCAGCACTGCTCTTTGGAATAAGCTCAACGCTGAACAAAATCGCCCTTAGAGATGTCCATCCAATGATTGTAGCAGGGAGCATTTATCTAACGGCTGGAATAGTTCTAATGCTTCTCCGTTTCACACCACTTAAGGATAAAATCCTTGAAAGGCTTGAATTTAAAGTTAAAACCCAAGAACACTTCTCAAGGCGAGACCTCCTGCTATTAGCTTTTATAGTGCTCTTTGGCTCTTTTTTGGCACCACTCTCCTTTATGTTTGGACTTGATAAAACAACAGCGGTCAATGCATCCCTTCTACTCAATACTGAAACATTGTTCACAGTTTTAATCGCTCTCTTAATCTTTAAAGAGAAGGCTTCAAGAAGAAGCATTCTCGGAATTCTCTTAATCTTAATTGGAGCTGTTGTAATCTCGACGGAAAACTTTAGGGAAGTAGAGCTGAGCAAAGGCATCCTTGGGAACATTTTAATAATCTCGGCAGGTCTTTCATGGGCGATAGACAATAATTTGAGCAAGTTGCTAAGCGTTAAGAGGGATTTGCTCTTGGTAACTTCACTAAAGGGACTGTTTGGAGGGAGTGCGCTATTAATTTTGGCTTCTCTAATTGGGATTCCCTTCTACATTCCGCTTCAAAGCCTTCCATACATTTTAACTGTCGGTGCGTTTAGCATAGGCTTCTCCATCGTGCTATTTCTATTTGCTCTAAGAGAAATTGGGGCTATGAAAACAGGGGCAATTTTTTCAACTTCCTCACTAATTGGTGCTCTCTTTGCTTTTTTAGTCCTTGGGGAGAGCTTTACAGCAATTAAAGCATTTTTTGGCGTTTTAATGCTCTTTGGAGTATATCTGCTCTCTTTAGAGTGACTTTACTTACTTCTGCTCAGAAATCTTTATAATAATATTTCTTTGACGCTTTAGGTAACCCCACAAGGCTTAAGATACTTTTCGCACTGCTGGAGGATGAACTCTGCACGTGCGATTTATAGAACATTACCGGCCTGTCAGTTTCAGCTATATCTCACCAGCTTAGAATCTTGAAGGATAGAAAAATCGTTACATACAGGAAGGGCGGAAAGAACGTCTTCTATCGCCTGGATGACGAGCATATAAGGGAAATTTTGAAGGTTGCGCTTAAGCACATGGAGGAGTAAATAATCTGGAATACAAACTACAAAGGGAGAACAGAATGGATTCAAAAAATCGCAAGGTATTACGAGTATATAGAACCAAGGCTCAAGCAAAAAAGGCTTACGATAAGATCAGCCGATTTTACGATTGTTTTGCATTTTTTGAGAAAAATATAGGGCAGGGCATTGGAGCTGTTGGACATTAAAAAAGGGAAATCGTTCTGGAGATTGGCTTTGGAACTGGGCACTGCTTGAAGAAAATGGCTGAGTTGGTGGGAGAGGAAGGAAAGGTTTACGGTATTGACATTTCTTCTGGGATGCTGGAAGTTAGTAAACGGAGACTTGAAAAAGCTGGACTTTTAGATAGAGTCGAGCTGTATTGTGAAACGCATCAAAATTGCCCTATGAAGACAATAAATTCGATGCTGTTTTCATGAGCTTCACCCTTGAACTTTTTGACACACCCGAAATTTCGAAAGTTCTTAACGAGATTAAAAGGGTTCTAAAACCTGGTGGGAAGCTTGGAGTTGTCAGCATGTCAAAAGAAGGTGGAATGTTTTGCTGAGGCTTTATGAGTGGCTTCACGAAAAATTTCCCCAATACATTGACTGCAGACCTATCTATGTTGAGCAATCAATAAGAGAGGCTGGATTTGAGATAAAGTACAAAGAAGAAGTGAAATTATTTGGGTTGCCAGGAGAGATCGTTATTGGAATAAAGCGTGATATACAGTAGGTATATGTGACAACCGGAATGTTATGCCAAATTCAAAAATGCTTTTATT
Source organism: Thermococcus sp. GR6 (assembly GCF_012027415.1). NCBI lineage: Archaea > Methanobacteriati > Methanobacteriota > Thermococci > Thermococcales > Thermococcaceae > Thermococcus > Thermococcus sp. GR6. Next base: position 298,570 of record NZ_SNUM01000001.1, read on the forward strand.
GGTAGGTGCTCACTTTGGAAACTTTTCTCTTTATTTCTTGTGCACCTATTTGGCTCAGATTTTCCATTTTGTATGAAAAATGGTTAAATATTTTTTGTTAGTTAGAAATTAATGATGGTGATTGATATGGAAGATGAAAAAAAGGTTCACAATGAGCACACCCATGAAGAACACAAAGAAATGATGATGCACCAACATGAGGAAAGCGAAAAGCATGAACATATGGAACATGGAGAGCATGAAATGCATAGACACAAGATGGAGGAAGAAAAGCATGAACACGCGGCTCATGAACCTGAGCATGGAGAACACAAGCATTCGCATGCGGATCACCATAGAATGATGATGGAGGACTTTAAGAAGAGATTTATAGTTTCTGCCATACTTACGATTCCAATACTGCTTCTATCTCCGCTGATTCAAAAGTTCCTTGGTTTTACATTCACGTTCACGGGCGATAGATATGTTCTCTTTGCGCTATCGACAGTGGTCTACTTCTACGGTGGGAAGCCATTCCTAACGGGAATGAGAGATGAATTTAAGAAGAAAACCCCAGGAATGATGACGCTAATTGCTTTGGCAATCACAGTTGCCTTCTTTTACAGCGCCGCTGTGACCTTTGGATTGCCCGGAAAGACCTTCTACTGGGAGCTTGCGACGCTTATTGACATTATGCTTTTGGGGCACTACATAGAGATGCGTTCTGTTCTCGGCGCTTCGAGGGCTTTAGAGGAGCTAATAAAGCTCATGCCAACTGATGCCCACTTAATAACTCCTGAGGGAATAAAAGACGTCCCAGTGAGCCAGCTTAAGAAAGGAGATATAGTCCTAGTTAAACCTGGGGAAAAGATACCCTCCGATGGCATTATAATTGAGGGTGAGACGAGTGTAAACGAGGCAATGCTCACCGGTGAGTCAAAGCCTGTCTATAAGAAACCCGGCGACATTGTTATAGGCGGTTCAATAAACCTGGAGGGCTCGATTAAAGTCAGGATCGAGAAGACTGGAAAAGAGACCTACTTGATGCAGGTGGTTGAGCTTGTAAAGCAGGCCCAAGAGACGAGGTCAAGAACTCAAGACTTGGCTAATAGAGCAGCGTTTTGGCTTACACTCATTGCAATAACCGCTGGAAGCGTAACTTTAGGAACTTGGCTCTACTTAGGGAAGCCCTTTGTGTTCGCTTTGGAGAGAATGGTCACCGTGATGGTAATTACATGCCCCCACGCTTTGGGATTGGCTGTTCCTTTAGTAGTCTCAGTGTCAACGTCAATATCAGCGAGAAAGGGAATCTTAATTAGGAATAGAGAAGCCTTTGAGAGGGCAAAGGATGTTCAGGTAGTTGTCTTTGACAAGACGGGAACCTTGACCGAAGGAAAATTCGAGGTAACAGATGTAATTCCACTGGATGAGCTGGAGGAGAAAGAAATCCTGCGGTACGCGGCAGCGCTGGAGAGCCACTCATCACACCCGATAGCGCAGGGGATAGTTGAGAGGGCGAAAGAGCTCGGGCTTGAGCTCTACAATGTTGAGCAATCTAAAGTGCTGCCGGGCAAGGGCGTCCAGGGGACCATCAACGGCAAAGAGGTTCTCGTCGTAAGCCCTGGCTTCCTGGAGGAAAACAGACTCTGGACTGAGGACGAGCGCGTTAATAAAGTCCTGGAGCAGGGCAAAACTGTGGTGTTCCTTGTACTTGAGAGAAAGCTGGTTGGTGCAATCGCCTTAGCGGACAGGATAAGACCGGAATCAAGGGAAGCTATAAAGAGGCTTCATGAGATGGGGATTAGAGCTTATATGCTCACAGGAGACAACGCTAAAGTTGCAAAGTGGGTTGCAGAGGAGCTTGGCTTGGATGGTTACTTTGCAGAGGTCTTGCCCCATCAGAAGTCCGAGAAAGTTAAGGAGCTTCAAGAAAAAGGCTTTATCGTCGCAATGGTTGGGGACGGAATAAACGATGCTCCAGCACTAATCCAGGCGGATGTGGGTATAGCAATCGGAGCAGGAACCGATGTGGCAATAGAGAGTGCTGATATAATCTTGGTTAAAAACGATCCAAGAGACGTTATAACAGCGATACACCTTGCAAGAGCAACCTATAGGAAGATGGTGCAGAATTTGGCATGGGCAACTGGCTACAACACATTCGCAATTCCTTTGGCAGCAGGGGCGCTTTACAACTATGGAATACTGTTAAGTCCAGCAGTAGGTGCTTTGCTGATGAGCTTGAGCACGGTGATAGTCGCGATAAACGCGAAGTTTTTGAAAGTCTGAGGCAGCTCTTCTTTTTCTTTTTCGAAATTTTTGGACGCTATATTCCACTTCTGTAAAGAATAAGAGCTATATCCTTTGTCAATGAGTAGTAACTGAGGCGATCAAAATGATGTTTGAAAGCGTTAACTCGGGTTTTCTAACCCACGTTGGAGAAAGTGAATGGGGGTGGCACGACATGATGGGATTTGGCTACTTCGGCTGGTTTGGGGCAATATTCATGCTCCTGTTCTGGATACTGATAATAGTTGGGGTAGTGTGGTTCATTAAGTGGCTCGTGGAGCAGAGCTCAAGCGGGATCACAAAAACGTCAAAAAAGAGCGCCCTTGAAATACTCGATGAAAAGTACGCAAGGGGAGAGATAGATGACGAGGAGTATGAAAGAAGGAAGAGAAAACTCTTAGAGGGCTGAAGGCTCTCTTTTAAACTATTTTGTGGCAACAATTAACCTCACGATGTCGAAGAAGAGATTTTCAACCTTTTCTATCTTGAAGCCAGCCTCTTCAATATTCTTTTGCGTTTCTCTCACCATCGAAGTGCCTACTAGGGCTTTCATTATCGGATCCATCAAGTAGAGTGGAATGTTCAAAAGCTTTGACTCACTTTTCATATGTTCCAGAAATATTGCCTTCCCTTCGGGTTTTAAGACTCTATAAGCTTCTTTCAGCCCTTTGATGGGGTCTGGAACTGTACAAAACACGAAAGTGCTCACAACCGTGTCAAAAGTGTTGTCTTCAAACTCTAAATTTTGGGCGTCCATCAGGAGAAGCTTGACATTTTCTAAACCGAGCTCTTTTCTCCTTCTCTCCGCTTTTTCGAGCATCCCTCTACTGAAGTCTATGCCAATTACTTCAACATCTTTGGGGTAATATGGAAGATTCTTCCCAGTCCCAACTCCTATCTCGAGGACTTTCCCTTTAGCCATACTTAGGGCTTTCTTTCTGTACTTTGAGAAAGCTCTCACTTCCATTGGGCTCTCGAAGAGGTCGTAAATTTTTGAAAACCTATCATATTTTTTGGCAGTCTTCTCCATTTTCATCATGTTGTAGTCGTGAAAACTTTTAATTGGGTTTATTCTTACACTTCAGCAAATTCTCTCAAAATTATTTCTCACATTGCAAATAATAAGCCTATTAGCCTTTCCCTCATAGAGTACTATGAAAACAACAGAAAGGTGATGCAAAATGGAGTGGAAGTCCATGTTGATCGGATTCATAATTGGAGCTCTTATCGCGGTCCCGTACGGTCTAGCGCATTCAGGGCCGTTCAGCTGGGGTGGAGACAGGAGCTTCTCGGGAGGCTTTGGTCCAATGATGGGAGTTGCTCATGGGCCGGGCATGATGGACGAAGACATGTATGTGGAAATGGAGCAGTACATGGAGAGTGGAGACTTCGCTGAGATGCATGAGGAGATGGAGGAGGAAATGGAGTCAATAATGGAGAAGTACATGGGAAGCTGGTGGAAGGAGAGGCACGAGTACTGCGAAAGAGTAATGGGTATTGAAGATGGGAAAGAGTGAGCGAACTTCGCTCTAAACCATTTCTTTTTGTTTAATGCTTATGGTGTTCATGACTGTGTTCTATTTCGTGTTCTTTTAGCTTGAGCTTTTCTATGTTCTCCCTTGTTCTCTTGAATTCTCTCAAACATGTAGGGCAGCAGAAGAAGTAAACCCTGTTGCGGTATTTGTAAACTATCGGCTCACCGACTATCTCCTTGCCGCAGTAGTCGCATTTGAATGGAACCTTGACCTTGGGAGGATGCTCTTTCTCAATGCTCTCTAGGATAGGCATTATCTCAAGCACCTCAAAACCGGCACCTTCTATTACGTTTCTCAGTCCCTCCATATCTTCGACAGCCACTTTTATGAGATACTTCTTACTCGTGAAGCGGTTGATCTCGATGATTTCCTCGAACTCTTGAAGCTTCTCTGGCTTGTCAGTTTTGATTATCAGAGCAACGACGTTGTGGGCCCTCTGGAGTTCTGGGTGGAGTTTAATCGTGTAACGCTTAATAATTCCTTCTTTCTCAAGTTTTTCTAGCCTCGTCTTAACAGTTGGCCTGCTGACGCTGAGTCTTTCCGCGAGTTCGGAGATGCTTAATCTTGAGTTGTCCATGAGAAGATATATCAGCTTCAAATCCAGTTCATCTAGCTTTGTCATGATAAACACCCACGAGTTGTTTGTTTTCAAAATATAAAAATTCTTCGGTTAGCGTTTACACTTTGGTAGAAATAATGCCCTTAAAGTGTGCTGTTGAGTAAATATCGGTGATAGTTATGAAGTTCACGCTTAGGGTTAATGGAATGACGTGTGCCATGTGCGTAAAAACCATAGAAACAGCTCTGAAAGAGCTTGATGGAGTTAAAGACGCCAGAGCCAATTTAAACTCTGAGAATGTTTACGTGGACTTCGATGAGTCAAGGGTCAGCCTGAATCAGATTATAAAGACGATTGAAGAGCTTGGCTATCAGGTGGTTCGGGAAAAGAGAGACGCGATAATAAAGATCGGCGGAATGACCTGTGCAATGTGTGTCAAAACCATTGAAGTAGCTCTTAAAGAGCTCCCTGGAGTTTTAGATGCCCAGGTCAATTTGGCAACTGAGAAGGCTAAGGTAAGCTATGACCCAAGTTTAGTAAGCATAGAAGATATTAAGAGAGCAATTGAAGAGGTTGGCTACCAATTCTTGGGAGTTGAAGGTGAGGAAAGCCATGACGTAGAAAAAGAGATTCGAGAGAAGCACATGATGGAAATGAAGAAAAAACTTGCCGTTGCTTGGGGAATAGGATTAACTCTCTTCGCCTCAATGCAGCTTCACAGATTCGGGATTGAAATTCCCAACTTAATTTACATTCAATTCCTGCTGGCAACTCTGGCAATAATCTACGCTGGAAGGGATATCTTTGGAAAGGCTCTCAATTCATTGAAGCACAAAAGCCTGAACATGGAAGTCATGTACTCCATGGGAATTGGTTCTGCTTATTTTGCAAGCGTTTTAGCTACAATAGGAATTATTCCGAGGGAGTTCAACTTTTATGAGGCAAGCGTTTTGCTAATGGCCTTCCTCCTGCTTGGACGCTACTTAGAGACCTTGGCCAAAGGAAGAACGAGTGAGGCAATTAAAAAGCTCATGGGCCTTCAAGCTAAAAAGGCAACCGTAATTAGGGATGGAAAAGAGATTGAAGTTCCAATAAGCGAAGTTAAAGTTGGCGATATTGTCATAGTCAAACCTGGAGAGAGGATTCCGGTTGATGGAATTGTAATTGAAGGAGAAAGCTACGTTGACGAATCGATGATCACCGGAGAACCAATTCCAAATTTGAAGAAGAAGGGCGACGAGGTTATCGGCGGAACGATTAACAAGAACTCCGTGCTTAAAATCGAGGCAAAGAGGGTCGGAAGAGACACCGTTCTGGCACAAATAATTAAGCTCGTTGAGGAGGCACAAAATACAAGACCACCGATTCAGAGATTAGCGGACAAAGTCGTTACATACTTCATTCCAACAGTTTTGACAATAGCACTAATCTCCTTTGGATACTGGTACTTCATAGCTGACCAGCCTCTGCTCTTCGCCTTCACAACACTGCTCAGCGTTTTGGTGATTGCCTGCCCATGTGCCTTTGGCTTGGCAACTCCAACGGCTTTAACAGTTGGAATGGGCAAAGGTGCTGAAATGGGGATTTTAATCAAGAATGGTGAAGTACTGGAAATAGCGAGGAAAGCCACAATAGTTCTCTTCGATAAGACGGGAACGCTAACAAAAGGGACGCCTGAAGTTACAGATGTAGTGACTTTTGGCATGGATGAGAAAGAGCTTTTGAGCTTAGTAGCTTCAGCTGAAAAGCGCTCAGAGCATCCACTAGGAGAAGCCATAGTTAGGAAAGCTCAAGAGCTCGGATTAGAGGTTAAAGAGCCCCAAAGCTTTGAGGCAATAACCAGCAAGGGAGTAAAAGCCATAGTGGATGGAAAAGAGATCTTGGCAGGAAATAGAAAGCTGTTCAAAGAGAATGGTTACTCAATAGAAGGAGAGGTTGAAAAAGCCCTCCTCAAGCTTGAAGATGAAGCTAAAACGGCCATAATAGTAGCAATTGACGGAAAAATAGTGGGAGTTATTGGAATAGCGGACACAATCAAAGAAGGTGCGAGAGAAGCGATAGAAGAGCTTCACAAAATGGGCAAGAAAGTTGGAATGATTACCGGTGACAATAGAAGAACCGCAGAAGCGATAGCTAGACAGCTCAACATAGATTACGTTTTAGCGGAAGTTTTGCCCCAGGATAAAGCAAATGAAGTGAAGAAGCTTCAGGAGAAGGGAGAAGTAGTCATTTTTGTCGGAGATGGAATAAACGATGCTCCCGCTTTGGCTCAAGCTGACATAGGCATAGCAGTAAGCTCTGGAACCGACATAGCAATGGAGAGCGGAGACATCGTCTTGATTAAAAACGACTTAAGAGATGTGGTTAGGGCAATAAAGCTCAGCCAAAAGACGCTCTCAAAGATTAAGCAGAACATCTTCTGGGCGATGTTCTACAACACCATCCTAATACCCTTCGCCGCTGGACTGGCCTATGTTCTCTTTGGAATCACCTTCAGACCAGAATGGGCTGCTGGAGCTATGTCATTGAGCAGCGTGAGCGTCGTTACAAACTCCTTGCTTTTGAAAAAAGCTAAGATTTGAGGTGGTTAAGATGATCAGGGAGTTTGATGGGGACTTTGGAAAAGTTGAGAGGGCAAAATATGCCCTCCTTTGGTTTTCTTCTCCTGGCTGTCCGCCGTGCAGGATGATTGAACCGTTTATGCACGAGCTGAGCGAGGAGTATAAGGAAGTGGAATTCTGGGAGGTTGACGTGGAGAAGCATCTTCCGCTTGCGGAAAAGTTCGACGTCATGAATGTGCCCACACTGATTTATCTCAAAGAAGGAAATGAAATCACGAGGCAGAATCTGGTGAGGAAGAAGGAAGAGGTCGAGGAGAAGCTAATGATACTTCTGGGTTCTGACTCCTGAAGTTTCTGGGCTTTGCTTTTTATCTTGTTCCCTTTGATTGCGTATGAAACGAATAAAGGTCGAGATTCTTCACGACCACCACCGGCTTAGATTTGGATAAGCTCTATTTTAGAAACCCGATGAACGAACGTTTCGGGGGTTTCATTCTGGAGTTAGCAGGTCTGGTGGATTGAAATGTCAGAACCACCAGAACTAGTTAGCGGACATCAGGTTTAAGTTCCTTCAAGCCTTTTTTAACTATCGGAGAACAATTCGGATGTGATGACAATGAAAAAGAACGAATGGGAAGAGTTTTTTGAGAAAGAGGCGAGTCACTACTTGGAAGAGCCGTTTACTAAACACACAAAAGAGGAAGTAGAGTTTTTATTGAATGAGCTTCAGCTGCCAGAAGGAGCTAAAATACTGGACGTTGGCTGTGGTGTCGGAAGGCACTCAATAGAGCTTGCAAAAAGAGGCTACAAGGTTACAGGAATTGACATATCCCAGGGAATGTTGAAGAAGCAAGAAAACGAGCTCAAAAAGAAGGTGTTGAAGTAGAGTTCATAAAAGCAGACGCTATGAAGTTTAAGCGTGAGGAGGAATTTGACGCTGCCATATGCCTCTGCGAAGGTGCTTTTTCGTTAATAGGTTCAAGTGACGACCCAATAGAGCACGACTTGGCGATACTCAAGAACATTTATGAATCCCTAAAGCCCGGCGGGAAATTTATTTTGACTGCCCTAAGTGCCCTTTCAAGAGTTAAAGGGGCATCAAACGAGGACATAGCCAAAGGAACTTTCGATCCAAACACCATGACGTTCTTTGAAGAAATCGAGGGCCTTGGGAGTGTTTGCAAAGTTCGAGAAACTCTCAAGCTATTCTATCAGATTTCATATATTTGGCCAATTGTCAAAAATCCTTTCGTGAAAGAACGAAAAACTTTTAAAAGATTCGTTAGACAGACCTAACCGATTTTGGTCCACGGGAGGGAAAGATATGATAGACCTTCTAGCGACGCTGGCTTTCATTGTACCACTCATCGGAGGGCTAATACTCTTCAAGCTCGATGAAAGGAAGGCAGATGCAGTAATGTTGGGATCCTTTCTGACGGCACTGGTGCTCCAGCTTGGTGTTACATACCTTTACATTACAGAGCACGGTGAGATGATCCACATAAAGTACTTGGAAGCCGGGCGACTCGGCGAGGTCTACGGAATAATAATCGACCCAATGAGCGTTCTTATCGGAACGGTTGTGGCGATTGCAGGCTTCATCTTCATGTTTTACGGCGTTGAATACATGAGCGAGAGGAACGTGGGACACCCGGGCGGAAAGGGAAGGGGTCTCTTCTACGCCTGGATGACGCTCTTCGAGGGTGCAACGCTGGGCTTTATATACTCGTCAACCTTCCTCGGCCTGCTCATCTTCTTCGAGCTGATGGGCTTAGCTTGCTGGGGTGTGGTGAGCTTCTACAACACTAAAAAGGCTAGAAGAGCAGGATTCAAGGCTTTCATTATCCCCAACGTCGGAGCGATGATCGGCTTTTACACAGCGATAGGGATAGGCATAACCAGGCTTCATGATTTGAGCCTCTTCGCCCTCCAGAACCTTGACAAAGGGATCAAACCTTGGCTCTTTATAGCTCTACTTATAGCCGGCTACACCAAGAGCGCCCAGTTTCCAACTTACTCCTGGATTCCCGACGCGATGGAAGCACCGACACCTGCTTCGGCCTTCCTCCACGGTGCGGCGATGGTTGAGATGGGTGTCTATCTAGTAGCGCGCGTGCTCCAGTTCATGGGGCCTCTTCCAACGTGGGTATTCTACTTCATGGCAATAATGGTTTCCCTAACACTCCTTATACCTATCCTTAACTATCCTGTCCAGAAGGACGCCAAGAGACTTCTGGCCTTCTCTACGGTTGCAGAAGCAGGAATTATGTTCTCTGGTCTTACCTTCGCGGCTCTTGGCCTTGAGATAGGGCTTAAGGCAGCGATGTTCCAGCTCACAACTCACGCTTTTATAAAGGGACTGGCCTTTCTCACAGCAGGAACCTTCACTTACTCCCTTGGAACACTCGACATGAGAAAGATAAGCGGACTAAAGGAGATACTCCCTGTTAACGGCTTCGCCTGGGCCTTTGCTTTAATCGGTCTAGCAGGCCTCCCCCCAATGAGCATAGCCTTCAGTAAGGCCGAGCTCTTGACGAGCCTGAAAGCCATCGAAGTTTCTCCGTTCGCGTGGCTTCCAATTCTCATGGTGCTGACGGATTCAGTCGTCTTCCTCTGGGTTGGAATGAAGTGGCTTGGCAGGAACGTCTTTGGAAAGCCGAGCGTTGAGAGGGCCCCAACCCACTGGATAATCAACACTTCTCTCATCGTCCTGATGATACTCGCCTTAGTGTCGGCCTATCTGGCCTATCCCTTTGTGGAGGAAATAGGGTTCCACGGAGGTGTCTGAAATGATCCCCTTCATGGGCGCATCGGCTGTAGCTTTCGCACTGGTGTTCTTCATGCTCGGCGCCTTTGCCCCTCTCTTTAGAAGAGACTTCAGGGTATCGCTTCCATTCTCCATGTTCGGGTCAGCGATCACGCTCATTACTGGAATATACGGCCTCTGGAAGGGAGTTGAGGGTGAGATTCTCTCTGGACTTTTTATGACCTCAATCAAGATAGATCCCCTCAGTGGATTTTTCATATCTCTCTTGGGTCTCATCGGTCTCTTTTCTTCGATGTACTTGCTCGACTACAAGATGAGGCCGAAGCCCCTAATCTTCGCGATAGCCTATAACGGAACCCTGCTCTCGGCCCTTCTCTTCCTCTCCACCAATAATTTGGAGAAGATGACGATAGCCTACGAGCTCATGGCAGTTTTCACACTGGCCCTCATCCTTGGAACCGTGGCCAAGGGAGGCAGGGTAACCGCCAGGAACTATATAGTCCTAACCCAAGTCTTTGGCATTATCCCTCTCCTCATTGCAACCAGCCTGGCTTACGCGGCTGTAGGAAACATCCACCATCTGACCTTTGAAGGTCTCAATGAGAACCTAGAGAAACTGCCCGTGAGGGTGTGGTTCCTCTATGTTCTCTACCTGTTTCCAGCCCTCGTCAGGAGTGGGGTCTTTCCTTTCCATACTTGGGTTCCCAGGATATACCAGAGGATCCCATCTTCCCTTGTCCCGGTTTTCATTGTACTCGAGGGTGCCGGACTTTACCTCCTCATCAGGATGGACTTCTACGTTCTGCCTCCCACAATAGTCCTCGGATATGCAATAGCCGCTCTCGGAACAATCTCAGCCTTCGCAACCCTCTACTCCTTCAGGGAGATAAGGCTCAAGAGAAAGTTCGCATACCACAGCGTTATGGATGTTGGAATAACCTACTTTGTCTTGGGAAGCGCAGTCGTTTTCAGGAACTCTCTGGTGGGCGCTGTGCTCCTCATAGGAGCACTTCTCCACACGATTTATCAAATCCTCTACAAGTCCGCGATATTCTTTAGTCTCGGTGCTATAGAGCACTATGGTGAAGAGCCTAACATCTGTTCCATTAGAAAACTTTTCAAAGGCCATGTCATGTCGTTCCTCCTCTCGATATCAGCCTTCTCAATGGCGGGTCTTCCACCCCTTGCTGCCTTCGTTTCGAAGTGGCTGATCTACGAGGGCTCTCTGATGACGGGCGACGTGTACACTCTCCTCATGCTCTCTGCCGTTATGTTCCTTGGCCTCTTCCCATTCGCTTCAATTGTCCAAATTAGAAGGCTCAACAGGGAGCTGTGCAAGAGGGAAGTTGGAGCTGAAAATGTGCCTCTTTTTCTCAGAATCGTTGTGGGAGCGATGGCCCTGCTCACAATAGGGGGGCCACTATTACCACTTCTTGTTCAGCCTATTCTCATCAAAACTGCCAACGAAGCAGTGGGAATCGAGCTTGAAAGTCTATCAGACATATTCCTGGCTAGTGTCCCGGCTTCTCTCCTTAGCCTGACGATCCTCATAATGACGGCCTTCATAGGCACCAAGCTGGGAAAGATGCCTACAGAGAGGATAAGTGAGTTGCTCCTCATATTCTACAACGTTGGGGACATACTGAAGTTCACTGCCAGGTTCTTTGTCGATGCGGGGAAAAAGGCCTATCTGAACTACCTACTACCCATCATCAAGGTCGTTCCCAAGCATGAACTCCCTCTCGTGAAAGACTACGACGATGCCATGGACTACCCGATAAGGCACATAGACGAGGCAATGTTCATGCCCCTCATCAGGGCAATCGAGAGGGCTTCAACTTGGGGTAGGGAGCAGAGCTTGGATATGAACGCCATGATAAGCAGGTTTGCCATTGTGATGGCTCTTTTGATAGTTCTCCTGGGGGTGATAGCGTGAACATCGTCGATGCCTTCAACGAGATGCTCTACTTTGCGGCTGTTATTTACACCCTGGCCTTTATCCTCTACGGAATCAGAGCTATCAAGGGACCAACTACCGCCGACATTATTCTCGCCGTTGACTGCCTTTCCTTCGATATGGCGGCCTTCATGGTCATCCTTGGGATATACTTCAAGTCTATAATGCTCGCGAGCGGTGCGATAATCCTCGCCCTTTGGGCATTCATGCTTGACATCTACTACACCAAATACGTCCTCTACGGGGAGGTGGAGGTATGATCAGCGAGATACTCTTCATAATAGGCGCCATAATGATTCTCATAGGAGCCATCTACGATCTCATAGCTGCTATAGGTCTCCTCCGCTTCGACGACTTTTACATGAGAACCCACGCGGCAACGGTCGGAACAATAGGCGGTGCGGTACTTCCGGTCTTTGGCGCCGGTTTGGTTGCCCTCGTATACCACCCCCTCGGGGCACAAAGGTTCTTCATGGCCGGCATAGCCTTCACCGTTGGAATCTTGATTCTGATAATAGCCCCAACAGGTTCGCACTCCCTCGTCTCGGCGGTCTACTTCGGAAAGATCGGAAGAAAGCCGAAGCTGGTGATTGATCACCTTGAGGAAGATCTGCCCAAGAGAAGCGACGTTGCAGAGCTCGTTCGCGAGCACGAGGAACTCCCTGGTGAGGAAGAGGAGCCGAGGTTCACTTTCAGGAGGGTTTGAAATGCAGGAGCTCCACCTAATTATCCTGGCCATTGTAGTTTCCTTCGGCTTTGTCTTCAGCTATCTGGCTATGAAGGAGCACGACCTGCTTAAGGCCCTTGCACTCTCCTCGGTGCAGTCAACCTTCTTCGCACTCGGCTTCTACATCTTGGCTGCTCCGGACATAGTGCTGGCATACCTCGCCATAGCGGTTGGAGCCTACACAGCCCTTTTGATCTTGGCCATAAGCAAAACAGAGCGCTACGAGGTGGGAGAATGAAGAGGGATGTACTTGTGGCGGTTTCATTCCTTTTGGCTTTCGCTGTCATATCCTACGCCGTCACCGTTGAGGACGTCTTTGGTATAGCTGACAATCCATTGAGACCTTTGGGCGAGTTCTATCTAAGCCACGCCTTTGCCCATGAAGGACTAACTTCACACAGTCCAGAGGTTGTTACAGCCATAGTCTGGAACTACCGTGGCTTCGATACGCTCTTCGAGACCTTCGTCTTCTTCCTGGCGATAATGGGAGCTTTAAGCGTTCTCAGACTAACTGAGGAACAGGAAGAAGAAGTAAAAATCCTCGAGGCAGGGGAACCGCATAGGCAGATGGATCTAATAGTCAGGGCGACTACGAAGCTCGTTGTTATCATGATAGTCTCGATTTCGGCCTCGATAGCTCTTCACGGCCACCTGACACCGGGTGGTGGTTTCCAGGGGGGTTCAGCGATGGCAGTTGCTTCCCTGCTCCTCTTCGCGGGCTTCTCAAAGTTTACCTTAGAGAGAAAGGGGTTAACGCTTAGGCACACAATCTCAGCTTATGCAGCTGGCCTTGCCCTTATACTGGCAACCGTCATGGCTCCGGTCATTCTCTACGGCGGCAAGGTGCTTGAGATTAACCTCCTGCCTGGGGAGACTGGCCTCTTTAATCTTGATGTGGGAGAGTACATAGCGGTGGCCTTCGGCTTCCTGACGGTGTTCCTCATCCTGGGAATATCCGAATGGATCTTCAAGACCGTTCTCAGGAGGGAAGTGCGGTGATAGCGAACTTCCTGGTGTTCTACGTTACAATCATGCTTTCTGCAATGATGTTTTTAGGGATATATGGAGTCGTCACGAGATCCAACCTTATAAAGAAGATCATCATGCTCAACGTTATGACCGACTCGATAAACCTGACCTTCATCCTCATCGGCTATCGCCTTGTCTTCCCGGTTTTCCCACCGATATACGAGAAACACTTGACCCTCAGCGAATTCCTGGATAGGGCTGTTGATCCTCTTCCTCAAGCACTGGTTCTGACCGCAGTCGTCATTGGAATGGCTATGAACATACTCCTAACCACCTTCGCTATTCAACTCTATCGCCTTCACGGAACGGTTGACGCTAGAGACATTGCCGAGATTATGAGGAGGGAGAAATCATGAACCCGGTAGAAAGGTTTTCCCCTGGAACTTTCGTTATTTCACTGGCGGTTTACCTTTTCTACACTGGCTCGGTGAGTAGGTACGACCTGATTACTGGCTCAGTAGTTGCCCTGATAGTCTCTCTCCTTGTCGGCCACTGGCTGATAAAGAACGATACGAAGTTCTTCTCGCCAAGGAGGTGGCTCTACGCGATACTCTACGGTCTCCGCTACTTCATCATCGAGGAGACGAAAACTCACATTGATGTAGCCAAGCGCGTCTTCACGCTCAAGGCTAGTCCTGGAATAGTAAGAATTCCCCTCGAAGTCGAGAGCGACTACGGGAAAGTGCTCGTTGCAAACTCAATAACAAACACCCCTGGGACTGTGGTGGTGGACATAAGCGACGATGGCAAATGGCTCTACGTCCATTGGATTGACGTCTCAACACTGGACGAGAGGAAGATTAAGGAGAACGTGGTTGCCTACTTCGAAAAGTATGCCAAGAAGATATTCGACTGAGGTGGTTGAAATGGGGATCGAGATAATTCCGATAGTTCCGCTTGGCTTTGCCTTCTTCCTCCCATTCTTGGGAATGTTCATAAGGTCAAAGCGGTTCTTCAACGCGTACTCTCTCATTGCATCAGGGATAACGGCTTACCTCTCATGGGGACTCATGAAGATGGCCTACTCTTCCGAGGAACCTCTGGTTTACGCCTTCGGCAACTGGATAGCACCTATTGGGATTGTCTTTGAAGTTGACAGGATGGGTGCGCTCTTGGTCTTCACGTCCTCCGTTCTTTTCCTTCTGGCGATTATCTACAGCTTTGACTATATGAGAAGTGAGCACGGACTTCAATACTACTACACAGCCCTCCTCGGCCTTGAGTCAGGAATCCTCGGAGCATTCATGACTGGGGATGCATTCAACCTCTTCGTTATGCTTGAGGTCATCGGAGCATCTTCCTACTCCCTTGTGGCATTCTACAGATCAAGGAGCGAAAGCATTGAGGCAGCTTTCAAGTACGCCATCATGGGAAGCACAGCAACGAGCCTCTACTTTCTGTCTATGGGAATTGTTTACTCTTCCCTGAGGACTCTCAACATGGCAGATCTAGCCGCGAAGTTTCACAGTATAGAATTTCCAGTTACAGGAAGCGTGGACGGGGATGTTGGTCTAGCGATTGCCCTGTTCTTTGCCTTGGCACTGGCGGCGTTCTTGGTAAAGTCCGCGAACTTTCCGGGCCACTTCTGGCTGCCGGATGCCCATCCAGCGGCACCAAGCCCGGTCTCAGCTCTCCTCAGCGGTCTTGTCGTTGCCGTTGCCGTTTACGCCGTTGCTCGCTTCCTTTACACAGTATTTCCAGTGGGTGGAGAGCTTGGAAAGGCAATATCTTCAGTCCTTCTCCTTCTTGGTGCCTCTTCAGCCTTTCTGGGTTCATTCATGATGCTCGTCCAGAGGGACCTCAAGAGGCTCATAGCATACTCCACGATAATGCATATGGGATATCTTTTCATGGGACTCGGTGTGATGAGTCTCACCGGACTGATGGCGGTTATCTATCATATTGTGAACCACGCCATAGGAAAGACTCTCCTCTTCCTTGCGGCGGGATCCTTCATCCACGCGGCTGGAACTAGGAACATTGAAGAGATGGCAGGAATAGGAAAGAACATGCCGATAACTTCAGCTGCCTTTGGCATAGCCACGCTAGCACTCGTAGGTATCCCTCCTCTCAACACCTTCTTCAGCAAGATGCTTATCTACGACGCTCTAGTGGAGAAAAGCTTTTGGCTTGGTATTGTCGTCATAGTGACGAGCGCTGTTGCTGGCTGGGCTTACTTCCAGACTTTTGCAACGCTGTGGCGCGGGAAGGCAAGTGAAGGGCACCATGAGCATAATGAGGAACATGAAAAACATCCTCATGGCCACGAGGAACCTTACATGGCCTTTGTTCTGGTGGTGCTTGTCCTAGCTGTGGTCATCGTAGGGATACTCTCGCCGATCCTTATAGACCACTTTGCCTATCCAGCCGCAGAGCAGGCAGTGGATTACAACAACTACATAGGGGCAATTAAAAGGCTCGCTGAGAGCCTTCTATCTGACGGACATTGATGTCCTTTTCTCACTTTTGTCTCATCAATGTTCCTTTTATGCCATCCAGGTTATGATCTCGGAACTGTTGTTCTTAATATGTAGAAAAATCTTCGGGATTTTAAGTCAAAATTTCTAGGAAACTTTGAACATAATCCAAAAATATATGAGTTACATGACAAACTTCCATAAACCTGATGATAAGACTGATCTATTAGTCGAGGGGGTTCTTTTTTCTTACCTTTTACGTTTCTATTTCAAACTTCGGGTTTGCCATTTGAACTTAGATGTTCGATTTCTGCTAAAATAGTTCGCCATTGGTTCTAAAATGGAAAGAATTATAAACCTTTTTGTCAGATATTCAAACTGCAACGGTTTAGGGGTGATATCGGATGGCTGGAGTTAAATTCGAAAATGGTTACAGGGGTGTTGGCTGGCTCAAGAAGCAGTGGCCCTGGTGGACGGCAGGACTCTTGACGGCTATAGCTGAAATAATCAACTATCTTTTCATCCCGTGGGGCCACCCGAAGCATAAGTTCATTGGCGTTACTAGCGGCTTTGCCAGAATGTACGCCCACTTTGAAAGTACGCTCTTCGGCAAGAGCCTCATAGCAACCAAGCCTGACTATCAGCCGGCTTTGCAGTGGATTATCATCGGTGCGTTCATTGGCGCGCTGGTTCTGGTGTGGCTCGAGGGTGAGTGGAGAAGCTGGGTCAAGTATCCAAAGAAGATGCTTGTCTTTACAGCTCTCGGTGCGTTCTTCTTCGCCTGGGGAACCCGTGTGGCAGGCGGCTGTACGCTTCACCACCTGCTCGGTGGCGTTCCAGCCTTCAACCTTAAGAGCTTCGTTGTCATGGGCTTCGCAACCCTTGGAGCACTTATAGCATTCAAGATACTGACGATTCACAACATAGCCCAGTACTTTAAGAGCCAGGATACTAAATGGTACGTGAAACAGGCGGCCGAGTATAAGATGGCTGACGGCCTGACCTATAATGAGGGACCATCTCACGGATGGCTTCGCAATGCCCTCTACGCCTACCTTGTGCTGTTCTTCCTGGTCGCACTCTATGGTGCCCTCGCGGGCAACGACTACGCGGTAAAGATGGGTTGGGCCGAAAGCATAGAGAACACTTACATCTATTCAAACATGCTTACTGTGGGTAAGAACCTGCCAACCATACTCCTTCAGATAATAGTCGGTGTTCTCCTTGGAGTTTCTGTTGCCAAGACAGGCTTCGGTACAGAGTGTGGTCTCATCAACCCTGAGATGGCTAACATGATAGCCAAAGATGAGATAGCTTTCGCGAAGAAGTGGAAGATGCCATACTCACTCAGGACTGTTATGCTCTCTCTCCAGCCCTTCGCTGCTTTGGCCCTTCACGCCTTCATCTTTGGTCTTGTCCTCTGGATCGGCTTCACTTTCTTCGGCATAATGGAGGGCCATCACTGGGCCACCGAAGAGTTTGCCAAGATATACGCTCAGGCCACTGGAATAGAGTTCCACAAGACAGGAGTGGCCATCAGGGAGATGACCTCACTTCCAATGGACATCTTCGGTGGACTTCTCCTTGGTCTCGGTACTGTCTTTATGCTCGGCTGTGAATTCAGGAACTACGGAAGAACCGGACTGCTCTACATCACCGGTCTGCTCATCTGGATCTTCTTCTACATCGGTTACTTGCCCTACACCCTTGCCAGGGATTTCTGGGATGGACTCATGGGCGGCTACCCATACAGCTCAACTACCTTCGTACCGGCCCTCATAGCACCAACCAGCAAGACAGCCCAGTCAATCATATACCTGCTCTATATTCTCATGTGGCTGGCCCTCTTCATCTGGGCGGTTAGGACGGGTGCCAGGAACATTGGAGTTACACCCAAGGAGATCCTATGGATGAACAGCGAGGATATGTACCTCAAGAGGCTCGAGAAGCTCGAAAAGGAGGGCAAGCTCGACGAGATCATAGCCATAGAGCGCGAGCTCTATGAACAGGCGGAGAAGGCTTAAAGACCCTTTCCTTTTTATTTCCCATCTGGGGGTGGTTCCGTGACGAGTACTGGCTTCTATCTCGAATCCAGAAAGATAATATCAGACCATAGATGCATAAAGACCCTATCCACAGGAGTTGCCATGGGGTTTTTCTACTTTCTGATGATGCTCTTTGGTTATCTCAGCGGAGAGCCCCTGCCCGTTCTCGATCTGTACTGGGCGGTAACCAAGCTCATCCTAGCTTACTCACTGTTCTGCATCTATAAATCCACTGGAAAAGGTAAACACGCTGGCGGTGGGATAATAATCGCCGCAAGTGCGTTCCTTACGGCGTGGGGCTTCTTTACTGGTGGAAACCCAATAGCCGTCTTAATGGACGCCCTCTCAATAGCGGTGATAAGTCTCGTCCTTTACGATGTATCCAAGGTTGTTCCTGAAGCAAACCTTGAGAAGCCTGCTGGAGCTATATTCCTCGGACTGATGTTCAGTCTTGTTAGTCAAACGACTATAGCAGCCCTAGGTCTCCTTCTAGTAGTTATTGGAATGGTTTACTCTGCCAATAGGCTAGACTTTGTCTACAGCCTTTCGAAGAGACTTTCGGGGGGCACCTAAAACTTTTTTAATTTTTCATCATAATTTAATCTGTGAGATGCCATGATAATAATCAAGGAGAATCCCCGTGACATACTGGACGAGCTTCTTCAGTTTTCCTTCAAGGTTTACACCAAAACCGGAGGAGCCTATCCGATGCATGGATGGGGCGAAAGGAAACCTGCAGTGGGAGACTGGGAGGCATTTGAGAAAACCTATCGGCCTGTCATAGAATGGCGAATAGAGGAGGAATTCGACGAGTTCTTCGTGGGCAGGAGCGAGCAGACCGGCGAAATAGTGAGCACCCTCGCGATAGCATACAGCTTGAGCAGGAAGAACCTTCCATGGATATCCGACAAGATGAAGAGACGAAAGGGAGCAGTGTTGCTGACCTTCTTCCTTGTATATCCAAGGGGAAAGGGTTACGGTGTTAGTATGCTTTATCACGGTATATCCCACGTAAGGAAGCAGGGCAAGTGTCCCTTCATAATATCGCCAGCTAACACAGAGGCACTGGACTACTTCAAAAGAAGGGGCTTTGAAGAGTTTGAACGCTTCGGAGAGCATGTAATACTTCGCTATCCGCGGTATGTTCTCAAAAAACGACGTTAACTTTTTAGGTGTCATAGATTAAGGCGTAAGGCTCCAGACAAATACTGTATTATGCCCTCTTCTCTTTTAGAAATGAAATCGGTTAGAATTATTTAAAGAAGAATAAAAGAAGCTCATTCGAGCTTCTTGTAGCAGAACCACCAGTCGTAGCACTCGATCTCGCCCTTGGCCTTGGCTTCTTCGCGCTTCTTCTTCTCTTCGATGGTGGCAGCCGGCGGGATGATGACCTTGTCACCGATGAACTCGTTGTTCGGCCACTTGTGCGGCAGAGCAACACCGTGCTCGTCGCTGGTCTTGAGGGCCTTTACGAGCCTGAGTATCTCATCCCAATCCCTGCCGACCTCGGCCGGGTAGTAAACTATCGCCCTGATGACGCCCTTGTCGTCGACGACGAAGACTGCCCTAGCAGTAATAGTGGAGCCGCTCGGGATCATGCCGAGCTTGTCGGCGAGCTCACCGCGGTCATCGGCTATGACGGGGAAGTCGATCTCGACGCCGAGGTTATCCTTAATCCACTCCATCCACTTGATGTGGCTGAAGACCTGGTCAACGCTCAGTCCAATGGGCTCGACGCCGAGCTTCCTGAACTCCTCGGCCCTCTTCTGCATGGCGTAGAACTCGGTGGTACAGACTGGGGTGAAGTCAGCAGGGTGGCTGAAGAGTATGAACCACTTACCCTTCTCAGCAAAGTACTCCGGGAGCTTTATCACTCCGTGGGTGGTCTTAACTTCGACCTCTGGGAACTTTTCTCCTATGACGACCATCTTTCATCACCTCTTACTTTTTGTGTGTTTTTTTCACTATAAACCTGCTTGGTTCGATTATATAAATCTTTCGGTTCGGCTAACGGCATAAAGTTTGGCGAATATCCAATCTACTTAATAAGCCCTGAGTTGTTCGTGCAAAGAATGTTCTTCATTTACCGTCATTTTGTGATTAAAATATCGGCAGGGGTTGTCAGAAAGAGAAAATCTTGGCCGAGATTTCGCCTCAAACTTTTCTCACATCAACCCAAGTTGAATGATATGCAGAACCGTTACCGTATTTTTCGACGGTTTTATCACTCGTCAGGAAATTCACGTTCCAGCCGAGCAACGATGGCCAGAAGGCCTTGTAGAGCAGGACGACGCCTTTAGGAACGTCATCGCTAAGTTTCACAGTCGTTTTAATCCTCCCATTGTCGTTGAAAACCTCCACGGTGTCTCCGTCGCAGATTTCCCTCTTCTCAGCATCATCTGGGTTCATGTAGAGGCTTGGGTCTATTATCCCGTAGGTGTTGTGGTACTGGCTCGTTATTGTCATCCTGTGCGTTGGACTGAGCAGGCGGAGTGGGTAGTTGCCCTGTGGGGGCTTGTATTCCGGAAACGGTGATAGACCGCGCTCAGCGGCCCTCTGAGAGTAGAATTCGATTTTGCCACTCGGTGTCTCCCACTTCCTCGGCTTTTCTGGAACCTTTACGAAGCCCTTAGCTTTCAGCTCCTTCCAGCTTAGGTTGTTGATCTCCAGAACCTTCCGTATTACCTCCTCGTCGCTCTCGTAGAGGTGAGGGTTCTCGATGCCAAGGGCTTTGGCCAAAAGCCTCGTTACCTCGCTGTTGGATTTTCCGTAAAGCTCTGCAACTGGCTCGTTTAGAGCGACGTGGCGGTGATAGTAGGAATCAACTATGTCGAGCCTCTCAAAGAAGGTGTTCGCCGGCAGGACGACGTCAGAGAATAGGGCTGTGTCAGTCAGGAAGATATCATGAGTAACAATAAAGACATCGTTTTCTATCAGGGCTCTCCTGAGCCTGTTCTGATTCGGCAAACTCGCCAGCGGATTGGAGTTGTAAACGTAGAGGAACTTTATCTCGCCCTTCTCGATGTATTCGGCAAGCTTCATCTGCGGGATTCTCTTTGCAGGCTTCGTTCGCAGGAAAGCCCCTTCGGCATAGCTCTTGTCTATCGTTTTCATGTCGTAGATGAAGCCGAAGCGATGACCGACTAGGGCCGGGAGAATTGAGATGGCCCTCACTGCCTCTCCGCCACCCAAAGACCTCTGGAAGCCGTATCCGATGTGTATAACACCTTTTTTCTCAGCGAAGTCGAAGGCAAACTCCTCAATTTCTTCGCAGCTCAAACCCGTTTCGCGCTCCACGAAGTCAAGGTCCAATTTAATTACATAATTCTTGAATTCCTTAAAACCATAAACGTTCTCGCGGACGAAGTCCTTATCATAGAGCTCATTCTCTATGATGAGCTTCGCAACGGCCAGAGCGAAGAGGACATCGGTATCGGGCATTATCTGGAAGAACTTCTCGCTCCTCTTGGCAGTTTCTGTCCTTATTACATCGACAGTCCAGATTTCAAGGTCGTAACGCTTCGCCAGCAGGAATCCGTGGAGGTTCGTCCAGAAGGCGTTGATGCCCCAGTATACGATGAGCTTCTGCCTTTTTAGCTCCTCGGGATCCATTCCGATTGCAGTTCCATAGACGTCCCTCAAAGCTTCCTGGCCGGCCCTGTCGCAGATTCCATAGTCGAGCATCGCAGTGTTGAGGTAGTGGAAGAGCCTGAGCGGGAAGGCATAGTTCACGATGCCTCTATCCCCCGCGTACTGGTAGACGAGGACGCTCTCGCTTCCGTACTCATCTATCGTCTCCCTCAGTTTTTGGGCGACGAGGTTGATGGCCTCCGCCCAGCTTGCCTCTCGGAATTTTCCACTTCCTCTCTTGCCTGCTCTAATGAGCGGAACCTTAAGCCTGTCCTCCGCGTGGAACCACCTGGGCAGAAGCGCGCCCTTTGGACAAAGGAACCCCTCCGTTATTGGATGCCTGGGGTTTCCTTTGACAACTAGGCGCCCGTTCTTAACCTCACTTATCATCGAGCAGGTGTCGTAGCAGTCCCGCATGCAGGCGGAGAACGGCATAACCATCACGGGGATATCTTGATTTTTTCTGCCGCTTCCCTCTCGATGAGAACCTTGGCTATCTCCCGGGGGAGCGTCACCAGATCGCCCGCTTTAAACGGCCCGTATTCTTTCAGCTCGGCGTCGAGGATTTTGGGGAGGTCGATCTTGATTATGTACGCCTCTCTGGGAATGGTTTTCCTTGGTGGCTCTGCAGTGGGGATGCTCTCGGGAACCTCAACGGCTTCGGCCGGAACCTCAACCGGAATCTCCTCACGCTCGATGAATGCCCTCAGAATAGTGAAAATCCTCTTCTCCTCGGCTGTCATCTCTTGAGGTATTCCTTCAACGGCCAGATCTACGATTTTATGGAGCCTGATTTTGATTATTTCGCGCATTAACTTCTCGGCGATATTGAGCTGGGCGAGGTAAAGACGCTCCTCGATGTCCTCACCCCTCTCGCGGGAGCTCTCAGCGCTGAGCTTAAGGGCTTTTATCAGACTGTCGAATTCCCTGTAGAACTCTTCGTCGAGTTCTGTGAGGTCCGGGGATGAAAGCTCCCCCTCCAGCAGTTCCCTGAGCTTAACGATGTCCACGCTCTCACCAGCCTAAATGGAGAAGGAAAAGAAATCAGTCCTCGACGCGCGGAGCGAGGAGGAATATCAACTTACCCTCGTCCCTTATCGGGTACTCCATCTGGAGGGGCATCTCGTTGCCGAACCTTATGATGACCTCGTCGGCCTTTCCGATACCTTTTATCATATCGGCGAGGTAGCTGATTCCGTAGGCACTTTTGGTCTCCTCCTCAACCTCGAGGTCAAGCAGACCCTCGTCTTCGAGGGTAAGTTTTATCTCAACCTCGTTGGTCTCGCCCTCTGCCTTCATGATGAACTCGTTCTCCCTTGCTATGAACTTGAGGGCGTCGCTGACGAGGGAGGCGTCCTTAACGGCCTCCTTGAGAACCTCTCCGAGAACAACGACCTTTGCTGTGAACGGAAGCTCCGGAAGGTCGAGCTCGAGTTCCTCAACCTCGATAAGTGGCAACCTAAAAGTTCTCTTGGCGGTTCCCTCGAAGGTGATCTCGAGGAAGTTCTCGTCACCCTTCCTGAGGATGAGGGTGTCCTTGTTCTTGCCGCGCTTGAGTATCTTCTTGAAGTGATCCATGTTGATTCCAATCGTCTCCTCTTCCTCGACCTCATACTTGGAGAATATGCTCTCCGGGAGGTTAAGATCGATGAGAACGACCCTGCTCGGGTCCATGGCGCGCATGCTTATTCCTTCCTCGGTTATCTTGAAAGCCGCCTCGTCAATCAGGTTGCTTGCGGTGGCTATAAGATCGGCGAAATCTTTGGCACCATCAAAAACTATCTCGAACGGCATTTTTATCCCTCCTCCAGTATATTGAGCATCAGCCTAACTCTTTCTTTCCCCCGGAATAAATAAGCTTTTCCGTTATCTGTATCGGGCAGTCTCTTATAGGCCTCCTCAAGCTCCTTAAGAGCCTTCTCGGCGAGGCGCTTTAAAACTTCGAGCTTCTCCTCCTCGTTCACTCGTAGGACCTCCATACGTGGCCGCACTTGGTGCACTTGTAGAATATCGTGCTCGGCTCATCGCCGGCCCTCGTCTGGAGCTCCCACCAGTAGGCCTCGTCGTTGCCGCACTTCGGACAGGTTATCTTAACCTTTGGAAGGGTTGCCAGATCCTGCTCAACGACTATTATTCCCTCGTCGGGCTTGTGTTCGACTTTCTGGGTTATTCTTGTCTTCTCCCTGTCCTTCTCCTCGTCGAAGGGCTCTTCATAACCGCACTTTCTGCAGACCCAGACCTTTCTCTTCCTATCCGGGAGCATAAGGTTACCGCACTCTGGACAGAACTTCATTTTCTCTCACCCCTACAGCCGGGGGTGAGGTATGTGGTTGGGGGATAAAAAGTTTTGCCAAGAAAAAGAATCAGCCGCCAATGACCTTGAATTCAACAGAGAGCGTTATCCCCTTCTGCCTGATGCTATACTTCCCGTTTTCGAAGAAGGCGATTTTCACTATTCTGTATCTCCCGGGAGGAAGCTGCTCAAGGGTTCCAAAGGCGCTCGTCCCCTTGGTGAGTACAACGAGCGGCACCCTCTGGCTCCAGTTGCCGCCGGGCGGTATCATGTAACCTATCATCGTGAATGTCAGTCCTGTCTCAACCTTTTTCCAGCTCCCGTTCTCAAGCCTGTAGAGCTCGTAGTCCGATCCGACCAAGAGCGTTCTGTTGCCCCTATTGATTATCGTGAGAGTGAGATTGTCCCCGACGTGGTAAGTGTTTCTGTCGAGAACCATAACGACAGTCCCAGCCCCGGAAGCGGTTCCATTTCCCACGGAGGCTTTCTCCTTCACAGTCTCGGCGTAGAAGATGCCAAAAACGAGGAGGAAAACCGTGGTGACCGCTAGCAGGCCCCACCGCATCTGGCTCACCCTTTCACGTCAAACTCAGCCCATGCCTCCATGCCAATTGCCATTTTGTTCACCGGGTCGGTGAAGGAGACAATCTTCACTATCTTGTAATGGCCCGGTTCGAGGTTCAGGCTGGAGAGCTTCACCCTCTGCTCCCAGCTCCTGCCGGGCTCAATGATAATTGCTATCTCAATAAAGGCTATGTCCAGCTTTACCTCTTTCCAGTTGCCGTTCTCAAGTCTGTAAAGCTGGAATGCATAGCCGGTTGTTGCTTCCGAGTCAGCGTTGTTGATTACTGTCAGAACCATAGTCTCATCCGGAGCATAGATCGTCTTGTCAAGTTTCAGAACGACGTCTGGAACGTCTGGAGTCCCGTCCGTTCCGCCGTTATCTCCTTCTGCGGGAGATGAAGCCATGAAATAGGCTATGGGAATTATTAATAGTATCAGTAGCACAGGGACTGTCTTTTTCATGTGAACCACCGGGAAAGTGTCAACTTTCAGGTTTTTAACGGTTGCCAAAGCTTCAAAAGAGATTGAAGTGATCAGTTGGAGGTTATTTGAGCTTCTTTATTTTAACAGAGATGGAAGGGAAGCAGGACTTATTCAAAGTCAATGTCCAGTTTGAACTCTGTGGCTTTATTCGTCTAATTTTAGCCCCTTATTTGAGCCACTTATTTAAAGTAGATTACGTAATGTTCACGATGCCCAGCCATATTCTACGAATGAATTAAACACAAAGGCCAGACATCACTTTAATTTACTGGAAAAGCGAGTTTATAACTTTTTCTGCGATAAAATACGATGAAAAAACGTTAAGTTTGGATATAATCCAGCATCACAGTAGATTTGGTGGATAGACCCCAAAACCGCCCTGGAGAAATCTTGATTACTAACTTGCGAAATTGAAAAAATAAGGAAAATTATTCCTTCATTGGGAGGCCGTGGTCAAAGGAGTAGTAGACCTTCTGGTACTCCTTCCTGTACTCGGCAACTTCCTTCTCGACCTTCTTCGGATCCTCCTTGTCGATTAGGACCCGCCTCATAAAGACGGCGATGTCCTTCATGTTGTCCTCGAGCATTCCAACGCGGGTCATCTCCTGAACGCCTATCCTGAGTCCGCTCGGGGTGTTAACCTTCTCGAGCGGGTCCCACGGCAGGAGGTTCTTGTTGAGGATAATGCCTGCCTCCTCGAGCAGCGGGGCGGCCCATCCGCCGGCGGCCTCGTGGAGGTCGCTGACATCGACAATGACTTGGTGGCTCTCGGTGTAGCCCTTGTCCTCGCCGATGACCTTGAAGCCCTCTTCGGCGAGGGCCTCGGCGAGGGCCTTGGCGTTCTTGACAATCTGGGCCGCGTACTTCTCACCGAACTCGAGCATCTCCGCAGCGGTGATGACCTTTCCGGCCATGTGATGGAGGTGGTGGTTGCTGAGGACACCAGGGAAGATGGCCCACTGGAGCTTGGCGACGTCATCACCGAAGTTCTTGTAGAGGATTATACCGCCCTGTGGTCCCGGGAAGGTCTTGTGGGTCGAGGCGGTCATTACGTCAACTCCTTCCTTGAGCGGGTCCTGGAACTGCTTTCCGGCGATGAGACCGAGCACGTGGGCTGCGTCGTACATGACGTAAGCACCGACTTCCTTAGCCACCGGAGCAAGTTCCTTGACCGGGTGCGGGAACGGGAAGAGCGAACCACCGAAGACGACTATCCTTGGCTCGAGCTCACGGATGAGCTGAGCAGCCTTGTCCACGTCGATGTTGAACTCCTCGTTGTCAAAGGGCCAGGTGTGAACTTCAAGGCCCCTCATTCCAGCGGCTCCAAATGGCATATGGCTTATGTGACCACCATGGGAGGTATGCAGAACGACAGCCTTGTCTCCCGGCTGGGTGAGACCGAAGAAAACTGCCTGGTTGGCGTTGGTTCCGGATATAGGTCTGAGGTCAGCAAAGTCGCTTCCAAAGAGCTTGCAGAAGAGGTCAACACCGATGAGCTCGACCTCATCAACGTACTTACAGCCCTGATAATACCTCTGCCTGGGCCAGCCCTCGGCGTACTTGTGCATGAAGCCGCTAGAAACGGCGCGGTTGACGCTCGGGGAGGTTATGTTTTCACTCGCAATCAAGTTTATGGTTGAGCTCCTCCACTTCTCGTGGGCCTCCAGATACTCAATAACCTTGTCCCTGTAGGTCTTGTAGCCGTTCTCCATGGGAAACACCTCGATGAGGATTTGAGCGGGGGGAATATAAATCTTACCGCAGAATTGAAGGCTTATTCATGTGCTTTCTTTTCCATTCCGGCTGGTAGCCGGGAATCCTTTCGAAAAAGAATAGAAAAAAGCAAAGGGTTACTTCCTGAGCTTGCTGGCAAGGTAAATAAGAATCGGCAGCACTATGAACGCCAGGAAATCACCGGTGTCGCCGGCGAAGGCCAGCACATCGGCGAAGTTCTTGACCCCTGCAAAGTAGAGTGTCGCCGGCGGTATAACCGTCAGTCCCCATGCTATCGGCTTCTTGAGCCTCACGAACTCAGCGTTGTTGCTCTGCTGAGCTAGGGCGATGCCTATATAGCTCGTGGTTATGGCCAGCAACGGAATTAGGTTGCCTACGAGCTTGCCAACGCGGCCATAGAGCAGCTCGAGCCCCTGAGTGGCGATTTGCGGGGTGTTCTTTCCAAAGGCGAGAAGGAATGCTGCCATAAAGACAGCGTAAATGGCCGTTGGAATGAGGAACGCCAGGATAATGACCTTCTTGGTCTCTTCGTAGCTTCCGAGTCCCTTGTAGACGTCGGGGATTATGGTGTGGCAGCCGAGGGCGAAGATGGCAACGCCGGTTATGCTGAGTATTCCCGAGAGGTCGGTGTAGAGGCCGTTTTCGAGTTCTGCGTGGGGGGTGAGCATCAGGGTAACGCCGATGAAGAGGGCGAGCATTATGTAACTCATTATGAGCTCGGTCTTTCCGCTGGCTTCGAGTCCGTGGTAAACTACGAGCGATGCCAGAACCCAGAATATGAGCGCTCCGAGCGTGTCGCTTATCCCGAAGAGACTGGAGAAGACGCTGCCCATTCCCGCTATGTAAGCGAGGAGCGCGCCGAAGCTCATTATGAATATGCTGATGTACATGAGCCAGCCTCCTGCCTTTCCGAGGGTCCTGTTGGCTATGGTGCTCATCTGTGCCCCGCCCATCTCGGCGGAGAACTTCAGCACTATGAATGCCGTCGCCAGCATCAGAAGCATCACTCCTAAGAGAACGCCCAGTGCTGGGATCAGGCCGACCTTTGAGGCTGCATAGGGAAGTCCAAGCACCCCTGCCCCTATCTGTGTTCCCACGAGTATTGCCAGAGCCTCGTTCTTTGTGATGCGTGCCTTTTCGACCTTTATCGTGGAGGTTCTCAAAGCTACCGTGGCTTTTCTTCTCCTTAGGTTCTGGATGAGGGTGACCTTTTTACGCCTCTCTGCAGCCAGTCTCTCCGCATAATACCTCCCGTGTGAGGTGGTGACCTTTCTCCTGGGGGTTCCATCAGTAACGGGCATCTCTCTCACCTCGGCAAAATGTACTCATGGATACAATTTAAAGGCTCGCACGAAAATGTGAAACATGCTTCAAAGATTATTCGGCGTAGATGGGAAAAGGGCTCAAGGTCAGGCATGATTTTTAAAGATAGCCGAGTAAGTATAATCATGATAGAGGAAGCCGCAAAACTGCTCGCCCGCTCGAGGTTTGCCATAGCCTTTATCGGGGCTGGAATAAGCGCAGAGAGCGGTGTTCCAACTTTCAGGGGCTTTAACGGCCTCTGGAAGAAGCACAGACCAGAGGAGCTGGCGACGCCAGAAGCCTTCAGGAAGGACCCTCACCTCGTCTGGAGCTTCTACAAGTGGAGAATGGGGCTCATAATGAAAGCCAGACCCAACAGGGCTCACTACGCTTTAGCTGAGCTCGAGGAGATGGGCATTTTGAAGGCTGTGATAACCCAGAATGTTGACGACCTCCACCGTGAGGCTGGCACAAAAAACCTCATCGAGCTCCACGGCAACATCTTTCGCGTTAGGTGTACTTCCTGCAGCTATAAGGAAAACCTCAAGGAGAATGGTCGCTTGGAAGAGTTCCTGGTCCAGAAAGACCTGCCAAAGTGCCCAAACTGCGGTTCGCTTCTGAGGCCTGACGTGGTATGGTTTGGCGAGCCGCTGCCGAGGAAAGCCTTAGACGAGGCCTTTAAGCTCGCAGAGAAGGCAGACCTGGTTCTCGTGATTGGTACCAGCGGTGTTGTCTATCCCGCAGCTTACATCCCCCAGATCGTCAAGGAAACTGGGGGCAAAGTCATTGAGGTAAATCCTGAGGAAAGCGGGATCACGCCCATAGCCGACGTCTTCCTGCGCTGTCCGGCTGGGGAGGCTATGGAAAAGTTGATGAAGAGGATTAAGGGGCTGGTATGATGGGTGGAAAGGTTCTCCTCATTGGCTTTAATGAGGATGAGGCCGAAAAGGTAATGGAGGTCCTAAACGGCCTGGATGTCTTTGAGGTTCCTGAGTACTGCCGGGGCTGGATCGTTGGAGAGATAGTTAATAAAGCCGAAAAGCTGAGCGGTTCGAGCTACTGGCATCTCAGAAAGTTCGTGATAATGCATGACGTTGACAACGAGACGCTGAAGGGGGTAATAAAAGCAGTCCGCTCCCTCGACCTTGGGAGGGTAATATTTGCCACCACGACGGAAACGTCCCTTACCTGGAAGCTCGAAGATTTGCTCAACGAGCTTATGGAAGAGGACGAGTACTTTCAGGCCATGAAGTGGGCGAGGAGGCAGGTGAGTGAGAGGAAAGGCCCGTTCCTCGACCTCGGGAAGGATTAAATAGGAGAAAAGCGTAGGGATGGTGGGTGGCGAGATGATAAGAGTCGTGTTCTTTGATCTCGACGACACGCTCGTTGACACGAGCAAACTCGCCGAAATGGCCAGGAAAAACGCTATAGAGAACATGGTACGCCACGGGCTTCCCGTTGATTTTGAAACCGCTTACCATGAGCTCCTCGAGCTCATAAACGAGTACGGAAGCAACTTTGGGAGACACTTCGACTACCTCCTGAGGAGGCTTGACCTACCGAACAACCCCAAGTGGATAGCCGCAGGGGTTATAGCGTATCACAACACCAAGTTTGCCTACCTCAAAAGCGTCAAGGGCGCTAGAAAAGTCCTCCTCGAGCTCAAGAAAGATGGCTTTGGCCTCGGGGTGATTACCGACGGCGACCCCATAAAACAGTGGGAGAAGATACTCCGCCTCGAGCTCGATGAATATTTTGATGAGGTCTTTATATCCAACTATCTCGGCGTCAAGAAGCCCCACAGAAAGATATTTGAGAAGGCCCTGCGGAAGTTTAACGTCGAGCCCCACGAGGCGCTGATGGTCGGTGACAGGCTGTACTCGGACATCTACGGGGCGAAGCAGGTTGGCATGAGGACAGTATGGTTTAAATATGGGAAGTACGCCAACCGCGAGCTGGACTATCTGGAGTATGCGGACTTCACGATCAAGTCATTGGAAGAGGTTCCGGAGATCGTTAGGGGGCTGAACCTTGAAGAGAAAGAGCGTGCAGATAAGGAAGTTCATGCTGATTGACAGCGCCTACAAATCAAGGATCCTCAGGGGAGACAAGGTCACGACGATAAGGTATGGGGACTACGAGGCCAAGCCTGGAAGCGAGATTTACCTAGTCATCACGCCGAGCGACACCGCCATAGCCAAGATCAGGATAACCCGCGTCGAGAAAAAGAAAGTTAAGGAGCTCACCAACGAAGATGCTAGGCTTGACGGCTTTTCCGACGTCAGGGAACTCGTCAGAGAGCTAAGCAAAATCTACGGGGAGCTCTACGGTGACGACGAGGTTACGATAATAGGCTTTGAAGTCATCAAGCGCTTCGAGGACAGTATCCCGCTCAAGTGGCTCAAGGGCCTCAATTACCGGGAACCGGAGGAGATAGCGAGACTCTGCCTTGAAAATAAGGAGAATGTCAACCTAAGCCGCGAAACTGACTTCATACTGCGCAGGGTATACAACGAGGGCCTTGGAAGGGCCGTTAGAACCTTCGGGCCGAAAAAAGTTCAGCAGGCGCTGCTCAAGGCATATCATGCGCTCTACGGGGCTGGCATCATCTAAGGAAAAGCTTTATCTATGTATTTCCGTTCTTTTCTCCATGCCTATGAACGAGAGAAGGAAGCTTGGGATACTCACGGGCATGCTCATTGTAATCTTTATAGCCCAGCTTCTTGGTTTATTGGGCGATATTAACACATATGTATATGCCCACACTCCATTTGTGGACTCCCTTTGGATAACTCTAATCACAGATTCTGCCAGCTTCGGAATTTTTGCGGTTTATGTTCTTCTCTTCGTATTATGGGACCTCAGAAGAAGCAGGAAGCTAAGCCGTTCCACTTTAAATTTCATAGTCTCGATCTTTCTTGGCATGGCAATTGTAGGCGTTTTGAAAGTCTTAACTGAGGTGCCACGACCAGATGAAGCTCCTCTATCTTTACCATTCTTCCAAGCCCTGTTAAACGCTGATTATTTCGCCTTCCCCTCTGGACATACAGCGAGAGCTTCTATTCTGGCGTGTTTCCTGGGTGAGCGTTTCCCCAAATACAAACTTATCTGGTGGGGTTATGCCCTTTTAGTTGCCTTTTCAAGGCTGCTCTTTCACGTTCACTGGTTCAGCGATGTTCTCTTTAGTTTGATCCTTGGCCCGTGGGTTTTTATAGTGGTAGCGTCCACAGAAAGCATGTGGCTTCCAATCTACAGGGCCTTTATTGAAAAGCTCAAACTGGAGGTGTTTGACGTTGAATAACCTCCTTGAGGTTTTCATACTATCTCTGGTTCCCACATTCGAGGGCCGATATGCCATCGTTTACGGCATAAGTAAAGGTTATCCCTTGTGGAAGACCCTTCTGGCAGCTTCTCTTGGCGTTCTGCTTCTCTCGCTCGTCCTTCCGGCGGTCCTACCCTACATAGACAGGCTTATGATCTGGCTTGAGGGAACCTTCCTTAGAAAAATAGCACACCTATATCTCTACTACGTCGAGCGGGTCAGGAAAAAGGCCCATCCCTACGTCGAGAAGTGGGGCTTCCTTGGACTGACAATCTTTGTGGCGATACCCCTCCCCGGAACGGGCATATGGACGGGAGCTCTGGCTGCGTACCTGTTTGGCATCGAGAAGAGGCAGACGGTTCCTGCTCTAATCCTCGGCGGGTTGCTCAGCATGGCAATAACTGTACTTCCGGCGTTGGGGCTGTTTGGGTGAAAAAAAGAAAGGGCTCAGGTAAGCTCTTTCCCCATAGTCTCCTCGCCAAGGATCAGAACGTCTATGGCGCCTATTATTGAAACCACCGCTATGAC
Organism: Thermococcus sp. GR6; assembly: GCF_012027415.1. Classification (NCBI taxonomy): domain Archaea; kingdom Methanobacteriati; phylum Methanobacteriota; class Thermococci; order Thermococcales; family Thermococcaceae; genus Thermococcus; species Thermococcus sp. GR6. Next base: position 330,291 of record NZ_SNUM01000001.1, read on the forward strand.
CAGAACTGCCAGGGCAGCTCCGCTCACCTCCATGATCCTCCCGGCCAGTATCGGCGCTATCCCGCCGCCTATCCTGGCCATCGCCCCAGCCCAGCCGGTGCCGGTTCCGCGCACGCTTGTGGGGTAGAGCTCCGGCGTGTAGGCGTAGATGGCGCCCCAAGCGCCGAGGTTGAAGAAGCTGAAGAGTATGGCGCTCGAGAGTATCATAGCCTCGTTGGCGGAGCTTGCGGCCAGGTAGAATGCTATCCCTGCAATTCCTGATAGAAACAGGTACGAAGAGAGAGTCTTCTTCCTCCCGATGCGCTCGATAAGATATGCGGCGCTCCAGTACCCCGGCAGCTGGGCTATGGCGGTTATGATGAAGTACTGGAAGCTCTTAAAGACAGTTATTCCAAGCGTAGCGGAGAGGAACTTGGGAAGCCAGATGAAGAAGCCGTAGTAGGCGAAGGCTATGCTGAACCACGCAACGGTCAGCATGAGGGTTCTCCTTGAGTATTTCCTCCATAGGTCTCCTATAGAGGCCCTCTTCTGCTCCTCGCCGGGTTTCTGGAGCTTTACATCAACGCCGAAGATTCTCCTCAGTATTTCCTCGGCCTCTGAGATTCTTCCCTTCACGAGGAGGAACCTGGGAGATTCAGGCAGAGTCAGCAGGAGAGGCAGAATAAGGAGGATCGCTCCACCGAAGAGCAGGATATTCCTCCAGTCTGCTCTCACAAGAAGGGCCACCACTCCGATGATTATGGTTCCTATTGCCCAGAAGCTCTCAAGGATTGAGATCATTGCTCCTCTCACGGACTTTGGCATGAATTCGGCGAAGTAAGAGCTGGCAACGGGCAGAGAACCTCCGAGTCCAAGCCCCACAATGAACCTGAGGACTATGAGCTGATCAAGACTTCCCGCAAAGGAACTGGCTATGGAGCCGAGCGAGAATGTGACGACGGCCAGGGTCAGAGCTTTTTTCCTTCCTATGCGATCCGCGAGGATTCCGAAGAGCCACGCCCCAAAAAGCATTCCGAAGAGGGCCGCCGAGCCAAGAGAACCGAGTTTGGCGAGGCTACCCTGAAAAGCAGGTTCCTCCTTCAGCAAGGGTATGATCAAGCTCGCGGCTATAGTGTTCACAGCAATGAACGCCCATATCGCTCCAAGGACTGCCAGAAGCTTGTAGTGAAAGCTCTCTAATTTGGAGTTCTCGATGACTTCCATCCTGATCACCTCAAAGACAAGCTTTTCGGCTATTAAGAAGGTAGAATGGAGGGCTTTAAGAGTTTTTAGATTGTTTGAGGGTTGAACAATGTCTGCATCAGACATCCCTTTGAAAGGTATTCCCTGGATAAAAACGGGCACTTTGGCCTCAGAGATATCATTGGGAAATTTTAAAAGGATCTACCATAATTCACCGCCTGGGGAAATAAGGTGAACCTAATAGATGCGGTAATCTCCGGGTTCCTCTCTGGACTGTCGCTTGGCCTTACAGGAAGCGGTGGATCGGTTCTTGCAGTTCCCTTGTTAGTATATTTCGTTGGTCTTGATCCCCATACGGCAGTTGGCACTTCTTTGGTTGCCGTAGGGATAACCGCAATCATAGGATTCTTAATGCACTGGCGAAAGGGAAACGTGGACTTTAAAACCGGAGCGCTGATGGCCCTCACAAGCATTCCCGGAGTTTATATTGGCAGCTACTTGAACAGAGCTGTAGAAGGGCCCCTTTTGATGACGCTGTTCGCGATTCTAATGGTCATTATGGCGATTAAAATGGCAAGGAACGGCAGTAAAAGAGTCCAATCAGTTGAGAGTGGGAAAGAAATTAGCCATATTAATGTCGCTGGCCTTGGCTTTCTCGTTGGGCTTGCCTCTGGATTCTTTGGAGTCGGAGGCGGCTTCCTGCTTGTTCCGGCTTTGACGATGGGTGCAGGCCTTAAAATGCACAGAGCCGTTGGGACGTCTCTCTTTGTAATCGTCCTCAATGGATCTGCGGGCTTTGTGAGCTACGAGATTCAGGGCAGGGCGATAGACCTTGTGGTGGTGGTACTCTTTGTTCTGGGCGGGCTTATTGGGGATGTCATCGGCGTGCGTATAGCAAAGTCGCTTTCTTGCAAGGAACTGAAACAGGTTTTTACGGCGGTAGTGATTTTGGTGGCATTGTACTTAATATGGGTCAATTTACCAAAGATATTATGAGCCTCCCGTATCCCCGGGAATATGAGTTAAGGGAGAAGGATATGGGCTTTGCCCTGGTGTTGTACTGTAGCTTCTGGTGATTCACGGTGATATAGTCCGTACGGGGCTTTTCTATACGCCTTGAGTTTAGTAATGTTCTGTTTACTTCTCGGCCTGCTAGATGGCAAAACCGGCTCAAATCTTTGGAGAGCTGGACTCTTGATGATGACAAAATAGAATAATATGGAAAAGATTCAGACAGAATGGTAGTAGATTATCGAGACCTCCGGGTCGTCGTAGACTTCCTGTGGAGCAACTGCATACCCATAGGTCCAGCTCCAAGCACCATCGTTTTCGTCAATGTTTATGCTGTATCCAGATGCCCACATGTATGCCGCCCAGACGAGCTGGGAACAGTAGTAGCTGTCGCTGTAGATGTCGGGCTTGCTGAGGTAGTTCCAGTTGTACGGCTTGCCATACTGGAGATAGGCGAAATATGCGGCATAATAGCGTATGGTAGCATCGGCCGTTATAACTCTGCCAATGGCAACAGTATCGTACCTGCTCAGGAACTTGCTGAGGGGGGTAAATGTCACGCCGTTACTTGTAGTTGCTTCAATGACTATCCAGTCTCCTATGCCACTGTCGTACCACCCAATTATGCCCACGTGTGTCCAGAACCCGGGTATAACCCAATCGGTCACACCTTCTGAGTGGCCGAAAACAAGGTCGCCCTGCACTATGCCCGAAGGATAGGGATGCACATAGGCACTACTATCTCCACTGATGCTGGCCGCAGCTACGGGACTAACAAACGCAGCTAGTACAAGAATCACGCTCAGGATTCCGGCAACCCTTTTCATTTAACCCACCCCCAATTTAAACTATCATAGAAGTGCACTATAGTCTAATAAAGGTTTTCCTTTACCATTATAAATTGTTAGTGTACATTTCTTTGCATTGAAGAACACTTGGGGTGGCAGAAGAAGATAAACGTTTCAATTTTTCAAAACGAGTCCAAACGACTAAGTCAAGATTTAATCCTCTACACAACACTTCCACGGTTATAATAAAGGAGAACGGCAACTTGAAGGATAAAAAATAATAATGATATCACTTTGTTGCTCTCGTTATTCCCACGTCCTTCACGACCACGTATGGTGTGAAGACAGGAGTTCTGACCTCCCACCAGTGGATGTGGTGGAGGTCCTTCCCGAGGGCAGAGATGTTCTCTAGAATTCTCTGGAAGTTGTCGCTCACGCGGATGTTCCTTATGGGCTTCAGCTCGCCGTTTTCGACAAGGAAGATGCCGTCCCTCGGGATGGTCGAGAAGTCGCCGGTGACGTAGTTCTGGAAGCGGGTGTACCAGACGTTGGTGATGTATATGCCCTTCTTGACCTCACTGAAGAGCTCCTCCTTGGTGTAGTCACCTGGTTCAAGCAGGATGTTCCAGGCATGCGGCATGACGAGTCCTGCGTTGGCCGTTGTTTCGGTTCCGTACTTCTTGGCTAGACTCGTGTTGAGTAGGAATGTTTTGAAGGTTCCGTTCTCGATTATCGTTGTTTCTCTCGTCGGAACGCCTTCATCGTCGAACTTTCTGGTTCCGTAGGCGTTGGGCATGTTTCCGACGTCTTTGATGGTAACGTCCTCGTTTGCTACTTTCTGCCCGAGCTTGCCAGCGAGGAAGGAGAAGCCTGCCTCGGCGGCATAGGCCGATGTCATGAAGCTCATATAACTGAGAAGATTGGCGAAGGCCAGCGGGTCAAATATCACATCGAACTTTCCTTCCGGTCCCTGCTCCGGGTTCTGTGCCATCTTAGCTATCTCACCGGCCTTTCTTCCCGCACTTTCGGGATCGAACTTCTTGAGAATCCTCACCGAGTTAGTGCCGTGGCCACTCTCAAGGTCGCCGATGAAGGCTCTAACGCTTATCTCTATTCCTGTTCCTCCGTCAAAAGCCTCGACGCCGTTGCTCGTGGTGAGATAGATCCTGTTGTGGTCAGTGTATAAAACACCGGCGACACGCTTAGCCCCCTCCTCGAGGGCCGCGTTTATGGCTGTCTCAACGTACTCGTTCGGCTCATCGAGCTCGACTATGGCTTTATCGAAGGTCTCGGGTATATCTCTGTACTCGAAGGGCCCATCTGCTATGCCGTAGTAGTCCTCCTTCGGGGCCATGTTCTTTAAAGTCGAGAGCAGGGCCTTGAGCGTCCTCTCGATGTTCTCCTCGCTCAGCTCAGTGATGCTTGTTCCCGCGATCCTCTTATCAAGCTCGACGAAGAGCTCCACCTTCCTCTCGTGCCAGTTCTTGGCGACGGTTATCTCGTTGTTGGCGAAGCGCACCTGGCGCCTGTCCATCTCGTAGCCTAGGACGACAACATCGCCGAAGCCAAGCTCTTTGGCCTTCTTAAGGATGAATTCGTTAACGTCAAACATCTCCACCACCTCATGGCCTCCTCAGCGGTATCCCCCTGAGCCTCGCAGGAGCACCTCCCATCCAGACAGGAACGCCCTGGCCAGGCTCGCCCTTACCGCAGGTTCCTGGGAAGTACTCAACCTCTTTGCCAACGGCATCGACGCTTCTCCACAGTGCCTTGGTGGTTATCTCCAGAATCGGTCTCCTCACGGGGTGCTTAATCTCGCCGTTCTCGATGAGATAAGCCTCTCTGCCGATGTAGCGCTGCTGATAGCGTCTGTCGTCTATGTTCCACTCGTTGAAGGAGACCATGTAAATGCCGAGCTTTATGTCCTCTATCAGCTCATCAAAGCTGTAATCTCCGGGGGCTAGGTAGGTGTTGGCCATTCTCACTATCGGCTCGCGATTGTAGTTTATCGCTCTGGCTGAAGCGTTGGAGCACTGGCCGAGTTTGGCTGCGTACTCCCTGTTTGTGAGGAACTCGGTTATAATCCCATCTTTAATTAGGTAGCGTGGTCTTGCCTTAACACCCTCGTCGTCGTAGAGGTAGAAGCCCCAGCTGTTGGGTATCGTTGGATCCTCTATGACTGTGACAACTTCGCTTCCAATTCTCTCACCCAGCATCTCTGGCTTTACGAAGCTTTCACCGGCCTGCGCCGCCTCCCTACCGAATATCCTATCCGCCTCATAGGGATGCCCGACGCTCTCGTGGACGGCTATGCCAGCGACCTCTGGGCTTATGACTACATCTACTTTTCCTTCAGGCGGTTTCCTACCCTCGCGTATGAGCCTTTGAAGAGCCAAAACGTCTTTAACCGCCCACTTCCAAGGCTCGTCCTTTTCAATGAGCTCCAGTCCACCTGAGAAGGCCCTCTGCACGAAAGGTGCCTGCTCCATCTGGCCGTTCTCGAAGACAACGAGGTTGTACATCATGGAGACGCGCGGGATGACGCTCTCAACGAGTGCACCTTCGCTGTTCATGAATATCTTGTGCCAGATCTGGTCAGAGTACCGGAGGAAGCGCATCGGTATCTGTGCACCAGCCTCTAAAACATCCTCCTCAACTTTTTTCAGGAGCTCAAGTTTTTCCTCCACCGAAACGTCGCGGAAGTCCTTCCTCATCTTGACTTCATAGTAAACCTCGTGGAAGTCTTCATCGCTAAAGCGAATAGGCTCATTCCTTACTTTCGAAGCTGCTTTAGCGAGCTTGACAGCTTTTTTAACTGCTTCGGCAACGCTTTCCTTGGTAAGGACGTTCGTCGAGGCAAATCCCATGCCCCCATCGACCAGAATCCTCACGCCAATTCCCCTGTCTGAGATGACCTCAAGGCCTTCGGGATTGCCGTTCTTCATTGCCAGAGAAGTGCCGTTCTTCTCCTCGAAGCGAGCCTCAGCATAACTCGCCCCGAGCTCTAAAGCCTTTTCAACGGCGAACTCAACGAGTTCATGCATGCACATCACCTCAGCTTACTGCATAGGGAAGTGCCCTCGGGGGTATAAAAGTCTTTCCGCTTCGATGGCGGTCGAAAAGAAGGTTCCTCTAGTTGAGTGGACGAAGTAGGAGAAAAAGAATCAGAGCCTCTTCTCCTCACACTTGCACGGGTTCTTTCCGCAGTAGGGACAGACTCCGGGGTACTTCTTCTTCGCGGCCTCTTCGATGTCTATCCCGAGAAGGTTTGCGAGGCTCGCGAGCCAGGCTAGAACATCGGCAAACTCCTCCTCCATTGCCTCGCGGTCATTCTTCCGTATCGCCTCGGAAAGCTCACCGACTTCCTCAACGAACCAGAGGAATGTCTTGTCTATGCCACGCTTCGAGTCCTTATGAAAGTAAATCTCTCTTATCATTTCCTGGAACTCGCGAATCTCCATATCTTTTCACCCAACGAAGGGGAAAGAAAAGGGTATAAAAATCACTCGCTTGCCAGCTCTATGAGCTTTCTCATGTGGATTTCCACCGTATCAAAGATCTCAATGCTAACGTCTCCAGCCTTTATGGCCAGGGGAAGCTCCGTGCAGCCGAGTATTACGCCCCCGACCTTCTCTTCTTTTGCGTACCTCTCGATGAGCTCCACTATCCACGGCTTGTTCCTGAAGTCTTCAAAGGCCAGCTCGTTGAAAATTATCTCGTGAAGCTTCTCCTGCTCTTCCTTGTCGGGGACAATGACATCAAGGCCATTCTCACGGAGGACTTTAACGTAGAAGTCCGAACTCATTGTTGTCTTGGTTCCAAGAAGGAGGACGCGCTCAACTCCCCTGCGCTTAATTTCCTCGGCAGCGGCATCTATTATGCTCACCATCGGAACGTTTACTTCTTTCTGAACATCGGGGAAGACTTTGTGGGGAGTATTTGCGGACATCGCTATTATTTCCGCTCCTGCCCTCTTGAGGGCCTTGGCAGCGTTGATCAGTATCTTCTTCCTTCCCTCCCAACCATCGGGATTCTCAAAAAACTCCTTGAAGTTTATGGAGTAGATTATGAGTTCCGGATAGAAGTGCTTCCCAAACTTCTCGCGGCTTATCTCGATGTATTTGCGGTAGTAGTAGCAGGTCGATTCCGGCGTCATTCCGCCTATTATGCCTATCCTCTTCATCAGAATCACCAAGAACTGGGAGGAAAACAAACTTTATGAGGATTTCGGGGCATTAAACGAAAAGTTCTTCAATTGTGTAGGCTATCTCTGTTATCACTCCCAGATCATCGCCCCACTCACATACCGGAGTGCCGGCGCCGGCGTAAGTGCTTTCCAGTATGAGCGGATCATAGGGTATTGTTCCCAGCAGGGGCACTTCGAGCTCATTAGCTATAAACCTCTCGAGGGAGAGGAGGGCCTTCTTCGGAATGAGTGGTTTGTTAAGCACGACCCAAAGGTTTGGATGTCCCAAGTGGAGGAACTTTCTCACTATCGACTCCACCCAGTCCCGGAGATTTCTGAGAGGAACGGTGCTGGGATCTATTACGAGTATCTGGTAATCCAGCTCGCTAATTAAGGGCCGGGCGGCTATCGGCAGACCCGATGGAAAGTCGATCAAAACTACACCGTAGTACTCTTTAATGTACTCAACCAAGCCAGTGAGTGCTTCGAACGAAAGCCTGTGGTGTATTTCCTCATTCGGATCGCCTGGTATGAGGTAGAGGTTTTTGATGTGCCTGTGGGGGAATATCAGCCACTTTATCTCCATCTCGTGATCCTTGAGGTAGGAGTGTACTGTGTACTTTGGGTTTATCCCAAGATGAAAACCTAGGTTGGGAAAATACAGATCCGCATCAACAAGAAGAGTCCTGATCCCCTGCATAGCCAGGCATGCCCCTATATTCGCGGTAAGGGCAGTTTTGCCTGTTCCTTCCAGGCCGGTTATTCCCCCAACCACCATTTTGGCTCACTCTGTAACAAAACTTTGCAATATTGAAACCAGACAGTAAAGTTCAAAAAATTTCTTTAGTGGGAAAAACAAAAGCCCTTATCCTGACATCTCCCGGATATGGACATCCATCTGCGGAAACGGTATTTCGATGCCCTCTTTGGTGTAGAGTTCATAGATACCCCTGATTAAGTCTCCCTTCACTCCCCAGTAGTCCTCGGTCTTAGTCCAGGCCCTGAGCTGTAGGTTTATGGATGAATCGGCCAGAGCAGTTATGACGACGCTTGGCTCTGGCTCATTGAGGACTTTGGGATGACTCTTCATGAGCTCCATTGCGAGCTGTATAGCCCTATCAAGGTTGGTTCCATAGGCGACACCGATATCAATCCTGACCCTTCTCGTGGGCATACGGGTGTGGTTGATTATTATGGCTCCCCAAACGAGCCTGTTTGGGATCATTATTATGGTGTTGTCTGGGGTCAGTAGCTCAGTGGCCATAAGTCCTATGCTGTTGACCTTTCCAGTCTGGCCCGATATGCTCACGACCTCGCCGATGTCTATCGGTCTGAGGGCTGCGATCCAGAGGCCGGCTGCAAGATTCATCAGCGTATCCTGTAAGCCAAAGCCCAGAATCAGGCCTATCACCGCCGAGAGACCGAGGATAACCGGTCCGATAGATACACCCAGAACTCCCACGGCTATGAGAATTACTGAGACATACAGCATGGCGCTGAAAAACCTCGCCAGAAACTCAACAACGAGCAGCGGGAGCTTGGTTTTTCTGAGGCTGTTCTTGAAGAGTCCCACGAGGATCTTGGTCACGATGTAGCCGACCACTAAGGTGACCGCTGCCGCTGTGATCTGGAATGGCGTTATCCCAATGTATGGCAGTGGTTTATCAAGACTAACCGTTTATATCACCCAGGTTGTTCTAAGAAAAATTTGGGGAAGATGTTAAAAAGGTTTGCGATGTTTAAAGAATCCTCTGAAGGATCTCGTCCCAGAGCCTCTCCGCCAGCTCGCGCTTGCCCATCCTTGGCAATCTTCTGACATCTTCTTTGGTTACGAGAAGCACCTCGTTCTCTTCGCTGCCGAAGGCCTGGAGAGTGTTGGCAACAACGAGGTCGCTCTTTGCCCTCTCCATCTGCTTTCTGGCCGCACTTATCAACTCCTCCTCACTCAGACCGGTCTCTGCCTTGAAGCCCACGAGGAAAACGTCCGACTGAAGCTCCTTAACGAGGTCGATTATCTTAGGCGTCGGCTCAAGCTCCAGAACAAGCTCTTTGCCGCTCTTTATTTTGACGCCAGCCCTGTTCTTAACCCTAAAGTCGCTTACAGCCGCGGCCAGAACAACAATGTCGTACCTCTTGCTCTTCAGCTCATTTTCTATCGCCTGGAGCATCTCCTCGACGGTCTCGACTTCGATCTGGTTCTCGACGAAACTTGGAACACTGCCTTTAGTTCTTATCAGCGTAACCTCCGCGCCTCTGAAGTCTGCCTCTTCGGCCATTGCCACACCCATCTTTCCGGAGCTCGCGTTGGTTATGTAGCGTATCGGGTCTATGTACTCCCTCGTTGCCCCTGCGGTTACCAGAACGCGCTTTCCTTTCAGGTCTTTCTGGTGGAGTTTCTTGATGACGCGGTATATTATTTCCTCCGTCGTTGCCACTTTCGCCTTGCCCTCCTCGAAGCGCGGGCCGATGAACTCTATTCCAAGTCTCTTGAGCTTTTCTATGTTTTCAGCGACTATCGGGTGCTCGTACATCGTGGAGTGCATGGCGGGGGCTATCATTATCGGCGTGTGGGCAAAGGCAGTCGTTACGACCGTCGTAACCGGTGTATCATCTATGCCACAGGCTATCTTCGATATGGTGTTTGCCGTCGCTGGGCAGACTAAAACCAAATCGGCCTTGTTCTCGTGGTCTCCTGCCAGCTCAACGTGCTCGATGAAGCCTGTGATTTCCGTAACAACCGGGTTCCCTGTGGCGAACTCCATGGCGTAGGGGTGGACTATCTTCGTGGCGCTCTCGCTCATGACCGCGTGAACCTCAGCGCCATGTCTTATTAGCTCCCTCGCGAGCTTGACGCACTCGACGGCGGCTATACTTCCAGGGATCGCGAGAACAATCTTCTTTCCAACCAATTTTCTGCTCTTTGTCGCGTGGATGAGCTTAACATGGTGGAGCATCTCAACACCTCCAGAAGGGTTTCAACTAACTCATATATAATACTTAGGAGAAAAGCTCAGAGCTCCCTCACAGCATCGTCCTCAAACTTCTTCACTTCCTCTCTTGTGCCAACCCATACAACTATCGTAGGCTCGACAGTTATCATGCCGTCCTTTATCATGGGCTTAATCTCGTGTATGGCCTTTTCAATCTTGTATCCCCTGTCTACGACCTCGATAATGATGGGCAAATCAGTAGAAAGCCTCATTACATCTGTGGAGTGAATTCTGCTCTTCTTCCCGAATCCGTAAATACCGCGGTAAACGGTTGCTCCTGCTATTCCCATCTCGAGGAGCTTCTCCACTATGGCCTTGTAGAGCGGTTTCCCCTCCCAGCGGTCGCTCTCGCCTATGTAGATTCTAAGACAAAGCGTGTTCCAGTGCTCGACCTCAACCATAAACTCACCTCCTTGCGAGCATGAATCCGATGAAAACTAGGCTTACCGTGATTATAACGTTTGCCGAGATGTTTAGGGCTGCGAGGAAATACTCCCTTTCACGTAAGAGCGAAAAGGTCTCGTAGGAGAACGTCGAGAATGTGCTCAAGGCACCACAGAAGCCTGTTCCGAAGAAAGCCCTCCAGTCTGCCGGAACATCGATTCCCCAGAAAAGGAGACCGTAGATGTAGCCAAGGATGAAGCTGGCTATGCTGTTGACGAGCAGGGTTCCAACGGGAAAGTCCTTATAAACAGGCAGTATTCCCGAGATGTAAAAGCGTGCCAATGCTCCGAGTGCACCGCCGAGTGCTATCGCAACCGCTATCCTGCCGTTCATTCCATCACCGCCGAACCATGTGTAGGGTCTCTTTTAATCCTTGTCCCCGAAGGCCATGTAGTAGTGAATCAGCTCCTTAACTTCCGAGAAGTCCCTCTCCTCCTTCCCGAGTACCTTTCTCAGTCTCTTGTTCTCCGCTATCATTCCGGAGAGTTGGATTCCGAGGTTCTGGTTGTCGAGTGCTATATAATAGGAGCGGAACTTCAGGGACGACCACTTCCCTTCAAGCTCATACAGCTCCTTTTCAAGAGCATCTGTCTCCTTCTCAAGCTTTTCAAAGGCCTCCTCGTCGGCGTCCACTCTATCATCCACGTAGCCACGGAGGAGTATTATCCTTATGGCCTCCTCCAACCTGAAGCCGTAGCGCTCGCACAGTTCCTCTATCCTTTTGAGGGTCTCATCGAGAACCCTGAAAGTAACCCTCCGCCAGCCCCTCCACGGCTTAACGGTTATTTTCATCCCTCTCTTCCTCCAGCTCTTTTCTAAGGCTTTTGTTCTCATCGTTGAGTTCCTTCCTAAATGCCATCAAAAATTCCTTATCCCTCTTTGCCTTATCTTCGAACTCGAGTAGCTCGCGATAGTTCTGCTTCATCTCGCTGAGCCTCTTCTCCAGCCTGGCCCTCTGCTCCAGGAGGAACCGCAACTTGAGGGCTTTTAGGGTTCTCTCAAGCCCTTCTAGGTCTCTGAAGCGTCTCTCTATCTCCCGTTGGTTCTTCCGTATCCCAGCCAGCTCCTCGGGGCTTACTTCTATCTCCATAGCAAAACTCTCTTTGTCCGCTTTTTTCGCTCCTTCTTCCTTAGGGTTGCTCCGTTTTCGAGCCCTTTAAGCGCCTCTATAGTCATTGGGAGGGATAAAACCTCTTCTTTTGTGGGCCTTTCGGTTGCCTTATAGTCGAACTTGTTTATGAAAGAGTTCATCCTTTCCCTGAGCTTCTTCAGCTTCTCCAGCTGGACTTTTCTGAGCCTCTCCGCGCTCTGGGGATTTTTCTTCCTGAGGATTGAGTCTATCATCTCGTGGTGCCTTTTGCAGAGGATTGCCTCCGATGACTCATAAACGGGAAGGAGCTCCTCAATCTTCTCCGTGATAGCCTCCACCGTGTCCTTTTCCTTCTCCTCCACGAGAAGGCACAGGAAGCACTCGCCTTCCTTGACCTTCTCCCAGCTTTCGAGGGTTTTGATATAAGTTGAAAGCATGTGCTCGTAGATTATCGCCACTCCCAGCGGGCCGAGCAGCGGATTCGAGTGGGCCTTTTTGAGGGTCTTCCAGGCGTGGTAGGTGCAGAGGCCAAGGCTCTCCTTGAACTTGGCCCTAACAGCGGGGTCGTTCACGTGTTCGTAGAGGATTATATCGATTTCAGACTCCTCGTACTCCCTGAGTATCCTGCAGACTGGGCAGCCCTCCTTCATAGCCTCCCTGAGGTATATCCCCACGATATCCATCAGTACCACTTCAGGAGTTCATCGAGGGCTTTCACAGCTCTGTACGTGTTCTGGAAGTTCGATATACCCATCTCCAGCGAGCGCCTGAAGCCTCCGTTGGGGTTCTGAAGTGCCCTGATGAACCTGATGTGGTCCCTTACGTAGCGCGCCCTCTTGCCGAGCAGACTGAGCCCTCTTATGGCATAGAACGTTGGTTCTAGGTAGGGAGGCAGCGAGTAGGGCACCTCGGTAAAGCCACCGTAGACCTCGCATCTGTAGAAGTGGGTGGTGTCTGGGACGGCATAGCCAAGGCCCTTGAGGGTGAAGAGGGCCTGGTAAGTCATGGTTGTGGTGGCCCCCTTCACACCAAAACAGTCTCCTTTGCGGAACCCCATCACGAACTCGCGTATCCTTTCCTTGGTCTCGCTATCCATACGGTAACCCACGGCCGCCAGCGCCCTCATGGCCCAGTAAGTTGCCTCCAGAGGTGTGGCAGTTCCGAACTCCTCACTTCCGCCGAGGCCAACGGCGAACTTCCCTTCTAGCGGGTTGTATTTGGAGAAGAGCAGATCCAGCTTTTCCCTTGCCAGGTCTCTCGCTCCCAGTAAGGACAGTGCCTCGATGGCCATTGCAACGGCCACCACTGCGGTCTGCATCCGGGCGGAAGTGTAAAGGAACTCCACTGTCTTTTCCTTCTCGGGAATTTTAAGCCCGAGCAGGTCGTAAATCTTTACCGCGTAGTACGTGTCGTTAATGTTGGTCTCGTCCAAAACGCTCACGAAGCAGTAGCCGCCGTCCTCGTGGCGCCTCTCCTCAACGTAACGGATGAGCGCATCAGCGTTAATAAACCTGCCAATCTCACTCAGCTTCGAGCCCATTCTACCGCCTCCTGCTATATCTGGCAGAGAACAGGCGTCATCAGCCCGAAACGGGCGGTTCGGCTCGAAGCCCGGGCGGACGCCATCGCCCGAAAAGCCTTCAGAAAGGCGGTTAAAAACGTTTGTGGTTCAATCACCTAAAATTTAATAAGTTTGAAACGGTCTCTCATTTGTGGTGAAATCATGGAGTTTATAGCTTTCACCTACGTCGGGAACTTCGTGGACAAAGAAATAATAACCGACGTTCTATTCAACGTTTTCGACGATGCAAACCGCTTCTTCCACCAGAATGAGATTCCCGTGAGGTTCCTCTACATAGGAAAACTTGAGCTGGAGCCGGGTTACCTGATAAACCTCAGCACACCGGAGGGCAGGATAAGGGTCTATCCGCTTGAGGCCCTCGTTGAGGTTCTCTACTCCAGACTGCTCCAGGAAATCAACGAGAAAGAGGACATCAAAATGAACAAGATATTCGCCCTCACCACCTTTCCGCTCGTTTCTAGGAATCCTTACTTTGACTTCTACGAGAAGTTTCTTGGCATTCACGAGGTCATCACCGGCCTTAGGATTATGATACTGTCGATGAAGCCCTTCGAGGTTCCTATAACCCCCGATGATTCTCCCCATGAGCGCAGGAGGAAGCTTGAGACGTTCAAAAGCAGACTCCTCAAGGGTATCCTCCACGAGGTTGGGCACAGCTTCGGCCTTGAGCACTGCAACAACCAGTGTGTCATGCATCCCCCCACCAACATAGAGGACTGGGACGGCAGGATTCCAGGCTACTGCGACGAGTGCCTCCTCAAGCTGAGGGCCGCCTTGTAAAGGTAATCGACAAGTGTTTTAACTATGAGAACCTATTAGATGGTGATGTGGTTCAGGAGGATAAAGATTAGGGAAATTGAAGGGGCCATAAAGGCAATGCCCCACTACTTCGCAGTTCTTAGGGGAGATGAAGTGCCGAACTTCTTTCTATCAAAACGGGTTGGAGTAAAGTTTGACGAAGATGCGCCATTGGAAGAGCTTTGGGAGATTCACGAAGAGGCTATGGACAGATTGAAGGAGAACGACCTCAGCGAAAGCCCAGAGAAGAGTCTCCTTGACCTCAAAGCGGTTATAGCTGATAAGATCCTCGAGAGCTGCGAGCTCTGCGAGTTCAAGTGCCGAGCGAACAGAAAAAGGGAAATCGGCTACTGCAGGGTGAAGGAGAGCCTCGTTGCGAGCGAGTTCCTCCACTACGGCGAGGAGCCGGAGCTGGTTCCTTCTTACACGGTCTTCTTCAGCGGTTGCAACTTCCGGTGCGTCTTCTGCCAGAACTGGGATATAAGTCAGTTCCGCATTGGAATTGAGTATTTGCCCGGAGAGATGGCTGAGAAAATAGCTCTCTCCTTCGCGCAGGGAGCAAAGAACGTGAACTTCGTCGGTGGCGAGCCGACTCCAAACCTTCCCTTCATCATCGAGACCCTCAGGCACGTCAAAGTCCCGATTCCAGTAGTCTGGAACTCCAACATGTACATGAGCGAAGAGGCAATGAAGCTTCTCGATGGGGTTGTCGATGTTTACCTCGCCGACTTCAAGTGGGGAAACGACGAGTGTGCTCTGAAGTACTCAAAGGTTCCTCGGTATTGGGAGGTTATCACCAGAAACTTTCTCCTCGCCAAAAGGCATTACAAAGCCGAGTTCCTGATACGACATCTCGTTATTCCTGGCCACCTTGACTGCTGCACGAGGCAGATACTAAAGTGGATAGCCGAGAACCTCGGGGAGGATGTTAGAATAAACGTGATGTTCCAGTACCGGCCAGAATACGAAGCAGGGAAACATCCAGAGATCAGCAGAACCCTCAAGGATGAGGAGATGATTAAAGCCGCACAGCTCGTGAGAGAATTTGGATTCAAGAACGCACTGGTGGGCTAACCGCCAGCTCTTGCCAGTCTGAGGACATCCATGAACTTCTCTATCTCTTCGTCTGCCCCTTCCAGAAGCACTCTGTACCTCGGCATGCCGTGAAATGGTTTTGCCTCCGAAATGATCAGCTCAACCTCTGCTCCAGATTTTTTCAGGATGAGCTCTATTTCGTCTGGCGGGATTGCTGTTATTAACTCCTTCCTCATGGCATCAGGCCTCTACGGTTTGAGGTTTTATAGCTTTTCGACACCGAAAACTTTATAAAGAAACCCAACATATGTAATATTGCAATTACACATGGAGAGGTGATATGACATGAAGAAGTGGTTGGGAATTGGTTTGATGGTGTTGGGTCTCTTTGGCCTGGTGTTTGGAGCGGTAGCTGCCTACCAGGGTGTGCCAGGACCAAATCCAGAAGTTGAGAGGAGCACCACCCCTATGGCCTATGCCAAGGGCTATGGCCACGCAAATGGCGGCATGATGGTCGCTGGTGGGGGTGCTCCCTACATGGGGCTCGGAGTCAGGTCCACGAACCTGACGGAAGTCAGCATCGACCCTGCCGAAGTCCAGAACTATCTGAGCCAGATCTCAGTTGAGGAGTTCACTAACCCGCGCGGAGTAACCGTCCAGAAGCTCGTCTACGATGGCGACTATGTTGGCAAGGTCGTTGGTGACTACGACCTCAGCGAGCTGGACGTTTACGCCGCTTACGAGACCCTCAATGGCGTTAAGGTCTTCCTCGCCTATGAGGGCAACATAGTCGGCTTCGTGCTTATGAAGTGAGCATCCTTGCCTCCTTCATTTTTAAGCTTTGAGAGGTGAGAACGTGAGAATCGTTGAGATTATCGGTCGTTTTCTTTCGAGGTTTGAGCCCGGGAAGAGAGGGGAACCCTCGCCACAGCCCGAGATAGTGCTAGGAAAAGAAAAGGATGGATAAAAGAGCCTCAGCTTTCTTCCACGAGTTTCTTTGCTTCTTCTAAGACTTTTGCTGCGTGTCCCTTTGCTCTAACATTAATTTTCTTCCAGACTATCTCCCCTTGAGGATTCAGAATGAAGGTGCTTCTTATGACACCCTCGTACTCTTTACCGTAGCGTTTTTTCTTACCCCATGCGCCTAGAGCTTTGATAAGCTCGGCGCTGGGATCGCTCAGGAGCTTTATCTTTAATCCATGCTTCTCTTTGAACTTCCGATGAGAGTTAACTGAATCCTTGCTTACCCCAATCACTTGGAAGCCAAGCTTCTCGAACTCGGGAAGGAGTTCTGTAAACTCTTTCGCCTCGGTGGTGCATCCAGGGGTGTTGTCCTTGGGATAGACATAAAGAACCGTCCACCTTCCGAGAACGATGTCCTTGAGCTGGACTTCTTTTCCATCTTCACTAAAAACCCTAACTTCAAGGGGGCTCATGCAATCACCGAGATAATTAGGTTCTCCTAATTTATTAATGTTTCGTGGGATAAGATTATTTAAGGTTGAGTTAAAGTTCCCTCTTAGGTGAAGGACATGAAGCTGCCACCACACAAGACAAAGATTATAGCAACCGTCGGACCGGCGTCGCTCAAGAGGAAAACCCTCGAGGCTATGATAAAAGCAGGAATGAGCGTCGCGCGCATAAATTTCGCTCATGGAGACTCCGAGCAGCACGCCAAGACGGTTGAGACGATAAGAGAGGTCTCAGAGCGGCTCAACAGGCCCGTTGCCATCCTCGGAGACCTTCCGGGAGTGAAAATACGAGTTGGTGAGATTCAAAATGATTCTGTGACGCTGAGGCGCTGGCAAACGATAACTCTCACCACCCGTGACGTTGTGGGCAACGAGGCAGAAATACCGGTCGAGTTCAAGGACTTTCCCAAGATGGTCTCGAAGGGAGACGTCATCTACCTAAGCGACGGTTTCATAGCACTGCGCGTCGAGGAGGTTCGTGACACCGACGTTGTTTGTAAGGTTCTCGTTGACGGAATTCTCTTCTCACACAAGGGCATAAACGTCCCGAACGCAAGGATGGCGATAGACGCCGTGACGGAGAGGGATCTGAAGTTCCTTGAGTTTGCCATTGAGCACGGTATCGATGCAGTTGGTATAAGTTTTGTTGGCTCGGCCTACGACGTCCTCAAGGTGAGGCGCTTCGTAGAGGAAAGAAACGGAAAGATGTTCATAATCGCAAAGATCGAGAGGCCCGATGCGGTGAAGAACTTTGACCAAATATTGAGCGCCGCCGATGGAATAATGATAGCTAGGGGTGATTTGGGAGTCGAGATGCCGATTGAGAAGCTTCCAGTGCTCCAGAAAAAGCTCATAAAAAAGGCCAACATGGCGGGTAAACCTGCGATAACTGCCACCCAAATGCTTGAGTCGATGACCCAAGAGAAGCTCCCCACACGGGCAGAGGTTACAGACGTAGCCAACGCCATTCTCGATGGAACGGACGCGGTTATGCTCTCGGAGGAGACTGCTGTGGGCAGGTATCCCATCGATACGGTGAGGATGATGGCCAAGATAGCAAAAACCACCGAAGCCTACCGCGATTCCCTTTGGTCAGCGCGCGTTGTGGAATGGAAAGCCCAGATGCCGAAGAAGGGGACTATAAAGGATACAATAACAAGGAGCATCATAGAGGCTCTCGACTCGATAGAAATCAAATACATTCTCACCCCCACAAGAACCGGTGAAACTGCTCGCTTAATATCTCGTTTCAAGCCAAAACAGTGGATTCTAGCTTTCGCCACCGACGAGAAGATTGCCAACAGCCTCATGTTCTCATACGGAGTCTATCCATTCCTCGTTGAGGAGGCTAGCGAGCGCGAGATACTGGGTCTTATCAAAGGCCTGGGCCTGGTGAACGAAAACGACACGGTTCTGCTGACGAAGGGAACGCCGATAGGCAAAACTGTGGGGACAAACACGATACGGATATTTACCGTTTGAGAACTTTTTCCTCCCATCGACATATTTTAAAAGACTCCTGCGGTTAACACTATATTCGCACAGGGGTGGAATCTATGGATCTCGATCAGATAATTGGAATAACTCTCATTTTCGGCTCTTATGGGACTATGCTGATCCTTCTTGTGAAATCAAACTCGATAATCTCTGAGATGAAACGCCGAAGGATTGAGAGAAAACGCAGATACGCCAAGAAAAAGATTGGTCACGTTCTTGAGGTTCAAAGGGCTACAAGGCATAGGAGGAGATGAGTATGGAACATGATGGAGAGAGAATAGAACTATCCCGCGGTCTGTCACTGATGCACCTCATGATGATGGGAATGGGAATGATGATCGGTGCCGGTGTTTTTGTTGCCACCGGTATCGCCATCGGTTTCGCCGGTCCCGGCGGCATACTCATTGCCTTTGCTCTCAACGGTCTTATCGCTTTCTTTTCCGCCATGTCTTTCGCAGAACTCGCCTCGGCACTGCCAACGGCGGGTGGTGCTTACACTTATATAGACGAGGCTTTCAAGGGCTTCGTCGGCTTTATTTCGGGCTGGATAAACTGGTTCGCCCTGACAGTTGCAGGTAGCCTCTACGCCATAACCTTCGCGACATACACGGTTTTTCTCCTCGAGGGAACTGGCTGGTTCATCAGCCTAGGCTTGGAGCACGAGCTGATAATTAAGCTCCTTGCCCTGGGGATAGCCATCATTTTTATAGTCATCAACTACCTCGGTGTCTCCGAGACTGGCAGCATCGAGAACCTCATTACTCTTGGTCAAATGGGAACGCTGGCTTTCATCGGTCTGTTCTCAATTTATTACATAATAGTGCATCCAGAAAAGCTTGCCCACTTCAACGACTTCGTCCCCAACGGATGGGATAAAATTCTTATGGCGATGGGGTTTACTTACGTGGGCTTTGAGGGCTATGAAGTAATAGCCCACGCCGGTGAAGAGGCAGTCAATCCTAAGGAGACCGTTCCAAAGGCTATACTCTATTCTGTTGCCGCCGTTACCGCAACGTACCTCCTATTTGCCTTCGCTGCGATAGTCGGCGCCGAGCCCGGGAACATGCCATTGAGCCAGTGGTTCGCTGAACTCGGGCCTGTGGGAATGGGCGAGGCAATAAAGGACCTCATGCCCTATGGCGGCCTTCTCATCACGCTCGCTGCTATATTCTCCTCAACTTCTGCCCTCAACGCCACTATATACTCCTCCACAAGGGTTCTCTTTGCCATCAGCAGGGATGGCAGGCTACCCTCAATATTCTCCAGAATCCACCGGATCAGAAGGGTGCCGCACTACGCGCTCTTTGCATCCTCACTCATAGTCCTGACCGTTGCTCTCATTTTCCCGATTGAAGATGTGGCAGCGAGCGCTGACATAGTCTTTCTCCTAATTTTCCTCCTAGTCAACGCCGCAGTAATAAAGATTAGAAACGAGCGTGGAGATGAGCTTGACTATGGCTTCCTGATGCCTTACTTCCCCTACATCCCGCTGCTGGCGATATTCTTCCAGGCTATACTCTCAGTGTGGGTCTTTAATGTCAGCCCCACCGCCTGGGCCATAACGCTGACATGGGTGGGTATAGGGCTCGTCGTTTACGTCACCTATAAGGGCGCCAAAGTTGAGCCAACTAAGTTCGAGAGGGAGACAGTCTTTGAGGAAGCTGGTGAGGAAGGAAGGTACAGAATAATGGTGGCTGTGTCGAATCCGAAGAACGCAAAGGTTCTGACCAAATACGCCGAGAGAATAGCGGAGGAAGTCAATGGGGAGCTGCTCATTGTCAGCGTCGTGACGGTTCCGGAGCAGACACCGCTCGAGGAGGCAAGACAGTTCGCGGACGAGGCTATAGCAGTCGTGAGGAAGGCAAGGTCCTACACTAGTGGGAGAGTGAAGGTAGAGGGCCTGATATACTACGCTCACAGCGTTTACAGAGGGATAATGAGCGCAGTGAGGGACAGGAAGGCTGACCTTCTCATCCTCGGCTGGGAAGGGCGCTCGAGGTGGAGTAAGTACGTCATGGGAAGCAACCTCGACAAGATAGTTGAGAACGCCCCGTGTAACGTGTTGGTCATCAAGCCGGGCGACACCGAGGAGCGCGAAGAAATTAAGAGCATTCTCTTCCCGACGAGAGGAGGAAAGCAGAGCGCCATCAGTGCGGAGCTCGTCTCGATCCTCGCCGATGCGTACGGTGCAAGAGTTACTGTGCTCAGCGTCAACACCACTGGCAAGGTGGAAGATAAGATAAGGGAACAGTTGAAGCCGGTAATGGAGAGGATCGAAAACGCGGAGCTGAAGATAGTGAACAAAAGCGACGCGGTAAATGCGATACTTGATGAGTGCAGGAAGCACGACCTCGTGGTCATGGGGGCAACGAGGGAGGGCCTTTTCAAGAGGCTACTCTTTGGGGAAGTGCCTGAAAGGGTAGCGAGCAAATGCCCGAAGACGGTTATGCTTGTGAAGGGCAACAGAGGCATAAGGGCGAGAATAAACCGCTTGCTCGGAAGGAGGATGGAGTAAAAGCACTTTTCGCTTTTTGGTTTCTTATTTCTTGTTGAAACTACCTCGCGAAAACCTCGAGCAGTCCGTCATCATCGTTATTTCAATTCTCCTAGAGTCTTATTGAAACACTGTACTGTATATCAATGTTCTTAACGAACACATAACATTTCAATTCTCCTAGAGTCTTATTGAAACTTGCGGCCCTTATCGTCGAGGGTGTCCCGCCGACGCTATTTCAATTCTCCTAGAGTCTTATTGAAACGCGGAAGTTGGCTTGGGCTATGGACTTGGAGTGATTGGATTTCAATTCTCCTAGAGTCTTATTGAAACTCATCCAACCCCATGGTGCCGACCTCCGTAGAGTTATTTCAATTCTCCTAGAGTCTTATTGAAACCTGTTAGCAGCCTCAGCATTGACTATAACGCTACTACATTTCAATTCTCCTAGAGTCTTATTGAAACGTCGTGGGCGGGGTTCCATAGCCGGAGTTCATAGAGAATTTCAATTCTCCTAGAGTCTTATTGAAACCCTTGAGGAGCTGGTGAAGTTCGTGAACGAGATAGGATTTCAATTCTCCTAGAGTCTTATTGAAACCTGCGGACTTCGGGGTGATGGTTATCTCGATCTTGTATTTCAATTCTCCTAGAGTCTTATTGAAACCTGGTGTTATCAGGTGGACGTAGAGACCATATTTCCTCGAAGTCATTTCAATTCTCCTAGAGTCTTATTGAAACCGCCGACAAGGCCAAGCACTGGAAGGTTGTTCCAGATGTATTTCAATTCTCCTAGAGTCTTATTGAAACCCGCTGTGAAAAGCTCCTCAAAGAGGGCAAGCTTGATGATTTCAATTCTCCTAGAGTCTTATTGAAACACCCTCACCAGCCCGAGCTCGTACCTGTTCTACAACAAATTTCAATTCTCCTAGAGTCTTATTGAAACAAAGGAGCAGGTGATCGGCCTATGAGTGTTAAAAGTATTTCAATTCTCCTAGAGTCTTATTGAAACCTCTTTTGCTTGCGTCCATCTTAGTGCCTATTGCGAATTTCAATTCTCCTAGAGTCTTATTGAAACGAAGACCTACCGGCGAACGAACAGCCTAAGAAAATCTATTTCAATTCTCCTAGAGTCTTATTGAAACCCAGCATGGAAGGCCGGCACACGATTTCCTACTGGGATATTTCAATTCTCCTAGAGTCTTATTGAAACATACATCAAACTCATGCGTGCCGGTCGTGGCTCCAGAATTTCAATTCTCCTAGAGTCTTATTGAAACAGTCATAAAGCCACCCTGCCAATGCCATGACGTTTGTATTTCAATTCTCCTAGAGTCTTATTGAAACAGGGCAGTTTTTTCCTTCTTTCGCCTTATAAAGGTATAAAGTGCCTTAAATCTTATAAGTTTTTCTGCGGAGGGGCGGTTTCAGCGCTATGAGGATTCTTTCATTGAGATCTTTCAAGGACCTCTTCTAAGAATTTCAGGCCTGCACAGCTTAAAAAATCCTGTGAACAAGAATGTTTGCGAGACTTCCAAAGCCCAAAGAAAAGAGAAAAGTTAATCTCCAGACTTCAAAACCATGCAACAGCCAAAAAGAACAGTTTCCCTTAGAAAATGGGCTGGAAACCGTCGCACCGTGCTCTTCTCAATGCTCTGAAAAAATTTCGTTACATTCCAAGATGAAAATCGTAACAAAAAGTCCGATAATTACCAGGCGTTACTAAAGACTTCCAAACACTTCACCGTCCCGCTTTCCCAAAGCTCTGGACGTTGAAGTGAAAGGGCCAGAGATGCCGCAGTATGAATCTGCTCCGAAAACCCTTCGGGCAACGATTATAAGCTCCCGTCCAAATCCTCAACCATGAGAACCTTCATCATCAAGGCGAACAAGGCACATACAAAAGCGGATTTCAAGCTCAAGGATCTTCCTGGAACCAGCGGTAGGATAGACCTCCTTTGCCGCGTGCTTAACTCTGCCTTTCTCCTCTCGCATAGCTTCAGAAAGAACGTCCGCGTGTGGCTGAGCCTCTACGGCCCGCCGAACCCACCGAAGGCGATAAGGTTTGAGGGGCAGGGGATGAAGCCCAAAACACTCAATCCAGACGAGCTGAGTACGGCGAAGCTGATAATCAAAGCTCTGAAGGTCGGGGAAAATCTCCGCGAGCCGAGCAAAGAGATCCAGGTTCTCCCTGGGATTTATGTGAGCAATCTAACCTTTGAAGACATCATAAGGAGAACCCTGAAAGGTGCGACCCTCTACTACCTCCATGAGGAGGGCAGGCCCATCGAGAGGGTGAACTTCTCCCAGAACGTCGCCTTCGTCCTCGGCGACCATGAAGGATTAACTCCGGAGGATGAGGCCTTCCTTAGTGGGATAGCCGAAAAAGTGAGCATCGGGAGGAAAAGCTACCTTGCCTCCCATGTCGTGGCCTACGTCAACATCTTCCTAGATTCCATCACTCCTCCGCCTTGAGCCTGAGAGATGTGTGCTCCTGCTTGAGCTCCTCCAGCTTCTCCAGTATTTTCTCGCTCATCTCTCTGAGCTGAAGGGTGAGCTCCTCGAGCTCCTTTATCTGCTCTTCGAGGGCTCTCTCGCGCTCCTCGATTTCCTCCATAGCTTCGGCCAGCTTTGCTTCGTCTTCCCTCTTGTAGACCTCTATTTTGAGTCCCCCATAGTGCCACTTTATCTTTCCACCCTCAATGCTGAAGGGGACGCTTATCCTCACGACGTCCCCCTTGTTCACCCCCATCTCCTGGAGCTTTTCAAAGACGTACTGGTTGAGCTCCGCTGCGGCCCTAACGACTTCTTCTGGCTCCACCCTCCCGCGTGTTATTGCAAATAGCACGCGCCTTACCTTGTAGGCGTATCCGGATGCCCGAACAAAGCCTGTGCTCAGTTTCATGACCACCACCGTAATTGTTTTATCACTCAGGAGATAAATAACTAGCGGTGAGAAAATGAACATCCTGATCTTCGGACCACCTGGGAGCGGCAAATCAACCCACTCAAGGACGATAACGGAGCGCTATGGGCTGACGTATATCTCCTCGGGGGACATGATACGGGCGGAGATTGAAAAGGGAAGCGAGCTCGGGAAGGAACTGAAGAAGTATCTCGCAAAAGGGGAGCTCATTCCGGACATCGTCGTCAATACCCTAGTGATTTCTCGCTTAAGGCGCGACAGGAACAACTTCATCATCGATGGCTACCCCAGAACGGCAGAGCAGGTTCTCGCGCTTGAGAACTACCTATACGACCACGGCATAAGGATAGACGTGGCGATGGAGATTTTCATCTCTAAGGAGGAAAGTGTTGAGCGCATCTCTGGGAGGAGGATATGTCCCAAGTGCGGTGCCGTTTACCATCTTCGGTACAGACCCCCAAAGGTTCCCGGTAAATGTGACCTATGTGGCTCCCAGCTCGTCCAGAGGGAGGACGACAGGTCAGAGATAGTGGCGAGGCGCTATGACCTCTACGTCAAGAACATGGAGCCGATAATCAAGTTCTACAAGAAGCAGGGCATCTACGTTAGGGTTGATGGTCACGGCAGTATAAAGGAGGTCTGGGAGAGGATAAGACCACTCCTCGACTACATACACAACCGCGAAAAGAAACGGAAAGAAAACGAGTAAAGTTTTTAGTCCTCTTCTTCCAAACTTTTTTAGGTGGTCGTATGAAGGTCAAGTTCTATGCGACATTTCGTGAACTCATCGGAAAGAAGGAGATAGAGGTTCACGACATAAAGACTGTTGGGGAGCTTATTGATTATCTAGCCAAACACTATAGTCCAGAAATAAAGAGGGAGCTCCTCGAAAGCCCCCGCGCCAAGGAGGCAGGAAAGGCCATAGACGGAATGATCCTCGTGAACGGCCACAACGTCCTGCACCTTAAAGGCCTCGACACTGAGCTGAAGGACGATGACGAGGTGCACATCTTCCCGCCCGCGGGAGGCGGCTGATGGCGATAGCGGAGCTTTGTCTTTTTCCCTTCGGAACAGAAAGCCAAGTGTAGGAAGACCTCGAACCTGTCATCGAAGTCATAAAGGCGAGTGGCCTGAAGTACCAGGTCTGCCCGATGGGAACTATGGTTGAAGGCTCCGTAGAGGAAATCCTTAAGCTCGTCAAGGCTGCCATGAGGCTATCCTAAAAGCGTGGGCAAAGCGCATCGTCATAAGCCTCAGGATAGACGACCGCGTTGATAAACCTCTTACCATAGAGAGCAAGATGGGTGTCTGAATGGCCGAGTACTTCAACAGAATTGCCAGGCGCTACGACGACTGGTACAGGACGAAAACCGGTCAGTACGTAGACAGAACCGAGAAGTGGTTAGTCTTCTCCATGCTCCAAACGAAATCAGGTAAGGCCCTCGATTTAGGCTGCGGCACCGGGAACTATGTTCTCGAGCTCAAAAGGCGCGGCTTCGATGTTATCGGCCTCGACGCGAGTGAGGGAATGCTTGAGATAGCCATGGCGAAGGGCTTCAACTGCATCAAAGGCGACGCCTACAGTCTGCCCTTTCCGGACGAGAGCTTTAACCTCGTGCTGAGCGTGACCATGTTTGAGTTTATCCACGAGCCGGAAAAGGTAATCGCCGAGATCCACCGCGTCCTCAAGCCCGGCGGTGAAGTTCTCATCGGCACTATGAACGGGAGGAGCTCGTGGTTCTTCTTCAAGCGCCTAAAGAGCCTCTTCGTCGAGACGGCCTACCGCTATGCCAGGTTTTACACCCCCAGGGAGCTTGAACTTCTCCTGAAGAACGGAGGCTTTACTGGGGTCGAGAGTGCGGGGGTTATCTTTTTTCCCTCCTTCTGGCCCTTCTTAGGCTTGGCCGAAAGGATTGACAAAAAATGCCACAGGAAGTGCAGAAACCTTGCCGCCTTCATAGCCGTCAGGGGAGTGAAGTCTTGAGGAGGACAAAGCTCATAACGAGGGAGGAAGCCTTCAGGCGCGCCGAGCGCATAAAGGACGAGTACAAAGCCATCTACGGCATCGAGTTTGAGCTTGAAAGGGCCTTTATTCCGCTGGAGCAGGTTGTTCCCACCCAGAGGGAGCTCAGCGAGGCCAAGTTGCTGGTCGTCCTTCAGGAGATAAAGCACGGCTACGACGCGCCTATAGTGGTCATACCACACGGCGGGAAATACTACGTGCTCGATGGCCACCACAGGGCGTTTGCCCTTAAGAAGCTCGGCTTTACCGAGGTCGAGGCCATTCTTCTGAGACCAAAAAACGGCTTTGTTCCTGGCGTTGTAAGAACGGCGGAAAAAGGAGGGCTGAAAAAGCTGGAAGACGTAAAAATAGTGAGGGATTAACCCTCCCAAATCACGTACTCCTTCTTTGTAATGAACACTGGCTCTATCCTCTTCTTGACGATGACAACCTTGTCCTCGCCGTACTTCTTGTAGAGCTCCTGGATGTAGCTCTCGAAGACGTTTTCGGGCATACTGGCCTGGGCAACTATCGTGTTGTTACCCTCCTTGACACTTATGCCCTCCTTGACGGGGACGTAGGTTATGATGTCCATGTGTGGCTCTAGACGGAAGTTCGGCTTGTTTATGTCCTTGCCGTTGGGGGCTATGTAGTAGACTATGCTCGCCCTGAGGTAGAGGTCAACGGTGTATTCCTGCCTGAATGCTGCTATGAGCTCAAGCTGGCCGCTCTGGCCCTCATCAAGGATGTAGCTTGGGTTAACGATCTTTCCATTGACCTTCGGTTCGCCGTTGAGCACTCCCACCGGGCCGTCCTGGATGAGGACGAAGCGGTACTTGGTCGCGTTCGGTATCATCAGGCTGACCTCAACGGGGGTCTCGTTGAGGTGGTTGATGTTGAGGTTCTCTGCCAGAACCTCCCTCTTGATGAGCTCGGTTCCGTTGTAGGCCTCGAAGACGAGGGTCGCGTCCTTAACGTCCCTGCCGAATGCTGAAATCCAGAGTCTGAGCTTCTGCTCGCCGAGTGGAAGCTTACCGCCGGCGGTCGTGCTGTAGAATGCCTTCCATGTGCCGTTCTCGTACTTGTCAATCCTGTAAACTGCGAAGGGCCTGAACTCGTAGGTCGAAACTCCACCGTTGGTGTATACCGGCTTGAAGTTGGCGAAGAGCATCTGGGCATCCCACGGCTCGAATGAGTAGGGTATGTGGAACGCCAAGCGCACGAAGTTGCTGAAGGCTATGCTCTGGTAGGCTAGCATGCCGTAGCCCTGGAAGACATAGAGAACGTAGGGTATGTCTCCCCTGCCCTGTATGACCTGTCCCTTGGTGAGGTCAATGGTCATCACCGGCTGATAGGCGTACTGGCCTGTGTTGATATAGACGACGGTTTTGCCGCTCTCGTTGACGTACTGAATGTACTGCGGGTATATCAGCTGGAACATCGGGTTGTTCTTGTACTCGCCATAGGTTATTGCTCCACCGAGGTAGCTTATGGCGTTGAACTTGTAGATGTCCTGCTGCCAGACTATCATGTAGTTGAGCTCCCATGCCTCGAAGTCCTGCTCGCTCTCGTTGCCGTAGTGGGCGAAGAAGTCCGCAACTATGTAGCGCCTGTCGTAGGCGTGACCACCGTCGGTGGCGGAGCGCCTGTTGCTGAGGAGGCTTGACTCGATCCAGTAGCCGTAGTCCCACCAGCTGGTGGCACTGTCAAGCGGGTGGCTGTTCTCCCTGAGCCAGGTGAGTGTGTTCACCCAGTCGGCCGGGACTGAGCCCTGGGCCTTTGATGTGTTGATGGCCACGTTGTTCATGTACTGGGCACCTATGATTGGGAGCGGCAGGAACAGGAGGATGAGGAGCATCGCGTAGAGGGCCTTGGTGCTGATGCTATCTTTCATGTTTTCAACAAACAGGAACACCTCGCCAATCGCAACGCCAGCCAAGAGGAGTATAGCGCCCGAAGCCTGGAACACGAATCTAACCGCCATAAGGAGCAGGTAAACCGAGCCAATGTAGTATGTCACGAGGAAGACTTCCTTATAACCGGTGAGGTCACCTTTGAGGAGCTTCCTTATGAAGCGGGCGAGGACCATGATAAAACCAGCAAGTGAGAGCAGGAAGATAATTCCGTCTTTGGTCTTGACACTGTAGTAGCCGGCTATTGTCTTCCAGTTGGTCTTTGCAAGTTCAGCAACAGTCTGGTAGAGCGGGTTGGACTGGTACGCGGCACCCATGTACTTCAACAGGTCCGGACCGAGGTAGAGGTAGGCGCCGAGGAAGCCAACCAGGCCGATCGCGAGAACGGTTCCAAAGCGGTGCTTTCTGTCGGAGTAGTTAAGCCCGACCCGCTCACCATACAGCATTATTGCAACGAGCACGGAAAGCCCGATGAATGCCTGAAGGGAGAATATGAGAAAGCCCTTTATTCTGACGAAGCCCGTCGGGTACAGTGCTATTCCGATGAGCAGCGACAGCGCGTAGAGCGGGTAGAACTCCCTGGCAAAGCGCTTAAGCTCTTCGATCTTTCCGAAGACGAAGAGGATTATCGTGTGTGCCGCCGCGAAGAGGAGGAGTATTCCGACACCGAACTGGCTTCCGAGCCAGACGCCCATGTAGAGGACGCTGGTTATCAGGAAGAACACTCCTGAGAGTATCTTTTTCCAGTTCCACTCTTTTTCGTCGAGGTACATTATGAGCAGCAGCACGGCGTAGAGGAAGAACATCATGAAGGGTCCTTCACCACGGTTGTTGCCTGAGTAGGTCTTGCTGAAGTTGGCGTAGGAGAACATCATGAACGCCGCCGCCCAGACACCCGCCCAGTTGGAGTGGAGCTTTCTTCCGAGGAGATAGACCGCTATGATGGTCATTGCTCCAACGAACGGTGGCCAGAGCTTGAAGGCATCCATGACGTCGTAGCCGAGCGGACTAACCAGCTTGTAGAAGAAGGCCTGCACCGCGTAGAGGCCGAGGGACTCGCTTATCTTGAGCCCCGTGGGAGGATCGGCCAGCGGAAAGTACCTGGGGAGCCACTCCCGGATGGCCAGCTTGTAGAGCTCGTAGTGGTAGAAGGTGTCCGGATCGAGGAAGGTCTTGTAGTTGGACGTAACGGCCCTTATCTTGAAACCGATGTACGCCAGCAGGAGGACTATCAGCGGAAGCCCGTAGGCCTTGAACTTCTGATAGTACTCGGGAAGGGAGGATTTCTCCTCCTTTTTCTTTTGTTTTCCCTTAACGTCGGTTTTCACCATTCAAACCACCTCATTCAACGGTAACTGACTTGGCCAAATTCCTCGGCTTGTCGGGGTCGTTGCCCCTGAGGACGGCGAGATGATATGCGAGGATCTGGAGCGGGACGACGTAAACTATGGGGGTAAGCAGCTCGTCCATTGGAGGTATCTCTATGAGAACGTCCGAGACTCTCTTAAGACTCTCATTATCGCCTAGGGCTATTATGTATGCGCCCCTCGCCTTCGATTCCTCTATGTTTGACACCATCTTGTCAAAGGTCTTTCCGCTGGGAGCAATTGCAACCACCGGGACCCCGTCCTCAAGCAGTGCCAGCGGGC
This sequence comes from Thermococcus sp. GR6, assembly GCF_012027415.1. Classification (NCBI taxonomy): domain Archaea; kingdom Methanobacteriati; phylum Methanobacteriota; class Thermococci; order Thermococcales; family Thermococcaceae; genus Thermococcus; species Thermococcus sp. GR6. The sequence goes on from NZ_SNUM01000001.1 coordinate 359,347, forward strand.
CGTGCTTCAGCTCACCCGCGCTCAGTCCCTCGGCATGGATGTAGCTTATCTCCTTGAGCTTGAGAGCTCCTTCCAGGGCGGTGGGAACGCCTATGCTCCTTCCGATGTAGAAGAAGTCCCTCTTTTCCTTAAGTCCCTCGGCTAGTTCCCTGAGTGCGCCGTCGTGCTTGAGAACTTTCTCAACCAGTTCTGGAACTTCTTTCAGCTTGCTCTCAAGCTCGTTCAGGTATTCCTCGCTGGCGGTTCCAAGAACCCTTGCGAGGGCTGTGGCGAGCATGGTAAGAACGGTAAGCTGGGTGGTGTAGGTTTTCGTCGCGGCTACGCCTATCTCCGGCCCCGCGTGGGTGTAAAGGGTTAAATCCGCTATTCTGGTTGCCATGCTACCGACGACGTTGACTATGGCGAGGACTTTTGCACCCTTGGCTTTCGCCAGCTTCATTGCCGCTAAAGTGTCTGCAGTCTCGCCGCTCTGGGTGATGGCTATGACCAGGGTGTTCTCGTCTATCAGGTCTTCCATTTCATAGCGGAATTCGCTGGCCTCTTCAACGATTGGAACCTTCTTCGCCAGGCGCTGGAGGAGGTATTTCCCGACCAGAGCGGCATGGTAAGAGGTTCCCATTGCAACGAAGAAGATTTTATCGTACTTCGCTATCTCCTTGGCGACATCCTCTATAACTTCGGCGTTGCCGTGGATTGCATCCCTTATCGCCCTCGGCTGTTCGTATATCTCCTTGAGCATGAAGTGTGGATAACCGGCCTTCTCGGCCATCTCGAGCGTCCACTCTACCTCGTAGACTGGCTTGTCAACGACTTCACCGGTCGAGAGCTTTTTAACGACGTGGGAGTCCTTCGTTATCACTGCGTATTCCCCATCGTCAAGGAAAACGGCCCTGTTGGTGTACTCCAAAAACGCAGGCACGTCGCTTGCTGCGAAGTTTTCTCCCTCACCTATGCCCAAAACGAGCGGGCTCTCGTTCCTCACGAAGTAGAGCCTGTCCGGCTCTTCCGTGTAGATTATCCCCAGCGCGAAAGAGCCCTTGAGTTTGAGCAGGGCTTTTCTCATGGCTTCTTCAAAGCTCTCGCTCGACTTGAGCTCCTCTTCGATGAGGTGGGCGATGACCTCGGTGTCGGTGTCGCTCTCAAAGCGGTGCCCCTTTGCTAGGAGCTCCTCTTTTATCTCGCCGTAGTTCTCGATTATGCCGTTGTGGACGAGGGCGATTTTGCCTGAGCAGTCGGTCTGGGGATGAGCGTTAATATCGTTCGGAACGCCGTGGGTGGCCCAACGGGTGTGGCCTATGCCCCTTTTTCCGGGCATCTCAAGAAGGCCGAGCTTTTCAGCGAGCTCGTCTATCCTTCCGGCACCTTTCTTAATGTGAAGCTCACCGTTTTCCTCGGTGACTATTCCAACAGAATCGTAACCTCTGTACTCAAGGCGCTTGAGGCCCTTAACAATAACCTGACAGGCAGGTCTTTCGCCTATGTACCCGATTATGCCGCACATTACTTTCCACCCGCCTCTGTTACTCTTTCCCTAAATAAATCCCGGAAGTTAAAAGCGTTTCTCAACGGCCACATTAATCCCGGGGCGATCGTTGATATATCCTTTGGTGCAACCGTCGATGGGAGGAAAAGCCTTTATACCCGACGGTCTATTCCATCTGGGTGGGCCAATGGACAGGAAGCTTGACGAGTTCATAGCCAACGCCGCGCCGAAGGTTTCCGGGAGCGATACTCCTCGCAAAAAGAAAAAGCGCCTCAAATCCACAAGCCTGGAATCTTTTCTGCCTGAGGAACATGTGGTTTACTTCAAAAAGCTCAGGATAGGTTCGAAGAAGATAAGGAACGCGAAGATAGAGGAGTTATAGGGCCTCGGCTATTATCGCCCTGTCCTTGAACTGGAAGATAAAGGCCCTTCTGTCACCCTTCAGGTTTGCCTCGATGCGCTTCCTGAACCGCCAGTACTCGTTCTCAGGGATGCTTATCCTCAGCGTGGCTCTTCCAAAGCCTTCTCTCTTGAGGAAATCGTTGATTCTGAGCGGGTGGAATTTTGTGACTCCAACGACGGTGTAGGAGCGCTTGAAGTAGTCGCTCTCGACTCTCTCGTCGCTCGTCGCCAGAACGCGCCTCTTCTCGCGGAGGAGCATCTTCAGCTCGCCATTGACAGTGTGGAAGAGTTCGTTCAGCAAATCGGCGTAGTCTACCGCCTGCGGAATCTCATAGAGGTACTGCTTAGGCTCCTCAGTCCAGGTTACGATGTCCTCGAGATTGGGATTGCTCTCAAGACGAACCCCTTTTGGCAGAATCACCGCGCTTCGCTCTGCTTTTGCCAAGGGCTCCGTGTAGAAGGTCAGCCTGTTCAGGTGACCGAACAGATCGATGTACTCGAACTCACCCTTCCAGGGGACCTTTTCGTGCCTTATCTGCGGCGGAAGGTCGAAGATGAAGGAATCGGTTTTGTGCTTGTACGATCCATAAATCGCCAGGGGGCTTGGGAGTAAATCCTCAAGCCTTCTCTCCGGCATCTCCGGAGGACGGGCAGGGTCAGAGAAGATCACCTCGGCATCGATGCGTTCTATCGTTTCGGGTGCGAGGGAATCAGCGTTTATGAACTCGATGTTTCTAACGCCGTACTTCTCGGCGTTTTTCCTCGCGAACTCTATCTTCTTGGGGTCTATATCAACCCCGTAGGCCTTCTCGACCTTCATCGCGTAGAAGATGAGCTGTATGCCTATTCCGCACGAAACGTCGGCTATGCTCTTAACTCCAAACTCTGCCAGCCTCTCGGCGCGGTATTTTGCAACGACCTCATGGGTGGCGTAGCGGAGGCCTTCCAGATCCATCCAGAGGTCGTCACGCGAGAACTTGTCTTTAGCCCTGATCCTCGCACGGGCTATCTCGACTATTTCCTCCCAGTTCTCGCCGAGCTTGGCGCGGATCTTCCTCTCGTCCAGGCCCTTTCTGATCATCTCGACGGCGAGGCCTATCTGCTCCTCGGTTATCTCGCTCATGTTTCCAACCTCGGGGAGAGGCTTAAAAACGTTGCCGAACTACTTGGAGTGGTGGCAATAATGAACTGGAAAAGGGTTGCGTTCATTATAATCTTTGAACTCATAATAATCGGTTCTTTTGGGTATCTATATGGCATAGCTTCCCAGCCGAAGCTTAGGGGCTATGTGGGGGATGAAGTCTGGTACGTTTCCGCCTCAAGGAACATCCTCCACAGGCTCGGTGTGGAGCTGCACTACATCAACGAGACGACTAATTCTGCCGGAGTTAACATAATATTCACCAACACAAGCATGTGGATAAAGTACCAGTATCCCGTTGAGAAAATTGCCCTCCGCTACAACGCGACCTATGAAAAAGAGTATCTCAAGTTCCCGGCCGTTTACTTCGAGATTCCGGTTGAGAACCTTGAGCCGTTCCTCGACGAACTCTCGAGCGAGATTCCTTCGGACGCGTATTACGTCGTCCCAGGCTACTGGTATCCGGACAAGGATAACATCCAGAACTACCTCAACCTGGAACACCCGTTCCTTGGGAAGGATCTCATAATGCTCGGCATGATTCTCGAGGACAAACCCATCAACTGGCGTCTCCCGGGCCTTATCGCCTTTGCCATCATCCAGGTTCTCGTCGTGCTCGCCACCTACAGGATAAGCAGGAGCTATCTCGCTTCGCTCATAGCGCTTCTCTTTTCCGCTGCAGACCCGACGCTTCAGGCGACTGCAGTGGCTGCGATGCTCGACATCCACGTCGCCTTCTTTGTGGCGCTCTTCATGGCCCTGCTCGTCTTTGAGAGGAGACGTGCCTCGGGTTTTGCCATTGGTTTAGCCGCGGCCACAAAACTCAGCGGTGCCTTCGGCTGGCCGGTGCTTTTGGTAAGGGCATTCAAACGGGAAAACAGTCTCCTAGGCTTTCTCCTCACGATAGCAATCTTTCCAGCTATCGGCTTCCTTCTGCCAAACGTTCCTGCTATGGTGGCTGTTGGGCCTGAGAAGTGGTTCAGGGAGTTCCTCGGCAGCTTCCGCTGGCACCTCAGTTCCAAGGGCGGCCACCCAGCGGCTTCCCCGTTCTGGCAGTGGTTCATAAACAAAAAGGCCTTCGCACTCCACTACGATCCCAATATCTTTGCCCAGACGGATCCCTTCCTTCTCCTTGGAATGGTGCTCTTCATATTCGCCATGCCGTGGTTGTACAAGAGGAAGCCCGGAATCCTTGCCCCCTTTGGCGTCTTCTGGAGCACGGTAGGCCTCTTCGCCCTTCAGTACCTCCTTGGGGGGACGACGCAGTTCAGCTTCTACGCAACCGTTCTCGTTCCGCCCGCGGCCGTGGTCATGGGCGTGGCACTGAACGAGCTCCTCAAGTGGGAAGCCTTCAGGGAGTCGCTGTGGACCTATCTGGAGTGGTTGCTGGATGTGAAGGACAGAGTAAGGCTGAGGCTGGGGAAGTGAGTCCTCACTTCCCAAGAAAATGCTCCAGGCTAAGCTGGCCGCGCTTTTTCGTCATTTCTAGTTCGGCTCTTAACTTATCCTCTATCTTCCTCAGCGTCTTCCAGGTGCGCCTTACTATCGGCGGAAACTCGCCGTGCTCGCGGTAGTATTCCTCCAGAAAAGCCCTCGTCCTAGGGTCGCTCGGATAGCCGGAGCCTATCTCGCCGTACTGCTCTTTCAGCTTTTCAATCGTCCTGTCGCGGGCAACTTTGGCGAGGATTGAGGCCGCAGAAACCGGCACGAACTTGTCGTCGGCCTTGTGCTCGGCTATTATCTCTGCTTCGAAGTCCAGCTTTGCCTTTATCTCCTCGCCGAAACGGGCTTCCTTAACGTCGGCGGCATCTATGTAAACGACGTCAGGCTTGACCTTGAGGGAGTTGAGCGCTTTAACAAAGTTCTCGACTTCGAACTCGTTGAGCGTGCCCTCGCGGGAGTCAATCTCCTCAGGCCATAATTCCAAAATTACATAATCATCTAAAAGCTGCACTATCTCATCGAACAGCCTTTCTCTCCTCTTTGGGGTGAGCTTCTTCGAGTCCTTAACACCGAGTTCCTCGAGTTTAGGGACGTTCCTTTCATCCACTACAACTGCTGCGATGACCATCGGGCCGAGAACGGGCCCCCTGCCAGCCTCATCTATTCCAGCGAGCTTCAAGCTTTCACCTCCTGAAGAGAAGGGAGCCGTATATTACTCCCAGCATTATCGTTGCTATTCCGCTCGGCGGTATGTCCGTGAAGTAAGCGAGGATGACTGAGGACAGCTGTATTCCGAGGGTAAGGAACAGGCTAACCGCGAGTATCTTCCTGATGTTGTCGCTCACCATCAGGGCTATCGCTCCGGGCAAGACCGCGACCACCTGGAGGGTTATCAGGCCCACCGTCTGGACGATGAGCGCTCCAATGGCCCCGACGAGGACGTATAGAATCATGAGGTAAGCCCTAGCTTTGCCGCCGTAGCTCTCCAGTCCCTCGGGGTCGAAACTTAGATAGAGGAAGTCGCGGTAGAGGGAGAGCATAACGAAGAAGAGAACTGTCCCACCGAGGACGAGGATGGTGAGGTCATTCAAGGTTATGAGGAAAATCTCGCCGGTAAGGTAGGAGACGATACTCTCGCTGAGAGGGAAGTAGGGCCTCGTCGCCATCACCTTGTAGAGTACACCAAAGCCGAGAACCGTCAGACCAGCCACGAAGCTTGCCACTATACCAACAGCAGAATCGGGGGAAAAACCAAGCTTTTCGAGCTGGGCGATTATGATGACGATTGCAACGGTAACGATAAGCGCAACGAGCATAATGAGCTCCATGTTCTCGAAAAACAGGCCGAGAATCATGCCGAGAACCGCTCCAAAGAGGAGCGCGTGGAATATGGCGTGAGTGAGAAAGGCAAGCCCCTTTGTGTTGATGAGTGGGCTGAGCATTCCGAGGAGAACGCTCACCATTACGCTCGCCAGAATCGCCCTGATGAGGTACTCGGGGATCATCTACCGCCACCCCCATGTCTGTGGAGGTGGGTGTCGCCCGTGATGCAGAAGAGTTTACCTTCAATGGGGATCACTCTAGCCAGCGGGCCATAAACAGTCTTGATTATTTCGTTGCGGAGAACTTCGCTGGGCGTTCCAAAGGCTATGAGGCGCCTGTTGAGGAGAAGAACCTTATCTCCCATATCTATCAGCGGATTGACATCATGAGTGGTGATTATCATTGTTATTCCGCTTTCGCGCTTTATCTTGTCCAGAACGTTTGCTACCTCGACCCTTGCGCTCGGATCGAGGGCTGAGAGCGGTTCATCGAGAAGAAGAAGCCCTGGATCGCTTATGAGTGCTCTCGCGAGAAGAACCCTCTGCTTCTGGCCACCGCTCAGCTCTCTAAAGAGCCTGTCTTTAATGTGAGCCAGTCCAACGAAACCGAGAGCTTCCTCTGCTTTCTGGAGAATTTCCTTTGGGATCTTGAAATGGACAAAGCCTTTCCTATAGATGCCGCCCATTGCAACTACCTCAATGGCAGTAAGCGGGACGCGCTCGTTGAGGACGTGGCTCTGTGGTACATAGGAGATAAGGTCCCTGGCCTCTTCAGGTTTTCTGCCGAATACTTCAAGCTTTCCCGTGTACTCCCTGTGGGACGCCGCTATGGTTCTCAGAAGTGTGGTCTTTCCTGCCCCGTTGGGGCCGAGTAGAAGCATTGTCTCTCCTTCATCCAGCTCGAAGGTCACGTCTTCCACTGCTCGCTGTCCTTCGTAGAGTATTGTTAGATTCTCGGCCTTTACTGCCTTCATGATTATCTCCAAAGTGTACATTAGCGGGGTGCGCTTTTAAACTTTAATGTATCATCAGTGGGCAGTTCTGGGTAATCTTCGTGCAAAAATTTTAAAAGTCTGTCGCCTAAGGGTCATTGGAAAATTTTTGCAAGGCTTAAGCTTATAAGGGCTCAAGCCTAGGGGAAGGAGGTGATGCTCATGACCTACCATAAGGGTGGTAAAAAGAAGAAGAACAGGCAGGTTCAGGGGGATGAGGTCATTCGTGTTCCCCTTCCAAAGGAGGGACAGCTATTCGGAGTTATCGAGCAGGCTCTCGGAGCTGGATGGATGGACGTTCGCTGCTCCGACGGAAAGGTCAGGAGATGCAGGATACCCGGCAAGCTCAAGAGGAGAATGTGGATGCGCGTTGGCGACGTCGTCATAGTCCAGCCCTGGCCGGTTCAGACGGACGAGAGAGGGGACATAGTCTACCGCTACACTAAGACGCAGGTTGACTGGCTCCTGAGGAAGGGCAAGATAAGCCAGGATTTCCTCACGGGCGGCGAGCTGCTCTTCTGAGCTCTCAAAACCCTTTGAGTGATAGCGATGCGTGAGGAGTTCATCGAGCGGGAAGTCGAGGAGATGCTCGGTCTCACGGAGAGGCGCGAGAAGGACAGCGAGCTCTACAAGATAGCCAACGAGGTCTTTGACAGGACGACCAAGGAAACCCTCGCCTATCTCCACCGCAGGGGCAAGATAGAGAGCCTCTACGGCGTGATAAGCACGGGCAAGGAGGCCAATGTCTTCGCTGGAATAGACAGCGAGGGCAACAGGGTGGCGGTGAAGATATACCGGACCTACACCACCGAGTTCCGCAGAATATGGGAGTACCTAGCTGCCGACCCGAGGATTGGATATCTGCCCAAGGATATGAGAAAGCTCGTCTTCGTCTGGACGAGGAGGGAATATAAAAACCTCCAGAGGGCGATTAAATACGCGGTTCGCGTTCCCGAGCCAATAATCTTCCGCAACAACGTCCTCGTCATGGAGTTCATAGGCGAGGAGCTTCCTGCTCCCCGCTTGAAGGACGTCGAGAGGGAGCTGGCTAAAGAGGACTTCGAGGAGCTCTACGACTTCACGATGGGTGTAATCGAGCGCCTCTGGAAGAGGGGTGACATGGTGCATGGGGACCTGAGCGAGTACAATATCCTGCTCCATGATGGCCCTGTGGTTATAGACTGGTCTCAGGCTACCGTGAAGAGGAATAGGATGAGCGTTGAGCTCCTGAAGAGAGATTTGAGGAACATCATCAATTACTTTGGTAAAAAGGGCGTTGGTGTTGATGATTTCCACGAGAAGTTTAAGGAGCTCGTTGAGAGCGGGTGAGAGGTATGGACGAGTTTGAGAGACTGCTCAAGAAGTACGAGCGCGTTGATAAGGACGGAAGACCCCTCAAGAACAATGAGGAAGAGGAGATAACCTACGCCGCCCTAGGCGAGCAGGAGGAGTTCGTGAGGATTCCGAAGGACAGGGTGGCGGTCCTGATAGGAAAGAAAGGGCGGACTAAGAAGGAGATAGAGAGACGCACGAAGACGAGAATCGAGGTAGACAGTGAGACTGGGGAAGTTTTCATCACCGCCACAAAGGAGACAGACGATCCCTTAGCAGTCTGGAAGGCCCGCGATGTTGTTACCGCCATCGGTAGGGGCTTCTCGCCAGAGAGGGCCTTCAGACTCTTCAACGAGGGTGAGGTTCTTGAGGTAATCAACCTCACCGACATCATCATAGGCAACGACAAGAACGCTCTTCCGCGCGTTAGGGGAAGGATAATCGGTCGGAAGGGCAGAACAAGGGAGATAATAGAGGAAATGAGCGGTGCCGACGTTAGCGTTTACGGAAAGACGGTAGCTATAATCGGCAACCCGATTCAGGTTGAGGTTGCCAAAACAGCCATAGAGAAGCTCGCCAAGGGTTCGCCCCACGGAGTGGTTTACAAGTATCTTGAGAGGCGCAAGAAAGATTTGGAACTTGAAAGCGTCACCTACTACGAGGCCCTTGGCGGCTCTGAAAACTTTGAAGGCTTTGAGGAGGAGTGAAAATGGCCGAGGCAAGTCAGCTGTTTAAGGAGTTCAAGATTCAGAGCGTCAGCGAGTTCTTCAGAAGAAACGCTGCAATGCTCGGTTATACGGGCAAGATACGCTCCCTCACGACCGTCGTCCACGAGGCAGTCACCAATTCCCTCGACGCCTGTGAGGAGGCCGGTATTCTGCCGTACGTCCGCGTTGAGATTGAAGAGCTAGGGAGGGAGCACTACAAGGTTATAGTCGAGGACAACGGTCCCGGAATCCCTGAGAAGTTCATAACCCACGTCTTTGGAAAGATGCTCGCTGGAACCAAGGCTCACAGGAACATACAGAGCCGCGGTCAGCAGGGTATAGGTATATCCGGTGCGGTAATGTTCGCCCAGATAACGAGCGGAAAGGCCACGCGCGTAATCACCTCAACCGGAGGCGACATAATCGAGGCCTGGGTCAAGATCGACGTCGACAAGAACGAGGGTAAGATAGTCAAGAAGGAAAGGCACCCGAATCCAAAGGGCTGGCGGGGCACGAGGATAGAGCTTGAGGTTAAAAACGTCCGCTACGTCCGTTCCAAGCAGGGTGTCTACTGGTACCTCAAGCTCACGGCCATAGCCAATCCGCACGCCCACATAGAGCTTATCGAGCCGGACGGAAAGCTCATAGTCTTCCCGCGTTCGAGTGAGGAAGTTCCAAAGCCGCCCGTCGAGATGAAGCCCCACCCGAGGGGAGTTCTCACGGATGACGTTTACAGAATGGCCAAGAAGACGAGGAGAAACACCGTCAGGCGCTTTCTAATAGGCGAGTTCTCGAGGATAAGTGACAAGAAGGTCGATGAGTTGATAAAGTACATCGCCGCCCTCAGGCTCATTAAGACAGAGAAGGACAAAGCAGTTCAGGACCAGCTCTACGAGAGGCTGATGAATGGTGAGGTCGATAAGGTTCTGCGCTCCTTCAAGGGCTACACCAAGGTCGTCAAGCAGGTGGCAAAGCTCATGGAGAAGCCGCCAGAGAAGCTCAGCTGGCACGAGGCTGAGGAGATAGTCGAGGCATTCAAGTATATGAAGTTCCTCGCTCCACCAACCCACGGCCTCAGGCCGATAGGCGAGGAGAACATCGAGAAGGGTCTCAAGGGAATCCTCAAACCTGAGTTCGTCACGGCCGTCACAAGGCCGCCGAAGGTCTACAGCGGTGGAATTCCTTTCCAGGTTGAGGTCGGTCTGGCCTACGGCGGGGAGATAAGCAGCGGCTTTGACCTTCTCCGCTACGCCAACCGCGTCCCGCTCCTCTTCGATGCGGGCTCGTGTGTAACCACTCTGGCGGCTCGCTCAATCGACTGGAAGCGGTACAAGGTTGACGACCTCGAGCGTGCCCCGGTAGTGCTCATGATAAACGTCATCAGCGTCCACGTTCCCTATACCGGAACCGGAAAGCAGAGCATAGCCAATGTGGATGAGATACACAACGAGATCAGGCTGGCAATAATGGACGCCGCGAGGAGGCTCCAGACATACCTAAGCGGCAAGCACAGAAGGCTCTACCAGGTGAAGAGGAAGAAGACCTTCGAGAAGTACGTGCCCGAGATAGCCAAGGCCCTGAGTATATTAACGGGCGAGCCCGAGGAGGAGATTAAGAACTACTTCCTGAGGTTCATCGAGGAAAGGTTCGCCCAGAGCGAGGTTGAGGCAGAGGAGGTGGCTGAGAATGCCTAAATCCAAGGCCGTCAAGAGGAGCCAGCCAAGGGAGCGTTTCTCCTATGACCCCACTAAGGTGCTCAGCAAGCTGGAGGAGTACGGAAGGCGTGTGCTGGAGGACATAAAGAGCGGTAAGAATCCCTACTTCGACATACCCATGCGCGGGCTGAGCAACGTCTACTTCGATGAGAAGAGAAGAGTCATCAAGATGGGCGACAAGCTCTCCAGAAGGTACTTCCTCAACGTCGCCCACGCGAGAAAGTTCATGCAGACGCTGCTCATAATGGCCTACGTCAAAAGGCTCGTCAGCGAAGGGAAGCACGCGAGCCTTCGTGAAGCCTACTACGCCAACAAGCACACCATTCCGGGAACGAAGGAGAACACCTTCGAGGATCAGCGCGAGAGCGACCCAATTATTGAAGATCTTGAGAGAATGCTCGGCGTTCTCCGTGAGGAGATGCATCTCACAGCCGACAGGCGCGGCTACATATACGGTGACATCGTCATACGCGACGGCGAGGACGAGTTCAACACCAGCAAGCTCGGTATGGGTGGCTGGGCGGTCCCAGGAACGGTTGAGCACCTCCAGTTCGTCGAGGTCAACGTAGATTACGCTTTGGTCGTCGAGACGGCAGCTATGGCCGACCGTCTCATCGAGGAAAAGTTCCCGAAGAAGGAGAACGCCCTAATCATAGCAACGCAGGGACAGGCCTCTCGTGGAGTCAGGAGGCTCATCCACAGGCTCCACTACGAGGAAGGACTGCCCATCATAGTCTTCACCGATGGAGACCCCTACGGTTGGTACATCTACTCCACCATAAAGCAGGGCTCCATTAACCTCGCATACCTCAGCGAGAAGCTGGCAACCCCAGAAGCTAAGTTCGTGGGCATGACCATGGACGACATAGAGCGCTATGGCCTCAAGAACGTTACCGAAAAGCTCAAGGGCATACCACCAAACAAGAAGGGCGGTCCAACGGGCGACTACAAGAGGATCATCGAGGAGATGAACTACCCGTGGTTCCAGAACAAGGAGTGGCAGAGGCAGCTCCAGCTGGCCCTCAAGATGGGCGTCAGGATTGAGCAGCAGGCTCTGGCCAACAAGAGCCTTGAGTTCGTGGCGAAGAAGTACTTGCCTGAAAAGATAAACAACGGTGAGCTCCTGCCATGACGACGACGGAAGAGCTCGTCGCGCAGGTGAACAAGATACTTGACGACATCGGAATAGACATGGACGGGTTATTCGAGACTTTCGACGTCCCGTCCATTTCTTACCGTTTGAAGGAGAACCTGTCTCTCCTCCAGGAGCTTGAGGAGGATTTATCAAGGCGCGTCGGTGAGGTTACCCCCTCGGTGGGAGGCTTCGACAAGAGGAACAAGGATCCTCACATCCAGTGGATATACAAGAAGAAGCGCAACCGTGTTTTGGCCCTTGAAAGGCTCCGCTCGGCCATTACCGCCCACAAGATGGCCCTAGCTTTGATAGCGGCCAACTACACTTTTACCCGTGGAAAGAGAGAGCTCTCAATCAGGGAGCTCAAGAGGGAGGATCTTCCAAAGGTTAAGGCCATCCAAAAGCCTGTTCAGCTCGGACGCGTTGAGGTGCTTCCTTATTTGGCGTATTCCGGTGACGTACTTCGCCTTCTGGCAAGGGAGAGCATCGAGGTCAGGGAGACCTTCAAGTTCATAAAGGGCAAGCTCCGTGAGAAGGGGACAGTGAGAACGAGGGGACTTCGCATCGAGGTCGAGTACTGGGAGAACAACAGACTCAAGAAGGCGCGCATCGATTTGCCCACTGATGCTGACATAGAGGCTGAGCTGAGGCAGCGCTACGGAAGAAGGTTCCGCTGGAGAGTTCTCAGCTTCGTCAAGACGAAGGGCGTTCTCATAAACAACCACTACACTGTTGACAACCTTGCCTTAGCGTATTCCGTCCTCGACCCCGAAAAAGGAGCCGAGCTTCTGGGCCTCGACCTCTTCCGCTACTACTTCCTCACCTCCGAGAACGATAGGGAAGGCCTGGGCCTCTACCCGGATATAAAGCTCTGCATCGACTGCCACTACTCGATCTTCGATCTTCCCTTCAGGAACGAGCCCGGCTTCAAGACAGGCCACGGAAGCATGATGCTCATACGGAAGTGTGAGATGGAGAAGGCCCTTGTTGGCAGGAGGAAGGACATAACCAACATCCCCAACTATTTACTCGGTGGAGTTCTGCTCTACGGCATGAGCGACTACAGCGAGGAGAAGGTGGCCCAGCTCCTCGGCATTCCCGGGGACGAACTCGTCGAGGCCATAAAGAAGTTCGTGATTTCAGGCCTCCACAAGACGCTCTTCGCCGACACCAAAAAGTTCGATAAGTTCATGCCCAAGAGCGACAGGGCGAAGCAGTTCCTAGAGCTCCTCCAGGGGTGAGGACATGAGGGTGGAGATAAAGGCCAGAAACAACGCCGAGCTCATAAGGAAACTAAATGAAGTCTTAAACGACGAGGTTACCGAGGTCTACATCAACCTCCGCCCGACAAAGGAGATACTCGTGAGGATCCTTGAGCGCGCGCCGAACGTTAGGAAAATCTCCTGTCCGCCGAGCCTCTATCCTAAGGTCTCGAAAAAAGCGATAAACGCCCTCGCGCAGATGGGCATAGAGCTCGTTCCCGAGGGCTATCCCCGTGGAAGGCCGCGGAAGTACGATGAGCGGACTATCCGTGAGGTTTACAACCTTATACGGAAGGGTATAACCCCCAAGGAGATAAGCTCCCGCATGGGAATTCCGCTAAGGACGGTTTACTACATGATCGAGCAGATAGGTGCTCGGCAATGGAAAGAATGAAGGCCCTCTACGGGGTCCTTTTCTCCACTCTCCTTATCACCTTAGCCCTTCTCGGAAGCACGGCCGTTTACGGTGGCGTCACGGTGTTCAACATCGAATGGCTCTTTTTCTTTGTGAACCTTATCCTCCTGGGGATGGCCGGCTACGTCATCAGGCTCGTGCTTGAGGAAGGCCTTGAAAGGGGCGACAGGGAGACCAAGAGAGGCAACGTCTTGGCCGGGGCTATAACACTCCTCGCCATCTTCGTTGCCCTCAAACTGTTCTTCGAGAAGAAACCGGAAAAGCTCTTCGAGGGTGGCGGTGCGGTTAAAAGCATTGAGGGCGTCTGGTACTACCTCACCTCCGGCGATTTCCGGGTCGTCCTGAAGGAGCTTCCGGCGGTTTTTTACTTCCTTCCATTCATCGTCTTTCTGATTCTGGTTATCACAGTGAAACGGCGGAAAAGAAGCAAGGTTGCGTTCGAGATGAAGTTTAACCCTGAGATGCGCTACGAAGCCCTCGAAGGGACGCCGGCCGAAAGGGTCATAAAGATGTACAAAAACGTCGTTGCCGGTCTCATCATGAAGGGCTACCCCTACAGGAAGAGCTGGACTCATAGGGAGCATGAGAAAATGTTGAGGGAGATTTTCCCGGATCTGGAGGACCTCGATGTCCTCACACGGATTTTTGAAAAGGCCAAATACGCTGGAAGGCTGAACGACAACGATGTAAAGCTCGCGAGGAAAAGCTACGAGAGGCTGATGAGCCTGCTGAGGTAGGTTTAAAAGGGGCCCCGATTAGATAGCCCTAAAAAGTTCAGGGTGATGCTCATGCCGATATTCGAGACCCAGGAAGAGATTCCCGAGATTAGAGAGCGCCTTCACCGTGTCGGAATAACAAATCTCCGAACGGTGGCAAAGATAAACTGGAAAGGAAGGGCGTACACTTTCCTCCCGCTCTTTGAGATAACTATCGACGTTCCAGAGGAGAAGAAGGGCATACACATGAGCAGGCTCGTGGAGAGCATAACGGAGGCAATGAGCGAGGCCGTTGAGGAAGAGGTAATGGAAGCTCACAGCTCGCTCGAAGAGCTTGGGAAGGCAGTCATTTATAGGCTCGAAGGCAAACATCCACATAAGAGGGCCGAAGTCTGGATAAGAGCTCACCTCATAATCCCTCGCGAGACGCCGGCGAGCAAAAAGACCACCTACGAGCCCTATGACGTTGAGGTCGGAGTCATCAAGAACGAGGACGGAAGCTTTGAGAAGATTCTGAGGGTTAAGGTTATCGGAAACACCGCCTGTCCGCACGCTATGGCGAACAACAACGGCAAGACGCACATACAGAGGGCGATAGGCGAGCTTGAGGTAAGAACGGCCTTTGACGAGGAGATAGCACTTGAGGACATGATAGACGTCGTTGAGAGCTCCTTCAGCCATCCGACCTACACACTACTCAAGACGGTAGATGAGAACGCCGTCGTTCAGGGCATGTACAGGAACCCGAAGTTTGTCGAGGACGTTGCGCGCGAGATATTCGCCAAGGCGAAGAAGCGCTTTAAGGGCAGGATTCACGTGAGGGTCATCAGCAACGAGAGTATCCATAAGCACGACGTCATAGCGGAGACGTGGAGCTGACTTTCTCAATTTTCGGGGTGTTCCTTGTGAAAGTCATCCGCGACGCCATTCACGGGGACATAGTCCTGGACGAGTTTGCGCTGAGGATTGTTGACACGCCTGAGTTCCAAAGGCTGAGGAGGATAACCCAGCTTGGGCTGGCGTACCTTGCATATCCATCGGCGAGGCACACGCGCTTTGAGCACTCCCTGGGAACGTTCTGGCTCGCGAAGAAGATAGCGGAGAACAACAGGGATACAGTTGAAGGGGCAGTGGCGTACGCCGCACTGCTCCATGATCTCGGGCACTATCCATTCTCCCACACCCTTGAGGCACTCTACGGGAGCCATGAGGAGAACACGAGGCGGGTTCTGAAAGAGGGCGAAATCCGAGATGTCATAGGGGAGCGCTACTCTCTCAAAGAGTTCCTCGGCCTTCTCAAGCACCCGATAGTGAGCGGGGACATCGACGCCGACAGGATGGACTACCTCGTGAGGGATGCCTACTACACCGGCGTTGCATACGGACTCGTCGACCTTGACAGGCTTATAAGAAACCTCCGCTACGACGGCGAAAAGCTCATCATAGGGCAGAAGGGGATAATGGCCGCTCAGTCGCTGCTCCTCGCGAGGAGCATGATGTATCCGACCGTCTACCAGCACCATGTTTCCCGGATAGCGTCGGCGATGCTCATCAAGGCAGTCGAGCTTGAGAAAATACGTGAGAAAGAGATTGCCACCATGGACGAGGTAGATTTAATCGTCCGCCTTAGGAGAAGCGAGCGCGATGAGGTTAGAGAGCTGGTAAAGGCCATTGATGACAGGAGGCTCTATAAGCGCGTAGTTTACACAAACAAAGAGCTCAAGAATGTTGAGGAGCTTAAAAGGGCCCTTGAAGATGAGTTCGGCCACTTGGCTATCCTCGACTACCCACCAAAGCCTAAGTTCGAGGAGAAAAACGCATTCGTTGAGGGAGGCCAGAGGTTAAGCAATGTCTCCCCTCTCGTCAGGAGCCTGGTAGAGCTCAAGGACACGCACTGGCGCTGGGGGGTTTACGCGAGGGAGGACGTTTGGGTAGAGGTCGAGAGGTCCCTGACGAACTTTCTGGGCGAGTCTTGTCCTATTCGAAAACCTTAAGTAGTTTGAGTGCTCCCGCGAGACTTTGGTTTTTCCGTTGGGAAAGATTTATAACCGCACCTTTTAAGTGAGTGGTGAACAAGCTCATCAGGTTAGAAGGTGGTGTAAATGGGAAGAAGGGAAGAACTGATTGCGAAGATTAAGGACCTCATGACCCAGCCTGAGAGGATTAGGAACATGGGTATTGCCGCTCACATTGACCACGGTAAGACTACACTGAGCGACAACCTGCTCGCTGGAGCAGGTATGATTAGCGAGGAGCTTGCTGGAAAGCAGCTTGTCCTTGACTTCGACGAGCAGGAGCAGGCGAGGGGAATCACCATCAACGCTGCAAACGTCTCGATGGTTCACACCTATGAGGGCAAGGAGTACCTCATCAACCTCATCGACACCCCCGGTCACGTTGACTTCGGTGGTGACGTTACCAGGGCCATGCGTGCCATCGACGGTGCGATCATAGTCGTCGACGCCGTCGAGGGTGTCATGCCCCAGACCGAGACCGTTCTCAGGCAGGCCCTCAGGGAGTACGTCAAGCCGGTCCTCTTCATCAACAAGGTCGACAGGCTCATCAAGGAGCTCAAGCTCGGTCCGAACGAGATCCTCAACAGGTTTGCCAAGATCATCACTGACGTCAACAGGCTCATCAAGCGCTATGCTCCAGAGGAGTTCAAGAACCAGTGGCTCGTCAAGGTTGAGGATGGAAGCGTCGCCTTCGGTTCAGCTTACTACAACTGGGCCCTCAGTGTTCCCTACATGAAGAGAACCGGTGTCACCTTCAAGGACATTGTCGAGCTCACCAACGCCGGCGACCTTAAGGCCCTCAGGCAGAAGGCCCCGCTCCACGTCGTGGTTCTCGATATGGTCGTCCGCCACCTCCCGAACCCGCTCGAGGCCCAGAAGTACAGGATCCCGCACCTCTGGAGGGGCGACGTTAACAGCGACGTCGGCCAGGCTATGATAAACTGCGACCCGAAGGGCAAGATGGTCATGGTCGTCACCAAGATCATCCTCGACAAGCACGCGGGTGAGGTCGCGACCGGCCGTGTCTGGAGCGGTACCGTCAAGACTGGTCAGGAGGTTTACCTCATCAACAGCAAGAGAAAAGCTAGAATCCAGCAGGTCGGTATCTACATGGGTCCCGAGAGGGTTAACATGGAGGCCGTTCAGGCCGGTAACATCGTCGCCGTCACAGGACTGCGCGACGCCATGGCCGGTGAGACTGTCTCAGTTGAGCAGATTGAGCCGTTTGAGGCCCTCCACTACACCAGCGAGCCGGTCGTTACCGTTGCCATCGAGGCCAAGAACGTCAAGGACCTTCCGAAGCTCATCGAGGCTCTCAGGCAGCTCGCCAAGGAGGACCCGACCCTCCACGTCAAGATCGACGAGGAGACTGGCCAGCACCTCCTCAGCGGTATGGGTGAGCTCCACCTGGAAGTCAAGCTCTACAGGCTCAAGACCGAGTGGAAGCTCGATGTTGATGTCTCACCTCCGATCGTCGTCTACCGTGAGAGCGTCACCAAGCAGAGTCCGATAGTCGAAGGAAAGTCCCCGAACAAGCACAACAGGTTCTACATCACCGTCGAGCCGCTCCCGGACGCTATATACGAGGCCATACGCGAGGGCGAGATACCAGAGGGCAGGCCGAAGGACCCGAAGGCCGTCGCCAAGAAGCTAGCCGAGCTCGGCCTTGACTACGAGATTGCCAAGGGTATCGTTGACGTCTACAACGGCAACATATTCCTCGACAACACCAAGGGTATCCAGTACCTTAATGAGGTTATGGACCTTCTTGTTGACGGATTCCACCAGGCAATGGACGAGGGCCCGCTCGCCAAGGAGCCGGTCATGAAGGTTATGGTCAGGCTCCACGACGCTAAGATCCACGAGGACAACGTCCACCGCGGTCCGGCCCAGATCTACCCGGCCATCAGGACTGCCATCCACTGTGCCATGATGAAGGCAGGTCCGGTGCTCTACGAGCCCTATCAGAGGGTCATCATCAACATACCCTATGAGTACATGGGTTCGGTCAGCAGGGAGATCAACCAGAGGCGCGGCCAGCTCATTGACATGAGGCAGGAAGGAGAGGTTATGATCATTATCTCAGAGGCTCCGGTTGCAGAGATGTTCGGATTCGCCGGAGCGCTCAGGGGTGCCACCAGCGGAAAGGCCCTCTGGAGCACCGAACATGCAGGCTTCAAGCGTGTCCCGAACGAGCTGGCAGTCAACATTATCAGGCAGATCAGGCAGAGGAAGGGCCTCGACCCGAACCCGCCGAAGGAGCAGGACGTCTGCCCGCAGCAGTGAGGGCTTTCTGCCCTCTGAACTTTTCTCTCCCTCGTTTCTTCGTTGTGTCATTTTCTGAGTTTTCAAAAGTGGTTTAGAGTTCGGATCGTGGTTCTCAATCCACCGAAATTCTTAAAGATGATAACGTGCATTATGATAATGGTGATTATCACAATGAACCGCTTCGTGAACAGGGAGGTCGAGCTGAGGGCCATAAAGGAGAAGTTAATGAGTGGGAAGTTTGAACTCATCGTAATATACGGAAGGAGGCGCGTTGGAAAGACCCGTCTCGTACTTGAGGCCGTTAAAGACTTTCCTCACGTGTATTACTTGGCGGTTGAAGGCGACAACCTCAGGCACTTCCGAGAGACCGCTGAAAGGGTGTTTCCCGAGGTAAGGTACGCCCGCGAGGACTGGGAAGGACTTCTGCACGCGTTGAAGGGGAAAATAATAATAATCGACGAGTTTCCTAACCTGATCAAGGAAGATCCTAAAGTACTCTCCCTGTTTCAGAGGGCGGTTGACCTTGATCTTTCGGGGTCAAAGACTAAACTGATACTCCTTGGTTCTTCAGTGAGTATGATGACTGAGAAGGTGTTGAGTTACAAAAGCCCACTCTACGGTAGGAGAACAGGCTCCATGAAGTTAAAACCGATGGAGTTTTTTACCTTGAGGGAGTTCTTTCCCAGGGCGAGCTTGGAAGAGCTCGTTGAGATTTACGCTCTCACCGATGGCATTCCCTTCTATATCACTCAAGTTGAACTTCCCTTCTGGGAGTGGCTTGAAAAGGAACTACTCAATCCGGTGAGCTTTTTTAGGGAAGAGGTTGATTTTCTCCTCAGGTATGAGTTCACTGAGATCAGAACATACAAGCGCATACTTGAAGCTATTGCACTGGGCAAAACAACTCCAAAGGAAATAAAGGACTTCACTGGAATGAAACACTCTGACATAACCCCTTACCTGCGCAACCTTATTGAAACGGGATTGGTCGTGAGGGAAGTTCCAGTTACAGAAAAGCCCTCCTCCAAAAGGGGACGCTACTACGTTGCGGACAACTTCTTGGCCTTCTGGTTCCACTTTGTTTACCCGAACCTGTCGAGAATCGAGGAAGGGACCTTTGAGGTTTCGGAGATTAAGGAGGACTATCCTCACTACCTTGGCTGGGTGTTTGAAAAGGTGGCAAGACAGTTTCTGGTAGGGCTTAACAGGAGGGGGGAGCTTCCGTTTAAGTTCACGAAAATCGGAAGGTGGTGGCACAAGAACGAGGAAATTGACTTGGTTGCCCTGAACGAGCAGGAGAAAAAAGCGCTCTTCATAGAAGTTAAGTGGAAAGAGTTGAACGAGAGGGAAGTGAGGGGAATCTTGAAGGACTTGGAGCGGAAGGCAGAACTTATTGGTCCGCACAATTGGGAGAAGAACCATGGAATCGTCGCGAAGAAAGTTGCAGGGAAGGAAAGGCTGAAGGAGGAAGGCTGGCTCGTATGGGATTTGAAGGATTTTGAAAGCCTGCCCTGAAAATTGACAAATCCCTGCCCAACGGCGATTAGTTAAGTTTTTAAACTCATCCCTCAAGTTCACTCCGGAACTCATGAGGCTCCCCCGAGAAAAAGGCGGGTTTCCCGCCCGAGGGAGCCGAAGTTCGAAAGATTTAAAAAGCCATCCTAGTCAAACGAGACTAGACCAAAATTCGGAGGTGTTTGGAAATGGCAAAGGAGAAGCCACACGTTAACATAGTCTTTATCGGCCACGTCGACCACGGAAAGAGCACCACCATCGGAAGGCTGCTCTTCGACACCGCCAACATACCGGAGAACATCATCAAGAAGTTCGAGGAGATGGGTGAGAAGGGTAAGTCCTTCAAGTTCGCTTGGGTCATGGACAGGCTCAAGGAGGAGAGGGAGAGAGGTATTACCATCGACGTCGCCCACACCAAGTTCGAGACCCCGCACAGGTACATCACCATCATCGACGCTCCGGGCCACAGGGACTTCGTTAAGAACATGATCACCGGTGCCAGCCAGGCCGACGCTGCCGTTCTCGTGGTTGCTGCCACCGACGGTGTCATGCCGCAGACCAAGGAGCACGCCTTCCTTGCTAGGACCCTTGGTATCGGCCACATCATCGTCGCCATCAACAAGATGGACATGGTTGACTACGACGAGAAGAAGTTCAAGCAGGTCGCCGAGCAGGTTAAGAAGCTCCTCATGATGCTCGGTTACAAGGACTTCCCGATCATCCCGATCAGCGCTTGGGAGGGCGACAACGTCGTTAAGAAGAGCGACAAGATGCCCTGGTACAAGGGTCCGACCCTCATCGAGGCCCTCGACCAGATCCCAGAGCCGCCGAAGCCGACCGACAAGCCGCTCCGCATCCCGATCCAGGACGTCTACTCCATTAAGGGTGTCGGTACCGTCCCGGTCGGCCGTGTCGAGACCGGTGTCCTCCGCGTCGGTGACGTCGTCATCTTCGAGCCGGCCAGCACCATCTTCCACAAGCCGATCCAGGGTGAGGTTAAGAGCATCGAGATGCACCACGAGCCAATGCAGGAGGCCCTTCCGGGTGACAACATCGGATTCAACGTCAGGGGTGTCGGTAAGAACGACATAAAGCGCGGTGACGTTGCTGGCCACACCAACAACCCGCCGACCGTTGTCAGGCCGAAGGACACCTTCAAGGCCCAGATCATCGTCCTCAACCACCCGACCGCCATCACCGTCGGTTACACCCCGGTCCTCCACGCCCACACCCTCCAGGTCGCCGTCAGGTTCGAGCAGCTCCTTGCCAAGCTCGACCCGAGGACCGGTAACGTCGTCGAGGAGAACCCGCAGTTCATCAAGACCGGTGACTCTGCCATCGTCGTCCTCAGGCCGACCAAGCCGATGGTCATCGAGCCGGTCAAGGAGATTCCGCAGATGGGCAGGTTCGCCATCCGTGACATGGGCCAGACCGTCGCTGCCGGTATGGTTATCTCCATCCAGAAGGCCGAGTGAAGGCCTTCTCCTTCCTTTACTTCCTTAGCTCTTAGGAGGGACGGAAATGCAGAAGGCAAGGATTAAGCTCGCAAGCACCAACATTAAGGCCCTCAACGAGGTCACCGACCAGATTAAGCAGATAGCCGAGAGGACCGGCGTTAGGATGAGCGGTCCGATCCCGCTTCCGACCAAGAGGATCAGGATCACCACCAGGAAGAGCCCGGACGGAGAGGGCACCGCCACCTTCGACAGGTTCGAGCTCCGCGTTCACAAGAGGCTTGTCGACATTGAGGCCGACGAAAGGGCCATGCGCCAGATCATGAGGATTCGCGTCCCTGAGGACGTCACCATCGAGATCGAGCTCATCTCGTGATTCTCCCCCTTTTTACGCGCCGGGGTAGCCTAGCCTGGGAAGGCGCGGGCCTGGAGAGTCCGTGGGCGTCGAGCCCGCCAGGGTTCAAATCCCTGCCCCGGCGCCAAACAAACTTTCGCCAAGCGAAAGTTTGATCAAAGTTTGTATGTCCTTTTAAACTCGTAATTTTCCAAGTGGTTTTCAGCTCAAATCGCTGTTTTTCAAGGTTTCACTGCCTTCGGCGCTCTTCGAGCGCCTAAAAATGGGGAAACCTGCTAAATGGCCTAGTTTTTCAATGAAAACCCACACTCGCAAGTCAGTTTAAAAGGACATACTAACTCATCCCTTCTGGTTTTTCCAAAAGTTGTTCCTTGACAAACTTTGCTTCCTTAAACCTCGTTCGTCTAAACCTCTCTAAGCTTTCTCCACACCTCGTTGTACTGGAGCGCAAGCCAGTACTCTCTCAGTCCCCTCTGGGCACGCATGTAATCTGGATAATACTCCCTCACGAGCTCCCAAAATGCGCGAGAGTGCTTTTGGAACTTGAGGTGGGCCACCTCGTGGATTATGATGTAGTCCCTGAGTTCCTCTGGTAGCGCCATAAGCATCAGGTTAAAGCTTAGATTTCCTTTCTCAGAGCAACTTGCCCACTTTGTCTTCTGAAAGCGGATGTAGATTTTTCTGTACTTTACCCCAAAGACCGATGAGAATAGTCTCACCTTGAATTCCAGCTCTTCTCTCAGCTGACTCTTCAGCCATCTTTTTAGCATCCCCAAATCGTTGTTGGGCAGGAGAACCACGTGAAACTTTGGATTAACCCCAAACTCCTCTGACTCGATGAGTTCGTAGAACTCACCGTCGAGTATGAGCTTACTGGAAAGCGGGAGAAACTTCATCTTGGCTTCTTCGATTTCCCTTAGCTTCTTCTCTATCCACTCCTTCTTTCTCTTCACCAGATCCTCGGCGTCTGCATTCGGTGGGACTATTACCTTAACCTCCCCAAGGGGGCTTATCTCGATGCGGGGATACTTAACGTCCCTCAGAATTAAGCGGTACTCTATCCCCACCTTTTGAGCACCTCTAGGAGCTCATTACGCGTCTTGATGATGTCGTTGCATTCCTCCTTATATTCCCTCACAATGAAGAGCATAACCTTCCGCGAGACTTCGCTGACAATCTCGGTTTTCTCTGTCCAACGGGGGAACCTAAGCCCCTCGGTCTCCTTGAGCAACTTTCTGACCCCTCTGATCAGCTCGTCAGTATTGGCTTTTACGTGCCTCTTGAGCACCATCAGAAGGGCGTATTCGAGCTCGTTCAAACCGAGCTTTCTCTGCTCCTGCGAGCGCTTTTCTATTTCCTGTGCTATTCCAAGGAGCTCCTCATAGAGCTTCTCGATTTCTTCCTTCTTGTGCCTCCAGGCTTCGATTATCCTCTCTACCTGCTCAACTAAGTCCTCCGTTAAAGGTCCCTTGTGGGTGTTTACGTAGTGTCTGACTGAGAATAAGAGGTTAGTAAATGCCTTCCGCTTATCCCTCTCCCTCATTACTTTCTTGAGGAACTCCTCGTCAAGTTCGATTATTGGAAAGTCAGTCTTTATCTCCTCTATGTCCACCGTCTCGTGTATGAACCTAAGGGCCTCCCTGAAGAATTCGTCGGCTTTGAGTTCAACTTCCGGCGGAACGCCATCAACCTTCGCTCTGTATGCATAGTAGACCTCCGTGAGCCATTTGAAGGCCTCCCGGAACTCATCTCTGTCCTCCCTGAGGAGCTTGTAGTGGTGCCTTATCTCCCTGTAGAGCCTCTGGAACTCCTCTCCCTTATTTGTTCTAAAGAGCCTTTCAACGGCAGCCATTATGGTTTCTCTATCTCTTCTCGGCTCAAGGCCATCAAAGTATCTCATAGCCTTAGCGATCTTTTTCCTGAGCTCTTCCTTTATCTCTTCGACGCTGTAGGCGGCCCCTTCGATGTCAACCTCATCGTAGATCTCCAGCGCTCTCTTCAACTCCTTGAATATGCCCACGTAATCTATAACGAGGCCGAAGGGCTTGATGTTTTCGCCATTCTTGATGAAGGGCCTGTTGGTCCTCGCTATTGCCTGAAGGAGCCTGTGCTCCTTGAGCGGCTTGTCCAGGTACATGGTTTGAAGGATTGGGGCGTCAAAGCCCGTGAGGAGCATATCGGTAACTATCAGGATTTTTGGAGTCTCCTTGTTCCTGAAATCCTCACGAATTCTCTCGCGGATTTCCCCCATGTCTTTTCCTGGGAAACGCTCTTCAAGCTCTTTTTGATATGCCTTGATAACCTCGCTGTCGTCCCGGTTGAACGTCATCACGACCTCGGTGTACTCCCTTGGCAAATACTTGTCGAGAGCGCGCTTGTATAAGACGCAGGACTCCCTATCAACGGCGACGACCATTGCTTTAAACGGCTCCACGCTCTCCTTATAGTGCCTTGCTATGTCCTGGGCTATCATTTCGATCCTCTTCGGGTTTTTCAGGAATACTTTTATCGCGTTGAGCCTCTTCTTGAGCTTCTCCTCTACCCTTCCGCGGTACTCCTCTGGGATTTCCTCCAGCTTCGATGAGAGAAATGCCTCAAGGAGCTCCCTCTTTAGGTGAACGTCCTCCTCAAGCCTCGCCTGGTAGGCTATCTTCACAGTAAAGCCGTCCTCTATGGACTGCGTTATGAAGTACCTGTCGAGGTAGGGCCTGTCCTTATAGCCGAAGGTGGCGTAGGTATCGCGCCCTTTCTTTGCTATTGGGGTGCCGGTAAAGGCGAAGAAGGACGCGCTCTTGAGTATCGAGCGCATAGTCGAAGCAAGCTCGCCATACTGGGTTCTGTGGCCTTCGTCTATGAGAACCACGACGTCCTTGCGGTTCATTATCGTCTTTCTTCTCCGGCTTTCCCTCTTGAGCCCCTCCAGCACGTCATTGAGATCCTCGGCGCGGAACTTGTGGATGAGCGTGATGAATATTCCCCTCTTTCCATCGGCGTGGGTTAGGACTTCCTTGAGCTTCTCGATTGAATCTATGACTTCAAAGCTCAGCCCCACGGCTTTAAGCTCGCCGCTCAGCTGTCTCTCCAGCTCCCTCCTGTCAACGACGAAGAAAATTGTGGGGTTGCCAAGCAGGCGCTTGATTTTATAGGCGGAGAATATCATGGTCAGCGTCTTCCCGCTTCCCTGCCAGTGCCAGATCAAGCCCCTGTTTCTTTCCGTCTCGCCCCTCGCGTAAGCTAGAGCGATGCTCACTATCTCTCTAACCGCCCGGTACTGCATGTACCTCGGCAGAACCTTCGTGAACGCCCCACCGCTCTCACGGTAGAAGGTGAAGTAGCGGAGGACGTCAAGGAGAGTCTCAGGTTTTAAAAGCTCAACCAGGTTGTCCAGCTCATCAAAGCTCTCGCCCTTCCATTCATAGACCGGGACGCTCCCGAGCCATGGTACTATGGGGAAATAGACGGGTTTATCTCCAACGGCGATCCCTACCTGCACGTACTTGAAGAGCTCGGGCATCTCCTTCTCGTAGTCCTTAATCTGCCCGTATGCTTTTTTCCAGCTCACGTTGAGCTTTTTGCACTCGATGATGACCAGCGGGATGCCGTTGACGTAGAGGATTAGGTCGGGTATCTTGGTCTTAAACGGATAGCCGACCTGGTTGGCAACGAGGAACTCGTTGTTTCCGAGGTTTTCATAGTCAATGAGCATCAGCCTCTTCGGTTGAGCGGTTCCCTCATCCTTCACGGGGACGCCGTTCTTGAGATAGTCGAGAACCCTGCGGGAACCTTCAACGCCGAAAGGAGCGGCCTTGAGGAGGTTGATTGCCTCCTCCGCTTCCTTCTCGCTAACTCCGTTTATCCTAACTATCGCACGCTTCAGCCTTGAGATTAGGAGGGGCTCGTTTTCGTCTTCGAGAACCTCGATGCCCCTCCTGTAAGTCCAGCCTTTTTCCTTTAATCGCTCGATGATAGGCTTCTCGCACTGGAGGTATTCGGGGGTTTGAGCGGGCATGGGGAGACACCTATTAACGTGTTAACATCGGGGGCATTAGAGAGGTTGGATGTTTATGATTAAAACAGTTTTCGAAAATTAAAACATTAAGCTAGTAACTCTGCTAAATCCCGTATTAATTCCTGTAACCGCTTTAAATGAGAGGGATACTGATTAATCTTGTCATATATCTCTGAGGGGACACATTGTTCCAGAGCGGTCATTATGTCAGTATACGGATCACTCCTAGCCAACAGATCTTTAATATATAAACTAGGATTCCCACTTATTTTTTGTTTGATACAGCGATCTTTTTTCTCGATTTCTCCTAACAACACTGGAAGGTTCTCGAATCCAGAAGCCTCGAACAGATATGATATCTTAATTGGAGATACCTCTAGTTTCTGATGGATGACATCCCTTATCTCTCTTTCAAATCGCTCTCTTTCTTCTTCTGGGAAGATTTGGGGGAAATTTATCAGGTCGCTCTGATATGGAACAGAAATTATTATTTTTGGATGATAAGGGGGATTAAATGAACGTGCCCATTGTTGAAGATATTGTTTTTCATAGGTCCCTAATCGCTTGTATTCACTGCTATTCTGGAATGTACTAACCTGCTCGTTCACAAAATTCTTATATTCCCGTATTATTTCCTCTCCAAAGGTTATTATGTCCTTGTTTTTATCTAAAAATACAACAAATGAGGACACTCCAGTAATATCGACTCTATAAACTTTTTGAATTTGAGGACGAATTTTTAGATCAAAAAATAATTTAAAGAAAGATGTTGGGCCTTTATCCAAATTATGCCTCTTTTGTAAGTAGCTTGTTAGTACTTGACTGACATTCCTTTTGTACTGTTCTGTAGATTCTCTGGATAATATACCTTCACCAGATTCCATGACTATTACTGCCCTCGTAATTTGGGAAGTAATTTCGGCCTCAATTTCTTTTAGAGTTTGAATTCCATGCTTCTCTAGGACTTCAAAGAATCTTTTGATATTGTCCGAAAATTTAATTTTTGAAAATTCCATTAGTTGGTATTTAATATCAAGTTCTCTATCTTTGACACTAAGCTCTTTGCGCTTAGTTTTGTTCTCTTCTATTATCACTGTTTTTTCTATCATGACGAAATATAAGGAAACTCCTAAAATAATGAGCATAAAGAGAAGCATGTATTTAAAAGAAATAACATTCTCCAGCGCAAGAGCGCCACTAACTATCAAAGCTAGTATGTCAAGAGCCAATATTAACGGAAGAGCACGCCCATTTGATATCTTATCAAGGTATTTTAGAATTTCAATACCCCAACCCGGGCTGTTTTCCATGATTTCCACCATACTACCTAGTTGTGGGCGGAGGTGGGGGATTTGAACCCCCTCCCCTCTGGGAAGCGAGGGGGAATGCTCCTGATCGCGATGGTGGCTCCCTAGTACCTCCGAACCCAGAGGGGAGCCACCACTCCGCCCGTAAGTTTCTGAAGCACTGAGGATGTTAACATGGCCATCTCGACCACCTCCATTATTAGTTTTACTATTGTTACTGTAGCTACTGGATCTGCTGACATTCCCAAGATCAGGAGCATCCACGCCTCTGCACACGACTTACTAAGTTACTGCTGCAAAGTATTTATACTTTTTGATTGTTCAGAACACGGTTCTCCTTCTTCCGGTAAGTAAATCCCTCATCAACCCTCTCTTCACCTTCTCAAGCCTCTCCCTGCGCTTCCTCAGGAGTTCGAGCCTCCTGTCAATAGTGGAGAGGATTTTAGCGATCTGCTTTTGTTCTTCGAGGGGCGGGAGAGGGATTTTGAACTCTTTTAAAACATACAAATAGATATTTGGCTGAGCACCGCCACTACTTTGCGATATTAACCTGTTTCTGGAGTGAATAATGCAATATTGTAAAAAGCTAGGATCAAACAGCTCTCCCTTTGGTAAAATTGCACAGATCGCTTGGTTTGTCGTTGCATTAATGCCCAAGATGGCAGTTTTTCCTACGGTTGCTCCATACAGTGCTATCAGCAAAGTTCCCTTTGGAAACATCTTCACGCTAGACTCCTTTACCGCTATTTCAGTTATCTTTTCTTCAGTTTCGTAAATTGTTCCATCATTCAATTCCCCTGACTTTACCCAGGGGATTGTCCCGTTTTCCCAGTATTCAGGTTTCTTTCTGCTTGGAGTGCCCCCACTCCTTAAATCCGCAATTTCTCCCAACCCCACAACCCGCCACTCCTCCGGGATCTCGCCCAGCTCGGTCTTCTTGAACCTCTTGTGCTTGATTCCCCTGGTCAAAAGCCTCTGCATCAAGCCTTTCTTTAAGCGCTCCGTCTTTTCAATTGCCTCGTCGGTCTTCTCGATGGCTTTGTCAACCGTCCTTAGAATCTCGGCGATTTTCTTCTGCTCGGGGAGGGGCGGGAGGGGGATTAAAATGTCCTTGAATCTGTATTTTTTGATGCTTCTTCGTCTCTGTACAACGCCTTCGGACAACCTGAAATATTCGTAGAGCATTCTCTTGGTTCTCAGTAAGTAATCTAAGAATGTTGCATCCACTGCTTCTTTTGGTTTCCAAACTAAATATACTGGACTTACCAATCCAATATCAAACTTCCCAAGTACGTGGATAGCTCCTTCCCATATCACATAGGGGTTGTAGACCACCCATCCTCTTTTGACTATTTTGTACTTACTGAGATCCCCTGTAGCTATCTTCTTGTTAAATCGGTACTTTTGAAGGATCAAGCCTTCATTTTTGGTTAAGGATAAAATTGGAATATTATCAAAATGCTCCATGCTTTTTGCTCTTAAATTGACTTCCTCTAAAATATCTCCTAACTTAACAACCTCCCAATCCTCGGGAATCTCGCCGATTGGAGTTTTCTTGAGTGTAATTTTGGCTTGCATTAGTTTTCACCTACTCACCTTTTGATACAGTTAAGAAGTTCTGGGGCAATTCTGGAGTTGTAAGGAGTACATCCTTAAACAGCTTTCTCCGTTTAAGATTCACGATCTCTTTATCATTTGTAATAAACCAAGCACATCCATTAATTATGGCAGTAGTCAGCAGAACAGCATCATGAGGTCTTAGATTGTAATCGAGGAGTAACTTAGGATAAATTTCCTCATCAACTTCGTCATTAACAATCTTAACACTCTTTCTAAGTTCTTTAATATTCTTTGTCACAGCCTCCCATATCTCAAACTTTTCTTCCTCCGTAAGCTTATGTTTATTCTTTAATTTAGACCATAGAGTTAGTGGAATGCCTAAACGATAAAGCTTGAGGGATAGCACCTCATTATATACAACATGATACACTTCAGCTATAACAAGAGGGGAAATCAAAGTTTCATAATTACTAATTTCTCTTAAACCTTCAATCAAAGTATAAGAATAGCTAAATCGTTTAAATCTTTCCCGAAGAAGTTTATCTTTTCTCAATTCTTGATTCCCTTCCTGAGCTTTTTTTATTAAAATCCAATTAGCAATAACATTAGAGTCAAGAAAAATCTTGTCCATTTTTAACACCAATCATCCAAATATTATGTCCCATATTGACTTTTTCTTCTTTTTCTTTTTTGGAGGATGCCAAAGACCTTTGATTTGCCCAGCTCTCCCACTTTTTGTTGTTCTTTGGCGAAGTTCATAATATTTGCCAGTCACTGGATTGTAAATTCTCTTTTTCTTCTTTTTCTTTGTTGCCATTCTTACATCACAAATCGATATATTCCTCAGCAGTTTAAAATAATTATGCCTTGTCAAACCACGACTCTAAGCTCAATTGGCCTTTTTCACGTACTGAGGGCATTTTAAGTGAAATGTCCCGATAAAAGAGATTCTTGCGAGTTTCAATTCGTATGCTACCTTCTAAATCTTGGAACATGAATTCGGCATCTTGTATTGGATATTTCGGAAAGAAACTTATGTTCCTTTTATAATAAAATCCCCTGTAAGGATTTTCAAAGAAATCCACTATCACTGGCCGGATTATCATTGCAAGTTCTTTTTTTGCATTATTATTGCGTGCAGTGTAGAAAATGTTTTGGGTGACAACTCCCAGAAGCAGATCCGTTAATTGAACAAGTTGAGACTCTTTTTTAGAATCTGACTTTTTATGGTCAGACTCTATAAATGTAACCTTATCTGGCATTATCACGTGTTTTCCACCTAATAAATTTCCATTAAGTTCTTTTTCCACTTTTTTTGGATTTTTAATTTCAAAGTAAGAGTGTTTCTTGAGGCCTTCTGACATATCATGGAAAATTGCGTTAACAACAATCTTATCATAACTTCCATTAAAAAAGAACGTTCTCAAGGCAAATTTTAGATTTGTCCGGAAAAATCGGTTATACACATTTTGATGCCATAGTTCTTGGCCAAATCTTTCAGCACTTAAGTTTGTAAGGTTTATATATAGAATGCTGAATGGTATTGTCTCACTTTTTACGTATCTAAGCCATCTCTTTGCTATTTTGAACCTGCTGTCATGATTTTTAATCTTTTTATAATGGATCTCCACATTGTTATATTTATGATACATGGGCTTACAAATGTCTTTAGCTGGGCAGTCTTCATAGTTCCAGTACCATCCATGAGTATTTTTCTCGTTCAGACATCTAAGGTTTAATAAGTCGTTTATTATCTTATCATGCTTAGCTTCTGGTATCAAAAGGATGCCAATTGCCAAAAATTCGTGATCATCATACTTAAGACCCATCTGCTCGTCAGCATAAATATTAAGAGATATACTTCTAACCATCGGACCACCGGAATCAAACTCATTTGTTACTATAATAAAAGGATTACTGAATTAAGTTATACTAAAACGCCAAGCACATTTAACAAAAATTGAAAATATGTCAAAATAGCATACAATATAGATATCAACTTATCCTCATCAATATCTCAACTCCCTCAAATATCCCTCAATCTTCTCATCAACCTTGGCCAGCTCCTCGTTAATCCTCTTCAGCTCCTCCCACTCGGCCTTAACGTCGATCTCCTCCTCTTCCTCTATCGGGAAGACGTAGAGGGTGACGTTTAGGTTGTAGTCGTTCTCCTTTATCTCGTCGATGATGACAACCCTTGAAAAGCCCTCGATTTCCTTGAAATCTTTGTAAGCTCCAACAATCTTCTCGATGTGCTCCGCACCGAGGCGGTTTAGCTTTCTGACCTCCGGGTGCTGCTCGTACTCCTGAGAGGCGTTGATGAAGAGGACTCTATTCTTTCTGTCCTCCGGCTTGTTCCTGTTGAATATCATTATGGCCCCCGGTGCGCCGGTGTTGTAGAACAGCTTTTCGGGAAGCAGAATTACCGTCTCAAGCAGGTCGTCCTTGAGTATCTTCGCCCTTATCTTCTTTTCAGCCCCGCCCCTGAAGAGCGCGCCGTTGTCTATGACGATGCCAACCCTTCCATTATCTTTGGCGCTCGCGAGCATGTGCTGTATCCACGCCCAGTCAGCAGAGTTGTTGGGTGGATAGCCGTACTTGAAGCGCTCCTCCTTGAACTCGGCCTTCTTGAGAGTCTCCTCGCCGTAGCCGTCCTGGTTCCAGGGCGGGTTGGCTATAACCACATCGAAGCGCTTGAGCCTTTCACCGTCCTTGAACTGTGGCCGTAGCAGTGTATCGCCGACCGCCAGCTTTGGCGACTTGATGCCGTGGAGTATCATGTTCATCTCGGCCAAAGCGTAGGTTGTTGGGTTGACTTCCTGGCCGTAGAGGAAGAGCTTTTTAGCCTCATCCGCTCCGCGGTGCTCCTTAACGTAGAGATAAGCTCCGATGAGCATGCCGCCAGAACCCATAGATGGATCGTAAACCTCTTCGCCCGGCTCCGGCTTGAGGATTTCAACTAAGAGCCTGATGACTTCTCTTGGGGTATAAACCTCACCCTCCTTGGCCTTCTGTGGGGCAAAATACCTTAGAATCCACTCGTAGGCATCGCCAAGAACATCGGGCGAGGCGTTCTTAAGGTCTAACCCGCTGAAGAGCTCGAAGAGCTGCCTGAGTATTTCAGCGTTGTCCCTGTGGAGCATGAACTCCATGAAGTCAAAGCGGTCAACGACACCCCTCAGGTTGGGGTTCAGTTCGGCGAGCTTCTTGAGGGCCTGCGAGAGGTTCTGGGGAAGGCTCTCGATGTCCTTCTCGCGGAGCTTCCTCCAGAGGTATTCAGGTGGATAGTTAATCGTGTACGCTTCCCTGTCTTTGAGGGCAAGCTCTTCGGCGGTCTTTCTGTCCAGCCCTTCCTTCATGAGCTTCCTAACGTACTCCTCAAACTCCTTCTCCCACTCATCGCTCAGTCTCTTCAAGAACAGCAGGAGGAGGATGTATTTGTAATCGACCCTCGTCCTGATTAAATCCGCGGCCTTCTTAAGAACCCTCTCAAGCTCCTCACGGGTTAAACCGTTATCCTTCCTGGAGGCATGGCCGATGAAATCAGTGAGCTTCCTCTCCATGATTCACACCAACGAGAGGATACTCTCACGGGTTCTTATACTTAACTCCAAAGCAAAGAAAAGAACGGCCCTCCTTCAACCCCCGCTCAAAACCGGCATCACCTTAATCTCATCGCCGTCGGTAACCTCGGCGTCGCCCCTCGCGGGCTGGCCGTTAATGAAGATGATCTTCTCCTTGAACTCGTCGTATCTCGGAATTACCTCCCTCAGAATCTTGTCCACAGTTTTCTTGCCCTCTATCCTCACGTTGAGCTCCCTCGTCTTCGCGAGATGGGCGAAAGCTCCCATCAGCTTGATCCTAATCATTCTCACCACCGTGCCAACTTGAACTCCGAAGGCTAAAAATTTGTTGGAGAAGAAAAAGAGGAAATCACTCAAGCTTGGTAACCTTCTCGAGCTCCGGAATGACGAAGTCGAGGCCGAGCTCCTTGAGGGTCTCCTTCTTTGGAATTCCGCGCTCGTCCCAGCCCCTGAGCCTGTAGTACTCGCTGAGAAGCTTGTCGTACTGCTTCTCGTCGAGATGCATGCCCTTGTACGGGCCGCTCTTGAGGCCCTCGATGAACCACCTCTTCGGCGGATAGTCCTTCTTCCTGTCCCAGTTTCCGTTGAACTCCCTGACCCAGTAGGCCCTGATGAGAGCATAGACCCTGTCAGCTGCCCTGTACAGGTCGTCCCAGGTGTACTTGACGCCGGTGATGGCCTCGAGGAGCTTCGGATAGTAGTCGAGGCTCAGGCCGACCTCGACCCACGGGAGCCTACAGGCGGTAAGCATCTCGAAGAGACCGCCCCTGAGGCGCTGGAGCTCGATGACCTTAGCAGCCTTCTCCGGGTCGTAGGTGATCTTGTACTCGACCTTCTTGGCCTGCTCGCCTTCAATCGGTGCGGTACCGATCTCCCAGGCGATGACCCATGCCTCCTTGTGGTGTGCACCGATTGAACTGGTACCGAAGGCAAGCGCCATGGCCGGGTAGATGAAGCAGTTGTAACCGCTCGTCTCAAGGCCCTTGACGTGCATGGCGAAGCTGTCATCGCCGAGCTTCTGGCTCATCCTCATGACACCCTCGGCGGCGAAGTTGCCGAGTTCACCGCGCCTGAATGCTATGTCCTCAATGAGCTGCTTAGCGCCCTTGAAGTCACCGAAGGTCGGACCCTCCTCAAGGAGTCCCCTTTCGACGGCTTCCATAACGAAGGATATCGAGACTCCGAGGGAGATCGTGTCGAGACCGTACATGTCGGCAAGCCTGTTGAGAACGGAAACCTCGTTGAGCTTGCCAAGGCCAAGGTTTGAGCCGAGTAGGGCAACATTCTCGTAGTCAAGCTCGCTCTCTTGGGCCTCGGCGTCGAGGACAACGTTTCCACAGGGCATGTTACAGTAGGGACATCCGCGCTGCTTGACCTTCATGCCCTCAAGGGTGTATCCGTCTATCGAGCGGGCAAACTCGAAGGAACCGTCGCTGAAGTTCCTGGTCGGCAGAGCCGAGTTCTCGTTGGTCCATTCAACTGCTGCCATGGTTCCCTGTCTGTGCCAGAACGGATAGGCCGGTGAATTCAGGATGGCCTCATAGGCCTCCTTTGAGAGTTCTCTGAGTTTTGCCTTATCCGCGACGGGTATCTCCTTGGTTCCCTTTATGACGACGGCCTTGAGCTTCTTGCTTCCCATGACGGCACCCATACCGGGCCTTCCAGCGGCCCTGCCCTCCTGGGACATGACAACGGCGTAGCGGACGAGGTTCTCGCCACCGGGGCCGATACTGAGGATTCCGACGTTCTTGCCGTGTATCTTCTTGAGCTCCTCCTCAGTCTTGAAGGTGTCGAGGCCCCAGAGGCCCTCGGCGCTGAGTATGCTGACGTTATCGTTCTCAATGTAGAGGTAGACCGGCTTCTTGGCCTTGCCCTCAACGACAATAGCGTCGTAGCCGGCCTTTCTCAGGTGGACAGTCGCCATGGTGCCGAGGTTACCGTCACCGTAACCGCCGGTGAGCGGGCTTTTCGCTGCCACAACCATCTTACCGCCGCTTGGAGTCGGAAGACCGTTGAACGGTCCAGAAGCGAAGATGAGTTTGTTTTCCGGTCCGAGCGGGTCGGCACCTTTGACTTCATCCCATAGGATCTTGATTGCGAGACCCCTACCACCGATGAACTGCTGGGCAATTTCTGGAGAATACTCCTGCACCCAGACCTTGTTGTTGGTCAGGTCAACCCTGAGGATCCTTCCCCACCATCCCTTCATTGCCATGTTAGAATCACCTCGAAAGATTTTCGGTTTGGTGGATATAAGGTCTTCGCAAAAGGATGCATTTCACAGGACATGTTAAGTTAAGCCCATCTGTTAACTGTCAGGAACTTGAAAGAACAGGAACGACCAAAAGTTTATGTGAAGGCGCGTAAACTTTCATTGGTGAACTCTATGGATGATAAGTTAAAAGCCTGCAAGAACTGCCTCTGGTTCGGCGCAATCGACTCATACTTCCCGACGCAGGGGATATGCAGAAAGCACATGAAGACCGTCCATATGAACTTCATTTGCGACGACTGGAAACCGCTGTGGGGTTCAGGAAAGGGCTAGGGCATCCCTCCAGTCGAAAACTTTGGCGTTTTCGGGTTCACGCGGTAAGGCTTCTTTATCCGGAACTATCAGGAGATTAATCTTGCCCCCTGCCTCTTCGAATTTGTTCTCAGCTTTTCTGATGTCCTTCTCACGAATTTTCTCCTTCCATTTAACTTCAGCGACTAAGTGGAGCTTTTTGTTTCTCAATAATGCAACATCGAGTTCGAGTTTGGGCTTTTCAACCCTAACTGGTTGGAGTGCGTGATGTTTTGAGAGTAGCCTTTCAAAAAACTGCTCAACGTACTTCGGAAGCCGTTCCCGGAAGAGCCTTTCGACGGTTTCATCTGGTAATCCTGTCTCCAAGAATCCGTATTTGGCGTTGAGATAGTATGTGAAGTCCACTATTGGAGATACGTGCTGGTACTGGTAAGTTTTTCTTGTCCTTCCATAAACAGTTATCCTCCTTAAAAGGCCCATTTCGACCAGGGTATCTAAATAGGGTGCCACAGCCCCATGCGTCTCTTTTTTTATAAGGCCTCTCGAAAACAGCTCTTTTGCTATTTCACTTGCTGTTCTTTTTCCGTTAGATACTGACTCAAGAATAGCGGAGTACCTGTGGGTTAATTCACGCTCCTCTTCGTTGAAGATCTCCCCCACAAGGCTGGGGACATAGGTTTGGAGCATCCTTCCTAAACTTTTGAAGATTTCATCTCCGAGAATCTCTACTGATGGTGCGAGCCATGGTTCTTGAATGAGAAGGGCGAGTTCAACCAGGGTTTTTCCCTCAAAGCCCAAGGAGTTTATGAACTTGAGCGCATCCCTTGGATCGACTAGACCCACTTCTATCAGATGGAAGAGCCCGAGGAGTGGACTGTTCTCACCAATAAAGCGTCTGAAATAATGTCTCGTTGAGGTAATGAGTGTTAATTCACCCTTTCCCGAGAGACCCTGAAGGAGAGAAAAGAATGGTTCATCCAGACGATGGAACTCGTCAACGACGATCCTGCCCGTACCTAGAAGAAGGGGAAACATCCTGAGAAACTCACTGAAGGATAACGCTTCACCGGTTTCAACGTTTATTATCTCCCTACCATGAGTCACGATGAAATAGTAGGAGTACCTCAGCTTTTCTCTGGTGTAGAATGTCTTACCTGTCTTCCTTCTGCCATACCAGAGAGACCACTTAGTGTTCAGCAATGGTTCGAGTTCACGACGCTCGATAATCACCATTAGCCTAATCACCATTAGGATAATCACTATTATCTTTAAAAACCTACCGCTTGAACACCCTTAAATCCAGAACCACGTGCCACACTCCCGGGGCGTAGCGCTTGATTATCAGCTCGTTGAGCTTCTCGACCTCGTAGCCGTATTCCCTGGTCGTTTTCTTGAAGGTTTCGAAGGGTTCCTTCGGCATCAGCCTCTCGGGAACGGTGTTGTGGTAGTGGATTATAGCCTCGTCCTTCGCTATGCTCAGGGCCTTGGGAATGAACTCGTGGGTTTTCACTACATAGCCCATGAGGATTCTGTCGGCGATGTTTTCACCCGGAAAGTCGCGGTTGTCGATGTTGTAGGCTGTCACCCTGTCATGTACTTTGTTGAGCTCGATGTTCTCAACTAAAAAGCGGAAGGTGTAGGGGCTCTTCTCTATGGCTATCACTCTAGCTTTTCCGTGAACTGCCATTGGGAGGCTGAGGTGGCCGATTCCAGCGAACATATCGACAACCAGCTCGCCCGGCTTGGCAACCTTCGCCATTCTCACCCTTTCCTTGACGTTTGCCGGCGAAAACATGATTTTAGCGACATCGAGCTTGTATCTAATCCCGTTCTCGACGTGGACTGTTACGGTATCGCTCCCATAGAGAAGCTCGTAGTTCGTCTCTCGGAACTCGCCGCCTATTCTGCCCTTTCTGAGGACGGCTTTAACGCCGAGAACCTCCGCATAAACCTCGGCTATCCGGTGTTTGTATGGCTCCAGTTCTGGCCTAAGCGGCAGAATCAGAACGTCCCCTATCTGAACCCAGTGCTTTGGGAGCATGGAGACTAACTCCGGCGGAAGTTCGCGTGAGAGAATCTCTCTGATTCGGGGCTTTATGAGCTGTGTCCTTACCATCGGCCTTACTCATCAAGAAAACCTTAAAAGCCTTCCTCTCGTCATTTCGGCAAAAAGCGATGAGAAAGCCTTAAAAACCTAAAGGGCGAAGATAAAGCGAGAAGTCCTCCGGAGGTCGATGGACTCTATGGATGAAGAACCCCCGAATAGTTGGCTGTCTAGATTGCTTAAGCCACGTGAAAAACCCGCCCTTCTTGAGCAGAAGTTAAGCAAAGAAGCCTATGAAGATTACAGGCGGCTTTTGATGAAGGCCCGCCCAGAGGTCGACGGCTCGAAGCTCACAATCAGACTCTCCAATGGAACCGTCGAGCTTGAGCGTGATGTTCTCCGCGTTAAGGCAAAGAACCGGAAGACCGCGGAGAAGATACTGCGTAACCTGCACCACTACAACCAGCCGCCGAGCCTCTGGCCGGCCTACGGCTTAAGCTACTCGCTCAAGCGGAAGAAGGGGACTATTTTCTGATTTTCCCCTCTCCCTTCACTCCCCAAATTCTTCCCCAAAGCTTTAAATGGTGGGTAAGCTTTAACTCTCCAAGCGGATGACGACCCTTGCCCAGTCTGATGGGTGATGACGTCGGTATTAGCTGACGCAGGGGCGGCGAGGTTCGCGGGCCAATGACCCGCCCCGTTTCCTGGAGGGACATCAATGACGAGTCTTAATCAGCGCCAGGAGAACGATGGATTCCTGGAGTTTTACGCGAGCGAGGCCCTAACCTGCCCGAGAAGGATATACTTTCGCCTGAAGGGCTACCCCGAGAAGTGGCCAGAGTTCGTTAGAGTGAGACTGAACCAGGGGATAAACACCCACAACGTGCTCGGCGAGATTTTAAAGAACCGCTTCGGCTTCGAGCTTGAGAAGCACATGATTCTCCGCTCCTCCAGGCTCGGCTTCGAGATACACGGAAGGGTGGATGCTATAAGGGACTTTCCCATCGAAATCAAAGGCAAGACGAGTCTGCCGAGAGTCCCATACGACTATCACCTTGCCCAGCTCAACATATATCTCCGCTGGGCTGAAGCCGAGTACGGCTATCTCTACTACATCAAGCTCCACGAGGAGCCTATGAAAATTATCCGCAAAATCGACTTTTCCCGCTTTCCCATCGTCAAGGGGCCTAACTTTAGGGCTTTTGAAGTGCCCTACGACGGCAAGCTGTTCCGCGAAACTCTCAAGCACTTCTACAACGTCAAGAGGCATTACGAAAAAGGAAAGCCCCCCAAGGGCTGGAATGACTACGCCTGTAAATTCTGCCCGTATCGCTACCTCTGCTATTCGGACGATGGGGAGTAGTTGAGGGCCACAAAGCTCACTCTTTCCTGACCTTCCACTTTAGCCCATTATCCACTATTGCCTCTATTACACCCTCATTGTAGAGCTTCGCCACAAAGGCCCTCAGCGGAACGAGGTTAAGGGCGAGCTTCTGGGGCGTAATCTCAATGCCGTAGTGCCTCATTATCATGAACGCCAGCTCGTCGAGGCTTCTTGGCGTTCTGAGGAGCCCTAAGATAAGCTCTTCAGCTTCCTCAACTCTTTTGAGGTTGAAGTCAAGAATTTCAAGCGCCTCTTTACTACTAACGGCCTTTCCATGGGAGGGAATCAGGGTATAGCCCTTTTCTGCATAATTTTGTAATTGCATAATTGAGGCTTTAAATAATTCTGGCTCGACCAGGTATGGAAGGCCGACCGCCTCTATGACTCTCTCGCCGAAGAAGGCGTCACCGGCGTAGATCAAGCCGTTTTCCTCGTCGAGGAAGCCTGTCATTCCCGGCGAGTGGCCGTTTAGCCTTATGGCTTTAACTCCGAAGAGTTCGTCTCCCCATTCGAAGACTGCGTGAACCTTTACCTCCTCAGGGAACTGGAAAACGAGGAAACCTTTTGGCGCTTTCGAGCCGAAGGTTAAAAGCTCCCTATTGAGCGGGCTTTCAGCTATGGAGAACTCGAAGCGGTGCATGAATAGCGGAGCGTCTATCCCTGGTGCAACAGAGACGTGGTCGGCATGACCGTGAGTGGCTAATTGGGCTTTAATCTCCAGCCCGAGCTTTTTTGCCGCTATCTTTAAGTCCTTGTGCCTTCCGCTCCCGTGACCAGGGTCAATAAGAACCGCCATACCATCAGAGATTCTGATGAGGGTTGACGGACTGCCCGGATAAAGATAAGCTGAATCTCCAAATTTTCTCAGCCCCATGATACCACCGGAAAAGTTAGGCACCTACGAATAAAAGCTCACCGGTTCATTAAAAAGAAGGGAAAGAAAAATCAGACGTGCCTCGGGTAGAGGGTCTTTTTGCCTTCGTCCTTGGCCCTCTTGACGGCCTTCTCGATAAGAACCTTAATCTCGGCCTCAAGAGCCTCGTAGAACTCCGGGTTAATTCTCATCTCGGGGTCTATGGCCTTCACGGCTTCCTTAACTTTGGACTTAACTATCATCTCAGCCATTTTTACACCTCCAGATAGACACCACCAAGGTGGTCGTCATATTACTATGGTGTTTTGAAGGTTTATAATCCTTCCTGGGAACTCCCAAGAAATTCTTCCCTGGCAAAGGTTAAAATCCCCTTGGGTTTAACTGAGTACGGTGATGGTATGAAGCTGGTCTTGATTGACGGCGAGCACTATCCTGACGTCATCTCATGGGCGATAAAAAAGCTTGGTGACGTCTGTTGTGCCGTTTTCCTGGGTGGAAGTGAGAAGATTGGGAGCATTGGAGAAGTTGAGAGAAAGATAGGGGTTAAAGTTTATCACTCACCCAACTATCTCGACGCCCTCAGACGGGCTCTGGAGGAGAACAAGGTCGACGAGGTTGTCGACTTAAGCGACGAGCCCGTCCTCAACTATGAAGACCGCTTTAGGATTGCTTCCCTGTGCATGCTCTACGGTGTGTCCTACCGGGGAGCAGATTTCTACTTTAAGCCAAAACCGCTCAAAAAGACCAAAAAGCCGAGCCTGGCCGTTATAGGTACGGGCAAGAGGGTTGGAAAAACAGCCGTGAGTGGCTTCATCGCGAGGACTCTGAAAGAGATAGCAAAGCCAGTGATAGTTACCATGGGCCGCGGCGGCCCTGAAGAGCCCGAACTGATAGAGGGCGATAAGTTCGAAATAACTCCCGAGTTTTTGCTCAAGTTTGCCGAGAGTGGAAAACACGCCGCCTCTGACCACTTCGAGGATGCGTTAACTTCACGCGTAACAACCATTGGCTGTAGAAGATGCGGCGGTGGAATGGCTGGCTTTCCTTTCTTCGACGTGGTGGATGAGGGTGTGAAGCTTGCCGAGAACTTGCCCAACGATTTAATAATCCTCGAGGGCAGCGGGGCGACGTTTCCCACTTACAGGGCGGACAGATACGTTGTCGTGGTGGGCGCCAAGCAAAAGCTCGACTTCGTCAGGGGATACTTCGGTACCTTCAGGGTCTCACTGGCGGATATAGTGGTTGTTACGATGGCTGATTCCGTGGGCGAAGAGAGGTGGAAAGCCCTGAGAGATGCCATACTGGAGATCAACCCCGATGTTGACCTGCACTTCATCGCCTTCCGCCCGAGGCCACTCGGTGATGTTTCAGACAAACGGCTCGGCCTGGTGATGACTTCCAGTGAGGCCCTGCCAAAGGCGAAGAAGCATCTCGAAGGGCTCGGTGCAGAGGTGCCCTACACTTCGGACAACCTTTCGAAGAGACCCCTCCTCTGGAGGGACCTCGAGAGCTTTAGAGACATAGATGCAGTCGCA
Organism: Thermococcus sp. GR6; assembly: GCF_012027415.1. Lineage (NCBI taxonomy): Archaea > Methanobacteriati > Methanobacteriota > Thermococci > Thermococcales > Thermococcaceae > Thermococcus > Thermococcus sp. GR6. Next base: position 399,840 of record NZ_SNUM01000001.1, read on the forward strand.
GTTGAGCTCAAAGCCGCCGCCGTTGATGTGGTGACGAGATGGGCACTGGAGCGGGGAATCGAAGTCATTTACCTCGACAACGAGCCTGTCAACATCGACGGAAAAGACCTGAGGAAGGCCGTCCTTGAGCTCGGCCACGCCCTGCTGGAGGGGAGAGCATGATAATCGTGACAGACCCCGAGAGGAAGATACGCCTCCCCTTTTCGAGGGGCATACTGACGCGCTCTATAACACTCGCCGGGGTTGACGTTGGAATAGCCTATATCATAGCCACCGAGGTTCAGAAGGAACTGACGGAGAGGAAACTCAAACTAGTGACCACTGAGGAGATACGCGAGCTGACTTATCAGAAGCTCCTCGACCACGGGCTTAATGAGGCTGCGAAGCGCTATTTATTCTGGCGCCAGTTCCGGAGGCTTAAAATCCCAATAACAATCCTCCTAGGTGGAGCAACGGGCGTTGGAAAGTCCACCATAGCGACCGAATTGGCCTTCCGTCTTGGAATACGAAGCGTGATAGGTACGGACACCATAAGGGAGGTTATGAGGAAGATAATAGCACCGGAACTTCTTCCTGATTTGCACACATCATCTTTTCTTGCATGGAAGGTTGTGAGCTCGAGGAAGAGAGGTAATTCTCCCCTCATACGGGGATTTGAGAATCAGGTTCAGCATGTTTCCGTCGGTGTTAGCGCCGTTCTTGAGAGGGCCTACAAAGAGGGTTTCAACACGATAATCGAGGGCATTCATTTAGTCCCAGGGTACATCAAGCTCAATGAGAACAGCTTCATGTACGTGATAACCGTCAAGGGCAAGAGGGACTTTGAGGCAAGGTTTTACGAGAGGGCCCGCTACAGCAAGAGATCGGCTGACTACTACCTTAAGCATATAGACGCCATCCTGGAGATACAGGACTTCATAGTCGGGAGAGCCAAGGAGTACGGGATACCGATAATAAACAACGTTGAGCTCGAGAACACCGTCAATTCGATAATGGAGAATATAATGGAAAGGCTCATGGAACAAATAGATGCAATGGTCAAAGATTGAAGGGCCCCTTTATTTTCCATATTCCTAATAGCCTTCCCGAGCCCCAGGTTGCCTGAACCTCGAAGACTACCGCCATGTCACGGTAGACATCGATTAGGTTGAATGTGTTTCCGTAGGGGTTCCTGTGGAGCTCCCAGCTCACAGAGCCGGCGTTGACTACCGGAGTTTTCTCCACTTTCACACCGAAGGAGTTGCCTCCGTGACCTGTCAAAACGAGATTTGCTTTCTCTTTCGTCAGAACCTTAAGCACGTCGCCAGCATCCTCCAGGAAGCCGACTTCCCTGCTCTTTGGAATCGGCACTATGTTGTGATGCATCACTACGATGGTAAAGCTCTCGCTGTAGTCCTCGAGATGTCTGGCGAGCTTTTTCTGGCCTATCCTTCCCACGACACCTATTGGCGTCTCGTACTGGGCACTTATCACAGGGATGAACGTGAACTTTCCGAGTTCCAGTATTTTCGGCTTGTCGAAGTACTCCTTAAAGAGGTCGTAGCCGAGATAGGTTATGTCATTGTGTCCAGGAACGACCAGCTTTTCGGCCTCTATCTTCTCATAGAACTCGTAGGCCTTCTCGTAATAGCGCTCTATACCCATATCGACGACGTCGCCGCAGTGGATCACTATGTCCGGCTTCAGCCTCTCGTTTATCGTTCGTATGGCGTTCTCGAGAACCTTCTGTCTGAAGTAAATCCTGTCCGAGACATTGCTCTCGCTCATCTGGACTATCCTCAAAAGCCTCTTGCCCCGGGGGACGAATATTTTCGGTCTTACAGGCGGGTACTCCTTCTTCAGCTCTTCCCCTGTAACGCGCCTGATCGTTACCTCTATCCTCTCGTCATCGTGGAGGGTTATGATGTTGTAGCTGTTAACATCGCCCTTGCGTGTCTTCCTGCATGAGGTGCAGCCCGCATTGGCAACTACCATGTCCTCCACGCGGTAGACGTTGGGAACATGTTTATGCCCGCAGGTGTAGAGGTTCACCCCGTGCCTCAGGAGCAGGTCCAAAACGTCGCCTGCGTTGAATAGCACGTTCCTTTCCCTACCCGTGTCCGGCAGCGGGACGATGTGGTGGTGAGAGACAACGATTTTGAACTTCCTGTCCGAGTACTCCTCAAGTCTTTTTTTGAGCCACTTGAACTTGTAGCCACCTATCCTGCCATCGCTCAGATCCGGGATCGTTGAGTCCACCCAGACTATAACTCCATCCCTGAACTCAAAGACACCGTTTAGGGGGCCGATGAACTTCTCAAAGAGCTCGTAGCCGACGTTTCTGACGTCGTGGTTGCCCGGAATAACAATGAGGGGTTTCTGAATCTTCTTCAGCTCGTAGGAGGCCCTCTCGTACTCCTCGCGCAGCCCTTGGTTGGTCACATCCCCGGTGTGAATAACGAAGTCGAAATTTCCGTGGTTTATCTCGTTCACGATGAGGTCGTAGGCGTAGCCCTTGTACGCTGACTCACTTGTTATGTGTGTGTCGCTTATGTGGGCAATCCTGATCATAGGCATCACTCAGCCGCTATGGCCGTTTCAAGCCGTCTCCTGCTGGCGGTAAGAAGGTCGCTCAGACTGAAGATGCCAATTATCTCGTCGCCCTCCTTGATGAGCATGTGCTTGACGCCCTTCTTCGCCATCAGGTCGAGTACCTCTCTCACCGGGGTGTTTGCGCCAACAGTTATCAGCTTGCTGCTCATTATCTCCCTGACGGGTGTCGTGTTTGGTAAACCTGGAATTACAACGCGCCTTATCACGTCGCTCTTCGTGAAGAAGCCGATCACCTTCCCTTTATCAACGACAACCAGAGAACCGATGTCGAACTCGACCATGACCTCGCAGGCCCGCTTTACGGTATCATCAGGTTCAACGCCTATGAGCTTTCTCGTCATGTAAACTTTAACCGGGGCGTTTTCCTCCATGCCACCACCCAAAAAGGAAATGGGGGGATGTTCTATATAACCTTTCACAGGTGAACCGTTTCGACCTCCACGTTCTCTTCGAGTACCTTAACGTAAAGGGCCGTCTCGTTTGGTATAACTTCATAATGGGCCTTGTGGTAGAGCTCCACCGTGGAAGAAGCGACCGCAAAGAGGTTATCTTCCCTCAGGAGAAGCAGCTTTGAGTAGTCGTAGTGCTCCGGTTTCTGGAGCAGTTCATCGACCATCTTGGTTGTTATGAAGGCACTGAAGTCCCCTTCAGAACTCTGAAAGAGTGTCATTGTGTTAAAAACGCTCTTGGTGGTCTCCTCTGGTATCCTGTAGTGAATTAGAAGATCCTCGAGCTTCGGGCTTGGAAGCCTTCTGCAGAGGTAAGTGGCGAAGGTGTAGCTGTCGGAGGCGTTTCTCAGGTCTTTCTCATCGAGCTCAGCGAGCTCTATAATCTTCGCCTTGTCGAGGTCTCCATTATGAAGCAACCAGAAGTTGAAACCCCTTCTCGTCGAGAAGGCAAAGGGCTGGACGTTGAAGAGATTTTTAACCCCCTGGCTGGCCGCTCTCGTGTGGATCATCAGCACGGAGAATCCCTCGAGCCCGGCCTTTAGGGATTCAACTGCTTTGAAGTCTTCAAAGATTGGCTTCATGCTCCTATAGTGTCTCACGCTCCCGTCTTTCAGCAGGACGTAGCCCCAGCCATCCTTGTGCTGTCTTCCCCTTCCCCTGCGCTCCTTGTAGGGATCGTTCTCCGAGGCCTTGACGATTGCGTCAACTAGAGGTATGATTTTCTTTCCATTGCCAGCCGCAAAGAGTATCCGGCACATATCTTCCACCATAGGAGCTTAGCCCAAGAACCCCAAAAGCTTTTAGGTCTCGTGCGTAAATGTCTTCATGCTGTTGCGGGAGATAAAACGGAAGGCACTTACCCTAACCAGGGAAGATTTCAGGCTGATTGACTTCTCCTTTGCACTACCTTATACCTATGTTCTGATAGAGGGTGAGCTTGGGAAATCCATCGGCGTCGCTATGACCCTGTCTGAGGAGGTAGGTCGGTACAGGACTTCAATCGAGGAGCCCTCTCTGGAGGCGTTCATCGAAAAAGCCGACAGCCTGAACATCATCGAGAGGACGCTCGCTCTGGCCGCTATAAACGCGGTTTCTCAGTACTACCTCGATGTCTCTGAGGCCCCGAACGTGGACGTCGTTGAACTCCTGGATAGGAGCTTTGAAAAGGTGGCCGTTATCGGCAACATGCCGCCGGTGGTAAGGGCCCTTCGGGAGAAGGGTTTTGATGTCCTTGTCTTCGAGCGCAACCCGAAGCTCTGGGACAGGAACACTCTCAGCGATGCCCTTGAGTACTGGCTTCTGCCAGAAGTCGATGCCGTAATAGCGAGCGGTTCTGCAATCCTAAACGGGACCCTCGAGATGATGCTCGACAGGGCCAGAAAGGCAGAGCTCTTCGTGCTGACCGGCCCTACGGCCCAGCTCTTACCGGAGTTCCTGAAGGGCACGGGAGTTACTCACCTGGCGGCAATGAAGGTAATCGACGTTGATGGGGCCCTCACCAAGCTCAAGCTGGGCTCATTTAGGGGTTTTGAGGCTGGAAGCAGAAAGTACATCATCGAGGTCGGTGGGTGATATGGACGAGCTGAGAAGGGCCGTTTTGAACGTCATCAGAAAAATACGCTCTCACAGAGAGCTCTACGTGAAGAACGAGGAGGCTGTGAAGCAGCACCTAATAGGCGAGATTTTTCAGGCCCTCGGGTGGGACTGGAACAACCCCGAGGAGGTTCGTCCAGAGGAGAGAACCGAGGATGGGAGGGCTGACTACGCGCTCATTCTGAACGGGGGGGTCTTCGCCTACGTCGAAGCTAAGAACCTTGGTGTGAACATCATCAAGCGCGAGGAGCCTCTAAGGCAACTTGCCCGCTACTGCTTCAACTCAGGTGTTCGCTATGGTATTCTCACCAACGGTGCAATGTGGATAGCGGTCAAGGCATTTGAAGAAGGCTCTAGGCTGAGGGACAGGGTTCTGCTTACGGTCAACATTGAGGAGGAACCCGTCGAGAAGGCCGTCCTCAAGCTGTCTATCCTGTCGAAGTCCCGCATAGAGGACATCGAGAGACTCTCGTCTCTTCTCAGGGCGATGGAGTTGAGCTTCACAGGACTAAAAAGGGAAGGCTACCCGGAGGAGATGCTCATCGAGTATCTGACCTCAAAAGAGGGATCAAATACCGTTCCTGTGGAGGAGCTGACGGGCGACGAAACGCCCAAAGCAGCTTACGTCTATGACAGTGGCTGGAAACTCCTTCCATTGCCGGAGAAGAGCATCAAAGGTGTTCTGCTTGCGGTTCTTCTCTACATGGAGCGCAGGGCTCAGGGCTACCAGCGTGAGGAAATAAGGAAGGCCTACGAGCACCTCAGGACGATGCCCCTGAACCCAAAAACTGCTCTAGAGATACTGAGAAAGCTCGAGGAGGAAGAAAAGCTCAGAATTTCTGTGGAGCTTTAAACAACCTTCCAGAGCTCGTCACTCTCTGGCCTCTCCAGAGGCTTTTCCCTTCCGTTCTCAACCATTACCCTCGATTCTTTGTCTTCCAGGAACTCCCCGATTACCGAGGCGTTTATACCATTCCTCTTGAGGGCAGAGATTATACTATCTGCCTTTTCTTTGGGAGCGGCTATCATGAGCGCGCCTGAGCTGATGAGGGCGAGCGGATTGAGGTCATAAAACTCACAGATTTTCAGTGTTTCTTTCCTTATCGGGATCCTCTCTGCGTAAACGCGGAAGCCGAGTTTGGCAGCGTCGGCCATCTCGTGGAGGCCGTTCGCCACGCCGCCTTCAGTGGGGTCGTGCATAGCATTGACGCCAACCTCGTTGGCAGTTAAAGCGTCTTCCACGACACTTATCATCTCGATAAGGGACTGTGCTTTCTCCACGAACTCCTTTCCGAAAGCTTTTTCGAGCTCCGCACTCCTCTCGCTTGCTATTATGGCCGTTCCCTCCAAACCGGCCCACTTGGTGAGGATTATTGCATCGCCTGGCTTAGCTCCGTTCGAGGTTACGAGCTTCTCCTTAGAAACCTCTCCCAGCATGGTACCTACGACTATCGGCCTGTCGAGGCCTGGGGTTACCTCCGTATGGCCGCCAACTATTGCGACGCCGAGTTTACTGGCGCTCTCGTGGAGTTCATCCATGATTTTGGCGAGCAGAGCATCATCTGCGTTCTCTGGAAGGAGAATTGAGACCAGAAACCACTTTGGCTTTGCCCCGAAGGTGGCAACGTCGTTAGCGTTGATGTGAACCGCATAAAATCCTATTCTCTCTTCGGCTCCTGTGATAGGGTCGGTTGAGGCAACTAAAACGGAAGAACCGAAATCGATCGCAGTGGCATCTACACCTAGGTCTGATTTGGCTATTACCCTCTCCCCAGGTGCCCCTAAGCGGTTGAACACTAGCTCTTTGAGTTTTTCGGGAGGGATTTTACCCAGTGGCAGCATTTCAGACTTCCTCAAGCTTCTTCTTGACTTCCTCAGTGTGTCTCTTGGTCTCCTCCAGAGTGTTCCGCAGGTTTGACAGCTCGAGTTTCAGCTCACCCAGCGTCTTATTCATTTGGTAGAAGGCGAAGACTATTATGGCTATCAGGATCAGTCCAAGAATTATGGATATCCACCCGCTCGGGGCTGAGTTATACGGCATCATCACACCTCCTTCAGGTTTTTCACAATCTCGTTATCGATGACGAGCTTGAAGGGCTTTGCCCGGTAATACTTCTTTGCCCTTGGATCGTTTGGCTCGAGGCGAAGCTCGCTTTCGACGAGGTTTGCCTTTTCCAGCTTTTTCAGATGGAGATAAAGCAACTGGCGAGAAATGCCCAAGGTCTTTGCGAGCTCGTAAACGTACCACTCCTTCTCGCAGAGCATCTTGAGTATCCTAACTCTGATTGGAGAGCTCAATGCCTCCGCGATCACTGCCAGTTCTTGAATGCTCTCAACCATTTTCATCACGCTTGGCCTTCCATAGGGCAGGGGTTCTTACATAAGTTGGAAGGGGAAAAATAAAAAGCTTTCGAAATCAGCGCTTCAGGAGGGCGTAAAGCAGCGCCCCTACCAGGAGGAGGGGCAGGAGCAGGAATACCAAGCGCGCAAATATGAAAAAGATTGCAAATATTCCAAAGCCCCACCACATCCATCCGAAGCCCCATCTCCGCCTTCCGAACATTGGGCTCCTTATGATAGGTCCACCAAATCCCCTCGGCATTTTCATCCCTCCAGATAGAGCCATCCAACGATTGTTTCGCCGCAGTCGAGCGTTACTTTGATTCCAAACGGAGTCTGGTAAGCGCTTCCTATTGTGAGCCTATCGAGACTGCACCCGCCTACGACTTTTCCTAATGTAGTTTCCATAACTGTCTATGAGCTTGAGCACAGTTCCGTGTGGTGTTTCGTACCTCTCAACTTTGGCACGCCTCAGCAGGGCAAGGGCGTCGTCTTTGACCTCATCAACGTCTATCTCTTCAACGGGAAACTCTCCAAATTCAACAAAGTGCTAGGCTTTGACCTCCATACTCAAGCCTCCTCGATTTCCACCACATTAAGAGGGAAGAAAAAAGAAAGGCTTCAAATCGGCATGCCGAGTCTCCGGACCAATCCGTTCATCCAGCTCCAGGCGTGCCTGAAGACATTTACGATGCCCGCAATAATGCTGGTGTCCTGAACCGGCTCCTGTGCGGCGCTTCCCCACATTCCGTGGCCCCTGACAACATCGCCCATCGGGTTGCCAAAGCCGTGGCTGTTTGCCGAGCTGATGACCTCTTGGTAGTAGTCTTCGCTGACCATCTGCGGTTCATAGGTTACCCCGTAGTTCTCGAGGGTGCTCGTGAATGCTCTGAGGTGGTTCTCGCTTCCGGCCTTGAGGCTTTCATAGACTTGGATTATGTCGGCGTTGTCGGTCTGGGCTATCCTCTCCTCGAGGTCCACTATGTCGGTCTCCTCTATCAATGCCCCGACCTTGAGGGCGTCGACGAGGCTCTGGCTGCCCATCTCGATGAGCTGGTCGTAGAGGGCCTGAAGCTCCGGGTTCGTGAAGACGCCTATCTCGTCGGTGGCCGGATCGGTAAGGTTGTACTTCTCTATCAGGGCAAGCACGGTGTCAGTGTGCGTCTGCTCGCTCTGGGCGATGTTGTAGAATATTGGTAGTCCGTACATCTCGTAGAGCGTGAGGTAAACGTCCCTGGCGAGCTTCTCCTCTTCTCTCATCCAGAGTAGGCCATCTATTTCCTCCCGGCTCAGATCAGCGTAGTAAGTGATGAGTGTGCTGTCCATGAGGGGTGCGGTCTCCTGGACCGGCATCCTTGGACCAGCCCAGCTCGGCATTGCCGCGACCGCTCCAAAGGTCATTCCAACCAGCAGGACGAGGAGCCCAACTCCAAACAACTCTATCTTTCTCATGTTCTCATCCTCCTCCATGTGTAATTCTAATATTACATATGTCGAAGACTTTATAAAGTTTTCGGTGGAGATACGGTTAAAAACGTAGCCTTGGACCCATACATCATGCAACTCAAGCTGAAGAGAATACTAATTGAGGAGTGGTTGTTTTCTCTCTCGGTCTCTGACTTCCCTTTTAGGGCGACAAGAAGTCAGATAAATAAAAAGGATCAAAAACAAAATTAAACATCATGGGGCCCCGCCACGAGCAAAGGGCATAGCGTGGGCCTTTAAGTGGGACTTGCCACCCATGAAGAGCTCCCTAAGAGACTCTTCGATTTTCATGAGGAGGACATTGACCATTTCCACGTCATTGTTCTGGATGGCGACCTTGAGCTGCTCAACCAGGTTCTTTAATTCCGAGACATCGATCCCAGCATTTTCTAGGACTTTTATCTGGGCTTCCAGGCGGTGGAGTGTTACATTGGCCCTCATCATGGGGTTGAGCCCCATCCTCATGCTCCACTCACTGGAGGCTATTCTTATCACGAACTCCGCGTGGGCCTTCGCCGCTATCGCCATCCCGTAGGCCTTTCCGTATTTACCTTCGCTGTAGGCTTCTTTGGCTTCTGACAGCTCTTTCTCTGCAAGCGTTAGCATCCTCTCTACCAGTCTCTCCTGCATTGGAGTGAGGGTCGCGTTCTCAAGGAGGGCCTTGGCGGTGTTGATCCTCTCCTCGCTCGCGTTTATCGCCTCGAGAGCTATCTCCGCAGTTATGTTGACATGAATACTGGTGCAGTTGCACTCCCTGGACTGGTTTCTGAGCTGCTCCCTTACCCTGAGCATGGTTCTGTTCATAAAGGGGGTCCCGACAATGGTCACGTTGCCGGTTCTGACCTGAAGCTTCAGCATCAGCCTGGTCACGTTGGTTGTTCCATTGACGAATGCAATCATCGCTCTCTCTCTGACCGCTATCCTGAGGGCGGCCTTTATTCCGGCCGTGTCGTTGCCTGGAACCATGATGAGCTTATCCTTGAACTTAAGCTTGAACTTGACCTGGGCCTGGGTCATGACCATGAGGTTTGTCTCGTATCTGTTCTGACCGCCCCAGCGCTCTACTGTAATACCCAGCTCCTGGATATCATTGACGTACTGCTCGACCACTGCTTCGGGGCCTCCTATTATTATGACTTCGTCCGGAGCGTAGCTCATTATCTCGGCAGCGACGTTCGGGTCGTAAACACCCCACGTAGTCGTCACAATGATCGCACCGGTCACGTTTGCTAGGTACTGGGCCAGTGCACAGTCGGCCTCGTTATCACTAACAAGAATGACTGTTACCGAAGTTTCCTCTGCTGAAACCCTTCCAAAGGATAGGGTGGTTGTTATAAGCATAAAACCAAAGAGCAGTGCAATTGCTTTTTTCCACATCATGTCACATCACCTCGGTTATTCCTATGTGAAAAGGCATATTTAAGCCTTTTTCATGAAATCGTCTGTATAGATTCAAGATTTGTTTAGCCTTGATCTGGTTATTGTGATTTTTTGGTCGGCACTGTTAAACAACGTTAGCCATCGTTTATTTGTGTTTAAGATGACCATCCGGGAAGGTTAATAGGAAAAGAAGACGTGAGGAAGTTTAAAGAAAGACACTTTACTTTCATACTTCCTCTAGGATCTTTTCAACACTATTAGTCTGCTCTCTTAGCTCGGAGGCAACTGTGTTTATACCTCTCATTTCACTGAGCACTGCATTGAGGTTCTTGTGGAGAGAGTACATGGAGAATAGAACTACCACTAAGAGAACGAGCCAGAGGGCTATGTTCACGTACTCGACGTAGCCTGGAGTTTCAGCATAAAAGTATTGGGGAAGGTAAGGGCCCATCAGCTTCCGCCTCCTTCAACTGTTTCGTTTCCTTCAGCTTGAGTGTTTAAATCCAGGAGCTTCTCAATAGCTGCGGCGAGCTCTTCTTTGAAGACCTCTCTGTCCAGTCCGTTCTTGATTTCGATGGCCTCGAGGAGCTCATCTGGCTCTGCTTCGATGCCGTAATCCTCCTTTAGGACTTTAACTAGATCGTCCGCAGAGACTCCATAGAGATCCGCGAGCTGTTGTAACGTATAGCTCTTAAGCATCGTTCCGGTGATCTCAACGTAGGTATATGTAGTGGTAGTGTCATTGGTTGGAGTGTAAACGTACTCGTAGTCAGTATCGCTGGAGTCACTCTCTTCTTCCACGAAGTATGCACTGTAGACTTGGAATCCACCAGCTATGAGACCTATCACCAGCAGGAACCCGACCACGGGCTTCCACTTAGTCTTTCTAAAGCCCATCCTGAGCATGGTTATCATGCTTTTAAATCCAATTATCAGGTGAACCGCCACGAGGCCTATCATGACAAATCCTAAATACGTGTGGATGTTGGTCCAGGTGTCTTTATCAAGTCCCAGAAAGGTCCAGCCGATTGTATTTGCTATCCTACCGGAAGGCGCTAAGTAAAGGGCTATTCCTGAGAGTGCTATTATTGCAAAAACGATCGTTAGTGCTAGGTCTATTATGCCCCTAAGCCAGGCTGGAGCAGCCCTCCACTTCATAGACGGCACCTCCCTTTGCATTTTATTACCTGTACTTTCCTAGAGTGCTTGTCGAACCATATCATACTATCACCAACATATGTATGTTCAAACTTACATATGCTATAATGATTTAAAAAGATTTCGGATGGGCTCTTTTGTATAGTTCCACACAAATATAGAGTTCGACATAAGAACTTTAGACGTTTCAGAAAAATAAAAAGAATTCAGGCGGAGATGTAGTAATATTCTCCCATCTCCTTCTGTTCCCTGTCTTTGACGCTTCCTTCCTTGTTGGCCCTCGGCCTTCCAGTATCCGGATCGCGCCTGAAGGTTACTCCCACACTGGCCAGGAAGCGGTTCATTCCCTCGCGCATTCCCGTCGGAGGCAGAGCCTTACCGTACTTTCCGGGCTCGCCTTCGAAGACCATTATCCTGTCGCTGATGTAGTCTATCATGAGGACGTCGTGCTCGACCACCAGAGCAGTCTTTCCTTCTTTCTCCATGAGGTGTCTTATCGCCCTTGATACCGCAAGCCTCTGCTCAACGTCGAGGTAAGCTGAGGGCTCGTCGAGCAGGTAGAGATCGGCATCGCGTATGAGCGCTGCCGTTATGGCGACCCTCTGCAACTCTCCACCGCTCAGCTCGTTCACCTGCTTGTCGTAGAGGTCTGGAATGCCCAGCGGGTTTAACAGCTCAGTCTTGTAGAGGTTGCTGAGGAGCTTTGAGGCGTCGATCTTGCTCAGGAGGTCGTAAACCGTCCCCTCATAGTCTGCCTTGATGTACTGGGGCTTGTAGCTGACCTTAAGCTCCCAGTCGACCTCGCCCTCCGTAGGCTTCTCTACTCCGGCCAGCATCTTCACGAAGGTGGTCTTACCGATACCATTCGGGCCAACGATGCTAACTACTTCACCCATGTAGAGCGTCCCCGGCTCGGCCTCCAGCCTGAACCCACCGTAGTCCTTGACGAGGCGCGGATACTCAACGAGTATCTCGCTCGTCTGGCTCTGCCTCTCGCTCGATTTGGTGAAGCGTATCTCGTAGGGTCTAAATCTAACGTTTTCGTCTCTCAGGTAGCCCCTGAGGAACTCGTTGATGCCGTTCCTCGTTCCCTTCGGCTGGGAGAAGATACCATAAGCGCCAGGCTTACCGTAGACGACGTGGATTATGTCGCTCAGATAGTCGAGGACTGCCAGGTCGTGCTCAACAGTTAAGACAGCCTTTCCTGAGTCGGCAAGCTTCCTTATTATCCTCGCGACCTTTAGACGCTGCCTTATATCGAGGTAGCTGGAGGGCTCGTCAAAGAAGTAGAAGTGTGCATTCCTGAGTAGAGCCGCGGCTATTGCAACCCTCTGCAGCTCACCACCGCTTAGCTGGTCTATGTTCCTGTCGAGGACGTTCCTGAGCTCAAGCTCATCAACAACCTCGTCAAAGGCCCCAATCTCGTCTGTCCTCTTGAGTAAGTCCCTCACCTTGCCCTTCACCGCTTTGGGGATTAGGTCAACGTACTGCGGCTTCACGACTGGCTTGATCTCTCCGTTCTTCAGCCTTTCGAAGTAATTCTGGAGCTCGTTGCCGCGGAAGGCTCTGATAACGTTGTCCCAGCTGTCGTTGTCTCCGCAGAGGTTCGGGAGGAGCTGACCTGCGAGTATCCTAACCGCGGTGGTCTTACCGGTTCCGTTCGGGCCAAGGATTCCAACGACCATGCCGTCTTTGACTATCGGGAGCCTGTAGAGGACGAAGGCGTTGACGCCGTAGCGGTGGACGCAGCCTTCCTCAAGCTCCTCAGGGAGGTTAACAATCGTTATTGCGTTGAAGGGGCACTTGTGAACGCAGATTCCACAGCCTGTACAGCTCGCTTCCTGGATTATCGGTCTGTAGTTCTCCTCATCGATTATTATTGCCTCTCCTCCCATCCTGTTGACAGGGCAAACCCTCTCACACAGGAAATGCCCGCACTTGTCAGGGTTACATTTGTCGTACTCGATGACCGCTATGCGCATACTCACCACCGGGTTAGGCTGAGGGAGAGGGTTTTAAAGGATTGCGGGTTGGATAATCCCTGTTGTCTCGATAGCTGAGAGGCTTCCACGGGCTTCACGGCCTTCTCCATCTCTTAACTTCCTTCATCCAGAAGTCCCCGCTTTCCCCTTCGGTAGTCGGGGCGAGGAAGATCAGTAACAGGAGGAACAGACCGCCGAACAGCGCCGCGAAGAACAGGGACGGAACGTTTCTTGATGTGAACAGAAGGATAATCCACAGTCCCAGGATAAAGAGCGTTAGTTTTATCTTCCTTCGCTTCTTCGCCTTCATCTGCTCCGCCCACATCCTAACGTATTCGTCCTCATGGGCCTCCATGGTGATCCCCCTAATCATTCTGAGGGCGGTGTTTAAATCGCTTATTGTGTTGGTGCCCTCGCCTCCAGAAATTTTTTAGCGGTTTTCCCCAATATATCCCCATGTCCCTCTTCGAGACCCTCAAACCCCTCAAGTCCGAAATAGTCAAAGTTCACGTTTTTCCTCCGAGAGGCGGCGAGTTCTCCGATTTTCGGTTCAATAACCCCGAGGTCAATGCTCTCCTTGATGAGTTAGGCTTTAAACTGTACTTGCACCAGGTTGAGGCCCTCGGAAAGCTCTACTCAGGCAAAAACATCGTGGTAACCACTCCAACCGCGAGCGGAAAGAGCGAGATTTTCAGGCTGGCGATCTTTGACTCTTACCTATCCAATCCTCGCGCGACCTACCTGCTCGTCTATCCCACCCGCGCGCTTATCAACAACCAGTTCGAGAAGTTCTCGCTCGAGAACCTCGCGTTCTACCGTCTAACCGGCGAGTTCATCAACGCGAGGATTCTGACGGGCGACGTCTCGTGGGAGGAGAGGCGCGAAATACTCCGCGAGAGGCCGCGAGTGATATTCACGACCCCGGATATGCTCCACTATAACATCCTTAAAAGATGGCGCGACTACGAGTGGCTTTTGAGGAACCTCCGCTATCTCGTCGTGGACGAGCTTCACGTTTACCGCGGCGTCTTCGGGAGCAACGCGGCTTACCTGTTCAGACGGCTGGCCTTCAGGTTCAAGCGCCTCGGCGCGAAGCCTCAAATAATAGCCCTTTCAGCAACACTGAGAAACCCTCGGGAGTTTGCCGAGAAGCTTTTTAGAGCTGAGTTTGAGCCGGTAAGCGAAGCCAGGAATCCCTTTCCGAGGCGGTACTTAATCCTCTTCGAGCCCAAGAACCTCGACGAGAGACAGCTTTTGAGGGCCGTTGTGGAGAGGCTCGCCGAGAAGAAGATCAAGACCCTCGTCTTCTTCGACTCGCGTAAAGGAACGGAGAAGCTCATGCGCTTCCTCCTCAATTCGCCAGTCTTTCACAAGACGAGCACCTACAAGGGAACGCTGCCTAAAAACATCCGCTGGGAGATAGAACGGGACTTCAAAGAGGGAAAGCTTCTCGTTCTCCTCACAACCAACGCTCTCGAGCTCGGCATCGACATCGGCGATCTGGATGCGGTGATAAACTACGGCATTCCGCCCGACGGTCTCTTCTCACTTATCCAGCGCTTTGGAAGGGCTGGAAGGAGCGCTGATAGGGAAGCGATAAACGGCATTGTCCTCAGGAAGAACGGATTGGATTATTACTACCGCGAGCACTTCGACGAGCTAACCGAGAGGCTCGAGAAGGGCATAATCGAGTACATGCCAGTCAACCTGAAGAACGAGCGCATAGCGGAAAAGCACCTGCACTATCTGCTCACTGAAATAGGGGTAATCGAATGGGACGAGCTGGACGAGTTCGAGCGAAAGGTGATGGAGAGGCTTGTTATAGAGCGCAGGGCCTCGCTCAGGAAGAACCCAATAACAGGCAAGCTCGAGGTCAGACCTCTGAGGCCCGCTTTCAGCTACTCCTCCCTCCGGACGGCCACCGACGAGAGCTTCTTCCTCGTCAAGGACGAGCCCTGGATAAGGGCGAAGCTGATGCAGAAGCGGGACATGGGAGAGCTTCTCCGCTTCGTCAACTGGCTCAAGATAAAGGGCTACCTCATCGAGGAGGTCAATGCCGACGAGTATCACCGCTCACTCCTCCCTGGAATGGCCTACTTCTCCCGCGGGGAGCTTTACATGTCAGGAGAGCGCTTAACCCTTGGAAAGTTCCACTTCGTCTTCGCCAGGCAGTTAAATCGCCTCTGGGATGTAGAGACGTTCGTGAGCAAGCGCGAGGAGGTAGAGATACTTGAGACAACGGCGAGCAAAGCGTATAGGGGCGTCGAGATATGTCTCGGCCGGCTCAGGGTGAGGCACATCTATACTGGCTTCGCCGTCAAGGGCAACGACGTGGGCAACTACGTGGCTGAACTGATGAGGCTGAAGGAAGCGGGAGTCCTGAAGGGTGAAATCTATTCCCCCCTGAGCGGCGAGAGGGTCAAGGCTGACGAAGACTTCTCGATACTCAACTGGGAAAGGTTTGCCAGGGTTGAGTTCGAGGAGCCCCACATTAGGGAGTTCGAGACCGAGGGAATCTGGCTCGTCTTCCCCGACTGGATACGAGAGATTCCGAACGGGGAGTTCAGGGAATTTTTCGGCATAGCTGCGGAGAAAGACAGGGAAGACCTCGCTTTCACCCTCTACGAGAACCTGGACAGAAAGAAGCTCTTCCCCATCTACCTCGGTGCCACGAGCCACGTCATTAGGAAGGCCATAGGCGATGCCCTCCAGCGTTTTGGAATAAACGAGGAGGAGCTGGCCTTTGCGATAAAGAAGATGGTGGACAGCAAGGATGGAATAGGCTCGGCCCTTCATGCCATAGAACACAACATTATCAAGATAGCACCCATCTTCACCTACGTAGATTCACGCGAGCTCGGCGGCTACAGCTACGCGAGCTTCCCCAATCAGCCCCACATCGGAAGGCCCCTCGTCTTCATCTACGACGGCAACGAGTTCGGTGCCGGCCTGGCCGAGATACTCTATGAGAACGTCGAGAAGCTTATGGAAAAGAGCTATGAGCACCTGACCGGCTGTTCCTGTAAGGACGGCTGCCCGGTCTGCGTCCTCTCGCCGAAGTGCGGCACCTTCAATGAGTTCCTTGATAAATGGATGGCGATAAGGGTGTGGGAGAAAATTCTGGGGAAATAATGTTAACGTCGAGCGATTTTTACATACCATGTAATTTACATGGGATGTAAAAAATCACAGGCTCCTCATGAACAGCGGACTCAGTCTGACTCTCCCCTTCGTCCTCTCCGTGAGGAGCTCCATCAGGGACTCTGCTTCACCCTTCCGCGTCTCGACCGTGAACCTAACTAGCCCACCGTATTCCTCTTCCACTATTCTGCCGCCAGCCTTCTCAACGGTCTCCTTTACAACGTGGAAGAGGTTGTAGGGAAGGGTAATCTCAAAGCGCTCGGTTTCGTAGATTTCGACGATGCCAGCCTTATCTATGGCCAAGCTGGCCGCATCGCTGTAGGCCTTAACAAGCCCGCCGTAGCCGAGCTTTATGCCACCGAAGTAGCGCGTAACAACGACAACAACGTTGCTCAGACCTTTGTTCTGGATGACCTTTAATACAGGCTTTCCTGCTGAGCCTTTAGGCTCGCCATCGTCATCGTAGCGAACGGCGAAGTTCTTTCCATCGTTGATGAGGTAGGCTGAGACATTGTGGGTCGCATCGCGGTGATGGTCCTTTATCCTGGCTATGAATGCTTTAGCTTCCTCTTCTGAGCTGGCTGGCGAGGCGTAGCCGATGAAGACGGACTTTTTGACAACAAGCTCAGCGGTGCCCACTCTCTTGAGCGTCTTGTATTCCATACCTCACCCTCTCAGTGTCGCTGTGAGCTTCCTATCATCGAGAAGCATCGCTATTGCATCTTTTACATCTTTGACAACGATGTCACTTGCGAGGAGGGCCTCGACGGTCGCTCCTTCTGGCCCTATGACGCAGAAGGCCAATTCAGCGCTCTCGAGCATTGCCACATCGTTGTTTCCGTTGCCAACAGCTATGTAGGGACCATAGGCCATGGCCTTCTCGAGTTTTTCACTTCCATCTTTAACGCGCTCGATCCTTACTGGAAGGCCTTTGAACTCTTCCTCCAGCGTCCCGAAGGTGTCGGCGCTCAGAATGACGACGGTGTACCTATCTGACAACCTCTCGAGGAGGTGTTTTACCTCTTCATCCACCCTGCCGCTGACGCCAAGGGTGCCGTTGAGATCGAACACTACTGTTTCGGCTTTTATCTCGCCGTAACCCGGAATCTCCATTGGTCTCACCATCATCCCTTTGTTCGGAGAATTTTTAAGGGCTTGGACTCCAAACGCCACTGAGAAGAGCAACTCACATCTTGAATGTTAAATATTAAAGGCGAAAAAGTTAAATATTTCACCACTGGGGGTAATATCATGCTAAAGCTGCAAGAGCTCACCAACGACTGGGAGATCCTCGTGAGGCTAAACGCCTTCTTTATAAGCTACTTCGGGTGGCTCCTCTTTGGGCTCGCTTACGGTTTTCTCGGCAGGTATAGCGTCGACGTCACTCACTACCTCATACATCTCCCGTTTACCTCCAGGGATTTTGTGATAGGCCTCATCGAGTTTACAAAGAGCCTTCCGCTTCTCTACTGGCTCTTTGAAGGTGTGTACTACCTCGGTTTTTCAGGCTCGATAGCCCTCATCGTTGCGTATTTGCTCCTCTACAAAAGGGATCTAGAAGCCTCGGACGAGCTTTTCATTAGATACATGCTCTCCTACACCGTGGCAGGGTCGATATATTTGATCGTCCACGTCCACGCGCCCCATCTGGTCTACAACCTGCCTGGATATATCTCGGAGAACACCTATTTGACCAGACAGGAGTTCGTCCTGCCTTCCCTTCACAACACGTTCGCTATGGTCAACATAATTACACTCTGGAAGTACCGGAGGGAGAAGATTGGTGCGACACTCATTGTCCTTAACTCGTTGATACCCTTCACGACGCTCTTCCTTGGCCACCACTGGATCTACGACATAATAACTGGAATGATCCTTGCAGTGGTCGTTTCGAAGCTCACAGCAGGTTATTCTCCAAGACTTCCAGCAATGTTGTGCGGGCTGGAGCTTTCATATTTAAGACGGCTGGCGGTTCTGAGCTTCTTCATTGGTGTAATCGCCCTCTTTCTAGCCGCTGATCCTCAGTACTGGAGCCAGCTTGTCAGCAATCTCCTTGGGACTCCCTGAGAAAAACTTATAAAGGTCTCCAGAGCCCTTAACATGGGACGCCGGGGTAGCCTAGCTCGGCAGGGCGGCGGACTCGTAATCCGCAGGTCGCGGGTTCAAATCCCGCTCCCGGCTCCACAACCGTCCTTCCCTTCTGACAGGCAATTCCTCAGTTGAAAGCCTCATTAGAATGGCGTCTTCTATGAAACGGTTCCTGTTATACGTTGCTTGGTCGAGAAGTTAGATGACCTGCGGACTAAGCGTGATGTGGATTGCTTTACGAGTTCTCTTGGGCTTCTTTTTGACTATTTAAAGGCCCCCAAAGGCGCCTTTTTGTGTGGCCACACGTGGCCACGAAGCCTCTCCAGAACAGCTTTCATTATTGCCTGTAATGTTAATCTATACCTCACCACAGAATAAGGCCGCCCTTCACCTGGAGATGGACGGAGATGGGCTCATCGGTCGAGTCGGACATTATGACCAGATACAGGGGACCTCTTTTGGGAAACCTCCAGGCTCTCTCTACGCTGGTGGTGCTGTCAACCCTAAAGAGACATATCGTCCCTTCTCCAGATTTTAGCATTCTGAAGCCAGTTTCATCGGTGATGCATATTGTAACAGGTCTGTCGGACTCTATCAAGAAATAGAGCATGCTCCACTCGTAGCCGTCTAGTTTGTAGACCTTGTAATCCTCCGGTTCTATCAGGATATCCTCCTTAAAGTTATATGAAGCCCCCCATAGTATTGGAGCGATAATGAGGACAGTAACCACTACTATAGTGAATCCGAGGGCTTCTATGCGCTTAATAGTTGCTGATTTGAGAGTTATCTGGGCCACTGTCTATCCCCATTTTTTATTATCTTTACAGCGTTATTTAAGCGTTGTGACGTTAAGTTGGACTTTAATTATTTTATTGTTACATTTGTCCTCACAATCTGGAGCTTCGGCATCATATTGGACAAAATCCAAGATATGGCAGTTACTACTCTTTCCCTATATGAACCATTGGGACATTAGAAGCGGTGCTTACGAACCCTCCTGAGGATTTATAAGCAAGAAAGGAGAACAGGAAAACCATGGAGAGGGAATCCCTCGGGACACTCCTCGCGATAACTGGGATGTTCATCTACGGCCTCGAGCCAGTCGTGATAAAGTCAAACCCATCAAACCCAATTAGTTTTGCCGCCTTCTCAGCTCTCACGGCCTCCCTGATACTCTGGGGGAGTCTAATTTGGAGCGGGGATTGGCGGGAGATTCGGGGCAATCCAAGAGACCTCAGGAAGGCCTTTTTTGTGGGATTATTTGGAACTGCACTGGCTTATTTTGCCTATTCCTTCGGCGCGCGAATGAGCACTGCCATAAATGCCGCACTCATAACAAGGAGCGAAGTGCTCTTCTCCTTCTTCCTCTCGTGGCTCTTTCTTGGGGAGCGGATAACCCGGCGGCTAGTGGGTTATTCCCTCTTTATACTCGCCGGTTTAACCTTCGTGATCATCCAGGGTCGTTCTCTGGAACTTCACCTTGGGGACTTTCTGCTCCTGCTCGTCCCACTCTTCTGGCAGCTCGGCCACGTTATAGCCAAAAGGCTCTCCTACGGCCCGATTATAATAGCAGCACTGAGAAACACCTTCGGCTTTTTACTGCTCTTCCCTCTGGCGGCTGCTACTAGTTTGGAGCTTTCCAGGTTTGTCATCGCCGAGGGCATGATAATAGCTTTAGGCCAGATAGTCTGGTACAAGTCGATAAAGCTCATCAACCTTTCTAAGGCGACGGCGATAATAACGCCCGCTCCTGCAGTGGCGATTGGAATAAGCGTGCTCCTCGGTGAAAGCTTCACGCTCTATCATGCCATCGGTTTTCTCCTCATAACCCTCGGAACGCTGGGTGCGGTAAAGGTAAAGAGCGAGCTCAGAACTTGAGGAGAGCCCAGAGGAAACGAAAGACGTCCTCAAGACGGAAGTGGCCTGTTTCAATACCGTAAATCATACTGACGGGTACTTCTTTAATCCTCGCTCCCATCTTCGTCGCCTTGATGAGCATCTCAGTTTCAACCTCGTAGCGGTCGCTTTCAATGGTCGGCACGAACTCCCTCTTCATTGCCCTGAAGCCGCTCTGGGTGTCGTAAACGTACTGCCTCAGCTTGAGCCTCAAAAGCCTGGTTGTTATTATGTTGCTCAGCCTTCTGTGGAGCGGTCTTTTACCCTGAACCTCAAACTTTCTCGCGCCGATAACGAAGTCTGCTTCCTCTTTAACTATCGGCTCAATGAGGTTTATTATTTCCTCAGGCCTGTGCTGGCCGTCGGCGTCCATGAAAACTATGATCTCTCCAGTAGCTTCCTTCACGCCCTCCCTCATGGCTGCTCCTTTTCCGCTGTTCTTCTCGAGTCTCAACGCTTTGATTCTGAAATCTTTTTTGCTGTATTCAACGGCTACCCCGTGGGTGTTGTCGTTGCTTCCATCGTCCACGACAATTACTTCATCCACGAACTCTGGAATTCTCTCAAGGACTTTTCCGATTCGTTTTGCCTCATTGTAGGCTGGAATTATGACGGTTATTCTCTTGCCTTCCAGCATTCAATCATCCTCGCTCAATCTTTCGAGGACATTTCTGGCTTTTCTCCTGAAGTCCTCTTTGTCGAGGAACTCCCAGTAGTGCTCCTTTGCGGGGAAAGAGCCGTTCTTGACCTCTTCGCGGTAGTTCTCAAGGGCGAGGCGGATCATCCCACCTATGTCAGCGTACTTCTTGACGAAAGGCGGGACGTTCTCGTAAATCCCGAGGATGTCATGCCAGACCAGAACCTGTCCATCCACGTATGGCCCAGCCCCGATGCCGATGGTCGGAATGGAGACCTCCTCGGTTACAAGCTTGGCAACATCAGCAAGCGTGAACTCCAGAACGACAGCAAATGCTCCGGCTTTTTCGAGGGCCTTGGCATCGCGCAGGATTTCCTCGATCTCCTCCTCGGTTTCGCCCATCAGGCGATAGCCTCCCAATCTGAGGTAGCGCTGTGGAGTTAAGCCGGTGTGTCCCATGACTGGAATTCCCATGCGGACGAGCCTCTTAACGAGCTTTTTATGATCATAGCCGCCCTCTATTTTGACGGCATCCGCACCTGCCTGAATCAGCCTGATGGCATTCCTGATGCCTTCTTCAACGTCAACCTCGTAGCTTCCGAAGGGCATATCGGCCAGAACGAGCGCCCGCTTGACGGCTTTGGCAACGGCCCTCGTGTGGAGAATCATCTGATCCATAGAAACAGCCAGTGTGTTTGGCTCACCGTAAACGACCATGCCAAGAGAATCTCCGATGAATACGATGTCCATTCCTGCTCTGTCCGCTATGAGCGCGGAAGGATAATCGTAAGCGGTTATCATGGCGATTTTCTCTTTGCCCTTCATCTCCATAATCGTCCTTGGGGTTATCTCCCTCATGCTCTCACCCTTAGCCTAATAAACCCTCGTCCCTATAAGTCTTCTGGAGGTGAGGGTATGCGCGAGTGGGAACACTACGAGCACACCGCGGACATTGGAATCCGCGGATACGGTGAGACCCTTGAGGAGGCCTTTGAAGCTGTCGCGTTGGCGCTCTTTGATGTCATGGTCGATGTGAGGAAGGTCGAGCCGAAGGAAGTGAGAGAACTTGAGATTGAGGCTGAAGACCTGGAGGCTTTGCTCTACCTGTTCCTTGAGGAGCTCTTGGTGCTTCATGAGATGGACGGTCTCGTCTTTGGGGACTTCAAGGTCAAAATCGAGAAGACGGAGGATGGCTATAGGCTCAGGGCCAGGGCCTACGGTGAGCCCCTCAATTACGAGAAGCACGAGCCCAAGGAAGAGGTCAAGGCCATAACCTACCACGACATGAGGATTGAAAAACTGTCAGACGGGAGATGGATGGTCCAGCTCGTGCCCGATTTATGAGGTGGTCAGATGAGCGTGAGGGACGAGATCAGGGAGGCCAACCAGGAGTTTTACGAGCGCTATTCTCAGATAGAGGATACTGACGAGTTTTGGGAGTTCATAGTCAAGCCGCTCCGGCAGAGCATAAGGGTGAACACGCTCAAGGCCCCGCTTGAGGTTGCAGTTGAACGCCTGAGTGAGGATTACGAGCTCGAGCCGATCCCATGGGTCAGGGAGGGCTTCTTTATCAACGTAGATAACCTCGCCAGAGTTCCGGAGCACAGTCTGGGTCTGGTCTTCGGTCAAGAAGCCAGCTCAATGATTCCGCCCGTTGTTCTTGACCCAAAGCCTGGAGAGCTCGTTCTTGACATGGCCGCCGCGCCGGGCTCCAAAACCGGGCAGATAGCACAGTACATGGAAAACGAGGGCTGCATAATAGCCAATGACCCCAAGATAGACAGGGCAAATATACTCATAGCGAACCTCAACAGGATGGGCGTCCTGAACACCCGCGTGACGACGCGCGATGGTGCCTACTTCGGAAGGTTTGAGAATACCTTCGACAGAGTTCTACTCGATGCCCCCTGCTCAAGCGTTGGCATGATAAGAAAGAGCTGGAAGTTCCTGACCGGATGGAGGCTCAGGGGAGTCATCAAATACATGAACATCCAGAAGAGGCTTATCCTTGCAGCATACCGCGCGCTCAAGCCGGGAGGAGTGCTCGTTTACTCCACGTGCACTATAGACCCCATTGAGAACGAGGAGGTCGTTGACTACCTCCTGAGGAAGACGGACGCGAGGCTGGAGAAGATAGAGCTACCTGTCAAGACGAGTGAGCCAGTTCTCGAGTGGGAGGGCAGAACATACTCGGAAGAGCTTAGGAAAGCCCTCAGGATTCACCCCAACGACAACGACACTGAGGCATTCTTCATTGCGAAGATAGTGAAGCCAGGGGAGGGGGAAGCATGAGCGAGAACCCGAGGGGAGAGATAGGGAAGAGGGACGATACCGAGCTCGTGAAGAAGCTTTTGCTTGAGAATTACGGCTACGCTCCGGATTTAATTTACGAGATACGCGGCAGATACCACAAGGTCTATGCATACAAGCCTTGCGACTTTGAGGTGAAAAGTACGGACAGACAGGGGGTCTATTTTGGCAGGATAGAGAGCGACGGGATAAGGCTCACCATCGAGGGGAGCTTCCTGGTTGGACCAAAAGCGACGAAGAACATTGTTGAGCTGGATAAAGAGCGAGCCAAGCTCTATCTTGCCGGCGAGAGCGTTAGGATTGACGAAAACCTTCACGGCTGGGTCATTGTCAAGTGGGGGAGCTACTACCTCGGTTCGGCCAAAGCCAAGGAGGGCAGGCTCATCAACTACGTGCCGAAGGAGAGAAGGCTGAAGCTGGAGTAACACTTCAGTCCAGCTAAAGCTTAAATAACTTCGGGGAGATTTAAAACGGGGGTGAGAGGATGATTCCGCTGAAGAAGATTGATAAGATAAGGTGGGAGATACCAAAGTTCGATAAGAGGATGCGCGTTCCGGGAAGAGTCTACGCCGATGATGTTCTCATAGAGAAGATGAGGGGAGATAAGACTCTTGAGCAGGCGGCAAATGTTGCCATGCTTCCTGGCATCTACAAGTACTCCATAGTCATGCCCGACGGTCATCAGGGTTACGGCTTCCCGATAGGCGGCGTCGCCGCTTTTGACGTTGAGGAAGGAGTTATCAGCCCCGGTGGAGTCGGCTACGACATAAACTGTGGTGTCCGTCTTATCCGCACGAACCTAACTGAAAAGGAAGTTAGGCCGAAGATCAAGGAGCTCGTCGACACACTCTTCAAGAACGTGCCGAGTGGTCTTGGAAGCAAGGGGCGCGTGAGGCTCCACTGGAGCCAGCTCGACGATGTTCTGGCAGAGGGAGCAAAGTGGGCCGTTGACAAAGGCTACGGCTGGAAGGGGGACCTTGAGCACCTTGAGGAAGGCGGCAGGATGGAGGGTGCGGATCCAAATGCCGTCAGCCAGAAGGCCAAGCAGAGGGGAGCTCCACAGCTTGGTTCCCTTGGCTCGGGAAACCACTTCCTCGAGATCCAGGTCGTTGACAAAATCTACGACGAGGAAGTGGCAAAGGCCTACGGCCTCTTTGAGGGACAGGTCGTTGTGATGGTTCATACCGGAAGCAGGGGTCTCGGCCACCAGGTCGCAAGCGACTATCTTCGCGTGATGGAGAAGGCCAACAGGAAGTACGGAGTTCCATGGCCCGACCGCGAGCTCGTCAGCGTTCCCTTCCAGAGCGAAGAAGGCCAGAGGTACTTCAGCGCAATGAAGGCGGCAGCAAACTTTGCCTGGGCCAACAGGCAGATGATAACCCACTGGGTCAGGGAGAGCTTTGAGGAGGTCTTCAAGCGCAAAGCCGAGGACATGGAGATGACCATCGTTTACGACGTTGCCCATAACATAGCAAAGGTCGAGGAGCACGAGGTTGATGGAAAGAAGGTCAAGGTCGTCGTCCACAGGAAGGGCGCTACCAGGGCCTTCCCGGCCGGTCATCCAGATGTGCCGAAGGCTTACAGGGACGTTGGCCAGCCGGTTCTCATTCCTGGCTCGATGGGTACCGCCAGCTACGTTCTTGCTGGAACTGAAGGCTCGATGAAGGAAACCTTCGGTTCGAGCTGCCACGGAGCCGGCAGGCTCCTCAGCAGAAAAGCGGCAACCAGACAGTACCGCGGTGACAGGCTCAAGAACGAGCTCCTCCAGAAGGGCATCTATATCAGGGCGGCAAGCCTCAGGGTTGTCGCTGAAGAGGCCCCAGGCGCTTACAAGAGCGTTGACAACGTTGTTAACGTCGTCCACGAGGCTGGTATTGCCAAGCTCGTCGCCAGGATGCGCCCGATGGGCGTTGCGAAGGGCTGATGCCTTTTCTTTCAACTTTTGGGGGCGTTGCAATGAAGGAACTAACCCACGTCGATGAAAAAGGTGTCAAGATGGTCGAGGTTGGGCATAAGAGGGAAGTCTTCAGAAAGGCTGTCGCGAAGGGCAGGATACGGCTCAGACCGGAGACTATCGAGCTGATAAAGGCCGGGAAGACGAAGAAGGGCAACGTTATTGCGACGGCGCAGATTGCTGGAATTCTGGCCGTCAAAAAGACGCCCGAGCTGATTCCGCTCTGCCACCCGATACCGCTCACGGGCGTGGACATCTCCTTCGAGTTCGGCGAGGACTACATCGAGGCCACCTGCGAGGTTCGCGCGACCTACAAGACCGGAGTCGAGATGGAGGCCCTGACGGGGGTAACCCTCGCGCTGCTGACCATATGGGACATGGTTAAGGCCGTCGAGAAAGACGAGCAGGGTCAGTATCCGTTCACGAGGATTGAGGGCATCCACGTAGTCGAAAAGGTGAAGGAAGAAGGCTGAGGCCTTTCTTTTCTCATTCCCTGCAGTATCCCAGGATAAAATATTCGAGGATCTTAAGCAGGTCATTGAGGAAGAAGCCCAGGAGCACGAGGAAGAAGCCTGCGAACGGGTATCTCTCGTCTAAATACTGAAGGCCGAAGACTAGGGGCGCCCAGATAACGAGAGGTTGGAAGCCCATCAGTATCTTCATCATTGTTGAAGCCTGGCTTAGGATGAGCTTTTTCAGTGCTCCCTCGTTCCTCACTAGATATGCGTTTTCTTTAAGCTTGAATTCCTTCGTAAGAGGGTCGGTGGTCCTCGCAAGCAGTTTGATCCCGTCCTTGAACTTTATAAGGTAGACGTGTTCTCCAAAGGTCGACTCAAGAAAAGCCTCAACCGTCAGCTCGACGTCCCAGTCTTCCCTCAGCTCGGCGACGTGAATGCCTTTTCGCCTCAGGCCTTCCACGAACTTCTTACTATCGAACTCCAGCTCCCATATCCTGAATCTGTAGCTGGGCTTAAGGAGTCTTTCGAGGAGCATTGAAGACACCGTGTTACTGTTATCGTTAGTACTGGCGCAACTCATCCTTATAAAATTTCCTGGGAGTTTCCTTGATGGATTGTGCTGGTGTGAGACAGTGAATGTCGGAAGGTTTTTTAGACTTCGGCCCATTTCTTGAACGATGACCCTCAAGCTTAACCCAGAGGCTAAGGCAATCTACCGGGCGATACTCGAGGAGATAAAGAGGCGGTTAGTCCTTCCTGGAAGCTCGGCTTTTCTTGACGAGTTTGGGCCGGTTTCTGAGAGGGATGAAATCCTCCGCAGACAGGCGTATTTCAAAGAGAACCTGCCGAAAATCCGGCCTGAACTCAGGAAATATCTCTCGAAGGTTCGGTCCATAAAGTTCAGGCGCGACTTCCTCCACGACAGGGTTCTAATAGTTGATGAGAGCGAGCTTGAAAAAGCGGAGAATTTAAACCTCTGTGAGGTCTCGACCAGCCTTGAGGATGCCGAAGGCTATCCCATCGTCCTCAGCACCGTTGGCTACGGCATCGATGTTGAGCTTACACCTTCCGATATAGCTCCTGAGCTCTACATCATGCCTCTATGGGAGAACAGAGAGACGCTTCAAGCCCTCGTGAGTATAGGCGAGCTCACAGGGGAGAAGAGCGTTGCGGAAGAAATTCTCGAGGCGCTTAAAGAACTCGAAGAAGTCATGGAAAAAAGGAGGCTCCTTGATGGGCTCGAAGAACTGATAGCTGGCAAGGAGCGCGAGCTGAACGAGAAGATTTCAGAAAAGCTCGAGAAGTTCAGCCTGACGCTGAGCGGGAAAGAACTGCTTGAATTCCTGAGCGAGCTTAAAGCCGGGAACTACGAGGCGATTTTCTCGCACTTCGGTGAGGTAGAGGGTGGAATCTTAGACCTCATCAACGAGGCCGAGGAAGAGCTGAGCGAAAAGCTCGGCGTCACGGTTGAGCTGTTCTCCCGCGAGGAGCTCTATCCCGTCACAGTTCCCCCAGAGAGAGTCGAAATGCTGAGAGAGGAACTTGAGAAGGAGCTCAAGGTGGAGCTCTACCTCAAGAGCCGCGAGGTTCTTGGAAAAATCCGTCCACTTCTGGCCAGGCTTAAGGAAGAGCTGGCTGGGGTTTACGAGCTGGACTTCCTGAGGGCAGTGAAGGAGTTCGCGGAGGGCTTCACCTTCCCCGAGCTCTGGAACGGTGGAATCGCGTTCATCAACGGAAGGCATCTCTTCATCGAAAATCCCCAGCCGGTGAGCTACGTCGTTGGGAGAAAGCCCGAGAACTTTGACCTTCCCGGCGTGGAGAAGGTAAAGGACGAGCCCGTAGTAATCCTCACCGGTGCGAACAGCGGTGGAAAAACTTCACTCCTGGAGCTGATCACACAGATAACGCTCCTCGCCCACATGGGGCTGCCAGTTCCGGCGGAGAAAGCGTGGGTGGAGCCCCTCGACGAGCTTTTCTTCTTCAGGCGTAAGAGGAGCGTCTACGGTGCCGGAGCCTTTGAGACGGCCTTGAGGTCTTTCGTGAGGGCACTGAAGGGGGAGGGCAGAAAGCTGATCCTCATAGACGAGTTCGAGGCCATAACAGAACCGGGAGCGGCGGTCAAGATAATCGGAGAGCTCCTCAAAGTCGCCTATGAGAGAGGCTTTTACGTCGTCATAGTTTCACACCTCGGCGAGGATCTGAGGAGGGGGCTGCCCTTCGCGAGGGTCGATGGAATAGAGGCCAAAGGTCTAGACGAGAACCTCGACCTCATTGTGGACAGGCAGCCGAAGTTTGGAACGCTCGGAAGAAGCACGCCCGAGCTCATAGTCGAGCGCCTCGCAAAGAAGAAGCGTGGAAGAGAGAGGGAGATTTTTGAGAGGATTCTTCAGGCATTTAGGTAACCCAGCTCCTCTCCCTGTACCGTCCCCTGCTCTCGATCTCTTCAATCTTCGCCTTGAGCTCTTCCGCCTTTTCTCTGCCCCTGACCTCGGCATAGCCTTCCAGCACCGCTTCAAAGCCCTTCTCGAACCAAGTGTAGTGCGTACTCTCCATGGCTCTCTTGAGCAGGTGCAGGTCGACGCCCTGGGCTTCAAGCGTTGGGTCGAAATCGGCCAGACCGAAGTCTATGAGATAAACCTTCCCGTGTCGGAGGATCATGTTTGAAGTTGTAAGGTCACCGTGCACTATTCCCGCCTCGTGGAGCTTCCCCACCTGTCTCCCAATCTCCCTGCAAAGGTTCAGCCTCTCCTCCATAGGGACGCTCTCGAGGAGCTCCTTTAATCTCTCTCCATCAATGAACTCCATAACGATTTTCATGTCCCTCAGGTCGACCTCGTAGACGTAGGGGCAGTTGACGCCGAACTCCTTCGCCTTGTGGAGCACCCTCGCCTCACGGACGGTTCGCTCCTTCCTCAGCCCCTCGTCTATCTCCTTTATGCGGTATCTCTTTGGAATGCGGTGTTTGATGATGACCTTTTCGTTGTCCCACGGAAAGTAGAGCTCCTCGAAGTGTGCCAGGTATATCTTAGCCTCCGCTCCCTGTTTTATGAGCTCCACTCCGGTCACCTCTCCTTAAGTCCGAATTCCTCGATCAGTCTCTCGTAGTTCCTGACTGTTGCCCTTATCGTTATTACGTTTTCCATCTTCACGACGAGGGTTCCAGTTCCGTCCCTCACTACGAGGACGGCCGAATCGATGTTGCCGTCGTCGAGCTTTTCGCGGGCGTATCTGAGCTTCTCTTCCTCTGATTCAAGCATATCATCAATCACGGAAGCCTCGTTCTCAACGTCCACGCTCAGGAGGTCGTACTCCTCAATGCGCCCAAAGACTTCCCTCACCCTCTCAACAGGCACTTCGTAAACCCTCGGCTCCATGTTCCACACCTGGAATTGGTCAGTTTTGAAGGTTTTAGCCCTTTCCCCCACTTCTATGTCATCTTTTTGTCATTTATTCAAAAATTAGTCGTTTTTTTGAAATTTTCGGCCCAAAAACTTTTATAGAGTGCTGACGAAGCGTTTTTGCCAAATTGATATAGAAGGAGGAATGTCGAATGGCACAGCTTAGTGGACAGCCGGTTGTTATTCTGCCCGAGGGAACTCAGAGGTATGTTGGAAGGGACGCCCAGAGGATTAACATCCTTGCCGCGAGGATTATTGCTGAGACCGTGAGGACCACCCTCGGTCCGAAGGGTATGGACAAAATGCTTGTTGACAGCCTTGGGGATGTTGTCATTACCAACGATGGAGCCACCATTCTTGATAGGATTGACCTCCAGCACCCTGCCGCTAAGATGATGGTTGAGGTTGCTAAGACTCAGGACAAAGAGGCTGGTGATGGCACTACTACCGCTGTTGTGATTGCTGGTGAGCTTCTCAGGAAGGCTGAGGAGCTTCTTGACCAGAACATTCACCCGAGCATCATCGTCAAGGGTTACACCATGGCAGCTGAGAAAGCCCAGGAAATCCTTGAAAACATCGCCATTGAGGTTACCCCTGACGATGACGAGACCCTCATGAAGATAGCCATGACCTCCATTACCGGTAAGAACGCCGAGAGCCACAAGGAGCTCTTCGCCAGGCTCGCCGTTGATGCCGTCAAGCAGGTCGCCGAGAAGAAGAACGGCAAGTACGTCGTCGACATCGACAACATCAAGATCGAGAAGAAGGCCGGTGAGAGCGTCGAAGAGAGCGAGCTCATTCGTGGTGTGGTTATCGACAAGGAGCGCGTCCACCCGAGGATGCCTAACAAGGTCGAGGGAGCCAAGATAGCCCTCATCAACGAGGCCCTCGAGGTCAAGAAGACCGAGACCGATGCCAAGATAAACATCACCAGCCCGGACCAGCTCTTCCAGTTCATCGAGCAGGAGGAGAAGATGCTCAAAGACATGGTCGACCAGATAGCTGCCACCGGTGCAAACGTTCTCTTCGTCCAGAAGGGTATTGATGACCTTGCCCAGCACTACCTGGCCAAGTACGGTATCCTCGCCGTCAGGCGCGTCAAGAAGAGCGACATGGAGAAGCTCGCCAAGGCCACCGGAGCTAAGGTCGTTACCAACGTCAAGGACCTCACTCCGGAGGACCTCGGCCACGCCGACCTCGTTGAGGAGCGCAAGATAGCGGGCGAGAGCATGATCTTCGTCGAGGGCTGCAAGAACCCGAAGGCCGTTACCATCCTCATCCGCGGCGGTACCGAACACGTCATCGACGAGGTTGAGCGCGCCCTTGAGGACGCCATCAAGGTCGTCAAGGACGTCATGGAGGATGGCTACGTTCTTCCGGCCGGAGGTGCCGGTGAGATTGAGCTCAGCATCAAGCTCGACGAGTACGCCAAGGAGGTCGGCGGCAAGGAGGCCCTTGCTATAGAGGCCTTCGCTGAGGCCCTCAAGATAATCCCGAAGACCCTCGCTGAGAACGCCGGTCTCGACACCGTCGAGATGCTCGTCAAGGTCATCAGTGAGCACAAGAACAAGGGCAAGAACATAGGCATAGACATCTTCGAAGGCGGGCCTGCTGACATGATAGAGAAGGGCATCATAGAGCCACTCCGCGTCAAGAAGCAGGCTATCAAGAGCGCCAGCGAGGCGGCAATAATGATCCTCAGAATCGACGACGTCATCGCGGCAAAGATCAGCAAGCCAGAGGGTGGCCAAGGCGGTGGCATGCCCGATATGGGCGGAATGGGCGGTATGGATATGGGCATGTGATGCCCCTTTCACTTCTCTTTTCTGTCCAGCAGTTCTTATAAAGCAGCGTTAAGCAATCCTTCCGGTGGTTGTATGTACAGCGTGAAGAAAAGCAAAGCTGGCTACATTTTTGACCTTCCGAGGGAGAGGATAGCGTTCATGTTTCTTGAGGACGGCACGTACCTTATGTACCACGACGAGAAAGTCCTCTGCTACTCCATGAAGCCAGTCCCCGTTAGTAGGGAGGAAATAGAGCGCTTTGAAAAGAGCGGAGAACTCCCAGAACTGGTAAAGTCAATAAAGTCTGGAAAATATCCGGAAGTCTGCGTCGTTAAACAGCTCCCGCCTGTAGACGAGGACTTAACGCAGCTCAATCCCGACAGGAAGTGCGTTGTCATCTTCACGGGCTTTCAGGATACGGTAATAGACTACGTCGAATGCAACGGGCAGACCCTTGCAGTGGCGAGGCTTGTGGATGAGCCCGATAGAGTCTGCAGGTTCTTTGGAAAGGGCAACTACAAAATTGCGGCGGTGAAGCTCAAGCGCGGTGGGGACTGTCTCGGCAGGAAGGAGTTTCTTCAGAAGGTCGAAGAGTGCAGGAGTGCACTTCAAGGGGACTTAAGGCACCGAAATATTTTAGTATTGTCTGGTTAGTTTAATCTTGTGGGTAAAGGTTAAGCGGAGGTGAGACCATGGGGCTCGAACTGTGGCTCAGAACCGGCCTGCTGATGGCCGTGCTTACGGGATTACTGATGGCAATAGGCTACCTCATCGGCGGAACGAGTCTAATGTTCGTAATGTTCATGTTTTCGCTCGTCATGAACTTTATCTCCTACTGGTACAGCGACAGGATAGTGCTGGCCTGGTATCGAGCCAGAATAGTTGACGAAGAGGAAGCGCCGGAACTCTACGCAATAGTCAGGAGTCTTGCCGAGAGGGCTGGACTTCCGATGCCCAGGGTTGCGATAATCCCCAGCGAGACACCGAATGCCTTCGCCACCGGAAGAGGCCCCAAGCACGCGGTGGTAGCCGTTACAACCGGATTGCTCAGGATACTCAACAGGGACGAGCTTGAGGGAGTTATAGCTCATGAGCTCACTCACATCAAGAACAGGGACATACTCATAGGTACAATAGCGGCAGCTCTGGCGGGGGCGATAGTCCAGCTCGCCTACTGGGCCAGGTGGATAGCAATATTCGGAGGCTTCGGCAATGACAGGGACAGGGACAACGTCATAACGGCCCTCCTCATCGCGGTTCTCGCACCGATAGCAGCCATGCTTGTCCAGGCTGCAGTCAGTCGCTCGAGGGAGTACCTAGCCGACGAAGGAGGGGCCAAGATAAGCGGGAAGCCCCACGCTCTGGCCAGTGCACTGATGAAGATAGAGCAGGCCGTTTACTACAAGCCAATGAGGGAAGGCAATCCCGCAACGGCCCATATGTTCATAGTCAACCCCTTCAAGGGAACGAGCCTCGCGAGCCTGTTCTCCACCCATCCGCCAACGGAGAAGAGAATAGAGAGGCTCAGGAAGATCGCGGAGGAGATGGGCATCTACTTCTGAGGCCTTTCTCTTCTGTTTTTATTTTGTCAGATGGAGATGGATATCGTGGGGTTCTTGAATTATAGAATTGTTCAATTCTGTAATTACATCATCGACAGGCATTTAAGCGCTCGTTTATATTTCTGAGCGGTGACGACCATGAAGGCCGTTAAAGCCACCCTTCTCTACGATGGTCTGGGCAATGTCCAGAAAGACGTATACGTAGTCTTCGACAATGAGATTAAGGAGATAACGAAGGAAAAGCCCAAGGAGGCCGAAGTGATAGCGGAGGGCGTCGTTACTCCTGCCTTTATCGACGGCCACAGCCACATAGGTATGGACCGCTACGGTGAGCCCTACCAGGAAGGTGAGACCAACGAGCAGATGGACGCAGTCCTTCCACTCGTTGATGCGCTCTACTCCATCTATATGGACGACAAGGCTTTCAAGCACTCGATTGAGTTTGGTGTTCTGTATTCGTCCGTTCTGCCGGGCAGCGGGAATATCATCGGTGGAAAGGCCGTTCTCATCAAGAACTACGGCAGAGACATAGAGGAGGCCTTCATGAAGTACGCCGGTGTCAAAGCTGCCTTCGGCTACAACCCGCGCTCGACCACGAACTGGAAGGGAACAAGGCCAAGCACGAGGATGGGTGCCATAGGTATTCTCCTTGACTGGCTCATGAAGACGCAGAAGACGATAGCTTTGCTCGAGAAGGGCAAGAAAGAACCGGAAGAGATTGAGCCTACGGTTGAGGCACTAATCCCGGTTCTTAAAGGGGAGGTTCCACTCAGGGTTCATGTGCATAAGGAAGATGACATCGCCGCCCTGCTGATGATAAGGCGCAAGTTTGGGCTTAATATAACCATCGAACACGCTGGAGATGTGCACAGCAAGGAAACCTTTGAGAAGATAAAGAAAGAAGGCGTGCCACTCGTCTACGGCCCCTTTGATTCCCTGCCCTACAAGGTCGAGCTGAAGCATGAGGACTGGAAGAACGCCAGATACCTGCTCGAGGTCAAGCCGCTCTTTGGGCTGATGAGCGACCACCCAGTTACGCTCCAGGCCAACCTCTACCTCCAGCTCAGGCACTTCATAAGGCTCGGCATGAGCAAGGAAGAGGCGATAAAGATCATAACCCACAACAACGCGAAGATCCTCGGCGTTGACGACAAGCTCGGAAGCATCGAGAAGGGCAAGTGGGCCTCGCTGGTGGTCTGGAACGGCGATCCGTTCCACATGGAGAACTACCCGACGCACGTCTTCGCGGAGGGAGAGCTGATTCACGAGGCGGATTGGTGAGTTTTCTTTTTCCTAATTTTAAAGAAATAAGAAGAAAGGCCTTCAGCTCAAACTAAAGTCAAATCCCCTCGCGAAGGTGTAGGCTTCTCTAAGCTCTGGCCTCTCCTTGAGGAAGCGGAGGATGTACTGGCCGCAGTTCGAGCCGATGAGGTTCTCCCTCGTGTCGCCGACCGATATAATGACGTCGTAGCCGAGCCTCTTTAAATCGTCCACGAACTTCCTGTGCTTCATCGGAAGGCCCGTTTCAAGGTCAACGTCGTTGGTGAGCTTATTCTTTAGCACGCTCACCGTCGGGTTGAGCGGCGTTATCTTGATGAGGAAGTATTCCTTCGGGAAGTACTCGGCTATGACCTCTGCATCGGCCTCGTTCTCCCTCGCTAAGGCGAAGTTGAGCGTAATCTTCTTGCCGCCCTCGTCGTAGAAGGCCTTTCCGTACTCGGCTATCCTCTCGAAGTCCCACTTCCTTATCGGGATTATCTCGTCCCTCTGCTCTGGGTTGGTGGAGTGTATCGAGAACTGGAGCTGGAAGTTGGTTGGAAACATCTCCTTCTTGAGCTCGAGGAGGGCCTCGAAGAACTTATCGGTTCCTATCGGGGCAACGGTGGAGAGCGACGGGTGGAAGTTCTCATAGCGCTCGCCCAAAATGCGCATCGCCTCTATGACGGCCATGTTGAAGCTCGGCTCGCCCATGCGCGCGAACTGTACCTTGAACTTCCTGGTTTTCGGCTTCCCGTTCCAGCGCTTGCTTACCGGATACTCAATCTGCTCGAGGAGCTCATCCACTGTAAGTCTGCCCTTGTAGAAGAAGCCCGCGTCGCACATCTTACATCCAACGGGACAGCCGTTGAGCGATGAAACTATGAGCACCCACTTTTCTTGCGGATTGTAGGTCGGAACCGACTCCACAAACTCCACTATGTTGCCCTTCGAAGTTTTCCCGATGTAAACGACAGCAACGTTCGGGTCGCCAACCTCACTCAGTATCTCCATATCTTTCCCTCCTCCATATGATCATGGCGGTCTTTATGCCGTCGGCTATGCTCAGGGCGGTCTGCCTGTAAATCCCATTCTTCACGTCGCCGACGAGGAAAAGGTTATCGTCCTCAATCCCTTCGACGAGCTCGACGTTGGGAACTCTGCCTATCGCGCCGAGCACTAAATCAACCTCAAAATCGCCAGCGCTGGTCTTGGCTAAAAGCTTTTCTCCCCACCAAATTCTCCAGATTTGCCCCCTGAGGATTTTTATGTTCGGCCTCTCAGAGACGAGCTTCTGAAGATAAGGCAAGGCTTTGGGCTCGCTCCTCATGAGGATTATTACCTCATCACTCATCTCGCTCATGGTCATGGCGTAGTCAAAGGCCACATCGCCGCCGCCAATGATGAGAACTCGCCCGTAGTGCTTCTTTGGAACTTCAGTGACATGGTAGATTATCCCTTCAAAGGGGAGCTTTCTCGGTCTCGTCCCCGCCGCGACCACGAGGTATTTGAAGCGGTAAGTTCCTTTGTCCGTTTCGACCTCAAACAGCTCGCCGGTCTTTCTCACGGCCTTGACTTCCTCGTAGAGGATTTTCAGGTCGTATTTTTTGACGTACTCCTCGAGGATTTCGACGACCCTTTCGCCTTTGATTCCGTCGGGAAAGAACATGGTGTTCTCTACGGAGTAGGCGTTCCTTATAAGCCCTCCGATTCGGTCGCGCTCGAAGATTACGCTTTCAATGCTGTAGCGCTTGAGCTGGACTGCCGTCGCTATGCCGCCGATTCCAGCCCCGATTATTCCGACGAGAGCCATTCCAACACCTCCGAGAGGAGCGGCGTAGCCGCGAAGCCGTGGGAGAGGTTTCTGAGCGTCGCCTCGTGGAAGAACCTGTTCTGGGTCAGTGTCCCGTCAACGGGAAAGACCACCTTAAAGCCCCTCACGAAGGCCTCCCGAGCGGTCGTCTCGCAGCAGAGATGGGTCATGACACCAGTGACGATTATGGTCTCCACGTGGAGTTTTCTCAGAATGCCTTCAAGTTCGGTTCCATAGAAGGCATTGTAGGTGCTCTTCTCGATTACGGTTTCGGCAAAGGCCCTGAACTCCCCGAGGAGCTCGTTCATCGGGTCGTCCCTTTTCATCTCGTCGCCCCACCAGTGGGCCATGTTGCCCCCTTCGTGGTAGTGGCGCGTGAAGATTACCGGGACTCCGAGCCTCGAAGCTTCTCCATAGAACTCTACCAGCCTCGGAACGAACCTTCTGGCTGCGGGTAGGTACGCTCTACTCTCCTCGCTCAGGAAGTAGCGCTGAAGGTCTATCGCCAGAACGGCGGCCCTCTTGAAGGGTCGTATCTTCTCCCACTTTCTCTGCCTGAAGTACCGTCCCCTCATCTCCAAGATAAAGTCCTCGGTGAAGTAGTCTTCCTTCATGGGCGTAGGAAGGGAGAGAAAGCTTAAAGATTTATTCCCCTCGTCATTGCGCCGTCTATGACCACCGTCGAGCCGAGCATGTACTCTGCCTCATCGCTCAGGAGAAAAGCCACCAGCGAACCTAACTCGTCCCATCTGCCAGTCCTGTGGAGGGGCGTTCTGCCAAGCACTTCCCTCCCCCAGGTTTCTTCAAAGGTCTCGCCCCTCGACTCGGCAACGGCCTTGAGGTTCTCCCGTGCGCCAGGCGTATCGAAGCTGCCGAGCAGAACGCTGTAGGCCCTTATTCCGTGTTTTCCGTATGTTCTTGAAACGCTCTTCGCCAGCTGAACAAGGCCGGCTCTCGTAACGTCCGCCAGAACCAGCGGCGGCATTGGCTCCTTTATCGAGACGGAGTTGAGGTAAACGAGCACTCCCTTCCTTTTCCCTTCAAGCCACGTCCGGACGAGGAGGGTCGTCAGGTAGCCTGGGGCAACTGCGTGGAGCTTCGCGGCCTCAACCCAGTCATCATAGCCCGCCTCGTGGAGGAGGCACGGCTCGCAGCAGACATTTCCGGCATTCCAGACGAGGGCATCAACTCTACCTAAAAGCTCCCGGGACTCCTTGACGAGGTTCTCCAGGCTCCGCTGGTCGCAGAGGTTAGTCTTAACTGCGTAGACTTCTCCGAAGGGGGAGAGCTCGTCGAGGGCTTTCTTCAGGTTCTCCTCGCTCCGTGAGCTTATAACGACTCTCGCGTTTCTCTTCAACAGTTCCCGCGCCACGTTGAGCCCTATTCCGCGTGATGAGGCCGTGACTATCACACCCAGGCCCTTGAGGTCTATCTCCACGCTCATGATCGTTTCTTCGCTCGTGGATTAATAAACGTTGGCTGTCATTCTGACGAAGATTACCCGAATTAGGGTAACCTAATTCGTCTCATCGTCGGTGTTTCGAGAGAAAACAACTTAAGGTGCAAAACCTTCGGTTTTAGACAGACTTCTTGAAAAATTTTGGGGGTGATTGTGTGAGGTTCTACATCTGCGGGGAGAGAGAAGAGGCTAAGCCTTTTAAAATAGGGATTATCGGAGCGGGACCTGCAGGCCTGGCCGCCGCGGGTTATCTGGCGTGCAGGGGTTATGAGGTTCACGTCTACGACAAGATGCCCGAGGGCGGTGGAATGGTGGCCTTTGGCATTCCCGAGGCAAGGATTCCAATAAGGACCGTCAGAGAGGGTGTCAAGGCTCTTGAGCGGCTCGGCGTCCACTTCCACTTCAGAACGAAGGTGGTCTATGATTCCCCAAAGGAGCTCGGCGACGAGTGGGCTGAGCACTTCGTTTCGATTGAGAAGCTTTTGAGCGAGTTCGATGCTCTCCTAATAGCGACCGGTGCTTGGAAGCCGAGAAAGCTGAAGGTTCCCGGTATTGGGCTTCCTGGAGTCTACGATGCCCTCAGCCTGCTCTACAGCATAAAGATGGCCCGCATAGGCTATTACTCCTGGGAAAGAATCCCGGACCTTGAGGGGAAGCATCTCGTAGTGATCGGAGCCGGCTACACGGCAGTTGATGTCGCCATGGAAGGCCGTCTTCTGGGTGCGGAAAAAATAACCATGGTCTACCGCCGCTCCCTCGAGCACAGCTACGCTAAGGCCGAGATAAGAAAGCTCATCGCAGAGGGCGTTGAGTTCATAGAGCACGCGACTCCCGTCAGGATACTAGGGGAGGAGAAAGTGGAGGGCGTTGAGTTCGCTAAAACAAAAATAGTCGGGGGAAACGTCGTGACGACGGACGAGCACTTTGTCATAGACGCAGACGTCGTTGCCTATGCCATCGGCCAGCTGCCCACGAGCTCAATAAAGGAAATCGTCTGCGCCAGCGAAAAGGTGCTGGAAGAGGCGGGAATATTCTTCGCCGGTGACGTCGTAACCCCAAGGAACATAGGCACCGCCATAAGAGAGGGAAGAGCCGTCGCTGAGAGGATAGAGGAGTGGCTCCTAAGGAAGGCACCGCGCAGGGTCTTTCCCGTCGCTATAACCGGCAGGCTCATAGCGGAGGTTCTCAGCGGTAAGTGCTGAGCAAAGTTTATACGCCCTCCCCTGAACCCACTATCATGACCGAGCCAAAAGATATAGTCCTCAAGGAATCGGAAGAGATTGAGGGAACGCCCATCGAGGGGCCGTGGCTGGATGAAGTGAGGAGCCTTGAAGAGGTCATCGATTACTATCACCGCATAGGCTTCCAGGCGACGCACCTTGGAAGGGCCATCGAAATATGGAAAAAGGTGGAGGAAAAGCGCGCCAGCGGCGAAGAGGTCAGGGTCTTCCTCGGCTACACTTCCAACATAGTCTCTTCTGGCCTCAGAGAGCTGATAGCATGGCTAGTCAAGGAGGGCAAGGTGGACGTCATCGTAACAACGGCCGGCGGCGTTGAGGAGGACTTCATAAAGGCCCTAAAGCCATTCATTCTGGGCGACTGGTACGTCAACGACGCGGAAATGAGAGAGAAGGGCATAAACAGAATAGGCAACATCTTCGTGCCCAACGACAGGTACATTGAATTCGAGAAGTACATGATACCCTTCTTCGAACGGGTTCTTGAGATGGAAAAGGAGCGCGGGAAGCCGCTGACGGCGAGCGAGTTCATCTACGAGATGGGCCGCTTCATGGACGAAAAGCTCGGGAAGGAGAAGGAGCGCTCGATAATCTACTGGGCCTACAAGCGGAACGTCCCGATATTCTGCCCTGCTATAACCGACGGCTCAATAGGGGACATGCTCTACTTCTTCAAGGAGGAGCGCGGAGACAGGGAGCTTATCATAGACGTAGCCAACGACATCGTGAGGCTCAACAACCTGGCTGTCACCGCGAAGGAAACCGCTTCGATAATCCTTGGAGGTTCTCTGCCGAAGCATGCAATAATAAACGCCAACCTCTTCAGGGGAGGAACGGACTACGCGATATACATCACCACAGCCATCCCCTGGGACGGCTCGCTTAGCGGCGCGCCTCCGAGCGAAGGAGTGAGCTGGGGCAAGATAAGGGCTAAGGCTGACTACGTCGAGATATGGGCCGATGCGACGCTCGTCTTTCCGGTGCTGGTGTGGAAGGTGATGAAAGGATAAGTGTTTGTTCATTGTGCCTTTTCTTCTTCCTCAGAGATTTCAGCGGGACTTTGGGAGTTTTGTTCTTGTAGTTGAAGCCATGCTTTGTACTTTGGATTGGGAAAATAGATATAATAATCCATAAACTTCAACATAGTGCCACGTCTGAAATTTGTGTATTTAAGTAACTTTACGTACTGTGCTTGGGAGAATTCATTTTGTATCTGGAGGTCGATTATACCATTTAGAGCGTTAACTAAATCCTTATGTATCTGGGACTTGTTGATTAAGACTGCGAGTGTCCATATTGACGTGTACTGGAAAATCATAAGTATTACCACAATGAACTTACGGTTTAATGAGAAGCTTAGAAACGATTTAATTCCAAATATCACGCCCACTGTCATTCCAACTAAAACAATAAAGGCGAAAATGTATCCTACTACTAATGTCAAAATGCTCTCCTCGCTAAGCTGGATGAGTTCTTCACCTAGATAAGGCAATTTTCGGCCAAAATTCAAAAAATATTCCTCATTTTTGAATAAAAGAAGAACCAACGTTCCAAAAAAGAGCATTGTGGTAACTGTATCTGAGTTCAACACACTGGATATCTCTACCGAATCCCCTTTAAAGTGGACAAAAACATAGATTACAACCGATAGTGCCCCTAGTACTCCAAATGCTGTGATGCCAGGATAAATATTTTTTCCAATGAAGATTTCAGCTTCGTACTCTATGATACTTCTGGGAAGTGGCTTCTTGTTTTTGTTGTTATTTTGATTTTTGATCTTGCGGGAACGAAAAATCCTTGTAATTAACCAACCTCCAAAGAGTACTCTGAATGAAATGTCCCAATATTGAAGCATGTTGAGTTGGCCAGAAACATAAATTGTTAAAGCAATCGACACAAGGGTTACAAAGAATTCGTTTCCCATATTTATCTCACTAAGTTTGATGCTAAGGTTCTGAATATCTCTCTCAATTTCGTCTTTGGATATCTTGTTCATAGTCTTGTCCACAGCATCACCGTTTTGAGTGATGGTGCTTGGGTATTCTTACACTTAATCTCATTATAAAGTAATTTAAGCTTTGCTTTTAGTGAACAGCCCCAGAATACTCTCCTCCCCGCCCGGCAGCACCAGCGGCCTCGAAAGGTGTTTTCTAGCATCGGGCGGCACTTCGTAGATTTTCCTCTCCAGCTCGCGCGGGACTTCAACCGGAATGAGCTTCTTCGGCATCTTATGGCCACAGCGCTTGCACTTGAGGTAATCACCCTTGCTCTTCATCGTCCCGCCGCACTTCGGGCACTTCGGCTTTTGGTACTCGATCCTTGGAACGAGCTTCACCGGATAGAACTTCTCGAGGTTGAGCGTCAAAACGCCCTCGTGTTCCTTCACTCCACCGGCAGCGATTATCTCGTCTCCAGGGAGGAGCTTCCTC
The DNA here is from genome assembly GCF_012027415.1 of Thermococcus sp. GR6. Classification (NCBI taxonomy): domain Archaea; kingdom Methanobacteriati; phylum Methanobacteriota; class Thermococci; order Thermococcales; family Thermococcaceae; genus Thermococcus; species Thermococcus sp. GR6. The sequence continues at coordinate 440,243 of NZ_SNUM01000001.1, forward strand.
ACGTAGTTCCTGAACTTCTTGGTCGGCTCGAAGGCAGCAACGCGAATCCTTCCCGTTTCATCCTCAAGCTCAAAGAATACGTGCCTCCCGCGCTCCCAGTAGGGCTTAACCACCGTTCCACTAACCACCGCGCTGTCGTAGAGCTTCAGCTCGCCGATTTTTTTGTATGTAAGATGATCGTCCGTGTTCTGGTTCGTCTTGTAGAGCTGGTAAAATGTCACGGGCTCCTCAAAGTGAACCATCTCAAAGGTCTGGAGAACCTTTCCCCTGTCAATTCCCCTGATGCCAACCAGAACGGGATCCTTGCCGTGGGGTGTTATGAGGACGCTCCTCTTGTAGGGGTCAACGTTGTCGTAGGTGAAGGGATAGCTCCAGCTATCGGCCAGAAAGACACTCTCCTTGTCCACTTTCCTCGGCGTTCCCCAGTTGTCGGGCTCTCTGTAAGCTAACAGCTCGTAGGTGAAGCTCTCCAGTGGGTAAGCAACCGCCGCGAGCGCGCCGATTATACCCCTCCCGACCTTGAACTTGAAGTACTCTGCCTCAACTTTCTTCGCGACCCTTTCAGCCTCCTCGATCGTAACGTGCTCCCTCAAAGCCCTCAGCGAGAACTCGCGGAGCTCTTCTGGAATATCTCCTTCGAAGAACACGACGCCGGGGTTAGTATTCTCGTGCTCGAAGTCGGCAAGCCGGTCCACGTAGAGGAGAACGGTGTTTTTAACCTCGGTTATAAGCTCCTCATCGACTTCAAAGGTCATCGCCACCGCTCCATTGCCGCGGGTCTTGTAGGGAATGTTTGGGTTGAGCCTGATCAAGCGGGGAAGGTCTATGGGCTCCGCTATCCGGGACAGCTCGCGGTAGAGGATGGCACCGAGGTAGGTAGTGCACATGCCGTTCGGTGAGTCAGTGTCGTCGATGCCGATGTGGAGCCTCATGGTTGGAAGAAAAAGGGGAGGGGTTTAAAAAGCTAAGGCTCGCGGAAGATCTCGTAGCAGAGCACATCAACGAAGCCTTCCCCTGGAACGTACTGATGCTTCCTCCAGCGGCCGGCTAATTTGAAGCCGTTCTTTTCGAGAATCCTAATTGAAGCCCCATTGCTCTCGTAGACATGGGCATAGACTTTCCTCAGGTTGAGCCACTCAAAGGCATAGCGAACCGCCAGAGAAACGGCCTCACTAGCGTAGCCGCGGCCCCAGTACTCTTTCCCAATGAAGTAGCCTAGCTCGGCGCGTCCGTTGTGAAAGTCGATTTTGTGAAGTCCCACGAGTCCAACGAGGGAGCGTGAGGAGTTCTCGATTACTGCGAAAACCTTTTCGTGCTTCTTTTCCCTCCTCAACGCCTCGTACCATTCGAGCTCGTCCTCGTAGAAGAATATCTCCTCCGGAAAGGAGAGGTAGCGCCTTACGTCCCTGTCGTTGTACCAGAGCCAGATATGCTTCAGATCCTCGCGCAGAAGTATCCCGAGTGAAACAAGGTTCCCTTCAAGGATTATCGGCCTCATGCAAACACCTTAACTTTATTAAGGTCTTTCACTTATTTAAAAATGATGGACAGGGAGAGACTCATAAGAACCGTTGAGGCAATACTCAGAGGCACGGGCTACAAAACTGCCAGAATGGAGTTTAAAGGCGCGTGCTTTGATATAGTGGCGAGCAGGTTACTTCTGTTGCTCTTCATTAAAGTAGCGACCAATATAGACACCGTAACCGAGGAGCAGGCAGAGGATTTGAAGAGGCTCTCCAAGTTCTTTAAGGCCTCACCGCTCATCGTCGGCCTAAGGAGCAAGAACGCCGAGCTCGAGGAGGGTATTGTCTACGAGCGCTTTGGCATTTATGCCCTGAGGCCGGAAACTCTCTACGATGTCCTCATCGAGAACGAATTGCCAGCTATCTTTGCCGAGCGCGGCGGCTTCTACGTTAGAATAAACGGCAGGCTTTTGAAACACCTCCGCGAGAAGCATGGCTATTCCGTGAATGAGCTGGCTCAGCTCGTGGGAGTCTCCAGGAAGAGCCTCCTCAACTACGAGAAGGGCGAACAGGCGGTTTCCCTTGAGGTCGCGATTCGCCTTGAGGAGCTCTTCGACGAGCCCCTTGCCGAGCCCATCGACATACTCCACTCGACTGTCGAGGCCAACCTTGACGTCACGCCGGAGACCCCCCTCGAAAGGGAAATCTTCGAGCAGCTCAAGGGGCTTGGACTCGGTGTCGTCAAGGTCAAGAAGGCTCCCTTTAACGCGGTTTCAAAGGAAGACAAGTTCAAGATACTCACAGGCATAGACGAGAAGAAGACCCGCTCAACGGTCAAGCGTGCCGAGATGGTTGCGGAGGTAAGCAGGATAATCAACAGCGACGGTGTCTTCATCCTGGAGAAGACCAAGACTGAGGTCGTCAAGGAGGTGCCTCTCATACCCAAGGAGAGCCTCCAAGAGGTTAAAGATGCCGATGAGCTCATAGAAATGATTGAGGAGCTGAAAAGAGAGATAAAGAAGCAGCTCTTCAGCTGAAGATGACCTTTTTCCAGACTTCTCTGATTTTGCCGACGTATTCTTTCGGCGAGGCTATGAGAACGGCCCACCGGGGAGTCTGTCTTCTCTTGAGGGCATTGGCTAGGGGAGTAACTTTAGTGAGGGGCTGGAGTTCGCCGTTTCCGAGGAGCACGTTTATCTCCGTGGCCTTGAGCCTCGGCTCGCTGAGCATCAGGTCAGCTATGCTGAACTCGAGGATCACTTCGCCCTCCTTTGCACCAACTGCATCGGCCAAAGCTCTCTCTATCTCCTGCCTCCTCTTGACATTCTTGTAAGCGGTCAGGAGCTCCCTCTTCTCCTCACTTGTCAGCTCGTCTGCACTGGCTAAAACGGCCGCCTTGTAGAGTTCCCGGTACTTTATGCGCCTGACGATTTCAGCTGGATAGCCCTCTAGGTCCTCAAGCTCCACCAGAACGCGGCAGTCAATCATCCTCCAAAAGTCCCAGAGGTGGCCTTCTTCTAGGGCAAACTCTAACGCTCTAGTCAGCATTCCCTCCGCTATCTTCACCGTGTGGTGGAAGTAAACGCGGGAATACATGAGTGAACGGGCAACCATCATACCCTCGACAGCCTCGATGCCCTTTTCGTCTACAACGAGCTCGCCATCATGCACCTTCAGGACTTTCATCAGCCTTTCCAAGTCAATTATACCGTGGGCAACGCCCGTGTAGTGAGCGTCCCGTATGAGGTAGTCCAGCTGGTCGACATCAACGTCTCCGTGGAGCATTTGTCCCAGATAGCGCTTTTCGTGCTTCCCGAGGATTAGGTTGGCAACGTCTCTCGGCGTGAAGTCGTAGCTGTAGTTCTCTATTATCTCGGGAATTTTGCCGCCATTCTCACTTTCGGTTATGTTTATTCTCCCAAGGACAATGTCCTGGCCAAGGCGCATGTGGTCATGCTCCTTGACATAGTGCTTGTAGATGCTCTCAAAGGTGTGGCTGAAGGGCCCGTGGCCAATGTCGTGGAGAAGAGCGCCAACCTGAAGGAGCATGCTTTCGTCTTCACTCAGGCCAACTTCGGAGGAAAGCCTCTTGGCTATGTTCCATGCACCTAGGGAATGCTCGAAGCGGGAATGATTTGCTCCTGGATAGACGAGATACGCTAAGCCAAGTTGCTTTATGTTCCTGAGTCTCTGAAACTCAGGCGTTTTAACAAGGTCTAGAATAAGGTCGGTGAGCTTCATACTTCCGTGAATTCCATCGTGAATAATCTTTCCATCCATGAACACCACCACTGGAAGTTTGAGAAGAGCCTTAAATAAATTTTCGGCATTGTGACGAAATTGAAGAGAAAAGGTGGCAGAATTAAAGATCTCTACCAACAATGTATATCCTCTTGGTCTTGCCAAGCTTTCTTGGGAGACCTTCCTTCAGCTTCTCCAGTGGGACTGCCTCGATTGTGAGCTCTGCCTGCTTGGATTCTTCCACTTCGTATCTGACAGGATTGTTTGCCTCATATATAAGCTCTCTAACTTCGTCTTCGATTCCAGCAGGCTTCTTGCCACTGTATGCGACGCGGATGGTGGCCTTGGGTTTTGGATTCCTGGGCGAGAGTGGGTGGTAGATTATCACGAAATCGAGCAGGTCGGGATGGTCGAAAACGATTTCCATCACTTGGTCTATGTGGAGCTTTGCTCCAGCGAGACTTATGACGTCTTTAACACGGATAATGTTTCTGACCTCACCATCGACAACCCTTGCAAGGTCGCCTATATCGTAGTTGAAGAGCGGCAGACCTGTCAGCTCGCCATTCCTCATCACTTTTGTTATGTAGAGTCGCTTATACTCATCATAACCGTCGCCGTTGTCCTTGAGGATTACTACTGATTCTTCAAAATGGAACTCGGTTGTTTTCTTTTTCGTTATCACACGGTAGCCTGTTATTGCATCTTCAGTTGAACCAAAGTTATCTATAATAACTGCGTTTTCGAAGAGTTCTAAAGTAGCCCTCGCGAGTTCTGGGGTCAGTGTCTCGCCGCCAACAACTATCGTCTGTATGTCCTTCTTTATTGATTCTGGAAGGATGAGTCCTAGGTTGTAGGCGGTTGCTGTTAGACAGAAGAGAGCTGTGGGTTTGATGTCTTGGAGCTCCTTCAAGAGCATCTCCTTGTCGAGGAGGTACTGAATGGGTATCTGATAATATGCCGACTTGGCGTTTAGGGCCTCAAATGCCCCAAAGGCAAACATTCCGGATGAGGACGGAAGCGGTGGGAAGAAAGATGCGATCTTGTCTCCATTGTCCATGTACTTGCGTACCCATGGCTCTACTTGTCTGGCAGTTCTAAACCTGTCGTCTCTGGTATAAGGTATCCTCTTGGGTCTCCCCGTAGTTCCGCTTGTTCTCATTACCGTGTGGAATACTTCTGCCTTTTTTATGTAATTGGGCCATACTTCGTCTATCTCATACAGATCATGGGGTGTTATTTTTACCTTCTCAGTTAGAGACGCCATATCCTCTGGTTTTAGGTTCTCTGAATCAAGTTCGAAGAACTTCTTCTTCCAGAACTCAGTGGTTTCTAGGGCCTTCTCTAAGGTGTACCTGAAATCTTCAACTCCACTTTTATCAAGTCTTCCCACAATCAGGGCCACAGGGGTTCACCGAATTAATAATTTGAAGTAATGATATTTAATTGTTAGGGTTTATCCAATGAAATTTTCAGAAGAACCTTCTAGGAAAGGTTTTTATACTATATGGGTTAGCATATCATCATGGATTACCAAATAATATTGGATGAACTCTATGGGAATCCGCTCCATATTGGGAAAATTAAAGCAAGAGAATACCTCAGGGAAGTTTTTGAGTTCCATATAGAAAATACCCCCTACTGGAAAAGGAGGATTTCTTCAACACGTTTGGACTTGGACGAGCTCTTCCAAGGCACTCTAGAAGATGTCTTCGAAAGAATTTTTAATTTGGGTCTAGCCGTCGATGAAGAATATCTGCGCCATAACTGGCTAGAGTTCGTTCCCACCAACTATCAGGGTAGAATTCGTTTTTACCAGTCTTCTGGGACCACACGAGAACGGGCTATTGGACATTGGGACAGGCACTATTTGAAGGTTCTTCATATTTACCTCAGGCAGGCGCTTGACAAAATTTACGGTCTTGATGAGATTTACAATGAAGAGCACCAAATGAGGGCAATTGCGCACGGTCCGTACGGTTGGTACCAAGATGAAATAAGTGAACTCGTCTGGAGCTATGGTGGCATATTGTATTTCATTGGCATGGAAACTGACGGATTGAAAAAAGTCTACGCGGAGCAAGGTCTTGAAGCAGCCCTTAGGATTCTTGACCCTCTCGTTAGGTACACGAAACGCGTGATGGAAAATGACAGGATAAACCTTGTCAGGTCCGCCCCACCACTTATGGCCCTCTTCGAACCATACCGCGAAACTATTGAGACCGCAATAATAAGTGGCGTGGGCATAAACCACGAGTTTTTTGAAATATTATCTCGGAAGTTTGAGAACACTACGTTAATACCCCTCTATGGCTACTATCTCTTTGGTGATCTCGTTGGTATTCATAAGGGCAATGAGTTCTGGTATTATCCCAACTATCCATTCACACTTATTTTTCCACTAAAGCAGGAGGGGGGTAGATATTGCATAGTTAAACATGGTGAACGGGGTAGGATTGGCATAATAGTAGCCAGACCTGAGGTTCTAGTGATTAAATTTGAAGATGAGACTGCTATCAGGACTCCCCCTGAAGGGCCATTCAAATGGGATGGGTTTGGAAATCCCCAAAGGAGTATGGGGTGAGAAAATTGGATAGTATTCAGGCGATTGTTTTTGTGGAGGCAATAATGGTACTTATGGCGGATTTGGTGGCAGCTGGATGGATATTTAAGATATACCTTCATAATAAAAGGAAATCTGCTCTAGCATTCTCTCTGGCTTGGATTTTCGATTTTCTTGCGATTTCTTCTACGGTCTTTACAAACCCAATATTTCAGATGCTTGGGGTTCTATTTCTTCCGGCATTTTCGGCGTTAATTTTCTACGGATCCGTAAAGTTCCTAGAGGAGGAGTCTATTGTAGCTAGACATAAAACCCTTACTATATTTGCCCCTATGCCTGTTTTTTTCATTGTTTATATGATGGGTGTCTATGCATATACTAAGGATCCTTTTTGGACAGCAACTAGCGCTGCAACACTGGGTATAAGTGGTATCTTCGTGATAGCGGGCGGGTTATTACTGAAGGAGACTGAAGAGATATACAAAACTGCCATCAAGATCCTTTATGTTAGCATAATTCTCTTCGGAGTCCATCTTGTACCTGCCGCGCTGTTCGGAACTAATGAGTGGTATAAACCAATCGGGTTTACCCTATCTACAGTTCTAATAGTTACTATGGTAGCCGCAATGGTGAAACTCACATCATCGGAATTCTTCAAACCTCCAAAAAGAGATGATGGTCACCCCATTAATCTTGAGCCAGGAGTTGTTTTAGTCAGTGAAACTGAATATCAAAAGATCAAGGAAAAGCTAAGAGGTCGGCCAGTACTTGCATTTATTAGGGATGTGGATGACATTCCGGAAGGATGGAAATACTACTTTGTTACAACAATACCCTTCCAAGGCAAATTTAAGAACACTATAAACCCCACCAATCTCGCAAGGATAACCGAGATTTCTTACAGATATCTTGAAGAGTTCGCAAAATCCGGTGAACATGGGATTATCGTAATTGACTGCCTTGAATATCTCACGGTTTACAACTCGTGGGAGAGCCTTATGAAGTTCCTGTCAAAGTTGAGGGACTTTGTAATTGTCCACAGAGGAACTCTAATAGTTGTCCTTGAAAAGGAAAGCCTAGAAACCCAGCTCTACGCCCAGCTCAAGAAGCTCATTGGGTGAAGGCAACTTTATATACCTCTTCTTTTCCATCTTATATCGCCCCTGCGCGAGGACCCCGGGGAGAATGAACCGGGGGGCGATGCAGGGGCTACAGCTCGGCCTCAGCGAGGTCCCCACGGGAGGGCCTTCCGCGTTACGGAGCGCAATGACCGTGGGAAACCCAGGCCGAGCACAGCTAAGGCCCGCCTGGGTTAGCCCGCCCGAGCTCGCCGTCAGGCACCAATGAGGGTGGGAGTTACGGGCGGGCCATAGCATGAACATTTGTGTTCTCTACAAATTTTGCATAATTGGTTCAAATAATTGCAGAATCTGTATAGAAAAGGTTTATTTATCTTTGCGTGATATTAACAAATGTGAGAGACATGCAAAGTTTGAATACTAGGCTGGAAGACTTTGACAGCAAGATACAGGAAATAATTCCGTGGGCAAGACCAAACCCGCTGACAGAGATTATAGACAAAAAAGAACAGGAAAAACTCGAAGTCATCGAGCTTATAGAGAACCTTGCTGACCATGGAGAGCTTCCCAGTGAAGTTAAACTCCTCGTTAAGAAGCCGAAAAAAGAAGAGCTGATGGAGGAGTGAATGTTCTTTGAAGTCCATTCTATGATTCTTAGTTCTTAGTGTAGGTTATCAGTTCATGGACTCTCATGATGTTTTGAGGAGTTCTTAATAAAGCACGACCTCCACGGTCTCCCCTTCTAAATGACCCTCACTGTCCTCTGGAATCACGATGTAGCCATTGCTCTTAACGAGCGAGCTTATTATCCCGCTGCCCTTCTTCTTAATCGGCCTTGCAACACCGTTTTCGTACCAGACCTTGATGAACTCATGCCTCCCAAGCTGACTCGAAACCCTCTCGGCCAGCTTTGCGTAAACTCTGACCTCATAGTTTTTAGCTCCGACGAGTTTCGCTAAAGCATGCTTGACATAGAGGTAGAACTGCACGAAGACTGCAACGGGATAGCCACTCATAATGAAGACCCTCTCGCCGTAGCCTATTGGCCTTCCTGGCTTTATCGTTGTTCCGTGGAAGAGGAGCCTGACGAAGCGGTGGGCGAAGTCCTTGTCACCGAAGGCGCTTCCCCCTGTTACCAAGACGATATCGTTCTCGGCCTTTGCCTTCTCTATCGCTGCCTTTATTGTTTCTTCGTCATCGGGGACGACCCCGTAAAAGACGGGTTCACCGAAATACTGCTTAACAAGGCCCTCCAGCATAATAGAGTTGCTCTCGAGTATCTTCCCTGCCCTAAGCGCTTCCTCGTCGAACTCCTCGATGAGTTCGTCACCGGTGACAATTATCCCAACGCGAGGTTTCCTCTTGACCTTGACCGTTTTGAACCCTATGCTCTTGAGCAGTGACAGATCTTGGGGCCTTAAAACCTGACCCTTCTTCAGCACGACCTGGCCCTTCTTTACATCCTCCCCGGCGAAGGCAACATTCTGACCCGGGGCGATGGGTCTGAGAACCCTGATTATCTCCCCCTCGCGCTCAACCATTTCCTGCATGAGAACTGCATTAGCCCCTTCCGGCATCTTTGAGCCTGTCATAAGCTTTACCGCTGTTCCTGGTTCGATTTTTGCCTTGCTCTCCTCCCCGGCGACTATCTCATCAATAACTTTAAGCTCAACGGGGCTGTATTCCCTAGCCTGGAAGGTGTCCTCGGCGCGCAAAGCATAACCGTCCACTGCAGAGCGATCGAAGGGCGGGCTGTCTATGGGTGAGACTACGTCCTCGGCCAGAACCCTGCCGAGCGCCTTGTCGAGTGGTATCTCCTCGACGTCAGGGATTTCGTTTAAATCGTTTAGCATCAGCTCAAAAGCCTCTCTGTAAGGCGTCAGCTTCTTGAACTCGCGCATATTCACTCCCTCGCGTGCTTGAGTACATGATAGGCCTCCCTTTTTATTATCTCCACTCCGGTCTTGACTGCGTTCAGGCTTCCCGGCAGGCAGAAGACAACTATGGCCCTACCATCGCTCCTGATGATTCCGGCGGTTGCCCTGGTGAGAACGACGGCTGTTCCAATCTCTTCATAGCTCCTCAGCCTGAAGACCTCGCCAAAGCCAACCAGTTCCTTATCGAAGAGCGTTCTTATGCTCTCTATCGTGACATCCCTGCTAGTTATTCCCGTTCCGCCTGTGGTAACGATTACATCGGCACCTTTTTCGATAGACTCAATGACTGCTTTGATTATTGCCAGCTTTTCGTCCGGCACGATAGTGTAATGGACGTTCTCGTTTCCACTCTCTTTCAGGGCCTCCACAAGAAACTTTCCGCTGGCGTCCTCTTTCTCTCCTCTGCTTGCGGTATCGCTGACCGTTATAACTGCAAACTTAAACTTCTTCGGCGCTTTTTTCCTGTGTTCCTCCGCTCCCATGCTATCACCCAAAAAATCTTTGCGAGGAAGTTAATAACCTTTTCAGTGATAAGCGGAAGCATTTAACAGAAAAAGCGTAAAGCGTTAATATGTCATCCCCGTAGAGTCCCCCATGGAGTCCAGACATTTCATAAAATCATTCAATGAACCTATGATGGCCCTCAGCAACGCGCCTCACAGAGGAGGTCTTGTTAACGCCAACGGCTTCTTTTTCATGAAAGTGCACAAGGACTATTCTGGAGACTACAAAGCTGACTGTCTCATCTTCGAGCGGGAGAATGGCCTTGAGAACTTTGTAGGCTTCATGACGGCAGCGGATATCCGCAGAGTTCTAGCCGTTTCAAGACATGGACGCGTTACCGCCTATGTTACCGCAGGAATAACCAACCCTGCAATAGCCGGCGACGTTCCACCACCATGGAAGCCAGGGACGATAAACATCGCCCTTGTGATAAACGAGGGGCTAACCGTTGGAGCTATGGCCAACGCGATAATGACAGCGACTGAGGCTAAGACATACACCCTCTTAAAGCTCGGCTACAATGCTACTGGAACGACAAGCGACGGTATAGGGGTTTTTGCATATCCCGGGGAGAAAGAGTGGGCCGGAACAGCAACGGAGCTTGGAATAAACATTGGAAAAACCGTCAGGAGGGCTCTAGAAGAGAGTATAAGGAAGTGGGAGAGAATAAGAGGTTAGGTAGCCTTCAGCTCCATCAGCCTTTTGTAAAGCTCGTCCACCTTTCTGCTGACGTCTTCAGGAGAGAATCCGGCCTTAACCGCCAGCCAGGTGGCACCACCAGCCCCAACGCCCTCCTTAACGTAGCCATTCTCGTAGTCCCTGAGGCCTTTGAATTCGCTCTTCGAGAAGTCCAGATCAGCGGCGTAAGTGATTATCCCAATCTCCTTTGCGGTGTCGATGAATGTGGCGGTTCTATCATTTACAACCCACTTAGTTGTCGCTATCATAAACCTGCTCATGTCCTCTCCGAGGGCCTTTAGCAGAGCTGCAACGGCGAGCATCTGGGTTCCACCGGCAATAACGACTTTGCCTTTGAAACCGAGTGCTATCCCGACTACCGCTGCCATCATGGGGTCGCCGAACTGCTTGAGTGCTTCGAGGGGCTTCTCTTTGAAGTCTCCAGGCTTTATTCCGGCCCTTTCAAAGCCTGCTTTTATGACCTCCTCCTTTAGGCTCTGGGGGTTGTTTGGGGCCGCCGAAGAAGTTCTGGCTTCATAGCCGAGCGCCCAGAGGACAGCCTGAGCTGTTGTCGTCCCCCCTGGAGTGGACTCGCCGATGACGAGCTCTTCGATTGGAGTATTGCTGAGCTCTTCGCCGAAGAGTCTCGCTCTCGCGATTATCTCCTCGGCCTCTTGTAAAGCCGGTCCCTTCCTGAAGTCCCTGCCAACGTAGTCGCTGATGTGGACGTGAGGCACGAGGGGAGCCAAGTAAGTTCCACCGCGGACTATCATCAACGGGAAGTTGGCAAGCTCCCTTGCGGCCTTGGTGATTATGGCTGGCGTGGGATGTCCCTCAGGGGTAACGGGAATCACGTCTATGATTTTCGGCTTCTCGTAGAACAGGTATTCAGCATCGGCTGGTGGAGTAAGCTTTGTGAGCTCTGGCGTTGCTCCAGCAACGCTTATTCCTGGCACGGTGCTTATCTCTGTGTTTCCGAGGACAACCAGCATGAGGCTTTTCATAGTATCACCGATGGAGGTTTTATCCAACAGGTTTATATGTCCTTCGTCCACTTCCAGTGGGGGATGTGAATGGGAAAAGCCCTAATGGTTCAGGGAACTTCCTCCGGAGCTGGGAAATCCCTCCTCGTCATGGCTTTGTGCAGGATCTTTTCGAACTTAGGGTATGACGTTGTTCCGTTTAAAAGCCAGAACATGAGCCTGAACTCCGCACCGAGCATAGAAGGCGGCGAGATAAGTCGTGCCCAGTACCTTCAGGCGGTAGCCTGCAGAAAGAAGCCGTCGGTAAGGTTCAATCCGATACTTCTCAAGCCCGAGGGGAACATGAGGAGCCAAGTTGTGTTTATGGGAAAGCCCATAGGAAGCGTTTCAGCTAGGGAATACATGCTCTCCCGGAAGGAGGAACTCTTTCGGGAGGCCATGCGGGTTTTGGATGAACTCATGGCGGAGCATGAGATTGTGATAATCGAAGGTGCAGGCTCTCCCGTTGAGGTTAACCTCAAGGACTACGACATAGCCAACATGCGCGTTGCGAGGCACGCCAAAGCAAAAACCATCCTCGTTACCGACATCGACCGCGGTGGGAGCTTCGCCTCTATAGTGGGCACGATGGAGCTCTTGAGCGAGGAGGAGCGAAACCTAATCCTTGGCTTCGTATTTAACAAGTTCCGCGGCGATGCCTCCCTGCTGGAGCCAGGCTTCGAATATCTGGAGAAGCGCTACGGGAAGCCCACCCTCGGAGTCGTTCCCTACATCGAGCACAAGTTGCCAGAAGAGGACTCTTTGACTAGATTTCCTAAGGTTAATGGCGAGCTCCACATCCAGATAGTCAAGCTTCCCCACATAAGCAACTTTACCGACTTTGAGCCCCTTCACTGGGCCAATGGGGTGGACTACGTTACAAAAGCGGAGGAAATCGAAGGTGATTTGATAATAATCCCCGGGAGCAAGAACACCGTCGGGGACTTGCTCTGGATGCGCGAGAATGGAATAGAGGACGCGATAATTCAGGCTCACCACGAAGGTTCTTTCGTCGTTGGAATCTGCGGCGGCTTTCAAATGCTCGGGGAGAAGATAATCGACAACGGAGAATCGAAGCGCGGTGAGGTCAAGGGTATTGGACTGTTGCCCGCTAAAACAATCTTCACGCCCGTTAAACGGACAAACCACCTGAAGGCCGAAATCCTTTGGGAGCAGGTTAAGAGAATGAGCGTTGAGGGCTATGAGATAAGGATGGGCCGCTCAACCTCAGAGAGGCCCTTCTCGATAATACGCGAGATAAACGGTGCTAAGGCCTTTGAGCCGGAGGGAGCCCTTGGTGAGAGAACCTTCGGGACCTATCTACACGGCATCTTCCACAACTTCGCCTTCACGGAGCGGCTCCTCAACTTCCTGCGGGCGGAGAAAGGGCTTGAGCCGATAAGCGTTGATGGATGGAGCATCGAAGAAGAGATAGAGCGCTTTGCTAGGATTGTTGAGGAGAACCTCGACGTGGGATACATCCTCTCGGAGCTCGGATTAGGTTAGCAATCCTCTTCGCAAGCTCCAGCTCTTCAGGAGTGTTCACATTTAAGGCTAACAGGGGATTTGTGAACTCAAAGAATCTCTCTCCTTCTTCAGCGACGGCATTCAGGCCAACGATTGCATAACCCCGGTAAACTACTGGATTCAAGTCTCCCGGCACCTTTTCAAGCGGAAGGACCCCTGTCAGGCTCGTCTTCCCGTCGAAGGCCTTCTCGATAAGCCAAAAATCCGAGGCCTTCACAAAGGGGATATCGGCGGAGACGCTTACGAATGGACCGAACTCACGCAAAAGCCACTGGATATCTTGGACGTAGCCTTTTCCCGGTGTCTCAATGAATGGGATCTCTTCCCTAAGGCAGAGCTCCCTTGTTTTGGGGGTGTTCCGTGAGAGAGCAACGAGGACGTCCTCAACTTTCCCCGCTTCTTCGTAGACCCAGAGGAGCATCGGTTTACCGGCTACCTTGAGAACGGGCTTTTCCTGCCCCATGCGGGTTGATTTGCCTCCGGCGAGGATGATGATCATAATCCCACCGTTTATACGTGGGAGAAACCGTTAAAAGGTCTTCTCTTTTACTTGGGCTTATGCCAGAAGTTAAAAGATATATACCCATTGTGATTCTCGTTGCTGTGTTGCTGGTTGGGGGTTGTCTCCTAGACACTCATCAGGGTTACCAACCTAATGAAACAACCTCAAGTCCAGTACAGCCTTCTTACTTCAACGGGAGCACAAACTCAACTTTCTTCTCCCGTCCCTTAACATCAACTCGAGCCTTCTCCACTGAGACTATCATAAAAAACCTCAATCAAACAGAAGCCCCGACACCTTCATCTAATGAAACTGAAACCACTTCTAGTGTTTTTTTCAACGAATCACAGAATTTAACCTCTCTGATAATCAACAGCTGGGCCTACTGGCTTCAGAACGCGAGTCCTCTGGTTATAGCGGAGAGTGGCTTTGATTTAATCGTCATGGACTACTCGCGTGACGGAAGCGATGAAACTGCCTACAGCAGTGAGGAGATTGATCTGATTAAAAACGCGGGAGTTGTTCCGATAGCTTACATCAGCATCGGCGAGGCTGAGGACTATCGCTTCTACTGGAAAGAGGAGTGGAAAGAAAAACCTCCTGCCTGGCTCGGACCGGAGAATCCCAACTGGGAGGGGAACTACGCGGTAAAATACTGGGATGATGAGTGGAAGGAGATAGTGTTTGAATATTTCGACAGGATCATTGCACAAGGCTTTGCGGGGGTTTACCTTGATAAAGTTGACGAGTTCGAGTACTGGGGCGAGAATGGCTATAATGAGAACTGGACGGCCCGGAAGATGATCGAGTTCATACTCGAAATAGCAAACTACACGCGCTCGAAGGCCGGTGAGGATTTCCTGATAATTCCCCAAAACGGTGAGCAACTCCTTGAATATGATGACGGCAGACTTTTGAAGACGATTTCCGGCTGGGCCAGTGAGGACGTCTTTTACGACGGCCTTAAGCCGAGCCCTTGGAGGGACGAGAAGGTGCCTTACTTGGACACGGTTGTTAAGGCCGGAAAGCTTGTTTTAGTGGTTGACTACGTGGATGACGGAAGTAGTAGCGAAGAAAATCTCGTGAGGATCCTCGACTTCATCGAGAAGGCTCATGAAAGGGGTTACATCCCCTACGCGGCAATGGAAGACAGGGAGCTGGACGAGCTCGTGATTATCCCGGGTGTTCAGCCGCCCAAGTAAGCCCCCGCAAACGCCACAACCAAAAGCGTCCCAGCCCTCGTTATCTCCGCTATTGCACCTATGCAGTCGCCGTTTATTCCGCCAAAGTTGTCGAGGGCAACTTTGATGGCGTAACCTCCGAAAGCCAGACCAAGGAGCGAGACCAGGGCATTTTGCTCGTAGACAACTACAGGGACGAGGAGAATGGCGTAGAAGATGAACCCACCGAGGAGCTGGCCGCTGTTCATCCTCTCCATGAAGTAGGCCCCAAGCCCTTGGCCGAGCGGTTTCCTGGTTGCCAGCGCGAGGAGCATGGCGAGCTTTGAGTTTAGCTCCGCCAGAAAGATGGCGTAGAAAGGAACGAGCTGGAGGGAATAGACCTGTAGGAACAGAACCATGACCACCGCGAAGAGGCCCGCTATTCCGGTGTTCAGATCCTTCATTGCCTTTATTTTCCTCTCGCGATTGCCTTTGACCATAACTCCGTCGGCGAAGTCCGCCAGACCGTCAAGGTGGAGAAGGCCGATGGTGAAGTAGAGCGCCAAAACCGCCAGGACGTTCGAAAGGGGAAGTTTTAAGTAGAGGACAAGCGTTGGGAGCGCCGAACTCACCAAAGCGACAAGTGGAAAGGCCCAGAGCTCCTTGCGAGCTTTCTCGAAGTCGCCCTTGATTGGCACCCGTGTCAGGAAGGGGAGGAGGTTTTTCATGGCTCAGTCCTCCGAAAGGAGTTTCGTCATGCAGCCCGCTATGAAGCCACCTACTGCGTCGTCCAGAAAGGGTGGCAGCTCCTTCAGTATTCCGGGCTTTCTCGTGTCATAGTAGAAGAAGTTGAAAAGGGCCATTTTACCGCCGATGTATTCTGCTATGCTTATTCCAATGAGCTCATCGGCTACTAAGTTCACGGGGTCACCTTCAATGTTAAAGTTCTCCTCAAGGAGGAGCGCCGCCATGAGCAGAGACTGAACGTTGATGTCGTCAAGATAACGGAGCATCGTCTCCTTCAGCAGTTTTCTAACGTCTCTGGCATTTTCACCGATGTAGAGCTCCATCGCGGTGTCGAGCATCTTTTCAAGGGTTATGCCTTTTGATTCAAGTTTTCTGAGGGTTTCTCCGGCTCTCATTCTCTCACCAGCCTGAACTTCATCCACCAGTAGGTCTCGCTCTCCACCACCTTCAGCGGCTTCAGCTCAAAACTTCCCTCAAACAGCGGGCACTTTAAGACCACTGTGTGGAACTCAGCGAACTCGCCAAGGGGGTCAATGCCGGGGTTTGCATCGAGGAAGCGCTCCAAATCCTCAACCGAGCGGAAGGTGTAGCCGAGCCATTCCTTGGAGAGCTTCTCCTTGTTGACCGCGATTATCGCGTATTCAAATCCAGCTTCGATTATCTCTCTCGCGAGCTTAAACGTGTTCCTGCCCCATAGAGGCTCCAAGACTTTAACGCCCGCTCCTTCGGCCAGCCTTTCGATCCACTCCAGGTGGTCTTCGAGCAGCACATCCCCCGCGATGAGGTAATCGACGCCGAGTGAGCCGATGAATTCAGCTAAAGCCTCGCTCCCTTTTGCCATATCAAAGATCAGAAGCTCCTTTCCCATAGCCCCAGCGAGCTTTTCCAGCTCGCTCAGGTTCTCATAGTGTGGCGAGACTCCGATGGTGGTCTTCAGGACAAGGAAATACGGGACACTTATGCCGCTTTTCTGGGCCAAATAAGTTGCATAAAGCCCGTCCTTGCCGCCGGAGAAGAAGGCAATGCCCTTCAAGTTGAACCCTCCAGCCGTGTCTGCTCGTACTCCTCGCGGAGGATTGAAAGCTTCTTTTCATCAACGTACGCCACAACCGCGCCGCAGTCGATGCAGAGCCAGGGCCTGCCCTTTACTCCCGGCTTCAGGAAGCCTGTCAGTCTGCTCTTCCAAGGCGGGACCCAGAAGTACTGAGCATGCCCAAGAAAGTCAGTTTTACTTGGTACCATAGTCCCTCCGCAGAAGGGACACTTTCTCGTCCCCATGTCACCACCAGAATTATAAATGCCTTGGATGTTTTATCCTTTATGCTGCTGAAGCTTGACGAGCTGGAGCAGATTGGAAAGGTCTATGTAAATCCAAGAAACCTTAAGACTAAGCTCCTCTTCCTCAGGGACTGGCGAGACTTTCTCAACCTCGAGGAGAAGGTTTACGGCCTCTACGCGAGGACGATTTACAATCCGGAGCAACGCTTTCTTGTCGTTGATAGGAAGGATAAGAAAGTCTCAGGAGAGCTTGAGGCCCTTTACCGGGAGTTTCTCCGTGAACCGCTGAAGTTCTGCCACGAGGAGTATTACAGCTATCAGCTCGAGGTCAGGAGTTTCGATGGTCTGCCCTTCGCCAATGGCTGGGTTGGTTCGGGCGTTGTCCTTGTAGGCGAAGCGCCTGGGAGGAAAGGCTGTGGTCTAACTGGGATATGCTTCTATCGCGACGCCTCGGGAATGCTGCTTAGGAAGGCCCTCTTTTCTCTAGGGATTAACCCAGACTTTGTCTACATCACCAACGTCGTGAAGTGCAACCCGCCAGGGAATAAGCTTAAGGGCTTCGACGAACGGGAGCTCAGTCTCCTACAACGGGAGCTTGAGATCCTGAAGCCAAAAGCTATTTTTGCCATCGGCAGGACGGCGGAGAAGGCCCTAAAAAGACTTGGCTTTGATGCAACCTACTTAAGACATCCCGCCTGGTACGTGCGCAGGGGCTTGAGGGAACCTAACGAGGAGATGCTCAGTGAATACACCCAGGTAAAGGAGGCCCTCGGAGAATGGAAGCTTTAGTAACTTTTGTGGTTGCGCTCCTCTGGGATTTCCTCCTCGGCGAACCGCCAGCATTAGTCCATCCTACCGTCTGGTTCGGCAGGCTAATCGGTCTCTTTGATGGGATATACAGAAGAAGAAGCTCGATTTTGGACTTTCTTGCTGGAACCTTTGCTTCCCTCTTTGTCATCACCTTCGCCTTTACCCTCTCCCAGTTTCCAGGGCTTGTGCCAAGGTGGCTGGGTTTTGCTCTGGCCGTTTACCTCTTCAAGAGCTCCTTCGCGATTAAAAGCCTCGCCCAGCACGTGGAGAACACGGTGAGGGACGACATAGAAGAGCAGAGGAAGTACGTGGGCTGGATAGTCAGCAGGGACGTCTCAAAGCTTGACAGGGCCCATCTCAATTCAGCGGCCATAGAGAGCCTCGCGGAGAACATCACAGACAGCATCGTTGCTCCGCTGTTCTACTATCTCCTCTTCGGCCTGCCAGGAGCTTTGGTTTACAGAGCCGTTAATACGCTCGACGCGATGATAGGCTACCGCGATGAGAGGCACGAGTATTTCGGCAAGTTTGCAGCGCGTCTTGACGATTTGCTCAACTTCATCCCAGCCCGCATTACCGTTCTGCTCTTCCTGCCGCTCAGCCCGAGAAAGGTTCTCGAATACTGGGGGAAAGCGAAGTTTAAGATAAACGCTGACAAACCCATAGCAGCGATGAGCGCCGTCCTCGGTGTCTGGCTTGAGAAAGAAGGGGTTTATCGCTTTGAAGGCAGGGAGCCGATGTTTGATGACATTAAGAAGGCTCTCAGGGTTTATCGGATTGTTGTAGGGGAGTGGGTTTTAATATGCTTGATTCTACTCATCCTGGGGGTGTGTCTATGCTCAAACCCATAAGCTTCAAGGCCCACCACGGCGGTGCGAGGGAAGAAGGTTTGCTCGACTTCTCAGCGTCTCTGAACCCCTATACCCCTGAATGGCTAGATGATATGTTTAACCGAGCAAAAGAGCTGAGCGGCCGTTACTTGTACTGGGAAAAGCTCGAGGAAGAGCTTTCTGAATTAGTTGGTGAACCCCTGACGGTGACGGCCGGAATCACTGAGGCGCTCTATCTAATCGGCATCCTCGCGATGAGGGAAAAGCGCAAGGTAGTAATCTCGCGCCACACCTACGAGGAGTACGAGAGAGTAGCGAGGATTTTCGGTGCAGAAGTCATTAAAGGCCCAAACTCTCCAGAGAAGCTTGCCGAGCTAGTTGAAAAGGGAAGCTTAGTCTTCTTCTGCAACCCCAACAATCCTGACGGTAAGTTCTACTCGCCAAAGGAGCTCAGGCCTCTTCTCGATGCCGTCGAAAACAAAGGCGCGCTCCTCATACTTGACGAGGCCTTCATAGACTTCGTCAAAGGGGCGAAAAGTCCCGAAGGGGAAAACCTCGTGAAGCTCAGGACCTTCACTAAGAGCTACGGGCTGCCCGGGATAAGGGTGGGCTACGTCATCGGCTTCGAGGAGGCCTTTAAAAGCGTCCGCATGCCCTGGAGTATAGGCTCGCTCGGCTACGCCTTTTTGGAGTTCCTCATCGAGGACGACTTCGAGCATCTCAAGAAAACGATGCCTCTAATCTGGCGCGAGAAGGAGCGGATGGAAAAGGCCCTGGACATCAAAAGCGACGCCAACTTCTTCATCAAGCGCGTTGGGGATGCAAAGGCGGTCGTTGAAGCGCTCAAACGTAGAGGAATAGCCGTCCGCGACTGCACGAGCTTTGGTTTGCCTCAGTACGTCCGCTTCAGCGTGAGGAAGAGGGAGGAGAACGAGAGGCTTATTGAGGCATTCAGGGAGCTTGGCCTTTGATCCCGACGAGCCAGAGTCTCCACACATTCGCCGGAAGCTCCCTCTGAAAGTCGCCATAAATTCTAACCTCGTCGAAATGCTTCTCAGCAAGCAGGCGCATTTCTCTGGCGGTGTAAACGTTCAGGTTCTCGTGAGTGAAGAAGGCTCTGACTTCACCATCCGGATGTATTATCTGAACAAGATGCTTAAGGTGAAGCCTCTGGCTGGCGTTCTCGAACTCCTTCCATGTCGTTGTCACGACGATCTCGTTTCCTTCACGCTCTTCTCTAATATCGGGACCCCTATCACTATAGAAGAGCAAATTCGACCAGTCTGCGACGAAGACTCCTCCAGGCCGTAGAGCTTTAATTACAGAATTAAATAATTCATTAATTCTGTCCTCATCGAGATAGAGGATGCTCGAGAAGAACATCGTCACCGCGTCGAACTCCTCTTGGAAGTCGAGTGCCGCGGC
This sequence comes from Thermococcus sp. GR6, assembly GCF_012027415.1. Lineage (NCBI taxonomy): Archaea > Methanobacteriati > Methanobacteriota > Thermococci > Thermococcales > Thermococcaceae > Thermococcus > Thermococcus sp. GR6. The sequence goes on from NZ_SNUM01000001.1 coordinate 460,009, forward strand.
ATCTCCCAACATGAATTCCACGCTCAACTCCTCTCTCTGGGCCTTCTCTCTGGCCACAGTCAGCATCTCCTCGTTGATATCGAGACCCACAACCTCATAGCCTCGCCGGACAAGCTCAAGGGTTGGCGCACCGGTTCCGCAAGCTGTGTCGAGAACGCGCCTAACTTCCCGCCTCGCGTCGTTTCTGAATATCTTTTCGACGAAGTCAATTTCCTGGGAGATCCTCTCCAGCCGCGCTCGATAGATAACGTCATAGTAGCGCGCGAGGCTCCTGTAGAGCTCACCCATGGAACCACCTCACCTGAGCGTTCCTTCAAATGTTGCCACGAAAACCTTTTAAGGCTATGCACCATTAGGGGCATCGGTGGTGCCTATCGTCCATCGGAAGATTCGGGAAAACTAAAGCTCGTGCACGCTTCTTGGTTTCTGGGTTAGTGCAAACTCTAGGGGCACCACCGAAGGGATTAACCTTTTTAAACGCCCCTTCTGATAGGGAAATCATCACTGAAAAAGCCTCAGGTAGGTGGTAAGATGCTCCCGAAGACTTACAACCCGCAGGAAATCGAACCCAAGTGGCAGAAGTTCTGGCTGGATGAAAAAATCTACAAATACGAGCTCGACGAGAAGAGACCGAGCTACGCAATAGACACTCCGCCCCCGTTCACCAGCGGAACCCTTCACCTTGGTCATGTGCTCAGCCACACCTGGATTGACATTGTGGCCCGTTATAAGCGCATGACCGGCTACAACGTGCTCTTCCCGCAGGGCTTCGACAACCACGGTCTTCCGACCGAGCTGAAGGTAGAGAAGGAGTTTGGAATAAGCAAGGATCAGCCAGAGAAGTTTCTCCAGAAGTGTGTTGAATGGACCTGGCAGGCCATCGAGGCCATGCGCAACCAGTTCATAAGGATAGGCTATTCCGCCGACTGGGATCTGGAGTACCACACAATGGACGACTGGTACAAGGCAACGGTCCAGAAGTCCCTCCTCGAGTTCTACAAAAAGGGCATGCTCTACCGCGACGAGCACCCCGTCTACTGGTGCCCGAGATGTAGGACGAGCCTTGCCAAGGCCGAGGTAGGTTATGTTGAGGAAGCCGGCTTCCTCTACTACATAAAGCTCCCGCTTGCTGACGGCTCCGGTTACGTCCCGATAGCCACTACCAGACCGGAGCTTATGCCGGCCTGTGTTGCCGTCTTCGTGCATCCTGATGACGAACGCTATAAAGATGTCGTTGGCAAGAAGGTGAAGCTCCCCATATTCGAGAGGGAAGTGCCTGTCATAGCTGACGAAGACGTCGATCCGACCTTTGGAACCGGTGCCGTTTACAACTGTACCTACGGCGATGAGCAGGACGTCGTGTGGCAGAAGCGCTACAACCTGCCGGTTATCATAGCCATCAACGAGGACGGCACCATGAATGAGAGGGCCGGCAAGTACGCCGGCATGAAGACCGAGGAGGCCAGAAAGGCCATCGCCGAGGATCTCGAAAAGATGGGCCTTCTCTACAAGAAGGAGAAGATAACCCACCGCGTCCTGAGGCACACCGAGAGGAGCTCCTGTATGGCCCCGATCGAGCTCCTGCCGAAGAAGCAGTGGTTCATAAAGGTGAAGGACTTCACGGACGAGATTGTGAAAGTGGCAGAGAAAATCAACTGGTATCCGAGCGATATGTTCCTCCGCCTCAAGGACTGGGCTGAGTCAATGGACTGGGACTGGGTTATAAGCAGGCAGCGTGTCTTCGGCACGCCTATCCCGTTCTGGGTCTGCAAGAACGGCCATGTGGTTCCTGCCAGAGAGGAAGACCTGCCCGTTGACCCGCGTTTCGACAAACCTCCAGTGGAGAAGTGCCCGGTCTGCGGTGCCGAGCTCGAGCCTGTAACTGACGTCCTTGACTGCTGGGTGGATTCGAGCATTACGCCGCTCATCATCACCAAGTGGGGCAGAGACGAGTGGTGGTTCAAACACAACTTCCCGACCGCCCTGAGGCCGCAGGGAACCGACATCATAAGGACATGGGCGTTCTACACGATATTCAGGACCTACGTTCTCACCGGGGAAAAGCCCTGGGACGACATCCTCATCAACGGAATGGTGGCTGGTCCAGACGGAAGGAAGATGAGCAAAAGCTATGGCAACGTCGTTGCACCGGACGAAGTGATTCCGAAGTACGGCGCCGACGCCCTGAGGCTCTGGACTGCCTTAGCGCCACCCGGAGAAGACCACCCGTTCAAGTGGGAAACGGTTGACTACAACTACCGCTTCCTCCAGAAGGTCTGGAACATCTACCGCTTCGCCGAGAGGCATCTCGAGGACTTTGACCCGAAGAGCGCCGAGGGCATAGAGCTTGAGCCGATTGACCGCTGGATACTCTCGAGACTTCACAGGCTCATCAAGTTTGCGACTAAAGAAATGGAACGCTACCGCTTCAACCTGCTCACGAGGGAGCTGATAACCTTCGTCTGGCACGAGGTCGCTGACGACTACATCGAGATGATAAAGTACAGGCTATATGGCGACGACGAAGAGAGCAAGCTCAAAGCTAAGGCCGCCCTCTACGAACTGCTCTACAACATCATGCTCCTGCTCGCTCCGTTCGCACCGCACATCACCGAGGAGCTCTACCAGAACCTCTTCAAAGAGCGCATTGGAGCGAAGAGCGTCCACCTCCTCGAGTGGCCGAAGTACGATGAGGGCAGGATTGACGAGAACGCCGAGAAGCTCGGAGAGCTCGCGAGAGAAGTAATCAGTGCCATGAGGCGCTACAAGAACTCCCATGGCTTAGCACTCAACGCTAAGCTCAAGCACGTGGCGATCTACGCTACCGACTCCTACGAAATGCTGAAGGCCATCGAAAAGGACATCGCCGGAACTATGAACATTGAGAGGCTTGAGATAATCAAGGGTGAGCCAGAGCTCGAGGAGCGCATCATCGAGATAAAGCCCAACTTCAGAACAGTAGGGCCGCGCTACGGCAAGCTCGTGCCAAAGATAACCGCCTACCTCAAGGAGAACGCCGAGGAAGTTGCCAAGGCCCTCAAGGAGAGCGGCAAGGTCGAGTTCGAGATTGAAGGGCAAGATGTCGAACTGGGCAAGGACGACATCGTCCTGAGGAAGGCAGTGTTCAGCAAGGGCGAAGAGGTTGAAACGGCCGTCGTTGGAGACGCCGTGATTCTACTCTTCTGAATCTTTTCCATTTTGTTACTTTATCGTTTAAGCTCGTCCTTAGCGTCAACATGCCAGCGCTACTGATTATACAAGGTTGTAGGAAATATTACAGGTCACGGTATCCTCGAAAAAAGTTTTTTAACAAGTGCCCACTAATTGCCTTCAGGGATGTGATATGAGCAAGGCTCTGGAAATGTTTATGGAAAAGGCCAGCATAAACGAAAACGTCATGAAAACTCTTCGTGAAATATCCAAGCGCTCATTGAAAGAAATCCTTTCATACATCATCAAAGGAGAAAGAGACGCCACGGGACTTTATACGTTCCTGCACCAAAACATGCCTGAGGAGTACGCAAAAAAGAAATTCAAGGAGTTCGTTGAGATTGAGGAAAGTCACGACAAGAGAGTCCGGACGATATTTGAGAGTCTGTTCCCCGGAGAAGAACCATTAGATATGCCTTTGAATAGCTGGGCAGAGGTTCTTGCAGAGAAAGACTTCCGGCTTAGAAATGTCGAGGATTATCTAACTGTACTGCGTATAGGTATGGATACCGAGAAGCTTTCGGAGGCTATCTACATAGTGCTCATGGAGAGGCTGGAAGATCCAGAACACAAACGTATCATGAGCGAACTCGCAAACGATGAGAGAGATCACTATGAGTTTCTGAAGAAAGAATACGACTTTTACTCCAAAGTTGAAGCCAAGAAGTCCTTAGAGGAACTCGTTAGAGAGCTCAGAGAAAAGAAAGGGGCTTAAGATTTTGCTATGCTTTTTAGCAGTTGTAGCACAGCATCGCGGCCTTCTTGAGGAGTATGACCCTGTAAAGCTTGCCGTTGATTATTCTAGGGTTGGAAATCTTGTTGAGATGGTGCATCCGCTTCCTTTCAAGGGCCATTAAATCAAGCTCGCGCAGAACCTTTACGAAGTCCTCCCAGCGTATCTTAAGCCACTTGGAGTACTCGTCAAACAGCTCCCTCTCGACGACGCGGTAAACTTTGCCGTTTATCATGTAGCGAGTCGCATGCTTTGGAAGCTCCTTTCTGAGGCGCCAGCGTGCGTGAAGTGGCTCCTGGAACTCGTAGACTGCCTCGTCCATACCCTTGCCTTCCACCATCATCTTGAGTATTATGCCGAGGATTCTGTTTATCCTGTCCGGGACACCGACGACATCGCCCCTAAGGACTATTTTCCTCCTGTGGACTTTTATTCCTTCCTTTTCAAGCTCCTCACCGATTTTTGGTGTGGTCTTCTTCTTGGTTCCGCCGGTATCAACGATGCCGCCGATGATGAAGGCTTTAACTCCAAAGTCTTTCTCTCTCAGAACCTCGTCCGCCCAGGGGTCGAGGAGTACGACCTCATCGATGCCCTCTTCCTTCAAGAAGTTGGCGGTAGATTCCTCGTATGTCGTTATCCTCTCAACCGGGCCGTGGAACATGGATTTGAACTCATCGTTCGCCCAGGTTACTGCCAGCTCTTTTCCCGTGAAATAGTCTCTCAGCAGGCCGTAGCTCTGAGCCACCTGGAGGCATATCTTGCCCTTTTCCTTCTGGGTGTGCTTGTCCCAGTGCATTAGGTCAATTATGAAGTAGGGCCACTCCGGAATGCGGGCCTTCAGGTCTTCAGCCCTGATTAGAACCTTGAACTTTTCAGCCATGCAGCCCGGCACGTAGGCGTAGCGCGAGCCCTTAACGCGGTTCCCGTTTAAATCCCACGCAACTGCCGTTGGCTCTGGAACTTCTGCTATGACTCCCTTTCCGTTAAGGACGTCCACTGCCACATCCTGGAGCTTATTCTTTGACTTGCGGTAGCGCTTTGAAAGCACACCGAAGCTCTCTATACCCTTCTCCTGCAGAACTTCCCTGAAAACCTGGGCGAGTGTCTTCATGGCCATCGGGCGGGGAAACGGATGAAAGGTTAAAAGCCTTTTCATTTACATCATTAACTCCGGCAAAAAAATATTGGGATCATATCCGGATGCCCAATTCAAAAAATAAATCAAAGAACTTGAATCCTGTGTTCTTTTGAGAGCTTTATTGTGTAATGCCTCGGTTGGAACTCTGGGACAAGGGATCTTGGTATTAGTATGGTCTCCTCTAGACCCGCGGTGCCAGTATTGGAAATGAATTCTATGATTTGATCACTAAGACTGTACAGCCATGCTGTTACATAATCGGGAACAGCTTCTCTGTTTAGGAGTGCAATGGTGAGAATATTAATTTTCTTGTTTTTATTTATCACTTCATTTTCAAAGCTAGCGAGGGATGCTCTTATCAGGTTGTCCATGGTTTGTTTTCCAAATTCATGGTAGAGCCCTTCCAACGTCGCAGCTAGACCAACTACAGTTGAGCCTTCAGGGATTCGCGATGATAGTCTGCCATATATTTGAAGCAATTTTGGAATTCCTGTATCTCCACTCCAGCCTCTTATCTGGATAATGTACGGACGATTGTCTGGTATATCGTACTTGGATCCGAAGAGGTCAATTATGTAAAGCCTCCCTGCTTTTCCCTCTTTTTCAAGATCCAATCCAGCACATTTGGTTCTCAATTGAAGCTTTGAAATTGGTAAAGTCGTATTTAATATGACTCCAATTGCCCCTCGATCAATCATGCTCTTGAATATCTTCAAACCAAGTACCCATCCCAGTGACCTTTTGTCATGGGATATCAAAAGATTTCCCATATCAACTATTCCTCCACCCAAGGCGGAATCAATCTCCTCTATTCCAGTCTTGACAACGCCTACCATAATACCACCATAGAGAGTCTCTTTTTAATGTTAAAAAATTTTCGGTATTGTTTTGACAATACATTATGATCGCTTGGAAAATCTCCGAAATTACAAAAAACTATCGAGATACAATATAAGAATGTAAAAATCACCCATCCAAAATGAGTGCGGAGCTTGGAGGCAGCTGAAAGTCTAAAGACCCTGTATTTCAAATTCATGCAGCTTTGGATTTAAAGGTTGTGGAGCCTTTGAGGGTGGCTTATAGTAGGTCTCGTTTTATTAATGGCATGTTGAGGTGGCTCTTTTTCAAAGAGGACCCGTCTCCAGTGGTGAAGCTTCTTGTAGAACAGCGTTTGGGAGAATTTTGGTGCCCCGGCCGGGATTTGAACCCGGGGCGCGGGCTCGAAAGGCCCGCATGTTTGACCGGGCTACACCACCGGGGCCCGATATTAGGGAAGGGTGAGCGTTTAAAAATCTTTCGTCGCTGGAGCTTGGAGGTAATATCCTCGGAAGTCAAAAACGGCAAACCTTTTGAACCCCCAGCGTAACTAACCCCTGATGTTCGCCGTAAAAGTCCCCAAGAGAGAAGCCGAAAAGACGAGACGAAAGCTCATCGAGCTCGGTGTTCTGGCTAAAAGCTACTCCGTGAAGCGGGAGGGCGAGTTCATACTCTTCCCCGTCACCGGGCCAGTTGAAGGCTTTGAAATCGTGGAGGCAGAGTTCGAGAAGACTAAGCGGAGGCCCCACAGCTACCGCGAGGTCGTTGAGGTTCCCGAAGAAGTGAGGCCTCTTCTCCCGAGTTCTTTCGACATCATCGGCGATGTCGCGATAATCGAGCTTCCCGAGGAGCTGATGCCCTACGGGGAGGATATTGGCGAGGCAATTCTGAAAGTCCACAAGCACATAAAGGCCGTCTTTGCTAAGGGGAGCAAGGTTGAAGGTGAATACCGAGTTAGGGAGCTGATTCGCCTTGCCGGTGAGAGGAGAACCGAAACGCTCCACCGAGAGAATGGGATACGGCTCAGGTTGGACGTTGCTAAGGTCTACTTCTCGCCGAGACTCGCCACCGAGAGGATGAGGATATTCGAGAAAACCCAGCCGGGTGAGATCGTCTTCGACATGTTTGCCGGCGTCGGACCATACTCGATACTCCTCGCAAAGAAAGCAAAGCTCACCTTTGCTTGCGATATAAACCCCTGGGCAGTTAGGTACCTCGAAGAGAACAGAAAGCTGAACAAGACGCCGAATGTTGTTCCCATCCTCGGCGACGTTAGAAAGATCGCTGGGAGAATTGAGGCCGACCGCGTGATAATGAATCTCCCCAAGTTCGCCGATCGCTTTTTGAGGGAGGCTATGCTGAGCGTTAAGGACGGCGGAATTGTCCACTACTATGGCTTTGGGCCCGAGGAGAACCTCTTTTCTGAACACGAGGCGAAAATAAATGGTATAGCGAAGGAGCTCGGCTTCTACATTGAGTTTTTGGATGAGAGAAAGGTCCGTCCCTACGCGCCGAGGCAGTTCAACATCGCGATAGACTTCAGGGTTTTGAAGTGACTGTTTTATAGGGAGAACATTGCTGCGTGCTTATTGAGAGCAGAGGCTCTAAAAGTTGAGAAAAAAAGAAAGGCGTCACTTTCCGGCGATTTTCACATTCTCGAACCTGATGAACGGCGTTATCATTGTCGTCATGAAGGGCATAACGATCTGCTCCTTACTGACCTCGCTGGCCTGTTTAAGCAGTTCATAGACGTTGCCCGCTATGAGGAAAACGCTGGAGCCGACGACTTCACCGTCCTCGATGAGGTAGGCTGGATTAGCCGTTACAGCGAAGTTTCCGTTGTCCGGGTTGCTCGAGTGCGCACCCTGGAAGCCGTCCACGAAGTAGCCCCTGTCAATCTCGCTTATCATATCCTCAAAGCTCTTTTTACCGTTCTCGATTGCCATGGTGTGGAAGCCGATGTTTATTCCGCCGCTCCTCAAATCACGCTTGCCGTTTCCTGTGCTCTCAGTGCCGTAGATTCTGGCCCAGTAGTTGTCCCAAACGAAGCCATTGAAGGTTCCTTTATCGATGAGGACGTTCTTCCTCGTTGGGACACCCTCACCATCGGCTATAACCGGCTCAATGGCGAGCTCGTGGAACGGGTCGTCGTAGAGAGTAAGAACCTCGCTCGCTATCTGTTCCCCGACCTTATCTGCAAGTGGAGTGGTCTCCTTGACGAGCCTCTCGCCGCTGAAGGCCGGGAAGAGCGCGTAGCTGAAGAGGCCCGCTATTGCCCATGGGCCGAGGATTATCGGCACTTCCTCGTTCTTGCTGGCTTTCACGTTGTAAGCCCAGCCGACCTTCCGGACGGCCCTTTCAACCACACCATCAACATCGAGGTTGAGGTCTCTCCTCGCTTCGAAGTCGAATATGCCAGGGGTTACGACGCCTTCTTTTCTGCCGACCAGCTCGAAGAATATGTAGGCGGCTCCTCCTTCCTGTGCGACATCAATGCCGTGTGAGTTGATGATCTGCCTCTCCTCCCAGGTTACGCCGCCTTCTCCACCCGCAACGATAGCGTTGGGGTCTTTCTCGCGGGCGAGCTTAATGCCGTGAACTATCATCTCGACCAGTCGGTCAGGAGGAGTCTCCTTAAGCTCATAGTTCGGCTTTGGGGCCTCGCGGTATTTGCCCGGCTCCGGAAGTGAAACCCACTTCTCATCCGGGCTGTTGAGCTTCGCCATCTTCGCAGCCTGCTCTATTGCTTCCTTTATTCTTGCCGGCTCGTCGCTGTCGATTATCGCCAGGCCAAGGCGCTTGTCCTTTATTCCCCTGATTATCGTTACGGCGCCGCTTCTGACGCTCGCCATTGAAATCTCGTTCAGTTCGATGTTGACGCTAACATTGCGGGAGCGGTAAACGGCAATTTCGAGTTCGTCAAAAAACTTCTCGCCGAAGCGGATAAGCTCCTCCATCTTCACCACCTCACCCGATAAGTATTCCCCCGTCAAAGCGCATGTGAGGTCCACCCGAGCTGACAAAGGCAGTCTGTCCCTTTCCGCAGAAGCCGACTTCAAGGCCGAAGTCCTTACCGACAGCGCTTATCTTCTTGAGAGCCTCTATCGCCACGCCAGTGATAGAGGTGTCCCTTATAGGCTCTGCAATCTCACCGTTCCTGATGACGTAGCCTTCCTGAATTCCAACCTGGAAGGCCGAGTTGAGCTGCGCTTGGCCGCCGCGGAAGTCAACTACGTAGTAACCGAACTTTATGTCCTCGATGAGCTCCTCGAAGGAGTAATCACCGGGCTCGAAGACGGTGTTGCGCATTCTGATTATCGGCGGGTGGCGGTAGCTCTCGGCCCTTGCATGGCCATTTGGCTCCATGCCCCACTTGTGGGCGTACTCGCGGTTGAGCATTATCTCCTTGAGAATTCCGTTTTCGATGATGTGGATGTCCTTAACCGGAACACCCTCGTCATCGTACTTGTCGTTGCCAAAGCCGCCCTCAACGTAGCGCTCGCTCATTGTGACATACTCTGGGGCAATCTGCTTGCCGATGAGGTCCTTAAACGGTGAGTTTATCGTTAAGTCCGCCTCTGCAAGGTGGCCAAGAGCTTCGTGGGCGATGATGCCGACGACTATTGGGCCCGCTACGATAGGCCACTCGCCGCGCTTTGGAGCGATGCCGTCCAGCTGGGAGTGCATCTTCCTGAGGAGCCTCTCAGTCACCTTCTCGTTGGGCTCGTAGTCTGTCATGAGCTCCCAGCCGTAGTCAACGGCTCCGATGCTGTCCCTTGCCATCGCAAGCTTTCCTTCCTTCTTTCCGGTAACGTAGGTTCCCTGGAAGAGGTAGTTGTAGTCCCACTCTATTCTGGTCCCCTCGTTGGTGAGGAGTATCTTCTGCCCGCTGCCGTCTTCGTAGCGTATCTGAACGCTCTTTACTGCATTATCCTCCTTGAGGAGCTTCTCAAGCTCCCTAAGGTGAGCGACTTTCTCCTCGACGTCTACGTGAGCGGGTTTAATCTTCATCTTGCTCTTCACGAAGTCCTGGACGGGCTTTACCTCAGCCAGCTCAATCTTCTCCCTTTTCGTCTGTGCCGCAGCCTTTGCGAGTTTGTACGCCTCTTCAATGGCCTTCTCAATATTGGTGAGGTCGCTGGTTGAAGAAAAGCCCCAGGCGCCTTCGGCAAGAACCCTTATGGCCACTCCCTGATGGAACTTGCCCGTAAAGCTGGTGAAAACGCCATCCTTGAGGCCGAGCGTCGTCTTTCTTAAGTTCTCATACCTTAACTCTATGTATTCCGCTTTCAGGTTGTCCTCAGCCCACCTAAGGGCCTTCTCAAGCGCCTCCATGGTCATCACCGTTTACCTTTGTCCATTGATGTCTCGGGGGAGAGATATAAAAGTCTTTTGAGGGTTTCGATGGTTGTCGAAAGAAATGATTAAAACTTCTGAAGTCTTAATACTCGAGAGGGGAATCATGCACCTACACTTCGGCAGGAGAAAGGTTCTAATTGTCTTCATTTCTTCTGTCTCTGATCTAAGCTCCTTGAATTCAAAGAGCTACTTGAGATTAACGGAAACGGAACTATACCAGGATCCCTGAGTGCGGGTTGCCATTGTGATGTGTTTGAACTAATAGGGAAATGCAGGCAATGATTTTATTTAGTTCCTTTTCTAATTGCCTCCTGGTGATCATATGAAGGCCGAGATCAAAAACCTCATCGACAGGGGCACTTACAGAAAGCTCCCTCTCTTCGAGGGTGAACTGCCAGAGGGAAGCTACGCCCAAATCGTCGAGGTGAAGCCGGGACAGACGGTTAAAAAGCACTATCACGAAAGGCAGTACGAGCTGTTCTACATAATAAGCGGCGAGGCTAGGCTCGGCATCGGGGAGACTGAGTACCTCGCAGAGCCCGGTGATATCTTTCTCGTCAAACCCAAGACGATTCACTGGGTAATCAATGAGAGCGACGAGCCCTTCAGGCTCTTCGTGGTCAAGCTGAATTACCACGGCGACGACTCCGTCTGGCTGGAGGAGTGAGGATGCCCGAGAGGGTCATCGGAATACTCGGCGGCATGGGACCATTAGCCACCGCAGAACTCTTCAGAAGGATAATCGAGAAGACCCCGGCGAAGAGGGATCAGGATCACCCGAGGATAATCATCTACAACAACCCGAAGATACCCGATAGGACGGCGTTCATCCTCGGGAAGGGCGAAGATCCGAGGCCGGAGCTTGTAGAGAGCGCCAGAAAGCTCGAGAGCTGGGGAGCAGACTTCGTAATAATGCCCTGCAACACCGCTCACTTCTTCGCGGAAAGCATTCAGAGGGAGATAAGCATACCGCTCGTCAGTATGGTGGAAGAAACCGCGAAGAGAATAGAGGAGATGGGACTTAAGAAGGTCGGTCTTTTGGCCACCGATGGAACTATTAAGGGCCTCGTATATCACCGTGCCCTCCTTGACAGGGGGATTCAGATAGCAGTGCCCACTAAAAAGGATCAGGAGCTCGTCATGAAGGGTATTTACGAGGGGGTTAAAGCTGGAAACCTCGAGCTGGGCAGGGAACTTCTCCTCCAGGTCACCAGGAGGCTGGAAAAGAGGAGCGAAGGCATAATAGCCGGTTGCACGGAGGTCAGTGTTGCGCTAAAGCCCGAGGATCTGAGCGTTCCTCTTATTGACCCGCTCGATGTGATAGCGGAAAGGGCTGTGAGGCTGGCCCTCGGTTTATAACCACCCCTTTCTTTTGAAGTAGTAGAGCATCCCGACGGCAATGAGCAGCATGCCGGATAGTGTCATGAAGTAGCCGTAGCGCCACCCCAGCTCGGGCATGTAGCGGAAGTTCATTCCGTAGATGCCCGTTATGAACGTCAATGGGATGAAAACCGTTGAGACAACGGTCAGAATTCTGATGATGTCGTTCGTCTTCATCGAGAGGGTAGAATAGTAGAGCTCGACGAGGCTATTGGCGAGCTCTCTTTGTCCCTCAAGGATTTCAAGAACTTCAAGCACGTGCTCGTGGAGTTCGTCGATACATCTCTTGGTCTCGCCCTCGAAGAACCTCGCGCCCTCGAGCTGGAGCTTTCTGAAGGCTTCGAGAAGCGGAAACACAGTGCGCCTCATGAAGAGTATCTCCCGCCTTATACCGTGTATCCTGTGAAGAACGCTCTCTTCGCCGGAAGATAGTATCCTGGCCTCCAGTCCCTCCATGCGGGAGCTTATGCGCTCGATTATGGGAACGTAGTTTTCCACTATCGCCTCGAGGAGGGCGAAGAGAAGGTAATCGGCACCGCGCTCACGGAAGAGTCCCTCTCCTTCGCGAATGCTCTCCCTTATGGGGTCGAAGACATCTCCGGGTCTCTCCTGCACGGTTATCACGAGATTCCCCTTCAGAAATAGTGCGATCTTTTCCCTCTTGAGGCTGCCGTTCACCTCGTAGACCTGGTGGAGGAGAAGGAAGAGGTAGTTGGGAAAGATCATGACCCTCGCACGGATACTTGACCGGGTAAGGGCTTTTATAGGTGCATCGTCGAGTTGTAGGGCTTCTTTGAGCTCCGGGATGATGGAAAACCCGTCAACGTTTATCCAGACAACGTTGTATTTCTCGAACTCAACTGCCTCTTTGAGACTCGATACCTTCCTGCTCACGAATTTATCCCTCGAGTACGCGATGACGGTTATCTTAGGTTCCTCACTCATCTCCCGCACCTCAGAGTTCAATCATCATTCCCGAGTGGAGCTTGTGAAATTTCCTGCCATAGGCCTCCAGAAAAGCTGCCTCTGCCTTTAGTCCCGTGCAGTGGCCGGTGTAAACCTCCTCCACGCCCAGCTCAAGGAAGGCCTTTACCGTTTTCTCTATCCTCTCATCGCTCGCGTCAATAAGGTGAAAGCCTCCGATAACTGCCCTCACCCGTTCTTCGCCGGTCAGCATTACCGCGTGCTTCACGATGCTCACTATTCCGGCATGGGAGCAACCACTGACGATTACCAGACCTTTGGACGTTTTGAGGACGATGCTCATGTCGTCGAGCAGCTCGTCCCTTACAACACGGCCGTCTTGTAGGGTGTAAACTTCGAGGCTTACCCGTTCAAAGTCCTCCCTATCCCTGATTTCACCCGTTGAATAAACCCCTTCTATTATCTCAAGCGGTTCGGCCGTAAGATAGAGCTCCGTGAGCTCCTCGACTTCTTCCCTCCGGAATGGAACGCCGACATCTCTCAGGTGGGGTTTTGTGATGAAGTGCCTCCTGAAGATGCTTGGGTGTGCTATTATTGGAACTCTCTTCCCTATGGCCTTCAGCATTCCCAAAAGCCCACCGGTGTGGTCGTAGTGGCAGTGGGAGAGGAAGACATAGTCGATGCTTGAAGGTTCGAGATTCAGGAGGTGCATGTTGTGAAGTATCGGCTCGGCACTCTGGCCGACGTCGAAGAGGATTCTTTTCCCGTTTTTTCGATGAGAAAGCTCACACCGTGCTGCGCCAGGAATGGGCTCTCGTAGTCGGAGTAGTCCTCGACGAGGGTGTAGATTTTCATAGGGATTCACCAAAAAAGATTAGGATGCTTGGAGAGTTATAGTTTTCGGAGTTGTAGCAGACCATAGCCCTTTAAAACCCCCTGACCAATTTACCTCGGTGGTGAGCATGGAGATAGGTGTCGTTGGCAAGCCAAACGTTGGAAAATCGACCTTCTTCTCGGCGGCAACCCTCGTTGACGTTCAAATTGCCAATTACCCTTTCACGACGATAGATGCCAACGTCGGCGTCACTTACGCGGTAGCGGAGCACCCCTGCAAGGAGCTCGGCTGTAAGCCAAACCCGCAGAACTACGAATACAAGGATGGCCTCGCACTCATCCCGATAAAGATGATCGACGTCGCCGGTCTCGTCCCCGGCGCCCACGAGGGCCGCGGTCTGGGCAACAAGTTCCTCGACGACCTCAGGATGGCCTCCGCACTCATCCACGTCGTTGACGTTACGGGCAAGACCGACGCCGAGGGACAGCTGACTGACTACCACGACCCGGTCGAGGATATAGAGTTCCTGGAGAAGGAGATAGACTACTGGATATACGGCATTCTTAGGAAGAACTGGGAGAAGTTCGCCAAGAGGATAAAGCTCCAGCACCTCAAATTGGCGCAGGCGATAGCTGACCAGCTGACGGGAATAGGCGTCAGCGAGGAAGATGCCTTTGAGGCAATCCACAGGCTCGGTCTGGACAACGATCCCACGAAATGGAGCGATAAGGATCTTTTGGCCTTCGTAAGGGAACTAAGAAAGGTGAACAAGCCGATTATCATCGCTGCCAACAAGGCTGACGCCGCCAGCGACGAGCAGATAGAAAAACTCAAGAAAGAGGGCGAGAAGAGGGGATACATAGTTGTTCCGACTTCAGCGGCGGCTGAGCTCACCCTCAGAAAAGCCGCAAAGGCTGGCTTCATAGACTACGTTCCTGGCTCGAGCGACTTCAAGATCCTGAAGCCAATGAGCGCCAAGCAGGAAAAGGCTCTCCAGCTCATCAAGGAGAAAGTTCTCGACAGGTTTGGCTCTACCGGCGTGCAAGAGGTCATAAACAGGGCCGTCTTCGAGTTACTCCAGCTCGTTCCGGTTTACCCAGTCGAGGACGAGCACAAGCTCACAGACCAGTTCGGCAACGTTCTGCCGCACGTCCACTTACTCCCCAAGGGCTCAACGCCGAGGGACTTGGCATACAAAGTCCACACAGACCTCGGAAAGACCTTCCTCTACGCCGTCAACGCCAGAACCCACAGGCGTGTTGGAGAGGACTACGAGCTCGGATTCAACGACATCATCAAGATTGTCGCTACCGCAAGATGAAGCGGCCGAGGAGAATCAGCGGGAGGAAAATCACTGGCCCACAGACGGCCTCTTCATTTTCTTCACTGGACGTTTCTTGAGGTGTGCCTTCCCAGGTAGTCCTTGTGCCCTCCCTCTGACGCTCACACGGGTCAAAACCTATCCTCTGGAGGCTCAGGTCGGCGAGATAGACATCGGAGATATTGTATTCTTCCGCGTACATGCAGATTAATGCGGAGAACTCCCTCACCTGCGATTCGTTGGTTAGGTCAGCGTAGCTTAGGGCGAGTATTGAGATGTTGAGGGACTTAAGCTTTTGAATCTGGTCGAACTCCCATTGAAGTTCGCTCTCATCAAAAACCTCGTAGCGGTCGCTTGAGAAGTTGTAGTATGTCACAAAGTCCTCAAGGAGGACATAGTCAACGTAGGGCGCTATTTCCTCGGCTATTGAGAAGCCTCTGTTGGCGATTATTGTAATGTTGGGATAGCGCTCCCTAATGGCCCTCACCAGATTGATCATTGCGTCCTTTTTATCAGGATATAGATCAACGTAATCGAGGTTGTCTAGGAAGACTCCATCAAAGCCCTGGGAAAGGATATATGGAACCGCCTCTTCCAAAATTATACGCTCCCATTCAGGCGACGAAAAGTCCACTACTCCTTCATCCCAGTTCTGGTTTTCTCCTATTAGCAGGCCTTCCGGGAGGTTCTTTGCCCATGGTTCCCAGCCACCGATTGTCGCAAGGCTGACGTAGCCGACAACGGTGTGGTTAGCCGATAGCTTCGAAACGTAGGTCGAGTTTACGGTAGGTGAGAGGATTATTATGTCGAAGCTACCAAGCTCAGAGTACTCTGAGGGGCCTATCTGGCCGTAGTAGACCGCGAAGCTTGCTGAGACGCGTGTTGTAAAGATTGAAAAGCAGATTAAAGCCAGCAAAACGAAGAACTTGGCCCACTTCATCCCAGTCCCCTCTTCCAGAGTGTGAACTGCACCTGGCATGGAAACGCTTCCCTCGGAACTGGTGTCCAGTAGTTCGCCCAGTAATTGACCGGCTCGAGGATACCTTCGTGTTTAATTGGGTCAAGGCCAGCAACGTTGTTGGTGGGGCCGAAACACACCAGCTGAACCTCTGCGCCCGTAAGGGGTTTCTCAAGGGCCCATATGCGGTAGTAAACTTTGTATGTGCCATCACCGTTGTCCTCAACCCATGCTTCAACCTTAAAGCTCACCTGATCCTCAACTTGGCTGGTCAGGCTTTCAGGATCTACTGTAAGTGCAGTTGAGTACGGCGTGGATATGCCGCTTATCGCGCGTACCACGACCAAGATTATCACCAGAGCGGCCACTATCATGAAGAGGTACTCGAGAGAACCTTGGCCCCTATTAACCCCCATGGTATCCCCAGATAGTCTTTATGGGGTTTGAAGTATTTACATTTTGCCCCTGCTATCAACCTCGCGAAGGAGCTCCTGATACAGCCTTGGCTCAACATCTTTTTCCGTCAATCCGAGCTTTTCTGCAATTTTCCATATCCGCTTTTTCGCGCCTTCAACGTCGTTGCTCATGACCTCTATATCAAGAAACGCCCCCAGTCCCTCAACTTCGCTCAGCTCAAACGTCACATCATCGAGCTTATAAACCAGACGCCTTTTCCTAACCCATACGTCCTCTTTGAAGCCGAGACGTTTTAGGATCTCCCGGGTTTTTTCAAAATCCGAAATTTCAACTTCTATTTCGTCGAACTCCTCGTTCTCTCCAGGATCCTCTATTCTCTTGTACGTGAGGAAAGACTTTCCAAGGTTGGTTATCCGCCTAAGCCTAAGGAGCTCTGGAAGGGAAAGAGAAAAGTAGAGGTCTTCCTGAAGCTCTTCTCTGATGAATATGGCACCGAGAGATTCTATTGCGTCTTTGGTCTCATTAAATTCAACGCGAAACTTAACCTCTACCTCCATTTAGACCCCCACTAGGAACCCAACGAGTCCTTCGCCCTTGCTGAACTCGTCCAGCGTGAATACTTCGACTCGCTTGAGGGTCGGAAGGACTCTTATAGTCTCGTCCACAAAGCGGTTGAGCTTCTCGTGACTTTCTTCCCCTACCAATGCAATAACTCCATCCTTTCCACTCCTAGAAACTGCCAAGACGTTGGGAAGCATGGAAAGAGTTTTCATGATGTAACTGATATACCTCTCGAGGAAGTCTTCTATGATAGGGGTTTCGGCCTGAATGTAAACTATAGCGAGACTCTTCGGCTGGAGCTCTTTGCCAATAATTATAGTGTATTTATCAATGATGTTTCGCTCTTGTAGCTTTTTAATCCTAAAATGGATCGTGGATTCCGGCCTATTAAGCCTCTCGGCTATCTCGGATATTGTCAACCTTGCATCCTCCTTCAGAATGCGGAGGATTGCCCTATCAAGGTCATCAAGCTGGACCATATCAACTCCTCCACCGAGGGTATATCTCGTTCTCGATCCCAAGAAGGTCTAAGATTTTTCCAATTATAAAGTTTACCATTTCGTCCAAAGTTTTGGGTTTTGTGTAAAATCCTGGGGAAGCTGGCATGACAACTGCACCAGCTTGGGTGACCAGCACCATATTTTGCAGATGTATCAAGTTTAAAGGTGTTTCCCTGACGAGTAGGATAAGTTTTCTGCGTTCTTTTAAAGCAACATCGGCTACCCTTGTTATCAGGTTGTCGGCGTAGCCATTGGCTATTGCGGAAAGGGTCTTCATCGAACAGGGGGCTATTACCATGGCATCGAAGCGGTTGGAGCCAGAAGCTATCGGCGCGAAGAGATTCTCCTCTCGGTAATCCGGCTTGAAATCTATTCCAAGCTCGTGCCTTATCACTGCCAGACCTGTTTTAGAAGCTACCGTTACGACCTCATGCCCCAGCTCACGCAGAACTTCGATCAATCTCACACCATAGATTACACCACTTGCCCCGGTTATTGCAACCACGATCCTCATGTTTCACACCAAATGCCATATAGCACGCTTAGTTTTAACGTTTTCTGAAGACGGTAGATTTTTATACTACCCAAAGTCACTTCATTAATGGCTGGTTAATATGGGCAAGAGAATCCCCGAGATACTGATAAAAAGCGCGATCGATATCGTAAAAGAACTCGAAGGGAAATCGCTGGTGATACTCGAGGACGTTGAGCAAGGAAGAATTCCGGACATAGGAGTTACTGTTGTAATAGTGAGCTCTTCCTTTGACGTCGAGAACGAGAAGATCAAAAGAGTTTCAATTCCCCAGAATCTTGATCTGAACAACATTCTCAACTTAATCTCGGCATTTCTCCTTGAGCATGATATAGTTAAGGAGGGGGATTCTTTCGTTTACGTTACCAGCGAGCTGATCGGAATCAAAACTGTCAAGAAAAGCATCTCCGCCATGAGGGGCTTCTTTGCCCAGAACCAGAACGTCCTTCAGCGGCTGCTTGAGATAACCATCGAGCTGAGCATAGAAGGAAGGGAGGGCACACCCGTGGGAACGCTCTTCATAATCGGCGACACGAGGAACGTGCTGAAGCACTCCCACCAGATGATACCCAATCCCTTCAAGGGCCACAAGATAAACGTTCTTGACAGAGACAGCAAGGAGATCATCAAAGAATTCGCCCAGCTTGACGGGGCGTTCGTCGTAAGCAATACTGGGAGGATTATAGCGGCGGGAAGGTACATAGAGGTTGATCCCAGGGCCATAGATCTGATGCTCCCACCGGGACTCGGTAGCAGACACATAGCAGCCGCGGGAATAACAAAGCTGACTAAAGCCATCTCCATAAGCCTCTCCGAGAGCGGCACGATAAGAATATTCAAGAACGGTCTGATGCTCCTCGAGTACAACCCAAGAATTAGGTACTGAAGGAAACTTTGCGCCAGCAAAGTTTCATCAAAGTTTTTGACATTTTTCTTCAGGCATCGCCCTTCAGGGCGGGGAGGAGGTCAGTTTTGATTTCCTTCTTTCACGAGCCTTTAAAGCTTGTCCTAAAGGTTCAAAAAGAGGAAAGGCTCAGAAGAGCCACTGGTTCTCGATACACTCGTCACAGGGCGGCTTTTCTCCTGCTATGGCCTTGAATTTGGTGTAGATGCACTCGGGCAGTCCAAGCGGACAGCGCTCCGGCGTAACGCCGGGTCTGACCTTGGTTGGATCAAGCTTTATCTTGATGTAGGCTTCGTACTCCTCGACCTTCTTCCACGGGAGTACCTTCGCACCGTAGATGACAAGGTTGTCGTATATCTTGGCATAGTCGCCGACGACGGCGTTCTCTTTGAGGAGGACATTCCTGCCAATAACGACGCCTTCTCCAAGTATGGAGTCCTTTATCTCCGCCCTTTCCTTGACTATGTCGCTTCCTATCAGGATGGCCCTCTTGAGATATGCCTTGTCCTCGATTATGCTGTTCGGACCGATATACGTGTAGGCCTTTATCTTGACGCCGTGGCCTATCTTGACCCCTTCGTCGATGTAGACAGGTCCCTGAATCTCAACGTCCTCCGGAACCTCTGCACCTTCTTTGATGGTGTAGTAGCCATTCTGCTTAGTTATCTCGTCCATCGCTATTTGGTGGGCGTAGAAAAGATCGTCTGGCGTTCCGAGGTCGATCCAGTAGTGCCCGCGTGGTATCTGGTGGGCATAAACCTCTCCCTGGGCGACAAACTTCGGGAGAACCTCCTTCTCAAAGTAGACCTCCTTGTTCTTTGGAATGGTATCAAGAACCTTTTTGTTCACCATGTATATTCCGGCATCGACAAGGTTAGTCTTTGGCCTCTTGGGCTTCTCTTCGAAGTGAACAACCTTGCCTTCTTCATCGACCTCAACGACACCGTACTTCTCGGGATCATAGACCTTGGTGACGGCAACAGTGATGAGGCTACCGTTCTTTCTGTGAGCCTCTATAAGCTCTTTGAAGTCAAAGTTCGTGAAGACATCACCGTAGATAACGAGGAAGTCCTCGCTCACGTAGTCCTCAACGTTCTTGAGCGCACCACCGGTTTCAAGCGGCATGGGATCGTTAACGAAGCGGATGTCTTTGGGGTAATCGCTCATCTTCTCGTCGATGAACTCTCTTATCTCCCCCTTCATATAGTGAACCGAAAGAACAACTTCGTCGATTTCGGATATCTTCTCAAGGCTCTCCAGAAGGTACTGAAGGTTCGGCTTGCCAAGAACTGGAACCATCGGCTTTGGTCTGGTCGATGAAAGTGGCCTTAACCTAGTTCCAAAACCACCAGCAAGAATAACGGCTTTCATAGTATCACCATTTAACACTCCTGCTGGAAACTTATATATTTTACGGCCATTAAATATGTCCCACAATGAACGAAAAGGAGAAGGGGTTCATTTCTGTCCACTGAGATTTAATTCCGGAACGATGTATATCTGCCCCTTAAAGCGGAAACAGGAGCCGGGGCAGACACTTTTGAGAGGGCATGTTTCACAGGTCGAGCTTCCGAGTTCTACCCGTTCAATGTAGCCCAGACTTTCCAGGATCTTCAGCGCCCCCTCGACTTCTTCCCGCGGGAGCGAGAGCCTCTCGGCTATCTCATCGAGGCTTTTCCCTTCCTTGATCAGCTCAAGGATTTGCTCAAGCATCTTTTTCACCTCAAAGACCCAGAGCCGTGCCGATTTGCCAGACTATTATTCCTACTATGGAAGCCAGCGCTATCATGTAAAAGACCGTAAATGCCGCCCACTTCCAGTTGCTCTCAGCCCTTATCGCACCGATTGTGGCGATACACGGGACGTAGAGGGTCGTAACAAGGGCCAGCACATACGCCTGAAGGGGTGTCATGACGCTCGCTATCACCTCCTCGTTTCCGTAGATTATACCGTAAGTCGAGATGACGTTCTCCTTGGCGATTATACCGAAGAGCAGGCTTACCGCAGCCTTCCAGTCAAGTCCCATGAGCTTCATGTAGGGCTCGAAAGAGGTGCCGAGCCTCTCAGCGTAGCTCTGGCCGGTGCCTATCTCGACGGGATGGCTGCTGAGGTACCATATTGCTACCGATCCCAGGAGTATTATCGTTCCTGCCTTCTTGACGAACTCCTTGCTCCTCTCCCAGGAGTGGAGCAGTACCGTCTTCCATGAGGGCACAAGGTATTCTGGCAGCTCGATGATGAAGGGGCTTTCTTCCCCTTTGATTATGAACCTGCTGATGACCCATGCCATGAGGAGCGCGAGGAGTATGGCAGTGGCGTAAATGCTGACCGCCACGAGGGCCCGCCTCTCGATAAAGAAGGCCCCTGCGAGGAAGCTTATGACGCTCAGCCTCGCGCTGCACGGGATTAATGGGTTTACAAGCATCGTAACGAGTCTGTCTCTCTCCTCGTCAAGGGTTCTGGTGGCCATCACCGCGGGAACGTTGCAGCCGAAGGCGAGGACCAGGGGTATGAAGCTCTTTCCGGGGAGGCCGAACTTGCGCATTATCCTCTCCATCACGACGGCAGCCCTGGCCATGTAGCCGACGTCCTCGAGCAGGGACATGACAAGGAACAGGAGGAACACCAGCGGGAAGAAACTCAGAACTGAGCCGACTCCGGCAATGATTCCATCAACAACCAAACCGCGGAGGATCTCGTTAGCTATTTGGGGGGCTAGCCACTCTCCAAAGCCCGAGAAAGCCTCATCGAGCAGTTCCTGAAGGGGCATTCCAAAGGTGAAGACGAACTTAAAGACAAGGTAGAACACTCCAAAGAGTGCCAGGAGGCCGTAAACTGGATGCGTCAGAATCCGGTCGAGTTGGTCGCTGAAGGTCTCTCCTTGCTCATGGGAATACCTCACGAACCTGTGCATGAGTCCATCTATGAACTCATACTTCTGGCTGGCTATTATGAGGTCCATCGCGCGCTTGTACCGCTCTTCGACTTCCCCTATGTGAGTCATTATCTCGTCGAGCTTCTCCTTTCCAAGGTGCCTGAGGATGAGCTTTATTACTCCGTCGTCCCTCTGGAGGAGCTTTATGGCGAGCCATCGGAGGCTGTACTTTTCTGCCAGGGGAGTGTTTCTGAGGGCCGCGGTTATGTGTTCGATTTCCCTTTCGACTTCTGGGTCATAGGTCGGGATGATGGGGTGAGCCTTCAGCTTGCCGTTCGCCATCTGATATATCCTTTCCTTGAGCTCCTCAAGACCGATGCCCTCCTTCGCGTTGAGTGGAACGATAGGAACGCCAAGGACTTCCTCCATCCTCTTAACGTTTATTTCGATGCCCCTTTTCTCAGCGAGGTCTGTCTTATTGAGCGCTATGACCACGTTGTCAAGGCTCATCTCGAGTATCTCCATCGTGAGAAAGAGGTTTCTCATTAGGGCTGTCGCATCCACGACGTTCACAACAACATCCGCGCTTCCCTTGAGGAGAAAATCTCTCGCCACGAGCTCGTCAACAGAATGAGCGGTAAGAGAATAAGTTCCCGGGAGGTCCACCACGAGGAACTTCTGCCCCCTGTACTCCAGGATTCCTTCCTTCTTTTCAACGGTAACTCCCGGCCAGTTGCCGACGTGCTGGCGCATGCCGGTCAAGGCGTTGAAAATAGTGGTCTTCCCAACGTTAGGATTTCCGGTCAGAGCAATGACCTTCATCATGAAGAACCACCTCAGAGCTTTCTGACCATGACTTTGGCGGCTAATCCGCTACCGATGGCAAACCTTACTCCTCCAACGGAGATAATTATTGGGCCCATTGAGTGAGATTCGATGATTTGAACCGTGGCTCCAGGTGTAAGCCCCATAGAAACCAGTCTCTGTCTTGCATAGGACCCGGCCACTATGTTAACCACGATTCCCCCTTCTCCGGGTCTCAGGGTGTTTAAGGGTACAATCATGAGCATCACCGTTAGGTTATCCTAATTCTATTTTGGGTATGTAGATAGCCTTAAAAAGCTTTGGTGGGCCTAACAAAGCCCAATGGTTCGAAATCAGAAAACTGTTGGTTTAGATGTAGACTTACGTAAGATTTCTCCTTTGGAACCTATGTTAAAACTTTGGAAAGATATTTAAGGGATTGAAGAGAATACAATTAATTGAATTTCGGAGGTGTGTTGTTTATGGAGGAGATTCCACCCGAAGAACCCAAAAAGAAGACTTCTCTGGGCATGGAGGAGAACGTTGAGGCTTTGCTGGCGTATGTGCTCGGATGGCTCACTGGCATAATCTTTCTGGTGCTAGAGAAGGAAAGTGATTTCGTCCGTTTCCATGCTATGCAGTCAACGATTACGTTCATAGGTCTCACCATTATTTGGGTAGTTCTGTGGATACTAGGTGCAATTCTGAGTATCATTGCTGGACCACTAGGACTTCTCTTCACACTACTGGGTACGTTGGTGTGGTTGGCGTGGCTTGTCTTTTTGATACTTGGAATACTTAAGGCTTACCAGGGCGAGTACTACAAGTTCCCGATCTTTGGCAACCTCGCCGAGAAGTGGGTCGGCAAGGTCAATGTCTGAGGCTTAGATTTTTAAGCCTCCTTCAGTATTTCTCCCCATGATTGAGAGTGTCGTTAATGAAATACGGGAGTTCTCTAAACGAAGCGGGCTTTATGAGAAACGGATTCTCGTCCTATTCTCCGGAGGAAAGGACAGCAGCCTAGCCCTCTACCTGCTCAATAAAGCAGGTCTCAACGTTTCAGCCCTCACATTCTTCCACCGCTGGAGCTGGAGGGAAACGCTCAACTGGGCCATGAAATTTACGAGAAAGCTCGGCGTTGAACACTACCTCGTGGACGTAACTGACGGTCTTCTCCGTGAGGCAGCTGGCAGAAAGGGTCCCATATGTATCAACTGCAAGAAAGTGATGCTTTGGAACGCCAAGTGGTTTGCCATCAACAACGGCTTTGATGTTTTGGCCAAAGGTGACAACGCCAACGACAAGATAATTGGCGCCCTGCTCGACCAGTGCAGGACGGATATACGGCTCTGCGACCTCCCGAGAATTGGCATCCCATTTTTCAGGCCATTGATTAAGTACACCGCCGAGGAAGTTGAAGCTCTTGCGGAAGAAGCCAGAATAAGGCCATATCGCATGTATGAACACGCCCGCAGAAGGCAGTGGCGCGAGGGCTGTCCGTTGCAGTATATAGATCGTGAGGAAATTGTAACTCCCAAGCTCATGGATTTGGCTTACAGAGTAAACTACGAGATAAGCAGGCTAGCAAGGAAGAAAAAGGTCCGCATGAGCGTCCGCGTTCCGAGCTTCGAAATTATGTGCTGGAACTGTGATGAGGAAACCCTAAGGGAGGCCCAGGAGATAATCGCGGAGTTCCGGAGGGTCGAGGAGTGAGACTTCCACTCGGAAAGCTCAGGAATGACGTTTTGAGGGAGGCCGTCTTTCCAAACCTTGGAATTGAAGATGTTCGGGTCATTTACGGGCCAAAGGAGGGGTTCGACTCGGCTGTCCTCGAATACGACCACGAACACTACTTAATCGTCGCCACAGACCCGGCACTGGGCGTGCCTGAAGAAACCTTCGGATTCTTCACCTACCATTTTGCAGCGAGTGATGTTGCCGTTTTTGGTGCAAGACCAAGATGGCTGATAGTTGATCTGCTCTTTCCCCCTGGGACCAAGAGAAGTTTCCTGGAGAACGTCATGAGAAGCCTAAACACCGAGTGCCGCAAGTATGGAAGCTCCATAATTGGTGGCCACACTGGGGCTTACCCAACTATAGCAGAGCCCACTTCAACGACCACCGCGATGGGTCTGGTGAGAAAAGACGAACTAAAGCTCCCGCTGGCGGAGCCGGGCGATAAAATAATCGTTACCGCCAAGATCGGCCTTGAGTTTGCCGTTTCTGCCGCGTATTTTCGGGAGGAGGAGCTAAGGAAGTTTCTAACATTCAAGGAGATCGAGAGGCTTAAGAGGCTTTTCACATTTGAGACTGCCCTTCCTGACGCCCTGATTGCGAGGCCGTTCGTCAGGGGCATGCACGATGCCACCGAAGGCGGCCTAACAGCGCTCCACGAGATAGCTGAGAATTCGGGGGTTGGGTTCAGGGTCTATGCGGATAGACTCTACCTCGACCCTCTGGTAAGGAAGGTGCTTGAGTTCTACGGCCTTGAACCGTGGAGCATTTCCTCGACGGGCACGCTGATAGCCATAACACCGCCTGAGAAAGCTGATGCTTTAATTGAAGAATTACATAAAAATGGAATTATGGCATTCGAGCTCGGAGAGTTCACCGAGGAAAAAGAACGGGTTCTTGTGAAAGGAGGGAAAGAAAAGACCTTCCCGACTTTTGAAAGGGACCCCTACACAGAGCTGTATGGAAAGGGATAAAGCTCATTTCACTCTAAACCTCAGCAGAGCCGCCAGGCCTCCGAGGGCTTTCAGCTTCTCCCCTCCTTCATGCTCTGAGCTGACGATGACGACCTCACCGCGAGAGTATCTAACGGTGTCCATGAGCCCCTCGATCTTCTCTCTCATCTCACCCTTGAGCAGTTCGTCGAGAACCAAAAGCGTCTCCACTGCGCCGTAGTTCACCGCTTCCTCGACTTCCCTGAGGCCGTAGGCAACTAGGCCGTTGTTCTTCGCTATGTTCTCGAGCACCTTCTCGACGAGCTGGACTTCTTTCGCAACGCGATTCTCGTGGTAGACCCTATCGACGGTTCCACGTTTGATAACCTCGTAGATGCCCGTTCTGCCGGTCACGCTCGTGTCCTCGATGACGACCTTCTTGGCCAGCTCTGGATAGTTCTCCCGGAGGAACTTGTAGAAGTCTTCCTTGACGAAACCAGGGCCGGCAACTATGGTCTTCTCGACCTTCTCACGGTTCATTATCTCCTCCATGGTCTTTGCCACATCGTGGAAGAACCTCTTCTCCTCGGCTTCCCTGTCCGTGTTGTAACGCTTTCCGCCGAGGTTGTGCCTTATGCTCGTGAGTATTTCCACGCCATATTCCCTCACCAGCGCCATGTCGGCCTCGCCATCATCGATAACGACTATCATGATCCTGGCGCGCTTGGAGGCGCTGACCGCTTCCCTCAAGCGCTCGATGTGATGCTCCTTCCAGCGGGGCTTCTGGATTGTGACTACCGTTCCCTCCTCGATGGCTATGGTGTGGTACTTCCCGAGGGGAACGTCCTCCCTGCTCGCGTAGACTATCGGCCCGGTAACGCGTACCTGGTTAGCGAACTTGTGGAAGTTTATCTTCTCCGCCCTGACTCCAAGGAAGACTGGGATAACCTCGACCTTCTCCGCTCTCAGGGAGTCGCTCCTCTGGCTCTGCTTTCTGAGAGTTTTGGCGTAAACGACGTCTCCCTCGTCGATGATGTGATAGAGGTGCCAGAGGTCATCGAGAGTCTCTGCTTTGACCTTCACCTTGCCCTCCTTGGGATCCTCGTGGATTATCTGCACCTTCTCACCCCCTGAGAAAATAGGTATCGGGCTTTAAAAAGTTGTGAGAGAAATGGGGAAGGAGTCAGATGAGTTCCCTCTCAGTCTTGGTAAGCCTCTTTGCGCCGTTCTCGGTTATGAGAACGGTGTCCTCTATGCGAACTCCGCCGAACTTGGGAATGTATATACCGGGCTCGATGGTTATTACCATGCCCGGCTTGAGCTCTGTGTCGTCATGCTGGCTCACACGAGGCCACTCGTGGATTTCAAGGCCTACGCCGTGGCCGGTGGAGTGGATGAAGTTGTCGCCGTAGCCGTACTCGGCTATGACGTTCCTGACAATGGTGTCAAGCTCTTTGGCCGTTATTCCAGGCCTTGCTGCCTCCACACCCTTCTTCTGGGCCTCGAGGACTATTTCGTATATCTCCATCTGCTTCTCGTTCGGGGAGCCAACAACAATGGTTCTGGTCATATCGGAATGGTAGTGTCTGTAAAGGGCACCCTCGTCGATAACGACCAGCTCGCCGCGCTCTATCCTTTTGTCACTGGCAACGCCGTGGGGCAGAGCAGAGCGCCAGCCGCTGGCTATTATCGTGTCGAAGGCTGGCTTTTCCGCGCCGTTCATCTTCATGACGTACTCCATCTCCGCGGCTATTTCCCTTTCACGCTTGCCCGCACTTATCTCTTCCAGCGCCGCCATCATGGCCATATCGGCTATCTTGCAGGCAGCTTCGATGACCTCTATCTCTTCCTTTGTCTTAATGATTCTGAGCTCCTTGATGACCTCATCGAGAACGTCGAAGTCCTCAACACCGGCCTTTTCCCTGAGGGCCTGAACCATTGAAAAGCTCGTTCTGCCTTCAATGCCGAGCTTTCTTAGTTTGAAGCTTTTCAGCCTCTCGTACAGCTCCTTTCCAGCCTTGAACTTTTCAACGGGGACCTTTGAAGTCTCCTTCGCCTCCTCATACTCGAGCTCGGGAACGAGAAACACGCTCTCGTCTGGGGTAACAACGAGATAGCCACCAAGGACGGGTGAGCTTCCGGTGAAGTAGAAGAGGTTCTCCCTTCTCGTTATTAGAGCGGCGTCAAGACCCTTCTCTGAGATGTACTCCTGGAGTCTCTCGATTCTCATCACAACCACCAGACGTGATGATGGGCTTCATTAATAAAATCCTTTCGGGAAGAAAGCGTTATAACTCCGCAGGTGATACCCTCAATCATGGTAGTCTACCTCTTTGACTTTGATGGGACGCTCGTTGACAGCACGGGTGCCGTTGAGAAGGCCCTCACGATAGCCATAGAGAAAACCATTCCCGCCGTGATAGAGAGCGACCTCTATGACGAGTACTACAAGGCACTTTTCCTTTTCATCAAGGGCAAGCTGACCTACCAGTACCTCGGCGTCATCCACGAGCTGGTGGCCCAAGGAACGATACACGAGTACTACAAGCTGATGCCGAAGTACATTAAGGACTTCCCCTTCGCGAAGGAGGTAATCAGAACGCTGAGAAAGCGCGGAAGGCGCGTTATAAGCTTCTCTGGCGAGCACACTTATCCAGGCGGAAAGGTCATCTTCATGAAGAAGACGAACTGGTACGACGAGTTCGATGAGGTTATAACATTTAAGGGCACGAAGGACATGCTCCAGAAGTTCGAGACCCTCAGGGCGCTCTATCCCGATGAGCCATTCGTGTGGGTTGATGACAGCCCGGGAAGGTTCACCTACATCCTCGATGATAACACACTCCTCGTCCAGAAGGCCTCTCCCTACAAGAGCGACGTGGCTCTGCTCTTCGAGAGGCAGAACTTCCTCAAAATCAAGGACATTAGGGAGATCCTTGATATAGATGATGGGCTCGCCGGGTTTGAGGGATAAAGCTTAAAAGTTCCCTCCAGTGAACCCCCTTCGGTGGAGGTGAGGGCGATGCCACGTGGAAAGGCCATCGTCCTTGCCTACGCCGGTACCCATGAACACCAGGACAACCACCACATGATTCTCAAGCCGCTCGGCGTTGACGGAAGGGAGCAGGCTGCCAGGCTCATCGGCAGGAAGGTCGTCTGGAGGACGCCGACCGGAAAGAAGATGGTCGGAAAGATTCTCAAACCTCACGGCAACCGCGGTGAGGTCAAGGCCTACTTCAAGCCAGGCCTTCCCGGGCAGGCCCTCGGCGACTACGTCGAAATCCTTTAAACCCCCCAACCTTTTCTTTCTCTGGTGAGATTATGGAGCTAAAGGAAGTGAGGGAAGGTCTCGCGAGGATTCTGGTTCCAAAGGCCGAGAGAATTTACGATGCGCCGGTCTTCTACAATCCCCTTATGGCTCTGAACAGAGACATAAGCGTTCTTGCTCTGAAGGTTCTCGGCTCCAGGCGCGTTCTTGATGCGCTCTCTGCGACAGGGATAAGAGGTATCCGCTACGCCCTCGAAACCCCTGCTGGGGAGATATGGCTCAACGACATAAATCCCAATGCGTTCAGACTTATAGTCGATAACGTGAAGCTGAACTTCTCCGGAGAGCTCAAAATCGAAGGGAAGATGGCCATTCTCGAGGGGGAAAAAACGTTGGTTGTAACCAACGCCGACGCTAACAGACTGATGAACGAGCAGTTTAGATACTTCGACTTCGTTGACTTGGACCCATTCGGCTCGCCGATGGAGTTCCTTGATTCGGCCCTTAGAGCCGTAAAAAGGCGCGGCGTTTTGGCTATCACTGCGACCGACACTGGAGTCCTCTGCGGAGCCTACAGGAACGCTTGCCTGCGCAAATACCTTGCAGAGCCCATAAGGGGCGAGCTCTGCCATGAGGCAGGCCTTAGGATCCTCATTGGGACCCTCGTCAGGTACGCTGCCAAATACGACCTCGGCGTTGAGGTTCTTCTGGCCTACTACCGTGACCACTACTTCAGGGCCTTCCTCCAGCTGAGGAACGGAGCAAAGACAGCAGATAAAAGCATGAAACAGCTTGGCTACCTTTACCAAGACGAGAGCGGAAAGTTCGAGTTTGAAAACGCCTTCCTCCCATCGAAAGCCACCGCCCATGGGCCGCTGTGGCTTGGCCCGCTGAAGAACCAGGAGTTCGTCGAGGAGCTTCATAGGCTGAGTGCTGAACATCCACTCGGAAGTAAAAAAACACAGAAATTCTTGGAACTCCTAAAAGACGAGCTTGACGTCCCGTTTTTCTACGACACCCACGCGGTAGCGAGGAGGCACGGGCTTGAGGTTAGGAAGCTCGCTGGAGTCATCGAGATACTCTACGAGAAGGGCTACAAGGCAACGAGGACGCACTTCTCGCCAACGGCCCTTAAAACGGACGCACCATTTGAAGAGGTGCTTGAGGCGCTGAGGGAACTCCAGTGATTTCATATTGAAGAACGATCGGAATTCCTCAACCTTCCGATAGGCATTTTAACCTTTCTTCGGATTTCTTACGGAGGTGGGCAAATGGACGAGATGCTTAAACTCGCGAAGGAGTTCTACAAGGACGAGTATGCAGACTCGGTTCTCTACGCCCAGCTGGCAAAGATAGAGAAGGACGACGAAATAAGGAAGGAGTTTCTCAGGCTCTCGAACATAGAATCAAAGCACGCTAAGTTCTGGTATGACTTCATAATACAGCACGGCGGAGAAGTCCCAAAGCCAAGCATTAAGAGGCCCACCATCTGGAGCGTCAAGCTGCTCCGGAAGATACTCGGTCCTGGCTCGGTCGCTTCCCTCCTTGAGATGGGCGAGAACAGTGCAATTCAGAAGTACTTCAGGTACCTCACGACTTACGCTGACCGCTTTACTCCCGAAGAGATGGAGCAAATAAAAGAGGTCATTCTCGACGAGCTGGAGCACGAGAAGTTCTTCTATGAGAGCAAGCAGCGCTTCCACGTCGAGAACACGCGCGACTTAGTTCTTGGCATGAACGATGGTCTCGTTGAGATCCTTGGTGCTGTAACAGGTCTCTCCGCGGTCTACCCCAACAATCCCCAGCTCGTCGGAATAAGTGGTCTCATCGTCGGCGTTGCTGGGGCGCTCTCGATGGCGATAGGAACCTTTGTCTCGGTCCGTTCCCAGAGGCAGATTAAGGAGGCAATTCGGGATAGGATGGAGGTTCTCTTCCGGGTTTCTCCTGAGAAGGCCATGGAAGAGCTCATTGAGAAACTCACCGAAGGCGGCATGCCCGAGGAAGTTGCCAAAGAAGTTGCCAAGGAACTCGCTAACAACAGCGAGGCCATCATGA
Organism: Thermococcus sp. GR6; assembly: GCF_012027415.1. Lineage (NCBI taxonomy): Archaea > Methanobacteriati > Methanobacteriota > Thermococci > Thermococcales > Thermococcaceae > Thermococcus > Thermococcus sp. GR6. Next base: position 490,265 of record NZ_SNUM01000001.1, read on the forward strand.
AGCTTCTCATTCCAGAGGCAGAGGAAAACGAGATAAGGGCGGCGCTCTACACTGGGATCTCCTATCTGTTAGGCGTTGCATTCCCGGTCACGCCGTACTTCCTCGCTTCAAGCTCCCTAACGGCTCTGCCGTTCTCAATACTCCTGGCCGGTTCTGCCCTGGCGATAGTGGCAACCCTCATATCGCTCCTATCAGGAATCTCGATAAGGAAGAAGGTCGCCGAGATGGTTGCAACGGGTCTCGGTGCAGCGTTCCTGAGCTACCTCTTCGGAAGGCTGATGGAGGCAGTGTTCCACGTTTCGGCACTTTAAACTCCCTTCTCTTTGGATTTTCTCAGGCAATCACACCTTCACGTACTTCCACTTTCCGCGTTTGAATACCAACCAGAAGAGTGCCGCTGTTGTGAAGGTCTCAAGGCTCATGGCTATCCACGCCGCTATAACGCCGAGGCCTTCAAAGTGGAACGAACCTATTGTGAAGCCAAAACCGAGCAGATAGGCTGGGACTATCCTGAAGAGCAGCTTGCTCACCGCGGTTATGTACATAGGACTCCTAGTGTCGCCCGCTCCCCTCAGGGCACCTCCGAGGACGAAGAGCCAGCCAAGGGGTATCTCGCTTATACCGACGATTATTAGATATATTGCCGCGAGGCGGAGGACTTCCTCGTAGTTCGGGTCGCTCGTGCTTATGAAGGGCATAACCAGATAGCGCGGGAAGACTATGAGGATTACAGCCATCGTCGTCATGAAGAGGCTGACCATCTTAATTGCCTCGTAGACGGTCTTTTCAGCTTTATCCAGTTTTCCTTCACCGAGACTCTGGCCAACTAAAGCGGCCGTGGCCACGTTGAAGCCAAAGGCCGGCATGTAGGCTATGCTCTCCACCCTAAGGCCGACCTGGTGTGCGGCCAAAGCGATGGTTCCAAAGCGCGTCACTATGCTCATGTAGAGGAAGTTGTAGAAGCTGAATAGGCCGCGCTCCACCATCGTGGGGATGCCTATGCGGAGGATTCTCCTTGCCATGTCTACATGGAACGACCAGCTCGGCCTGAACCGGAGCACCAGCTTTCCGCTCCAGAGGAGGTAGAGCCCGATGAGGAAAGACGTCGTTATGCCAATTCCGGAAGCCCACGCCGCTCCGACCGGACCGAGCTTTGGAAAGCCGAACTCTCCGAAGATGAGCAGGTAATCGAGGACCGCGTTGACAATGTTCATGAGTATTCCGAGCTTCATAGGCGTTTTTGTGTCGCCAGCGCCCCTCAGAGCCGAAAATGCCGTGAATCCCGCGAACCTTATGGGGTAGAAGGCAAAGAGCACCTTTATGTACTCGTAGCCGAGCTCAACGACATTATCGCTCGCGCCCATTATCCTGAGTATGTCATCGCCGAAGAACCAGCCGAAGAGCATCACGGGAATTCCAAGGAGAAAAGACAGGTAAATGCTCTGCTCCAGAGCTAAAGTCGCGTTCTCTGCGTCCCTTGCCCCAACGAAACGCGCTACAAGGGCAAGAGTTCCTGTCGCAACAGCTGCCATAATCGGCATCATGAACCAGCTGACCTGCCCACCGAGGCCAACTGCGGCCAGGGCAAGCGCCCCGAGCTGGCCGACCATCATCATGTCAACTAAGTTGAGGAGGGTCTGGGATATGTTGCCCATGATGGCCGGCCAGGCAAGCTTCCATAGCCTTCGCTGATCCTCATTGAGGTGCAGCATTAAGACGTCCCTCTAAACGATAAAACCAATATAGGAACTTAAAAGGGTTGTGGTTTATGGTTGTGATTCGTCATAAGCGCCGAGAAGAGACCAAACTAAAGGAAAGAGAAAAAGTTCAGAGGAGGTTCCTCTTCTTCTTCCACTTGTGGGACCAGCTGTACTTCCTCATGCGCCTGCTCCTGCCAAAGCCGCACGAGGCGCAGTAGCCCTTCTTTATGTTGTATGACCTCTTACCGCATCTGCGGCACTTGATGTGAGTGGGAGTATGGTTCCTCCTGCCCTTCGGCGCGGTTCCGCTTCCCATGGTATCACCCCGCTAAACTCTAAGCTCACTCGACACCAACATCAACCGGGGAAATCGCCAGGACGTTGTCTCCCCTGATAACGATTTTACCGTACTTCTTAACGACCTCGCCGTCCTGGATCATCTCGGCACCGGCGAGGACGATGTTCAGGTGAATGTCGTAACCGATGAGCTTGCCCCTGAACTCGAACCCCTTCTTCAGGATGACGAGCACGTCCTTATCGAGGGACCTGTGGATAACGTCGAGTGGTCTTTCCGCCATTTTCACGCACCTCCCAAATAATCAAAGCTCATAGCCATAACGAGGCAATCGGTTTATAACTCTTTCCCTCTCCCTATCTTGACGATTAGACGAACGAACGCCCAAAAGGTTTTTATGAAAATCCCTTACTTGAGTTTCAGGTGGTGAGTATGGCGGATAAGTACGAGATTCTTCAGGACCTCATGAGAAGGAGAGGCTTTGCCTGGGGTAGCTTTGAAATCTACGGTGGTACGAGAGGTTTTTACGATTACGGTCCTCTGGGGGCTACAATAAAGCGCAAGATAGAGCAGAAGATAAGGGAAGCCTTCCAGAGGGAAGGTTTCTTCGAGCTTGAAACCCCGGACATAACTCCCGAAAAGGTCTTCATAGCGAGCGGCCACGTTGACAAGTTCGTTGACCCGCTTGTTGAGTGTAGGAAGTGCGGCGCCAGGTTTAGGGCCGACCACCTCGTTGAGGAGGCCCTCGGCATAGACACCGAGGGTATGAGTGCCGACCATTTGACCCGGCTCATAAGGGAGCACGACATAAAATGCCCCGAGTGCGGCGGTGAGCTTTCCGATGTCTGGTACTTCAACCTCATGTTCGAGACTAAAATCGGTCCCTACGGTGACCAGAAGGGTTATCTGAGGCCTGAAACGGCCCAGGGCATTTTCGTGAACTTCAGGCGCCTAAACGCTTTCGCAAGGAACAAACTTCCCTTCGGCGTTTTCCAGATAGGCAAGGCCTACCGTAATGAGATCTCACCGAGACAGGGAATGCTCCGCCTGAGGGAGTTCACGCAGGCCGAGGCGGAGATATTCTTCAACCCGAAGGAGACTGAACATCCGCACTTCGACGAGGTCAAGGACGAGGTTCTGAGGCTCTACCCAATAGAGAACCAGCTCAAGGATCTCGGTGAGATTGAGATAACCGCAGAAGAGGCAGTAAAGAGAGGCTACATCATGAACACCTTCTTCGCCTACTATATGGTCATGGTCAAGCGTGTTCTCCTTGACATTGGCATTCCCGAGAGTGCCATACGCTTCCGCCAGCAGTTGCCCGAGGAGAGGGCCCACTACTCCAGCGACACATGGGATGTTGAGATACACAGCGAGCGCTTTGGGTGGGTGGAGTGCGTCGGCATAGCATACCGTGGAGATTATGACCTCAGCAAGCACATGAAGATGAGCGGGGCAGATTTAACCGTCCTCATCCATTATGACGAACCGAAGATAGTCAAACGCCTGGTTGTCAGCCTCAACATGAAGCGTGTCGGACCGAAGCTCAAGGGCGACGCCAAGAGGATAAACGAGAAGCTCAAGGCGATGAGCCAAGAGGAGCTCGAAAAGATAGTCAAGAGCCTCAATGAGACTGGTAAAGCCATCATAGATGGCTACGAGCTTGAGAAGGACGACTTCATAATCAAAGAAGTCGAGGAGAAGATAACGGGCGAGAAGATAGTGCCCCACGTCCTCGAGCCAAGCTTTGGTATCGACAGGCCGTTCTACCTGCTCCTCGAGAACTCTCTCGTCATAGAGGAGGATAGGACATACCTCAGGCTCAAGAAGGACATGGCACCGATTGAGGTTGCCGTCCTTCCGCTCGTTGCGAAGGAACCGCTCAAGAGTATAGCCTACGAGGTGTTTAGAAAGCTCCAGAAGACAGGCTTCATAGCGGTGTACGACGAGAAGGACACGATAGGGAGGCGCTACATCAGGTACGACGAGATTGGAACGCCCTACTGCGTCACGATAGACAACCAGACACCCGAGGATGGCACGGTAACGATCAGGGACCGCGATACGAGGGAGCAGGTCAGGGTGAAGATAGATGAGCTCCCGGAGAAGCTGAGAGAACTGATTTTTGGGGAGTGAGTTCTTCTTTTCTCTAATACCCTTTCTGGTGTCTCTCATGAAAATCCACCTCATCTACCATCGCCTTCCAAACCGCGTGCTGGAGCGATACGATGAGGTAGTTGCTGACATTGGCGATGTGATAGTTGCCAAGTCCGAGTTTACAGGAATGCTGGCACCCCTCAGGGTGAACGGCGTTGAGGTCATCAAGAACGGCTACACGATGGTCTACTTCGCCTTCGTTGGTGAGAACTACGACATCCTGAAAGTCTACGACGAAAACGGTAAGTTCAAAGGCCTCTACATCGACGTTCTGGCCTACACGAAGCGCGAAGGGAACACGATAGAAATGCTTGACCTGTTTCTCGACATCTTTGTCTTTCCCGGCGGCGAGGCCTTTCTTCTCGACGAGGACGAGCTTGAGATGGCCCTCAACTACGGCCTGATTGACAGGGAGACCTTCGACTTCGCCTACCGCATCGCGAGGGAGATACTCGAAAAGCTTAAGCGTGGTGAGTTTCCACCGAAAATAGTCTGGGAGTACAGGCTGGAGGGTCGGGAATGAAGTTCATCAGGGAAACCAAGGACGGCGCTGTAATCCTGCTTTATGTCCAGCCAAAGGCGAAGAAGAACGAGATTGAAGGCGTTGATGAGTGGCGCGGTAGGCTTAAAGTCAAAATCAAAGCCCCACCAGTGGAAGGAAAGGCGAATAAAGAAGTAGTCAAGTTCTTCTCCAAGATGCTTGGGGCTGAGGTCGAAATAATTCGGGGCGAAACTTCTCGTGAGAAAGATCTCCTGGTTAAGGGTTTTTCCAGCAAAGAAGTCCTTAAAAAACTTGGACTCTAACGTCCAAGTCTGTTCTCTACTCTTTTTCTGGTATCGGTGACGAACACCTTTTTTCAGAGCAACGCTTAAATTCATGAACCTTTCTTCATCTCTCGGTGATGGTCATGAAGAAGCTCACGCTGGCAGAGGCAAGTGCTATACTCATTGGGACTCAAATAGGGGCGGGTGTTCTGGGCTTGCCGTACGCGCTTAAGAATGCGGGCTTTGCCGGAATAGCAATTATCGTCGCCGTTGGCATTCTCACACTCCTCACAGCCCTTTTCGTGCTTGAGCTGGCCGTCCAGAGGGGAGGAACGCTTACTTCACTTGCGCGCGAGACGCTTGGGAAGGCGGGCGGCTGGCTGATGCTCGCGAGCATATCCGTTCTCAGCTATGGAGCTCTCATAGCCTACATCGCTGGAAGCGGTGACATACTATCCTCTCTGCTTGGAATTAACAGATCCATATGCGCTATATTTTTCTGGATGATTATGAGCGGAATCGTACTCATGGGCCTCAAAGCATCGGGCGAGGCAGAGCTGATGCTCAACTTCCTCCTGCTTGGTGCGCTGGCAGTTGCAGTGGCTTTGATGCTGCCGAGGGTGAACGTTGAGAATATGGCAACGGTAGATACCTCCGTCCTGGTCTCCGGGATAGGTGTCGCCATCTTTGCCTACGTAAGTCACATGGTTGTTCCCGAGATGTACAAGGGGCTCGAAAGCGCGGAGAAGACCAAAAAGGCCGTCCTCATAGGTTATCTTGTACCGATGGCATTCTACGCTCTCTTCGTCTTTGCCTTCGTTGGTGCGCTCGGAGGGAACACCCCTCAGCTGGCCACATCGGCTCTCGAGGACTACTATGGCGGCTTAGGCAAGGTGCTCGGTCTTATCCTTCCGCTCGCGGCCATAAGCACGAGCTATATCGGCATAGGCTTCGCCCAAATGGACAACCTTCGCGAGGCCTTCAAGCTTAACAAGAGAAGTGCATGGCTCCTGACGGTGGTTCCACCCCTGCTGATATACTTTGCCGGTCTGAAGAGCTTCGTCAGCGCCCTCTGGCTCGCTGGAACATTCGGCGGCCTTCTCTACGCGGGAATCCTGCCGGTGGCGATGTACGTCAAAACGAAGAAGGTCTGCCCGCCGAAGTGTGTGAGGATTCCACACGGCGTTGCTTACTTTGTTGGAGCGATTTTCTTCATAGTTTTCATATATTCAGTGGCGTCACTGGTCTGAACCTTTCTTTTTATTCCCTAGGCAGGTATTCATATATGGAGAACTAGAAAAGGATAAATTGAAGAGATTCACTTCAAAATCCCAAGGCTCTGGTTCGTCTTCCTTATGCTCTCCCACTTGTCGGCCATCTCGAACATAGCCCTTATCGCATCGATGTTCTCAGGTACTACATCGCTCTCCTGATGGACCGCTTGGATGTAGAAGAGCCTGTTTCCGCGGACGCTTATGCTCTCCTTCCAGACGGCTATCTCGTAGAGGTTGTTCCACTCCCTGTGAAGGTCTCTTGCAAACTCTATGAGCTGGGCCGTGCTCTCGAAGCCCTTTTCCTTCTCGAAGAGCAGAACGCGCGTGGTGTTCTCGAAGATGTCTATGACGTCCTTTGCTTCGAGCGGCTTCTTCAGCTCTACCATTATGCTGTGAACGTGCATTATTGTGGTTGGCACAACGAAAGCTGAAGTCTCGATGTTTATCGGGATTACCGTCTGGACGTCCGGCCCGTGGTGGGACGGAACCGTAACGCTCGGCTTTATGGCGTTTATCGGTCCGCGCTTGATATCGTTCGGGTCGGCAGCACGACGGATCATCACGGCGTAGACGTAGTCGATGTACTCCTGAACTGCGCTGAGGGTTCTTGTGAGGCCGGTGGTGTTGCAGGAGACGACTCTAACATAGTCCTTGCCGAGGGCCTTCTTGTAGTTAGCTTGGGCTACGAAGGAAACTTCCGCGGTGCTTGCCTTCTCGCCGCCCTGGAAGATGGCCTTGACGCCGGCCTTTTCATAAACTGCCTTGTTCTTTGCTCCCATGCCGCCGGGGGTGGCGTCGACTATGACGTCGACCTTTTCCAGCAGGTCACTGAGTGTTCCAGCGACCTCGAAGCCAGCATTCTCAAACCTCGGCAAAAACTCCTCACCCGCAGCGTAGACTGGAATGCCGAGCTCCTTAGCCCGGTAAGCCTCAAAATCTGGCTTTGTCTTTGTAACTCCGATCAGCTTCATATCGTCCTGCCTAGTGACCGCGTAAGCGACGCGCTTTCCTATGGTTCCGTAGCCGTTAATTCCCACCTTAACCTTCATGATACCACCAAGAATTTTATGGCTGTGAAATACTTAAGCCTTGTTTTCACTCGTGGTGAAAAGTGGCGTTAGTGAACGCCTTTTTGACATGAAGATGAAAATTCCATCCCGCTGGAATTATAAGGTTTCTCGTTGAAAACTCCTCGGGTGATGACAATGTTTGCCGAGATACTCACCATAGGCGACGAACTGCTGACGGGGAACACGATAGACAGCAACTCGGCCTTTATCGCCCAGAAGCTTACCGAGAGGGGCTACTGGGTGAGGAGAAAAACCACCGTCGGCGATGACGTTGAGGAGATAAAGAAGGTTATCCGTGAGATCCTAGATAGGAAACCAGAGGTTCTCATCATCTCTGGAGGTCTGGGACCGACCCACGACGACGTGACTATGCTTGCCGTTGCCGAGGCCCTCGGGAAGAATCTAACCCTTTGTGAGCCCTGCATTGAAAGAATTAAAGCCTTCTATGGGCGCCTTTATAAGGAAGGTTACATCGATGACCCTGAGCTGAACGAGGGGAGGAAAAAGATGGCCTACCTTCCGGAAGGGGCCGTCCCCCTGGAGAACACCGAAGGAGCCGCACCTGGGGCGTTCATAGAGCACGGGAGTGTTAAGATTTTCGTCCTTCCCGGGATGCCGCGTGAGATGAAGGCGATGCTGGAAAAGGAGGTTCTTCCGAGGCTTGGGGAGAGAAAGTTCATCCAGAGGAAGCTTCTGGCAGAAATAACCGATGAGTCGAAGCTGGCTCCAATCCTCATCGAGACGCTGGAGCGCTTTGAGGTCAGAATACACTCCTCGCCAAAGGGCTTCGGCAAATACATTGGGATAATCATCTTCGGAGAGAGCGAAGAGGAGATAGAAAAGGCCAAGGCCTTCATGGAGGAGAGAGGCATTCGCTTCGAGGAGGGCTGGTAGCGAAAGAGTGATAAGGATAAACGGGCAATTCCATCGGGTCAAATCCAGCCGAAGGGGAGTCAACCGCTGTTGTGGTGTGAGCCATGCTTCCCCCGGAAATTCGCTCCATCCTCGAAGAGATGCGGGCCGAGCGCATAAGAGGCGCGAGTTACCTGGCCAAGAGAGGCGCAGAAGTATATATAAAGCTCGCTGAGCTTTTAAGCGGCGATGGACTAAGGGAAGCTCTTGAGGAGATGAGAGAAGAGATTCCTGCCGTGAACAGGACGATGGCCTCACTCTACAACCTGGCCAGATTCATACCCATCACGGATAATCCCGACCTTGTAATATCAAAGGCCGAGGAGTTCATCCGCCTGAGCGAGGAAGCCAAGAGGGAGATCGGCAACATTGGGAGCGAGCTGATAGACGAGAATGAGGTAATAATAACCCACTCCTTCTCCTCGGCTGTTCTGGAGATTTTTAAGGCCGCGAAGAGGAAGGGCAAGCGCTTCAAGGTAATCCTAACGGAGAGCGCACCGGACTACGAGGGGCTGGCCTTAGCCGGGGAGCTTGAGACCCTAGAGATTCCCTTCGAGGTTATCACCGACGCTCAGATAGGAATCTTTGTCAAAAAAGCCACCCTGGCCTTTGTCGGTGCCGACAACGTTACGCGTGATGGGGCGGTTATCAACAAGGCTGGCACGTACCTCCTTGCCCTAGCCTGTCATGACAATGGCGTTCCTTTCTACGTCGCAGCAGAAAGCTTTAAACTCCATCCTGAGCTGAACTCCGAGGAGGTTGAAATAGTCGAGAGACCCTACGCGAGACAGGGCTACCGCGTCAGGAACTATCTCTTCGACATCACGCCCTGGAAATACGTTAGAGGAATAGTAACTGAACTCGGAATTCTGGTGCCTCCGAAGGAGATTTAAAGCCCTCTTTTCTTGTCATCTTCGCAATCTAGAAAGAACAGAAGGAAAGAAAAGAAATCAAATTTCGTGGGCCAGCCAGAGAAGGACGCCCTTGACGAACGGCCAGTTGGTGTTGATATAGTTGCCGTAGTAGGAGTCACTAATGGCCTTGCTCGAGCCGTAGGCGACGATTCTGCCGCTTCCGACCTCGACAGCTGCTGCTATAATTGGCTTGGATCCCTTCTCGTAAATGACGTTTCCATCCTTGTCCACTGAATAGGACGTCTCATAGCCCCTGACGAGCCAGACAACGTTGCCGCTCACGGTGAGGGTGTCACCGCTGTAGTACATCTGGTGGTCCGCAGTTAGGAACTGCATAGCCGGGTGGTCGAGGTTGTAGATTCCTACGAGCGGGAACCACTTCCGGCCAGTGTTGACGTCGTCATCCATGAGCTCGTCGTTGTTGAACTCGATTCCGTACTTGCTAACGACTTTGTTAAGGCTCTTGTAGTAGACGTGATTGTAGTAGTTCTCACCAAGTATGAAGAGACCGCCACCGTTCTCAACAAACTGCTGGATCGCCTGAGCTTCTTCATCGGTTATGTCCTGGCTGGGGTTGGTGATTATGAAGATGTCGTACTCCTTGAGCTTCTCGTAAGTTATCGGCTCGGTGTTAATATCAACTATCCAGCCGAGTTCGTTCTGGATGTTTTCTATGAGGGTCTGCATGCCACTGGTGTCAGTCTTGGTCGGGTTGTAGTATTGACCGTGCGAGGCGTCAATGAGCACTTTAGTGATTGTGATGCTTATGTTGGTGGACGGGGTGATATTGGTCTGGTTCTCAGTCACGTTAGTCTCGTTTCCTGGTGCTGGCGGCTGGTAGATGGTCTCAACTTCCTTGAGGACTCTCTGAAGGTGCGGCAGGACGAACTCCAGCTCCTGCACGACCTCCCTGCTCAGGAGTGCTGCCTTCCTGATATGAGCCATCACCGGGAAGTAGTAGGCCATTCTGTAGGGGTTCTGCTGGATCAGAAGACCCTTAAGGCTGTCGTAGATGGTGTATTCCCTCTGTATCTCTGCCATGGTTTCGTTAATCCACTGGATCTTAGGCTCAAGATCTCCAAAATCGACACCGTACTGCCTGAGCTTGTTAACGGTGTAGGTGAAGTTCTCGTAGAGTTCTGTGAGGTTGCTCATCTCCCTGGAGTAGAGTCTCTCGTAGTAAGGAGTAATGCCGTAGGCAACAACATTGGGGTTGGGGATGACTTCGATGGTGAAGATTTTTTCACTTTCTTCAGCGATGATCGTGAGGGTGTGCCCTCCAAGGCTCGTCGGAATTACGTAGAACTCCACAATCCTAGTCTCCCCAGACTGGAGGTCGAAGTCTTCGGAATACACAATGGTATCATCAAATTTGACAACAAAAGTCACATTGCTTGGATTCGTTCCACTGTTGAAGACAGTAGCTTTAACTCTGGATGGAACATCCTTGATGAATGCGTAGTATTCAACGTCGGTTATTTTGACGGCTGGATTGTAGAGCTGGTAGCTAATGGGGAGGATTTCGTAGGTATAGGAGTAGACGTAGACAACTCCAGTAACGTATTTGAACTTGGCTCCCGGCTGGAGGTCAGAAGAAGCACTGCTTGAAAAGAATACCAGTGCCTCACCACTACCGTCGTCAATCCATATTTTTGTGTACCCTCTATCGTACCTATCTGTTATCTTGGCATCCACGAACTTTACAAGGACGCCCTGCCACTTTTCCTGGTTCACTTCACCAGTAGATACCACCGTCGGTTCTGGGACAGTCCCGCTTCCTATCACAGTATAATATTCGCCGTATGTGGGATTCACTGAAAGCTCCTTGAGGCCGTTGTAGTACTTTGCATAGCCATAGACCTCAACTATCTGGCCAGGCTCTACGTTTGGATACGATTTGTATCCTGTGTAAACATAAATTCCCGTATACGGTCCTGTTCCGTTCTGGATAAAGAAGCCGTTGTTATCGCGGTATGTTACTATTCCGCTTGTAAGGACATCACTGTAGAGATAACTATTGAAGTTCTGATTCAGCTCTACCAGCGGAACATAAGTGGCTGCCTGCACTGGCTTTATCGCCCACGTTGGCACTATACCCAGAATCAAAATCAATGCTATTATTATTCCAGCTCTCCTCATGATGACCACCCAAAAAAGGAAGGCATTAGTGTATAAATAAGTTTTCCTTTCTCGTACAGGTGTCTTTCATCACCGACAGTGTTCATTGGCTTCCACAAACAATAAAACCAGCCAGGACAAATTTAAGGAGGTGATCCCATGCCAATAACGACCAAAACCGGTGATAAGGGTTTAACAGGCCTCTTTACAGGCGACAGAATTGCGAAGTACTCGCCCATGATGGAAGCTAACGGCACCATAGACGAGCTGAGCAGTTTTCTTGGAGAGGCGAAGCACTACGTTCCCGATGAGATGGCAAAGGTACTCGAAAAAATCCAGGTCGAGCTTTACTCGCTCATGGCTGAGATAGCCAGCAAGGGCAAGTACAAAAAGGTCGGGAAAGAGGAAGTCAAGTGGCTTGAGGAACTTATTCATAAGTATGAAGAAGAAGTTCAGCTCCGCGCCTTCGTCCTGCCAGGCTCCACCATCGCTAGCGCCAAGCTCGATGTATGCAGGGCAGTGACAAGAAGGGCCGAGAGGGCCGTTGCACGGCTTGTTCTCGACTATGGCTTTGGAAGCAGCGTCCTCGTCTACCTTAATAGGCTCAGCGATCTGCTCTTCATAATGGCAAGGGCGATAGAAAAGAGGGAAGAAAAGATGAAAGAGGTCAAGTAGTTCTCTTTGCTTCAGCTCTCTCCGTATTTTTGCTCCATAAGCAGGATCTCTCTGTGTTTGATGTAATAGTAGAGTGCCACTGTCCCCATCATAATCCAAAGGACGGCGCTTATCTGCCAGACAGAGAAGCGCTCCATCAGAGCCCCCACGACCACAAGGCCGAGAGGCGCGGATACATTCATGAGCAGGGCAAGGGCAGAGAAAACCCTACTGCGGAGTTCAGTGGGAATAGCGCGCTGTATCTTGGCGTTGAGGGGAACGTTAATCAGCGCGTTGCTAAAGCCCCACAGTATGGACACTCCGGCGAGGGTAAAGAATGCAACGGTCGTGGCAAGCTCTGCATAAGGCGAGACCACCCATATGAAGACTAACATCATGGCACCGTTGAATGCAAGCGCCTTGAAGAACAGCCTGCCCGGCCTCTTCAGCTTCACGGCTATGAGGAGGTTGCCGAGGAGCATGCCGCCCATGAAGGCGCTTTCGAGCAGTCCAAACTGCTGGCTGGAAAACTTGAGGATCTCCCTGAAGGAGTAGGGCATTATAACCGCGCCGAAGGGCTGACCGAGTGCATTCATGAAGAGGGCGAAAAACATGAGAACCATGAGGTAGTGACTGGAGCGCAGGAACGCTATTCCCTCCTTTATGTCCCCGATGACCTGTCTGGCGCTCTCAAGCTCCCTAGTCTTCCACTCGTAGTGTATTAGGGCTTCAAACAGTCCGGAGCCAAAGAAGCTCACCGCGTTTATGAGCAGGGCGAGCTTTATCCCGCCGAAGGCGTAGATGATGCCACCCAAGGCTGGGCCAACGAGCCTCGCTATTATTGAGAAAGAACTCACCGTGGAGTTTGCCTTCTCCAGCTCTTCAGGCTCAACGAGATCCGGAAACATCGCGCTCGTGGCGGCCCCAAAGAACGTCCCCATGACCGCCATGACGACCTGAATTGTGAGTAGCTGGTAGATGCCGAGGAAGTTGAACGCTATGACCGCAAAGAGCAGGAGGCCCCTCGCGAGGTCAAAGCCCACCATGAGCTTCTTCCTGTTGTAGCGATCACCTATTACACCCGCGAACGGCATTATAATGAGAGAGGGGATGATGTCCGCTAAAACGAAGAGTGTCATCATGCCACCACTGTGGGTCTGGTCGAGCACGTAGAGCGGCAAAGCGACTTCCTGCACCGCCCAGCCGAGCTGTGAGATGAAGCGGCCGACCGAGAAGAGCCAGAAGTTCCTGTTGAGACCCTTAGACTCGTTGGGCATCATCACTAACCCCCGGTTCCAAGTAATTGTTCAATTAAGGAATTAAAGTGAAAATCAGACCAGCTCGATCTTCACGTCTCCGTTCACAGTGCTTACCTTCACCTCTAATTCGCCCGTGCCAATAATCGGGTCGTTCGGATTGATGCCGACGAACCTAACGTTTCCGTTCACTTTCTTGCTGATTATTCTAGCGTCGCAGAAGTCCGTGAGGCAGAGTGTCATGTTTCCGTTCACGCAGTTCACCTCGATGTCGTCTTCAAGCTCCTCGATGGTCAGCTCGATGTCCCCATTCACCGTTGAGGCTTTCAGAGGGCCCGCAACCGGAAGGTGGGGCCTTATCTCGCCGTTCACGGTTTTGAGCATCTCCGCCTCGCACTCCTCAAGGATTAGCGTTCCGTTCACAGTGGTGGCCTCTTCAAAGCGAACTCCCTCAGCTCTAAGCTTGCCGATAACCGTGTCCACTCTCAAAGTTACTCCCCTCGGAACCTTGAGGGTTATCTCAGCCCAGCTGTCCTTTCCAAGCCTGTTAAAGAACCTTCTCCTCGGTTTCTCCTTGATTGTCAGGGTTTCGCCGTTTAGATTTGCATCGACCTTCACATCGTCTCCGTGAAGCTCGTAGGTAAGCTCCACATAGCTCTCGTCCCAACTTTCTACCCGCGTTTCCGCGGCAACGAGGTGGAGTTCGATTCTTCTAACGCCGTCGAACCTCATACACGTCCCTCCAGTGGACAGAGAATAAAATCAAAAAGCGGCCTTTCGTGGCCGTCTTTCTTTTCGCGTTCCTCAGGTGTATTTACCTCCGATCCCACTATCACGGCAACTGTTTCCATTCCCTTCACCCTAAGTACTCCATTAGCTCGTCCAGCAGCTCCTTTACGCGCCTGTTTAGTCTGGCCCTGTCTATACCAAGGCCCTCTATCAGCTCCGCGCTCTGTTCCTCGACGATTTCCTTGGCCTTCGCCATAACGAGTCTGTAGGCATCTTTGTTCTCTACCGTGTAGCTCTTCCCACCGGCCCTTATGCGAACCTTTCCTTCCTTGGCCGAGATCACCACATCCTCGATGCGTATCTTTGCCCTTCCCCTGCCCACGGTTATCGAAACCTCCCCGGAGCGGAGTGAGACGTGGTCCCTCCCAAGGGATAGGCTCTCGCTTCCGCTCTTATAGAGAACCTTCTCGCCGTCAACCTCTATCGAGTATTCGTCCGTCTGAATCCTCAGCCTGTCGCCGACCTTGGTGAGCTGGAAGCCGTTGGCAAGCTCCCTGATGGTGAGCATCTCGCTCGACGGTCTCTCAGGGTGCCCCTCGCGGAACCTCATAGGGCCTATCCTGACTTCCTCACCACTCGGGGTCTCTATGACTTCGATGAATGGAAGCTTAACGTATTCGTAGCCCTCCCCCTCGTAGACCTTGATGAAGCCAAGATCGACCACCGTGTCCCTCCTGCCCCTCTTGTAGAGCCTGTCCGGGTTTATCAGCTCGTTTGCCCTTTCCACGAAGGATGGGTCGGGGGAGGTCTTCTTTCCGGTTATGTTCTCAGGCGTCCAGAGAGCAACTGGAGAAATCAGCTTCTTCCTTACAGCCCCAAGTGGGGTTTCTGCCTCGACTGTAAATTCTCCATCCAGGACCCAGCCAACCTTTTTCCTACCAAATCTGATCGGATACGCTTTACCGCTCCCCCTGAGCTTCACGTCGCCGAAGTCTGCCCCGTTGAACTCGTAGGCACTTTTCTCGACCTTTATGTCGAGCTTTTTCTCGTCGAACTTGGCCATCAGCAGACCCGCGATGGTCAGCACAACCGCGTATGCAAAGGCCGTTCCAGCGTATCCGCTGAGGGCCTTCGACATGCCGAGCCACTTCCCAAAGAACAGGAAGACGCTCGTCCAGAAGGCACCTTTTGCCAGCGCAAAGATTATTCCGCTCAGCGTTACGCCGAACCACTTCCCTACGCTCAGCAGCTCGAAGGCAAATATCAGACCTATTATCGCGTAGACCATATAGTCGTTGTACTCCTCAAGCCTCAATGGCCCCTTGAACAGCCAGAGAAGCAGCAAAACGGCTGTAAAACCCTTCAGATACTCGGCGATCTTAAACCTTGGACTCTCGTGTGCCACCACACGGTACTTCCACTCAAAACTCATTCTTCCACCTCCTCAAGGGCAGTAATTATCTCGAGCAAACGCAAAAACAAACGACCGTCGGGCGATATCTCGTACTTGTCACCTTTCTTGACCATCCTCGTTTTGACGAGAAGCTTGAGGTGGTGTGAAACGGTGGGGCTCTCCACACCCAGCGCTTCCTTTATCTCCTTGAAGCCCATCGGCTTCTCGGAGAGCATCTTGAGGATTCTAATCCTATCGGGGTTTGCCAAAGCCTTCAGCGTCCTTGCTGCCTTTTCCTCGTCGAGCTCTGGAAGGCTCTCGAGCTTCTTTTTGAGGCGCATCTTGATGGAAAGCATGACCTCGTCCACGGGGTCGATGCTCTCCTCGAGCGCCTCTAACCTCTTCTTCAGCTCCTCGAGCTGGGTTCTCAGGTCTTCCATGCTACCACCAGGTACAGATTTTTGTAGTACAATTCTCTGTACTTAGATGGTGCGTTTAGTATATAAAAATTTATCGGTTCAATATGCCAAAAACGTTTTAACGCTCAAATCTAAATCGTCTCCATGAACATCGTCCAGATGCTCGCGCTCATAATCATCGGCTACGTCCTTAAGCTCGTCCTCAAGGATGAGAAGCCCTTCAACTACCTTAGAATCCTTGTAAACGACTTTCTTCTGGCCCTCTTTATCTTTGGCAACGTGGCAAGCAAGGATCTAGCCTATCTCCTCAGCATAAAGACAGTTTTTATGTACGTGTTCATTATCATTGGTCTCAGTCTGAGTCTCTCCTATCTCTACGGCCGCCTCTTCCTGAAAAGCGACGAGCTGTGGGCAGGTGCGCTGATGGTGCTTTCCGTCTATCCGAACACCGCTGCCCTTGGCTTCCCCATAGCGGGCCTTTTCCTTGACGACATAACGCCGGCGATACTATACTCCACCACCAACTCTATGATAGTGCTTCCAATCGTTACCTTCATAGCTGCCCACTACTCTAGCGGCGGAGCCTCGGTGAAGAAGAGCTTTCTCAAGGCCCTTAAGTTTCCCCCTACTATGGCAAACCTGCTCGCCCTGGGGCTTGTGATAGCAGGGGTGAGGGTTCCTGATGTCATTCTTGAACCGATAAAAACCATCGGCTGGTGGAGCATCCCATTGCTTCTCATCTACTTCGGATCGAGGATTACCTTCAGCCGCTTTGAGGTGAGGAAGCTCTTGGAAGTTGGAACGTTCAGAATAGTTGTGCCCTTCCTGTTTGTGTTCCTTACCCTGCACTTTGCCAGTAAAGACATCTTCTACTCCGTTCTTGTCGAAGCCTCGATGCCGCCAGCAATAGCGGCCAACGCTATTCTGGCACAGTATAAGCTCAAAGCGGAGGAGGCAATAAGCGTGACTTTTGTACTGACATTGACAGCCATCGGGCTCTTCATGGTTCTTAGGGCACTCGGGGTCTGAGGACTTCCGTTGGGGTTTTAAATCTCAACAATGAATCTCCGGCGGTGATTAATATGGAGAGAGTCGTTAGGATACTCAAGGAGATTCTGGAGATACCTTCCCCGACCGGATACACTCAGGAGGTTTTAGCCCACATTGAGAAGCTCCTGAACGAGAACGGCGTAAAGACGTACTACACCAACAAAGGGGCTCTGGTGGCTGGCAACCACCCGGAGCCGGAGCTTGTGATAGCGGCCCATGTTGACACCCTCGGGGCGATGGTAAGGGGAATACTTCCTGACGGACATCTGAGCTTCACCAGAATCGGCGGCCTTCTCCTTCCGACGTTTGAAGGGGAGTACTGCACAATAATCACCCGCTCGGGCAAGCGCTACCGCGGAACGCTACTCCTTAGGAACCCGAGTGTTCACGTGAATAAGGAGGCAGGAAAGAAGGAACGCAAAGAGGAGAACATGTACATCCGCCTGGATGAACTCGTCGAGAAGAAGGAAGACACCGAGAAGCTCGGGATAAGGCCCGGAGACTTCATAGCCTTCGATCCGAAGTTCGAGTACGTGAACGGCTTCGTTAAGGCTCACTTCCTCGACGACAAGGCCAGCGTTGCGGTTATGATAGACCTCATGCTTGACCTTGGAGCGGAAACCCTCGAAAAGCTCCCCGTGGCGTTCTTCTTCTCGCCCTACGAGGAGGTCGGCCACGGCGGTTCGGCGGGTTATCCGCCGAGCATGAAGGAGCTTTTAGTCGTGGACATGGGCGTCGTTGGCGAGGGCGTTGCTGGCAAAGAGACTGCCGTTTCAATAGCGGCTAAGGATTCAAGCGGCCCCTACGACTACGGCATGACGACGAAGCTCATCGAGCTGGCCGAGAAGCATGAAATCCCCCACGTCATCGACGTCTTCCCCTACTACGGCTCCGACGGTTCAGCGGCCTTAAGGGCAGGCTGGGACGTCAGGGTTGCACTCATCGGGCCGGGAGTTCATGCCAGCCACGGCATGGAGAGGACTCACGTCAAGGGGCTTAAGGCGACGAAGGATCTGGTGAGGGCATACATTGAGGAGGAGTTCGGGGTTTGAACATCTACTTCTTTATCCTTCTGAAAGCTGACCCATAGAAATTTCTATCAGACTCGTTCTTGCGAGAAGCTACTCATTGCATCGCCATCAAGAGAGAAAAATTGAGAGGAAGCCTCATTCTAACTTAGCCCCACAAACAGGGCAGAACTTCGCTCCCTCAGGAACTATATGCCCATTTGGACAGCGGTGGATCTGGTGTCCGCAGTAGGGGCAGAAGCGTGCTCCTGGGGGGAGGGGCTTGCCGCAGTAGGGACATATCTCCTGTTGCTGTGCTGCTGGAGCAGCTGGCTGCTGCGGCTGAGCGGGCGGAACTCCAGCTCCGGCATAGGGTTGAGTCGGCTGTGCGGGAGGCTGCATCAACTGCGGGATGAGCACCATTCCTGTGCCCATAGCCGCTCCAGAGCTCTTTCCGAGCTCCGCTGCAACTTGCTTAGTGGTGTCCATCTGCATGACGTATTGAGCGTTTCCTGTCTGCATAATCCAGAAGAGCCTCTGGCGCCACTCGTCGGTCGTGTTTACCCCCTCAATCTTGACGTCAACCAGCTCAAGGCCGAGCCGCCTGAAGTCCTCTATGAGCTTGACCTTGACCTGGGTGCTGACCATATCAAGGTTCTGGAAGAGGTCGATGATGGAGTAGGTCGAGAGGTGCTTCATCATACCCTCGTTGAAGTAGGCCCTGATGAACCTGGTGACATCATTAGCGTCGTAGAGGCTCTGACCGCCGACGACCTCGGTGATGAAGAGCACCGGGTCAGCGACCTTGAACCAGTAGACACCGTAGTACTTTATCGGAGCAAGCTCCCTTGTCTGCGTCTCTCCCCCATAGCGTCCCTGGAACTCCTTCATGCTGACGAAGATTACCGTCGCCTTAAACGGGCTGTTTGAACCGCCGACGAGCTTGTAGAGGAGCGGAAGGTTCTGGGTCGTCAGCGTGTGCCTCCCAGGGCCGAGAACGTCGTATATTTTGCCGTCGCGCATGAAGACTGCCACTTCATACTCGTGGACTATCAGCTGGGCACCCCACTTGATGACCTCGTTGGGGTAGCGCCAGATTATCTCGTCTTCACCGGGGTTGACCCACTCTATGACCTGCACCATTTCACTCACCTCTCAGAATCATGCTTCTGCCCTCAACTGTGTCCTCGAACTCTCTAATCTTGTCATCGAGATTCAGGACTTCCACGCCGAGCCTTGCGGGGTCAGAAACTGCATCCCTTATAACCCCAGCCATCTTGGCGATCTCCTCAGCGAGCTCCACCATCCTTGCGTCGTACTGGATGAGCTTTTCAAGCTCCGGCTCCTTCACCTTTACCCTGTCAAAAAAGCCCGCATACCCCGCCTCAGCGTGCCTGACCTTACCCTCAAGCATTACCAGTCTCTTGCGCAGGTTATCTATCGCCACTAGCTGGTCGCAGTTCACCATCGCACACCTCTGAAGGGCTCTTTCGAGCTCTCTTCTCGCTCCCGCTAGTATTTCGGCCACATTTTCCCTGACAAGCCTGTCGTCTTCCCTCAGGAGCTCCTTCTTCTTGTACCCATGAAAACCGGGTATGGCCAGCTCAAGCTTTTCCCATATCGAAGTCTCTTTCCCCATTCCAACACCCCCTAAACTGTGCGGAAATAAGCATTCTCTTTGCCCACCCTCATGACTTCACTTACCACCCTTTTGCTGACGGAGCCTTTGGAGAATATCCCCGCGGCACCGGCAACACCGGCGACAAGAGCACCCAAAAGTCCAATCCCATTGCCGGTTGCTGTGGCGGCGATTAAACCGATGAGAATGCTGCCCCCGATAACTCCGAAGCCCAGGATCGTGGCTTTTTTCCTCGCCTCGCTCATGAGGGGGTACTCTCCCCTCACAACTCGCCCGTCAGTACCGTCAACGTAGTTCCTAAAGGTCTGCCCTCCGTACTCGTAGTGCACCTCCCAGACGGGATAGTGGACGAGACCGAGGAACTTCACTTCAAGCTCAAGGTCGCCTATCCGGCTCCCTTCCCCCTTGGCCTCCCACTTAAGGGCAGTTTCGAGGTTGGAGCGTGCTATGGCCTCTGCCTGCTCCTTCGTCATTTCCGGCTCGTAGTACTTTCCCTTCTTTACTACACTCTCCTCAAAGAACCTCTTTCCCCTGACTGGAAAGGGATAGTTATGCATGAGGACTTTAAGAGGAGAACCAGCAGGAATTCCGAGGAAGCAGACTTCTTCAACGGTTTCCTTTGAGCCGCTCTTCCCGTGGAGGTAGAAAAAGTAAACCGGAATCCAGTGTAGCTCTTTTTTCGTGACCTTCGCCCCCGTTATGTCCGCTGGCGCACCGTACTGCCTCGAAAGGAACTTGAGGAGCTTTCCGGCTGGATCCTCCTTTATGGGTGGGAAGAAGAAGTGCTCGATGAGCTCTTCACTCGTCTTTACCCTAAAGGTTGTCCCGCAGTAGGGGCAGGTAGCCACTGAGACCGTATCTGGAACCTTAAACGTGGCGGAACACGTAGGGCAGGTAACCTCCATCATCACACCCCCAGGAGGCTGGAGCTCTCCCTCTCAATTCTCTGGCCCTCAAGGACTTTGCTTCCAGCGAACCAGCTCAAGGCGGCGCCGCCGACTATGGCCAGAACTGCAAAGACCAGTGACTCCGCAATTGCCCCGGCACCGAAGGCTGCAATGAGGGTCCCAATGCCGACCCCCGCAAGGTATTGGGCACGTCTAACCGTGCTCATGGGCTCCGTAGCCGCGACGTCCTTTCCATCCCAGCCGGCAAAGACTGTCTGGAAGATGGAGTTGCCGTAGCGGTAATATACAGTCCAAATGGGCAGGAGGAGAAGCCTAATGTTTTTAGGTTCCCCAGCAGTAACATCAAAGCGAAGTATTCTGTCGGACTTTTTGGCAAATCTGTCTCTAATAATGTCTATTGCATCTTCGCGCATCATGAGTTCTGCATGGTGCTCGTCCATCTCGGTGTTCAGGATTTCAAGCTTTATCTGCCCCCACTCGTCCTCTTCAAGGTCAAGAAGTCTTTTTCCGGAGGGTCGGGTTTTGGAGTAGTGGGTTATTAGGTCATCAACGCCAAAACTCCTTACCTGCCTCCTTGCAGAACCGAGAAGGCGTAGGGTTTCGTCCACCCTCTCTCGATAGCGGCGTTCTACCGTGCGACAGTGCGTCCTCCCCTGAGAATCGGTGTGACATTGTGTCTCCTTCTTTATGTACTCGACGATGCCCTCTACGTGAACCTTACCCTCCCAGTAGGGGGCGTAGTGGCCTTCTATCCCCACGATTTCTATCTCGTCCTTGATGCGCTTTAAGTCGAAGTCTTTCCCAACACGCTCCCAGAAGGCTTTGGCTATGGCGTTTTTGTCCAGAGAAGGAACGATGTAGATGTGCTCAGTCTTCAGGTTGCCGCTTATGTGATTTGGATGGCCGCAGTAGGGGCAGATAGCGACTATCGTTTCAGGAGAGACCTCGAGAGGCGCACCGCACCTCTCACATTTAAAGCCGTTCATAGTGCACCACTCTCTGTATTAAATGGATTTCTCCGTATTTAAGCATGCCGCACACAGACTCCAAACTGTTTTCAGTTACGACTTCAAAAACTAAAAGTGCACAGAGCAGTAAACCCTAGGGCTGTGTGTTTCACAGGCAAAGTAGTGTTATTAAGCCCAGTGGGTTATCCAACACACAGATCAACGGTTACCTAAGCTTTTTTACAAGCTCGACCAGCTCCCAGAGATCCTTTACGTAGTAGTCCGCCCCATCAACCTTTCCGAGACGGGTAACGTTGGCCACCCTCATTCCCGCACGGTGGCCCGCCAGAACATCATGAGCACTATCGCCGACCATCAGGGCCTCTTCTGGCTTGAGACTGAGCGCCCTGAGGGCTTTCTCCACGAGGTAGGGATTCGGCTTAACCCCATCGAGATTGGAGTAGTCCTTGCCGTAGACGACGTCGAAGTACTTCCTCAGGTCGAAGAGGTTCAAAACGAACTCGGTGCAATCTTGGGAGGCGTTGCTCACTGCAGCAAGCTTCAGACCCATCTTCCTCAGCTCTCCCAGAGCATCAACGTCAGGGAAGGGCTTTATTCGTCCGAGTTCCGCCATTCTTTTGCGGTATTCAAGGTTCACCCCATCAACAATCCGCCAGAACTCGACGTGATTGATGCCGAAGCGCTCGATGTAGCTCCTCGGCAGCTCGCCTGTTACGGTCTTTTTGTAAGTCTCATAATCCAGTTCGATGCCGTGCTCTCTTAAAGCGGGCATCACCCAGTTCTCGTACCATTCGCGGTGATCGTAGCCCTCATAGTAAACGAGCGTCTCATCAACGTCGAAGATTAAACCCTTAAGCATGCCTCAGCCTCCTGGACTGCTCATCACTTTACCGCGAAGCGCGGTTTCAGCCGGTTGATCCTTCTTCATCGGCGAAAGGAGTTAAGGAAAAAGGGGTTAAAAGGTTTCAGAAGAGCTCCTCAAGCTTGACATCTATCTTGTCGGGGTTGAACGGAAGGACGTGCCTGGTGGTCTTCGGGGAGTAGACCTCGCCGCGCTTGACGAGCTCCATGACCTCTTCCTTGCTCGGAGCCTTCCTAAGGAAGACGTAGTCAATCTCGCCCTTTGCCATGTCCTCTCTGGCGTCTTCCTTGAGACCGTAGTAGATGAGCTCAATCTTGCCCTCAACGCTCATCTCGTCGAGAACCTTGCTGACCTTCTTCTGCTCATCAAGGCCGCCGGGGATGGCAAAGCTCTTCTCGCCGACGAGGGCGAATGCTATCTCGCCCTTCTCGGCCTTCTCCTCGGCCTCTGGGTCCTCAATGACTTCGAGACCCTCGGCCTTGAGCCTCTCGAGAACCTCCTCAAGACTGCCCTTGAAGGCAGGGTACCAGGTGTAGACCTTCACATCATCGCTGAAGTAGTCGAGGATGACCGATGGGGCGCGCTTGGCGCCGAGCTTCTGAAGGCCGGCCCAGCGGTGGTGGCCATCAACGATGAGGTACATGTCCTCGCCCGGAACCTTCGCGAGGAGCATCGGCTTCCAGAAGAGGCCGGAGCCGGTAACGCTCTCGATGAATGCCTCGAGCTCCTTCTGGACGAGCTGCTCGTGGGGCTTCATCTTGTCGAGCTCAATAAAAACGTAATCGACCTTAATCGTGGGGATGTCATACTTCGGAACCTTTTCGACTCCCATTATCGCGACCTCCTTCAGCATTAGACCTGCAGACGAAAATCGAAGTAGAGGATAAAAAGGCTTTCCTTGTTTTACTGCCAGGTTAAATCGATGATTATGCATCTCATCTGGCCCTCACATGAGGATTTTCCGGAACAACGGTTAAAACCTTGAGTGATGATATAACCCTGATGAGAAACGTCGCTGATTTACCCCTCCACGGCGGCCACGTTCCACCATGGCTCGCCCAGAGGATGAGGAAGCTGACGCGCTTAGTCCTGATTCTCGCCGTCGAGGAGTACGGAACTAAAGGTCTTTTGGAGAGGCTCTCAGACCCGGTGTGGTTTCAGGCCTTCAACAACGTCATCGGCATGGACTGGGACTCCTCTGGGAGCACGACGGTAACGGCCGGAATGATAAAGGACGTCCTCTGGCGGGAGGAGCTGGGCGTTAAGGCTGCTGGCGGAAAGGGCAAGAAGAGCAGGGCAACACCGGAGGAACTGAAAACCATAGCCAAGATCTACGACCTCGACCCCACTCCCTACGTCCGAACGTCCAAGCTCGTGGCAAAGGTCGACACCGTAGCCCTCCAGACTGGCTATCAGCTGTACCACCACGTCTTCTTCCTCGACGAAGAAGGCAACTGGGCAGTGATACAGCAGGGTATGAACGAGGCCGAGAGGATGGCGAGGCGCTTCCACTGGTTTGACGCAGAGGTTTTCACCCTCGACCCCCACAAGGGGATTGCAGGTTTAAAGAGGGAGTTCGCGCTGAACACTGTCTCGAAGGAGGCCAGGGAATATCAGAAGACGCTTCTAGATATCATTCAGGAAAAGCCCGTGAAGATAGAGCGCGAGCTTGAGAGCCTCAAGGCTATAGCGAAGGGCTACCGGCCGCTTGTCTACTACAAGCCGCGCGACGTTGATGAGGTCTCCCTCCTCAAGCGCTACGAGAGCCTCGGGAGGCTGGAGCTTAACAAGAGAGCCCTTGAGTTTGCCCGCGAGCTGAGCGTGAATAACTACGAGGAGCTTCTCCTCCTGAAGGGCCTCGGCCCGAGCACGCTGAGGGCTCTATCGCTCGTTCTGGAGCTTGTTTACGATGTCCATCCGTCGTGGAAGGATCCAGTAACACACCCGCCGGACCCCTTCAAGTTTACCTATGCCGTTGGAGGCAAAGACAGGGTGCCCTTCCCGATCGAGAGGAAGACCTACGACGAGCTGATAAGCTTCCTCGAAAAGCTCGTCGAGAAGAACCCACAGGAGAAGGCCCTCGTCCGGAACGTGACGAAGATAACGAAGAACTGGAAGTTCCCAGAGGAAGAGAAGAGGGCGACATAGGAATAGGATATGCCTAGTTCTAGGAGGTTATTATCATTGTTACCCCTAACCGAACTACATAAAGGTTCAACAGGCCCTACAGAGAATATTGGATGCAGATTCTTGGGAGATTGCAAGATTTACCGCATAGGGGATTTTGGACATAATGAAGGCTCTTTCGGGGAGAATAAGGGGATATGCAATATCTATATTAATGAACCTGAAGAAAATGGAAGCATTGTGAGGTTTGATTTTGTTTATGTTGAGCCTCCAGAATGCGTAGGATTTATCATAATTCCCAAAAAAGTTTGGAATGAGATAAGTAACGACATGAAGGCCAGAAATCACACAGCGCTATGACAGCATTAATGGGTGAGGCACGAGAACCCAACAAAGGACTCCGTGGAACAATATAATGTGCAATGCTGGGTTAATGCTCTAGAGCAATTTGGGCCACTAAAACGGTTGATAAAATTAGTATTGTACGATAGGTTATGTCGGACAGAGGGAGGTGGAATATAGGGGACAGTAGGGCAAAATTCTGTTAACAGTGATGTCTGTGAGGACACCACCATTGATGTTTTTTTGGAAAGATCGGTATGGAGATAATAGTACTAAAATTGTAGAATTTGTTTGGAAATGGATACTAGATTATGTTTTGGAATGTGCTGTTATGAGAATGCGTATAGGAACATCATAATGTTATAGAAACACAATATTTATATATGCTCATAAGAATACAGGAAAGAGTATCAACTATACTAGATAGGAGGTGGAAGAATGTCCCTTGTAGAGACAGTTGTGGGCTCTTTTATCGGAGTTGGATTAGGTTTTCTTTTTGGAATTGTCGTGTTGATATATGGTGCAGCAAAGAAGCAACTTGGTAGGGGTCTTGTGGGTTTCCTACTGAATATTATTGGTGGTTTGTTTTTGGGCATGGCACATATTGTTCTGGCCATTTTTGGACCAATAGTAATTACAGCAATACTGATTCGGTGGATTGCCGGGAAATCTGAAGGACCAGAACCTGGGAGTTCCGAAACTGAAACAGAGGGCAAAAGGAAGCCCAAGTATCTCAAGTATATAGCCGGCGCTGTTGGAGTGTTGATAATATTAATGCTGGTAGTCGGTAGCGGTGCGAATAGTAATTCTGGTGCTAAGTACCACTATACATGCCCTGCAGATAAGTACCTGCTTGCCAACGAGGACTTCGATGAAAGTGGCTGGAAGGTCAAGGATGTAAGTGAAAGTGACGTAGACGTGTATCTCTCCAAGTATGGAGAACTGAACAATTATGAATGTATGGCTACAGGAAGGGTCTTTGATTTGAGTATTAGTTTTGCACCAGCCACATACAACTATGGTATTTATGTATTTAACAACGAAGAACAAGCACAAATGGAGTTTAATAGCCTGAAACAAATGTATCTCAAAGAGGGTTCAATAGATACCTGTTCACTAGGTGATAATTGCTTTAGTTATACGCTAATGTCTGGTGGATGGGTATGGATACAAGAAAACAACGTAATTGTGGGTATATTTGGAGCAGGCCTTGGATCTGATGAGTCCAGTACCTTGGACTTTGGTAAGAGAGTTTTGGACAAGATGCACAGAGTGGGGTGATATTTTGATTTCGTTCTTTTTTAATATTTAACGCCAAGTGGGGGATTATAATGCTGGAAATAGCATGGCAATAGTAGGATTTTTGGTTGTCTTATTATTTATATTGTGGCTTAAGCTAGGAGAAATATCAAGACAGTACTATGAATTGAAGGCCTAAATGGAGAGTAGAGCACAAGAACTTTTTGAAAAGTGGAGGAGCGAAGAATTGGAAACTCAAAAACAAGTTCTGGAAGAGGCAATTAGGGAAAAATATGAGGCAGAGTTCCAAAGATGGAGACAAAAAGAGGAAAAGAAAATCAGACAAGATGCCGTAAGTAAGAGTAGGGCTGCGATAATGGGGCAAGTTGCTGAACACTTTATTCCGTACCTTCCAGGTTTTCGATATAATCCTAAAGATGCCAAGTTTCTTGGAAAACCTGTAGATTTCATTGTATTCGATGGTATGAGTGGAGGAAATCTCAGGAAAATCGTCTTTATTGAGGTGAAAACAGAAAGATATAGCAAGTTATCAAAAATAGAAAAACAGGTTAAAAAATTGTAGAACAAAAAGAGGTCTATTGGGAAGAAGTGCGTTATATACCTGATGATGGGGCGAATATGGGAAACTCAAATGATTAATGAATTTGAAGTATGTATCAGCAAAAAATGATAAATGAAGGTATTATGTCGTTGGAGGCTATTCTGAAAAAAAGGGAGACCGTTTTGAGTGGTTTCGGCTGTTATGGTGGGCCCGCGGGGATTCGAACCCCGGACCTCCACCTTGTAAGGGTGGCGTCATAACCATCTAGACCACGGGCCCGCCCAGAGTAAAGAAAAGGGGGAAGGTTATAAAATTTTCGAAGCTACTTCTCAACTCCTCTCCTGACCTTCACGGCCAGACCGCTCTGGAAGAGCTTGAGCTCCCTTCCGTTCAGCAGTGTCTGCCCGGTTGCCAGGAGCTCATCGTTTCTGTTCACGATAAGAACCTCGTCGTATGGCCTTATGTTCTCGTCAGCATCAATCACAAACTTCGCGAAGACGTTCTTGCCCTTCCTCGCGAAGGGTTCGGCGTCCTCATCGACCACCACGCGCATCCTCGGGAACGGCAGGATTTCGTGGAGCCTCTTAGCACCTTCGATACCGAGCGTTAAAAGCCCATCCTCCGCTCTGAAGGTTGCGAGGTGCTTGCCCTTTGCCTTGATCTGCCTTGGCATCCCCGTCTTCCTCGACAGCTCGACAAAGGCGTCCTTAAAGGCCTCCCCAGCACCCTCCCCGAACTGGTACTCGGCTACAGCCATAACGTAGTTCCTGACCTCACGCTTCCCTGGCTTCTCTATCGTAAAGTCCTCCTCGCCCTCACTCTGGGCAAAGGGGTAGCTGAGGCTTAAATACTTGGGAATCTCCCCGAATATCGGATGGTTGATTGTTTCAGGGAACTTCGCCTTAACGCGCTCCGCTCTCGCTTTGGCCCTCTGGACTATCGGCCACTTCAAGGATTCTTCGCTCACCTTGAAGAAGGCGCTCGCCTTGGTTATCGGCTCGTTCTTTTCGAGGTAGTCTTGATACTCGAGGAGGCGCTTGTAGGCAGCGTAGAGCTTCGGATGTGAGCGCGCCCTCTCGTCAACTAACCTCCAGAGTTCGCCCTCCTTGATGGCCTGCTTCACGCGGTTGAGCTCCTCCCGGATTACCCAGAGGTTGTGGAGAGCAAGAAGCCTCGTGCGCTCTTCCTTCGGCATCTCGCGGAGCTCCCGAGGGGTGTAGCGGCTACACACTGGACAGGAGCACGGAAAGTACTCGAGCTCACTCAGGTGCTTCGTCCCCTCAGACGTCAGGTAGCGGTCGTCCTTGGCGTAGAGGGCGTAGCTGGCAGAGTCAAAGAGGTCTATCCCCATCGCCACAGCTAAAGCGAATATCATCGGGTGGCCAGCGCCGAAGAGGTGAACCGGCCTGTCGGACCTCAAGCCCTGCTTGGAGGCTATGACCACATCAACCAAATCCCTGTAGCGGTAGCTCTCCATCAGCGGCACGACAGCGCCAATAGGATGAATCTCGAAGTTCATCTCGCTGAGCTTTCTGGCGGCATATGTTCTCAGGTCCGGATACGTTGAGCCCTGAACCGCCGCGTTCATCGCTATCCCCTTTATCTCCTCGGCCTCCTTCGCGCGCTCGAGGGTTATCCTGAGATCTTCCTCTGCCTTCTCCCTTGGAGCATCCGGGGGCGTGGGGATGTCAAGGAAAGTCCCGATGTCGACACCAATCCTCTCCTGGAACTCGACTATCTCCCTGTTGGTAACGTCAACGCCGCCGTAGCGCATGAGCTGGAAGGAGCCGGAATCGACCTCGATGATGCCGTCGTAGTCAAGGAGCCTGTGAATGCCGACCTCAAGGGCCTTCTCTCTAAGCTCGGGTGTCTTGTAAATGATGTAGGAGTTGGTGATTATTATGCCGAAGCCCATCTCCTTCAGTTCCTTCGGCGTCACTATGAGCTGCTTCGGGTTGATGACTGGCATTATGGCAGGCGTTTCTATCTTCTTCCCGTTAACTTCAAGCTTTCCAATCCTACCAGCGGCGTCTCTCGCCTTTACCTCAAACTTAAACTCGACCATCTCGCAACACCTCAAGAACCTTCGGCGGTCGGTTTAAAAGCCTAAGCTAATAGGCCGACGAGCAGGTATGCCAGCCCACCAGCAGCCAGAGGGCCGAGAACCCACCCCCTGACTATTCCAAGGAGAACCATGACATTTACATGCTCACCCTTGTAAGCACTAAGCCCGCTTATGGCGCCTATTATTGCCTGACCAGAGCTGACTGGGAGGCCCAGCAGGTTAGCGGCGCTGACCGCTAAAGAAGCCCCTAACTGCGATGAGAAAGCCGAAGTCGGTCCAAGAGGGGAGAGATCCCTTCCAACCGTCATCATGACCTCATAGCTGAAGGTCAGCGCTCCAATGGCGAGCATGAGGGCAAGGACGACCTTGAACGGCCCATCAAAGCCCAAGCTTTCTAGTATACCTGCCACGTTGGAGAGCTCGTTTGCACCGAGGTTGAAAGCTGAGAAAGAAGCCGCCGTAAATATCAACCACCTCTGGGTCAGCTCCAGGTTTTTGAGGCACTTTATCCTCTTCAACACCGGAGAGTAGAGACGATAGACGACTATGGCCATAAGGGCCGCCAGGATTGGGGAGAGAACCCATGCGAGGGTTATCCTTCCAAGCGTTCCCCAGTCGACAGACAGGCCAAGCGCAAGGGAGGCACCTGTTAAAGCTCCGATGAGGGATTGTGTGGTTGAGATGGGCTTTCCCCAGAGGCTCGCGATTGTAACTGCTACCGCTGCGCTGAAGAGCACTAAACCAAGCGTCGGGGCTCCCATACCTTCGGCTAACCCGCTCACCGTTCCTGAAACGCCCGAACCACCAAGGAGGGCACCCAAAGTCGTAAATATTCCAATGAGCAGCACGGCCCGCTTGAATCCAATAACTCCCGAACCCACGGCGGTCCCAACTGCCTTTGCACTGTCGTTCGCGCCTATTGCCCATGCCATGAAAAGGGCGGCGGTTATGAGCATCATCGTAATCACGCCTATTTAGTCTATTGGTTAACACATAGTCTATATAGTCTATATAGCACATAAGTGAGCATTTAAAAAGGTTTCGCATGGGGATGAGAGCAGGCACTCTCAAAGCCTGCCCAGGAGTAGCCTAACATAGCCGTAAATGTGGAGTGTGAGGTAAAACAGCGCCCAGAACCAGACTATAAACGGGAAGAACAGGGCATTAAAGAACGAGCCACCCTCAACAAACGTCGGAACGAGCATCGTGATGACCTCAAAGCCATACCAAAATGCAAAGAGCTCAAAGCGACCAAGAACCAAGAGGAGGGGTGGAATGATAACATCAAGAAATGCCACGAAGTCGGAAAACAGCAGGAACGCCCAATCCTTGGTGAAGCCGCCGCCGAGGTTCTTCAGATCGCCGAGGAACCAGCGCTTCCTCTGGCGCCAGAGTTTGGAGAGAGTCTTAGGCATCTCGGTGTAGACCTTGGCCATTGGGGCGTAGACGACCTTTCCGAGCTTTTTGATGGCTTTGGTCGTGGCATAGTCCTCGACTATGTCCTCAACAAAACCGCCAATTCTCTCAAGCGCTTCCCTCCTGAAGGCCGCTATGGGCCCGGGAGCGAGGCTCAGGTCGTCGAGCTCTTTAGCGCGTCGGAACATTGCAATCCTCAGGTGCTCAATATCTTGAGCCCTCTCGAGGAAGGACGAGCCCATAACCCGTACCTGGCCACCCACGCCGAGGATCTCATCAGAGTGGAAGCGCCTCACCAGCCCCTTCAGGGCATTTTTATCGAGCTCGCTGTCGGCGTCGGTGGTGGCTATTATCTCACCGCTCGCCTTCGCAAGGCCGAAATTGAGGGCTTTCGCCTTCCCGCCGTGTTCTTTTCTGTAAATTCTGAGTCTTGGATCCCTAATAGAGCTCGCAATCTCGTATGTGTCATCCTCGCTTCCATCATCGACAACTATGACCTCAAAATCCGGATAATCCTGAGCAAGGGCCGATTTTATGGCCCTCAAAATCCTTTCTCCCTCGTTATAGGCAGGGATTATTAGGCTAACCTTCGGCGTCCATTCCCGAATTCTGTAATTACTGAAAAGGCTAATTATGTAATTAACGAAAAAGTAGCCGTCCCAAGCAAGGATTACCGCAAGGGCCAAGAGGAGGAAGTCCATGGTGGAAGAATCGAGGGGGCGCTTTTAACTTTTGCCTGCAAGCCTGTACTTCACAACGTACCGTCCGTGCTCGAATTCGTCCTCTTCAGCCTCCAAGACCTCGGCGGGCTCAAGCTCCAGCCCAAAGTCGAGGGCTTCCCACTTGATGTCGTCGAAGTAGTCGTAGAGCCCGCAGGTTGCGCAGAACGAGCCCTCAAACTCAATGACGACCTCATCGCCATTGACTCCCACGAGCCTGGCCTGGGCTTCGCTGCCGTGGAGCCGGTTGAACTCCTCAAGAACCTTTTTGAGCACTTCCATCTTCTCACCCAATTGGGGTTCATCATAAGCACTTAAAAAGTTTGTTAAGCCAACCGAATAGTTTAAAAATCCAAAAGCAAATGGTCGGCCGATGAGTGAGGAAAGGATAAGGTACGCCGAGAGAGAATACGCGGACGAGGAGATATTCGAGATACTGAGCGAGCCGGTTAGGGAGTGGTTTAAGCGGAAGTTCGGCACCTTCACTCCGCCCCAGCGATATGCGGTTATTGAGATCCACAAGGGAGAGAATGTTCTCATCTCATCGCCGACCGGTTCTGGAAAGACTCTCTCGGCTTTTCTCGCGGCAATAAATGAGCTTATTCTTTTGGGGAAGGAGGGGAAGCTGGATGATAAAATCTACGTTCTTTACGTCTCGCCTCTGAGAGCACTCAACAACGACATAAAGCGCAATCTTGAGGGACCATTGGCGGAGATAAAGGAAGTGGCAAAAGAGCTCGGCTACGAGCTGCCGGAGATAAGGGTCGGCATAAGGACGAGCGACACCTCGAGCTACGAGAAGAGCAAGATGGTGAGAAAACCACCCCACATACTCATAACCACCCCAGAAAGCCTCGCCATAGCGCTCAACGCGCCGAAGTTCCGCGAGAGGCTGAGAACTGTAAAGTACCTCATCATCGATGAGGTTCACGCTCTGGCTGAGAACAAGCGCGGTTCTCACCTAACATTGAGCGTTGAACGCCTGGCAAATCTCGCCGAGAGTGAATTCGTCAGGATAGGCTTGAGCGCTACAATTCACCCCCTCGAGGAGGTCGCCAAGTTCGTTTTCGGCTTCGATGATGATGGCAAACCGAGACCTGGCCTAATAGTTGACGTCAGCTTCGCCAAAGAGACCAGAATATGGGTTGAGAGCGTCGTCGAGGATTTGATTTACACTGACGCTGGAACCCTGAGCGACGCCCTCTACAAACGCCTGGCCGAGCTGATAAGGGAACACAGGACGACGCTAATCTTCACCAACACTAGGAGCGGTGCTGAGAGAGTGGCCTTCAACCTGAAGAAGCGCTATCCGGAGTTTGAGGGGCTGATAGAGGCTCACCACTCAAGCCTTTCGCGAGAGGTTCGTCTGGACGTCGAGGAGAAGCTAAAGAGGGGTGAGCTGAAGGCTGTTGTCACTTCGACAAGCTTAGAGCTCGGCATTGACATCGGTACAATAGATTTGGTTATCCTCATCGGTTCGCCAAAGAGCGTCAATAGAGCATTGCAAAGGATTGGAAGGGCCGGTCACAGGTTGCACGACGTGAGCAAAGGTGTCATTTTGGCCCTCGACAGGGACGATTTGGTTGAGGTTACCGTTTTGGCGCACAACGCCTGCAACAGGAGGCTCGACAGGGTTAGAATTCCGAAGAATCCACTCGATGTTCTGGTTCAGCATTTGCTCGGAATGGCACTGAACCAGGTCTGGGAGGTCGATGAGGCATACAAGCTCGTGAGGAGAGCTTACCCCTTCCACGACCTGCGTTACGAGGACTTCATGAGCGTGCTGAAGTATCTGGCGGGAGAATACGCCGGCCTCGAGGAGAGGAAGGTCTACGCCAAGATATGGCTGGAGGACGGAAAATTCGGCAGGCGCGGCAAGATGACGAGGGCCATCTACTACATGAACGTCGGGACAATTCCTGACGAGGCGAAGATAAAGGTTTACACGATGGACAAGAAGCTCATCGGAACGGTTGAAGAGGAGTTCGCCGAGAGGCTTATGCCAGGAGATATCTTTGTTCTCGCCGGAAGAACCTACGAGTTCATCAAGAGCAGGGGCAATAAGATCTACGTTATCCCGCGCGAGGGTGCGAAGCCAACCATACCTGCCTGGTTCTCAGAGATGCTTCCGCTGAGCTTTGACCTTGCCCTGGACGTTCAGAGGTTTAGGAGGGAAGTCAAGGACCTTCTAGACAAGGAGAGCGCAAAGTCGCTTCTCACGAAGAAGTACGGCATAGACGAGCGCGCCGCGAGAGCAATTTTATCCTACTTCCGCGAGCAGGCGCGCTATTCGGTGATTCCGGACAACGGCACGGTTCTCGTTGAGGAAATCCTTGGCGAGAAGAGAAACCGCTACTTCTTCCACACACTCATCGGCAGGCGAGCAAACGATGCCCTGAGCAGAGCCTTTGCCTACATGGTCAGCCAGTGGAAGAACTGCAACGTTGGAATAGCGATAAACGACAACGGCTTTGCCCTTCTCCTCCCGCCGGAGAAGAGGTTGAACGAGGAAGAAATACGGGCGCTCTTTGAGATTGGGGATTTGAGGGAGACTCTCAAAAAGGCCCTCGACAATACCGAACTGCTGAAGAGAAGGTTTAGACACGTGGCCAACCGTGGACTGCTCATTTTAAGGCGCTACGTCGGGAGGAGCAAGAGGCTCGGCAGGCAGCAGATGATGGCCGTTGCTCTCCTCAAAGTGCTCAAGGAGAACTACCCCGACTTCCCGCTCCTGAAGGAGGTCTACCGCGAGATAATGGAGGACAAAATGGACGTCGAGAGCGCGGAGCAGTTCCTGAGCTGGGTTCGCGACGGGAAAGTTAAGGTTGTGATCGAGCACAACGAGCTGCCAAGTCCATTCGCCTTCAACCTCGAAGTTATAGGTTCCAGCGACGTCGTTCTGATGGAAGACAGAAGGGAACTCATCAAGCAGCTGCACAGAAAGATAATGGCGATGATAGAAGCATTAGGGTAAAGAAATCACGCGATCGTTGTAGATCACTATCCCCCTGTCAGTAATTTCATACGGCCTGATAGTTCCGTCGAAGCCGCTCCCTCTAAATTTGGTTATCTTGATGCCCCTGGAGAGCCTTCCGTCGATTTCGAAGGCCTTCAGCTCTATCACGCCGCTCACAAGGTACTCCTCGATGTCCGTTCTCTGGAGCTCCGATGTCAGCAGAACGGTCGTCTTCATCCTCATCATCGTCTTTATAAAGGTCAGGAAAGCCCTCCTGTACTCTATCTCCTTCGTTGCTGTCAGCTTGAGCATGGTTATGGGGTCGAGAATTATCCGGGTGTAGTGCCTCGTGCGGAGCTGCTGCTTTATGGCCTCTGTCATTCTCTCTATGTTCTTAGCGAAGGACTCAAAGAAGTCGTCCACGAGAACGTATCTCTCAGCCGCAGGAGTTGCGTCTATCAGGGTGAACCTAGGATCGCGGAGGTTAAATCCCATCTTGGTCATGTCCGCCCTGAGGTTATCTGCTGGCTCCTCTAAGGTCACGTAGAGAACGTTCTCCCCGTTAGCAATGCCTGCCATGGCAAAGTGCATCGCGAGCGTTGTTTTTCCAGTTCCGGGAGCTCCCTTGACTAGATAGGTCCTTCCTGGGATTAGGCCACCGTTGAGCATTGCATCGAGACCAGGAATGCCCGTTGATATCCTTGCGCTCTCCATGTTTCTGCCCCGGGTATATTCTCGTCCCGGAAATATAAGAACTTTTCGAGTTCTGGCAAATTCTGGCTTCTGCTTGGAGTATTAGTTGAGAGTTACACATTGAAAATTAGAGGAGAGGGCTAAGCCTCGAGAGTCTTAACAACAAACGCCAGCAGGTCGGTCAATTCTCTTGCCCTTGTCTCAGGCGAAGCACCCATGTGGCCGCTCTTAGTTTCCACGCGCAGATAAACCGGCGCGCCGACCTCTCTTAGCTTCATGAAGAACTTAATAGCATGTGCTGGATGAACCCTGTCATCATATAAGCCAGTGTAGAGGAGCGTTGGTGGATATTTCTGCCTCTTGACGTTGTTGTAAGGGCTGTACTTCAGCAGAAACTCCCTGTCCTTCGGATCGTCGGGGTTGCCGTACTCAGGTATCCAAACGCTGCCGATGTAGAGCTTGTGGAAGCGGAGCATGTCAATGACAGGATAGCCTATCAGAGCCGCGTCCATAACGTCCGGCCGCTGGACGAGCGTCGCTGAGACGAGAAGCCCGCCGTTGCTCCTGCCCCAGGCGGCAACTTTGTAGCCTTCGGCCTTGAGCTTACTGAGAACGGCTATGAAGTCGTCGAAGACGTTCTGCTTGTTTTCTCTCATTCCGGCGCGGTGCCACTCTTCGCCGTATTCACTACCTCCTCTAAGGTTGGCCATCACAAAGGTTCCGCCGCGCCGTATGAATGGAATCACCTGCGGGAAGAATCTCGGAGTTAAGGCAATGTTGAAGCCGCCGTAGCCAAAGACCCAGGCCTTCTTCTCGTCTTTCTCTCCTTTTACAATGAAGTAGTGGATTCTCGTGCCGTCCTTTGAGATCGTAAAGTCCTCGCCCACCCGAAAGTCTCCTTCAATCTTCCTCTCGTCGAGAAGCTTCAGCTCCCCGTCAAACTCGTAGAGCCTGTAGGGGATGGTGAAGCTCTCGTATCGGAGGATAACTTTCTTGCCATCGGCGTCGAGTGGATAGAGGCTTCCGGGCAGGTCGAAGGTAATCTCGTCGAGCTTCTTGCCATCAAGTGAGTAGACCTCGAGCCTGTGGCTGGCATGGACGAGCCTGCCGGCTAGGATTCTGTCGCCCACTATTACTGCCCACTCCAGCGGGAACTCACCCTCGGGGATAACCTCCTCGATTTCGCCGTCCTCGATTGCGATGACCTTTCCGAGGCCCTTTCCTTCCTTTGTGAGGATGTAGATCTTTCCATCGACAACGTCTATCGGCTGTGCCGGAACCTCAGCTGAGTAAACCTTCTTCCACTTTTCGGGCTCCTCTATGGGGCCGAGGTATATCTCAGCCTTGTTCCAGCCAAAGGTCACCACTACCATCGCCCACTTTCCGTCGGTGCTTTTCCCCATGTTGATAAAGTAGCCTGAGCCGAGGCCCCCACCGAAGACCATTCTTTCGCCGTTCTCGCCCTTGAAGAAG
Source organism: Thermococcus sp. GR6 (assembly GCF_012027415.1). Taxonomy (NCBI): domain Archaea; kingdom Methanobacteriati; phylum Methanobacteriota; class Thermococci; order Thermococcales; family Thermococcaceae; genus Thermococcus; species Thermococcus sp. GR6. Next base: position 525,947 of record NZ_SNUM01000001.1, read on the forward strand.
AGCCTCACCGCCGGTGGCTCCATTCCGTCGGGGGTCTTCTCCTTTCTGTAGAAGCGCGCGAAGTAGTAGCTGTTATCGAGGAAGATGATTCCCCAAACTGAAGGCCTAATCTCCTCAATGAGCTCCCCGCTCTCGAGGTCGATTATCCTTGTTATCCCCTCGTCTGCTCCCCCAATGGAGAAGCTGTAGGCGAGCCTCTTTCCTTCGCTATCTGCTGTGAAACCCTGCAAAAGCACTTCATCGCCGAGCTCTTCTTCAAGCTTTTTGGAATCGACTATCACCTCACCGTCAAGCCACTTAATGATCTGCCTCCCGGCCTCGTTGACCATTACGAGCGTGCCCCGTTCGGTCAGCTTTGCCGTTCTGATAATGGGCAGAAAGTAGAGCTCCTTGACCTCTGGAAAAAGCTCGTCGCTGAGTTCTCCAACAAACTCCATAAAGCGTTTGTTCTCCTCTTCAACCAGTTTAAAAACGCACTTATTGTTCAGATCTTCCATCCAGATGTAGGGGTCATCCATGAAAATCACCGCTTTAACGTTATGAAAGAGACAATAAAAAGATTCTGCTATTCCAATTTTGGAACAAATTTTTAAAAATCATGGAACAATTTTCTGAAACATGATGGACGAAGACAAGAAGTTTATGCATCTCGCGCTGGAGCTGGCAAAGCGCGGAGAAGGCTGGGTAAACCCTAATCCAATGGTCGGGGCAGTCATAGTCAAAGACGGTGAGGTAATAGGTGTCGGATGGCACAGGAAGTTTGGGGAAAAGCATGCCGAAATTAACGCCATAGAGGACGCCAAGGGTAGGGGACACGACACTAGAGGGGCAACATTGTATGTAACGCTCGAACCGTGCTCTCACTGGGGAAAGCAGCCACCATGTGCCGATAGGATAATCGCTGAAGGCTTTAAACGAGTGGTCGTGGCAATGAAGGATCCTCACTCACTTGTCGCGGGCAGGGGCATTGAAAAGATGCAGAGAGCAGGCATAGAAGTTGATGTCGGCATCCTTGAGGAAGAGGCGAAAAAGCTGAATGAGATCTTCATCAAATACATAACTACCAAGATACCATTCGTTTCAATAAAGCTTGCCCTAACTCTCGACGGTTTTATTGCTACAGAAAGCTTCTCTTCTCAGTGGATAACGGGAGATAAGGCGAGGCAAAAGGTTCAGGAGCTCAGGAGAAGGCACATGGCAATCATGGTTGGAGCCGGAACGATTCTTAGGGACAACCCGAAGCTCAACTGCCGCCTTCCTGAATGTCCCCCAAAATACAAGGTTATCCTCGACAGGCACGGCCTTATCGGTGAGGAGCTGAGCAACGGTAGACGTTTCCGTCTCTTCAATGATGGAAACGTGATAATCTTCACAGAAAATCCGGAAGCGTTTGGAGAAGTAAACGCCACTATTGTCGAGGAAACCGATCCTGAAAGAATTCTTAGAAAACTCGGCGAGATGGGGATAGACAGCGTCTTGATTGAAGGTGGAAGAATAGCCTGCCAGTTCTTGAGCTATGCCGACAAGTTCTACATCTTCTATGGGCCAAAGCTCTTTGGGAGGGGAATAAAGCCTTTCGAGTGCCTCAGCGTGAAAGAAGCCAACGAGGCACCGGTGTTAGAGATAGAATCAGTCGAGAAGCTCGGTGAGAGCCTCCTTGTTACAGCTTACCCGGGTGATTGTGGTGTTCAGCGGCATTATTGAGGCCATAGGCAAGGCGAGATACTCTGCTGGAAGGCTCTATGTCGAAGTCCCTTTCAAGGTTACGCCGGGAGCTAGTGTGGCAGTAAATGGGGCCTGCCTGACGGTCATAAGCTTTGACGGAAGGATAGCCACCTTCGACGTCGGCGAAGAAACTCGGAAGAGAACCAATCTGACTAGGGCAAAGTTTGTGAACCTTGAGCGGGCTATGAAGGTGGGCGAAAGGCTTAATGGACACATAGTTACTGGCCACGTGGACGGCACGCTGAGGTTTCTGGCATCGAGGAAAAGCAAAAACACGACATGGATGGCCTTCGAGATGCCCCCCGAGCGGTGGGGAGTGGCTGAGAAGGGGAGCATAGCCATTAACGGTGTCTCCCTGACGGTTGCTAAGGTTGAGCCTACACGTTTCTGGGTTCAGGTGATACCCTACACGCTGAAGAAAACCAATCTCGGCTCGCTGAGGCCAGGTGATGAAGTCAACTATGAGATAGATGTTCTAGCTAGATACGTGAGGAGAATCCAGGAGGTGAAAGGATGAAACCGGACTGGGAAAGCATCAGGAGGGCAATCATTGATGGAAAACCCGCTGTCCTTGTAGACAACAGGAGGGAGTTTGAAGCTGATTTAGTTTATCCAGCAGAATTAGCTAATTCAGAGGTTGTGAACTTCATGCTTTCTATGAAAGGTCTTCTCTGTCTGACGATAGATCTGGAACAGGCCTTAAAAAGGGGCTTCTTTCCACTACCGAGCAAGGGAGGGGAGACGAACTTCCTGATTCCAGTTGACTACGAGGAGACGTTCACGGGTATAACAGCCGAGGAGAGGGCTTTAACGGCTAGGAAGATAGCGGAGGGACTGGAAGTCGAGCACTTCCGCTATCCCGGCCACCTGCATCTCCTAGGGGGAGTAGGTCTTAACTGGAGAAGAGGCCACACGGAGAGCTCATTAGAGCTGATGGAGATACTCGGCTTCAAACGCTATGCCCTAATAGTGGAGATTCTCAACGGAGAAGGAGACAGTCACGACCATGATTACGTACTGAAGTTCGCTAAGGAGCATGATCTTCCTGTCCTCACGACGGACGATGTCTGGAGGGAGTTTGTCAGGAGAAAGCAACTGGTGAGTGTTTATGCCAACGCGAGACTGCCGACGCGCTATGGGGAGTTCAGAATAATAAGCTTTGAAAACGAGCTAGATTTCAAGGAACACGTGGCAATAGTTAAGGAACCCTATAGTGAAGTGCCACTCGTGAGGATACATTCCAAGTGTCTAACCGGCGACACATTGGCGTCGCTCAAATGTGACTGTGGGAGCCAGCTGAGCAACGTCCTGCGGATGATAGCCCAAGAAGGGGGAATTCTGCTTTACATGGATCAAGAGGGGCGTGGCATAGGGTTGAAGGAGAAAATAAAGGCCTATGAGCTTCAGGATAAGGGACTCGATACAGTCCAAGCCAACGAAGCTTTGGGGCATAAGGGGGACGAGAGGACTTACGAGGCGGCCTTCCAGATGCTTAGAGCATTAGGCGTCTCGAAGGTGAGACTCATAACCAACAACCCTACTAAAGCAAGAGCGCTGGAGGAGCTCGGAATTGAGGTAGTTGAAATGATTCCCGCCCCGGGTGAGGTTACCGAGCACAACAGACCCTACCTAAGGATCAAAGCCGAGAAGCTTGGCCACAAGCTTCCTTTTGAAGTTTGATTAATTCAGGATCATATAATCACGTGATTATGCAATTACCAAAGTAACAAACGGAGGTGATGGTATGAAGGTTAGGGTGTTTGAGGGCGAATTTAAGGGAGATGGCCTCAGCATGGCGATAGTTGTTGCCAGGTTCAACGACCTCTTGACGGATGAGCTACTGAGCGGAGCCATAGACTGCTTCGAGAGGCACGGTGTCGAAAGAGTGGACGTCTTCAAGGTTCCCGGATCCTTTGAGATCCCAATTATAGCCAAAAAGCTCGCCGAGAGTGGAAAATACGATGCCATTTTGGCTTTAGGTGTTGTTGTTAGAGGCGAGACTAAGCACTTCGACCTCGTTGCCAACGAAGTATCCAAGGGGGTCGCCCAAGCTGGCCTGATCACTGGTGTTCCAGTTATCTTCGGTGTCATAGCCGTTGAGGACGAGCTTCAAGGATTGAACAGGGCTGGAATAAAGAGCAATAAAGGATTTGAGTATGCGATGGCAGCTTTGGAGATGGCGAACTTGATGAAAAAGCTTTGATATAGTTTGTGGTTTTTTATTTTTTAATTTCTGTACTAACATCATTGCAACATTTGCCAGTCTGTAGAAATGACAAAAATCATCCGTAAGTAGTTGGCAAATTTGTAGGTTAGCACGATCCAATTGTAAAAGTTTATAGTTCCTAAGTGTCACCACTGTTTCCTTCTACAACAGGTGTGAAGAACCGGAGGATGTTAAGATCAAAGAAAACGAAACACCCAAGGTCGTTCTGATGGACTGCATAGAGTATCTCGCTATCAAGAACAGCTTTCAGCAGGTTTTCAGGTTTTGAATCTCAAAGATTATGCCTTGGTGACCGATTCGATAATACTCATAGTAATGTCCCGTGAAGTCTGGAAGAATCCGGAGTGGAAGCTTCTCACAAGGGAGTTTCCTCCAGTAGATGAGCAGTGATCAGAATGGCTCGTGGTGCCACAAAGAGATTAATGGTGAAGGAGAACAGTTATTAATTTCATTTCTCCAATTACCGATGGTGATAGCCGGTGATTCTTCGGGGTCGGGTTGTCGGGAGCGAAATCCCGCGCTTCAAGCATCGATGGTTTGGGATTCTCGAGGTTGAAACTGAGAAAGGAAAGTTCAGACTCTACATGACGGGCAACGTTGCCCAGTGGTTCCTGACGGGCGATGAAGTGGAAATTAGGATTAGAGAAACGCCGAAGGAAAAGGGGGACTACAAAGTTCTTGACTTCGACGACTATGAGCTCTATAAGTTCTACTCTGGCGATAAGATAAAGGCCTGGCCCCTCTGGGAGAAGGAAGTAGAGGCCAAGCGCTTCTCCCCACTCACGGGGGAGCTCCTCTACACGTACAAGCTGAGGGCAAGAGAGGCCAAATACGAGAGCGACTTCGAAGCCATAGCCGAGCTGGAGCAATATCACTACGCCAGCCAGAAGGAAACGGTGGCATTGTGGCGCTGTGAGAATGGCCACATCTTCGAGGCAAACACCAAGCAGAAGTGCCCAGTCTGCGGCACTGAAAGCCATATCCTCGAGATTAAGGGCTCTACTCCAGCTTCTCGCTTCCTGCTCCTTGAACTCGTCGAAAGGGAGGAGTACGAGCCCAGGATTTTAGCCTACGTAAGAATTGATCCGCCGATTCCGCTGATGCACAGACGGTTGCCCAACGGTGAAATTGAAAGGAACATCCGTGAGAAAGTCTTTCCCGAGGACTGGTTCCATCCGGCATTCTGGCCAGAGAAGATCATGAAAGAACTCTACGAGGAGCTCAAAAGGAATCACGGAAGAAAGGTAGCGCGTTCCCTCCTATGGGAAGAAGCCAAGTGGAGAGCTTTGAAAGAAACCAACACTGCTGGCGCTAGGATTGCGCGTGTTGTGGTTCATCCGGACTACCGTTCCGATGGCTTGGGCCAGCTGAGCGTTAGGGCTGCCCTTGAGTGGATAGCCGAGCGCAGGGTCCCGGAGATGAGAAAGAGGAAACACATAGTAGAGACCATAGCGCAGATGGCCCGCTACAACCCCTTCTTCGAGAAGGTCGGCTTCAAGTTCCTTTGGGAGACGGCAAGCGGAAGGCCTGTCCTCTTCTATCCACTCACTGAAGAGGCCAAAGAATACATCGAGCGCTTCCTTCACGAAGACCCCTACGCGCCAGAGGACGGTCGCCTGTGGAGGCCGAGCTACGGTAAGGTCGAGCCTCTGAGCGGCCCGATAGTCTTTAAGAACGTTAGCAAGGTCTTCGAGAGCGAGCTCGACGTTAAAGGATTACCTGAGGAGATTCAAGAACTGCTGAAAGCCTTTGGAGTCAGGCACAGGGTTATACAGCGTCCAGTTTTGAGGAACCTTAACTTTGAGATAAAGCCTGGAGAGCTGATAGCGGTAGTCGGTGCGAGTGGAGCTGGAAAAACGACCCTGCTGAGGCTCATCCTCGGAGCGGCGAAGGGCTACTGGGAGGAAAAGTACAGACCGAGTGAAGGAGAAATCAGCGTCCCGGAGAACGTCAAGGTTTCCGTGCTTATACCCGGGGAATTTGAGCCTTCCTTTGGCTCTGAAAGCATATTGGAGCACGTGTACAGAAAGATTAGAGACCTCAACGCGGCTGTGGAGGTGCTCAACAGGGCTGGACTGAGCGACGCAGTTCTCTACCGTGCAAAGTTCGGTGAGCTCTCTACAGGTCAGAAGGAAAGGGCAAAGATAGCTTCACTCCTCGCTGAGAAGCCAAATCTCCTCCTCATGGACGAGTTTGCAGCTCATCTCGATACGCTCACGGCCATGAGAGTGGCCAAAAAGGTGGCCGAGATTATCAGGGAGGCCGGCATCACCGCCCTCATAATTACCCACAGGCCAGAGGTGCTGAGGGCTCTGGACCCGGATAAGGTACTCTTCGTCGGCTACGGAACGGCAAGGGTTGAGGCTAAAGGGAAATCCCGGGAAGAGGGCCGTAAATCAGCATGAGGAGACCAACCAGCAGGGGCTGATGGACGAGATATATGCCGAGAGTGTGCCTGCCGGCCACGCAGAGGGCTAAAACGAGAGGGTTTGCGGGAATTCTCAGCTCCTTTTTCCTCATTCCCTCCGGATAGAAGACGCTGCCTGCTGTGAGACCGAGGAGGTAAATCCCAAACCAGGGAAATATCGGGAAATAGTCCGGGGAAGAAAATCCTTTGAAGGTTATTCCGAGGGGAAGAAGCCACGCAGGACCGATTAGGTTTCTCACCCAGAGGGAGCCGAAGATGAAGAAGACCGCCCACAAGAGATTAAGCTTCCCAAAGCGGTAGAAGGGAATCGCTAAGAGCGTTGCGGCGCCGAGGAAGTGGAGAATCCCAAAGTAAATTGTCATGCCGTCGAGGAAAAGGTACGTGACAACTGTTATCAGCATGCCCAGGCCGAAGAGCTTAAGGAATCTCCTGAAGTACTTGGCGTAGGGACGGGGGTTCTTCTTGATCGTCCGGGAGTAACTTATCCAGAAGGAGAGGCCGGAGACGAAGACGAATATCGATGCCGTTGCATAGGCGAAAGCCTTCCAAAAGAAGGGATGTCCTGAATAGTTCAGGAAGAGCTGTAAATCCGTGACGAAGTTGGAGACAACCATCATAGTGATGCCTATCCCCCTGAGTAAGTCAACCTCCCAGAAGCGGCCGCGAGAGTACACCTCGGCTCCGAGCATAAACATTCCTTCGAGGCAGATTTAAAAAGGCTTGCTCAAAGGAGAACGCACATGACGTCGAAGAGGACCGAGCCGAGCCAGTGGAGGAGAAAGCTCGGAAGGAAGCTCTTACCCTTCAAATCCATTTTTGCGAAGACTATTCCCGCAAAGAATGCGTAGGGGATTTCGATACCGGGCTTTCCGATGTGAACTAAGGTGTAGGGAACATCCTGGGCCAGTATAGCGAGCCATTCATTCTTCTTCGCCAGCGGGAAGAGCAATATCCCCCGATAGAAGGCCTCGTGGGCGAACATTATCGCACCAACAGCAAGCTCCTTGAGGAGAAAGTCGGTCCAGTTGGAGTAAGCGAATATTGGATAGTAGTTTTTCATCTCGGGAACCGTCGTCCCATACAGGCTTATCAGGATCGAGAGCAAAAATAGAACGGCAAACCACTTGTAACCCTCTCGGTTTCCAAGTTGAAAGCCGAGTTCTCTTGGCTTAAAACCGAGAAGGTAACCAACGGCCAACGGCAGAACGACGTAAAAAGCCGCGTTGTAAGCCGCCCACCCGAAAACATTGTCTCCCCTACCCCAAACAAGGGGAATGAACACAAGGGAGAGCGCATAGAGAAGCCAGAGGTTTCGCTTCAGTTCCATGGAGAAAAGTTAGGAAAAGAAGATAAAAGTTTTGGCCTCACTCAGTCTCTCCCTTCTTCTCCTCGGCACTCTCGGCTGGTTTCTCGGTCTTCTTTTTGGTAGTTTTCCTCTTCTTGGCTGAGGTGCTCCTCTTTCTGGTGGTTTTGGACTTCTTGGTGGCCTTTTTCTTCGGTTTCTCCTCAGCCTGCTCTTCTTTCCTGCTCTCTGGCTCCTCCTTGACCTCCTCACCCTCGGAAGTCTCTTCCTTCTTCTCCTCGCTTTCCTCGGCCTTCACTCCCTCAGTTTCGGTGGTCTCTTCCGCGGGCTTTTCCTCTTCGGCCTTCTCGATGAGCGGCTCGCTGACCTCTTCCTCGAGCTCTGTGACCTGCTCCTCCTTTTCCGGTGGCTTGAGAAGCTCGTCGACGCTTGGCTTGAACTTGACTTCCTCGTAGCCTATGAACTTGAGGTCGCTCTCAAGGAGTATCTCGCCGAGAACGAGGGTGTTTCTGTCTATCTCGACATTGCTAAAGTCAACGCTGACGTCTTTCTCACCGACCTCGATGATGACCTCCTCCGGCTTGACCATTGGCATGCGGAGCTCTATGAGGGCCTTGACCTTCTCTATCGGGTCCTCTATCTTCTCGACGACCTCGACCTCATAGACGAGGTGCTTGCCGGCATAGGGGTGGTTGAAGTCAACCCTCACCCTGCCGCCGCTGACGGTGAGGACCTTGCCCTTGAGCTTCCTGCCACTCTCGGTCTCTATCTCAACCGGCATTCCGGGGAACGGGAAGATGCCCTGCCTCCTGAACTGGCCGAGGGTGAATGTCTTGATGAGCTTGGGATCGCGCTTTCCAAAGCCTTTCTCAGGCGGGATAATTATCTCGTACTTCTTGCCGACTTCTAACCCCTCAAGCTGCTCGTCAAGGCCCTTAAGCACGTGGCCAGCCCCAACCGCTATCGGGACAGGGCCGTAGATGCCCTTCTCGTTGTAGATGCCGGCCTCTTTGGCAACCTCCTCATAGGTGGTGTCAAAAATCTCCCCGGTTTCTTTGACCTTACCGGTGTAGTGAAGCCTTATGACGTCTCCCTTCTGAACCTTGACCATGAGCATTACCTCCTTTTCGTGCTCCTACCCCGATTAAGGGAGTTGGTTTTTAAGCTTTCCCACCGGGCGATAACCTAATAAAACGCCTCGGCAAAGTTCACCCGGGGGTGAGAAAGATGGCCATTAGAGTGTACAACACCCTGACGAAGCAGAAGGAGGAGTTCAGGCCCCTGAGGGAAGGGGAGGTCAGGATGTACGTCTGCGGTCCAACGGTTTACGATTACACCCACCTCGGTCACGCCAGAACCTACATAGCCTTCGACGTCATCAGGCGCTACCTCGAGCACAGAGGTTATACCGTTCTCATGGTCATGAACTTCACCGACATAGACGACAAGATTATCAGGCGCGCCAACGAGACCGGCGAAGACCCTAAGGAGCTCGCTGAGAAGTTCCTTCGCTACTTCCTCGAGGATATGAAAGCTTTGAAGGTCAAACCGGCCGATATCTATCCGCGCGTTACGGAGCACATTCAGGACATTATAGACTTCGTGAGGAAGCTCCAAGAAAAGGGCTACGCCTACGAGGGGAACGATGGGGTATACTTCGAGGTCAGGAAGTTCAAGGACTATGGTAAGCTGAGCGGAATAAAGCTTGAAGAGCTAGTTAAGGGGGCGAGGGTTGAACCTGGCGAAGGCAAGAAGAATCCTGAAGACTTCGCCCTCTGGAAGAAGGCCAAGCCCGGAGAACCTAAATGGGAAAGCCCCTGGGGCGAAGGCAGGCCCGGCTGGCACATCGAGTGCTCCACGATGAGCACAAAGTATCTCGGCGAGAGCTTTGACATCCATGGTGGCGGGAACGACCTCATCTTTCCGCACCACGAGAATGAGATAGCCCAGAGCGAGGCGTGTACCGACCATGAGTGGGTCAGGTACTGGCTCCATACAGGCTTCGTGATGGTTTCCGGAGAAAAGATGAGTAAGAGCCTCGGTAACTTCGTGACGATAAGGGAGCTCCTCCAGAAGTACAGCCCGGAGGTCATACGCTTCTTTGTCCTCCAGAAGCACTACCGCTCACCACTCGACTACACAGAGGAGGGCATCCAGCACGCCAAGAACAACCTTGAGAGGCTCTACAACACCCTCGAAAACATCCGCGTGGCGATGGAGAAGGCCGATGTTGCATTCAGATGGGACGAAGAGGAGTTCGAGCTCTACGAGACCGTCAGGGAAGCAAGAAAGAAGTTCTACGATGCCATGGACGACGACTTCAACACGGCCGAGGCCCTCAAGGCCGTCTTTGAGGTCTCCAACGCGGTTAACCGCTACCTCACGAAGGTCAAGAAGCCCAAGGAGAGCGTTCTCAAGAAGGCACTGGAGTTCTTCAAGATAATAAGCGAGGTCTTCGGTCTCTTCGAGGACTACTTCAAGGAGCAGAAAGCCGGTGATGAGGAGGCACTCATAGAGCTCCTTGTCTCAGTAAGGGCGGAGCTCAGGAAGCAGCGCAACTTCACTCTGGCGGATAAAATCAGAGACGAGCTCAAGGCTCTGGGCATACAGCTTGAGGACACGCCACAAGGAACAATATGGAAGAGGATTAGTGTTTGATTTTTTCTGCCTCTTTTTGCCACCTTCCAGTCAAAACGCTGAGCGTAAGGCTTAAATATAACCTTTCCTTTGCTCCGTTAAGGGAAATCCAATGAAGAAGTTTCCGGCTTATCTCGCTTCTTGGGACGATATAGAAAAGTGGGCAAAGGAGGGCGCATGGAAGGTTCTTGAAGACGGCTGGAGACCGGACGTTATAGTCGGTCTTGCCAGAGGTGGCTGGATTGCGGCAAGGCTTTACTGCGATTACCTCGGCGTTAAGGACCTCGTCAGCCTCAAGGTGGAGCACTGGGGTGTTACAGCCACTCCGGACGGAAAGGCAAGACTCAAGTACGGCAGCAACTACGACATGAGCGGAAAGAATGTTCTTATCGTGGACGACATCAGTGACACTGGAGAGAGCTTAACCCTGGCGAAGAATTACGTGGAGAGCCAGAATCCGGCAGAGGTTAGGGCGGCAACACTGCTTACAATAAGAGGCTCCCGCTTCAACCCAGACTACTACGGCGAGGAGATCGACTGGGCCTGGATAGTCTTCCCCTGGAATTTCGTGGAGGATATGATAAATCTCGTCAACAACATCTTCGAGGAGAAGGAAGCCCTAACCACCGATGAAATCGTCGAGCTCTTCAAGGAGCTCCACGGCATTGAGGTTCCAAAAGGCAGACTTGAGGAAGCCCTCAGAATGGCCGAGCGCAGGAAGGTTTTTAAGTTCCGCGACGGAGCCTGGCGCAAAGCCTGAGGGTGTGGTAGCTTGGACCGGAAGAAGACCGTCGAGGAAATCAAAAACCACAGCGTCTATGCCAGGGAAATCTACGACATGCATAGCGAGAGCATCAACGAGGCCATAGACAACTACGAGCAGCTGAAGGAGGACTACCTGAACGACCACTCGCGGGCGAGGATAGTGAGAATAGTCTTCAACGACGACCATGGCCTCCCATTAGCCATGGAGTTCAACAGGAAGGATGACAGCTTCAAGGGATTTACCATAGCCATCGGCAAGCCGCACATAAAAAGCAACGGAAACGGAAAGGAAGGGCAGAAAGCGGAAGAGACCAGCCCCAATCAGGAAGACGCGAGCGGCTGAACGTAGAATCCCATCTCTATCTCTTTTCCATTGAAGATTTCGTAGCTGCTGAGGTAGTAGGTTGGATTCTTGTAAAGTCTCGTGCCGTAGCGATCTGCTCCAGCTATCCATACAATGTAGTTTTCAGGATTGAGCGGGTTCCTGATGGCCATTATCACCGATGCGTTGAGGTAGTTGGCATTCCAGCCCTCAAGGACTGGATAGGCATCATTCTCTTGGAGTATGAAGGAGGCAATCTCCCAGTTCCAGTGCTCCGACCGTTCCAAAACCCACTCGTCTCCGTATTTCACAAAGCGCAACGGGAAGTCGTCCTGGAGTTCGGCGACAATCTTGTTGGCAAGGGGGCCGCCAATGAGGATAAGGTTCTCCTTCAGTTCTTCGTCGGTAACGTTAACGTCGGCCTTAATGATCACCTCGACGCCGTCTGGCCACTGGGAGTAGAAGGTCTCAAGGTAATTCGCAACAATCTCAGCCGTCTCCCTGTCATATTCGGTTCCACTCGGGTCTGGATTCTGGGTGCCGTAAACTACGATAACCTTTCTGGCAACGGCTCCCCTGTCAAGGGCCCTGAGGGGTGTCACTGGAACACGCTTTTGGTATAACTCTCCCGCTTTCTCGGGCGAAACCTTTTCCTTGAGCTCGCTCATCATGTCAACGACGTAGTCGCCCAGAGGTTTCCCTTCCTGAACGCTTATCAGGGTGTACTTCTCGTAGATTTCAACCATGTCTTCTATCCAGAACTCTCCCCATGCCCTCTGCATCCACATCGCCAGCTCCAAGTAGGCGGGATCAACACTCTTCAGTGAAAAGTCCATCCACCCGTCGGCGAAGCCCTCGTACACCATCATCGTGTCCCACCAGAAGTGGATGTCATATGTCGCAAGGTAAGGCATATCCCCCTCTATCGTATCCTCGAGGTATCTGAGGTCGTAGGTGAGGTCGTAGTTCCAGTTCAGTTCCTTGGTCGTGATGTCATGGCCAAGCTCGTGGTATACGAAGCCGAGATAGATAAGCTCGTCCAGTCTCTTGTTCTTAATGTAGTCCCTATTGAGCGGCAGACCAAACATTGTGTCGCGGGCTGTCTTGTATGTCCACTCAGTCCTCTGTGGGTCGCGCCTCACCAGGGGAATCATTCCGCCAGCGCCGTATATCTGCGTGCCGTTGATTATCGGGTTGAAGCTGTGGCCATGGATGGCAACGAGGTAGGGATGCAGAAACTCAAAGCGCACGTTTGAAATGCTAACGTATTGCCCCATAAACTCATCGGGAGGTAAAAGTTCTAGAGCAGTGATGTAGGTATTAAGGTCTTCCTGATAATACCTCTGACTGGTTTTGTAAAATTCCATAAAGTCCGTTTTCTCTGCAAAATCCCGAAGAGCGCTCAGGAATCTAAAGAACCACTCATCATTCACAAGAACCAGAGGTTCCAGCTCTGGCGGCTCCGTGCACGTCAAAAGATATGCCTCGAGGTAGTAGAGCCTCATGTCCCTGTCTGGGATCGTCGTAGCGTTCTCCAAATTCTCCCTGAGCATCTTGACGACAGGATGATTTCTATATGGGCCAAAGTAAGAATCAACATCACTGAGGTAGTCCTCTCTGTCTATGACGAAGATATCGTTTCTTCCAAAAGCCAGATAATAGACCACTGAAAGAAGTTCCGAGTTGGGGCTTATGGTTACCGAAACCTTGGAGCTGACATCGTAAGCGCTTACTGGGACAGCACTACTCAGGAACAACAGCATGATTATTAACGCCGCTAATCTCTTCATGACGACACCAAGTGGTAGTGCGGGCGGAAACTTATAAAACTTTCCGACAACATTTAAAGTTAAGCGTTGAATTCTGTTAGGGTGGCCGAAAATGAGGGCGAGAACTCTACTCATAGCGTTGCTTTTAATCGGATCATTCATTCCACTCACCAGTGGGGCTGGAGAAAAGCCTCTCGTGGTGACGAGTATAGCACCTTTGGCAGCGATAGTTCAAGATGCCTTCGGGGATTCTGTGGAGGTTGTTTACATAATCCCTCTCGGCGCAGATCCGCACGAGTACCAGCTGACAGCAAGCCAGATCGAGCTCCTGCGCCAGGCAGACGTCATAGTGACCACTGGAGGTCATTTACCTGTGGAAAAGAGAATCGCCGAACTGAAAAAGGAGGGAACGATAACCGGCGAGGCACTCTTCATAGACGACTACAAAGCTGAAGGCTTCCGGTATCTAAGCGAGCACTGGTACAACAGCAAGGACAACTCACACGGTATATGGCTCGATCCCCACAATGCGATGGCAATAGCTCAGGCAACCGAGAAGGCCCTCGAGAAGGCCGACCCGTACAATGCCGAGCTATACAGAAAGGAGTTCAAGAGCTTCAGGGAGCGCGTTGGGACCATCGTCGGGGCTTATAAGGCCCTTGTGATGGAAAACAGGACTGCTGTCATACAGATGCCCTCCAACCAGTACGCCATTGAGTGGCTCGGCATAAAGGCAGTTGCCTCAATAAAGCCAGAGGAAGAAGTCCCAGCACTTGGAGTTGACGAGCTCGTCTCCGCCGCCGAGAAAACCGACCTCATAGTTTATGGAAAGGAAAGCCCTGACCAGCTGAAGGAGGCAGCTAAGGAGTTAGCTGTAAAGAGCGGGAAGCCCCTGGCCGAGATAACGGTCTTCTGGAAGGACAAGCCCTACACGGAGGTGCTTATAGAGAACAGCGCCGCGGTGATCAAGGCGCTCGGAGAAAAGCCTCCTGAAGAACTAGCCGAGGCTAGGACAGACGTCACACAGTATGTCGTCGTTTCCATCATTGTTGGTCTTGTCTTAGGAACTGCTCTTGGAGTAATCCTCAAGAAGTGAGCCTTTCCTTTCTCCCAACTTTGTCGGGAAAGAGAAAATGAGAAGAGAGTCACTCCCTCTTGTAGGGCCTGCCGTCCCACTTGGGCGGGCGGACCTTTCCTATTATTCCAGCCACAATGATGATGGTCATCACGTAGGGCAGCATCTGGACGAACTGCCACGGAACGACCTGGCTGGACTGGACCCATATTGCCACCGTGTCGAAGAATCCAAAGAGGAATCCTCCGACCAGAGCCATTAGCGGGTTCCAGCCGCTGAACACCATATTGGCGAGCGCTATGAAACCCCTTCCAGCTGCAACGTTCTTGGTGACCGCTCCGACCCAGTCTATGCTGATGTAGGCTCCAGCGAGACCCGCCAGTGCAGCACCGTACACTGCCGCCCAGAAGCGGTACTTCTCAACGTTCAGGCCTATGGCATCTGCCGCCTCTGGGTTCTCACCCATGGCCCTTATCCTCAGCCCGAGCGGCGTTTTGAAGAGCACCCAGTAGGTGAGGAAAGTTATGACGAGGGTCACTATTATCATGGGGCTGATGTTCCCGTAGGTGGTGTTCCAGTTGGGAACCCTGACGGTGTCTGGAACCTGGTGCTGGCCTGCCGTTCCCCAGTAGGCCATGATACCGAAGGGGACGAGACCCATGGCGAGGAGGTTTATACCAATACCCGGGATGATGTGGTCTCCCTTGAGGTAGACCGTGATGAAGCCGTGGAGCATTCCGAGGAGGGCGCCGACGAAGGCTCCTCCAAGGAGGCCGATGAACCAGCTTCCACTGACTTCTGCCGCAATAGCGCCGAAGAAGGCACTTATCATTATGATTCCCTCGTAGCCGATGTTGACTATTCCAGCGCGCTCGCTGACAACCGCACCAACGCTCGTAAGGACTATGGGCACCATGGCCATCAGTGAGGTCACTAGGATTGGGACGATTGATGATCCGAGGCTCATGCCCTCACCCTCCTCAAGTTCTTGAATATGTCAATCAGACCAGGAATCGCGACGGCAACGACGATTATACCCTGAATGACGTAGATAATCTCGAGCGGAACCCCTGCTCCAATCTGCATCATTGTTGTTCCAGCACGGAGCATGCCAAAGAACATTGCCGCGAAGATTATGCCCAGTGGGTGGTTTCTTCCGACGAGGGCAACGCCTATTCCGTCGAAACCATAGCCGTAGATGTTGGCCATTCCCTGGCTTATGGCATAAGTTGGAGGTCTTCCCATGACCTCAACGGCGCCAGCGAGACCGCTCGCAAATCCGCCTATGACAAATGACCATATTATCGCTTTCTTTGGATCGATTCCCCCGTACTCTGCACCCTTCGGATTCATTCCGCTGGCCCTCATGCCAAAGCCCAGCTCAGTGTGCCAGAGGATGTAGTAAACGATGATGGAAGCTACGATGGCGAGTATGAATCCCACCGACAGATTTGAGGCGCCGAGGAGCGGGAGCCTTGCGCTTTCCGGGACGAGAATGGTCTTGTTAGGGTCGTTGGGGTTGGCATATGGGCCGGTGACGAGGTACAGCACACCGTACCAGGCTATCCAGTTGAGCATAATGGTTGAGATAACTTCGTGAACGCCACGGAAGACCTTGAGGAAAGCTGCTGGAAGGCCCCACATCGCCCCAACCAGCATGCCCATGAGGAGCCCAAAGATGACGTTGCCGTAGATGTTGGTGAATATTATCGCAGCTATTGCCCCGAAGTAAACAGAACCCTCGGCACCGATGTTAAAGATTCCTGTCCTAGCGCTTATTGCGAATGTCAGGGCGGTGAGCATGATCGGGGTGGCGTAGCTAAGTGTGGAGGCTATTCCTGATGTGGAACCGAGGGAACCCCTCAGGAGCCAATAATAGGCTTCAAAGGGGCTGTAACCGAACGCGAGGAGGATTATCGCACCTAGGAAGAATCCAATGAACACCGCCAGCAGGCTCTCCGCGAGCGGCTTGAGGAAGCCCTTCACTTTTTCATTCACGTCTGATCCCTCCCATCATCATTCCAATCTCTTCCTCTGTGACCTCCTCGGGCTTCACGATGCCCATGAACTCTCCCTCATACATGACGGCCATCCTGTCGCTCAGCTGGGTTACCTCATCAAGGTCGGCGGAAACGAGCAGAACGGCCTTGTTCTCGTTCCTGAGCTTGACGAGGTAGTTCCTAATGTACTCAGTGGAGGCAACGTCGACACCCCTCGTGGGCTGGGATGCAACTATCAAGACAGGCTCCTTGCTTACCTCTCTGGCAACGATGAGCTTCTGTTGATTTCCACCGCTCAGGCTCTTTGCTGGAGCGTTTATACCTGGAACGACTACATCGAACTGCTCAACGAGTTTTTTAGCGTGCTCCCTGACGGCGTTCCACCTTATCGAGTTGAGTGGTCCCTTGAATTTTTCCCTCCACTGAAGGCCGAGGATCGAGTTCTCGGCGACGCTCATGTCAACGATGAGACCCATGTTTATTCTGTCCTCTGGAATATGAGCCAACCCGAGGTCGTAGAGCTCCCTCGGTGGCCTGTCTGTGATGTCCTTACCGTTGAGAATGATCTTTCCTCTCTCAACCTTTCTGAGACCGGTTATGGCCTCTATAAGCTCGGTCTGACCGTTGCCCTCAACGCCGGCTATACCGAATATTTCGCCGGCGTGAACCTCAAAGGAGAGACCCTTAACGGCGTCCTCACCTCTGTCGCCCTTAACCCAGAGGTTCTCAACCCTAAGAATAGGCGCTCCCGGCTCTTTGGGGGGCTTCTCCACCCTGAGAACGACCTCTCTTCCAACCATCATCTTGGCGAGTATCTGGGGCGTTGCGTCCTTGGTGTCTATGGTTCCTATGAGCTCGCCCTTCCTGAGGACGGTAACGCGGTCAGTTATCTCGATGACCTCCTTGAGCTTGTGGCTGATGAAGATTATCGTCTTACCCTGGCTCTTCAGCAGGTTGAGAACCCTGAACAGCTCTTTGACCTCTATCGGCGTTAGAACAGCCGTCGGCTCGTCGAGGATAAGTATGTCGACATCCCTGAAGAGCATCTTGAGGATTTCAATCCTCTGCTGGACACCGACGGGCAGCTTCTCAACCGGAATATCAAGGGGAACCTGGAAGTTCAGCTCGTCCATCAGCTTCTGGAGCTTTTCCGTGGCCTTTCCCACATCTATCTTCGAGAATAAACTGTGCCCCCTCCATTCCGAGGATTATGTTCTCAAGAGCGTTAAACACCTCAACAAGCGTGAAGTGCTGGTGGACGATACCAATGCCCTTTTCCAGGGCATCTGCAGGGCTCTTAAAGTGAACTTCCTCACCGTTTATGTAAATTTTACCCTCCGTGGGCTTTATCATGCCGGAGAGAATCTTCATGAGGGTGGTCTTACCTGCTCCGTTCTCACCTAACAGACCATGAATCTCGCCTTTTTTAACGGAAAAGTCAACACCCTTCAGAGCCTTCGTACCATCAGAGTAAACCTTCACAATGTTCTTCATCTGTATCAGCGGCACTTCTTCCATGGCGACACCCCCTGCAAAGAGAAACAGAAAAAGAAGAAAAAGGTTTTCAACCCATCATCTCAGTCCAGTCGTTGGCGTTCCTTATCTTCTCAATGCCGTCCTTGTCCATTGGCGCTGGAACCTGGATCTCGCCGTCGATTATCTTCTGCTTGAGCTCGTCAATGGCCTGCCAGACCCAGTCGGGAACCTGCTTCCTGGTCTCCTCGAGCTTGGCGAAGAGCTGATCCTCGCTGTCGAATCCAAGCTCCTGGAGCTTCTGCTTCTTGGTGTCCTCTGGGAGGGAGTTGAACATCTCCTTAACGTCCTCGATGGTGCTTATTCCAACACCGCCTTCCTTGAGACCGAGCTCGACGACACCGCCCTTGAAGGTGCCCTCGACGGCCGCTTTAACGGCGGTGTAGACACCGACGTCAACTCTCTTCATCATGCTTGCGATGATGATGCCCGGCTTGATCCAGTCCTGGGCTGAGTCAACACCGATGGCGAACGGCGGCCCCATGTCCTTACCCTGGGCCTTCAGAGCCTCAGCAACAGCATCAAAGACACCAACACCGGTTCCACCGGCGACCTGGTAGATGACCCAAGCGCCCTGCTGGAGCTGGGCCTGGGCGGCAGCCTTACCCTTGGCCGCGTCGGTGAAGGTTCCGGTGTACTGGTAGATAACGTCAACCTTCTTGTTGGTGCCCATCTTCTGGTTGTAGTAGTCAACGCCCCATGAAACACCGAACCTGTATCCAGCCTCGAACTTGTAGAGAACCGGGATCTCCATGCCGAGGACGATACCGACCTTGTCCTTGTCGTCGTTGGCGGCGATCATTCCTGCAAGAGCGCCGACGAGTGCTGAACCCTCATTCTCCTTGAAGAGTATCATCATGACGTTGTCTGGCATCTCTGGGTCAAATCCGTCGATGATGGCGAACTTCTGGTCTGGGTACTTGGCGGCGACCTGCTTAACGGCATCGGTCATCATGAAACCGACAGCAATAATTATCTCATACTCGCCCTGCTGGGCAAGGGTCTCAAGGTTCTGGAGATAGTCAGTCTCCTTGGCGCTCTGGACCTCAACCAGCTCCAGGTTGAAGTCCTTAGCCGCCTTTGAAGCACCGAGGTAAGCCATGTCGTTGAAGCTCAGGTCACCTCTGCCACCGACGTCATAGACGATGGCTATCTTGCCCTTGGTAGTGGTCTCTTCTCCTCCACCTATGCAGCCGCTGGCCACGACGCTAATGGCCAGGAGGCCGATTAAAAACAGACTTAACCACTTCTTCATGTTAACACCCCTGGAGTTTTCAAAGGTATAACTCCAAGTCGAGATATATACTTTGCGGTCTTGAGAACGCCGGAAATTTGAGAAAGAATTTTAACTATCTGGTAAAAGTTTTTTGTGATGACAATGCTGAAGGAAATAGCCGAACTGAACTCGGGAGTCGTTTTAATAACTGGCGACGGCAAGAGACTCGCAAAGATATACCTCGATGCCTGGAGTAAGAGAACGAAGACCATACTCGTCGAATACCTTCCATTCCAAGTCGATGGGGAAGTCTACATCGGCTCGCCCTACGAGGGTAGGAACTTCGATGTTTACTTCATAGTGAACCCACTCTCTCGTTCAAAAGCAGAGAGAGAAAAGCTTCACCGCTGGCTCGAGCAGAACAGGGATAAGCTCATCTTGCTCTACGAGACGAAGTACGTAAAGGACTCAATAACGCGCTACCCGATCAGGGAGCTCATCGACTACCTCGTAGCCTACAAGAGGGAAACCGTCGGCTTTGAAAGGGTCGATGTCATGCGCCTTGAGAATGGAAGGGTGGTGGAAAGCAAGACGTACATCAGAAGGAGCTGATTTATAAACATCCAGGATAACTCACCATCGCCCGATGACGAGCGGTTTCGGGTCTGAGATGTGATGACACCAGCTATCGCTGAGGGCATTTCATAATAATTATATATGTCCAAGCGTCTCGCTCATCAGGTGGTGAATATGTTCGGAAAGCTGAAAGAGAAGTTAGGCTCATTCGTCGAGAAGGTTTCCCAAACTGAGATAAGAGAGAAAGACGTCGAGAACGCCCTCTGGGATCTTGAGCTGGAACTCCTCGAGGCCGACGTTGCCCTCGAAACGGTGGAAGCTCTCAAGGAGAAGATAAAAGAGAAGCTCGTCGGTCAGAAGGTCAAGATAGGGACGAACAAGAAGGAACTAGTCGAGAAAGCCGTCAGAGAGGCTGTTCTGGAGGTGCTGACCCCAGAGAAGAGGATAGACCTCCTCGAGATGATTCGCTCAAAGGAAGAAAAGCCCTTCGTCATAGCCTTTGTTGGCTTCAACGGCTCGGGGAAGACCACGACCATAGCCAAGCTCGCCCACTTGCTCAAGAAGAACGGCCTTTCCGTCGTCATAGCAGCGAGCGACACCTTCAGAGCAGGGGCAATAGAGCAGGTAGAAGAGCACGCAAAGCGTGTTGGTGTTAAGATTATCAAGCACTCCTACGGCGCTGATCCAGCGGCGGTAGCCTACGACGCAATAGGGCACGCGAAGGCGAGGGGCGTTGATGTTGTCCTCATAGACACCGCCGGGAGAAACGAGCTCAACAGAAACCTTATGGACGAGATGAAGAAGATAGTGCGCGTTACCAAGCCTGACCTTGTCATCTTCGTCGGCGACAGCTTAGCCGGAAACGCCGTAGTCGAACAGGCAAAGCAGTTCAACGAGGCTGTTAAGATAGACGGAGTAATTCTCACAAAGCTCGATGCCGATGCCCGTGGTGGAGCCGCACTCAGCATAAGCCACGCCATAGGGGCGCCGATACTCTTCGTCGGCGTCGGCCAGGGCTACGAGGATCTTAAGCCCTTCAATGAGAAGTGGTTCGTTGAGAGAATTTTCGGGGAGGCCTAAGACTCCCATCCTTTTTCTCAGTGTTTCCATGTTAGACTACCACAGCGACACCCATGCGGATTAAAGCCCACAGCATGAACGCCACCACGACCGAGGTTAGTACAAGGAAGGCGATGCCAGCCTTGTTGTCCCGGTAGTAGTCTCCCATACTCCAAGCAACTGCCAAAGGGAAAAAGAGCGACACGATGAGCATCAAAGTGAATGAGGACAACGAAGGGACACCAACTATCGCAGGCAGGGTCGTGATGAGTAAAGCCGAGAACGCGGTAACCATGGCGGCGGCTTTGAAGTGCTCAACCCTTCTCCATTGCCAGAGAAGCAGAAGGAGCAGTGCGGGTGTTAAAGCCAGAGCTGGAAGGATGAAGTTGGGTTTGTAGTGGAAGTTGCAGGCGGGAGGCATCAGGGACCAGCAGTCAGCACCTATGTAGTAGTCCCTGGGAAGCCAGAACAGAGAAATCTCACCAAAAAGCACAATGGTGAAGGCAGGAAGGTAAACTGAGATCAGCTTGGACAGGCTGTTCTTTGTCATAAACACCGCCGCAACACATCCTGTTCTCAGGGGGACGATAAATCATTTGCACCATTCGATTATAAGCCGGATTTCAGCAGCCTCTCCACCTCTTTTAAATCCACACTTGCCGTCATGTCTATGTTTATCGGCGTCACGCTGACCTTCCTCTCCACCTTTAGGGCGTAAGCATCCGTCCCGGGCTCGAACTTTTCGCACTTCCTGCCGACTATCCAGTAGTAAGGATGTCCCCTCGGGTCGACTCGCTCCTCGATGGTCGGGCGGTACCTTCTCCTTGCGAGCCTTGTCACCACTATCTCCGTCTCCGGAGTTGCATCCCTCGGCACGTTCACGTTGAGCATGTCAACGCCCTCTGGAAGGCCCTTCTCAAGGACGGCCCTGGCTATTCTCCTCAGGAAGTGCGACGCAACTGAGAAGTCTATGCCCTCCCCCTCACTGAGGGTCTTCCTCCAGTCCACCTCGAGGCTTATCGCTATGCTGGGAATCCCGTGGGTGGCGGTTTCTATGGCAGCGGAGGCCGTTCCGGAGACTGTTATCTCTGTGCTCAGGTTCTCGCCGAGGTTGATACCGCTTATTGCCAGGTCGAAGTGGGTGAACCTTGCGAGAGCAAAGATGACGCAATCAACGGGCATGCCGTCTAGGCCATAGGCAACCTTTGCCCCCGGCACGTTCACAAGCTTTGCCCTCAGCGGCTTGTGAAGCGTCATGGCTCTTCCGCTGGCGCTCCTCTGGAAGAGGGGAGCAACGACATAAACCTCTCCAAGGTCTTTAACGGCCTCTACAGCGGCACGGATGCCTTTTGAATAAATCCCGTCATCGTTGGTTATGAGTATCCTGGGCATACTATGAACTAAGGCCTCACCTTTAAAAACCTTGATTTCCAGCCTAAGCTGGTGTTAAAAGATGACGTACTGGACGAGTGAGGACAACGTTGCTGGAAAGCCCGGGACTGCACTCTTCATAATCCTGCCCACGATAGGCTGCTATCGCTTTAGGATAGGCCAGGCCTGCTACATGTGCGCGTACCCAACGGCAGCCCCAAAGGTTAGATGGAGCCAGGATGCCCTAGTCGATTACGTTAGAGAGGCCTTAAAGAAGGTAGAGGGCAGGAAGAGAGTTGCAGTGAGGATGTTCACCTCAGGTTCATTCCTCGACAACGGCGAGCTGAAGCCTGAAACGAGGAGAAAAATCTTCGAGATTCTTGCGGGAATGGAGAATGTAGAGGAGATTGTGATAGAGAGCAGGAGCGAGCTTGTCCGCTACGACGCAGTTAGAGAGCTCGCAGAGATAGTTCCAGACAAGCATTTTGAGGTAGCCATAGGGCTTGAAACCGCCAACGATGACATAGCCGACGTTTCAATCAACAAGGGCAACACTTTCGAGGACTTCGTTAGGGCGGCAGAGATAACACACGAAGCGGGTGCGAAGGTGAAAACGTACCTCCTCCTGAAGCCAATCTTCCTTAGTGAGCGCGACGGCATAGAGGATGTCAAGGCGAGCATCATAAAAGCCGAGCCCTACACGGACACCTTCTCCATAAACATCACGGACATCCAGAAAGGAACGCTCTATGAGAGACTCTGGGAGAAGAGTGAATACCGCCCGCCCTGGCTCTGGAGCGCGGTGGAGATACTCCTGTGGGCAAAGAAGCGCTTTCCGGACAAGAGAATCCTGAGCGACCCTGTTGGAGCGGGTTCAAGACGTGGCCCCCACAACTGCCTCACCGACTATGATAGGCAGATAGGCAGAGCGATAAAGAAGTTCTCCGCAACGCAGGATCTCAAATACATCGAGAACCTCAGGCCCGAGTGCAGGGAGAGATGGGAGTACATAGTCGAGAACGGTCTCCTCGACTGGCAGTTGATGACGTGGTGAATGGATTTCGTTTTTAAAATGCTTTTTATGCGCTCTTTTCGCCTCCTTTTTAATGTCTGTCGGGCTTCTTTGATGAGCACAGGTGAGCATCCACGAAAGCTTTAAATGTTTACATACGTAAACGGGTTTAACAAATCGCGGGTGATGATTATGGCAAACGTCGAAGGGAAAACCGTGGTTGAAAGGGAGAACTATCTCGTGATCGGAAAGGCAGAGGGTGTTGTGGAAATCGATGTCGATACTTTTCTGTGCAAGGGCTGTGGAATCTGTGTTGAAATGTGCCCGAGGAAGGTCTTTGAGTGGAGCAAGGAGCTGAGCGAAAAGGGCGTGCACTACCCGGTTCCGGTGCACGCCGAGAAATGCGTTAAATGTAAGCTCTGTGAGCTCCTCTGTCCGGACTTTGCCATAGCAGTAAGGTGGTGACTCATGATAATCCGAGGCGATGAGCCTGAGCAGCTCAGGCTTTTGAAGAGGCTTTACAAGCCGGGCAACTACTTCTTGCAGGGCAATGAGGCCGTTGCATACGGTGCGCTCTTTGCAGGCTGTCGTTTCTACGCGGGATATCCGATCACCCCCTCAAGCGAGATAGCCGAGACGATGGCGAGAGAGCTGCCCAAGCTTGGCGGCTACTACCTTCAGATGGAGGATGAAATCGGAAGCATTGCTGCAATGGTAGGGGCTTCTTGGACTGGATTCAAGGTCATGACCGCAACGGCTGGACCAGGATTTTCGCTCATGCAGGAAAACCTCGGCTACGCGGTAATGACGGAGACTCCCCTCGTTCTGGTTGACGTTCAGAGAAGCGGTCCAAGCACGGGGCAGGCCACCAAGGGCGCTCAGGGTGACTTCTTCCAGGCGAGATGGGGAACTCACGGAGACCACCCGATAGTTGCCGTCTCACCGATAAGTGTTGGAGATGCCTTCTGGGAAACTGTGAGGGCCTTTAACATCTCCGAGAAGCTCAGAACCCCGGTTGTTGTGCTCTTCGACGGTGTTCTTGCCCATACGAGGGAGCAGATAAGAATCCCCGACGTGGAAGAAGTTGAGATAACCTACCGCAAACTGCCAAAGAATGAGGAGGAGGCAAAGCTTCCCTTCGGAGACCCGCACGGCGATGGTGTCCCACCGATGCCCCTCTTTGGTCACGGCTACTTCACCCATGTAACCGGCTCCACACACAAGGAGAACGGTCTTAGGGACGTTTACACTCCGGAAGTTCACGACAGGCTCGTGAGAAGAATTCACAGGAAGATAGAGCAGAATAAGCACGTTTATGAGAAGTACGAGGAGTACTTTACGGATGATGCCGAGATACTCGTCGTCAGTTGGGGCGTTACCGCGAGGCCCTCACTCGGAGCGGTACTGAAAGCTAGGGAGGAAGGAACAAGGGTCGGCCTCTTCGTTCCGAAGACCGTCCACCCGTTCCCGGGGAAGAGGATAAAAGAACTCGGAAAGAAGGTTCGCGCAATACTTGTTCCCGAGATGAACCTTGGCCAGCTAATCCTTGAAGTCCAGCGCTTCGTCAACGACGACGTTCTTCTCAAAGGCGTGAACAAGATAGGCGGTGTTCCTCTGACCGTTGAGGAAATCCTGCGCGAGATAAGGGGTGTTGCCTGATGGCAAAGGAAATCTATTCCACTTATCCGATGGTCAAATATCTCCGTAAGGAGGCCCTGCCCACAGCCCTCTGTCCAGGATGTGGTGGCGGAACCGTTCTCAACGCCTTTGCAAATGCAGTTGACCAGCTTAGGATAGACCCGAAGGATTTGGTCGTCGTCAGTGGTATAGGATGTTCCGCATGGATTGCTTCTCCCTACTTCCTAGCCGACACCCTTCACACGACTCACGGGAGGGCAATAGCCTTCGCGACGGGAGTTAAGGTCGGTTTGCCGGACAAGAAGGTCGTCGTCATAAGTGGCGACGGTGATCTGGCCAGCATAGGCGGAAACCATCTCCTCCACGCCGCGAGGAGGAACATAGACATAACGGTAATCCTCGTCAACAACTTCATCTACGGAATGACCGGCGGCCAGGTGGCTCCGACGACACCCTTTGGGGCAAAGACCACCACCAGCCCGTACAGAAACATAGAGCACCCGCTCCAGATTTCCGAGACTGTTGCTGCCGCTGGAGCTTCATACGTGGCAAGGTGGACTACCGCCCACGTCTACCAGCTCATAGAGAGCATTAAGAAAGCCCTCCAGGTTAAGGGATTCTCCCTCGTCGAGGTCATTTCCCAGTGTCCTGTCCAGTACGGAAGGAGGAACAAGATGAAGGAGCCGGCAGAGATGCTCCGCTGGTTCCTCAAGAACAGCGTCCCCGTGGGCAAAGCTAAGAAGATGTCACCGGAAAAGTTTGAGGGCAAGTTCATCATCGGCGAGATAATCAACAGACAGAGGCCCGAGTTCACCGAAGAGCTGAACAAGCTTATTGATGAAGTCCAGGAGCATTTCGGCCTTAAGGGGGAGTGAGAGCCATGCAGATTAGGTTCGCAGGCATAGGCGGCCAGGGTGTCGTCCTGGCCGGTGTTATCCTTGGCGAGGCGGCCGCGATTGAGGGTCTGAACGTTCTTCAAACGCAGGACTACAGCTCGGCCTCCCGCGGCGGTCACTCCATAGCGGACGTCATCATCTCAAAGGAGCCAATTTACGATGTCATTGTCACCAAGGCTGACGTTCTGGTTGCCCTTCACCAGCTCGGCTACGACACCGTTAAGGAGGAGCTGAAGGAAGATGGCATTCTCATCATCGACACTGACCTTGTCAAGCCTGATAAGGATTACATCGGTGCCCCCTTCACGCGCCTGGCCGAGGAGAACACCGGGCTCGCTTTGACTGTTAACATGGTAGCCCTTGGCTATCTGGTCGCGAAGACCGGTGTTGTGAAAAAGGAAAACGTGGAAGAGGCCATAAAGAGGCGCGTCCCGAAGGGGACGGAGGAAATAAACATCAAGGCATTCAATTCCGGCTATGAGGAGGGATTGAAATGAGATACCCGTTTCCTGTCGGTAAGAGCGACTTCATCCAAGGTGATGAAGCCATAGCAAGAGCAGCTATCTTGGCAGGCTGCCGCTTTTACGCTGGCTATCCAATAACTCCCGCGAGCGAGATTTTCGAGGCCATGGCGCTCTACATGCCGCTCGTCGATGGAGTGAGCATACAGATGGAGGACGAAATAGCAAGTATCGCCGCTATAATTGGCGCATCTTGGGCAGGGGCCAAGGCCATGACGGCAACGAGCGGCCCTGGCTTCTCGCTCATGCAGGAGAACCTTGGATATGCTGTGATGACGGAAACACCGATAGTCGTTGTCGACGTCCAGAGAAGTGGTCCGAGCACGGGTCAGCCGACGTTAGCTGCACAGGGCGACATAATGCAGGCAATATGGGGCACCCACGGCGACCACAGCCTAATCGTTCTCAGCCCGTCAACCGTTCAGGAAGCCTTCGACATGACGATAAGAGCCTTCAACTTGGCTGAGAAGTACAGAACTCCAGTGGTCCTCCTTACCGACGCTGAGATAGCCCACATGCGCGAGAGGGTTTACATTCCAGTCCCCGAAGAGATTGAGATCGTTGAGAGAAAGCTTCCCGCCACCGAGGAGGAGGCAAAGTACCCCTTTGGAGACATCCACGGCGACGGAGTTCCGCCGATGCCGATATTCGGAAAGGGCTACCGCACCTACGTCACCGGTTTAACCCACGATGAGCGTGGAAGACCAAAGACCGTTGATGCCGAAGTGCACGAGAGGCTCATCAGGAGGATAGTCAGTAAAATTGAGAATAACAAGCATGACATAATCTCCTACGAAACCTACGCGCTTGATGATGCAGAGATAGCGATAATCACCACTGGAATAGTCGCCCGTTCGGCCGTTAGAGCGGTCAAATTACTGCGCGAGAAGGGCATCAAAGCAGGCCTGCTCAAGCTCAACACCATCTGGCCATTTGACTTCGACATGATCGAAGAGCTGGCAGAGCGCGTGAAGAAGATATACGTGCCGGAGATGAACCTCGGACAGCTTTACCACCTCGTCAGAGAGGGGGCAAACGGAAAAGCCGAAGTCGAGCTGATAAGCAAGATCGGCGGCGAGGTTCACACTCCGATGGAGATAGTCGAGAAGGTGGTGGGCTGAATGTACCTAAAGTCCGCTTACGAGATTCGCGATAAATACTTGAGAAAGGACATGCTCCCGACGATATTCTGTCCGGGCTGTGGAATAGGCTCGGCCCTTCAGTACACGCTCAGAGCCATAGACGACCTTGGCCTCAACCCGGACGAGATAGTCTGGGTCAGCGGTATAGGATGTTCCTCCCGCGTTCCGGGATTCGTCAATTTCGATGGGCTGCACACAACCCACGGAAGGGCCTTAGCGTTTGCCACGGGTATAAAGCTCGCCAATCCAAAGCTCAAGATAATCGCCTTCATGGGTGACGGTGACGCGGCAGCTATCGGAGGAAACCACTTCATCCACGCCATAAGGAGGAACCTCGACGTCACGGTGATACTCATCAACAACTTCACCTACGGAATGACGGGCGGCCAGGTGGCCCCTACAGCCCTCAAAGGCTTGCGTGGAACTACTGCTCCCTACGGTCAGTTCGAGAACCCCTTTGATATAGCGGATCTCGCCGTTTCAGCAGGGGCCAACTACGTCGCCCGCTGGAGCGTCTTCAACTACCTCCAGGGAATCAACAGCATCAAGAAGGCACTTCAAAAGGAGGGCTTTACGCTCGTTGAATTCCTCTCGCCGTGTCCTATAAGCTTCGGAAGGAGGAACAGGATGAAGACGTCTCCAGAACTGCTCCGCTGGTATCAGAAGATAACCGTACCGATAAGCAAGGCCAAGAATATGTCTCCGGAAGAGCTCGAGGGCAAGATTGTCATCGGCGAGTTCGCCGACAGGGACAGGCCGGGTCTCGTTAGAGAGTACGAGGAGTACAAGAAGAGGGCCAAGAGGATGATGGGGTGGGAAGAATGAGGAAGGAAATCCTCTTCAGCGGTTTCGGCGGCCAAGGTGTTATCCTCGCCAGCGTCATCCTTGGCAGAGCCGCTGCCGTTTATGAGAACCTCTACGCGGTTCAGACGCAGGCGTACGGGCCGGAGTCAAGGGGTGGAGCGAGCAGGGCTGAGGTGGTGATAAGCGACGAGCCGATCGACTATCCCAAGACCCTCCACCCGGACTGTGCGGCCTTCTTCTCCCAAGAGGCCTACAGCAAGTACCTCCACACCGTCAAGGAAGGAGCCACAATAATAGTCGAGAGCGACCTCGTGCCGCACCGCGATGAGGAGTTCGAGAAGAAGCTGAAGGTTTACGCCCTCCCTCTAACGGAGACAGCGGAGGAAACCACCGGCCTTAGTTTAACAATGAACATACTCACCCTTGGCCTGCTGGTCGCCCTAACGGACGTCGTGAGCAGGGAAGCAATAGAAAAGGCCGTCCTCGACGCTGTCCCAAAGGGGACAGAGGAGATAAACCTCAGGGCGCTCCACAAAGGCTTTGAGCTCGGTGAGAAAGCAAAGAAAGGCGAGCTCTGAGTTCGTCTATTTTTCTCTCATTTCCCAAAAACTTATCAACCGGGGAGTAGAGTTGGTTCTATGCTCGTAAACGAGACCAAGGGCAGAATATGGCACGGAAGGGTAAGGCTCGCAGACACGTTCTTCAAGCGGTTTAGAGGCCTAATGCTGGTTAGAGACATCAACTACGCGCTTGTTTTTGTATTGCCAGCCGAAACGAGGGCTAACGCTTCGATTCACATGTTCTTCATGCTGAGTGATATCGACGTTATCTGGCTTGACTCCTCTCGCCGCGTGGTGGATTTCAAGACCGCTAGGAAGTGGCGAGTCTATGTCCCTAAGAAGGCCGCCCGGTACATCATTGAGGGCCCGGTTGGGATGATAAACGTCCTCGAGGTTGAGGAAGGGGATTTAATAAGCTGGTCACCAACCGAGGAGAAAAACAAGGCCGTTCCTGTAAAGATTTCGCTGCCGGAGAAGATTTCCTTTGAAGGCTCGAACGGCATAGCGATTGCCGAGAGCGTTAAGGAAATAAGGACGGAGAAAGCTTAAAACTCAAACTCCACTCCGTTCCCCTCTCCTTCCCAGAGAACTATCCTCTGGAGTCTGACATCCTTAGGGAGCCTCTTCTCAATCTCTTTCGCTATCCAGAGGGCGACGTTCTCAGTCGTCGGGTTCTCAAAGAGGGCGTTGAGGTTCCTGTGGTCGAGCCTCTCGATGATTTCATTGACTATTCTTCTCAGCTCAAGGAAGTTCATAACGTAGCCGTTCCTCAGCGGCCCCTCCACCGCCACCTCAAGCCAGAAGGTATGACCATGTATTTCCTCAGGCTTTCCACCGATTACAACGGCATGTGCCGCCTCAAATTTGAAGCGTTCGATGATGCGGGACTTCATTTTACTCACCCTGACTTTTCTACCATCCGAAATCCAAATTAGCGTCAACGCCCTAAAACCTTTGGGGATCGATTTATGTATAACTCAACATATTTTCGACCTTTAAAAATAACCCACCGTAATGCTTAAAACCCGCAGGTCTTATAAGGGACTAAAACGACGGTGTGGCGGTGGTTAAAATGGTCAGATACATGGTGACTTCCGCTCTTCCCTACGCCAACGGGCCGATTCATGCTGGACACCTTGCTGGAGCATATCTGCCTGCGGATATATTCGTCCGCTATCTGAGGCTCAAGGGAGAGGAAGTGATTTTCATCAGCGGAACCGATGAACACGGGACACCAATAACCTTCAGAGCGCTCAAAGAGGGGAAAAGCCCAAGGGAGATAGTCGACTACTACCACGAGCACATCAAGACGACCTTTGAAAGGGCCAAGATAAGCTTTGACTACTTTGGCAGAACTGAACTGCCGGTCCACTACCGCATAAGCCAAGACTTTTTCCTCAAGGCTCTAGAGAACGATCACCTCATTAAAAAGGTGAGCAAGCAGGCCTACTGTGAGCACGACAAGATGTTTCTCCCGGACAGGTATGTTATAGGCACGTGCCCCTACTGCGGTGCTGAGAACCAGAGGGGAGACCAGTGTGAGGTCTGCGGCCACCCGCTCACGCCGGAAGAGCTAATAAATCCGCGCTGCAACATCTGCGGCAATCCAATAACCTTCAGGGACTCTGCTCACTATTACATAAAAATGCAGGATTTCGCCGAGAAGCTTAAGGAGTGGGTCCAAAGCCAGGAGCACTGGAAGCCGAACGTCAAGAACACAGTCCTCGGCTGGATTGAGGAGGGCCTTGAGGAGAGGGCCATAACGAGAGATTTAAACTGGGGCATTCCAGTGCCGCTCGACGACGAGGACGTCAAAGGCAAGGTTCTCTACGTCTGGTTTGAAGCGCCGATAGGGTACATCAGCATAACCGTCGAGCACCTCAAGAGGGAAGGCAAGGAGAATGAGTGGAAGAAGTTCTGGCTCAACCTTGACGGAGGGACAAGGGTCATCCACTTCATAGGCAAGGACAACATACCCTTCCACGCGATATTCTGGCCGGCTTTCCTGATGGCCTACGGCAAGTACAAGGAAGAAGAAACCGAGGCCAAGTGGCTCCTTCCGTACGACATCCCCGCCAACGAGTACCTCAACCTGGAAGGCAAGAAGTTCTCAACGAGCAGAAACTGGGCCATCTGGGTGCACGAGTTCCTCGACGCCTTCCCGGCTGACTACCTCCGCTATTACCTCACCGCCATAATGCCTGAGACGAGGGACAGCGACTTCAGCTTCGCCGACTTCAAGACAAAGATTAACGAGGAGCTGGTGAACAACCTCGGAAACTTCGTGCACAGGGCTCTAACCTTCGTGAACCGCTACTTCGACGGCGTCGTCCCCGAAAGGGGCGAGCTTGATGATCTGGACAGGCAGGCCTTCGAGGAGATTGAGAAAGCTCTGAAAGAGACGGGCGAGCTGATAAGCA
The DNA here is from genome assembly GCF_012027415.1 of Thermococcus sp. GR6. Classification (NCBI taxonomy): domain Archaea; kingdom Methanobacteriati; phylum Methanobacteriota; class Thermococci; order Thermococcales; family Thermococcaceae; genus Thermococcus; species Thermococcus sp. GR6. The sequence goes on from NZ_SNUM01000001.1 coordinate 556,946, forward strand.
CTTACCACTTCAAAGACGCTCTCAGACGTGTAATGGAGCTGGCAATCTTCGGCAACCGCTATTTCGACTACCAGAAACCGTGGAAGACAGCCAGGGAAGACCGCGAGAGGACGGCGACAACTGTCAACGTCTCACTCCAGATCGTCAAGGCCCTTGGAATACTCCTAGAGCCATTCCTGCCGGATGCCAGTGAGAAGATATGGCACCTGCTCAACCTCGAGGAGACCAAGCGCTGGGAGTTCACCGAGATTCCAGCAGGCCACAGGGTTAGGAGAGCGGAGATCCTCTTCAGAAAGGTCACTGACGGGGACATAATATTCTTCATCGTGAACTACATAGCCAGAGGCAACCCTGAGAGCGCAAGGCTGCTCCTTGACAAGTACTACAGGACGGACGACGTCGTTAAGGTTGCCCTCGAGAGGTTCGGTGAGAATCGTAAAGATGAGGCCATGGCAATCCTTAAGAGCATATACGGCGAAAGGCTTGAGAAGAAGGCCAAAAAGGAGAAGAAAAAGGAGGGTGGAAAAGTGGAGTACGTTAAGTTCGAGGACTTCATGAAGCTCGACTTGAGGGTTGGAAAGATTGTTGATGTACAGGACCATCCGAACGCGGACAAGCTCTACGTGGTAAAGGTTGACCTCGGTGACGAGGTCAGGCAGCTCGTCGCTGGACTCAAAAAGTACTACAGCAAGGACGACCTCCTCAACCGCTACGTCGTTATCATAGCCAACCTCGAGCCCAAGAAGCTCCGCGGTGTCAAGAGCCAGGGAATGCTCCTCGCTGCCGACGACGGCGAGAACGTTGCCCTGCTCATGCCAGACAAGGAGGTAAAGCTCGGGGCAAGAATAAGATGAGGGAGCTCAAAGCCTGAGCTCCACCCAGTTTTCCCTCTTCTTCTTGTAGACCCTCACGAGGCCCTGCTTTTCGAGCCTCTGGAACATTCTCCAGGCAGTTGTCTTCGGGATTCCGAGCGTCTCCCTGACCTCGGACTGCCTTGCCTTTCCGCCCCTGTCGAAAAGATAAAGCAGTGCTTTTTCCTCATCCTTTGTCAAGTCGTACTCCGTGAGCCTCTTTTCAAAGTCCTCCCTGCTGATGCTTGGTGCCGATCCGCTCTCTTCCCTACCCCTCTTCAGGTAGATGAAGCCGCCTATGGCGAGGGCAAGGAGAGCGAGTATTCCAATCGTCGCCCAGCTGGTGGAGCCACCTGAGGAGGTTTCAGTTGACGAGCCAGTGGTTGAGGGTGCGGTGGGGTTAACAAAACTTTCAGAGGCAGATGTTCCCGAGATGGGCTGGGTAGTCTGTGTCTGGGCCGTCTCTGTCCCAGCTGGCAGGTATTCCAGAACATAGGAAACCGTCTGATTGCCCGCAGGCATGACGATTGAGTTGCCGTTTATCTCGAGGGGAATGTCGCTCAGGTCAACAATGACAGCATTTTCGGGGAAAGTTATTTTGACAGGTATATTTGAGCTAACACGGACGCTCCATATGGCCCTGTTCTTGACGGTCAGGTCGGGGGTGTAGTAGGTTATCTTAATGCCTGTGGCGTTTTCAAAATACACGATGAGCGTGGAACCATTTATTTCATAGGGTAAAGGACTGCCCTTTTCATCAATAACGACTAGGCCCTCAACGTTGGCCGCAAGAAGGGGAATGGTAACGCTTACAGTATAGTTCTCCGGCTGGATAACCTCAACTACCTTAACGTATCCATCGGCATATACGGTGATGCTGATGGACGTGATGGTGTACTGCCCCGCGACAAGGGGCAAGAGCATGACTGCAATTGCGAGTACCACCGCTGCCTTTGTTTTCATCCCAACACCCCCAAGAAGTTGAGAGAATCACCTTAAAAAGATGAGTAAAAAGGGATGTTCACTCGTCGTCCTCCTCATCATCACTGTAGTTGTCATCCTCGTAGTCGTCGCTACTACTTCCCTCGTCCGAGTCATCATACTGGCCATCGTCGCTTTCGTGATCATCATGTTCCTCGTAGTCTCCACTTTGGTCGTCTGCCTCGTACTCCTCGCTCTGGTCGTCGTGGCTCTCGTCGTCCTCATACTCATCCTCGTGCTCCTTTTCTTCGTGCATCTCTTTCTCAATCTCCTTGGTTTCCTCGACTATGTCCTTGAGCTCTTCGTTGATGTCGTGGAGCATATCAAGCGCTTCCTCGTACTGACCACTCTCAACGAGCTGGGTAAACTGTTCGTACATCATCTGCAACTCCGCAAGGTCTTCCGCTAGATAAGTTGCGTTGATGATAGTAGAGTTCTGGAGCATGGCCATTAACTCCTGCATGAGCTTCATCTGTTCCTGGAGCTTTTCCATGAAGGCGTAGCTTATCTCCTCTGCCTTGGCGTCCACTATCTGCTCGGCCAGCTCCTCAACGGCGTCTTCGAGCTTGTCCATGAGCTCTTCTGCATAATCAAGATCGTTCTCAAGCTTCGTTATGTTGCCGTCGGTGTTGGCGATGTCCTGGGCAACCACTAGATAAGCCTCTTTTGTCTGGTTGTAGAGCTCTACAACAGCGGTAACGTTGAGGCCTTCAGCCTGAGCCTCCTTAATTACCTTCTCAACATACGGGAAGTATTCAGCTGCCCTGTTGAGTTCTTCCTTAGCCTCCATAATGAGTTCATAGTACTCATATTGCTCCTCTATCTGCTGTTCCTGGTGATCTGTGTAGTAGTCCATTAGTTCTTCAACTGCCTCCTTGTAGAGTTCTAGTGCAGACATCGATGCGTTTATACTCCCTTCATAATTTCCTGCATAGTAAAGATCCCACGCCTCTTTCCTCATTGTCTCCGCTTGGTAATATGCCTCCAATGTCCAGTTTGGCAAGGTAACGTTACTCACGTTGAGATCGGCTATCATATTGGCAGTGTAGTTCGCGACGTTATCCACTATAATCAGGAGGTTATACGCCGCTGTCTGGAGGCTAGTATTGGTGGTGTTCGTGACGTTGGTCATGTTGGTAGCATTTACTAGCAGGGTTCCGTTGGCTGGTGCAGTAACGTTGGTGGTCTCAGTAGCGTTTACACTGGCAGCCCACGCTGCAGTGCTAAGGGGTATCAGTGCCCCTATAAAGAGCACCAACAATGTTTTCATACTCATCTTCATGGCTCTCACCTTGATAATGATTAGGCACGACTAATATATTAGGAACCCGCTGGAATTTTCGTGTTTCAGAACGTTTCCCCACGTTTCCATACGGGAAATTAGAAATTGAAAGGCCAAAAATAAACTTTTAAGGCTAGAGAAACTCATGTTCTGGTTAAAACCTCAGCTCCACCCAGTTTTCCTTTCTGCCCTTTATAACCTTCACCAGCCCTTTCCGCTCCAGGCGCTTGAACATCCTCCAGGCAGTAGTTTTGGGAAGTCCAATGGCCTCCCGTACCTCCGCCTGACTCGCTCTGCCGCCTTTGTCAAAGATATAGAGCAGGGCCCTCTTTTCCTCATCGTTTAGCTCGAGTCCCTCAAGCCTCCTCTCAAACTCCTCGCGCGTGAGCTTGGGTCTTTCCACCCTCCCGCTGCCTCTCCCTTTGATGAGATATGCGACTATACTCCCAACCGTGGCAGCACCAACGAGGAGAGCAATGAGGAGGTAGTTCGACGAGTTCCTCTCAGAAGTTCCCGTATACTGGATTGTGTAGGAGACGCTCTGATTCCCGGAAGGCATAGTTATGGAGTCGCCTGCTATTTCAAGAGGAATGTCACTCAGGTCAACCACTATGGAGTTCTCTGGGAGAACCACGGTGAAAGGACTCTCAGACGAAACCTTGAGTGTCCAGACAATGCCATCCTTGGATGTTAAGTCTGGGGTGTAGTAGGAAACCTTCACGACCTGAGCATCCTCTGAGTAAATCAAGAGGCTGCCGTTATCTAACCGGAAGTTCAGGGGGTTCCCGTTCTCGTCCTCCACAAAGAGATTCTCATAATGCTCCCCGAGGAGGGAAACCTCAATTTGAGCGGCGTAATCCGAAGGGAGGATTTCGCATTCAACCTTAACGTAGCCATCCTTGTAGACGGTCAGAACCAGAGACGAGACAGTATACTCTCCACTAACCACTGGGACGAGAATGAGAGCCGTTATAATGAACATCACGAGCGACTTCCTCTCCATTTAAGCATCCCTCCAAATCAAATGAAAAAGGGAAACGGTCATGCATGGGCAAGGATGAACTCGTCGACCTTGTGGAGCATGTCCAGGGCTATTGCGAAATGAGCCTTGGCCTGGAGCGGCTTCCTATCCTTAAGGAGTTCAACGCCGATCCTGAGCTCCTGCACTGCGACCTTCAGCTGAATCTCCGCAGAGGTGGTGTCCACGCCCTCCCTCTTGAGCTCGGCCAGTGCCTTGGCATCCTTTTCAATCCTGTTCTTCATCTCTATGAGGAACGCTCTCACGTCCTCGAGCTTCTCCTCGAGCTCCCTTTCGTAGACCTTCATTCTGGTGAACTCAACAGCTTTTTGGAATTCTCTGATGGTCTCCTTGTTTTCGTCCATTACTTTGAGGGCCTCCTCCCACTTGCCCTCGTCGGCAAGGGCCTTCACCTCATTGTAGACCGCGACGAAGGCATCGAGTCTCTCCTGGAGCTCGGTGACGTTGTAGCCATTTTTCTGGGCCTTCTCGATTGCCTGCTGGGCAATTTCTATTCCTTTCTCGCCCTTGATGAGGAACTCCTGGACTATCTTATCTGCGTTGGCATAGGCGAGCTTCTCGCGAACCTTCCTCAGCTCCTCGTCGAGTAGGGCCTTCTTCTCCCTAGCAGCTTTATAGTCAGCCCTGGCCTTCTCTATGTCCCCGGCCTTCAGATCATCAAGGACGAGCTTGTATGCCTCCTTGGTCTCGTTGTAAAGCCGAGTTAAGTTGCTCACGTCGATTCCCCGGTTCTGGGCGAACCTGATGGTCTTCTCGACCATCTGGAAGTACTCCATCATCCTCTCAGTCTCGATCCTGATGCGCTCCCTGAGATCCTGAATCCTATCTGCCGCTTCCTGAAGCCTCGAGAGGGCGAGCTTGTAGTAGTGCATCGCCGTCAGACTGTCCAGGATTGAGTTATAGTAATCGCCAGCCTCGTATTCACTGATAGCCCTGTCCTTATATTCCTCTGCGGTTTCATAGTTGGCCAATATGCTGGAATTCTCGGGCAGTTTGTCCTTAATAGGTTCTATCTTATCCTCGGCAAACTTACTAAGCCTCTGCAGCTGGTTGATGAGCTGCTCCGCTATCACCATCTCCCTGGTGCTGTTGTCCAGAAGGGTTGCATCGCTTGCAGTGGCGTTGTCTTCGGCCATGCTCAGTGGGACGACGCTTCCAAGCAGTAACAGGACGAGGGCAAATGCCCCCCACTTTGTGCCTACCATCGGCATCACCGTTCATACCTACTGGCTCAACCTATTTGAGGAATCCTGTGAAAAGTACGTTTCACACCGTTCCATTCTTCTCAAGATCCCTTATATGCAGAGCAGTGGCACAAATTCCCCCAATTATGCTTCCAAACATTGGGATATCCCCAAACTGAGCATATAAGCTTCCGTAGTTTGGGTGCCATGCATCGACTTGCTTTCTGTCTTTAGCAGTGATTATGTAGACTACCCAGCCCTTCTCCTCGAGTGCCTCGATGAGCTTCCACGCATTGGTCATATCACTCTCATCCTTTATCTCAACCCCGTACTCAGACTTAACAGCCTCGAAAAGTTCATCCATTTTTGCCACCGTTAATAGTTCGTCAACGGGCTAATAAACGTGAGCCTTAGAGGAGCATCTTCAGTGCCACGATAATGAGAAGGGCGGAAAAGGCCCTCCTGAGGTGGCAGGGGTGAAGTCTGTGAACCAAAAGGGCACCGATTCTGGCCCCCACAAGCAGACCTGGGGCAAGTAGGAGTGCGGTATGAACGTCAACCTGACCGAGGCGGTAGTGACCGAGAGAACCGGCAAGGGCGGTAAAGAAGAGCGCCAGACTCGAAGTTCCAACGGCATATCTCATGGGAATTCCGACGTAGGCATGGAACAGAGGGACGTTCAGAATTCCCCCGCTGATGCCCAGGAGACCGGACGTTAGTCCCGAGGCAACCCCCACGACGGAGATCCTTGATGTTTTAATCTCTTTCTCTTCAAACTCGAAGGTGCCCCTGCCCCGCCACATTCTAAATGACAGATAGACAAGAAGCAAGGCAAAAACAAATTTAAGGGTTCTTTCGGGAAGTAAAGATGATATATATGCTCCAATTAATGCGGCAGGAATCGAAAAGGCTTCTTTAATCAGGACAACCCTGTAGAGTACCGTCCCCTTTCTTACATGGATAGCTACCGCGGAAAGGGAGCTGAGGACTATGCACGTCAAACTCGTGCCTATGGCCACGTGTATCGGGAGGCCGAGTATCGTGAGAGCAGGAACTATGAGAAATCCCCCTCCAACCCCAAAAAGGCCGGCTATGAAGCCAATGCCAAGGCCGAGGATGAAGTCCAGGAGGTAATTCAGCATGAAAACTCTTTTTAGGGGGAGCGTTAAAAATCCTCCGGTGGTTCTATGAGGAGCTCAGAACTTAAGTTCTAGCTTTTAGTGGTTCTTGTCTTCGCCCTCACCCATCCCGGCTCTATCGCCTTCGCTAACTGGGACGCTCCCTACGGGTTTTACAAAGACCTTTCGGTCTGGCTCAGCTCCGCGGCAGGTGGATTGTTACTGGTGCTCGCCTACGGTGTGCACGAGTGGAGAAATGGAAAGCTGAGTTTCCCGAACCTTCTTCTGGCGGCGATTCTGGTGGTTTCAACTGCCATAATCGGCTACCGTGCTGGGCTTACTCTCGGAGGGAAGATGGATTACGGCAGTGGAAACATGGTGCTTTTCGTAATCGGGGGAGTCCTCGGATTTACGTTATCGATAATGCCCCTCCCGCTTTCCCTGCCCTACGCCCTCACAGGGGAGCTCTACTACCCCTACGACAGGCCGTTACTGGTAGCGTGGCTCCTTACGGTGGCCTTGGCTGTTTTCCTCGGCGTTGCCTACGTAAGGGTAAGAAAGGCAGAGAGACCTCACGGCACAGGATAACCCAGCCCCTTCAGAATCATCCTCAGGGCAAGCAGAGCCATGACGACCGCGAAGGCGTTCTTCAGGTTCTTCGCCTTGGTTCTCTTGGCAATCCTTGCCCCGAGCTGGGCGCCGACTATCAAGCCCGGAATGAGGAGAACGAGCCAGTGGAGCTCAACGTTTCCGAGGGTGTAGTGCTTTATGGCACCAGCCGTGGCGGTGAAGACTATGGCGAAGCTGGAAGTGGCTACCGCGTAGTGTATCGGGAGACCAAGCCACGTCAGGAAGGGCACGTTGATTATCCCTCCCCCGACGCCGAGCAGACCGCTTGCTATTCCAGCGAAGAAGCCGCCGATTGGGACGAGCCTGTAGTCAACTTTAACGTCTTCAAGCCTTACTTCCGTTGGCTCTGCCGTTTTCTTGCGGTAAATCCTGATTGCGACTATGATGAGCGTTGCTCCAAAGATGACCTTAAGCATTCCAGCGCTTATGAAGCTCGTCATCCAAGCTCCGATGTATGCTCCAATCACTGCGGTGCTAGCGAGCAGAAGGCCGATCTTGTAGTGTATCCTCTTCTGCCTCGAGTATGCGAGGGCAGAGCTCAGTGAGGTAAAAACAACCGCAGCGGAGGACGTTCCCACTGCGTGGTGTATCTCAACCCCAAGCAGGTTAAGTGTCGGCACTATCAGAAAGCCCCCACCGAGGCCGAAGAGAGCCGCGAGGATTCCGATGAACACACCAACCGCGAAATAGCCAAGATATTTGAGCAATTGATCACCTCCGTTTTCTCAGCGTCTATCACAGCTCGAAAGCTATCGCCTCTGTGAGCTTTATCAGTGCCTCAAGGTCACCCAAGTGGAGCGTCTCGACCTCGCTGTGGAGGTACTTTATGGGCACGCTCAGGGCCAAAACTTCGCTCTTGCTCTGGAAGACAGAGGCGTCCGTTCCTCCACCTGTTACACCTATCTGAATAGGTATATCGTTCCTCTCCGCTATTTCCCAGACCTTCCTAGCGAGCCTGCGAGTGTAAATCGCTGAGTTGTCCACGGCCCTTATGAGCGCCCCGCCACCGAGCTTCACATCTCCAGTCAGCTCGGAGCAGCAGGCAAAGGAATCGACGGCGAATGCGTACTTTGGAGAGTAGTGCTCCGCGAGGAACTTGGCCCCTTTGAGGCCTATCTCCTCCTGGACGGTGAAGGCAAAGATGAAGCGGCCGTTGAGGTCGTGGTCGACCAGGTCCTTAATAGCCTCGACAAGGGCAACCACACCGAAGCGGTCGTCCAAGGAGCGAGTCGAGACATAGCGGTTGTTGAGCACCGCGAAGTGCTTCTTGAAGACCGCATAGTCCAGAACCTTGACTCCCATGTCGAGGGCTTCCTCCTTGCTCTCCGCTCCGATGTCAATAGTGAGCCTGTTCCATGGGACCGTATCGAACTTCCTCTCAAGGTTCAGGTGGACTGGTAAAGCTCCTATAACACCGTCGAGCTTCCCGCTCTCGGTGATTACATCCACGTGCCTGCCGTAGAGGAGGCGGTCGTCTATTCCACCGATTTTCCTGAAGCGGAGCTTTCCATCGGGGGTTATGCCCGTAATCAGAAGCCCAATCTCGTCCATGTGAGCCATGAAGATGGCCTTAAGATCACCCTCGCCCAGCTCTACGATGAGGTTTCCGATAGTGTCTACGATGCAGTCCGCGTAGGGCTCAAGCCATTCCATGAGCTTCTCCCTAACCTTCTCCTCGTAGCCGGAAATACCGGGTATGGCAGTTATCTCCCTCAGCTCTTCAACGAGCATTTTCATCACCTCAGAGCATCTTTATCTCCTCAATCGGCCTGACCTTTAGGACCTCCCGATTAACGAGGTCCCCTGGAACCTCACCGCGAAGAACAGTGAGAAGGTTCTCCACAGCCCGAAAGCCCATATCCTCCATTGCTTCCCTGCTCAGACCGGCGTAGTGTGGCGTTAGAACCGTCTCCCACTCCATGCCGAAGAGCTCGTGCTCGGTAACTGGCTCCCTCTCGAAGACGTCCGTAGCATAGCCCTTCAGCTTTCCCTCTTTCAGTGCCTTCACGAGGGCTTCTTCATCCACGAGGCTTCCGCGGCCGATGTTGACGAGGTATTTCCCCTCCATGAGCTTTAGGCGTTCCTCGTTGATGATGTGGTAGGTTTCCGGCGTTGCAGGGAGCGCCAAAACAACGATGTCAGCGCTCTTAAGAACCTCCTCGAGCGAGAGGTACTTCGCGTTAACCTCTTCTTCGATGTCTTTCTTCCTCGAGCGCGACCAGTACACCACTTCCGTGCCGAGCGCCTTGACTCGCCTCGCTATGGCCTTCCCTATCGCCCCCATGCCAAGTATTCCGACGGTTTTGCCGTAAACTGTCTCAATGTCTTTGAAGCCACTCCATATTACCCTGTGAGACTCCCACTTTCCAGCGCGTATGAACCTGTCGGTGTAGACTATCTTCCTTAGGAGGGCTATCATAAGCCCGACGGCGAACTCGGCGACGGCCTCGCTTAGAACACCGCTAACCTTTGTGACGTATATTCCCCTCTCGGTGGCGGCCTTCACGTCGACGTGGTCGTAGCCGGCGGAGTGGCAACTTATAACTTTTAGCTTCTCGGCCCTCTCGATGACTTCACGCGGGATTGGGTTTAGGGGAGAAACAATTATCCCGTCGAATTCCCCAATTTTCTCCTTGAGCTCCTCAACACTTGGATATAGGAGCAGCTCAACATCCGCATGCTTTTTGAGTTCCTCTAAAGGCTTGCTCTTTATCTTGAAAAGAACCAAGACCTTGGGCCTCATGATATCACCTTAAGATGGTTATCGAAACGAACTATTAAGGTTTTTGCCCGAGGTTTGTCAGAATGTCCGCTGCCCCCCGGGAAAGCTTAAAAAGTTTTTTCGGCCTCTCACTTTAGGTGGTGTCGATGAAGGTTGAGCGCAAGAAGTGGAGCGAGGAGTTCAGCGAGTGGTACAACGAGCTGATTGAAACTGCCGGGATACAGGACAAGCGTTACCCGGTCAAGGGAATGAACATCTGGCTCCCGTACGGGCTTAAAATAATGCGCAACATTGAGAGGTTCATACATGCCGAGATGGAAAGAACCGGCCATGATGAGGTTCTCTTCCCGGCACTCATCCCTGAAACCGAGTTCCAGAAGGAGGCAGAACACATAGCGGGCTTTGAAGGTGAGGTCTTCTGGGTCACCCACGCCGGTCACGATCCCCTCGACATCAAGCTCATCCTCAGGCCGACGAGCGAGACTGCAATGTACTCAATGTTCGCTCTCTGGATTCGCTCACATGCCGACCTTCCCTTCAAGGTCTACCAGATAGTTAACACTTACCGCTACGAGACTAAGCACACGAGGCCGCTTATCCGTGTCAGGGAAATCAGCAGGTTCTTCGAGGCCCACACGGCTCACGATAGCTTTGAGGATGCCGAGAGGCAGATAAAGGAGGATCTTGAGATATTCGACAACCTCGCCAAGTTCCTTGCGATTCCTTACATCGTCTCCAAGAGGCCCGACTGGGACAAGTTCCCGGGAGCTTACTATTCCCTCGGTGCCGAAGTAATGATGCCCGACGGCAGAACGCTTCAGATAGGAACGATGCACAACTACAGGCAGAACTTCGCAAAGGCCTACGAGATACTCTATGAGACCGAAACCGGTGACCACGAGTACGTCCACCAGACGACATTCGGAATGAGCGAGAGGCTTCTCGCAGCTGTTATAGCAATCCATGGAGACGACAGGGGAATGGTTCTGCCACCCACAATAGCTCCAATACAGGTCGTCATCGTTCCGATTCCAAAGAAAGACGCATGGGCAGATGTATTCGCCTACGCTCGCGAGATTGCAGAGGAGCTTAGAACAGCTGGCCTGAGGGTGCATGTAGACGAGCGCGACATAAGGCCTGGCAGAAAGTTCTACGACTGGGAGCTCAAGGGCGTGCCGCTTAGAATAGAGGTCGGCCCAAGAGACGTTGAAGGAAGGAAAGTAGTTCTAGCGAGACGTGACACGCTCACGAAGGAGACTGTTGAGAGAGATGGAATAGTCGAGGCTGTCAGGAGGACCCTCGACGAAATCCACGAGAACCTCTACAAGAGGGCCGAGGAGTTCCTCAGGATCCACATCAAGCGCGTTGACACCATTGAGGAGGCCAAGGCCGTCTTTGAGGACAGGCGCGGAATAGTTGAGATTCCCTGGTGTGGCGAGGAGGAGTGCGGCCTGAAGATGGAGGAAGAGCTTGACGCCAAGATGCTCGGAACGCCCTATCCTGAGGAGAAGGCCAAAGAAGGCATCGAGGGCAAGAAGTGCCCCGTCTGCGGAAGAGAAGCCAAGTTCATCGCCAGGTTTGCCAGAACATACTGAGCTTTCCTTTCTATTCTCCTACACTTCGCTTTTGAAGCACAAGTAGAAAACAGCTGAGAAAAGGAAATATGACAAAATCAGGCACTCTCGTTCTCGATGACGGCTTCAAGGAGCTCGATGGCCTGCTCGATGTAGAGGTAGGCCTTCCTGATGTGGACGCTGAAGACAACCCAGCGCAGTGTCCTTCCATCGTCCGGAATGCCGTACATCAGCGCCTTCTCGAACTCAGCGGTGGCGTTGGTGTAGAGCTCCATCGCAAGCTGGAGTGTCTCGTTGCTGACGTTGGTCTGGACGCTGAGGTTGTAGAGCTCGTTGAACTTCTCCTCATCGCTCTGGTAGAGGTAGTACCAGGCGATGGACTGCTTGATGAAGTTCTCATAGCTCCAAGTGATGGCACCGGCGGCTCCCGCGAATGGGACAAGCACCACCATTAAAACCGCAAGGAGTGCAACGGCCCTCTTCATGGTTCCACCTCCTTCAAATGTATTCATTCGGCAGGGCTTTTAAATTCTTCCCTCCCCTAATGTTTAAAAAACGAACATCGAATGCACGACCATGATTTTGGGAATCCACGACGGCCACGATGCGGGAGCTGTGCTGATAGACGGCGAGAGGATCTTCGCGGTTAACGAAGAGAGGCTGAACAGGGTTAAGAAGTACCGGGGATTTCCAACTCTCAGCGTGAGGAAAGTCCTCGAGATGGCGGGTGTTTCGCCCGAGGAAGTTGAAATCATAGCCGTTGTTGGCATCTTCCGGAAGCAGAAGCGGCTCTTAGAGCTTGAGAACAACCTGCACGTCATTTTCGGGCCGGATTTCAAGAGGAAAGTTCTCTTCGTTGAGCATCACTTAGCTCACTCTGCGAGTGCCTACTACACGAGCGGCTGGAAGGATGCTATAGCCCTGAGCATAGACGCCGCTGGAGATGGGTTGAGCTCATCAATCTATATCGCGAGAGATGGAGAGATGATTAAAATCGCCCAGAGCACCTATCTAGACTCCCTCGGCGACTTCTACGCATCTGTTACAGAGCTCCTTGGCTTTAAGCCAATGCGTCACGAGGGCAAGGTGATGAGCCTGGCAGCATACGGAAAGCCGACCTATGATCTGAGCAGCATCATAGAGCTGAACGGTTTAACCTTCGACAACCACCTCAAGCTCATAGGCGTTGAAGCTACGAGGAAGCTGGCCGAGCTCTTCAGCTACCCCTTGAGCAGGGCTAAAGAAATCGCAGGGCAGATGAAGCGCGGGAAGCTCGACGGGGAACTCCAAAGAAGGGCAATAGAGATAGCGGCCAGCGCTCAGGCACACCTCGAAAAGCTCATCGACGAGCTAGGCTTCAAGCTGAAGGAGTACGGTCTTCCGCTCGCCTACGCCGGCGGAGTTGCCCAGAACGTCAAGGCCAACGCCATTTTGAGAAAGCTCTTCCCAAGCTTGTGGGTGTTCCCGGCAATGGACGACGGAGGACTGGCTTTTGGAGCGGCAATCTTCGTCAAGGCACAGCTTGAGAGACTTGACAGCAAATGGAAACCATTCAAGCTTGAGCACGTCTACCTTGGGCCGGACTACTCAAAGGAAGAGGTAGAGGGGTTCCTGAGGAGGGAGGGTGCTGAGTTCGAGGAGATAGACGACGTCCCGGGCTTCGTCGCCGATTCCCTAGTTGATAGAAAAATCGTCGCCTTCTTCCAGGGAAGGATGGAGTTCGGACCGAGAGCCTTGGGCAACCGCTCTATTTTAGCCGACCCAAGGAACGAGGGAGTTAAGGAGAGACTCAACGTGGCCCTAAAGCGCGATGTTTTCCAGCCGTTTGCTCCTTCGATGCTCGAGGAGAGGGCAGGAGAGTATCTGGCAGATCTCAACGGCGAGCCTAACAGGTTCATGACGATGAGCTACACCGCGAGCGAAGAGTTTAGAAGGGAAGCTCCAGCGGTTGTTCATGTGGATGGGACAACGAGGCCGCAGAGCGTTGTGAGGGGGCTCAACCCAGTTTACTACGACATCATAAAAGCCTTTGAGAGGAGAACGGGTCTTGGGGCGGTATTAAACACCAGCTTCAACATGCACGGTGAACCAATAGTCTGCTCGCCGAAGGACGCGCTAGAGAGCTTCAGAAAGGCTGGGCTGGACGTGCTGGTTCTCGGGGGATTTGTCGTCCATCAATGAAATTTACTATTCTTTGATGTCCATCTTTTTGCCGAGGTAAAGTTATAAACATTGGGCCGAAGAACCTTCGGTGATGTTCATGGCGCTGAGCGACAGGTTAGAACTCGTTAACCCTTCTGAGATCAGAAAGCTTTTTGACCTAGCTCAGGGTGTTGAGGGTCTCATCTCACTTGGAATCGGAGAGCCGGACTTCGATACTCCAGAGCATATAAAAGAGTATGCCAAAGAGGCTCTCGACAAAGGAATGACTCATTATGGCCCCAACGCTGGAATCATGATGCTCCGTGAGGCCGTTGCGTGGAAGCTGAAGGAACAGAACGGCATTGAAGTTGATCCAAAGAGCCAGGTAATGATAACCGTCGGAGCCAATCAGGCGTTCGTCATGGGACTCGCGGCGTTTCTCAAGGATAGAGAGGAGGTCTTAATTCCAAGCCCAATGTTTGTGAGTTATGCCCCCGCAGTAATCCTCGCGGGAGGGAAGCCTGTCGAAGTTCCAACATATGAAGAAAACGAGTTCCGCCTGAGCGTTGACGACCTGAAGAAGCACGTATCTGAGAAGACGCGTGCGCTCATCATAAACAGCCCAAACAACCCCACTGGAGCGGTTCTCACCAAGAAGGACGTGGAGGAAATCGCCGACTTCGCGGTGGAGCACGACCTTATCGTCTTCAGCGACGAGGTTTACGAGCACTTCGTTTACGATGGTGTCAAAAACTACAGCATAGCGGCTCTCGACGGCATGTTCGAGAGAACAATAACGATAAACGGCTTCTCCAAGACCTTTGCCATGACAGGCTGGCGTCTCGGCTTCGTGGCCGCACCGGAGTGGATAATCGAAAAGATGACCCGCTTCCAGATGTACAACGCCACCTGCCCAGTGACCTTCGCCCAGTACGCCGCTGCAAAGGCTTTGAGAGACGAGAGGAGTTGGAAAGCCGTTGAGGAGATGAAAAAGGAGTACGAGAGGAGAAGAAACCTCGTCTGGAAGCGTCTCAACGAGATGGGCCTGCCGACGGTCAAACCGAAAGGAGCATTCTACATATTCCCGCGCATAAGGGACACCGGACTCACGAGCAGGGAGTTCAGCGAGATGATGCTCCTCGAGGCCAAAGTCGCCATTGTTCCTGGAAGTGCCTTTGGAGAGGCTGGCGAGGGCTACATAAGGATAAGCTACGCGACTGCATACGAACAGCTTGAGGAAGCTATGGATAGGATGGAGAAGGTTTTGAGGGAGAAGAAGCTCGTTTAGAGCTTTCTTAACTCTATCTTTACTTCCTTTTCTGGCTTGAAGTCTATAACCGCATAGTAACCCCTGAAGAGTGGTCCGGGATTCACGATGAGGGTTTTTCCAATCCTATCTATCCCCCTGCCCTCGTGGATGTGGCCGCAGACCACAAGTGGGGGTTGCTTCTCTTTGATGAATTCACGGAGGGCTCTGCTGCCTACGTGAAGACCAGAATGAACTCTGTCCACAATGGTATTGTAAGGGGGCACATGAGAAAGGACTACGTCTCCATCGTAGTAGTTTTGCTCGAGAATTCCTCTAATCTCTTCCTCGCTAAGCTCCCAGACAGTGTTAAATGGTGTTATGTTCGAGCCGCCTATTCCAACAATACCAATCTCATCAAGTTCGACCCGCTTATTGTGAGCGGAGATTCCGAGTTCCTTCAGAAGCCCTGGAACATCCCTTCCATCGCAGTTGCCGTGGACAGCTATTATCGGTTTTCCGAGGTTCATGATGGGTTCAAGTACCTTCTCAGCAGTCTCAGCGCCAGTGAAGTGTGTGAGGTCCCCAGCTATGAGAAGAGCATCGAAGTCCTCATTTTGCAGCGTTTCAGCGAGTTTTTTTGACATCTTACTGTTTCCATGTATGTCCGTTACAGCGAGAAGCCTCATGAGATCACCTCCATTTATGTGTATGTATCCATCTGCTCCGCGAGCTTCATAAGTCGTTCAATTCTCTTCTCGGTTGGAGGATGGGTCGATATCAGCTTGGCTAGACTTCCTCTGAATGGGTTCACAATAAAGATCGGCGCCGTTGCAAGGTTTCCTCCCTTCATGGGCCTGAAGGAGACAGCTTTATCTATTTTAAGCAGTGCACTCGCAAGTGCCAGGGGCTTGCCGCTTATCCTGGCGGCGCTCTCATCAGCCAAGTACTCCCTTGATCTGGCCAGACCAAGCCAAAGGATTCCAGCGGCGAATGGTGCCAAGAGTCCTAAGAGCAGACCGTTCTGCGAGTCTTCCATTTTTCCATCAGAGAAAAACCTTGGAATGCCCCCAATCAAATAAGCGACTCCCAGTATTGAACCTGCTATCACAGAGGCCACCGTCTGCACGAGAGTATCACGGTGTTTAATGTGGGCAACTTCGTGGGCCATGACACCCTCTATCTCCTCTGGGTCAAGTACCCTTAAAAGCCCGTAAGTCAGTACGATAATGCTGTGTTTGGAACTCCTGCCCGTAGAAAATGCGTTGGGTGTCCCTACAGGTGAGAGTGCCAGTTTAGGTGTCGGAATCCCAGCTTTGGCCGAGAGTCTACTCAGCATCTCATAGAGCCTTGGGTAATCTTCGCTAGTAACGACTCTGACCCGATACCACTTCAGCACGATTCTATCGCTGTACCAGTATACCACAAAGTTCAGAAGAATGGAGAAAATCAGTGCAACAATGAGACCAATCCACTCACCCAGAAGATAACCCAATGCCACCAAGAGAACGGTAATGAGACCCATAACTATTAGGACCCCAAACCACATAAGGGCCCCCATACTTAATCATCCCCCAGCATCAGGTACTGAACCACCTTGTCGTATTCCTCACTCCAGTCCACGATTCCAACACGTCTCTCCGTCCCGCTTTTGAGAAGTGTTAGGATCTCCTCTACTACCTCTTTGGGGGATTTACCTGTTGTATCCACCTCAAGAACCCTTTCGTTCTCTTCGAGGGCCTCCACAAGGATTACATCAACCAGCTCAGCCTCGACATTCTCGGCCAGCTTCTTTTTGGAGTACCCTCGGGCTTTGAGCCTTTCGGCGATGAGTTTGGGATGGGCCCTCAGGATGATAACAACGTCTGCGGGCACAAAATGGCTGAGATGACCATCCAAAACAACGTTCCTATCCGAGAACTCCTCGCGCACAACCCGAGCAAGCTCATCAACGTCTATCTCAATCTCGTCACTAACCCTCTCACCTATCCCTCTCGAGAGGGCCAGCTCCTTCACGCTCACGTATTCGTAACCCAGCCTCTCGCTCAGGAGCTTTGAGACCGTAGTTTTACCTGCGCCGGGAGTGCCACTTACTGAGATTATCATCGATCTACCCCCGAGAACTTATCGTAGCTTCTGACCCGGAGTTTATATGCTTGTTCCTCGTTAATCGTCGAAGTTTAGTATGGCATTCAGCGAAAACCTTTTAAGGTCTGAGGATGCTATAGACTTCAGGTGAGTCGGAATGGAGAGGCTCAAATTGCTCCAGAAGAAGTTGCATGTTGTGAAGAAGCAGAAAGAGCTCCTCATGCTTGAGGAGGCCAAGCTTATTAGACTTGCGCGCCAGAAGAAGGCCGCCGCAAAGCAGCTTGCCAAGGTCAAAAAGGAAAAAGCCATTCTCATGGCCGAGGAGGCCAGACTCGTTAGGGTTCTCAAGCAGAATGGATACCCAGTTCTCTGACAATCCCTTCACTTTAAAAACTTTTGAAGAAAAGAGAGGGTGAGCTCAGAAGACGTTAAGCTTGTCCTCGAGGATCATCTTCTGTATCTTGGTTATGTCATCAAGCCAGGCGTTAGCTATCTCGTAGGCCGGCTTCTGGATGGTATCAATGGAGTACCCCTTCTTTGGTATGACCTGAACGCTGGCGACAAGCGGCTGGTCGATGGGCTTGCCTATCTGGCTGAGTATCCTGACGTAGACCTCTTCAACTCCCTCGACCTGCTCGGCAATGTCGTTAGCGATGAGCATTGAGAGGAGGTTGTATATCTTTCCGACGTGGCTGACAGGGTTCTTTCCAGCGGCAGCCTCCATGCTCATGTGTCTGTTCGGAGTGATGAGACCGTTTACGCGGTTACCCCTTCCAACGCTTCCGTCGTCACCGGCCTCGGCTGAGGTTCCTGTGACGGTGATGTAGTAGATTCCCTTCTCCGGGTCGTCAGCGGTGTTGACGTAGATGTTGACCTTCCTCTCAGTGTGGGCCTCAGCAACGTCCTTGGCGGCTTCATAGATTGCCTCCTTGACGGCAAAGTAGTCGTCCAGATTCTGGACTTCGCTGTCGACTATGGCAGCGGCGATGGTGATGTCTATCTCGTCGCCCTTCCTGAGGCCCATAACCTTGATGTCCTCGCCGACGGCCGGCCACTCCTTCTTAAACTCCTCGCTGTTGAGAAGCTTCTCAGTCTCAAGGACTATCCTCTCGGTCTCGCTGAGCGGAGCGTAGCCAACACCAAAGGAGGTGTCGTTGGCGAGCGGAATCGGGTTCTCTTTGGCCTTGTTGAAAACACCGACAAGGTCAACACTACCCTGACCTATGCGGGAGTCGATGACGACGTGGTAGTCGAGATCAAGATGTCTGACAGCATTCTTCAGGTACTCTCTAGCAGCCTTTATGGCAACCTCATGGACAGGGAACATTTCTCTGTCGATTATCTCGACGGCCCTACCGGAGAGGAGGATGTATATTGGCTTGATGACCTCACCGCCGCCGAAGCGTGGGTAGGCCTTACCTCCAACAACCTCGACCTGGTCTGTGTTGTGGTGGAGGATGATGCCATAGCGCTTTATGTACTCCCTGCTTAGAGCTCTGCTGACGGCCTCGGCTATGCCATCGGCTATGCTATCCGGGTGGCCTATACCCTTTCTCTCGACAAGCTCGACCTTCTGCATCTCAACCGGTGTTCTAACGAGCTCCTCAACCACTATGTTCCTAACCTTCTCAGGCATAAGCGTCACCTCGAATCTTGTCGTCTTGGGCGGGTCTGTTCATCAGCTTATATAATTTTCGGCATGAATTAGATAGACTAATATTCCTATCAGTCATAAAATCCGAAACCCTTAAAATTTTTCTCGAAAATTCTCCACAACGGGAGCATCCGACACGCCCGGTGGCCCGACCGTGGGAGCGCCCCGACGGGATGCCGTGAGCACGAGGGACGATGCCGGGCGGACAGGGCTTGGCCTCCGGACCGCCGGAGATTGCCACGGGGCACTCCATGAGGGCGGGGGATCAGCCAAGCCCACATTTTTAAGGTCTTTCTCGAACTCTCCTCGGTGAGATTATGGAACTGAAGGAGATTATTGACAGGATTAGAGAAGTTCTTGACGAGAAGGACTCGCTTCGAGAGGATGCCCTAAGGATAACAAGAGAAATCGTCCGCTTGAGCGGAGACACAATAAAAGCCCTTCACAGGGGAGACGCTAAGACTGCTGAGGAAAGGCTTAACATGGCGCGCGAAAAGGTTAATTATCTGAAGGAGAAGCTGAAAGACCATCCCGACCTATACTTCACGGGCTATGTTCAGAGCGCCCATCAGGAGTTCGTGGAGGCAACTCTGTTCTACAGCTACATAACCGGAAAAGACTTTCCCTCTCCGGAGGAGCTTGCCGTACCTCACGCTGATTACGCGCTTGGCATAGGCGACTTCATAGGCGAGTTGAGGAGACACTTTCTGCTTCTGCTCCTCGACGGAAATATTGAAGATGCCGAGAAAGTTTATCGCTTCATGGAAGAAACTTACGAGGAGCTCATGACGCTCGAGTATCCAAAAGGCCTGGTGAACGTGAGGCAGAAGCAGGATCAGGCGCGACATATACTCGAAAGAACCCTCGAAGACCTGACGAGGGCGAAGCTCAACAGGAACCTTGAGGAGAAGCTCGAGAAGGTGTTAAATGATTAACGAATTACATAATTAGGTGATTCGGTAATTATGGAATTCGGGAAAAAGCTCAAAAAAATTGCGGAAGCCCAGCGAAAGCTTGCCCTGAGGGTAGTGGAGAGCCCGCTCGAGATCGAAAAAGTGCAAACTGTCGCGGCTGTGGACGTTTCATACAGAGAAAACACCGCCAGAGCTGCCTTTCTCCTCTGCTCCTTCCCAGACTGCGAGGTTCTAAAGACAAAGGTCGTGGAAACCGAGGTAAGCTTTCCCTACGTATCCACCTTCTTTTTCCTGCGGGAGACGAGGCCAATTCTGCTGGCTCTCCGTGGTGAGGATTTTGACCTCCTTCTTATTGATGGTCATGGAAAGGCCCATCCACGGGGCTACGGACTGGCTTCCCACGTCGGCTTGCTCATCGGAAGACCGACCATAGGAGTTGCCAAGAAGTTCCTCCGCGGTGCTCCTGAGAGGTCCTTCGTGAGGGTGGGAAAAGCTTATGTAAGCGTCGGATATTTAATCGATTTAGACTCTGCAGCCAGAATAGTTGAGACCCTGCTGGAGCGAGACTATCCAAAACCACTGAGGCTCGCCGACAGACTGTCAAAGAGGGGAAGCTTATGAAGAGGCTCAAACTGCTCATCCTGCTAGCAAAGAAAGGAGCGATAGGAGAAAAGGTCAAAATAACTCTAAGAGAGCTTGCAAACGAGCTCGGTGTATCACCCCAGTCGGTTCTAAGGTTGCTCGATGAAATGGAGGAGGAAGGACTCATATCGAAAGACGTTGAGGGAAGAAAGACATACGTGGAAATAAGCCAGGGGGGATTAGCTTTCCTTGAGAATCTTTGCGACGCCATCTCAGAGGTCCTCTACAACGGGATAATTATCGGAGAGGTCATATCGGGAATCGGTGAGGGAGCCTATTACGTCAGACAGTACTCCCACCTAATAAGGGAGTACCTCGGCTTTGACCCTTACCCTGGAACGCTGAACGTCAGGGTCCTGTTCCCGAGGACCGTCTTTGATGCACTCTGCGGGGTCAGACCGGTCGTGCTTCCGGGCTTTGCTAAAGATGGGAGGACTTTTGGTGATGTCAAGGCATATCGCGTCAGAATCGGCGACGTGGAGGGTGCCATAGTGATACCCTCGAGAACTGTTCACCCACCGAGAATAGCCGAGATAATCGCCCCGGTATACCTCAGGGAGGAGCTCAGCCTTGAAGATGGCTCTAGAATAACCATAAGGGTTGTGAAATGATGAGGGACTGGAAGTCGATCCTGACATGGTCTGGTTTAGGCTCGTTCATCGGGTTTGCCATAGCCGTCGCCCTATACTCCCCAACGGGAAGCGAGAATTTCATCTACCTCATCTATGCCGGCATGCTCCTGGGGGCTTTCCTTGGCTTCAGGCACCCTTTGGAAACAAGGGCCGCAGCGTATTCCTTCCCGCTCGGCTTTCTTGTTACCTCCATGCTCGCAGGGCTGTGGATGGTCAGGGATGTAAAGCCAGATGAGGTTTACATATTTCTTGCCGCGGTGATGGTAACACTCGTTCTGATTGAATCTAGAAACTTTCTCGACATGTTCCTCGTTCCTCTGACCTACTTCGGCGGCTTCGCCGTTGCAATGCTGGTATTTAAGGGCTATCAGCCTCTACAGCGCACGGAGGGAGCCGTTACAAGCCTTTTCGTGGTGGGCGTCATGGGAGCAATTTTAGCTTTCTTCGCCGTCTTCGCTAGATGGACCTTCACGAAGGCCAAAAACATCCCGAGGAGGTAACGTTTAAATACGTTCACCGATAACCTACCCTGGTGGTTAAAATGGTGATGCGTCTTTCGAGACTTTACGGAAAGCAGATCTACAACACCAAAGGCTATTACGTCGGCTACGTTGACGAGATACTCATAGATATAGACAGGGGACGCGGAAAGGTTCTCGCGCTTGGACTGCCGGGAGAAAAGGTCGGTGTTCCCTACGACAGAGTCACTGCAATAGGCGACATAATACTTGTAAAGGCAAAAGAAGAGTGATGCTAAGCCTCTTTAACTTTTAGCGCCTCTAGGAACTTTTCTGTTATTGCCTCTTCCGCCAGCCTCAGGAGGGAGCTCTTGTCCTTGGCTAGCTTGAAGATTCCTAGCGGAATTCTGGCACCGCCGGACTGAGCATGACCGCCACCGCTTCCTATGTCTCCGAAGGCCTCCCTGAGGACCGCACCTATGTTTACCCTAACGTCGCGTGTTCTGGCTGAAATCTCTATCCTGTCGTCAACGATGCCGAAGACGAGGACCGTGGTTATTCCCTCGAGCCTCAGGAGGAAGTCCGCCGATTCTGCTATGGCGTCGCGGTTGGTGATGAATCCGACGTTCGAGATGACCACGTTCTTGTAGATGCGCCTGTTCATTATGGCCTTAGCGAGTATCTCGGCTGTCTCTGTGCTTATATCGGGATGCTCTATCTTATCGAGGAGTTCATAGTCCACCTTTCCAGCCAAGAACTCGATGGCCTTCAAATCGACGTGGCTGAGCTTCGAGAACTTCTTGGTGTCGATGTAAATGCCATAGAAGAGTGCAGTCCCAAGGACGGGGTTGACCGAAATGTTGAGCATTCTGAGGTACTCCGCGAGTATAGCGGAGGACGAATGGACCTCTGGCCTTATGTCGAGGAACGCATCCTCCGGAAGAAGCTCCTTGAGGTGCTGGAGTATCTGGTGGTGGTCAATGAGAATCTTTATTTTTTCGTAGTCGCCTTGGTCGAGTATCGTCAGGTTTCCATTAGGCTGGCAGTCAATGAGAGCTATGAAGGGATAGCGCTTCAGCTCGTAGGAGCCGCGGGATATCTTTCTCAGATCTATCCCAAGGAGGTTGACGAAAGCCCTGTTCTCGTGGTGAGTTATCTCGCCACCATAGACTATCTGGGTCTTGAATCCGAGGGTCTGGGCTATGACGCTCAAAGCGGTCGCGCTGGCTATGGCATCGGGATCAGGATTGTCGTGTATGACGATAAGGAGAGAGTCCCCCTTGCTCTTAAGTTCCTTGAGCTTCTTAACGAGTAAATTGGCGTTCTTCTTCTCTCCGAGCATCTCGACGGTTCTCACCATGGCATCCTTGAGGGCACTTCTCGGAGAGATAGCGTAGTCCACCTTGATCTCGGCCTCAAACTCTTCGTTTATCTGGGAGACAAGCTCTTCGAGGCTCACCTCATCGGGGAGAATGGTAAGGATTGGAACTTCTTTGTTGTTGGTTCTGATAACATAGACGGTCTTCTTGATTGTATCCACGTTCATGGTTGTGATTATAACCATCTCGGCCTTCTCGATTCCCGCTTTAAGAAGCGTGGCCGTATACGAGAAATCTCCCTGAATCACCTGAAAACCGCTCTCTTCTAGGGCTTTAGCACGGAGTTCGTCCTTCTCAATGATTATGATTTCAAACTCTCCCTTGAGGGACTCGGCTATCGAGCGGCCGATTGCGCCACCTCCGAGTATCAGCACCCGCATATTTCTCACCTTTTTGCACAATAATGTTTAAATACAAGCGCCGATATACTAAGACGGTGAATTCCTTCGGGATTTCTTTGGTGGAAGGATATATATAGCTAATGGTGGTGAGTATGCAGCTGCCGAACAAGCAGCCCATCATGGAAAACATGGTAGTAACATCTGCGGGGGAGCTGGGGGACCTCATCAAGAAAGCCCTCTCAGAAGGCAACGGGGCGTTTCTTAAGATATTCGCCAAAGACGCTAGCGGGAAATACTACATGACGATTCTCTTCGACAGGTCAAAGATACTCGCCGCGGAGTGTCTGTTGGTAGACAAGAAACAGAGCTTGATTGGAGAAGAGGCAATCAGCGTGTTGAAGTCATTCCTCGGTAAACCTATGGTCGTTGACGTTTATACTCTAGATGAGCTAGAAATCAAGCTGTCGATAGCTGATAACGTTGATGTATACGCTCAAACTCCGAAAATTCCGTTGGACGAGCTGTTCGGGAAGGTCAAGGAAGGTCCGCCAGGAAAGGCAGAAGAGAAGAAAGAAACCGCAACCATAGCCACCGCCGAGTCCGTACCGG
This sequence comes from Thermococcus sp. GR6, assembly GCF_012027415.1. Lineage (NCBI taxonomy): Archaea > Methanobacteriati > Methanobacteriota > Thermococci > Thermococcales > Thermococcaceae > Thermococcus > Thermococcus sp. GR6. The sequence continues at coordinate 580,432 of NZ_SNUM01000001.1, forward strand.
TACCCAAACCGGCTCTCGCTGGGGGAGTGAAAGAAAAGCCTCCTGTGATCATAAAAGAGGAGCCGAAGCCAGCCCCCGCCCCCGCCGGAAAGCCTGAGGTGATTATAAACTTTACCGGAGGAACCCTCCCCAAGAAGGCCTTCCAGATATATGCAGAAGATCTCTTAAAGGATGCCAAGAGGATAAAAGGTCTAAGGATCAGCAGGATAGAGTTTGACGCAAATGTTGGGGAGGGTGTCGTTTACCTCAATGTCCACATCTACGGCTCCTCCGCTGGGAGCGCTAGGGACATCGAGATAGCAGAGAAGAGGATGCTCCACGCGGTCAGCAAATACGCACCAGTTCTTCTCAGAGAGGCTGAGGTCAAGCCGATAATCAGGGACGTTAGCATAGTCATCGACGGTCAGGAGGTCAAACCGCAGGAGATCGTTGACAAAGACAAAAAGAAGACTGCCAACGTCACAAAGGACGGGAAGATTTCCCTGTCCGCCCTGGAGGACGTCTGGCCCTACTTCAGCGCATACGCCAGAACCGTCATAACCGAAATCGAGAGCGCCGGAATAAAGGTCACGAAGGCATACTTCGATGTCAAAGGAAGGAGAGAGTTCGAGATAAACCTCTCGATGGTTGCTGAGACGGGAACCTCAAAGGATGCAGTCGAGAGGATAGTGAATGACGTTCTCACGAGGCATGCGAGGGAGCTGAGCAGGAGCATAAACCGCTATATCACCGTCCACAACATCGACGTGGAGATTATCGCCCCAGCGATCACACCCAAGGCAGCCACTGGAGCTATCGCTGTCGCAACCTCGGGCAAGGCCGCAGAGGTCCTCGCCAAGAAGAAGCTCCTCGAGAAGGAGGTTGAGCAGCTCCTCAAGCAGGCCGGAATAGATGAGCTTGCTGTACTCACTGAGGAGAAGAAGAAGGAAGCCGAGGAGACCATGCTTAAGGGCCGCATAGAGCCTGCCGTGGAGACCCTGAAAAGCAGAATACACACGGAGCTTAAGCTCGTTCCAAGAGTCACCTTCAAGTGGCTCAAGATGAACCACGAAGTCAAGGGTTCAGTAATCTACGTCGACATCGAGGCCAGCTTCCTGAGGGAGAACGTTGGAGGACTCTTTGGATCGTTCTCCGGCGTTTCAGACGAGAAGATACGCCAGGACATCGCGGAGACTGTAAACAGAATCATAAAAGAGGTCTCAAGGGAATACGGAATTGGAATGGCCCTCCGCAGGCTCAACGTTATCATCCGTTGATTTCTTTTTCTTTTCAGCACTCAAGATCGTCATCATCCTGACGTCAGTTCTGCCGAGGTCATCATCTGGACTACTGGAGTCGCATACCCTTATAACCCTTAGCAACTCACCCACTTTTCATCATCAATCGAAACACTAAGTTTTTAAGCTGAAAGATATTCGATGTACACATGAACACGCTGATCCTTGGAGTTCTAGCTGCCATCACCTCTGCATTCTCATGGGCGGCATCGACGATACTAATAAAGGTGGGTATGAGAAACAAAAGTCCCGTGGCGGTGAACATCTTCCGCCTCTATGCCGTTTCTATAATGTTCGCGGTTATCTTTCTCATCAACGGCACTTTTTCTCAAATAGTCGTGCTTCCGCCAGAGCTCCTTCTGGTGGCATTCGTCTCGGCACAGTTTGGCTTTGTCGTAGGTGACTACTTCTACTTCAACGCCCTCAAGCTCATGGGTGTTTCAAGGACGGTGCCCATAACCTCAACCTATCCCCTTTGGACGATACTCTGGGCCTCCCTCTTCCTCGGAAGAAAGATAAGCCCACAGGTCATCGTCGGCGCCATACTCGTTGTTGTGGCCATAATCGTCGTCAGGAAGGCAGAGGAAGAGGAGCACATAAACCCCAGAGGATTTGTCTTCGCCCTTCTCGCACCCGTTTCATGGAGTTTCGCGATACTGACCATGGACTGGCTCACCCAGAGTATAGACGTTCTTCCTCTGGCAGGAATAAGGATGGTGTTCGCGGCAATAGGTATTTCCCTCTTCCTGCCGAGATATGGAAAAGAGCTCAGGGAAATAACCCAGAAAGAGGCCATTGTCCTTATAGGCGCCGCCATCAGCGGGCTCATGCTCGGGCAGTACTTCTTCGTCTATTCGGTCAACCTCGTGGGTTCTCAGATAGCGGCGCCAGTATCAGCGATAAATCCAATAATAGCCTCTGCTATGGCAATTTTGCTCCTGAAGGAGCCTCCCAACAAGAAGATACTGGAGGGTCTCATTCTGGCTGTGCTTGGAGTCATACTTATATCCACTGCCTGAACCGCCAAGGTTTTAAGCCCTGAAGCATAGGGGATATCGCCGACAGCGAGGGTACAATTGTACCCTCGTGGGGCTCGGACGAACCCGCACCCCAGACGTATCGGGCTGGGTGATGGGGTTGTGCTCACGCCGAGCCCACAGGGCCGGGAGCATCCACCCGCGCGAGGGAATGAACGCGGGCCTCTGTGCCCGGCCCACAGCATTTCAACGCCTTTCTGAACCGTCAAACACACTTCTGGACAAAGCTTATAACCTCCCAGACTGGGATTAATAACTGGTGGTTATTTGTGGTGATAATACCCCGTCCCATCGATCCAAAGGAAATACGGCGAATTCGAAAGGAGCTCGGGATAACCCAGGAAGAACTCGCTGAAAAGGCTGGCGTGACTCAGGCCTATATCGCCAAGCTCGAGGCGGGAAAGGTCGATCCCAGACTGTCAACTTTCAATCGAATTCTTCAGGCCCTTCTTGAGTGTAAAAAGGCCCAGCTAAGGGCCAAAGACGTGATGTCTTCCCCAGTTATCTCCGTCAAGCCTTACGAGAGCGTTGAAAACGTTATCCGAATTATGAACGATCACAACATCTCGCAAATTCCGGTCATAGCCGGCAACAAGGTTGTTGGCTCTATCACGGAGCGAACCCTTGTGAGGCAGAGCCTTGAGTATGAGGATATTTACGACAGAAAGGTCATGGAGGTCATGGAGGAGCCGTTTCCGATAGTGAACGAGGATGAAGATCTGGAGGTCGTAAAGTATCTCCTCGAGGAGCATCCGGCCGTCCTTGTTCAGGACAGAGAGGGTAGAATAAAAGGAATCATTACCAGAGTGGACATTTTCCGGATCGGCAAAGGGAGAGAGTAGTCCGTTTCACACTATTCTCTTTAGAGGTGGGGAAAACGTTTTATCATTAGGTGTCCAACTATGTGAGATGCCGATTACTTAACGGGGGAAGGGCCGTGAAAAGGACGTTATTATTTATGATTCTGATTCTCATTGGGGTATTTTCTGAGCACGCCGGGGCAACAATGATAGCCGTTGACGTATCCCATAACGAGGGAACTGTTGCACTGGTAACTCCGATAATTGACCCTATGACAGGTAATGTTGTTGCAGAGGGAATTATCCCCACTCTTTCATGGTACGACTGGGCGTACTTTGGCTACGATTCAGAACTGGAGAAAGCAAACGTTAGACGGCTAGGTTACACTATAACCTATGAAGCCCTGAAAGACGTCGACATACTGATAATCGGCCAGCTCAGAGAAGAACTTCTCCCGGAAGAAATAGACGCAATAGTAAAGTGGTTCTCCGAGGGAGGGAAAGTCCTCTGGGTGGCTGGCGACTCAGACATCAAAGATGGGGCCTACACCCAAGACAACGTCAACAAACTCCTCTCAGCCATCCCGAACGTCAGACTTAGGATAGACTATGCAACCGCTACCGACACGTTCAGCAACGCCGGAAAGAGCGTCTACGTGGCCGGTTACGTCAGAGTTGACCTTCAAACACCTGATGCATCAATACTCAATCAAGGCTATCAGTCGGAGGTTGGCAAGGTTCTCTTCCATGAGCCTGGTGTCCTAGCGTGGACAGACGAGAACGGCAAGTGGCACCCCCTTATGGCTGGAGAAATCCCGGAGGGAGTTTACAGAATCATCACAACGAGCGGCAACGGTATGATAGAGGACAACTACGCCCCCGAGCCAATGGCCTACAGAACCTGGGAGAAGGGACTGTTCACCCTCCTTGCGGTCGAGTTCGTGGAGCTTCCTAACGGCGCTGAAAGCCTGCTCATAGTCAGTGCCGAGAGCCCCTACGGAAGCCCTGTGCCAATATGGATAAACCGCTACGGTTCCTACCTCTTCGACGGTCAGCAATTCGTCACCAACCTGCTCCGTTGGGTGATCCTGCAGGCGTCAAAACTGACGCCAGCTGAAGAGGCAACAGCAGCCACGACGACCATGACCACTATTACCATCGACACGACCACGGAAAGCCCAAAGACGACAACCCCCAAGGTCACCCCGACGACGATGCACAACGCTACGCCGCTCACAACCACAACGGAGGACTCCAGGGAGATACCCCTATGGGGCCTTGGACTCGTGGGCATTTTGCTTCTTGGAGCAGTTATTCTGACGTTCCTCGTGATGAGAAAGCAGTGAGGGTTCCTTTTCTTTTTAGATCTTTCACAGATGGCCAAAATATCCAACAAACTTATATACCTCTAGCCCAACCACTAATGGACAAATAATCCAGGTGATGGCAATGAAAAAGACCGCCGTCTTGCTCATGTTCCTAATGCTCGGGGCAGTCATAGCGGCCGGCTGTATAAGCTCAAACGGGTCAACCACCACTCCGACCGTGCCGAGTACCACCTCAAGCGAAACGTCAAGCCCAAGCCCCAGCCCAACGACCACTCCGGGCTCGAGCCCGAGTGAAACGACCACGACTGCAACAGAGAAGCCCTACTATCCAATTACTATAACTGACTTTGCAGACAGAGAAGTAACAATCGAGAAGGAGCCAATGAAAGTCGTTACCCTCGCGCCCAGCATAACAGAAGACCTCTACTATCTCGGTCTCTTCGACAGGGTAGTCGGCGTTACAGACTACGATGACTTCCCGTCGGAGGTTGCGAACGTAACCAGAATTGGCGGATACGGTCAGTACGCGAACCTCGAAATCATAGCTTCACTCAAGCCGGATCTCATCCTTGCGGACAGCTTCTCGATGCCAATCCTGAGCGACCTCGAAAAGATAGCCCCAGTTGTGATCGTTGATCCCCACGGTCTGGATGACATACCGAAGGCTCTTGAACTCCTTGGAAAGGTATTTAATAAAGAAGATGTCGCCGCTTCCGCAATGGCAGAATTCCAGGCAGGGATAGACGCCATCAGCTCGGCGGTTAAGGATGAACCCAAGCTTAAGGTCTTCTACGTTGTTTGGAACAACCCGCTTATGACTGCTGGCGGCGGCACTTTCATCAGCGACATCATAAACCTTGCAGGGGGAGAAAACATCTTCGCAGACGCTGAAGGCTGGCCGACCATCAGCATCGAGCAGGTCATCGAGAGGGACCCTGACGTGATAATACTTACTCCCCACTGCGGCATGACTGTCCAGGATGTCTACAACAGCGAGCTTGCCAACACGAAGGCAGCCAAGGAAGGAAAGGTCTTCGTGATCGAGAACGAGAACGACCTTATTCATCCGAGCCCAAGGGTTGTTAGGGGCCTGGAAACCCTCGCCAAGCTCCTTCACCCGAAAGCATTCGAGACGGCATACCCACTTACAGTTACGGACTTTGCCGGCAGGCAGGTTACTATCGAGAGCGAGCCGATGAGAATAGTCTCCCTTGCACCGAGCATTACAGAAAGCCTATTCTACATCGGAGCAGGTGATAAGGTGGTTGGAGTTACAGACTACGATGACTTCCCACCAGTCGTCAAGAACATCACAAGTGTAGGTGGCTATGGCCAGTACGCAAACCTTGAGATTATAGCATCCCTCAACCCGGACCTCATCCTTGCGGACAGCTTCTCGATGCCAATCCTGAGCGACCTCGAAAAGATAGCCCCCGTCGTCATAGTGGATCCAAAGAACATCAGCGACATCTACATGGCGATAGAGATGCTTGGAGAGATAACCAACCGTGAGGAGGGGGCGAGGGCGGTAGTTGCCGACATGCAGGCGAAGGTGAGCTATATCACCTCAATGGTCAACGGGCAGGAGAAACCTAAGGTGCTCTTCATAACCTGGTGGAACCCGCTCTATGTTCCGGGCAGTGGCACCTTCCAGGACGACCTCATAAAGCTCGCCGGTGGAGAGAACATCTTCTCTGACATGAGCGGTTGGGCCCAGGTCAGCCTTGAGCAGGTGCTTGAGAGAAACCCTGAGATAATAATTCTTTCAGCCCATGCAGGTATAACTGCCGAGGATCTGTGCAACACCGAGCTTGCCAACACTGACGCAGTGAAGAACGGTAGGGTCTACACAATCAGCGACGACAATCTCGTCTCAAGACCTGGTCCAAGAATAGTCTACGGCCTCGAGGAGATAGCCGAGTTCCTGCACCCGGAGCTCTTCAACTATCAGCCACAGCCACTCGTTTGCAGCGCGGCTTGTTCGGCATCTGGCTGAGCCTTTCCTTCTTTTTCCCTTGGCAAAGATTAAAAACCATTCCTCCAACGTTTTTTTGGTGATATCATGGAGAGAAAGACGTTTTATCGTCTGCTACTCGTCGTCGTTCTTATCCTCACGCTCATATACACATTGGGACTTATGGGAGTGGTTCCCTTCGAGGCGAGCTACTACATAACCCTATTTATGCTTATGTTGTTTATTTACCTCCGCCTTGATGCAAAGGCGAGGGGAGAGTGAGATGCCCTTCACTTGACGATCTAAGCGCGTTGAGAAGTCCTATTAATCCCCAACCTTAAAACTAGGAGAGAACATAGCAATACCGTATTTTGCCCCAGCGGGGACGTCAAGCTTAGTAATTCCAAGAAGGGCCCCGTTCTTGCTCGTGCTTGTGATTTCATGCGCAGTTCAGGATTAGAAACCTTTGTCAATAACTAAAACGGCATCATTGTTTGTGAGAACACGAAAGACTACAATGACCAAGAGAACTCAAAATTGAAAAGATGGAGATGAAGCAGATACTTCACTTGCTGAGCGGGTAGAGCGAGTCGCGGTAGATGGCCGCGACGGTCTCCCTGGTAGCCTCGATTGGGGCAAGTGAGAGCAACAGGTCGAGGCTCGGGGTGGTCATGGCGAGTTCGGTGAGCTTGTCAACGTCCTCCTCAGTGAAGCCAACGTCAGTGAGCTTCTCAGTGATTCCAATGTTGAAGAGCCACTCCTCAACCTTCTTTGCGACGAGCTCCGCCTCTCCTGGAACTCCCTTGGCCTCCGGGACGAGCGGCCTGTAGACTTCGGCGAGTATCCTGGCGGTGGCCGGGTAGATGTGCTTGATAACTGCCGGCAGGAGCATGGCGAGGCCAAGTCCGTGTGGAAGGTCTGGCTTTACGGCGCTGAGCGGGTGCTCGAGAGCGTGGGTGAAGTGGAGCAGGCCGTTGTCGAAGGATATGCCCGCTATCGCGGAGGCGTAGAGCAGGTAGTACCTAGCCTGCAAGTTGTCCGGGTGGGACAGGGCCTCCGGGAGGTAGTCAAATATCAACCTGGCGGTCTCCTGGGCGAGGAGTATCGAGTACGGGCTGGCGACCTTAGTGGTGGCGGCCTCGGTGATGTGGTTGAGCGCATCAATGGTTACGTAACGAGTCTGGTCGGCTGGAAGCTTGGTCATGAGGGCAGGGTCATCAATCGAGTAGAGCGGGTAGATACAGTCGTAGGCTATGGCCGGCTTGTACTCCTTTTCGGGAATCGAAGCCACTGCGAACCTGTCAACTTCAGTTCCAGTTCCGTGGGTCGTGTTCACGGCTATGATGGGCTTGGCCTTCGTTGGGGTGAACTTAAGCTCGTAAAGGTCCCTGGCAGTCTTGTCGGTGTACTCCAGCAGAATCGCAACGCTCTTGGCGCTGTCTATTGGACTTCCGCCACCAATGCCAATAACGGCCTGGGCTCCGAACTCTTTACCGAGCTGAGTGGCCTCATCGATCATATCAACGGTCGGGTTCGGGCCGACCTTGTCGTAGTGAACGTACTCAATGCCGTACTCCTCCAGGGCGGGCTTGACAACGTCCCAAGCACCGCACTTCTTGTATGAGCTCTTTCCAGTGACGAGAATGACCCTGGTTATGCCGCGATTTTCCTTAAGGTCCTTAGCTATGTCGTAGAACTTGTTAATGGCACCAACACCGAAGTAAGTTATGGACCTGCAGCGAAGTTCAAACACCTGATTTATGGGGATCTGGGACTCCCACAACATTGTACATCCCTCCAAATGTGTTCATTTGTAGCTATTTTGGGTAGAATAAAAACCTTTTTACAACAAGAAATGTACAACCAATAGTTTTTAACAAGACGTTCTATGAAATTCCAGTCATCTTAACTAAAAGGGTAAACAAAAGTATAAAAATATTACGGAAATTATTACATACGAATTTGTTTTCTTTTTTGTATAAACTAAAATATTTTAATTTAACATGAAGAGACTTTCAGGACGTACTTAGGAGCATATAATCTGACAAAAACAAATTAAAAAGAGTCAACCAGGAGACAACTAAAGTATCCTCCCGACACCCTCCATACTCACAGAGGAAATTCTCTCCCGGGCTATCTTCTCAGCCGTCCTGCGCCTTATCCTGTCCTCTACCTCTTCGGGCTTTCCAAAGAATATTGCCTCTGCCGGACACATCTCAGCACAGGCAGGCCCCATGCCAAGCCTTCTCCTGTCGGCACACATGTCACACTTAGTCATTGCTTTTACCTTGACGTCAAAGCTTGGCACGCCGAAGGGACAGACGGCGAGACACATGTAGCAGCCTATGCACTTGTCAGGGTTTATTATGACGGCTCCGTCGCTGTCGCGGTAAATCGCTCCCGCAGGACAGACGTCCATACAGGGTGCCCTCTCGCAGTGACGGCAGTTTATCGGAATCGGAAGTCCGGTGACAGTGTAGTAAATCCTTATGTTGGGCTTGCCGCCATGGAGGAAGTCACAGACTGCCTCACACGTCTCACAGCCAATACACAGGCTGTAATCAACGTGAAGGATTCTTCTCGTCATTCCAATCACCTCCCCATCAGCCACATGTGCATGGCCTCAGCAGCATACAGGCCATCCTTAACAGCCTTACCAACCTTTGACGGGCCTAAAACGACGTCTCCGGCGGCGAAAACACCTTCCCTGCTTGTCATGTGCCTGTTATCAACTACGATCCTGCCCTTCCTATCGACGGCTATACCGATTTCTTCCGCGAAGGGTGGAGTGGGGCTCTGACCGACGGCGAAGATGACATAATCCACGTCTATCTGGAAGTTCGAACCTTCTATTGGAACGGGCCTCCTCCTACCGCTCTCGTCGGGTTCACTGAGCTTGGTCTTCACCAGCTCCACAGCTCTGACCTTTCCGTTCTCACCTATTATCCTGACCGGCATCGTCCTCTCCAGCCACTTCACACCCCTCTGCTGGAGGAGGTTAATCTCGTAGGCCCCGGCAGGAGCCTCCCTTATCGTCCTGCGGTAACTGAGGTACACCTTATCCGCTCCGAGGAGAACGCTCTCCAAGGCGGCATCGACGGCTGTGTGGCCGGCACCGACGACCAACACTTTCTTGCCCTCCACTGGTGTGACCTTGCTCCAATCCATGTGGCCGAGCTTGGCGCTCTTTATTCTAAAGAGATACTCAAGGGCTGGGAAGACACCCTCAAGCTCCGCTCCCTCCATGTTTGGAATCCAGCACTTCCACGTTCCTGTTGCTATTAGTACCGCATCATACTTCTCCACGAGTTCCTTGAAGTCTACCCTGTTCTCAACGAACTCGTCTCCTGATTCTCCTTCCAGATTCCCGAAGTACACTTTGGTTCTGGTGAAGAACTTGACATTGTAGACCCTTTCTAATTCTTCATAGCCTTCTCTAACGCGGTATATTGGAATCCTGAACTCTGGTATGCCAAATAGCATTAATCCTCCAGGCTCCGGCAACTTGTCGTAAACATGAACCTCATGACCCTGACAGACAAGGTAGCCAGTTGCCGCCAAACCTGCCGGTCCGGCTCCGATAACGGCTATCTTCTTCCCAGTTGGTTCTGGTCTTTCCCTACACAGGAACGCAAACCTCATCCCGCTCATAATCATCACCCCAAGTAAGCTTCATATTTGTTGGCAACACCAAACAGCCTTTTCCTCTTGCAGTCATCACAGAGAAAGGCAATCTCTGGGTTTTCACCCAGCTCAATCAGCTTTTTTGCAAGATACTCGGCTTCCTCCTTCACGACGTTGAGCCTTTTCCCGCAGATGGCACAGTAGGCAAACTCAAAGACCAGCTCCCCTTTGTCTGGCTTCCCTTCCAGCGCCCCCGTTGGGCAGGCTTCGTTGCACTCAAAGGAGCATTCTTCGCATTTCTCTGTGTCAAAGACTATCCTCCTCACATCATCTTCAAAAACTGAAATGGCCGAGTGGGGGCAGGTCTTTGCACAGACCCCGCACCCCACACAGAGCTCCACTTTCAGCACCGCCATCACCCGAAGTAGGCAAGCGTTTCGACTGCCTTCCTCTGGGCTTCGACGATGTGCTCAGCCTTGCGCCTCCTCTTCTCCTCCATCAGCTCGTTGAGGTCGGCGTAGATTATCGCATCGGTGGGGCAGACCGCAGCGCAGAACGGACCTTTGCCCTCCTTCCTTCTTTCGGCACATAGGTCGCACTTCACAGCCAGCTCCTTTATCGGGTCAACTATCGGAATCGCGTAGGGGCAGACAGCTGAACACATGTAGCAGCCGATACACTTGGACCCGTCTATCACAACTGCGCCATCTTCGTCGCGATAGATGGCCTTCGTCGGGCAGACTTCGATACACGGAGCCTTCTCACAGTGGCGGCAGTTGAGGGGAACCGCTATGTCCCTGAACTCATAGACCGTGATGAATGAAATTCCGTGCTCTTTCTCACAGGCCACCTCGCAGGCGCGGCAGGCAATGCAACGCCCGAGGTTTATGAACAGCTTTTTCTCCATCTTCAGCACCCCCCGATCTTCTCCACCTTACAGGCGGCCACCTTCAGCTCGGGAATCTTCGCCTCTGGATCGAGGACATCGTTCGTGAGTATGTTGGCCCCCCAGTGCCACGGAACTGCGATCACTCCTTCCGAGACATCTTCAGTAACGACCGCCCTGCAGGTGTAGCTTCCACGTCTCGTAACTATCCTTATCATTTCACCATCCTGTATACCCAGCTTCTTTGCATCTTTCGGACTTATCTGGGCGTACGGGCTGGACCAGCGCTTCTTCAGGCTTTCACTCCTGTTGCTCATCGTGAGTGTGTGGTACTGGCCGACGATGCGGAATGTCGTCAGTATGAATGGGTACTCCTCATCGGGCTCTTCTGCGGGTGGCTTGAACTCTACAGGGATTATGTTGGCCTTTCCGTCGGGGGTGGCGAAGCGCTCGACGTGCAGCCTCGGCGTTCCAGGATGATCCTCGCTCGGGCACGGCCACTGCACACCCATAACCTCACGCTTGAGCCTTTCGGGGGTTATCCCACGGTACTGCGGAGCAACGAGGGTTATCTCTCTCGTAATATCTTCAACGTCTGAGTAGTCGAACTTTGGCAGGCCGAGAGCCTTTCCAAGCATCGTCAGTATCTCCCAGTCCGGTTTGGCTTCTCCTGGCGGCTCAATCGCCTTGAAGTTCCACTGGACGCGCCTCTCGCTCGCGGTGAATGACCCTTCCTTCTCGGCGTATGCAGCTGCTGGGAGCACGTAGTGAGCCAGCTCGGCCGTTTCGGTGAGGAATATATCCTGAACAACGAGAAGTTCGAGGTTCTTGAGAGCCTCGATAACGTGCTCCGTGTTCGGATCGCTCATGACCGGATTCTCGCCCATTATGTAGAGTGCCTTCAACTCGCCTTTAGCAGCCGCATCAATCATCTCTGGAATTGTAAGGCCGGGCTTCGAGGGCAGATCTTCAACGCCCCAAATTTCCGCCACTCGCTTTCTCTTCTCGTCGTCGGTTACCTTCTGATAGCCGGGAAAGACGTTTGGCAGGGCCGCCATGTCGCAGGCTCCCTGAACGTTGTTCTGACCGCGCATCGGGAAGAGGCCGGTTCCTTCTCTTCCGACGTAGCCACAGATCAGAGCCAGATCGGCGAGGGCCTTAACGTTGGCCGCCCCAGTAACGTGCTGCGTCAGTCCCATTGCCCACATCACGATGCCCCGTCCAGCAGTAGCAAAGGTTATAGCGGCTTCTCTGATGAGCTTGGCGGGAACACCGGTTATTTCCTCGGCGTATTCTGGTGTATACTTCTGGACAACCGCCATGAGCTTCTCAAAACCCTTCGTCCGGTTCATGATGAACTCCCTGTCATAGAGCCTTTCCTCAATGATGACGTGCATCATGGCGTTGGCTAGGACTATGTCCGTTCCAGGCTTAAGCTGGAGATGCATATCGGCGAACCAGACAGTCCTCGTCTTCCTCGGATCTACGACGATTATCTTGGCCCCGTTGTCCCTCGCGCGGAGGATGTAGCGCATGAGAACTGGGTGGGTTTCTGACGGGTTGTATCCCCATATCAGGAGTACCTTTGCCTTGGGTATGTCCGTGTAGGAGCCGCTCTGAGCGGCAGCGCCAACCGTCTGAGCAAGACCGACGACCGTTGAGGCGTGACAGAGCCTCGCGCAGTGGTCGACGTTGTTGGTGCCCAGAAGGCGAGCTATTTTCTGCAGGAGGTAGTTCTCCTCGTTGGAACAACGGGCACTTGAGAAGAAGCCTAACGTATCCGACCCGTACTTCTCGCGTATCTCCAGAAGCTTTTCAGCGATCTCCTTTATCGCCTGTTCCCAGCTTATCTCGACGAAGCCGTTTTCAGTTCTCTTGAGCGGCTTTTTCAGCCTATCTTTGTGTCTGAGGAAGTCAACGGCGGCGACACCCTTTGGACAGAGCTTTCCTTCATTAACACCACCGGGATACGGCTCTATTCCTATGGGCTGCCCGTTAAGAGTCTTTATGTAAAACCTGCACCCCATCCCACAGTATGGGCACAGGCCAATCTTGAACTCCTCCATCCGCACCACCGCCCCATCTTCATTTTGAACCTTCACAGCGCCCTTCTTACTAAATACGTCATCACAACCCCATAGACACTTATGAGGAGTGGCACAAGCCATGTGGCAATGTTTCCGAGACCGCTGAGGGCGTAGGCTATTCCCGCTGGGATAAGCACCATGATAAAGACGAAGAGTGCCAGCACCTCGACAAAGTCAATCAGCTCTTTAATGGCATTTCTACCGTCAGCGAGGTACCAGTGGTAGAAGCCCACAAAGAGGAAGCCCCCGATGGCATTTCCTATCGTGACTGGGATTATGTTGTGGAAGAACTGGACCCAGCTTATCGCACCGTCCGAGGCAAATATGCTGGCGCTTATGGCCCACATGTTGGCTATGCTGTGCTCAAAACCTATGGCAACGAAGGCGAAGATCGGGAACCAGGTTACGATTACCTTCCCGGCAGTGTCTTTGGCGCGAATGTAGAGCCATATCGCCACGTTCACAAGCCAGTTACAGCCTATTCCCAGCCAGAGGGCCTTCCATGGGGTGAGCGCCACCTTGTAGTTGCCGACGCCTATCAGAACGTCCTTGAACAAACCACCTGCCATGAGCCCCGTTCCGTAAACTGCCAAGAATGCCAAGAAGACCGAGCCTATGAAATTGCCGGTGTAGCTGCCGATCCAGTTGTAGAGCACATCCTTAACGCTCGCCCTGCCCGTCATTTTCGAAAGTGTTACTATATGGGCGTTGCCTGTCCAGAGGTCCGCACCGCCAAGAAGGACGGCTATGAGACCGACTGGGAAAACTGCACCCAGAAGCAGTTTGAAGAGAGATAGGTTTGGGAAAGTGCCCAGCTCTGGATGGAAGCTTGCACTAGCGACTATGGCAAAAATGAATCCAAAGGCTATGTATGCACCAGCCATGAAACCCGCAAAGAGCAGCCTTGATGGAGTGGCCTTGGTCTTAACGCAGCCAACGTTTGAACACACATCCACGGCCTCATGAACATTATACAGCACTGGAGAACCATCATGTGCCATGTACTCCACCTCCATTTGACAGTCCAAACATGTTCATTATCCTCTGAAAGGCGAATACTTAAAAACGTTTTTTGAACGTTCTTTTTTCAACTAAATGTTTATTATAGCTCTAAAAACTACATAAGCCGATGATAGGCCCTTAATGCGTGAAAAACTGCTATATTACTCTTTTATGTTTCCAAGCCAACCAAAGCGAGGACTGGTGTACATAACATTTTTGTTTATTTCTGCCGCTTTAAGCTAAACAAATTCATTTTAACCTTTGGTTTAGAATTTTCGGATTTAAAAACGCTTTTTTATCCCCCGCCGGAGGGTTAATTGAGGGGATAAATATGAACACGTGTATATTTATGTTCACCCGGAGGTGGTTGGGTTGAGATACGTTAAGCTCCCAAAGGAGAACACCTACACCTTCCTTGAAAAGCTCAAGGAGTGGGGCAAGCTCTACGCCCCGGTAAAGATATCCGAGAAGTTCTACGACTTTCGGGAAATAGACGACGTCAGGAAGGTCGAGTTCCACTACAACAGGACGATAATGCCGCCGAAGAAGTTCTTCTTCCTGCCGAGAGAGAAGCTCTTCGAGTTTAACCTCAAGAGCGCCGAGTACAAGGAAGTCATCGAGAACGTCGAACCTTTCGTTCTCTTCGGCCTGCATGCCTGCGACATCTTCGGCCTCAAGATAATGGACACGATATACCTCGACGAGTTCCCTGACAAGTACTACAAGGTCCGCAGGGAGAAGGGTATAATCATTGGCATCAGCTGTATGCCCGATGAGTACTGCTTCTGCAACCTCAGGGAGACCGACTTCGCCGACGACGGATTCGACCTTTTCCTACACGAGCTCCCGGACGGCTGGCTCGTCCGCGTTGGAACCCCTACCGGGCACCGCATAGTGGACAAGAACATCAAGCTCTTCGAGGAAGTCACCACGGAGGACATCTGCAACTTCAGGGAGTTCGAGAACAAGCGCTCAAAGGCCTTCAAGTACCACGAGGACTGGAGCAACCTCAGGTATCTCCTTGAGCTTGAGATGGAGCACCCGATGTGGGACGAACAAGCCGCTATATGTCTCGCCTGTGGCAACTGCAACACCACCTGCCCGACGTGCCGCTGTTATGAGGTCCAGGACATAGTCAACCTCGACGGAACCACTGGTTACCGCGAGAGGCGCTGGGATTCCTGCCAGCTCAGAAGCCACGGTCTCGTTGCAGGAAACCACAACTTCAGGCCGACCAAGAGGAGTCGCTTCATGAACCGCTACCTCTGTAAGAACTCCTACAACGAAAAGCTCGGCATAAGCTACTGTGTCGGCTGCGGAAGGTGCACCTACTTCTGCCCGGCCGGGATAAGCTTCGTGAAGAACCTGCGCACGATTATGGGACTTGAGGAGAAGTCCTGCCCGCCCGAGATAAGCGAGGAGATACCGAAGAGGGGATTCGCGTACGCGGCCGAGATAAGGGGTGAAGACATATGAGTGAGAGCCTTGCCCTTCCGAAGGAAATTATGATGCCCAACGACAACCCCTATGCACTCCACAAGGTCAAGGTGCTCAAGGTCTACCAGCTCACCGAAAAGGAGAAGCTGTTCCTCTTCAGGTTTGAGGATCCAGAGCTTGCCGAGAAGTGGACATTCAAGCCCGGACAGTTCGTTCAGCTGACCATACCTGGAGTCGGTGAAGTTCCGATAAGCATCTGTTCATCGGCCATGAGAAAGGGATTCTTCGAGCTGTGCATCAGGAAAGCTGGAAGGGTCACCACGGTCGTCCACAGACTCAAGCCCGGAGACACCGTCCTGGTGAGGGGTCCCTACGGCAACGGCTTCCCCGTTGACGAGTGGGAAGGAATGGACCTTCTCCTCATAGCGGCAGGCCTTGGAACCGCCCCGCTCAGGAGCGTCTTCCTTTATGCCATGGACAACCGCTGGAAGTACGGCAACATAACCTTCATCAACACTGCCCGCTATGGAAAGGATCTCCTGTTCTATAAGGAGCTTGAGGCCATGAAGGATCTGGCCGAGGCGGAGAACGTTAAGATAATCCAGAGCGTTACGCGCGACCCCGACTGGCCAGGTAGGCACGGAAGGCCCCAGAACTTCATCGTTGAAGCCAACACCAACCCGAAGAAAACAGCAGTTGCCATCTGCGGTCCGCCGAGAATGTACAAGGCAGTCTTTGAGTCTCTCATCAACTACGGCTACAGACCAGAGAACATATTCGTCACGCTGGAGAGGAAGATGAAGTGCGGAATCGGCAAGTGCGGCCACTGCAACGTTGGAACGAGCACGAGCTGGAAGTACATCTGTAAGGACGGCCCGGTCTTCACGTACTTCGACATAGTATCAACGCCGGGACTGTTGGACTGAGGTGGTGGAGATGGAGAAGAAGGTCAGGATCGGATTTTACGCCCTCACCTCATGCTACGGCTGTCAGCTTCAGTTCGCCATGATGGACGAGATACTCCAGCTCATTCCAAATGCTGAAATCGTCTGCTGGTACATGATCGAGCGCGACAGCCATGAGGAGGCGCCGGTTGACATAGCGTTCATCGAGGGAAGCGTCTCCACTGAGGAGGAAGCCGAGCTGGTCAGGAAGATACGCGAGAATGCGAAGATAGTGGTTGCCGTTGGTGCCTGCGCCACCCAGGGCGGTGTGCAGAGCTGGGAAAAGAACAAGAGCCTTGAAGAGCTGTGGAAGACCGTCTACGGCGATGGGAAAGTCAAGTTCCAGCCGAAGCCGGCAAAGCCCGTCGAGGAGTACATCAAGGTTGACTACAGGCTCTACGGCTGTCCGCCGGAAAAGAGGGACTTCCTCTACGCAATAGGCACCTTCCTCGTGGGTTCATGGCCGGAGGACATCGACTACCCGGTCTGCGTTGAGTGCAGACTAAAAGGAAACTCCTGCATACTTATCGAGAAGGGTGAGCCGTGCCTCGGCCCAATAACGAGAGCCGGCTGCGATGCTCGCTGTCCAGGATTCAACGTCGCCTGTATCGGCTGCCGCGGAGCGATAGGCTACGATGTGGCATGGTTTGACTCACTCGCCAAGACTTTCAGGGAAAAGGGCCTCACCAAGGAAGAGATACTTGAGCGCATGAAGATATTCAACGCCCACAACCCGAAGCTCGAAGAGATGGTTGAGGCGGTCTTCCAGGAGGAGGTGAAAGAATGAAGAACCTCTACCTCCCAATCACTGTTGACCACATAGCGCGTGTTGAAGGGAAGGGCGGTGTGGAGATAGTCGTCGGCGACGACGGGGTTAAGGAAGTCAGGCTCAACATCATAGAGGGACCTAGGTTCTTCGAGGCCATAACCATAGGGAAGAAGCTCGAAGAGGCCCTCGCGGTTTATCCGCGCATATGCTCCTTCTGTTCAGCAGCCCACAAGCTCACAGCCCTTGAGGCCGCCGAGAAGGCCATTGGTTTTACCCCGAGGGATGAAATCCAGGCCTTACGTGAGGTCCTCTACATAGGCGACATGATAGAGAGCCACGCACTTCACCTTTACCTACTCGTCCTGCCGGATTACCTCGGCTATTCAAACCCGCTCAAGATGGTGGACGAGTACAAGAGAGAGCTGGGAATAGCACTGGAACTCAAGAACCTCGGCTCATGGATGATGGACGAGCTTGGAAGCAGGGCGATACACCAGGAGAATGCCGTTCTCGGCGGCTTCGGCAAGCTTCCCGACAAGGCTACGCTGGAGAAGATGAAGAAGAGACTCCAGGAAGCCCTCCCACTTGCAGAGTATACCTTCGAGCTGTTCACCAAGCTGGAGCAGTACGGGGAGGTTGAAGGACCGATAACCCACCTTGCAGTTAAGCCCAGGAACGACGTTTACGGAATATACGGCGACTACCTCAAGGCCAGCGACGGCAACGAGTTCCCGAGCGAGGACTACAAGAAGCACATAAAAGAATTTGTCGTCGAGCACAGCTTCGCCAAGCACAGCCACTACCGGGAAAAGCCCTTCATGACCGGGGCGATATCTCGCGTCGTCAATAACTCGGAAACGCTTTACGGAAAGGCAAAAGAGCTCTACAGGAGCCACAAGGATTTACTCAGGCCGACCAACCCCTTTGCTAACAACCTTGCCCAGGCCCTTGAGCTGGTTTACTTCACCGAGAGGGCAATAGACCTCATAGACGAGGTTCTCGCTAGATGGCCGATAAGACCAAGGGACGAAGTTGAGATAAGAGACGGCGCTGGTGTCAGCGCTACAGAGGCACCGCGCGGAATCCTCGTCTACGCGCTCGAAGTGAAGGACGGAAGGATAGCCTACGCCGATATAATAACGCCGACAGCCTTCAATCTCGCCATGATGGAGGTTCATGTACGCATGATGGCTGAGAAGCACTACAACGACGATCCTGAGAGGCTGAAGCTCCTTGCTGAGATGGTCGTCAGGGCCTACGACCCGTGCATCTCCTGTTCAGTGCACGTGGCGAGGCTTTAGCCATATCTTTTTATTCCCCTCTCAGATTCTTCTTTGGAGGCGTATTCATGGAGACCCTAATCCTCGCCCTCGGGAACGAACTTATGAAGGACGATGGCGTCGGCCTGAAAGTCGGCAGGCTTTTGGCGGAAAAAGGTTACAACGTTCTAGAAGTTGGCACGGACATATTCATGCTCCAGAGCCATTACAGTGGAGAGGAAAGGCTCATAATCATCGACGCCATACTTAGCGAAAAGTTCAAGCCGGGAGAAATAATCCACGTGAGCGGCGATGAAGTTTTCGAGAAGCTGAAGGCTGAAATCAGGAGTGCGCACTTCATGGGGGCAATAGACGGGCTCAAACTCCTCATGGCACTCGATGAAAGGCTTGCCAACGTTGAAATCCACTTCATTGGTATTGTTGCTAAGGAAATCAACCTAGGTATGGAACTGACCGAGGAAGTTATGGAAGCCCTTCCGAAGGCTGTTGAGCTCGTTGAAGAATTAGCCAAAAAATAAGAGTTAAAAATGAACTCAGCCGAAGAGGAGCTCGAGCTCCTTTTTCATTATGCTTCTGTTCATCGCGAGATGGATTATAATCAGGAACATCATTATTATGCCGTACCTGGCTCTGAGCTTGAGAAAATCCAGCTGAGTCATTCCCAAGAAGCTTCCAGTTTTGCTGGCGATTATAGTTCCAATAGTGATGAATATCACCCCAAGGAACATCACGAACAAGAGCAGCGAAAATGCCGCCTTTATTTTGAGCCTCTTCCTTATCTTCGGGTTTTTCTTTGCCTCCTCAAAGGCCTTTGCCATCGGATCCATAGTATCACCCTTCAGAAAAAACGAGACTTTAGTTAAAAATACTTCGTTGAGGGTTTTCCAGAATAAAGAGATCAAAATTAGGAAAATTTGAAAACAAAAGGGAAAATTTTCAGTCACATCCCGCCACTGACGGCAAGTTCAATTATCTTCCGTATCTCCACGAGGAACTCCATTGGTATGTCCTTGAGCATCGGCTCGAGGAAACCCTTGACTATGAGCTGAGTAGCCTTCTCCTCGCTCAAGCCACGGCTCATAAGGTAGAAGAGCTCCTCTTCACGGATTTTGCCTATAGCAGCTTCGTGGCTCAGCTCGGCGTCGTCAACCCTGCTGACCAGGCCCGGATATGTCTCCATCACAGCTTTGTCGCTCATCAGCAAGGCGTCGCAGCTTATGTGCCCCTTGGTTCTTGGCGCTTCGGCCACTATCTTTCCTCTTGTTATGACAGTGCTCTCGTCCATTATGACTGCCTTGCTCGCATTTATTCCAGCGGCTTCCCTCCCCTGGAGGTACATCTCGCCGCCAAGATCAACATACCAGTCCTTTTGACCGAGAATGATCCCATTGAGCTCGACGTAACCATTCTCCTCAACCCAGTACTTGGGGTTCGCTATATTGCTCCTGCCGGTGCCGAGGCCAACGGTTGTGTTGATGAAACGGGCGTTCTTGCCGATTCTGGCCCGTGTCATCGGCCTCGTGTGAACGTACTCAGGCCAGTTCTGGAGGACCGTGAGCTGTACCTTTGCCCTATCGTGTATGTAAGCCTCAGTCATGTCAAGGTGGAGAGAGTGCCTAACCAGAACCGGTGCGGTACAGCCCTCTATAAGATGGAACTCGGTGTTCCTCTCAGCGATGATTATGATGTGCGGCGCCTGAGCGAGGGCGCTCTCCTGGATGAGGAAAAACAGGTGAAGCGGGAATGGAACCTTCAGACCCTCTTTGACGTAGAGGAAAATGCCCCCGTTCCACACTGCTGTATGGTAGGCAGCCATCTTGCTCTCATTAACGCTGAACATCTGGAGGAAGTGCCTCTTTACAACGTCAGGGTACTTCTTCACGGCCTCCTCCATAGGAAGAACAATTAGGCCCTTTTTAGCCCACTCCTGGAGGAACTGGTTGTAGATTATACCCGTGTCCGTCTGAACGGCAAGTCCAGCGATGTACTTCTGCTCGACCTCGCTTATGCCGAGCCTGTCGAGGAGTGCCTTCATTTCCGGTGGGAGGTCATCGAGGCTCTCTATATGTTCTGGAAGGCCTTCTATCTCGGGCTTTGCTATGAACCTCAGCAGTTCATCCTTGCTAATAACCGGGTCATTGTGAGGTGCTTTCTCGAAGGCTTCTAAGCCTTTGTACCTTATGCGCGTCATCCATTCTGGCTCTTTGTTTCGTCTCGCGAGGTTCTCTATCTCCTGCGCTATAATCTCCTTGGCCTCCTGAATGGTTATCTCACTCATCGCAACCACACTCCTCGAAAATCTTCTGGAAGCCCTTCTCCTCGATCTCCCTCACGAACTCTCCTCCGCGCTCAAGGACGATTCTGCCGTCCTTCATCACATGAACCCTGAACCTGCTCGGGTCAAGGTGCTGGAGTATCCTGCCATAGTGGGTTATCAGAAGAATCGCCGTTCCATTCTCGTGAAGCTCCTCTATCTTCCTTGAGATGACACTGAGTGAGTCGACATCAACACCGCTGTCAGGCTCGTCAAGGATGAGGAGCTTCGGCTCAAGAAGAAGTGCCTGGAGAATCTCAAACCTCTTCCTCTCACCACCGGAGAAGCCGACGTTAACGTACCTCATAAGATCCTCCTCTTTAAACCAAAGTCCCTTTGCGGCCTCAACAATTATGTCGTACGCCTCGGCGAGATCAATCCCCTTAACCTCCGCAAGAACCTGCTGGAGGAATTCCATTATCCTGACGCCTTCAACTTCCTCAGGGTGCTGAAAGGCCAGCATTATCCCTCTTTTGGCTCTCTCGTCCGGGGGAAGATCAGTTATGTCCTCACCGTTGAAGATTATCCTTCCTTCAAAGATTTCATACCTCGGATGACCCGCAATAGTCAGCGCCAGCGTTGACTTTCCGGATCCGTTTGGCCCCATGATTACATGAAACTCCCCGTCACCCACAGAAATGTTCACACCTTTAAGAATCTCCTTGCCTCCAACTGCGACCTTGAGGTTCTCTACGTTGAGCACTCTCTCACCTCCACGGTAACCTAGACTCACCATTTTTTAAGCATTCTGGCCAAAGATGTGGAAGGCTATGAAAAGAGTGTTCCGTGTGAGAAAGGTCTGAGAGAAAAAGTGTCTCAAAGGGAAAGGGGCAGGGTCTCCCGGATCCTCCTGAGAAGCTCCCTCTTCTTCTCGCTCTCCTCGAGGGCTATCTCAAGGACTTCGTCGATGGTCTCGACCGGGAATATCTGGATCTTTTCGGCCTTGTCCTTGCTCAGGAAGACGTCCTTCTCGTTGCTCTTGGGGATTATGACCGTCTTTATGCCAGCCTCTATTGCGGCCTCTATCTTTGGTGTTGCACCGCCTATCGGCAACACCTCGCCACGGACACTGAGCGAACCTGTCATGGCCACGTCCTGCCTTATCGGAATCTCCTCAAGGGCTGAGATAACAGCGGTGGCAACGCTTATGCTGGCTGAATCGCCCTCAACGCCCTCGTAGGTCTGGAGGAACTGGACGTGAATATCGTAGCGGCTTATGTCCTCACCTTTGTACCTCTTGATTATCGCCGAGACGTTCTGAACGGCTTCCTTCGCTATCTCGCCGAGCTTTCCTGTAACTATAATCTTTCCTTCTTCTTTGCTCGCAGCTGGGGCGACAACTGCTTCAATCGGAAGGACTATACCGCTCTGCTCGCCTATGACGGCCAGACCATTGACGCGACCTATCTCGCTGCCCTCAGTCTTGATGACTTGGTACTCCTTCTTGCGCTCGATGTACCAGTCAGCAAGCTGCTTCTCGAGGGGTTTGGCCATTTTGACTGCCTCAATGACATCTTCCCTTTCCACGTACTTCTTGCCCTTCTTGACAGCTATGTCACCAGCAGCTCTGACGATACCGCCGAGGTCTCTGAGGCGGAGCGTGAGGTGACCTTTCCTTCCGGCCCTCTTCTGGGCCTCCCTGACTATCTCCTCCACAGCCTCCTTCGTGAAGTGGGGTATTTTTCCGTCGCGCTTGACCTCTTGAGCCACAAACTGAACGAGCTTGCGCCTGTTCTCTATCGTGTCCGGCATGGTGGTGCGCATGTAGACCTCGTAACCGTAACCCCTGATCCTCGAGCGGAGTGCAGGGTGCATCTTGTCCACTGTATCGAGGTTTCCAGCCGCGACAAGGACGAAGTCACACGGAACAGGTTCAGTCCTTACCATCGCACCGCTCGACATCTCACTCTGGCCGGTTATCGGGAACTTCTTCTCCTGCATGGCGGTGAGGAGGCTCTGCTGCATCTTGAGGCTGAGCGTGGCAATCTCGTCTATAAAGAGGACTCCCTTGTGAGCGCGGTGTATCATTCCTGGCTCAACGCGCTCGTGGGCAGGAGTGCCGAGCCCACCGCTCTGGAAGGGATCGTGTCTGACATCACCAAGGAGCGCTCCCGCGTGGGCGCCAGTCGCGTCGATGAAGGGAGCTTTGGTTCTTCCGCAGTTGTCCACAAGAAGCTTGGGAACGAGGACAGTACTCTTAAGGCGCATATTGGAGAGGGCCATTATTGTAAGTATAACAACAAAGAGCCCCATCAGGAGTGTAGTTGCACTGAATTCAATGAAAAGTGCGAGCATAACAGTAAACATGACAAAGAGGAGGATGTAGGATTTTACGCTCTCCTGGCTCTTGGCCTTCTCGCGGTATTTCTCTACAATACGCCTGCCTTGACAGGCAGGGACGGTCTTGATCTTGGGCATGTTCTCGTCTTCGGGATTGGGGAAAACAAGGATATCCTCTAGGGTTTCGGTTGGCAACAGCTCGGCCATGGCCTGACCGAGCATGGACTTACCTGTTCCCGGCTCGCCTATCAGAAGCACGTGCCTCTTCTGGTTGGCGGCAGTTTTGATAACCTCAACCGCGTGTTCTTGGCCGATGACTTGGTCGATAAGCTTCTCGGGAACTTCGATTTCCTCAGTTGTCGTAAACTCAATACCAAGCTCTAAGCTCTCTCCGTACTCCCTGGGGGCCAGGGCTTCCCTCTTAATCTTCTCGTCGTCCCCCATTTTCCTTCCCTCTTTTACTCTCTCAAACTCGAATGCTCAATGCAATTTATAACTTTTTTGAGATGGTCAAGAAAAAGCTAAAATAGGCCTTGACATCCATTAAGAATTGGTGGAAACGATGAAGGTTGAGGATCAGATTATCTTCACTGCCCGTCACGGAAGCTGGAAGGTAGGAGACAGGCTCCGCAACATGGAAGACGAGATGGTGGCCCATTTCCTTGCGAGCATCGCTAATACCGTGAATCCCAAGATACCAGAGTACCTAACGGAGGTCATGAACATCGCCGGGATAATGAGTCTCGCCGAAGAGATAGCCAGAAAAGACCTGAGCGACGCGGTGGTGACCCTTAAATCCCCCGGAACGGCAAGAAAGCTCGGTGCCCTCGTCTTCGAGGAGGACAAGAAACTGAAGAAACACCTCGTTGAGGTCGCGAAGGCGATCCTCGTCAGGGAGGTTCTCGAGAAGAAGGTTACCGTAGATTATCCCGAAGAGCCCCTGAGGGAGGTAAAAATAGTCCTTCCCTACAACGAGGATCACGTCAACTTCACGGCGTTCCATCTCAGTGCCGAGCACGGGAAATGGAGGGTGGTGAAGAGACTGATAATCGACGAAAAGACACCGATGGCCGACGTCGCGAGGCTTCTAGCTAGCATAAACGAGACGATAACTCTAAAGCTTCCCGTTTACGCGGGCATAGACGTGAAAGGTATTGATGCCTGGTTCGCGGAGTTCAAAAAGGTTAAAAAGGCAGACATTCCAGCCGTTGTTGAGAAGTACAAGCACTTCCAGGCGGAGAATTACGCAAGGGAGGGCTTTGAGGAGCACGCCAGGGTTTACGCCCTCAGGAAGGCCCTTGAGAAGATAGGTCTTCCGCTCGACGTTCCGGCCAAGAACCTCGAGAAATACCTAGAGAAGAAATGATGAGGCCGAGGACACCCGAGCGGGGGCGATGAGGAATCTTCGCTTCGCTGATTTCTTAATTTTCGGAGGTGGGAAAATGAAAAAGGTTGTTTTCACGGAAAACGCCCCAAAACCGATAGGGCCTTACAGCCAGGGGATCGTCGCTGAGGCAGGCAGGCTACTCTTTGTCTCCGGCCAGATACCAATAAATCCTGAGACAGGAGAGCTCGTGGAGGGCCCAATAGAGGAACAGGCAAAGCAGGCAATTGAGAACCTGCTAGCAGTAGTGAAAGCCGCCGGCGGAAGCGCTGAGAACGTCATTAAAGTTACAGTATATCTGAGAGACATAAAAGACTACGCCAAGTTCAACGAGGTTTACGAGAAATACTTCTCAGAGTCTAAGCCGGCCAGGGCTGTAGTTGAAGTCTCCAATCTGCCGAAGGGCGTTAAGGTTGAGATAGAGGCAATTGCCGCTCTTTGATACCCCCTTTGATTATTTTCGGTGAGCAAGATGGAAACCGTCAAAATTAGAAGGGAGCTCTTGGGATACCTCCTTGAATTAGCCCGCGAATTCTATCCCAACGAGTTCGCTGGCTTTTTGAGGGAGAAGGATGGCGTTTTTGAAGAGGTTCTTATAGCCCCAGACCCTCATTTTGGGAGGAGCTCGGCTTTCTTCAACACATGGATGCTGCCCTACGACGAGAGCATAAAGGGAACCGTTCACTCGCATCCTGGCCCAAATCCATGGCCATCCCAGGCAGATCTGAACTTTTTCTCCAAGTTTGGGGGTGTCCATCTGATAATTGCCTATCCTTTTACAGAAGACAGCGTGAGGGCCTATAAAAGTGATGGAAGCCGTCTGAAGGTCGAAATCCTTGACTAACTTCATGTGAAAATTCTTAAATAGATGTGTCCCAATCTGCTAATCGGTGTTGCAGCATGAAGGTTAGGGAAGTTCTGAACGAACTAGATGAGAAGCAAAGAAGGACTGTCCTCCAGTGTTCAGAGACCTGTGGCATCCCTGACCTGGACAAGGAGGTTGACCTTCGGGTAGAAGAGGACGTCATGAAGTTCCTCAAGGCACTCTCAAACCCGCTGAGGCTCAGGATACTCAAGATCCTGAAGGACAACTGGCTCTGCGTGTGTCTGATATCGAAGATACTCGACCAAGATCAGACTCTGATCAGCCATCACCTCCGCACACTAAAGGCTCTGGGCCTGATACTTGAGAGAAAAGAAGGCAAGATGCACTTTTACAGAACGAACACAGAGGTTCTCGAGGGATACCTCGTAAAGGTGAGAACTGAACTGGTGTGAGCTATATGAACGACCATCAGCGGAGAGTTGACGACCTTGTTAAAGAATTCGGTGGATACTGGAGTCCCTTCGAGATGCTCGCAGCTTTGATGGAAGAGATTGGAGAACTAGCTGATGAACTATTGAAAATTGAAGGGGTCAAGGGAAAAGGCGACCCGGAAAAGCTGATGGAGGAGCTCGGCGACGTCATGTTTGCCCTCTCGTGTATAGCCAACTATTACGAAGTGGACCTTCTGAGTGCCTTGGAGAAGAGCATAGAGAAGTACAGGGAACGTGACAGGGATCGATGGGGTAACACTGGTGGATAAAATCTCCAGCATACTCACATTTTTTTGTAACATTATGGTTTGAAATATAACCCAGTTTTAAAATGGGATGGGTCATTTATGATAACCTACTGGTTAGAAATCCTCCAAATTGTCGAAACATTTTTATAATTGGGAGCATAATCTCAAACATAATCCCTGGAGGTGGATGTGATGGCAGATAAAATAAACGGAATTGACATAAGGATTTTGAGGCTTCTCGCCAAGAACGCGCGTTTGACCTACAAGGAGCTCGCCGAAATTCTTGGCACGACAAGACAGAGAATCTCCAGGAGAATGGATCGTCTCGAGAGAAATGGTATAATCAAGAAGTATACTATAATTCCTAACTATGATGCTCTTGGATACATTCACGTCATTCTCGGGATAACTGTTAAGCCTTCGATTGACCTTGACGAGGTAATTTCTTCTCTGAAGGATGATGAAAACATCAAGATAATCCAGCGTGCCATTGGTTCGCACAATTTGGTTATCCACATTGTTGGTCCAAAGGACATGAAAGAGCTGGAGAGAATAATCGCCGATGTTTCCAAGAAGATACCAGGCATTGACAAGCTCGATATAACCTTCGTAACAGACACCGTGAAGTTTGAGGTTCTCTGATTTCTTTTACTTCCTTCGTCAATGGACGAAGGAAAGAATAATAAAGCCTCAGTGGGGCATTTTTCCAGGTGACAGAGATGCTCGAGAGACTGGCAGTGGACGTTGCAGTGGTTGCAGGACTTGGCATAGGATCATACAAACTGAAAGCCCTTGATGCTAAGGGTGCTTTGGCAGCTGCAGCTGTCGGTCTGGTCGTTCTGGAGCTTGGTGGTTTTTATCCCTTCTTGGCGATGGTAACCTTCGTGGTTCTTGGAGTCCTTGCAACCAAGTACCGGTTCAGGGAGAAGGCAAAACTCGGCCTTGCTCAGAGCAGAAACGGTGTGAGGGGTTGGGGCAACGTTCTGGGCAATGGCCTTGCTGCAGTAATCTTTCTAGCCTTTGAATACTTCTCCCATATGGACGTTTTCTGGGCAGCGACTTTTGCTTCGATAGCTACAGTTAATGGAGATACCCTTGCGAGCGAGCTTGGAAAGATTTTCGGAAAAAATCCAAGGTTGATAACCACCTTTGAGCCAGCTAGACCCGGTGTTAACGGAGCTATTTCGTGGCCCGGAGAGCTGTTCGCACTTTTGGGTTCTTTCATTATGGCCCTGTTCGCCCTTCCACTCACAGAGCAAAAGATTATAATGCTCCTGGCTGTTACCATTGGCGGATTTATCGGGGTCAACTTAGACAGTCTTATTGGAGCTACCCTTGAAAACGAGGGAATAACAAATAATAACTCGACGAACTTTCTTGCTTCACTCTTTGGCGGCTTCATCGGTGCACTTCTCTTCTACGTCCTCACGTGAAGTTTAAAAGAAAACCCGAGAAAGCCTAACTGGCGGATGATGATTACGGCGGATTCCTGAGCGGTGAGGAAGACCTTAGGGTCTGACGCCGCTGTACAATTAATTGAATTAAAGAAAAATGTAAGAACTTACTCTTTCCCTTCCCTCGTTCTGGCGTATTCTTCGTAGATCTCCCACATGGACACAAGGGCCGCAGGAATGCCGTGTTCAGTTGCGAAGGTCATATACGGTGCTAAGTCAACAACATAATCCGCGAAGCGGAAGAGGCCGCGTGGTATACCCTCACGGGAGCCGACGAAGATAACGACTTCCTTCGCATAGTACATATCCCTGGCGAGCTTATCTTTCACCTCAGCCAGTGTCGGTCCCTTGGGGTCGGTGATTATGAGGAGCCTCTTGTTCCTCCGCTTATCGCGAACGACCTGGTAGAGATCCCATACGCTGACAGGAACTTTCTCGACTTTCCAGGGATAAGCCTCGCGCTGTATCTGGTATCTGCTTTCCTGGCCAATCTTGACGCCCCTAATGAACTCCATTAGTTCAAAAGCGTCCATCTTCTCCTTGGGAGCTATGATGAGCTCCTTAACTTCAAAGGCCTGAGCGGCTCTCCCAATCTTCTCACCGAAAGACCTGCAGGCCTTGTAGTCGCCCCAGTAAGGCATCTGAACTAGGGTAACTTTGCGGAAGAGCTTCCTCGCGTCTATTTTGTTTGGTGTGAACTTTCTGTACTCTTCGCCTGGAAGAACAGATATGTAAGCTCTATCTCCTATTATCTCTACCTGAACGACCTTATCCGGCCAGCTGAGGTTAACGTCAGCGTTTGTCAGCTCTCTGACCTTTGCCCCAAGCTCTCTGTTCACGTCAATGCTCGAGAAGTCGTGCTTCCCTCTACGCTTGGTCTTGACTGCAAAGGTCTCATTTTCATCAATGAGTTTTGCAACATCCTCTGCCACGCTCAAGATGGCGTCAAGCCGAGCGGGAACCTCATGGAGAACTTTTATGGCCCTCTCGACTTCTGGAATTTCAAGAATCTTCTCCTCGGCTTTCTCATCTTCCGCCTCAACTACAACAAGACCCGAGTAGCCCATGGGAGACGCCCAAACTTCCGCATCTGGAAGAATCTCTCGAATGTAGTTAGCGGCAACGCTCTCCATTCCCCTCTGAGTCTTAACGAGAAACTTCACACTCTCACCTCCAGAGAGAGAATGATTGGGCCTTTAAAAGCCTGCCGAGAAGAGAATCTGGAAGGTATAGAGAAGGGGGTTGAGAGGCCTTCAGGCCTCCGGCTCTGCGAGGACCTTTATCTTCCTTATCTCGGCCCTCTTAATCGGGTAGATCTTCCTGGCTTCCTTGGCAATCTCTGTAGCCATCTTGCCGGTGACGGCCTCGAGGATGAAGTCCTTGTAGTTAAGCTCCTCGGCCTTCTTGTAGATGATGTCCCTCATTATCTCCCTGATAGCCCTTTCCTGGCTGGTCTGTATGCGCCTGTAGGCGATGACCATACCCATAACACGGAGCTTGTAGCCGTCCTTGGTAGTGATGTTGAATATGCCATCAACCCTGGTGGTCCTTCTCCTGACAAGGCTCCTTATGTAGCTCCTAGCGAGGGTGTGGCCCTTAAACTTGGTGTAGGCGTTCTGGCCCTTGACGTCGTAGATCTGGAAGTAGAGTTTGACCTGACCCTTGGTGAAGTCGCCGGTGAGGTCCTTGAGGGTGGTCTCAATGACGCGACCGATGACCTTCTCGGGGTCATCAGCGGGGGTGAGGCCTATCTCCTTGTTGCCGAAAAAGTCCGGAGCGTAAACCACGTACCACTCTTTCATCTTCCACTTATCCTTGGTAGCAGCAGCCCTCTTCCTTGGGTTACCCTTTGCCATCTTAACACCTCCAACCTTTCACGTGACATCTTCGGCGATTTTGATTGAAAACACCAAATCGTCCAGCGCTTTGATGAGTGTTTCAATCTCACCTGAGTATTTAACCTTTGTTATGACGTCCCCATCTTCCCATCGGGTTACCACATTTAAACTTTTCTTTAGGCCTTCAGGAAGGCTAGCGTTGTCCACTTCCAGAGCCCGAGCTATAGCTTTCGCTCTCTCCTCGCTCCCGTAGTGCCAGATGATTTTCGCCGTTGCTTCAATCCGCAACGTTCCTGCCCCCCTTGAGCTGTCTTCCAAGAACCTCGTTGAAATACCTGATGAACTCGTTTATTCTGTCCTTCGGAAAGCGTATGCCAGCAGCTATAGCGTGGCCTCCACCTTCACCGCCGAGCTTCTCTGCCACTTCCTTCAGAGCTTCTCCAAGGTGGTAGCCCTTCGCTAGGGCCTTCTCCGTAGTCCTTGCTGAGCCCTTCACGAGGTTTGGATCCTCGTCGCTGTCAGCCAGAACGACCACGGGCTTCTCCGGGTCAACTAGGCCCGCGTTTATCGCTATGTTAGCCGCTATGCCCACCAGAGTGTCACGGATGTTCCTGCCAGCATAGAAAACGTAGGCGTGCTCTCCTTCGTCGGCCATACTCCAGTTCTGGATGAGGAACTTTCTGGCCTCGATCTGCTCCCTCTTGTAGTCGTCGAGCATCTTTCTAGCTCTCTTGTAGGCCTCCTCGTCGCCGAGGCAGATTGCAACACCTAGCGTTCCAGCGTTCAGCCTTCCAGTGGCATTGAGGAGTGTGGCGAACTCCCTCGCTTCGTGCCTGGGGTCGCCCTCCGGGTAGAGGGGACTTATGACCACATCACCGATGAGCCTGTCTATAGCCTCCTTCGGGGCACCGTGCTTTATCAGGTGAATGACAAGGGCATCGTGGAGCCGCCTTTTTTCTTCCTCACGGAGCTGCCAGTACTTCATGTCAGGATCGAAGCCCTTAGCCCTGAGGAACTCGATGGCCTTCCTCTCGTCACCAGTTATCTCGGGTATTTCTGGATTTGTTGCGTAAGCCAGCATTTGAGCGAGAGTTCTGCTTTCCCTGCCGAAGAGGCGGAGCTCCTTCCTGACCTCCAGAATGCCGAGCCTTTTCCCGTCCTCAATGATGTCGAGATTCATGCCGTGGAAGGTGCCATCTATCTCCTGCATGTCGCCGACTGCTCCAACGATGGTGATGTAGGCCAAATCCCTGTTTTTCTCGTTCATCTCTCTAGCAACGAAGTAGGCAACGCCCGAGCCGCTCAGATCGCGAACGCTGTTGGCTCCAAATGGCACTGGATTGACAAGCAGGTGGGAATCTGTGGAAAACTCGTCCTTCTCCGGGGGGTGGTGGTCGGCAACGACAACGGTCGCTCCCTCGAGGTACTTCTCGATGAGTTCGATTGAGCCGCTCCCGAGGTCGCTGAAGACGTATATCTTGTGCTTCTCCGCGGCAAGTTCCTGGATAAGCTCTTCGCTGAGCTGCTTGACAATGCTGAGCTGAAAGCTACCTCCCTCACGTAATATCGCCTTCGCCAGAATCGTCCCGGCAGTTATTCCGTCCGCATCGCGGTGGGAGATTATCCTTACAGTGTGCCCTAGCTCGATGTGCATCTTGATTAGCTCTGCTCCTTCACGGGCCTTCTCCAAGAAAGCGCCCTTGTCCATTTTACCACCTTATAAGAAGGAAAGGGGAATCAGCGAACCAGGAGCTTGGCCTGCTCTGGGTCGTAGCGCCACTTCGCTGGCAGCTTGCCGGTTCTCCTGTAGTACTTGACAAGCCTCCTGATTTTGCTCTCGGTGAGCTGGAGACCGCGCCTTGAGTGCTTGTCCTTCGGGTGCATCTCGAGGTGCTTCCTGAGCTTGACGGCCTTCCTGATAAGGGCCATGAGATCCTCCGGAATCTCAGGGGCGAGGCCGTTCTCCTCGAGTATCTTGGTTATCTTCTTGCCGGTGATGAGCTTGACGCTCGGAATGCCGTACTGGTCCCTGAGGATGGTTCCTATCATGGCAGCGCTGTAGCCTTCCTTCCTGAGCTTAATAACGAGTCCCTCGACCTCCTCCGCCGTATACTCGACCCAGGTCGGCGGAGCGGTCCTCGGTGGCCTCTTAGAACCAGACTTACCCCTCTTTCTCGCGTGTATCCTTGCCATATCATACACCTCCCGGTGACGGCCAGCTCCCGCCAGCCGCCCCTTCGCATCAGCCTAAAAGAAGGAGTTTAAAAAGTTTGCCATCAGTGACAGCTGACAGCTCCGCCTTCTTTTCCAGTCCAGCTACAACTGTCCACAAGGTTTCCGCTCGCATCGTAAAGGTACGCAGTGTCCCCGTTGTTGTTCCAGACAGCCCGCTTTTCGCCCCAGTAAAGGTCCGTGTCAGTGTCTGTACCCGAGCCAGTATGTACAGTTACTGTTTTTCCCGCTTTCAGAATAAATCCACTCGGGAAAATGTATGTATGCTCTTTTTCATCCACCAGCTTCCATCCACTCAGTTCTTCGTCTTTGCACCCCAAGTTAGCTATAACAACGTACTCGTCGTTTAGATTCCAATGGTCTATACCTCCTGCATCATAGTGAACATAGTATATCACGATTTCAGACGTTCCGTTGCACGACTGATTTGTTAGTCCTCGCGCTATCTCGTCTGATATGTCATCAATCACAGCCGCATAATCAGAAGTCATTGTAGCCAACTGATGGCCTACAAACAGTACTATTACCAGTGCCGCAGCAATAAGAAACAAATACTCGATACTAGAAACTCCTCGTTTCATATTCATCCCCACGAAATTTATGTGGCAAACGTAAATAAAAGTTTCGTAGGATGTCCATAAGTACTTTAGAGAGTTTAGAAAAAATAGTCCTAGCTGTCAACAACAGTGAATGAGCTCTGAAAGCTTGGAATTCACTCCATGATACGCTTAATATTTCAAATCAAGCGTTGCAAAATTTGCAACTGGAACTGGTCCACAATCCAAAAACAGGCCAACTTGAGAAGTTGCTCGAAGTTTAGTACAAGAGACATAGGCAAGAAGATACAACCCAAAACAGTATGGTAGCGGGGGGAGGATTTGAACCTCCGACCTCCGGGTTATGAGCCCGGCGGGCACTCCTAGCTGCCCCACCCCGCTGCTCGACCCGTTAGTTAGTCATATGTTGTAGGTTTATAAATCTTACGGATAACTGTTGCCCCTTATGGGCCAGAGTAAAAAGAAAGGAAAGCACATGGCAGGATTACCCAACAGGCGTGATGTAAACCACCATATGGGCATCCTGGCCAGTGTACTCAAACTTCACTGGAACACCCTGGGAGTTTACAAATACTCTCCACTCCCTACCCTCGCTGGCCGTGAAGCGGTATTCGAAGAGTTTCTCTTTGATTCCAAGCCCCATCAGTATCCTATCCGTCAGAGAGAACGAACTCTCAAGTACCTGGAAGTTCCGAGAGTTGAGGGCAACATCGCGCAACATCAAGGTGGGCAAGTTTTCTTTGAGCATTTCCACGGCTTGATCTTGGCTGATGCCGTAGTGGTTCTTCCAGAACCAGGCTATGTCCATGCTCGTCCCGTTGGTGAGGGTCACGGTTCCGGAGACCCATCCAGTGTTAAGGTCAAAAACTGCCTCTGCCTTCATGACTAACGAGCCATTTATATAGAACTCCTCGTACTCCCTTACAGTACCTTTTGTAAGGTTCACAGTGCCCGTTGTCACCATCCGACCAGTGTACATGAAGTCCCTCTGGATACTCTTTGAGTTTCCATCACTGACCACGTAGACCCGATACTGTTTGAACTCAACCTCGCGAGTAAACCTGTACATTCTCATATTCTCTAAAGCGGCCGCGAGTGTCTTTTGTGTGGGCGGCTGTGAAAGAGCGTAGGCCATACTGAATACTCCGCCAAGAATCACCAGCACGACAAGAGGAATGAGATATTTTTTCATTCGTATCCCTCCTCAAAACGTTCCTCCACCAATGAGCTTATAATGCCACTGCATGGTGAGTGTGGAACGCGGACCCCCATCAGCGTCGTCAAGGAACGGATAGTAGAAGCTTCCAGTAAAGCTTGCCTGAGAATATACCCTGTACAGGGAAAATCCAGCAGTGTTGGTGAGCTTCACTGAGGCGTAATCAAGGGCATAGACTCCAATGACAATTATTGCGATGGTAGAATAGCCAGAACCCTCGTACCAGGAGGTTGAGTAGGAATTCACTTCTCCCTGCATTCTGAAAGTATAATAGGAAGGCCACAGACCAACTCTCTCGGTGTCATAGAACGTTGGGCCGCTGTCAGATAACACGACGTCATACGTTGATCCCCAAAACGCCGTCACTTGTCCTGCGGTCATGCTGCTAAATATCAAAAACAACAACACGGCCATTTTTTTAGCCCTATCTTCCATCATCAACACCCCCTAGAGGTGGGCGTTAGTATTATTATCAAACATCATAATAAAAATTTCTGTTGTCTAACATCTACATACTGACCTCGGCCAATGGAAGAAAGGACTTATAAGCAGAGAAGTCTTCCAAGTAACAGGTGGTAGAATGTATCTGACTAAGGAGGAAGAGCTCATCCTGGCCGGCGAATACGGCTACGCCCTCCAGAAGGCCATGGAGATACTTGTGGCTCTGGGAGAAATCTACGGTGCTGACAGGCTCATTCCAATTAAAAGTGCTCAGGTTGCTGGTGTTTCATACAAAAACATCGGCGACGCTGGAATCGAGTTCCTGAGAGACTTCGTCGAAGCTGGAGCTAAAGTCAGCGTCTATACAACCCTCAACCCAGCGGGAATAGGCGACGACGAGTTCATGGAAAAGCAGCTGGAGGTTCTGGGGCTTTACAGGAAGATGGGCATAGAAGTTACCTCCACGTGCACCCCCTACTACGGGGCAAATCTTCCAAAGTTCGGTGATCACTTGGCCTGGAGCGAAAGTTCAGCGGTAAGCTTCGCCAACTCGATTTTGGGTGCGAGGACCAATCGCGAAGGAGGACCTTCAAGTTTAGCCGCCGCGATAGTTGGTAGGACTCCCAACTATGGCCTTCATCTGGATGAAAACAGAAAAGCAACTGTCATCATCAGCATTGAGGCAGACGTCAGGACTTTCGTGGACTACGCGGCCTTAGGTTATCACCTTGGAAAAATCCTCGGCAATGACGTGCCATACATCAAAGGCCTGAAGCCCGAGATGACTGAGTATCTCAAAGAGATGGGCGCCGCTATGGCCGCGAGCGGCTCTATAGCTCTATATCATGTGGAGGGTGAGACCCCCGAATATGGAGATGCTATAACTGACAAGCTCGAAACAATAACCGTCGAAAATTCCCATATCAGAGCCGTTAAGGAGCAGTTCGCCGATGACTGGAGTGAGATAGACATGATTCTAATTGGGTGCCCACACGCTTCCCTAGCAGAGGTTAAGGAAATCACCGAACTGCTGAGAATGCGAGGGAGACCCTTGAAGATACCTCTCTTTATCACTGCAAGCAGAGCAGTTAAGGCATTGGCAGATTCTCTAGGCTACACTGAGATCATAGAGCGCTACAACGGCAGGATTATTCCAGACATATGCTTCGTAGTCTCACCGATAAAGGGCTGGTACAGAGGAGTGGCCACCAACAGCGGAAAATCAGCCTTCTACTTCCGGTCCTTTGGCTTCAAAGTTAGGCTCGACGATGCAGAAAACCTCATAAAAGAGGCACCATGAGGTGAGAAAATGAAACTCAAGGGCAGAAAGATAGTCGGTGGCGAGGCTGAGGGGGAACTGATAGTCTCTCAGAAGCCCCTTTCCTTCCTCGGCGGCGTTGACCCCAATACAGGAATAGTTACCGACGCCGAGAGCGATATAAGGGGCCAGAGCATAGCTGGAAAAGTCCTGGCATTTCCACGTGGTAAGGGATCAACCGTTGGCTCTTACGTTATCTACGCCCTTAAGAAGAACGGAAAGGCGCCGAAGGCAATAATCGTCGGTGAGGCCGAGACAATAGTGGCAACAGGAGCTATAATATCGGGTATTCCTATGGTTGATGGCATAGACGTCTCCAAGCTCAAGAGCGGACAGAGGGTCAGGGTCAAAGCCGACGAGGGACTGGTCGAAGTTGAGGAATAGCATTTTTAAGGTCCGTTTCAATTCTTTTTAGGGAGTGCAAAAAATGTCGAGGGGCATCTACGAGTGCATCAACTGTGGACATAGGGAGATCCTGGATTCATCCGAGCCACTGCTCGAGAAAGCCTGTCCTCGCTGCGGAGGGGACATGGTTCTGGTGGGGTTCTATACGGAGTCCCAAGAGCTCACAGTGCAGGTCCAGCCAAGCAGACCTTCCCTCCCCGAGAATCTCAAAGAAAAGCTGAAGGAGTTCTATAATCTTGAGCTAAAGCAGATAGATGGCAACGTCTTCGTCTTTGAGGTTCAAGGGATAATGGAAAATAACTTTGAGAGAGTCCTAAAAGAGCTTGAAGAACTCGGCTATTGGGCTGCTCTCAAGAAGCGTGAGGATAAAGTGCTGCTCTTTGTCTTCCCTGCCCAAGAAATAAAGGAAGACAACAGGTGGTTGCCGTGGATCTTCCTCATCGCGACGATTTTCACCACATTCCTGGCCGGTTACTATCTCTCGCTGGCCTACATAGATACCCTTAATTACTACGGTCTTCCTGGAATACGAAACCCCTATCTCAACGCGATTGCGTTCTCGATAAGTGTCATGGCAATACTTGGGACTCACGAGCTTGGCCACAAGATAGCCGCAGCGTATCATGGTGTTAGAGCTACAATGCCATACTTCATCCCATTCCCTAGCATGCTGGGGACGCTTGGAGCAGTAATCAGGGTAAAATCACCACTGCCTACAAGGAATGCGGCAATAGATCTTGGTATCAGCGGACCAATAGCGGGGTTTTTGATAGCCCTCCCGGTAAGCATAATCGGACTTAGACTTTCCATTCCAGTGCCAGCGGAACTTGTCTCACCCACAGAAGGCAGTATAGTCTTTGGGGAGAATCTGATATTCCTGCTCTTGGAGAAATACATCGTGACTTTCCCAGAGGATACAGTGATTTTCTTACATCCCGTTGCCATTGCTGGATGGGTGGGCATTCTAGTGACTTTCTTAAACCTCATTCCTGCTGCTCAGCTCGATGGCGGCCACATAGCAAGGGCCTTCCTCAGTGAGAAGACGCACCGCTATCTCACGATGGCCGTTGGTTTAGTTCTCATAGGCATGAGCTTTCTCTGGGTCGGCTGGCTCATTTGGGGCATGCTTGTGCTCCTGATGGGTTCGGTTGGAAATCCTGGAGCACTCGATGAGGTCTCCCCAATCTCAAAGAAAAGGCTCGTCTTGGTTATTCTGGCAGTGATGATCTTCCTAATTTCTGCAACACCGAGACCGCTCTGGGTCACCGGTTGATCTTTCTTTCCTTTAAGATTTGTTCGATGTCGTAGTATATTGAGTCTCTCGAAACACCGAACATTCTTGCGATTTCAGATATGTTAAGGACCTTTGGATTGTAGTTGAAGGACTCAAGAACACCGGCCAGCAGTTCTCTGCGTTCCTTTATCGTGAGCTCAGTGAAGGATTTTTTCTCTAGGGGGGCATTGTAAACAACAATGCCAACCGCATAAGTCCTTCTGGTCACAGGGGTGGTGTAGGTACCTATTTCAAAGTTGACGACTTGTGCGTCCCTGGGCAGGGACCTGTTAATTTTTTCCAAAGTTTTGTTTATTGCGTCCTCTTTATTCCTGCCTGTGGAATACTCGGCGAGGAGGCCTTTCAACATATTACGCCTTGGATCTATTAGGAGAGTTACCGTGATGCTCATAAATGCACCGAAAGTTAAGGTTATCTTTGAGGAAGATATAAAACCTGATCTAAATGATAGTAATTCCCGTGACTTGGACAAGACATTGATTATACAATCTTCAATGTTTGAAGATTCATGTTGGATACTCACTAATTTCACGTGACCACCCCTGTATTTTCTACAGTATTGAGGATAGTTAACTTAAATTTGAGGAGAAAGCTATATAAGCTTTTTCTGTGCATTAATGTATGGAGTAATCCTACGGAGGTGAAGAAAATGAAGAGGAAGGCCCAAGGTGCTATTGAATATCTGTTTATGATCGCAGCTGCCCTGATAATAATCCTGATTGTAGTCAGGCAGCTACAGAGTAGGGGTAGTACTGCTTCTCAGACTATTGAGGGTGCCGAGACTGAGATAAGCAATGTCCTTAGCTCGATGAGTGCTAGCGGTTGAAGACAGGCTTCTATCCATTTTTAATGTTTATCAACTCTGAGAATCCTATGAATCCATTAATAGATGGGGAAACAACATGAAATGGAAGGCGCAGAGTTCAATAGAGTATGTTTTTATGTTTGCAGCAGGTCTTTTCATAGTGCTTGTGATCTTAAGAATACTCCGAGACAGACCCCACCATACAGCCACATATCTTGCCGAGTCTGGAGATAGTCTAGTTTCAGAGGCTCTAAGAGAGTTGCAGGAAGGATGATCATTCATCCTGTCAGCTCAAATACGATTTTGGTTCCTGTTATCTCAAGCGCATTTGTTGAAATCTTTCTGATCCTAATGTCTATTCCCCTAATAATCAGATGAAAATCCCCACAGTATACATCCACTGGAGCGTTTGCTTCTTGGTCAAGTTTTAGGTGTGTTGTTCCAGCAAAAACAGTTATATCGTTAGTGAAATTAAATATGAGCGGCAAACTCACTGAGGATAAAACAATCTTGCTCCCGTTTAGAAACAGCTCAAACGTTA
This sequence comes from Thermococcus sp. GR6, assembly GCF_012027415.1. NCBI lineage: Archaea > Methanobacteriati > Methanobacteriota > Thermococci > Thermococcales > Thermococcaceae > Thermococcus > Thermococcus sp. GR6. The sequence continues at coordinate 618,501 of NZ_SNUM01000001.1, forward strand.
CCTGTTCAGATGGAATATTAGAGTATTGTGTTACAAGATAGGTACCATAGTTAGGATTGAGCCTCATCCGAGTACGGAAGTCAAAGGTTACATCATGATTAACTGCATAGAAATCCGCGATTTCTGTTGAGTTTACCCAAACAATAACCTTGCCATTGTAAGTGCTTATATAAAGCGGCCCTGTAGGATTATTAGCAAGTGATTGTGAATACATTTCTAGGACATCTTTGTTATCATAAGACTCGCTATATAATAAAGCTGAGTTCATTCTCACCGTCGATGCAAAGCTCCGAAGTTCACTTCTAAATTCTTTGTTAACCCAGTTGTAATATGCCCAAGTGCTAATGATGAAATATTCAACTCCTCCCTCTTTCAAAATGCTAAGCATCGTACTGGAGTTGAGATCTTTAAGTAAAATTAAACCAAACGCGTCAATGTAATAGGGGACGGTATTTGCGCCCAGGTAATAAATATTCATTGGATTTAAGGAATAAGTTGTCCCCAGGGCAATGTCCGCGGATGAGAGGTAGTCTCTGAGATCATCCCGCATCGTTTTTGTGTGAACTGCGTAGATAAACTTTAGATTGCCGTGGGGATACTGATAAACAATTCCAAAATCAGCCACCAACAGCAATAGGACGAGGAAAAAGCCCAGAGTGCGTACATGCCCCCTTTGAACAATGGTGGGAAGACTGTAAAGAACATCCGCAAGCAGGATATCCATCAACAATAAAAGGGGCAGGATAAACCTAGCGGTGATAATAGACGGAGACACAGCAAAATACATAAATGCTGTTATCGTTGACAAGACAACGAGGGATCTACCCAACGAAGACATGGGAACTTTCTTGGAAAATGCCCATATAGCCAATACTAAGAGTGCTAGCAGAACAACCGGAAGAATGAATATCCAGAACTCCAGAGTGTTCTTGTAAATGTCCTCGAAGAGGTCGCTAACGAATATAAAGAAGTTTATTATCGGGAAGCTTCTCCCCCCCTGTATCAAATATGTCTGGGAGATATAGTCAGTGCTAATAACTATTCCTAACAATCCTTCCACGATTATTTTTGGCAAAAAGAATGCAGAAGCCAAAAGCAAGACGCGTTTTAGATTATGAAGTGAAAAGCTAATCATGTCTTTTACTTGGGGAAGATACGAAGAGTTGAATATTCTTAGAGTCAAACTACCCCAAATGACGAGAAGGATCATTATGGGGATTATCTGATCCCAGTAAGTGATTCTATGAATGCCCGGCACCACGACAACGGCCCTAGTATACCAGCTCGGCCATAGAATAATAGTAGCCATCACTAAAAGAATCATAATGAGATACGCTATTATCAGTATAAAGACCTGTCGTCTGTTAAAAATAACCCGTACTGCGCCCTGCAAGTATGAAATAATGCGCCCACTTCTGTTGAATAGTATTATGATGTACAGCGCAAGTGCATACGGAAGAATGGTGAACTTAGACGTGCTTCCAAGACCCACCCAAAATAACGCAATATATGCATATTTTTCATTTTCTGTTTTTATGTATCTGACAAAATAGTAAACAGACAGCAGAGTGAAAAATTCAATTGAAGATTCATGAAAAACCAGAGAGTTTACCTTAATTAAGAGAGGGTCAAGAGCCAGCAGCCCAGAGAGCATAAGACCCAATTTCCAATCTTTAATCTCTTTACCGATGTAGTAAGCTATGATTAGTGACAGCAGACCAAAGAAAACTGATAGCATCCGTCCGGTTACATAACTGTCCCCAAATATCTTCAACCAAATGGCAAGGAGATAATAATAGAGGGGCGGATGAACTGCAAAAATATCCCTGTAAGGGAGATAGCCATGGTTAATCAGTCGGGCGATTAGAAGATACGTACCCTCGTCATAGTCGTAGTATTCGCTCATAAATGTGAATATACAGTAAATCCGCGTCAGGAGATAGACAAACAATATCGATAGCATGCCCATCCACTGATGCGCTCTCCTCATTATTATCCCTCACTCTTTGATTAGTCACTAAATTCAATGGACTTTATCAGGAACAATCCTTCGTTCCTCTCTTTCTTTATTTCTATTATGTTCAGAGTTCCCGACTGAACTCCTGCTGGCAACCCATAGACATTATCACCCGGATTCGCGATTATCGCATGAGGTATCTCATTTATCAGTATTGTTGTGTTGATTGGATCTGGAGAGAAGGAAATAAATGATATTGTTAATCTACTGTAATTTTTGCATGGTACAAAGATGATGGTGCCATTTTGGCCGAAGAGCCATGCATAATCGAGACCGTGTAAATGGAAATATTCAACCATGAAATATTTTTTCTTGAAGCCATATACGTAGTATCTCCCATCTTCATATGTGTTACCGGATATCGTGTTTTTACACAACATAATTTGAGACTTTAGGACATTGTAGTTTTCAGAGGTGTTTTTAGATGTCAAATCGAATATCCAATTTCCGTTGTTGTATCTAAGAAGCTTGAAACGAGTGTAAAAAATCAACGGATTTAAACTTGGATAATTTGTATCTATATACGCCAACGTCGCATTCAGGGGAACTATTCCTCCCTGAATCAAGGCTTCCACGGTTTTCGAAGTATAGTTGTACACCCTACAATAGTTTACGTAAGAGAAAAGAACAGTGTTCGAGGTAAAAAATGGAATCCACTGCCCAGAATCTGAATCACAGGAGTTCATCACAGTGATACCTGAGAACCTCTCGTTAATCCATTCAAAATCCTCCAAATTATAAGCGTCAACATAATAATTCGCCTCATCGGAAATCATGTCATATGCTATCCCCTGCGCTGGAACTATAAACAGAAACACAAGGAAAACCAGTGTAATTACTCTAATCTTCTTGGAAGAGACTAATCCACTAAGCGCGCTAAGTAATGCATTAAATCCAACTGCAATAAAGACCGGAAAGAGCGGTGTCAACCACAAAAACATGCGCTCCATAGCTGCGGTTCCATAAAAGGGAACTGGAACGTTATAGGTAAGCCGGTTTAATATCAGAACTAAAACGAATAAAACAAAACTCCATAGTGATGCCAACTCCTTGAGCTTATACCTCTTGGAAAGTGGAATCCCCACACTTGCTACTAAAAGAAGGGATGCAAAATAACTGTAATTCCTTAGAGTTGCCCAGTTAACCATGAACCTGAACCTGTCCCAGGTATCCATTATATTTCTGCCAGTAAAAACAGCCAAGTTATTCACTGAGACTCCAATGTGAGCCCATGGATACTCAATAGCCACATTTGAAGCCAGCTCAGGCCACCAAAAGTACGGATTTAAAACCGCGTAAATCACAAGAGGGGGCACAAAATAAAGCAACCCATTTAATATGGCTTGCTTTAACGTGAGTTCTTTGTAGTAAACACTTAGCAGGAGATAGACTGCGGCAATAAAAACGTACGCTTGGAACTCATATGGATGGACAAAGAGGGTGCCCGTTGTTATAAGGATCAAGAATACTATAAGAATTGCCCGATTGTTGCATTGGCTAGTGTCTTTTTTATGAACAATTAAATAGAACAGGGACAATGTCGCCATGAAGAAATAGAAGCCTAAAAAGTTGGGATGTATGTAAATCATAAGATAGTAATTGTAGATATTGGTTACCAAGATCACCATCGTGGAGTATATGCCCACTTTGCCATCAAACCAAACTGAGGCAAACAAATAAGTTCCAAGTACTATCAAAATCCAGCTCCATACCCTGACAACGAGCATTGCATGTGGTATCAAGTCTCCAGACAATAAAACTACCCACGTTACAATGGTATGATATCCAGCAGGGTATGAAAGCATGTTAAAAACCGGGACTTTTGGAGGAAATAGTGACTGATATTTCAATATATACTGGACTTTATAGGCGTGGAATACACTGTCCACGGTATCTGTTGGCATTTTTAGGATAAGAACTTTTATAATTGCTATCAATCCCACAATGAACATTAGTTTTCCCAACGTTAGAGCTTCGTCCTTAGATATTTTTGCATATTTGTGAGAATCAAATGTTAGAGCAGTTATTATTGGCATTACATAGATTAGATACGACAAGCCGATACCAAGAATGCTAAGTATGTATGCTACGAGTATCAGGACAGAGAAGCCAATAGCTCCCGCAATTCCAATCCGGTTTTGGAAACTATTAAAGATATACGAACTTAGATTTAAGCCTAAAAACATTAGCAGCAATATTGAGAGATAGGGATTTAGTCTACCCAGCAACAATAGAGCGATTGATATTAAACTACCAAATACGATATTTAAAGCCCTATATTGCCTCATTAGCTTAACATTGGTTTCAAATTATTTATAAACTTATTCACCTTTGATTCTATCTTTTTACGGGCTCTCGAGGAAACTCGCATCCTGCACAATATTACTAAATACCAAACAGCCCACCACTTAATTAATTTTCCTGTTGACTGTAAGGTTCCTTTGTCCTTTATTCTAGGGCATAACTAGACAAAAAACTTAATACACCAAAGAAGATAATTCAACTCTAGAGGTGATATCATGGGGTTGTTCTCGTTCGGCTCAAAAAAAGATAAAATAAAAAAGCTCATAGAAGAAGAGCGGTTTAGTGACATCATTACAATGGTCATGAAAGACAAAAAGGCACTCGATGGCCTTATTGAACTCCTAGACGATAGTGAGCCGGGAATTCGCGGAGATGCTCTCCTGATTCTGGGGATGATTGCCCAGCAGAGGGGGGAAGTTCTCGAACCCCACATTGATAGGATCTTTCCAAAAGCGGTGGAACTCACGAAGAATAGAAATCCCTACGTAAAGGAAAATGCAATGGTTCTGTCCTACGAACTTGTCCGTAGATTCCAGACCAAAATAATGAAGCTTAAGGACACTATTATCAATGACCTGATAGAGGAGATTAGAGAAGGTGACAAGAACACCAAGGGCTTTGCGCTGATACTACTCGGTGAGCTCGACGCTAAAGAGACCAGGGAGTACGTTGAGGAGCTCGTAAATGTTGAGGACAAGGTTATACTCCCGTTTGAAGGGAAGAAATGGGTTCCACTCGGCCAGATAGCCAGGGAAACCCTCGAAAAACTCTCTTGAGGTGGTATCATGATCGAAACGCTGCTATTTTTAGTCCTGCTGGTGGTTGCTCTTTACCTAGTTATTAAGCTGACAGTGGCCATTCTGAAGTACCTAGTTACCAACGCAATTATCGGCCTAATACTCCTCTGGATACTCAACACCGTCGGAATAGCACACGTTGAGTACACCTTCCTGAACATCCTTATCGTGGCCATAGGCGGCATCGTGGGAGTTATTTTGCTGGTGATACTCTCGTGGTTATAGCTCCCTCCTGATTTAGATTCTAGCCTCTATCTAAATCTTTATAAATTTCCTTTTCGTGCCCTTCTTGGAGCGAGAGAAGTTTTGGAGGATGATGCTCATGCCTCACAAATCAGCCGAAATGTATGAACTCAAGAAAAAAGTTGAGGAGCTGAAGAGCTATCGCGGCCGAGCGACCGAGCTTGTAAGCCTCTACATCCCAGCGGGCTACGACATAAACAAGGTCATGCAGCAGCTTAGGGAGGAGTATGGAACTGCCCAGAATATTAAATCAAAATCCACCCGAAAGAACGTTCTTGGTGCCCTTGAGAGAGCCATGCAGCACCTCAAGCTCTATCGAAAAACCCCCGAGAACGGTTTGGCCCTTTTCGTTGGAAATGTGAGTGAGCAGGAGGGAGTGAGCGATATAAAACTTTGGGCCATAGTTCCACCGGAACCCCTTAAGGTTCGCCTTTACCGCTGCGACCAGACCTTTGTAACGGAGCCTCTTGAGGAAATGCTCCGTGTTAAGGACGCCTACGGTCTAATAACCGTCGAGAAGAACGAAGCCACGATAGGCCTTCTGAGGGGCAAGAGGATTGAGGTTATCGACGATCTCACCTCAAACGTCCCAGGAAAGACGAGGGCAGGTGGTCAGTCGGCGAGGCGTTACGAGAGGATTCGTGAGCAGGAAACCCACGAGTTCATGAAGAGAATCGCCGAGCACGCCACCAAGGCCTTCCTGCCGCTCCTTGAAAAGGGCGAGCTCAAAGGAATCATCATAGGCGGCCCAGGGCCGACCAAGGAGGAGTTCGTTGATGGCGACTACCTCCACCATGAGCTCAGAAAGAAGGTAATCGGAGTCGTTGACATCAGCTACCACGGCGAATATGGCCTTAGAGAGCTCGTTGAGAAGGCCAGCGACATACTCAGCGAGCACGAAGCTGTGAAGGAGAGGAAGCTCATCCAGAACTTCTTCAGGCACCTCGTCAAGGACACTGGGCTGATAACCTACGGCGAGAGGGAAGTTAGGAAGGCCCTAGAACTCGGTGCCGTTGACACGCTCCTCATCAGCGAGGGATACGACAAGGTCAGGGTTAAGGCAAAGTGCAACGCCTGCGGCTGGGAGGAGCTCAAGACAATGAGCGAGCAGGAGTTCCACGTTTACAAGAAGAAGCTCACCCACTGTCCGAAGTGCGGCAGTCAGAACATAAGCTTCGAGAAGTGGGACGTCGCAGAGGAGCTCATAAAGTTGGCAGAAGAGAGCGGTGCCGAGGTTGAGATAATTTCCCTCGACACCGATGAGGGCCAGCAGTTCTACAAGGCCTTTGGCGGCCTTGGAGCCTTCCTGAGGTACAAGATTCAGTAAAGCACCTCCAGGATGAGCTTTCTTATCTCTTCTTTTACTTCATCTCCGTCGACGATATACGGGGGTCTAAGGACAGGCTTTATTGAGAAACCCCGGATGCTCATGGCAAGCTTTATCGCCGAACCGAAGGAGGAAGCCAAGTCATAAACCTTCGAGAGCCTTGCAAGCTTTTGGGAATAGATAAACACGTCCTCAAAGCGCTTTTCCTGGAGGGCTTTATAGAGTGCAAGGTGAACCTCCGGGGCAAAGTTTGCGCATGCCATTATTCCCCCATCACCGCCAAGGATTAGGGTATCAAGGAAGTGCTGATCGAGGCCTGTGAACACAATGAAATCCTCTCGCTCACCTTTGACTTCAAGGATCACGTCCCTCACGTGATTCACACTATCTATCGTCTCCTTGACGCCAGCTATGTTCGAGTACTCAAGGGCGAGCCGCTTAATAAGCTGAACGCTCAGAGGGTTTGCGCAGCTCGGAATATTGTAGAGGATTATCGGGATATCGGTTCTTTCGGCAACCATCGAGTAGTGCCTAAAGAGGGCCGTCTCGTTCAGCGGGCAGTAGTAGGGTGGAGCTATCACAACGTAATCGGCGCCAATGTCTTGGGCGTGCTTTGTCAGTTCTATGACTTCAAATGTGTTCGTGGAAGCCGTTCCCACAAGATAGAATGTGGTATTGACAAGCTCACGCCCCTTCTCGGCCAGAAACTTTCTCTCCTCGACGCTCAAGCTCGTGAACTCACCAGTGGTCGCGTTAATAAATATTCCATGAACGCCGGCCTTCTGGAGAAAGTCTATGTGCTCCTCGAGGGCAGGAACGTCAATAGAGTAGTCTTCGTTAAAAGGTGTTACGAGGGGGACTATAACACCACGCATAACATCACCGGAAAAGTTAGAAAAGGAAAGTATTTTAGCTTTTCTCACATCTTCTCCGGCGCCTCTATGCCGAGCAGAGCCAGAGCGTTCCTCAGCACCTGCTTTGTGGCCAGCACAAGGAGTAAGCGCTCCTCCCTCACTCCATCCTCCGCTTTGAGCACGGGATGATCCATATAGAACTTGTTGAAGAGGCTCGCCAACTCGTTGGCGTACCACGGAATCAGATGGGGCTTAATGTCCTTTCCTGCCTCTTCGATTATCTCCGGGAACTTTGCAAGGAGCTTTATTAGTTCCTTCTCCCTGTTGGTGAGCTTTGAGAAGTCCGCTTTCTCAATGAGGATATTCCAATCAGTGTTTATTCCACTCTCTCTTGCCTTCCTGAGGATTGAGGCACAGCGTGCGTGGGCGTACTGCACGTAGGGGGCGCTCTCTCCCTCGAAGTTTAGCACGTCCTCCCAGCGGAAGGTGATTATCTTGTCCGGGCTGTACTTGACAAGGTTAAAGCGAACCGCACCGACGCCAACAGCTTCCGCTATTTTCTCCTTATCCTCCTCACTTAAGTTAGGATTCTTCTCCTCTACGAGCTCCTTTGCCCTCTTAACTGCCTCGTTGAGAACCTCATCAACGGTGAAGCCAACCCAGGTCCCTTTCCTTCCGCTGAACTTGCCCCCTGGCCTCACAACGTGCTCGTAAGCTAGGTGGTAGAAGTTCTCAGCCGAATTCTCAAAGCCTAGGAGCTGGAGGGCGTACTTTATAGCCATCTGCGGGTGCTTCTGCTCGGCGCCAATGACGTTGATGACTATATCAGCTTTACCAAACTTTCCAGGCATCTCCTTGCCGTCGGGAGCCGTCGTCCAGGTCTCGTTATCTCCCAGCCTGTCCCACAGTTTGTAAAGCATGTCCGCGCTGACCTTGCCGAACTTCCAGAGGTGGTAGGCTATGTCCTTGCCGGTATAGGTTGCCGTTCCATCGCTTCTCTTAAGGACAAGGAAAGGATTCTTTATGTCAGGGAAGAGCTTTCTGAGATCCATCACAAAGGCTCCCTTGTATTTACCTTCCTCGGCCCAGAAGAAGTGGGGGTTGCTCTCAATGAGGCTGTAGGCCTCCTCGAAAATGCCACTCCTCATTATGTCGCTCTCCCAGCTGAGGAGGTCGTAGGTGATATTCATCCTATAGGTCGTCATCATCTGAGCCTTAACGACCCTCTCGGCAAGCTTTCTTCCGATTTCTGCTATCTCGTTGTCGCCATCCTCAAGCTTCTTCATAAGCTCGCGGACTTCTCTATCCACCTCCGGATTCTCCTCTATGCGCTTGTTAACCTCGACGTAGAGGAGGCCCATAACGTGGTCTATAACGTCTTCCTTAGCCCCCTTCTCCCTAAGCTCGGCCTCGAGCCGTTCAAATTCTTCTTTCAGGTTGAGATAGCCCCAGAGAACCTGGGCGAACTGGACTCCCAGATCGTCGATGTAGTTCTGAACCTCAACGTTGTAGCCCAGAGCGCGCATAATCCTTGCCATTGTATCTCCGAGAACAGCGTTCCTCGCGTGACCCATGTGAAGAGGCTTAGTCGGGTTGACGGAAGTGTGCTCTACAATGGCCTTCCTGCCCTTTCCAAACTCGCCCTCACCGTAGTGCTCGCCTCTTTCCAGGATCTCACGGACGATGTCCTTTCCAAAAGTCTCATAATTGAGGTAGAAGTTTATGTAGCCGTTTACAGCCTTGACATCGCTTACTTCCTCAGGAAGCTTGTCTTTAATGCGCTCAACTATCTCTTCCGCTATTAGCTTGGGTGCCTTTCTGAAGACCCTGGCGAGCTGGAAGGAAACCGTCGTGGCGAAGTCACCGAGCTCGATGCTTGGGGTCTCATCAAAGGTTATCTCACCTTCCCATTCCCTGCCGCTCTCCTTGAGCATATTCTTAAGTTCTTCCGTCAAGATGAGCCTGACCTTCTCCTTAACCTCAGTGTATCCCATTCCCACCACCGCAATCACTTATACCCAACCTTTAAAAAGTTCTCCACAGGATTTACTTTGGGGATGGGTATGAGACACCACGTCGGTGAACACAAGGCCAAGAAGGGCCTGATAAGAATAGAGTTCGACGAAGAGAAGGGGATAGCCGAGAACGTCAAGATAACTGGAGACTTCTTCATGCATCCAGAGGAAGCCATCCACGACCTTGAGAGAAAGCTTGAAGGGCACAAGCTGGAGGAGCTCGAGCAGATCATCGACGAGTTCTTTGCCGTTAGGATGGACATAGAGATGCCTTACGTGAACGTTGAGGACTTCAAGATAGCCCTTAAGAACGCCCTTAAGTAGTTAGGAGTGAGGGTGAGCGAGGTGCCCGGCTCAAAAAAGGGCTCTCCCGCAAGAACTTTCCTTCTTCTACTCCTGGTGTTCATCACGGCGTCCTTTTTGGGATACGCCTTCGCCCTTGGCAATCCCAACGTAGCTATAGATGCCGTCAAGAAAATAGCCGAAGAAATCGGGCCAATTTCAGATTCCAGCTTCAAGAACTTTGTCCTGATATTCACCAACAACTTCATGGTCGCTCTTTTCATGATGCTCTCAGGCCTGCTTTTCGGCCTCGGCCCCTGGTTCATAATGGCCTTCAACGGCTTCATCGTCGGCTTGGTTGTAAGAGCTGTCCAGCTTACAGGAGAGCTCTCGACGGAGCAGATAGTCCTCGGGATAATCCCTCATGGAGTCATCGAGATTCCAGCCCTGGCTGTGGCAGGAGTTGCGGGTATAATATGGTACAGAGAAATAGTCCATGGGGATGAAGAAGCCGGGGAAAGATTCAGAAGAGGGACAGTAAAGGCTCTGAAGCTCCTTGCTCTCTCAATACTACTCCTCCTTGTTGCGGCGTTCATTGAGGCCTACATAACTCCGAGCATCGCCGGAATTGGCTGATTCTTCCACTTTCATTGTCCTGAATGTTCCAAACTCCTCGTAGGTCTCTATCTCCTTGAGAATGACATCCATCGGATTCTCAAAGCCGCTGATGACTGTTCTTATGTATGTCCTGTAGCTTCCGTTCAGCTCCATCATGCGCTCGGCCATCATCGCGACCTTTACCGGATCTGTGGAGTGAAACTTAACCCCTTTCTCGACCAGCCACTTTGTAACCGCAAGGAGCCTGCCGGGATACGTTGAGATTGTTGGCGTGCCAAGAGCTATAGCCTCCCTGTTCATCGTTCCGCCAGCACCTATCATCAATCTGGCGTAGTATAGCAGGCTGAGGCTGTCCAGAGGTTTCTCCGGAATTATGACGTTGGAAAATCTCTCAAACCTTCTTTTCTGTTCCTCTATTCTCGGAAAGAGAACTATAGGAACGTCCGGCAGCAGTGGAATAATGTCTTCAAGGACACTCCTCTCAGAGCCGCTGAAATAGTTGGCTTTTATGGGCTCGGTACGCATCACTATGTAGCCGTTCTTTTTCACGCCAAGCTCTTTGAGAACTTTTCTGTCGGGAACGAATCCGTAAAGATGGGAAAGCTCTGAGAAGCCCTTAACCGGGCGCATGCCGTTTGGATCGGCCCCACATTTGAGCAGCTCGTAGGCGTCTATTGCAATTGGGTAGAGCAATAAACTGGTGTAGGGAAGGATAAGCTTGTTCTGAGCTATGGCCGTCTCGTTATCGACAAAGCCAATAGAGGGAATCTTAAGACCAAAGGCAACCCTTGGAGCCTCAGCAGAGTGCTTGTAGAGCGCTAGATCCGGCTTCTCTTCAATGATGAGCTTGGAGAGTTTGTACATCCTTTCAGTGCTTGTAAGGAGCTTGCCCTCCAGGGTTGCACCGCCGTGCTTGCCAACGACGTAGTAATCGAATCCTAACATGTCCAGAATACCGGTTAACCCATCGAACTCGCGAGTGGTGATGAGAACCTCGTGACCGGATTTCTCCAGCTCCCAGATTATACCCTTGAAGAAGTGAACGTGAGGAGCGTTCGTGATGTCTATCCATACCTTCATTCCACTCACCTAACTACTGGACAACCCTGTTCAATATAAGGCTTTCCCAAAAACTGTTGTGAAGCCTTCTTTTCAAAGTTTTTCAGAGGGGGTTTAGGTCAAAAGAACGTTTAAAACGCTTTCTTTCGATGAAATTGACATGACGAGAAAACAAAAAACAGGCGAGAGCCCACAGGAGAGCAAAAATTCTCCCAGAATCACTCACATCGCAGAAATCAGTCCAGAAATCGTTTTTTGGGAAAGGCTTTTATTGAGAGACGTCTCCCACTGAGGATAGGTGAGAGGCATGCTAGAAAAGATGATAGAGGAAAGAACAGCGGAGATAGCGGTCATCGGCCTCGGATATATCGGCCTCCCAACAGCCATAATGTTTGCCAACGCGGGTTTTAGGGTTATAGGCTACGAAATACGGGAGAAGGTCGTTGAAAAGATAAACTCCGGAAAGGCGCACATAATCGAGCCGGAGATAGACAAACTTCTAAGAAAAGCCATCAAAAGCGGCAACCTAAGAGCGACCTCAAACCCCAAAGAGATAAGAGAAAAGGACGTTTACATAATCTGCGTCCAGACTCCCCTGAAGGAAGATAAAACGCCCAATCTAAGCTATCTCGAGAGTGCAGTGGAGACTGTTGCAAAGGCTATGAAAAAAGGCTCGCTCATTATCATAGAGAGCACGGTCCCACCGCTTACCACAGTAAAGATGGCGGAGTTGATTGAAGCGATCACTGGACTCAAACCCGGAGAGGATTTCTACATGGTTCACGCCCCAGAAAGGGTCATGCCGGGGAGGATATTTAAAGAGCTCATTTACAATTCAAGAATCTTTGGCGGAATAACCCCCAAGAGCGCCGAACTCGCCGAGAAGCTTTACCGTTCCTTTGTTAAGGGGCAAACCCTCAAGACCAACTCCACCGTCAGCGAGGTAGTCAAGCTCATGGAGAACACCTTCCGCGACGTAAACATCGCTTTGGCCAACGAATTCGCTTTCTTGGCCCATCAGTATGGAATAAACGTTTTTGAGGCGATAGAGCTGGCCAACACCCACCCGAGGGTTAAAATCCATGTTCCAGGAATAGGCGTCGGCGGACACTGCCTGCCGAAGGATCCTCACCTTCTCGTCTGGCCTGCGAAGGAAGACTTCGGTTTGATAAAGCTGGCGAGAGAGATAAACGACAGCATGCCGCTCTTCACGAAGGATCTGCTCTTTGAGGCTCTCAGGACGATAAACCTGCCGCCCGAAGAGGCAGTTGTAGTTATCCTTGGTCTGGCCTACAAGGGAAACAGCGATGACCCCAGGAATTCACCGGCCTTTGCCTTTATGGACGCCATAAATGAGAAGGTTAAAGAGGTTAGAACTTATGATCCCTTTGTAAAGGGGACTCATGAGAGCATAGAAGAGGCTGTTAAAGGCGCAGATGCAATAGTCATAGCAACTGATCATACGGCCTTCAAATCCCTCAACTGGGAGGAGCTCGGAAAGCTGATGAGAAACAGAATCCTCATCGACGGCAGGCACACCGTAGAAGATCCGCCCAAGGGGTTCATCTTCAAAGGCCTTGGGAGGGGAGAGTATTGAAACCGGCCTTCGTATTCGGAACGAGGCCGGAGATAATAAAGCTTGCTCCTGTTATCAGAGCCTTCGAGGAGAGGGGCGTTGAGCCCCTTTTAATCCATACCGGCCAGCACTATGACTACGAGATGAGCAGTGTATTCCTTGAGGAGCTAGAGCTCAGGAGGATAGACTACCACCTTGAAGTTGGTTCTGGAACACAGGCTGAACAGACGGGAACGGCAATGATTAAGATTGAAAAGGTCCTGATGGAAGAAAAGCCCGACGTCACGCTCGTTCAGGGCGATACGAACACCGTCCTTGCCGGCGCACTGGCAAGCGTCAAGCTGAAAATCCCCGTTGCCCATGTTGAAGCTGGCTTAAGGAGCTTTGACAGAACGATGCCGGAGGAGATAAACAGGATTTTAGCGGATCACGCAAGTGAGGTTCTCTTTGCCCCGACGGAAGAAGCAAGAAAAAACCTCGAACGCGAGGGCATAACTGAGAACGTTTACGTCGTGGGCAACACCGTTGTTGACGCAGTCCTCCAGAATGCAGAGATAGCCGAGAGGAAAAGCGACGTCCTCGAAAGGTTCGGCCTCAAACCCAAGGAGTACATACTTCTCACCGCCCACAGAGCTGAGAACACGGACAGCAAGGAGAATCTCAGAAGGCTCTTGGAAATTCTTGAGGCGCTGCCGGTTAAGGCTGTCTATCCCATGCATCCTAGAACGAGGAAGAAGCTCGAGAGTTTTGGCCTCTGGGAACGTGTTGAGGCGATAGAGAACCTTATCGTCACGAAGCCGCTTGGATATCTCGACTTCCTAAAGCTCCAGAGGAACGCGAAAATAGTCATGACGGACTCGGGAGGTGTTCAGGAGGAGAGCATAATCCTCAACGTACCGTGCCTGACCCTCCGCTACAACACTGAGAGGCCAGAGACAGTGAAAGCCGGCGGCAACGTCCTCGTTGGTCTCGAAAAGGAGAGAGCCCTGAGCTACGTCGAGAGACTTCTGAGCGATGAGGAGTTCTACAAGAAGATGGCGAGTGCTCCAAATCCCTTCGGCGACGGAAAAGCGGGCGAAAGAATTGCCGAGATACTGCTGAAACTGTACAAAATGGAAAAATTAAAAGTCAGGAGTTCAAGGTTCATTTAGCCTCGTTATCACTAAGCAAGAAGTTCTTGAGCTGGGAGGATATCTCGTTTGCCGCCATCTCGTATGGATTTGCCTGGTTCAACTTCCCAACTTTTGCCTTAAGGTTCCACCAGTAGGCCACATTGCAGTCCCTGTTGACTATGTGTTCGTATACCATTCTCTTTGAACTCGCCTGGCAGAGTTCTCCAGCGAAGGTAGATATTGCGTCTTTGGACAGGTCAAAAGCCCTTGTTGCGTTGATTATTGACTTCGCATCTCCATCGTAGGAGTAGTAGAGTATTCCAGAAAGGGTAACCTCACGAGAAAGCACCCCATTGTTCCACTCCGTATAGGGGAAGAACGCCACGACGAGCCTTCCTTTCAGGTCGTACTTAGACACATCGTTAACAACGACAGCTTTGAGTCCCTGAGACCTAACGACCTCAACGATGGCCTTTGTAATGTAGTTCTTGTATGGCTCAGGTGCCCAAACTGTTATATACACAACTCTAGGGTTCTCCGGGGCGTACCTCCAAGTGGTACTGTTGTCTACAATTGTTGTTCCGCCCTGCTGTGCCGCTCCTGAGTAGTCTGAGATGACATAGGACTCACTTGCGAAGGCCACACCAGCAATCGAAAGGACTATCAGCGCGGCAATTCCCACAACTAAGAGGGCACGTTTCATTTCCACCACTTAGATTTATTTGGACAGTTACTTTAAAAAGTTATTGTCCTAGACTTCAGTTCCAATGTAAATCCCATGCCTCGTTCTCACTATCTTGATTTTTATCCTGTCACCGACCTCGGCATCTGTATTGATGACCTCGATAAGCCTGTTCCTGGCTTTTGCCAGCATCTCACCCTGGATTCTGCCTGGCAGAACAACCTCAGCCTTTACAACCTCCCCTGGCCTGAAGGCAAGGGGGATGAATTCACGCTTCTCCATGCCAAAGTGCTTGGGCTTCAGAACGAGGGGCTTCATGCCGGTCTTCTGCTCCAGCTCGCGGAGCCACTCGTAAAACTTCTTGAATGGCACCAGCTTTGCTATTGTTGGATTTCTGCCGAACTTATAGGGGATGTAGTTCTGGAAGCCGAGAGCTGGCCATCTCTTACCCGCCCCAATCCTCCTCGCGAACTCTATGAAGGCCTCGGCCTCGTTGTCGTTGATGCCGAAGATTATCACTGGGGCAATGAGCACGTCCACTCCAGCGTTTACCAGCGCCTCGGCCATGTCCAGGACATGCTGAAGGTCGTAGTCCTTCCGCCCCATAAGCATCTTGGCCTTCTCTGGGTCGAGGGAGTGGAGTGAGAGATTCACCCTATCGAGACCTGCCTCAGCAAGTTCTTCCACGAGTCTATCGTTCAGAAGAGTCCCGTTGCTCTGCATCGAGATTACCCTAACGTTCGGATGCTCTCTCAAAGCCTGAACGAGCTCCACGCGGAAAGGATAGAGAAGTGGTTCTCCCTGACCGTCTAAGTGTGCCTCAAGACCTGTTCCCTTGATTTGAGCGACGTCGTCAAACCACTTTATCAGGTAATCAATATCAACCACATAGTCGAGCTTTCTGGTTCTTGAATAGGGCCCCTCGTCAACAGAGCAGAAGATGCAGCTCAGGTTGCAGCCGCTCACACCCCTAATTTGGATGAGATTAGTTCCTCTATCTATTAAGCCAAAAGCGTTGTAACCAAGTAGAGGAACGTCCATCCCCTCGTGAATGTAGAGAACCTTTCGATTTGTGTACCTGTTTCTAAGGAGGGCGCCGAGGTTGTTCTGAATGTATATTGCAATGTACTTTTCGACGTCGGGATAATCGGTATCGATAATGAGCGCACCGTCCCTCGCGGTAACCTCTGGCTTCACGCGATATTTTCGTTTTATAACCTGGATCAGCTCACTCTTTTCAAACTCGGCATAGAGAGTATCTCGCCAGATTAGTCTTACACTCTCGCCGAGATCTTCAAAGTACGTATGGGGGAGCCTGACTTCAATCATGATTTCCGGTTTCCTAAACGCCTTATTAAAAATTCGTCGATGGATAAAAAATCCGTCCCATGGTAGAATCCCAAGGACTCTCCTGCCCAAAGATTTTTAAGGGAAGACCTTTTGCCATCATGCGGGCATGGAAACATTTTAATATTATTGAATTAAACAGTCTATCGATGGACTACCATGGGTGATTGATCATGTGGGGAAAGATTGAGCATTACTTTGATGAATATCCCGTCAGGAAGCAGATTGCCAAAACGCTTCTCAAGTATGGCCTTCGCGTCTCTGACGACATGAAGATTAAAGCGGGCGACATAGAGGTTCCATACACCAAAATAGCCAAGGCCCTTGACGTGGACAGAAGGGTTGTCAAGGAGACCGTCGGCATGATACTCAAGATACCCGAGCTGAAGGAAATATACACCAACCTCGAGCCAACCGTTCACATGAAGTACGTCGGGAGGCATGTTGGCTACGGCGTCATTGAGATCGAGCCCGAGCCGAGGGCGATAGGAATACTCGCCAAGATCGCTCAGAAGATCGCCGAGAGGGACATCAACATTATTCAGGTAGTTGCCGAGGATCCGGAGCTGTATCCTGAAGCAACACTCACCATCATCACCGAGAAGCCAATTCCCGGAGACCTGATAAACGAACTCTCCAAGCTTGAGGGCGTCAAGAGGATTTCAATTTATTGAACCCTCTCTTCTCCTGTAATTTGTTGATTGAAGTTTTCCTCAACTTTCTCAACTTTTGGTAAACAAATTTGAGAAGTTCATAGCTTCTATAAAGTCATGCGCCCTAAAGGACTCTTCTTAGCATCATAGAACAAATCTGCCGTCTCTATTTTAACCAAAAGTTTTAAACCTTTGTTCTTCGCTGGTAAGGTTTATAAGTCATTGTTTTAAACCTAAAATTAGCTTCGCTTAACTCTGTTGGGAGCACTTCCATCAACCACTGGAGGGTTGCTGAATGGGAGAAGCAAGCAAGATAAGCCGCTATCTGTACACGGTTATCGTGCTGTCCCTGATATGGCTGTTTCTAACGGCTAGTTTAGATCCACAAGAACTCGGATTCGGCCTGCTACTGTCTCTAATCGTCGGGGCCTTCACCTACGAGATATTCACAACAAACGGACTCGCAAACCTGCATCCAAAGAGGATCGCCTACGCAATAGCCTACATACCCTACTTCCTCTGGGCAATGATCATGGCCAACCTCGATGTTGCATACAGAGTTCTTCACCCCAAGAGACCCATAAACCCAGGAATTGTTGAGTGCAGAACTGTTCTCAAGAGCGACGTTGGAAAACTCAGCCTTGCGAACTCAATAACCCTGACGCCCGGAACCATAACCCTCGACGTTGACGGTGACAAGTACTTCATCCACTGGATAGACGTCAAGGATGATTCCGTTGAAGGCGCTTCTAAGAGCATAACCGAGCCCTTTGAAAAGTTCCTGAAGGTGATCTTCGGATGATAGGAATAAACGTTTATCTTGCCCTGATAGCAATAGCAACTCTCCTCAGCATGTACAGGGTCTTCAGAGGGCCAACGACAGTTGACAGAATCGTAGCTGTGGATATCATGACGACCATAACCACCGGACTCATGGTGCTCTTCGCGCTCTACTACCAGAGAATGATATTCCTCGACGTTGCCCTGGTATACGCGATTCTGGCCTTCGGTGGAGTCATGGCATTCGCGCGCTACATGGAGGGAGGCCTATGAACGCTCTTACGGTGATCGGAGAAGTTCTCGTCCTGCTGGGAACGTTCTTCTACTTCCTATCAGCCCTAGGTTTGATCAGGATGCCTGACGTTTACAACAGGATGCAGACCTCGACCAAGAGTGCCACCCTTGGTTCTCTGGGCGTCATAGTTGGTGTTGGAATCTGGGCCCTAGGGACCGACTTCGGAAGCGCGGCATGGCTCACAAAGACTATCATCATCGCTGTGTTCCTTCTGCTCACCAACCCAATAAGCGCCCACGCACTCATAAGGGCAGCGTACAAGAGCGGAATTCCACTGTGGGAGGGCAGCATCATTGACAAGTACCGGGAGCACCTTGAGGCGAAGGCCAAAGACGAGGAAGTCCCCGAAGAAATTGAAGAAACCGGGGAGGGTGGTAAGGAATGAACCTCGCGTATTACATCCCCCACTTAATAGTTGCGATCATGGTAGTCTCCGCAATACTCGCCGTCGAGTGGAAGGACATACTAGCTGCCGCCGTCGGAATGGCAGCCGTCAGCCTATTCGCCTCACTGCTGTTCTTCTTCCTGCAGGCTCCGGACGTGGCTATGACCGAGGCAGCAATAGGTGCTGCACTCAGCGGTGCCGTGTTCATATTCGCCATTAAGAGAACACAGAGGTTCGAGACTGAGGAAGAAGAAAAGCCCGGGTGGTGGGTGAGATGGTAGTCAAGCGCGCTTTGGCAATAATCACACTCCTCATCATAGGGTACTGGCTGGCTCAGGGCTTAGCCGGCGTTCCCTTCGGCGAGGACAAGATGCTCGTCGGTCAGTACTATCTCGACAACGTGAAACAGCAGACCGGCGCTGTTAACGCCGTCACTGCTGTCGTCGTTAACTACCGTGGATTTGATACCCTCGGTGAGGTTACCGTCCTGTTCATAGCATCAACTGGCGTTGGAGCCCTGCTCTGGAGGAGAAAGAAGGAAAGAACCGCAAAGACCGAAGGCTCAATAGTTCTCACAACCGGAACAAGGCTGCTATTCCCCTTCGTGATGCTCTTCGGTGCCTACATCTTCATTCACGGACACCTCACCCCCGGCGGAGGATTCCCAGGAGGAGCCACCATTGCCACCGCTTTCCTGCTGCTGTACCTTGCGTTCATAACCTACGAAATCCCGCACAGGGGCTTTGAAGTCACTGAAGGTCTAGCTGGCATGAACTACGTCGCCGTTGGTCTAATCGGTCTCGCAATAGGTGGCTACTTCCTCTTCGACTGGATATGGCAGACCTGGCAGTTTGGCTGGGACAACGTCGGCAGACTGCTGAGCGGCGGATTCATACCGATAATATACACCATCATCGGCATCAAGGTCGGCACGGAGCTCAGTGGAATCATCGACAACATGCTCAAAGAGGAGGTGAGCAAATGATAAGCGTCTACTATTTCGGTGCGATAGTGCTCATCCTCGTAGGCCTCTACGCGATCCTAGTGAAAAAGAACCTGCTCAAGATTCTCATAGGCCTCAGCATAATGGAAACGGGCGTTAACCTGCTGCTCATAAGCATTGGCTACGTCAGCGGAAAGAGCGCTCCAATCCTCAGCGAGGGAATCGGTCCGAATCAGGCCGTCGATCCAATTCCGCAGGCATTGGTTCTCACGGCGATAGTTATCGGAGTTGCCACCACTGCCATGGCCCTTAGCGTTGCCATCCTGATTTACGAGAAGTACGGAACCCTTAACGTTGAAGAGATAAGGAGGTTGAGAGGATGAACGGGCAGTACGCTGCTCTGCTCATAGCGTTACCGCTCATCAGCGCGTTCTTCGTCCCCGTGTTTAAGGGAATAGGGAAGAACGCCGTCAAATACTTCCTAATCCTAGTTACCGCCCTCCAGACTGGAATAGCCGCATGGGTCTTTAAGGAGGTCTACACCACAGGCAAGCCAATAATAGTCATCGCCGGCGGCTGGAAGCCACCCGTCGGAATCAACCTCTACCTTGGCCATTTCGCGGCACTCTTCGTACTCATAATAGCAGTCGTCAGCCTCTTCACTGCGGTCTTCAGCATCAGCGCGGTCAAAACCGAACCCATCGACAAGTATGCCATGCTCTTCCTACTGCTGATGCTCGGTGCCACCGGAATGATAGCGACCGGTGATATATTCAACCTCTTCGTCTTCATGGAGATAACGGCAATAACTGCCTACGCCCTCACAGCCTACAACAAGACCGGTGAAGCGGCCGAAGCTTCAATGAAGTACATCATCCTCGGTGGAATCGGTTCAAGCTTCTTCCTCATCGGTGTCGCTTTAATCTACGGCTCCCTTGGAACCCTCAACATGGCTCAGATAGCCCAGCTCGCAGCAACTATGGACCCCACCGTAGCCCAGGTCGGCCTCGCGCTCATAATCCTTGGTCTGGCCGTCGAGGCTGAGCTCTTCCCGCTCAACGCCTGGGCGCCCGACGCTTATCAGGCAGCACCGCACCCAATCACCGTCATGTTCTCCGCCTTTGTCGTCAAGGCTGCCCTCTACGCCATGGCAAGGATTCTCTACCTCATGCAGGTCGTCGAGAGCTGGGGCTCAGTGCTTAGGCTGCTCATAGTAATGGCCACCCTCACTGTCGTCGTTGCCGAGCTGGCAGCGCTTAGGCAGAAGAACGTCAAGAGGATGATAGCCTACTCCAGTATCGCCCAGATAGGCCTCATAGCACTCGCCTTCGCCCTCGGCACTCAGGCCGGCGTTGACGCTGGTGTCTTCCACATGATCAACCACGCGATAGTCAAAGCTCTCCTGTTCCTCGCCGTCGGCTACGTGGCGATAACCCTCGGTGGTGCAGAGCTGGAGAAGTTCCAGGGACTTGGCAGGAGGATGCCGCTCACGGCCTTCGCCATCTCAGTTGGTGCAGTAGCCACCGTAGGAATACCCCTCTTCAACGTCTTCTGGAGCAAAATCAGAATAATCCTTGCGACCCTGAACGTCGGATACACCTGGGCAGCAGTACTCGTACTTTCAGCGAGTGTCGTGGAGGCGGTCTATTACTTCAGGCTGCTTCACACCATATGGTTCAAGGGAGAAGGGGAGAAAATCAGCGAGAGCATGGTCATCGGTCTCATGATGCTCTTCCTCGCCGCTTTGGTTGTCGTCATAGGAGTCTACCCGGACTACGCTTGGGAGCTCGCCAGAAAGGCTGGAGAGGACATCTTCAACATGGCCCAGTACGTTAAGAACGTTCCACTGATGGGGGTGGGAGCATGATTAACGAACTTATAATTATCATTTTCGCGCCTCTGATTGCTGGAGTTATCGCTTGGGCGCTTGACATCAAAGGTATCAGGGAGCTGTTTGGCGTTGCCGGTGCAGCCATTCCCCTAGCTTACCTCATCAAGCTCTATCCGACCGTTGATGCCGAAGGAATGATACAGTACACTCTGAACTTTGCCGACTTCACCTTTGAGTTCCTATTAACCCACATGAGCTGGATATTCGCTATGATAGCCGGTGTTGTTGGCCTTGCTGCAGTGCTCGGAATGGTCTCAACCTCAAAGAACGGCTACGAGTGGCTGTTTGCCCTGATGAGCCTCACCGGCGTCTACGGCATCTTCATAGCCTATGACCTGTTAGGGTTCTTCATCTTCTGGGAAATCATGACCTTCGGAAGCTTCATGATGGTGCTCAAGTACAACAGGGGGGCCTCACTCAAGTACTTCATCCTCAGCGTCATCGGAGCCTACGCGATGCTCATAGCCATTGGTCTGATATACGCGAAGGTCGGATCCTTTGCATTTGCCGACATACGCTCAGCCTTCTACAGGGATGCCCTCTCCCTGACAGTGGGCGGACCGACCCTCTTCAGCAGGGGCGAGGTGGCCTTTATCTTTGGCCTCTTCCTGCTGGCCTTCGGCGTTAAGGCCGGGATGTTCCCGCTCCACGTCTGGGCGCCCGATGCCTACAGCGAGACCAACCAGAGCTACACCGCGATGTTCAGCGGCGTCCTCAGCAAGACTGGCGTATACGGATTTATCCTCATCTACATACTCATAGGCTACCGCCTGCTCTACGAATTCGGAACGATTAGAACCGTCCCCAAGTTCGGCTACATCATAGCATTCCTTGGTGGTCTTACCATAATAGTGGGTGGACTTCTAGCGGCCCTACAAGAGGACATCAGAAAGCTCTTCGCCTATTCCAGTATAAGCCAGATAGGTTACATCCTAGTGGGCATAGGTGTTGGGACGGCATTGAGCATTGAAGCCGCCATCTACCACGCCATAAGCCACGCCCTCTTCAAGGGACTGTTCTTCCTCATAGTGGCCACCATAATCTACCGCACCGGGAAGACGGAGTTCAAGGACATGGGCGGACTGGCAGAGAAGATGCCAGTAACATTTGCGATGGCCTTTGTAGCAATACTCAGCCTCGCAGGAATTCCGCCGCTCGTCGGCTTTGCCAGCAAGTGGCTCATTTTTGAAGCGGTTATAAGTCAGAACATGCCGATCCTCGGCGGTATGGTGTTCTTCGGAAGTGCTATAGGTTTCGTTTACCTCATCAGGTTCACCTACGCTGTCTGGTTCGGACAGAGGCCGACCGACCTTGACGATACTAAGGACGCCCCATTGCCACTCGCCATAGGCATGGGCATACTTGCAGTGCTCAACGTCGTCTTCGGTATCGCTCCAGGTCTTGTGGCACAGGAGCTGAACAAGATATTCGGCAGAGAGGTTATCGGTGGAACTATATGGGAGCTCAACATCGGAGTCGGAAAATACAATGGCCTCCTGATAACCGTCTGGCTGGTAGTCGGCCTGCTGATAGCGGCAATAGTCTACTTCCTTGGTGCCGGCGTCAGGAAAGTCCCAGTTACGGACACTTATCAGTCCGGAAACCCTGTCACAATGGACTACAACCTGACCATAAGGAGGAACTTCTTCCTCCCGCTCAAGGAGGCCCTGTCCTTCTGGCTCAGGATCAGCTTTGACAGGTTCTATAAGGACATTGGAAAGACAGTTGAGGACTTCGCCGAGACCATGAGAAACTACGTCTACAATGGAAACGCCCAGAGCTATGCCTGGTATTTTGCCATAGTCCTGCTAATCCTCGCTATGTGGGGGGTGTGAAGAATGCTTGAGGTAGCGCTGAAGGCTTTATTCCTCCTAATTTATGCGACCTTCGTCGGGTTTATGTTCATGGGAATAATCAGGAAAGTGAGCGCAAGGATACACAGAAGGGTCGGTCCTCCGCTCTACCAGCCGATACTTGATACCATCAAGCTGCTCTCCAAGAAGACCAATATAACCCACGGGCTAATCTACGACTTCGGAATCATCTATGCCCTAGGAGCGACGGTAATGGCGCTGTTCTTCATCCCCATTGGCAGCGTCAGCATACTCAGGGCGTACGGTGACTTAATCCTCATCACATTCCTGCTTGAGATACCGATGCTCGGGATAATGTTCGCCGCAATGAGCTCGGGCAACCCATGGGCTGGCCTCGGTGCCCAGCGTGCATTGCTCACGCTACTTGCCATACAGATTCCCCTGGGCTTCGCCATAGTTGCACTGGCTGAATACTACGGAACCTTCAGCACCTATCAGATAGTCATGGCTCAGCAGGTCAGCGGCTGGAGCATAATCCACATACCGCTCCTCCTCGCGGCTATAGCCTATGACATAGTCCTGCAGGCGATGTTCGGCAAGGAGCCGTTCGACATCATGATAGCACCAGGTGAAATATCCCTCGGTCCGATGGTCGAGTTCGGCGGCAAGCACATGGGAATCCTCCAGATACAGCACGCCATAGCCCTCTTCGCGGAGACGCTGTTCTTCGCAAACATATTCCTTGGAGGTGCAGTCGTTACCGTCTTCGCAAGCCCGATACTCAACACCATAGCCAGCCTTGGAATACTGCTGATCAAGCAGATAGCCGTGCTGATGGTGGCCATATTCATCGGCAACATCTTCCCGAGGTTCACCATAGACCAAGCAGCGAAGTTCTACTGGAAGTGGCCGACTATCATAGCTGCCCTCGGTGCGATACTTGCAAGCTTGTGAGGTGATGTGAGATGGACTGGAAGCTTTGGGAACCGCTTATTGAATTCGCAAGGAAGAGGAGTCTCTGGATCGTGTCGTTCTGTACGGGATGTGGCGGTATAGAGATGCCGCCGCTCATGACCTCCAGATACGACCTAGAGAGGTTCGGAATGATGCCCAACCCAGCCCCAAGGATGGCCGACCTTTTCCTCATCACCGGCTACGTTACGCCAAAGACCCTCAAGAGGATAATCATAACATACGAGATGCAGCCCGATCCGAAGTACGTCATAGCCCATGGTTCGTGCACCATTAACGGAGGAATCTACTGGGACGCCTACAACGCCATCAAGAGACTCGACGCATACATTCCGGTAGACGTCTACATCGCCGGCTGTATGCCAAGGCCCGAGTCGGTCATGGAAGGCATCAACAAGATGATGGAGATGATAGAGAACGGAACCGCCGACAGCTGGAAGCGCTATAAGGAGAACTACGAGTGGTACAAAAAGAACCAGGACGAGCTGTTCGGAGAAGGCTGGCGTGAGAGGGAAGCCAAGAGGTGGCTTCCCTGGATTATGGACGACATAAAGAGACTTGAGAAGGAGCGTGAGAAGGATGACTGACTACGAGACCCTCGTTTCCAGCATCACCGAGAAGGCCCCCTACGCTGAAGGAAAGGTCAGGCGCGAGAGGCGCATAGAGTTCAAAATCCCGGCCGACAGGATAAGGGACTTCCTCAAGCTCCTCAAGGACAACGGCTTTGAGTTGCTGCTCCAGATAACCGCAGTGGACTGGCCCGACCGTGGTGAAATCGAGCTCATCTACCAGATATTCAGCATCACCCACAGGACGCACACCTTCGTAAGAACCACAATTCCAAGGGACAACTCCGTCATTTCGACCGTCATGGACATCTACCCGGTCGCCGAGACCTACGAGAGGGACGCCCATGAGTTCTTCCAGGTTGTCTTCGAGGGCAACCCCAAGCTCGACATGCCGTGGATACTCGAAGAGGAGGATAAGGAAGCAGGGCTTTCCTACAGGAAAGACTTCGACATGCTCGGCTACGTGAAGAGGAAGTATAAGATACTGGACAGGTTCGATGAGGATAAGGAGACCTATGTGATCTGAGGTGATGATAATGGTTTCACAGAGCGAGCTTATACGTGAGGCTAAAGAGAACGGCATGGACCTGCTCCCGATAGATAAAGACACCTACGAGCTGTTCTTCGGTCCGCAGCACATGGCCACCGAGAACTACAGCATAATCCTCAAGATGGACGGTAACAGGGTCGTCAAGGCGATAGCCAACCCCGGATTCCTCCACAGGGGATTCGAGAAGCTCGCCGAGTACAGGCCGTGGTACACCAACATAGCCCTGCTCCTCAGGGTCTGTGTCCCGGAGCCGGACGTTCCAGAAGTCATATACTCGATGGCCGTCGAGGAGATACTCGGCTGGGAGGTTCCGGAAAGGGCTCAATGGATCAGAACCACCGTCCTTGAGATGGCCAGGGTTTCAGCGTACCTCTTCTGGACGATGGGTATGGCTTTCAAGCTCGGTGTCTACACTGCCGGCCAGTGGGCGGCAGCCTATCGTGAGAGGTTTATGGCCCTCTTCGAGCAGCTCACCGGAGCTAGGGTCTACCACATCTACACGATACCCGGCGGAGTCAGGAGGGACATACCGAGCGACGCCTGGCTGAGGCGCCTCAAGGACACGGTTGAATACATCAAGGACAAGCTCCCCGACTTCGACGAGATACTCTTCGAGAACTACATCACCCACCGCAGGCTTGAGGGAGTAGGCGTCATGGACAAGAAGTTCGCTCTCGACGAAGGCGTCACCGGCCCCAACCTGAGGGCAACCGGCGTTCCCTACGACGTCAGGCGCATTGACCCGTACCTCCTCTACCCAGAGCTTGACTTCGAGGTTCCCGTTCTCAGGGAAGGAGACGCACTCGCAAGGGTCATGATAAGGCGCTTTGAGCTTGAGCAGGACCTCTACATCCTCGAACAGCTCCTGGAGATGGGGCCGCCGAGCGGACCGTACAAGATCGAAGATCCAAGAATGAAGAACCTGCCAAGGTTCAAGGTTCCCGCAGGGGATGCCTTCGCACACGTCGAGAGCACTAAGGGAGACTTCGGAGCCTATGTTGTCAGCGACGGCAAGCACAAGCCCTACAGACTTCAGCTCAGGGGCCCAAGCATATCCCACGGCATCAGGGTCATCGAGCAGCTCCTTGTAGGTGCAAGAATAGCCGACGTGCCGGTCATACTCGTGAGCCTTGACAACTGCCCACCGGACATAGACAGGTGATGGCCATGGAGGTTGATTTTAAGATCGCCCCGGAGAGCAAGATCAAAAAGAAGCCTTCTTACATAAAGCCCTGGATGGGGCTCAAGTACCTATTCAAAAAGCCGGTGACGCTCAAGATACCCTACGAAAAGACGGATATAGCGAAGGAGTACCGCGGGCTCCACACCCTCGACTGGAAGAAGTGCGTAGGCTGTAACTTCTGTGGCCAGATATGCCCTGCAAGGGCAATAGAGATGACATGGCTGGAGATAGACGGCAAGATGGAGAAGAGACCTCACCCCAAGATAGACTATGGAAGATGCACCTACTGTCAGTTCTGTGTGGATGTCTGTCCGACTGGGGCACTGGGATTCATCGAGACCTTCATGATAACGACCACCTGGCAGGAGGACCAGCTTGAGCTTTACGACTGGGTGCCCATACATCCCGATGAGTTCAGGAAGTATCAGGACGAGTACGGCGACTACCGCTTCCCCGTCGAGAAGATCGAATTCAACAAAGAGACCAAGGAGGTAACCTACCACCTCAGGGATGGCACTGTCTTCAAGTTCAAGATACTGGGCTACGGCATAAAGCCGCCCAAGAAACCAGCCTCCGTGAAGCCCGCCGAAAAGCCCAGTGAAAAGAAGGACGCAGAGAAGCCAGCTGAGAAGGCAGAAGAAAAGAAAGAATGAACCTCTTTTTCTCCTTTCATTAATTTCGCTACCATTTTTTCGAAATGATTTTAAGAAGTTCGTAAGTTATTAATTTGGTGGAATTCTATGGCAATAGACGTCAAAAATGAAAAGAACTTCGGTCTCTGGGGATCAATCCTAGCGCTCGTCGCGGCGTTTATGGGAGCAATACCCTACATTGGCGTCTTTGGAAGCACGCTGTCACTGATTGCATTCATACTGGTCCTGCTCGCCCTGAAGGGAATCGGGAATAAGGTCGGTGATGAGAGACCTTTCAAGTATTACCTCTACAGCGTCATTGTGGCCATTGCGGGAGTAGTATTCGCGATAGTTCTCATCTTGATTGGAGCAATAACACTGCCGAAAGGCGGCATGAATGAGCCCTATGAGACATTCGGTATAGGGATGGTTCTGCTCGGCATCATACTCATAATCGCCGTGTTTATACTGGCAGTATACTTCCAGAAGCAGGCGTGGGAGGTCATGTACGAAATAACCGGGGTAGAAGAGTTCCAGAAGACCGCCAAATGGCTCTGGTGGGGTGCGTTAACGCTCATAATACTCATAGGCAGCATCCTGCTGCTAATTGCCGCAATCTACCAGATAATAGCGTTCTCCAACATGCCTGAGGAGCTTGAGTTCAGAGGAACGTACAAGAGTCCCATCTACTAACTCCTTTTCTTTTCTCAAAAATTGAAAGATCAAAGGAGCCTGTCAAGGATTATTGCCGTCAATGCTCCAACTGCCATGCCTGACTCAAGTATGCTAGATACTATCTTCGGAAAATTAGCGAGGAATTCTGCCGGAAGCTGCGGTGCTCCAAGGCCGGCTATGAGAGCTGCAGCCAGTATAAGTGTGTTTCTATCGTTGAGCTCGACCTTTTCGGTTATCAACCTAAGCCCTGTGACGCTTATCATGCCGTAGAGAGCCAGGGTGAGACCGCCGAGCACTGGGGCCGGCATCGAGGCCAGAACCCCTGCAAACTTGGGAACCAGCGACAGAAGGATTAGAATGACTGCACCGACCTGAACGACGTGCCTGCTCCCGACCTTTGTCAGGGCAACGACCCCTATGTTCTCCGAATAGCTCGTCGTTCCGCAGGCACCCAAAAGGCCGGCTATCGAGCAGGCCAGACCTTCGCTGCCTATACCGCGGGCTATGTGCTTCTCCGTTATTTCCGAGCCGGTCACGGTGGCTATCGCGTGGTAGTCGCCGACGCTCTCGATTATGCTTACCATGAAGGCGAAGAGCAGGATGACAATGGCCGT
Source organism: Thermococcus sp. GR6 (assembly GCF_012027415.1). Classification (NCBI taxonomy): domain Archaea; kingdom Methanobacteriati; phylum Methanobacteriota; class Thermococci; order Thermococcales; family Thermococcaceae; genus Thermococcus; species Thermococcus sp. GR6. The sequence continues at coordinate 646,690 of NZ_SNUM01000001.1, forward strand.
CGTATCAAAGATAGGCCCACCCCAGGGAAGAAGCTTAGGCAGGCTGAATGCTGGAAGGTTCTTCACGAGGTCGAAGTTAGCTAGGCCTAATGGGATACTGACAAGGTAGCCCACCAGGGCACCTATAACAACGGGCATTGCTTTGAAGCTGCCCTTTGCCTTCAGTGCGACGAACACTGTGGTGAGGAATGTAACCCCTGCGACTATGACGGAGCTCACGATGGTGCTTCCACTTGGGTCGGCATAGAAGTTGAAAAAGTTCTTGACGGCAACGTCCGCCAAGCTGAAGCCTATGAGCATTATTGTAACTCCTGTGACGAGAGGTGTGAAGAGTTTTCTGACCTTGCCGATTATACCGAGCCAGCCTATAGCCGCCTCAATCAAGCCCCCCACGATAAGTGCACCCTGTACGGCAGCCATGCCAATACTTGAGCCTATCGCTATCAGCCCTGGGATGAAGGCGAAGCTCGAACCCTGGACTATCGGGTAGCGCGAGCCTATCGTTGTCTGCAGAAGTGTCGCGATGCCCATGGCCAGAAGAACCGCCTGTATCATGAGGGCAACCTGGTCGCCGCTGAGACCTATTGCACCGCCCACGACCAGCGGAACAGTGACGGTCGCTCCAAACATCGCCAGAACGTGCTGAAGGCCAAAAACCAAAGCCTTCGAGGGTTCAACTCTATCCTCGATTCCAATCTTCAAAACCTTCTTCCTTTCGAACTCCAAAGCTTCCATTGAAGCCCGCTCAAGCTGTATCAAAATTTGTTTAAAAAGTTTTCGGAAAGGGACCAAATAGACAAAAACTTGTTAAAGTCACCACCCCTGCACCTTCGAAAGAACGTCATCTGAAACCTTACCTTCCTCGACGTCAGCTATCGCCTGCTCCAGCCTGTTTAAACCTTCTTCGAGCACATCTTCCTCTATCGTCAGCGGCGGCTGAATCCTCAGCACGTGCCCCTGAAGGAACGCCAAAACAAGGCCGAGCTCGTAGGCGCGCCATACAACTTTTCTTGCCTCCCCATAGGCCCTCTCCTTGGTATCCCTGTCCTTGACGAGGTCAACGCCGAGCATCAGTCCAAGCCCCCTGACATCACCGATGAGTTCATGCTCCTCTTTCATCTTCTCAAGGCGCTTTTTCGTATACTTTCCGAGCTTTTCGGCTCTCCTAAGAAGATCTTTCTCCTCGATTTCCTCGATGACTGCCAAGGCTGCTCTGCTCGCCACTGGGTTGCCGCTCAGTGTGAAGGTGTGGCCAAGGGGTGGAAGGGAGTCCATTATCTCAGCCCTTCCGATTATCGCACTTATAGGTAAGCCGCCGCCGAGGGGCTTGGCAAGGGTTATTATATCCGGCGTAACGCCGAAATGCTCTATCGCGAACCATTTGCCGGTTCTCCCCATACCGCTCTGCACCTCATCCACCACGAGGAGAATACCGTGCTCATCGAGGATGCGCTTGATTTTTTTGAAGTAGCCCTTTGGTGGCACTACCATTCCGGCGTCGCCTTGTATGGGCTCGGCAAAGAGTGCAGCCGTTCCCTCAGCGTAAACTTCGCCCTCGAACTTCTCCTTGAGATATTTAACGCACTCCATCTTACAGGTTTTCGGCTCCTTGCCGAAGGGACAGCGATAGCAGTTGGGATAGGGAATATAGTGAACCCCGCTCAGCTCTCCGACTATGGCGCGAACCTCAAAGTCCAAACCGGTTATGCTCATCGCTCCATACGTCGCCCCATAATAACTCCTTAGGTAGCTGAGGATGTGACACCTTCCTGTGTAAGCCCTCACGAACTTTATTGCCCCATCGTTGGCATCGCTTCCGCTGAGACCGAAAGAGACTTTAGGATTCTCTATGGGGGAAATCTCAGCAAGCTTTTCTGCCAAGAGCAGGGGCTCGACTGGAAAACCGTAGATGAAGGTGAAGTGAATCAGCCTATCAGCCTGCTCTTTAACGGCATTTACGACGCGCGGGTTGTTGTGGCCGACGTTCTGAACGGCTGCATCGCTGAGGAAGTCTATGTACTCCTTCCCTTCGATGTCCCAGATTTTGGCATTCTCGGCTCTAACTCCAACTATCGGAGCGTAGGTAACGCGGGCGGCCTTTGGGAAAACCCGTGAATAGCGTTCGACAATCTCTTCCTTCCTCATGCTCGCACCTCCAGGTGCTATATAATCTCGGAATTAATAGTGGTTTCGCCCAAATTTTGATGAATTCGTAGAAAGATTTAAAAATCAAGTGATATATTGACAATATTGGTGGCCATAAAATGCTGGAAAATGAGCACCTTGACGAACTCGACAGGATGATACTCCACATTCTCCAGGAGGATGGGAGGGCGAGCTACTCAGAGATAGCGAGGAGGCTCAGAGTACCTGAGTCGACGGTAAGGCTCCGCGTGAAGAAGCTCTTGGAAAGGGGAATCATAAGAAAGTTCGCGGCACTGATAAACCCCTTCAGGGCGGGCTATAACATAGTGGCATTCATAGCCGTTGACGTCGAGCCAAACAAAATAAAGCAAGCAGCGGAAGAGCTAAGCAAGCTGCCTGAAGTTGATGTTCTCGGCATAGCCACAGGAGCGCACGACATACTCATGCAGGTAACAGTGAAGGATTTGCAGGAGCTGGAGAGCTTTCTAATAGAAAAGCTGGGAAAGATAGAGGGAATAAGGAGCACGGAAACATCAATCCTGACGAGCGTCCGGAAGTGGGGCTACGCAAGGGTGTTTTAGGTGACCCTCTCAAGACCGTTTTTCTTTACTATGTAAGTGTCCTCGTGCTTTATAGTGCCCTGTGGAATCATGAGCGGCGGGTGGATTATTGTGAGAACCATATTCTCTTGTACCTTCGCGGCCCTCTGTGGGACGACGATGGTCGTTATCGGCGGTTCCTCGATTAACAGACCGACTCCGTGGGTGTAGCCAGCTATGTAAGCATCATCGAAGCCCCGCTCCTTAAAGAAATTCGCAAGCTTCTTCTCCACGGAAGCTAAAGGGACACCAATCCGAGTCTCTTCAAGCGCCAGCTTGTAGGCCTCTTCCTTGACCTCGATTGCCCTCTTTACACTCTCACCAGGGTCTCCAATCACGAAAGTCCTCGCCATGTTGGCATAGTAGTGGTTCCAGTCGGCACCTATAACGACGGTAACAACCCCGTTCTCGGGAACCTTGAGGTCGCGGAAGGGTTCGGCATGTGCCCTCGGTGTCGTTGAAACGTAGACCTTTGGATCCTCAGAGCCGTTGAGCATGAGCTCGCGCATAACTTCGGCCGCTATCTCGAGCTCGCTCATGCCAGGCTTTATAACATCCTCTGAAACCTTCATACCCTTCTGGGCTATCTTTCCAGCCTTCCTGATATTGTCGAGCTCCCATTCATCCTTTATCATCCTGAGGCCCATCGTGAGATCAAGGATATCCACTATCTCAACCGTTGGATTGAGACGCTCGAATATCTTGAGGAATATGAGATATGCGTCCCTTTCAATGCCGAACTCAAGACCGACACGCTCCATGCCGTTGCGATGTATCCAGCTCACAACACCAGCCATAAGGTCCTCGACCTTCTGGAACTCGACGACGTTCTCTATCCAGCTCTTTCTTTTGAAAAGCTCCGCCTCTCCCTTGACAACGTAAACTAATGGTTCGCCCTCGGCAGGGATGAAGAGGCTCGGACGGAGCCATTTGGTGCCGGTGAAGTAGATGAAGCTGGAGAGTGTCCTTATGACAGCCCCATCTATCTCGTTCTCCCTGAGCAGTTTCTGGAACCTCTCCACACGCCTTCTGAATATCTCCGGGTTTCCTCTAATCATTCACACCACCTTAATAACAAGGAACGCCATCTCTAGGCTCCCAGAGTTAGAAACCGTGTGGGGAACGTCCTTCGGCAGGTATACAAGGCTTCCTTTCTTAACCTCCGCCCTCTCGTCGCCAACTTCCACAATGCCCTTTCCTTTGACGACGTAGATAAAGGCATCCACGGGCGTTGCATGCCTTTTGAGAGCCTCACCTGGCTTCAGTGTGACGTGGAATATCTGAGCCTTCTCCATCGCTACTAGCTTTCTGACATCGACACCATGTGGGTTCTCCATCATCTCAGCATTTTCAACATTGACAACAATCATTTCAATCCCTCCAGTCAAGCAGTCTTTTCTCGCCATCAATCTTTTTATACTCTGCTATGTCCATAGTCATCTCCAGCGTCCCGAGGTAGTTGCCGTTCTCATCGAACAGCGGCACGTATTTGATGTAAACATACTTCGGCCCCATTCGTATCCAGAAGGTGGCCTCTTTCTTCCTGCCCTCTTTGAAGGCCTTGAGGATTTTGTTCACGATGTGGACGCTCTTGGGCGGATGGCAGAGCTGGACAGGTCTTCCGAGCACGGAAGGAGTCCTAACGAATATTCTCTCGCCCGGTGAGAAGAACCTCACGCGGTCGTCCTTGTCTATGAAGGTCACATCAACCGGAAGGGCCTCGAATATTGCCTTGAGTTCCTCGACGTTAACGTAGCCAGTTCCAAGGTCTATGTCGCCCTCACGTTTGAGCTCAGCTTTGTCAAACTCCAGGGGTTGGCCCTTCAGGGCCTGTTGAACCTCCTTTGGAAGCTCAAGGAGCTGTTCAACGCTCAGCTCGGGATCAATCTCCCATGGGTGAAGCGGCTTTACATTCTCACCGGGATCCCACATGGGAGGGTTCACCTTGTAGTAGCCAATCTCGTCTTCCTGCTGGCGGATGGCCTTCCACTCTCCCTCCGTGAGGAGGGCTTTGAGGGTCGGATAGTAAATGTTGTTCTCCCTGAAGACCATGTCACTAAGGGCGAATGCGGTCTCACTCGCCTTGGCCTTGAACTTCTCCACAAATTCCTCCCAAGACATCTCTTCTCTTCTCGCTAGAAGCTCAGCAAGGCGCTTAATCATGAACCTTATCTCGTCGTGCTTTGTCCAGAGGACGGTGGCTATTGCAGTTAGACCCCTCCTCTCGATGTACGGAAACGTAAGCATCTCCTCGCGATTGTAGTGCGTGAAACCGACCTTCTTGAGGTTGTCCACTATCTCCTCCAGAACGCCGAGGATTTCTTTCCTCATGCGCTCGTCCTTGGTGTTCGCTAACGTTGATGCGTAGAGATTGAGCATCTCGGCGTCCTTCATTATTTCCTTGTTCTCAAGGTAGAGAGTTTTGAGGGGGTGTCCGTCAGGCAGATCCTTCTCCTCGAGTTCCTCTGTTCCGGCAACGGCTTCTCTGAAGAGCTCAACGTGCAGGTCGCACATCTTGGCGATGTCTTTGGCAGAGATGCCTTCCTTCACCAGCTCCTGCTCTATGATTGGGATCTCGAGGGGTGAAATGCCACTCAGAACAGCCCTGAACTCCTCCTTTAGCTTGTTTACGTCCTCGCCCTCATGAATCCTCAGGAGGAGCTTTTTAAGCTGCTCTTTTTTATATTCACGGTTGTTCAGTAACTCAGTCATCTTTATCACCCTCATGACAGATGTCATAGGTGGCGCTTATAAGTATTTCTGGACATATTTGAGCATAGAAAACTGAACAACTCTGACCAGCAAAGCTTATATGTCGAGTGTCATACATTCGAAAGGTGAGCGAAAATGATGCTCGATGTTAGGGGTTTGAAACCACCCCAACCAGCGGTTATGATCCTCGAGAGTCTCGGGAAGCTCAAGGTTGGTGATACCCTTGAGGTGATAGGTGACAGGCCCTTTGTTGACCTGATTCCCAAGTTAGAGGAGGCAGGATACAACATTGAAGTTGGAGAAGTCGGCGGTTTCTTCGTCCTCAAAGTTACGAAGACCGAAAGCTCAAAGGAGCTTAAGATGGAAGTTAAAGAGTGCGACGATAACTTGGATGAGATAACAGAAGACACCAACGTGGCCAAGCTCCTCAAGGCATATCCTCAATCCCTTGAGATACTCGTCAAGTATGGCTTCTCTCCGCTCCAGAACCCGGTAATGAGGAAAACCTTAGCCCGGACGGTGACCCTTAGGCAAGCCAAAAAGCTTCTCGGTATGAGCGACGAGAAGTTCGAGGAGATGATGGAAGAACTTAAAAAACTGGAGAAGAGAGATTAATCGAGCTCTTCTACCAGAGCCGCCCCTTCTTCAATCTTTATCCCTCTGTTGAGCATATCCTTTAGATCCTTTTCTGGGTCTCCGATAAGCCTAAGGTCAAACTGCTTCCTCAGGATTTCGAAGACAGCCGGGGTAAGGAACTCCGGCGGTTTTGGACCGATGTAGATACCCTTTATTCCGAGGTAGAGCAAGGAGTAGAGGATGGCTATCGCCTTCTGCTCCATCCAGCTGAGAACTATGCTGACCGGGAGCGAGTTCACGTCCGTTCCAAGCTCGCTCGCCAGGGCCACGGCTATCTCGATTATGGAGTAGACGTTGTTGCACTGGCCGAAGTCGAGGAAGCGCGGGATTCCGTCGATGGTGCCGTAGTTCCTTGCGTTGTAGCGGAACTTGCCGCAGGCGGCGGAGAGTATTATGGCATCTTCCGGAATCAGCTCGGTGAGCCTCTCGTAGTACCCCATGCCCTTGTGTGGCGTGTCACAGCCGCCAACCACGAATATGTGCCTTATCCTGCCCTCCTGGATCAGCTCTATCAGCTTGTCCTTCATCGCCAGCACGTTGGTGTGGTGGAAGCCCGTGAGGAGCTTTCCTCCATCTATTTTCTCCATCTTCGGCGTTTCAAGGGCGCGCTTGATAAGCGGCTCGAAGTTGTAGTCCTCGATGTGAGGAACTCCCTCAAGGCCGGCTATTCCAACTGTGAATATTCTGTCCGCGTAGGCCTTTGTCGGCTGCTGCACACAGTTGCTCGTGCCCAGTATGACCCCCGGAAACTCCGCGAACTCCTTCCTCTGATAGAGCCACGAGCCACCCCAGTTGCCGTAGAGAGACTTGAACTTCCTCAGCTCTGGATATGCATGAGCGGGAAACATTTCGGCGTGGGTGTACACCTTAATTTCATCTTCCAGCCCCATCTCCTTTATCTGCCTCAGGAGCTCGTAGAGTGCCTTGTAGCTGTGGCCGGTGACTAATATACCATGTCCCTCAGCAGTTCCAGCGGGGACCTCCACCGGCTCCGGCCTGCCGAAGGTCTCCACATAGGCTCTGTCTAGGAGCTTCATGGCCTCTAGGTGAATCCTTCCATTCTCAAGGATGAGTCCAAGGAAGCGGTTTTTGTCGAAATTGACGTTCGTCAGGGTAGAGTATAGTGCCTCGGCAAGGAAATGGCCAATCTCTGGATTGTCATAGCCAACCTCGAGCGCGTGGTAGTAGTAGGCGGCGGTGCCCTTTATTCCATAGAGCAACGCTTCCTGAAGGGAGTTTAAGTCCGGATCTTTCCCGCACACGCCTCTAACGGTACAACCACCACTCAGACTCATCGAACACTGGTTGCAGAGCATCCCAACACCTCCAGACAACTTCATCACAATCCCCTCCTATGACACTTGTCATATGCTTCGAATTATAAATGAAGATACCTTCATAAAAAGTTTGTGGTTTCTTAACCTAAAAGCCAATATTTGCATAGCTAGAAAGAAAATATTTGAAATATATATTGTACTAGTTGTTACATTATGTTCTATTTTATGAATTAAATGTTTCCAACTTCTCCCCTATCTCAGAGCATATATGACATTTGTCATTATATTGTAACTTCCAAAGAATCACAAGTTATGACAAAGAAAATGTTCGTTTAATCCAACCAGAGGATTGACCAAAATTCGACCAAAAATCTTAAATATTCCATACGTCATATAGGGATCCATGAAAACGAATGCTTTCGAAGTTGCTTCACGCTATGTTTATCCCTCACTGAGGCGCAGACTTGTAGAGATACTTAGGGAGAAGGGACTTAAGCAGACACAGATAGCGGAGCTTTTGCACATTACCCAGTCCGCAGTTTCTCGCTATCTACGGATGGACAGGGGAGGTTTAATAGACGTCGTCCAGTTCCAGGACATAGATGAGGACCTCAAAAATCTCGCCGAGGAGATAATTCGGAAGAGGCCTACCGAGTACGAAATCCACTCAAGGCTAGTTCAAATCTCGCTGGAGATGCTGAGCAAAGGTTACGTCTGTTCTTTCCACTCCCAAATTGACTCCGAGTTGAGCTCTGCCCAGTGCAGGGTCTGCCTGGAGCTGTTCGGTTAGCCGAAAGTTTACAGCCGAGACTAACACAACATTTAATATGTTTCGACGTGTATCTTAACTGGGTGATTCTCATGAAAAGGGCACTTGTAACCCTCACTCCACCCGAGAGCAAAAGGTTGATAGCCAAAGCGGTAGTGGCCATGGAAGAAGTCCAGCACGCCCTTAAGCACGGCTTTGTCTACATCGCGACCGGAACAACCGCAGCTTATATAGCCGAGGAACTCCTCGGGGAGAAAATCGAAAAGGAGAAGTGGACCGTTGGGATAATAAGCAAAGGCAGAACGTGCGTTACCCCCAAGGATACCTGGCCGAAGCATCTCGTCCTCTACAAGGGGAAGCCCTTTGAGGGCGAGCCGATAGAAGCCCTGAAAGAGATGGGACCAAAGGACGTCTTCATCAAGGGCGGAAATGCGATAGACGTAAACTGGAATGTGGCCGTCTTTGCCGCCGCCCCAGACGGAGGAACCATAGGTAAGACTTTCGGCTGGACGATAACCAAAGGAGTCTTTACGATAACGCCCATAAGCCTGGAGAAGTTCGTACCCACTCCAGTCGAAGAGAGCGCCAAGCTCACTGGCATATATTCCTTCGACTGGGGTACAGGCCTCTACGCGGCTCTCGTTCCAATCCCCCATGCTCACCCGGTGACGGAAGTTGAGGCATACAGAATACTTGCCGACGTTGAGGCAATACCAATCGCTGCCGGAGGCGCCGGTGGAGCCGAGGGCAGCGTAACGCTCGTTCTTGAAGGAGAGGACGAGGCCATGGAAAAAGCCAAGGAGATAACGAAGGCCGTGAAGGGTGAGCCCTACCTCAAGCCATACACAGAGGACTGTGCCGTCTGTCCCTTCGCGAAGATATGTGGGTTAGGAAGCGGAGCTTTCTGAGGTGAATCCTGATGAAGCGGGCCCTCGCTTTGGTTCTTTTAATTCTCCTTTTGGCTCCACTCGTTCTTGCCGACGAGTACGAAGGGGAAGAAGACGAATACGAGGCTGGCTACACCGCCTTCGCCGTAGTCGGTGTGGCGATGATTGCTACTGGAGTAGTTTATTACTCCCTAACCAAGCGGAAACTTCTGATAATTCACAAGAAAGCGAGCGAGTGGGGCTTCGAGATAAAGCCTGAGCAGCCTTACGTGACGGTGTTTGGGCCGATTTATCCCCTCACCATACACCATGCCCTCACGATAACAGGTACTCTTTTGGTGTTCGTTCACTTCTTCTCGTGCGATAATTACTCAGGTCTCGCTGGAATAACCGGTCTCAGCATGGCCATAACACTTGTTCTGCTGAACGTCAGCGGCTTTGTTGGACGCTATATTCACGGAAAAGTAACAATAGCTGCAAAGAAACACGACAGTACCATGGCCAAGAAGTTCGTCAAGATACTGGGGAACTGGAAGAAGGTTCACATTGCACTGGCGATAATATTCGCTATACTGCTCCTCATTCACCTCAACGCCGTTGATTGAAGCTTTTTTCAAGAATTTCTTTTTAAGCCCCCTTTTCTACATCTTTATTGGGGGGTGAGTTATGGACGAGCTGGAGATGATTAGGAGAAAAAAGATGCTCGAGCTGATGAAGAGGACTGGAATGATAGAGGTCAAGCCAAAGGGACCGAAGGTCGTCATTGAGGTTATTACCGCCCCAGGCTGTCCCTACTGTCCAATAGCAGTCCAGATGGCAAGGGAGCTCGAGAGGAAGTATAACGGCGTCGTTGCAAGAGAGCTGAGTGTTGCAACGCCAGAAGGACAGAGAAAGGCTATGGAGCACAACATCCTAGGAACTCCCACCATACTGATAAACAACAGAGTGGAGTTTATAGGCGTGCCGAACTTTGGGGAGTTCGAGAGAAAAGTAAGGATGCTGCTAGGCCTACAGTGAGGCCCCCGTGAGAACCCATATCCCTATAGCTATAAGCAGTATCCCTGCTATCACGGACAGCTCCCTGCTGTGCCTCACCATCGCCTGGGAGAAGTGCTTACTTTCTGTGACGCTTCCCATCGCCAGCAGTATGACCACCAGCGGGAGCACGAAGACGAGGTTGTAGAGCGCAAGCAGGAGAAAAGCGAGCGTTTTTCCGCTCTTTGAGATTATTATCGCATAGACGAGATAGCTCCCGGCAGAGCAAGGGAGGAGAGTCGTCGACACTATAACACCGAGGGTAAAAGCTCCTAAGAGTGTCGCGTCGCTGCTGAATATCTTCTTCCTGAGGCCGCTCTTGCCAAAAACCCTAGACTTCTCCATTAACCCAGTGACGATAGTGTAGAGGCCAAAGATTATGGCTGCAACACCGGCAACCCAGAGAGGCAGGCGACCAGCGAAGTATAAAAGGCCAACGCCCAGGAGATAATATGAGATGTAAACGGCTGTTATGAATGATGCCCCAATAATATAGAGCCTTCTCCTCGAAATCTCTCTAACAGAGAGTGCTATGAGAAGCATAGTGTATATCACGAAGGTGCAGGGATTTATGGAGTCGCTCATCGCGAGCGTGAAGAACTGGGGGATGAAGTGAGTTAAACCGAGTGCCCAGAGTGCTAAGGAGCTTATCCCAAAGGAAGTTAGTAGGATGATAGCCAGCGCTTTTACTTCACTCCTCATGGTAGTCACTCCATCCCATAACTTTTTGTGGATTTCTAAAACTAAAAGTTGAGAACAAAAGGTCAGTACCTTCTTCTCAGGAGAACAATGGGAACTATCACGAGAACGGCCATTATTCCCGGACCGCACACTTTGTCGTTGTTTTCGCTTGTGCTTGTGGTTTCATCTCCAGACGGCGTGGAGGTTGTAATCTCTGAAGTCTCAGTTGTATCGGCCTCGGGAAGCCTGTGCTCAACATATATAGTCTGGAGCTTCTGTATGATTGTCTCGTTCTTAATGATGTAAGCCTGGCCGGCAACAAAGAGGATAAGCCCGTTGTTCTCCATGGCAGCCTCTATTATCTTGGGCGTCGCCGAGACGTTAAACTCTCCCTCGATTATAGCGTAAAGAGTTCCGTTGTAGGTTATTGCTATCGCAGGAACTCCCATAATGCCAGTGTATTTGTACTGCTCGCCGAAGAGCTTCTGGTTCTCCTCATTGTTCACGAGTTCGTAATAGGTCAGACTTTCGGGGCCATAGATTTCTGGGATGAGCTTTTTCATGTTCTGGCAGTGCGGGCAGGTGCTCATGCCATACATGTAAAAGTGAACTTTGTTTGAATCTATCTGGGTTTCGGCCACTGCGTAGGAGAGCAGCGAAACTGTCAGGAGGAAAAGCAACAGTAAAGCAGTCCTCTTCATTTTCTCACCTGTCAGATAATTCTCGCGGAAGGTTATAAACCTTGGCCGCGGAAAGCTTAAATCTTCCAAAGCCCAAAAATTGTGGGGATAATCATGCAGGAGTGGTATCGCTCTCGGGCGCTCTATGAGGCGGTCCTCAAGCTTGTTGATTCCGGAAACTTCGAAGAAGCCGTCAAGATGACGGAAGATATACCCGACAAAGGCATCAGAGCGAAGGCCCTCTCACGCATTGCCGTCGTGCTGGCAAAGAGGGGGGCCGATTATAGGGAAGTCCTGGAAAGGGCCATAAAATCTGCCCTCGATATAGACAACCATGACGAAAGCACCAAGGCTTTAATGAGTCTCGCCTTTGAGTTTCTGAACCTTGACAAACCCGAGGAGGCCATGAAAATAGCCAACTACATAACTGACCTTTCAAACCGCTCGAAGATACAGGCTGAAGTTGCGCTAACCCTTGCCAAAGCAGGTAAGATCTCCGATGCAATGGAAATTATCAACAGTATCCTTGATGAAGACGTTAAAACATGGGCAATGTCTCGGCTCGCGAGCCAGCTTTAGCTTAGACTTGCCTATTTCGGACATTCTATTCCCGGGTTTTAACATGTATACATCCACAAGGCTTTTTTAGGCTCACCCGTTTCCCGTTCGGGTGAGAAAAATGAACGGTGGAGAGATAATAGGACTCCTAGGAATGCTACTGCTGGTCAGCTCGTGGTTGCCTCAAACCATCGAGACCGTGAAGAAAAAGCACTGTCCGTTGAACCTGAAGTTTATCATAATCTACGTCGTAGCGGCAACACTGCTGACAATATACTCTTACATAATAGGGGACTGGATATTCTTCACCTTGAACTTCCTGTCTGCACTTCAGAGTGCCATAAACCTCGCGGTGAAACTGCTCTACCCGTGACCTTTATTTTCTCTCGTAGAGTCCAACAAGTTCCCCACACTGGATAACATGTCCGTCCATGGATTTTTCCAATTCTTTCCTGCTCACTCCGGGGTTGAGATTCAGCTTTCTGTCAAGGATATAGACCTTAAAGTGATAATGGTGAATACCATGCCCCTTCGGTGGGCATGGGCCACCATAACCTATTTTCCCAAAGTCGTTCATACCTTGCATCACGTGAATCGGCTGCTCAACATTTCCCCGTGACGGGATTCCCCTCGGTATCTCCCCAAGTGGCGGAATGTTCCAAGCTACCCAGTGAGTAAAAGTTCCATCCGGAGCATCTGGATCATCAACTATTATAGCTACACTTTCGGCTTTCGGGTCTATATAACCGATAAAAATCGGCGGGTTCAGGTTCTCCCCATCGCAAGTAAACTCAACGGGAATGAATTTCCCGTCATGGAATATGGATCCTATCTCAAAAGTCTTCTCAAACGACATATCTGCACCTCCTTTCGAAGACAGGCACTCACCGCGAGCACCGTGAGGGTCACCAGCAAGCTACCTACTTCTATGGAAAGATATACGTTCTCATCCGTAAAAACGTTTCTTAGCAAAGATTTTAATGGTGGATTCCTCAAGTTCAATGATGAACCATGAGGGTGCTGTGGGAGAAAGAATTGAGCATTGATGGAATAGTCGTCTCGCCTAGGCCTGTCTGGAAATGTAGGGCATGTCCAATGTATGGCAAAAGGCCAAGCTGTCCGCCCCATGTTCCGGATTGGAGGGAAGCTAAGGACTGGGTTAGCTCCTTCAGACAGGCGCTCATCATCAAGTTTGAGATTGATTACAACAACTTTGAGGCTGAAAAAAGGAAAGCCCTTCTCTACCTTCTCAAGCGCGAAGAAGAGCTCTTCAAGGAGGGCAAGATGTACGCAATGGCACTCTTCCCGGGCAGCTGCAACCTCTGTGACGACTGCCCCTTTGAGAGGGGAGAGCCCTGCAGGGTGCCAACGAAAGTGAGACCGTCGGTAGATGCTATCGGCATAGAGATCAGCAGGCTCGTGGAGATAGACTTCTCCGAAAGCGTTTTGTACGGGATGCTGTTAGTTGAGTGAGGTGGAAGCATGGAGAATGAGAAAGGCTTCCCTCGAATGAAGTGGGGAGTGTCTATCCTGATGTCCCTTGTTTATTCCTTTGGAGCGGCCTGGTTCTACTACCTGCCCGCCAAGGGCGAGCCGCTGATAGATGTCACATTCGGGGAACTCCTGCTCCACTTCCTCGTTCTGGTTTTCCTCCTCTGGATTGTCGCGATCCCGGGCATAAAAGAGAAAGATAAGACCGCGGATTTGGTTCTCCTTACAGTACTGACACTCCCAGCGGGTGTTTTCGCAGCTCTGCTCATTCTCTTTATCCTCGGAGGCCTCGGGATAGAAACCTACGGCGTAGAGTATTTCATCCTCCCGCTTGTGCCATTCACTCTCGCCCATAAAGCCGTTGAGGGGAAGATAACCCTTAGACCATTCCTGATGGCGTTCGTCTACGGAGTAATCGCCTTCGCATGGGGGAATTTTGCATGATAAATCCGAGAAAGATAGCCTACGTAACTTTGCTCGGTCGCTCGGAATGGGCGCTCGTAAACACCTACTATGCCGTCGTTTCAAGGAACAGGAAGCCGAGAAAGGTCTTCATCTTCACGGAGGAAGTCTACCGAAAAAAGCTGCCCAAAGTGGTGGAGGCCATAAAGACTATCTCGCAGGCCTACAACTTCAACCCTGAGATAGAGACCGTCGTGATACCCAACAACAGCTTTCTCGAGGCGGATAAGAAGTTCAAGGAGCTCTTTCAGAGGCTTGAGGAGGAGGGATACACTATCGGGCTCGACATAACCTCGGGAAGGAAGGCCCTCGCAACGGCAGCGGTGGTTCAGATAAGGGACTTTCCGGTCGACAGGATAATTTACATGGCCCTGCTGGATATGGATTTTCCGGACAGGCCCTACATGATGATCCCGAAGCACATGCAGCGCCTCAAGAACTTCCTCGGTGATGGGAATGTCGTCGAGCTATGAAATAATCGAGAAGCCTGAGCTTCAGGTGCTCATCAATATCTTGCCAGAGATAGTGGTAAGCTACCCCCTCTACGAACTTCCCCTATTCAGGGCAGAACCAAGCGAGAAAGGATACGAACTGGACGTTTTGGTCGACCGCCATGAGTTCAACGATGCCGTTCCCGAGCACCTCTCCTACGAACTGCCGACATACAGCGACTTCTACGAGGCATTCATCTCGGCTGGAATCCTGCGCTATGACAACATAAACGAGTTCATGAAGAGCCTCGAGCTTTACAAGTACCTCCGCAAAGGGGTTGCCTTCGCTCCCGACACTAATCTCTTCTACCACCGCTTTATCTCGGGCTTCCGGCCGCTCGACGGCTACCAGATAGTCGTCGCAGAGGGTGTGCAGAAGGAGATAGAGAACTCAATGAACTACAAATACCGCCACGGTCAGCTGAGCGAGATGAGGAAAGCAGTCAAGAACGCCCACCTGCTCAAAGAGTTCAGCAACCGGCGCGTCAAGAAGTCTCGAAAGGCTGCATACATTGCCCTAAAAGAGTTTGAGAGGCTGAAAGACAGGATAATCATAGCAGAAAGCGTCAATGAGCTCGCCCACAACAACGACGAGATCATTATCAAGTCCCTCAAGCGCTACGACGAGATGACACCGACCCTCCTCGTCTTCCTGACGGCGGACATAGCGATAACGGATGTGGCCAAGATAGAAGGGCTGGAGTACTTCCTCTTCGAATACCCGACGGCAGCGCTCGGGAGGCACGAGGTCTCTGCCTACCAGCTGAGGACACTCATCTTCAACCTCGCCGCTGTTTTTGGCGTCGTCGAGGTAAACGGGGTTACAATCTTTGGTGAGTTTGGCGGCAAGCGGGGGCTCAACGAGCTGAAGGTAATCTTCCCGGAGCAGAACAGAACTTACCACGAGTTCATGTTCCACCTCAAGCTGTGCAGGAGGCTCATAGAGATAATGGGGGAGAAGAGAAGATAAGGAATCACTGGAGCATTCCTTCCAGCTTCTCGACGAACTCTATGCTCCTTCTGAGGTCGGCGAAGTACTCTTTAGCTTTTTCTACGTGTTCCCTCTCCACCCTTCCACCCCTCGCTAAGACGCTGGAGGGAGCGAGCAGTTGAACGGCATAGCGCAGGCTGGTCTTCTCGCCAAGCTCTGCTAGGTACTCTATCGCCTCCTCGCTTATGTCAATCTTCTCTTCCCTCGCACGAATCTTGACTATCTCGCGGATTTCGTTCCTCTTGTAGGGCTCGGTGTTGATTATAAGCAGCCTGTCGAGCATGTCTATCGGTATGCCGTGCGGGGCCTCGAGGTCCGTTCCTCTAATCTTCGTCCTTCCGCGGTTGGTGGCCAGTATCAGTATCGGTGCCAGCTCGCTCTCCATAGCCCTAGCCAAGAACGAGAAGGCCTCAATGTCGAGCATGTGAACCTCATCGATGAAGAGCACTCCCGGGACAAGCGTCGCCTTGCCGTCCTCAATCCACTTTTTGACCATCTCGTCGACCTTCTCCCTTATCTCGTCGCTTATCTCTGCCCCAGAGCTAAAGAGCAGTCCGAAAATGTTTCCCCTCGCGTTCGCAACATCGAGGTCGTGGAGTGTGACGGTGTAGGTGAACTCCTTTATCTTGAGCACCGGGCCGCTCGGCAGGTTGACCCTCCTCTTGAAGAAGATGCCTTCCTCCTCTTTAACCGTTCCGAGCTTTGAAATCCTGCCGGTCTCGGCGTCTATCTGTATGACGTCGCCCTCTTCAACGCCCAGATCCATGAGCTGGTAGGCTATCTCCCTGCCGGCCCTTATAGTCTTCTCGTCGTCCTTCGTGCGGAGCGTTATTATCACGCTCTCGGGAATCTCCACGTACGGGTTGAACGGATGCCTCGTCTTTCTGACTTCAATCTCCTTGACTTCACCCTCGTAAACCTTCCTTTCCTCGCTGATTCTAACGCCTATGGCCCTCCTCAGGGCCTGCTTGAGGAACTCGGTCTTCTTGACCTCGGCGGAGTAAATCTCGCTTCCGGCCATCTGGACGAAGGGGACATCCTCGCCGAGCTCCCTCGCTATTCCCATGGCTATTGCCGTCTTACCGCTTCCGGTCGGACCAACGAGGAGGATTCCCTTCCCGGCTAGCTTTCCGCGCTTGATGAGCTCGACGGCAATTCCAGCAGCTTCTCTCGCTTTAACCTGCCCCACCATACCGTCGGCCATGAACTTCGCCTTTCCGTTCTCGTCGAGGCCAAGGCCCCTTATATGGGAGTGCATGCCGACCCTCTCGAAGGAAACCTTCGCGACCTCCTCGATGACCGGCATGCTTTCACCTCCTCTAATTAATCTTCCCGTCGGTTACTAAAATAGTGGGGATTTAAAAATTTGACGGCTTAGAAGTGGGCCTTCAGGAAGCGCCTTATCGTACCAAAAGCCTCTTCCTCCGGAGCGAAATCCTCAGCGACTTCGCTCAAAAGCCTGTGCTCGCTGGCCTTCCCGTGGAAGCGGAAGGCTCGCTTTAAGGACGGCCACGCTCCGAAGAGCGCCGCTGCCATGGAGCCAAGAACTGCAGTGGCTCCATAGGGCATGAAGAACCTCCCAAAGAAGAAGCCCGATGCGAGGAGACCGAATCCGAGGAGGGCATTAACAATTCTCTTCGTGAAGGAGATGGGAAACTCCGCATAGGGAATTCTGCCGTCGGCGCCATCAACATACGCGCGATAGGTGAAGGGGCCGTACTTGTACTTCAGCTTCCAGATGGGATAGTAAACGAGGCCATCAAACTGGAGCTCGAAAGTCGGCATGCCCATGCTCACGCTTCTCCAGTGGAAATAGCGTTTGGCTTCCATCTTCAGCAGCTCGCGTATCTCCCTCTTCAGCCTCTTTTCAGCATCCCCCTCATTAAGGGTCTTCTCGACAAGCCTTCCCCTCACCTTTCTATCAAAGTAGCGCCTGCCCCTCGTCGGCAACGGGTAGTTAATAAGCTCGTCAAAGCCATCAGCGGCTGGAACGGTAACGTAGTTAAAGAACTCAACTCGCCCATCGGCCGTCGAGAGTCCACCGCTGTGGGCAAGCCCTTCGGCTTTCACAAAGAAGACGTAGAAGGGAATGTACAACAGTTCTCGCTCCAGGATTCTTGCCTTCCACTCGACGTCATTGGGCGAGAGCCTCTGGAGTCTGATGAACGAGCTTAAAGGCCTCGAGGGGTCTTCGACCTTTAGGTCGTAGGTGAAGGTCTTAGCTTCACCGAGCTTGATTTGGAAGCCGCAGTAGGGGCAGGTGACTATTCCAGCTTCCTCACTCTCAAACTCCGCTCCGCAGTTAGGACATTTGACCTTCATTTCTCAACCCTCACATCGCGCGCCATCTTCCTTCCGTACCCCCTCGCAAGCTCGTAGCCAAAGTAAGCCCCAAGACCCGGAAGGACCAGCATACCCAGAGCACCCTGTCTGGCGTGGGCAACCACGTCCCAGTAAGCTAAGTTTCCGTAGAACATGGAGAAGAAAGCCGCAATTCCAACCCCCAATAGGGCCGTGGCCAAGTAAGCCACCTTACGCCATATCCTGACGGGCTCCAGCGCTATAACTTCCCGCCCCTTGCCGCCGTCATAGGCCACGAAATACGTTCCACCCTCTAAGTCGTAGTAGACCTTCCAGAGCGGGTAGAAGACAAGGGCAACTTCTTCGACATCACCGCCAAAAGTGAAAGCCTTCAGAGGCTTGTCCTTGGGAACGTGTCTTTCCTTTGCAAAGTCAGATGCCCTGTCAAGCAACGCTGCTCTAGCCTGCTCCTTGCCAAAATCGGTGTTCAGGAACTCCAGCTTAAGACCCTCCCACTTCTCGGGCGTTAATTCTTTGATCGGTCTGACCTCCATCATATATTTGAGTGTGTTTCTGAGCTCCTTGAACGTAATGTATCCGCCGCGCTCGAATTTCTCTGCCAATGCCTCGACGGCTATGTCGTAAACGCTTCTCCTGGCAGGAATACAGACGACTGAATCGTCCTCGAACTCGTGGTACTTCACGACTTTCCTCTTTTTGTTGCCCTTTCTTTCGTAGTCCACGA
Source organism: Thermococcus sp. GR6 (assembly GCF_012027415.1). Classification (NCBI taxonomy): domain Archaea; kingdom Methanobacteriati; phylum Methanobacteriota; class Thermococci; order Thermococcales; family Thermococcaceae; genus Thermococcus; species Thermococcus sp. GR6. Next base: position 665,150 of record NZ_SNUM01000001.1, read on the forward strand.
AGCGGACGTACCCTCTTCCCTCCACCTTGCCGAACCAGAGGGGAACGTAAACTCCCTCAACCTTCGCAATCTTTATCTTTCTCCGGAGTCCGAGGAAGTCTTTGTCCTTCTCAATCCTCTCCCAGAATAGGCGCAGGATTTCCTTCTTTGGAAGGCTCTCCACGAAGAAGACGTTATCCTCTGCGAAGACTTCATCATAGGCGTTCGGATAGCCGCAGTAGGGGCAGACGACTATTATATCCTCCGGCGTCGTCTCGAGCGGGGCGCCGCAGTGCTCGCACTTGAGGACCTCGATTATTACCACCAGAGATTGGGAGGAAGTTAAAGGTTAAAAGTTTTTGGCTCAGGCCGTCGATCCCGGGCATCACTCACCCTAAAGGCCAATGTCATCATCGCCGGTGGAAGTTCGCGAGCGGACTTAAAAACTCACCTAAGTTTGAGGGCAAAGTACAGTGAAGCAACGCCTGTGATTATGCTCGCTGCGAGGATGAAGGTACCGATGGTTCTTACGAGATATGCATCCTCCTGAAGGGCGAGCCAGCCGAGGAGAAAGCCTGCCAAAACGAGCGAAATTAAGGAGAGCTCCGATTTCCAGAGGAAACCTATTCCGAGGAAAAGACCAGCGAGCAGGTAGAGCGGGTTCCCATAGTTCAGGAAGAGGAGAATGGGCAGCGCCAAACCTGCCCATGGGACTATCTTACCTCCCCTCTCGTCGCGGTTGATATAAACTGAGCCGACTATGAGGGTTAGGAGCGATAGAACAGCGCTTACCTGGGAAGCTGTCGGATTGGAGTTCTGAGTGTACATGGAGATGAGCACAAAAACTGCCGAAAGCCCCACGAGCGCGAGGGCCTTTCTCATGCCCCCACCTCACAAGACGTTGAGATACTTGTGCACCTGGAAGCTCAGCCCAACGTTCTCCCGACCCATTATCAGAGCCGCCTCGCGGTAGAACTCCATCAGTTTTAGCTGGGAGATGTCAATCGGCTCCCTCGGCTGGATCACAAGTGGTGCGAGGCCTTTCAGGAGAGAGGCGTACCAGCGGACATTCTCTATCTTTGTGTCCTTTGTCACCACGAGCTTGGCGTAGGTCTCTGCGCCGGCTTCCTTCAGGATTCTGATGCTCTCTACCTCACGGAGAACGAGAGCTTTCCAGTCGGCCGTAGCTTTAGCGGTCTCGTCCTTTATGTCGACGCTGGCGTAGTCCGTAAGATGAGCTACTTCCTTAATCAGCTCTGGAAGGCCGCCGTGGGTCTCAAGGAAGTTTGAAAAGCCGAGCTCGTGCATCCTCTCCATGAGGGCCTTGAGTGGCCGGACCTGAAGCGCTGGCTCGCCGCCAGTGTAGCTTATCGAGTGTATATCCCCCGTATCGAGCCGCAGGATGGCATCGACTACCTCATTCAAGCTCGCAGGGTTAGGTTTGTACTCGAATTTTCCGGTGAAAGGCTCGACCTCGTAGCGCCACCGCAATACCTTGGAAGCATCTATGAACTCCCTGCTGTCACACCAAATGCAGTTCAGGTCACAGCCTGCGAATCGGACAAATATCTGCCTCCGTCCAAAGGCAGAACCCTCAACGCTCCCTCCTTCCCCCTGCCAGCTGTTGAACACCTCTGCCATTATGAGTTTCATTCCGACACCTCACTGAGGTCTATTCCTTTCACCTTATCGCTCACGTAACCCTCGAGTATCTCAATCCTCACGCTCCTATCCTCGCCAGTGAGGTCAGCCATGAGCTGGACTCCTCTCGCGTAGTCCCAGAGGCGCCTCTTGGCCTCCTCGGCTACGCTTTCGGCCATGACTATTATCTCCTTGACATTCTCACTGCTCGCTATCTCTATGACCTTTCTCGCATCCTCTTCAGTGAAGACGCCCCTCTTTTTGAAGAGCACAGCCACCACCTCTATTCTGCAATTGCATAATTACATAATTCTGTAATCATTGAATCAAATATACTTCATGAGCATTTGAACAGCTTCCTCGAATATTTCCCGGTCCTTCCCGTCAAGAACGCTCTCGAGGTAATGGAGGCTCACAAGGTTGAGGATTACGTAGGCCGTGTCCCTGTCAAGGCCAAGATCGTAGGCTTCGTAGATGACAATGTTCCTACCAAGAGCCTCGTTCAGCATCTCCACGAAGTAGGCAATGTCCTCCACGCGGAGCTCGTCCCACTTGCTCTCCATCTCGTCGAAGTAGCGCTCCATGACGCGCAGAGTTTCAAGGTCGAGTCTCAGGGTGCCCTCAAAGTAGGGGAATTCGCCGACGCGGAATATCTTAATGCCTTCCTCGTCCTGAATTCCTATATAGTCCCAGAGGAGAATGCCCTCTATCGGGTTGTGGCCGTACTTGCTCGCTAGATAGGTAAAGCGCTCCATTATCTCCGTCATGTCGTCGAGAAACTCTTCCTCATCGCGAAAGTGAACTATCTTGCTGATCGTTCCACCCATACTTTCACCTAACCGAGGTTGGTGTAAGTGTTATAAGGCTTTATGCTAAAGTTGGAACGCCCGAGGAGTATTGGGTTGCGATGACCTCGGGACCCCCAGGGGGCCGACACTCCCAAAGGCCCCCTTTCGATACAAACTTCGCCTGCGCGAAGTTTGATCAAGGTTCGTGATTCTTGAATTGCCAAGTCCAATGAAAAAAGTGTATTTCCTCTCGAAATTCCTGTTCTGAATTCAAAACCTCTTAAAACCGCGTAATTTGCAGGGATTCACTCCATTGGCACCCTGCGGGCGCCTCAAAAAGAGCAGATCCATTTTAAGAGCACAACCCAACACAGTTTTTAACTCTTGAATTACATTCTTTGCTTGTGAAATACGTTTTACCGGACGCAACATTGAAAGGAATCACGAACTTTTGATGAAGCTTTTTCCAAAAGCTTCCTGATGAAACGTTGTTTGGCAAAGTTCCACGCGAAAGGTTTATTAGGGAGAAGTCCGCTCGGTGTCCAGGTATATGCAAAGGTTTATAAAATGTCCCCGGAAAAACCCTTCAGTCGTGAAAATTGCTGATAATTAGGGGTGATGCTCATGGGAAGGACTACTAAGGTCGGTTCAGCCGGAAGGTTCGGTCCGAGGTACGGTCTCAAGATCAGAAGAAGGGTCGCGGCCGTTGAGGCCAAGATGAAGCAGAAGCACGTCTGCCCGGTCTGCGGGAGGAAGGCAGTCAGAAGGATAAGCACCGGCATATGGCAGTGCCAGAAGTGCGGTGCCACCTTTGCCGGCGGCGCCTACCTGCCGGTTACCCCGGCTGGAAAGGTCGTCAAGCGTGTTACGGCCTCCAAGGCCTGACCTCTTTCCTTTGCTTAGTTTAGGGTGATAACTATGGTGATGGCCGTTTACCGCTGTGCGAAATGCGGGAAGGAGGTCGAGCTCGACCTCGAGAACACCAGAGAGGTTCGCTGCCCCTACTGCGGCAGCAAGATACTCTACAAGCCCAGGCCCAGGGTGGCCAGGCGCATAAAGGCAATCTGATTCTTTCAAATTTCGAAAGGCTTTTATCCAATCAACCGAGTTTTGAGTGAGGGCCATGATGCTGATAACGACTTCACACAGACCCACCAGAAGAACGAGGAGCTTCGGGCACGACCTGGAGAGGGTGTTCCCCAACTCTCTCTACCTGACGAGGGGTAAGAAGACCATCCAGGACCTTCTCATGGAGGCCTACGACAGGAACTATGAGAGGCTCCTTATTGTCAACGTCTGGAAGGGCAACCCGCTAAAGATGACCTTCATCAAGGTCGACCCCGACGACTGGGGCTATCTCGGCTACCTCTACCTCCACGGCATAAAGCTCCAGCGCGAGATAGGCTTCAGGAACATAAGGCCCATACGCGAGGAGATGCCCTTCATCGTCACCACCGCCAAACGCGTCGGCCTCGATCACGTCGCCTTTGCGCAGGCTTTCGCCGAGCTGACTGGCGGGAAGTTCATTCCCAGAAAGGAGCGTTCCCTTCTCGGTATAGCTGACAAATACAACACAGATGTCCTTGGTGTCATTGAAAGGCATCCGCGCGGAATGGCGGTCAACTTCTATCGCCTCGACGTGACGAAGGAGAGGGCAGTTGGCCCGCTCATAAGCGTCAAGATATGGATAATGGAGGACGGCCGGAGATGGGACTACAAGGAGGCCCTAGGAATAAAGAGGAAACCTGGCCAATCGAGGGAGTGATAGAGCTCTCCTTTCCCGACGAGGAGACGGCTAAGATAGTTTATGAGAGTGTCCTTTACGAGCACGAGAGCGTGCCGTATAGAAGGAGCAAAATCTATTTTCTCCTCGAGGGAAATAGAATCATTATCCACTTTCTTGCGAGGGACAACTCGGCTTTGAGGGGAACCCTCAACTCATACCTTCGCTGGATTAAGGTCGCGATGGATTCTCTGGAAGTTTAGCCTAAACTATTTAAAGCCCCGCCCTTATTCTAACCCGGCATTACGATTACGGAGGTGTTTGTCATGCAGAACATCCCGCCGCAGGTTCAGGCTATGTTGGGGCAGCTTGAGGGCTACCAGCAGCAGCTCCAGCTCGTCATCCAGCAGAAGCAAAAGGTCCAGCTCGAGCTCACCGAGGCAAAGAAGGCTCTGGAAGAAATCGAGAAGGTTGAGGAGGGAACCGTCATCTACAAGACCGTTGGGACGCTCATCGTTAAGACCGACAAGGCCAAGGCTCTCGAGGAGCTGAAGGAGAAAGTCGAGACCCTCGAAGTTAGGCTCAACGCCCTCGAGAGGCAGGAGAAGAAGCTCAACGAAAAGCTCAAGGAGCTCACCCAGAAGATACAGACTGCTCTAAGGCCGACCGCCGGCTGATCTCTTCTCTTTCCTTTGGGGTGGTAGCGATGGACAAGGGAAGCAGCGGAAAGAGGGTTATCCACATAGGTCTCCCAGAGCTGAGCGAAGAGCAGCTCATCAAGATAGGCGAACTGGCCCAGGAGACGATAATAGACTACGTCTTCGACCACCTCACGAGGAGCGAGGTCAAGGACATCGAGGTCACGATGAGGATAAACAGGGAGGAGACCCTCGACCTTGAGATTGAGGTTTATCTAGAGGTTCCAATCTTCGTCAAGGTGGACGTTGATAAGCTCATCGACGAGGCCGTCGAGAGGGCCTACGAAGTTGTTGAGAGGAAGCTGAGGGAGATAGCCAATGAAAGGGAAAATCAAGCTTAAGCGCTTCCTGCAGAGCTCAAGGGACAAGTCCTTCCTCCTGCTCTGCCACCACAACGCTGACCCGGACTCCCTCGGCTCGGCAATAGCCTTTGCCCTCTACCTTAAATCCACTGGAATAGAGGATGTCAGAATCGGTGTTGCTCAAAGCATATCCTCATACACCAAAAGGCTTCTGACTCTTTCTCCTGTCCCTATCGAGAAGGATCCACAGGTTCGTGAGGACGTCGTGGTGATATTCGACACATCCTCCATGGAGCAGCTCGAACCTATTGAAATTCCCAAGGACAAGTTCATAATCGTGATAGACCACCACACCGAGAAGGAGAATCCGATAAGGGCCGATATAATGATTGTTGATTCCTCAAGAACTTCGACCGCTGAAATCGTTTGGGAGCTTTTTAAATATCTCGGCTTTTATGACGAGACCTCAGCTAAGGCCCTCCTGGCGGGAATAGTCACCGACACCGCGACGTTCCGATATTCCAATGCTAAAACCTTCAAAGCCGTGAGCGAGATTCTGGAAAGGTTCCCAATTCAGATGGGCGAGATATTCCAGCTTGTTGCCCCGGTTAGCGATGAGAACATTGACCAGGCCAAGAGGATGGCCGTGTTAAAGGCCTGTCAGAGGCTGGAGATAAGGAAATTCCGGAAGTATATAATCGCTGTCTCCAAGGTTTCGGCCTACGAGTCCCTAGCATGCAAGACATTTATCCAGCTCGGGGCAGATATAGCAATAGTTGGAAGCGAGAAGAAGGGCGTTAGAATTTCTGCGAGAGCGAAGGAGAGCCTCGTGAAGAAGGGCCTACACCTAGGTAAGATCATGGAGAAAGTCGGTCCGATTATAGAGGGTTCCGGTGGCGGTCACGCCGGGGCCGCGGGAGCCAACGGCAAAGCCAACCTCGATGAGGGAATTAAGCTGATTTTGAAGGAGATTGAGAAGTTTTTGAGGGAAAGAGGGTAACTCCATTTAGTGCTTATTGGATGTGTTTTCCCTATTTGGGCACATGTACCTAAGTGTCCACTCTTTTACTTGGGCTTCTTTTGGTTTGTTCTCTCTGTAAAACTAAACTCTGAAAAAATTTATACTCGGAAAAAAGGAAGAAAATTTACTTATAATAAATGGAAAAGTTTATAAGAGTGAGTTGTCCAAGTGAGAATGCAGAACTTTGTAGGGGGTGTCAACTTGAAGTGGAAACCATTGTTGGGGATCCTGTTAGGACTGTTAGTAATATCCAGCATGGCTACGGCCTCCTTAGAGGAGCCCGCATCTCCTAAGACAATGGAATCAATAGAACCTCCAACGAACTTTAAGAATATCGTTTTGACAAAAGTTTTTTCCGGAAAAGATGCGTCACTGGAGGCAATGAACTTCCTTGCCAGATATCGTGGACGGCTCACTCTTGAAGTAGATCTCAGAAATCTTGAAAACATTACTTTCATAGGTATATCACTAAGACCCACCAAAAATGGATATTACATTCCCGCATATTATATTGTGGACAAGAGCGCTCCTATGAGCAGGCAAGAGTTCCAAAAGAGGTTCGATGAGATCACTGCAACCTTGGCCAAGGAGCCTCTCATAATGCCGGGAGATGTTCTAAATGTGGAACCTAAAGTTAATTGGGAATATGCTGGGAGAATAGATTATGTGACATCTCATGTCACAAGAAATGGAAGGACTGGCACAATACAACAGACTGGATGGTACTACTATTACTTTGTAGACAATTACAGAGTAGAATATTATGCAAAGATTAAAATCCGTGGGGACATGAACTCTAAGGATGTGGCACTCAAAGAACTAAACCTTCACGTTGATAGGAATGGATATACCCATGAAACTCTTGGCGATTTCTTGCCTGATGGTCATATAGGGCCCACAACGAGCTACTCTGAGTCACTCATGATTGAAGTCGACTCCGGAAAAACTCTAAGGATATCAGCCCATGGAGGATACACAAAAGATACCAACGATGGGATATACTTTAGGGGAGATACCCACACATTAAACCCCAATGATTACGTGGACTTTCACTTCTATGACTTCAAGCGTAACATAAGGTTCTTCCCAGACCCTCCCGCATGGGGCGAGTCCTTTTACATGTACCTAGCAGTTACTATGAGTGCAAGTTACAAAAATATCAAGTATGGAGTACTGAGGCAGAAACTTAGTGGGTCATTCTACTTTAATGGACAACATATAACTGTAAAATCAGCCCCAACAGTGGATATAGTAGTCTATATAAAACCAAATCCCAAGAGCGTCTGGTACATCAGAAGATGAGTATTTTCTAGTTCTCTTTTATTCTCTTTATATTTAATTAATTTTAGAGATGTCCTTGTAGTGTCCAAATATACCTCGTGATATTCCAAGTGGTGAAATGTGCTAGGAAACATTTAAAATAGTCATTTTATCAGTGAATCTAAGGTGATTAAATTGGCTAAGTGTCCACTCTGTGGGACAACCTTAAACTGGGCCGAGCTCATCGAGCAGATGCTCCCTATAGATGACGCTCAGGCCATTTTCAAGGACAAGGAGCGCTTTATGGGGGCCTTTGAGAGCTTCGTCTTCAAGTGTCCAAACTGCGGGGAGGAATTCTACGGGGGAAACCTTCCACGGAAGGAAGCTGAAAAGGTCTTCGACCTTCTCAACGAGTTCAAAGGCTCAATAGACTGGGAAAACAGGAGGGTAAGGCTCAGGCTAAACAGTCTTCTGGCCCTTGACATGATGCTGGAGCAGTGGGACAAAAAAGTAAAGGGTTAGCGATACTCTTTTTTACTTTGGTTCCACATCTTTTAGCGGTCGGTGGTTCTTGTGGCGGAGGTGGTGGAGCTTCACATATCGAAGGGGGATTACAAAGGCGCCCTCAAGAGCGCGTTGAGGATAGATACTCCAATAAAGAGACTCGTTGCTCTCACGGAGATTCTGACGGCTTTTCCAAGGGACGAAGTCCTTGCCAACATGCTTGACACCCTGGAATCCATAAGCGCTACTCCCGAGAGGGCACTGGCCTACTCGCTCCTCGGTAGGGCCCTCTACACCCTCGACAAGGACAGAGACGCCGAGGCTTACTTCGAACGGGCCCTCGCACTGGCAAACTCCATAGGCTCCACGAGGATAAGGGGGGACGTCTTCGCAGGGATAGCGAGGAATCTCGTCCTTTCCGATAGATACAAAGACGCCTTGGAGCTTTTTAAAAGGGCCGTCGAGCTCCTTCAGACCTCGAGGGGACTGTCCTCTGCCGCGATCTCATCGTTGATAAGGATAGCAAGGCTCATAGAGAAGAGCGCGGATGAGATTCCTAATCCGATAGCCATCGAGTTCTACGAGCTGGCGAGGGATGTTTACTCGTCCATCTGGTTCAAGCTCCAGGCGAAACATCTCGAGGAAAAAATAGAGCTCGTAAGGGACGTCCTCAAGCGCGGCAAGGCTGCAGTTGAGGAGCTTCTTGAGAAGGGTGAAGTCGAGCTGGCGATAGAAATGATGCGCTTCCTCCCGCTGGAGAGTCGGGCCATTTCGATGCTCGAGCTTGCCTACTGGCTCTTCCTCCACGAGCAGCCGAGACTCGGGAGGAGGGTCTTCGACGACGCCTTTGAGATAATCTTCGTGGGCAAGTTCAGGCCGACAGATGTTGAGCTGGAGCGCATCGCAAGGAGGTTCCTTCGCATAGGCTTCCTCGAGGAGCCGCTGATAATCGCGGGGGTCATTCGAGACGATAAAAAGGCCTCAGAGCTCCTCGGTGAGATTGCGCTTTCCTACGCACGCTGGGGAGACAAAGCGAAGGCCCGTTCTATAGCTGAGGGAATAAGGGACGAAAGCGTTAAGAACCGCGTTCTGAAAGCTCTGGAGGGTGAAGAAGATGTGGGACACGAGCAAGGACTACCGCTTACTGGTGGCGGAGAAGAGCGTGGAGCTGTTCCTGAAGACGATTGAGGGAGCAAAGTTCAAGGGCAAGTGGGACAAGAAGAAGGCCATCCAGCTTGCCAAGGAGATGATCCCCGAGATACAGGCCATGCGCTACTCCTATATCGAGCCGAAGGAACTCATAGAGACTCCGCAGATGCAGGCTCTGAAGGAGAAGGCCAACGGCATAATCGAGGCTCTTGGTGGAGACGACTGGCACCACAAGTTCCTCAGCCTGGCCGACAAGAGCGAGCGCGAGAAGGTTGAGGAGGCTGTAGCAAAAATCAGGTTTTTCCTAAACACTATCCTCAACCTTGACAAGCGCCTAGCATTAGGTAAGATAAACGATCCGGTCATAGCGGTGGACATAAAGGTCGGCGAGGTCATGAGCGTCGGGAAGCACCCCAACGCGGACAGGCTTTTGGTTACGAACGTCAACATCGGCGAGAGGGCAATAACTGTGGTCACCAACGACCTCACCGTTAAGGAGGGCAACCGCGTTGCCGTTGCCCTGCTCCCGCCGGCGAACTTCCGCGGAATAGTCAGCGAGGGAATGTTCCTCGGCGCTGGTGAAGGCGTCCTCAAGGACGTGAAGGGAGAAATAGGCGGCCTGCCGAAGGGAATTCCGCTTGAGGCCTTCAACGAGACGAGGAACCTTGTAGAGGCGTTTTTGAAGGGGTGAGATTTAGCTTTTGTTTTGTTGTATTCATTAATGCAGTGGATTACTCTTCTTTCTTTTGACCCGTTCACTTCATAAAACCCAATTCTGAATAAATTTATACTTGAAAAAAGAAGGAAGACATTTTACGAATAGTAAAAGGAAAAGCTTATATATCACAACGTACATAAATGTTGTGGAAATTATTAGGATGTGAACCATATGAGATGGAGGTATCTGATAGCAGTCCTTTTGGGACTGCTGATGATTGGAGTGACAGCAGTAACCACCACAGCATTGCCGCAAGATACCCCAGGCATATCAGCTGAGATCACTCCTCAGATTGCGGGAAAAGTTGCTCTGACTTATGTTGAGTGGATATCAAAAAACATCCCCCCCGTATAAAGAATGGGAAGGCTCGGAAGTGTCAAAGACACCTCAGCCCTATTATTTACCCGATGGCAGTAAAGTTGCATACGAATTCACAGTCCTTAAAAATGGTAAGGTAGTAGGATACTTGATGATAAGTACCAGAAAAGATCTTCCGCCAGTTCTTGAATTTGGAAAGTCTAAGCCTCCAAGCATGAACATTGAGAAAGTTAATGCCAGGTACAGGGTTAAAAGACTCTTGTATCTTGGAGCACTCCTTTATGTTGCAGATATCGGAAACGGTAAGGCAGTACACCTTAGAGACATGAGACTCATGAACTATCCCCTGAAAGTGACTTTCAACGTGAATCGTAAAGCAGCTGAAGCATCATGGGAAGGCATTCTGAAAAACGTGAACAACGATGTGTTTTCAAAGTCCGATGTTGGGATTGAGTCCTCGACGCCCGTTGTCTCAGACTGGGGGTACATATGGGGAGTCCCTTCTTGGACCTCAGATGATGCTGGAAATGCTAACATTCAGTATCCAGACAACGTTGGGGACCTTCCTGATCCATGGGACACATGGGATGGCTGTACTCCGATAGCAGCATCAATGGTTCTCGGGTATTACATAAGTTATCCTGACAAAGAAAGTATAATTGACATTCTTCACCACACAATGAATACGAATGATGATGGGGTTACTATGTGGTGGGGATATATCGATGATGGAATTGACAACTTTGCAGAGGAGTATCATAGGATATCTGGACAAACCATTCCCTACGACTTCGACGGAAGCAACGACTATTATGTTTCAATGGATGATGTAAAACGCCAAATCAAAACATATGGACGCCCCTTTGTTCTGTCTATTAATGGGGGCCCCTATGGATTAACTACAGGCCACAGTGTTGCAGTCGTAGGGTTTACAGAGTGGAAAAACTTGGAGAGCGGTGCCACGTGGATGTACCTGACAATTCACAACACGTGGTACAATGGAGAGGAAGGCGTGGATAGTATCCTGTTTGGAGATTGGACAATTGCAGTTGCAACCTACGTAACGGCGAATAGTTAGGGGATAGTCCATGAAAGACTCTGACATCATTGTAATACTACTTTACGGGATTTTTCTCTTTATTTCATCTTTATATTTTATCCTCGCAGGCTCGGCCCTTGTTGACAACCTTGGGATTAATAGGCACGTACCTTACCCATTGACCCCCGTTATTGTGACATTTATCTCATCCCTCATGTTTACGGTCCTGTCCTCGGTGCCTCTGGTGTTCACAAAGAGAAAAGGCATAAGAAAAGCCGTTTTCATGCTGTTTTCGGCGAGTTTTGCTTTCTATTCAATTATCGTCTGGTTCTTTCTAGGTTTCAAATAATCTCCTGAAAAATCCGAAGGTGGTTTAGACGAAGACGGAAAACATAGGTATGGTAATTGCATACGGAGTCTTTCTCCTTGTTTCCTCCCCCTTCCTTCTCTACGGGAGCTATGCATTTGTTGACGGCTTTGGAATTGATAAACATTTACCCAGTGGTTTAACCACCCTGCTCATACTTTTCCTTCCTGCTGTGGCCTTCACGCTTCTGGGCTTGGCGCCGTTAGTTGTCCTAAAGAATGATACAAAGGAGATCAAAAAAGTAGCCGTTATATTGTTCATGGCAAGTTTTACCTTCAACGTTCTATTGCTATTTCTTGGCTTCATGGTTGCGGGGTGAATCGGTTGGGATGAGAAAGGAAAATCTAAACTCCAATCCTCTTCCTCACCGTCTCAAGGGCCCTTTCCGCATCGCTCTTGAACTCCGGATAGCCAAGCTCTTCCATCGTCTCAGGTAGCGGGACGCCAAGCTCCTCGTGCCAGCCTCTCAGCCTGTAGAACTCCCTTCTGGCCTCAAGAAAGTCGTTGTAATCAATGAAGGCCGCGTTGCCTTCCGCTGGCCCCTCTGGCTCGGGCTCCCACCAGCGCGGCGGTATGGTGTCGTCGTACGGCGGCGTGACCCAGTCGAGGGCGTCGTGGATTCTGGCGATGCTCTCCACCGCTTGGGCAACTTTCCTCAGCCTCTCGACCGTCCACTCCTCGCCGGTGACGATGCTGTAGAGCCTCGCTAGGTCTTCCATCTTGTAGGGCACGAACTTACAGACGCCAAGCATGTCGGTGATGTAGCTCTCATCCCTGCCCTCGATAAGGGATGGCACGAGCTCCTTAGCTGGCTCCTGGTTGGGCAGCTGATGCGGTCTCGGCCAGCCCCTCAGGTGGCTCGCTCCGACGTCGGCTGTGGCGTAGCTGAGCGCGTAGGTTCTCCTTCCGCGCGGGTCCCAGGCGGGTGACTCCATGCCCTTGACGTGGACTGCAAACTCGCAGCCCCTTCCGAGCCTTTCGCAGGCACGCTTTACTCCATCGGCAAGGATCGCACCGATGCCCTTCCTCTCGGCCATGAGCCTGAGAAGTCTTTCTTCGGCCTCTTCGTCGCCCCAGCCTTTGACGGGGAAGCCTATCTCGTCCTCGCCGATTAGGCCCCTCTCGACCATCTCGAAAAGCCAGGCTATGGTATTTCCAGCGGCGATGCTGTCCAGCCCAAGGTTGTTAGCGAGCCAGTTGAAGTACGCAACAGCGGGGAAGTTGAAGACTCCCGTTGCTGCTCCGAGCATGGCTATGCTCTCGTATTCTGGCTTGACGCGTATCTTCCTCCCCTTGTATTCTACCTCGACGTAGCGAGCGCACTTTATCGGACAGCTCTTGCCGTGCACGAACCATTCCGGCTCGATCTCGTACTTCTTGACCTCGTCACCCGCTAATTTACTCGCCAGCTCGTCCGGGATGTAAGGTTTCGAGAAGTTGTAGGCAGGACTCATTCCGAGGCTCGCCGAGCTCCTGAGGGCATCGGTGGTTCCGTAGTTCCTCGTGTGCTCGTACTTCGGATTGGTGGCGAACTCGTTGTAAAAGCTCTCCCAGAGCTTCTTGTACTCCTCCGGATTGGCCACCTTCGGCTTCTCGCCGGGCTCAACTACAACGGCCTTGAGGTTCTTGCTGCCCATGACCGCGCCAAGACCGCCCCTTCCACTGGCCCTCTCGGTGTCGTAGATTATGTTCGCTATCCTGGCAGTTTTTTCTCCAGCCGGCCCTATCATGGCCATGCTGGCTTTTGGGTGCTCCTTCCAGATTTCCTTAGCAACTTCGTAGGCTCCTCTGCCCCACAGGCCTTTGGCGTCCCTTATCTCAACCTCGCCGTCATGGATGTGGAGGTAGACTGGCTCTTCCGCCTTCCCCTCAATTACCAGGGCGTCGAAGTGGCCCTTGAGCTTGGGCCCGAAGGCGTCCCCACCGCTGGAGTCGCTTATTAACCCAGTCTCTGGGCTCTTGCTCACGGCTATGACCTTACTCGAGCCCGGAACTAAGCCCGTCATTCCTCCTGGAGCGAAGACAAGCTTGTTCGCCGGGCTGAGCGGATCGGTTCCCGGCGGAACCTCACGGTAGATGATGTAGTAGCCAAGCCCCTTTCCTCCTATGAACTTCCTGATCGTCTCGTCGTCAAGCTTCTCGTAGGTTACCTTACCTTTGCTCAGGTTCACCCGTGCTATCCTGTTGTGGTAGCCATACATCAGACGCACCTCCGGGCTTTTTCACGGTCTTCCTTCGAGAGCCTCCAGCCCATGGCTCCAAAGTTCTCTTCAAGGTGGGCTTTACTCCCGGCCTTCGGGATGGCTATGACGTTATCCTCCCAGATGAGATAGTTCAGCGCGACCTGAGCGGCGGTTTTGCCGTATCTCTCACCGATTTTTGCCAGGCACTCGTTCCTCGCGAGGGAACCCTTCTCGAGCGGCGTGTAGGCTATCAGGGCAATCTTTTCTTTCTTCATATAGTCGAGCAGACCGCTTGTCTCTGGCCAGCGGTCTCTGAGGGAGTACTTCACCTCGTTGGCGACTATCTCGTACTTTTTCATGACTTCCTGGGAGCGCTTGAGAAGTTCAAGGTCGAAGTTGCTCACTCCTATGTAGCGGATTAATCCTTCATCAACGAGCTCCTCCAAGGCATGAAGCGTCTCCCTGATTTTCTCAAAGCTGTCGCTGGGCCAGTGGAGAAGGTAGAGGTCTATGTGGGTACCAAGCCTTCTGGCACTCGCTCTGGCGGCCTTCTTCGCGCTTTCGTATCCGAAGTGCGTCGGCCATACTTTGCTGATGATAAATATATCGTCCCGCTCAAACTCCCTTATCGCTTCTCTCACTAGCTCCTCGCTGTGACCGGCACCGTAGAACTCCGCCGTGTCGATGAGGTTGATGCCCAGCTCGAGACCATGCTTGAGAGCTTCGATGCTCTCCTTATCTCGCGAGTAATCAGGGCTCTCGTAGCCGCCGATGCCCCACGTACCTATGCCTATAGCAGTGACCCTGTCACTTCCTATCCTCTTGAGGTCGTTAAAAACCGGAACTCTCTTCACACTATCACCTATTTTGGGGGTTCGTCCCGGAATCTTATTAAGTTTTTTATTTGAACGTTAAAATGAAGTTCGTTTCAAGCGACACGGAAGAGAAAAGAGGAAAAGAGTTCAGGCTCCGAACTTCTCGGAGCGGTTCATGAGATCCATCATCATAGACACTATGTCGTGTCCCTTCACCCTGCCTATTCCACCGCGCATGCACTCGCGCTCGCCGAAGGCCTCAGTGTGGTCGGCCCTGACGCCACCGCCGGCGATAAGGAGCGGAACCGGGTCGCCGCTATGATTCATAACCTCACATGGAGTCGAGTGGTCGCCGGTTATTGCTATGACAACCTCCTCGAGATCGATGTTGTCGATGATGTAGCCTATCATCTCGTCGGCCTTCTCTACCATTTGAGCCTTGAGCTTCGGGTTGTTGTCGTGGCCGGCAGCATCGGTAGGTTTGAAGTGGAGGAACACGAAGTCGTAGTCCTTGAGGAGTTCAACGACCTTCTTGGCTTTGGCCATCGCATCGGTGTTGTATTCCCCGGTCGCCCCTTCGGGCGTGTATATGTCAAAGCCTATCGCCCTTGCAACGCCCTTGACGAGGGAAACGGCAACGACTGCCGCGGCCTTAACCTTCCACTGCTCAGTGAACTTCATCGGTATGTTCGGATAAGTTCCCGCGCCCCTGACGAGGAGGTAGTTCGCTACCGGCTTGCCCTCCTTCCTCCTCTTCTCGTTTATCGGGTGCTTCTCGAGAACCTCGTGGGCCTGCCTTACGAACTCCTCGAGGATTTCTGCCACCTTCTTGCTCTCATCATCCTCGTAGCTGAACTCATGAGGCGGCTTTCCAGCCTCGTGGGGGTCGTTCTCGCCGACTCTATAGCCGGCGGCCATGCCCTTGAGCACAAGAACGGCCCTGTGGCCGGTCGCCCCAACGAAGATGAAGTCAACAGGCAGTTTGACGTTCTCCTGAATGGCCCTGGCGAGCTCGTGGGCTTCCTCTGTGCTTATTCTTCCGGCCCTTCTGTCGGTGATGATGCCGTTCTCGATGGTGGCGAAGTTAACCCTGAAGGCGAGGTCGTTCTCGTCAAGGTCGAGGCCGACTCCCAGCGCCTCGAGGAAACCCCTGCCGCGGTAGACCTTATATGGATCGTAGCCAAATATCGAGAGGTGAGCGGTGTCGCTGCCGGCTGGCTGGCCCGGCTTTATCGGATCCTGCTGGCCAAGGATTCCCATCTTGGCGAGCCTGTCCATGTTAGGCGTATTCGCGTACTCGAGTGGGGTCTTTCCACCGAACTCTTTGATTGGTCGGTCTCCAAGACCATCGAGGATTATCAGAAGTCCCTTCCTTTTCATGTCTATCACCAGAGGTGGTTGGTGGCCAACCGTTAAAAGCTTTGTCAGATGTTTCTGAACCTCGAAAGGTATTTCAGATTGTTCAAAAAAGCTTTTAACCCCGCCCCGTTTCTCCCACTGGAGGTGAGAGAATGAAAGTGCTCTGGGCACCCTGGAGGATAGAGTACATACGCTCACCCAAATACGACGGATGCATATTCTGCGACTTCCCGAAGGAGAACCGCGACAGGGAGAGACTCATACTCTACCGCGGAAAGCACAGCTTCATAATAATGAACAACTACCCCTACAATCCGGGTCACGTCATGATCGCTCCCTACAGGCATGTCGGAAAGTGGGAAGAGCTAACAGATGAGGAGCTCCTCGAGATTATGAAGCTCTCCCAGATCATGATAAAGGCCCTGAAGAAAGCTATGGATCCCCACGGTTTCAACATGGGCGTGAACATTGGCCACGTTGCAGGGGCGGGCATAGATGACCACGTGCACCTCCACATCGTGCCGAGGTGGAACGGTGATACGAACTTCATGCCCGTCATAGCTGACACTAAAGTAATTCCGGAGTCACTCGAAGAAGCCTACGACGAACTGAAGAAAGCTCTGGAAGAAGTTCTAAGAGAAGAAGAAAAGCCCTAAAGCCTTTTCACCTTTATTTTGAACTTTTCACGGAGAGGTAGTCCCTCAAAGAGTTCAGACGTGAGCTCCAGTACGGGAACCTCAGCTTCTATCGTCGTCTCCATTCCTTGGGCGTCCCTGACCGCAAGCTGTACAAGATAGCCATTTTTCACCGTTGCCGATAGTATCGTCCCGTCCTCCGATACTCCCTCAATGGTAAAATCCTGCCCTTGCAGTTCCCACGAAATCCTTTTTATTAAAGCGGGGGCTGTTTCAGGAGTTATATGCTCTACAATACCTTCCTCCCCGGCTATTGTCATCACTGGACAGGCCGCCTGAGCATTGCAGAAGTCACGTATAGCCTCGGCTATGCCCCTGGCAAAGGTCTCCAGGGGCTTTCCCATGAACATCTCGCCAAAGCCCGACCAGCTGGCCGTGATCTTAAGTTTGTTCCCAATCATCTCGAAAGTAACGGTGAGTACTCCCTTATCGCCGGTGAAGGTATATACTGCACCCATTTTCCGGAATCCAACGGCAAGCTTGAACTCGTAGCCGAAGTCGAAGATAAAGCGTGGTACCTTGAACCTGACGGTATCCCCGCTGATGCTCTCGAAGTATGGGAAGAACGGAAGCGTCTTTTCAGGCTCGCTGAGGATTACTTCGAGACTCTCCCATGGATGGAGTATTTCTACTTCCCAGCTTTTCGTTTTCACCGTGTCCTCACCGAGGATTCGTAGAGAAGAAGGCTAAAAAGGATTTCTTAAACCGTTGGTTTGGAACCCGTCAACGACTGCATACACAAAAAGAAATGGAAAAATCAGCTTTCCTCTACGATATAGATGGGAACCTTACCGTGTGGGATACCCGCCCGTCTGCCGTACCACTCGCTGAGGACACGGTGAAGCACCACAAGAAGGAGCACCGCTATCGCCAGTAGCACCCAGCCGTTCCTTAGTCCGGCGGCGAAGAGCAGAAGCATCACTGCACCAACGACACCCGCGGTGAGGGCGTAGGGTATCTGAGTGTTCACATGGTCGATATGGTCGCAGCCAGAGAACATCGAGCTCATGATGGTTGTGTCACTGATCGGGGAGCAGTGGTCACCAAATACTCCACCCGCAAAGACTGAGGCAATGCTGGCGTAAACAATCGGGCCAAAGCTTCCGCTGAGCTGGTAGGAGAGCGGAACCGCTATAGGCATCATTATCGCGAAGGTTCCCCAGCTCGTTCCAGTCGTGAACGATATGAACGCTGCCACCACAAAGATGACGAAGGGAACCAGTCCAGGGGAGAGCACGTTTGAGGCCACCCTGACTATGTAGTCAGCAGTTCCAACGGCGTCGCAGGCACTCTTGATGCTCCACGCGAGGATGAGTATCATCATGGCGAAATGCATCTGCTTTATTCCTGCGACCAAGGTGTGCTCGACATCTTCAAGGGTCATTATCCTCATAGCCAAGACGAGCGCCATTGCAACTATGACCATTGAGAACGAACCCCACACGAGGGCCCACGTCGAGTCTGCATTCGACAGAACCTCCTGGAATCCTCCCTCTGCATAGGCAGCACTTCCACCTCCGGTAATCCACAGGCCGAGGAAGGTCATGAGAATCAGTGCTAGGACGGGTAGTATGAATACCCAGACGCTTTCCTTGCCCCCTATAGGCATTCCAACATCGACCTCGGTGGTCATCATCGGCTGGGCGCCGTCGCGGAGCACTTTACCCTCCTTTCTGGCTCTGTACTCGGCCTTCAACATCGGACCGTAGTGCCTGTGGGTAGCTGCTACGAGGTAGACAAGGATGACCGCGAGGATTGGATAAAACCTGTAAGGCCAGCTCGCGAACCAGGCCGAGTAAGCGCTTATGTTTTCGCCCACACTTGCTATGGCGTCCTTTAGGAGTCCAAGCTCGTAGCCTATCCACGTTGAAACCACGGCCAGAACTGCCACCGGGGCGGCGGTGGAATCGTCAGCGTAAGCCAGGAACTCCCTCGAAACTCTTGCCCTGTCAGTGATGGGCCTCATGGTGTTTCCGACAATGATTGTGTTCGTGTAGTCGTCGAAGAATATTATGGTACCAAAGATAGCCGCCATCAATGAAGCGGCCCTGCTGGTCTTGACCTTCCGAGTTACGGCTTTGGCGATGGCGTTCATTCCACCCGCTTTGTATATAAGTGCGACACCGGCACCAATGAGTGCGTCGAACAACAGTATTCTAGTGTTCCACAGATCGGTCATGACCTGGCCGTCTTCTTCCCATGCTGAAGCTATGTTGAAGACTATCCACTTCAGTGTCTCAGTGGTTGCACCTATTGGATCTCCACCTGCAACCAGAAGTCCACCTACCCACACTCCAAAAAACAAAGCGAATAGGACCCTTTTGGTGAGTATTGCCAAGCCTATAGCCACCAGAGGCGGCAAGAGTGAGAGCACTCCAAAGTCTGACATGGCTATCCCCCCTTACAGTGCCAACAACCATCCTCTATCCTGCAAGTCCTGAAACGGAAGCACTCGAGGAATAATCGAAACGTTTTTATGTTTTCTGTAACAAATATTTCAAAATAGTCAAGTTTTGTTATATTTGAAACAGTTTATTTAGAACGATTTACCGCATCCTTCTTATCAGCTCTTCGAGAATTTGGTATGCCCTTGGGGCGTCTTTTCGGTCAATTACAAAGATCGTGTCTTTGTAGCAGGAAATCACTTGAGTTATATTTATCCCGTTTGATGAGAGTGCTGATGTCATGAAGGCCACTACACCAGGAGTTTCAATTATTCTCCCTGGACTTATTATGGTGAGTGCCGTTTGATCCCTCAGTATGCTGACGGTTTCTCCCACCAAGTGACACACTTTTTCCTCATCTTCACTTGCAATAACGATTGTAAATGTTTCTCTCCCTTGGGTTAGTTGGAAGAATCGTGACTCACTCATTATCTCGGAGATATCTTTTATAACTCCAGTAATGCGCTCCTTTGAAACCGTTATCACGCTCACGTCTGACTGTAACTCTATGATGCTGTTCCCGATAACCTCCCTAACCCTGCCTTCCAAGAGGGATTTTTCTTTTTTGAGCTCTTCGCCGAGTCTTATCAGTGCCATTTTAATGGCAGGAATCGAAGAATCCAGATCAAGCTCCTCAGCAAGGAGTCTCGCAAGGGCGCTATAGTTAACAATTCCCAAGCTCATGCACTCCCTCACAAAGGGCCTCCTCATTATCTCTTCCCGTATAACGTCGGTTATACTCCTCCTCTCATCACTCATAAGCTTCACCCACCAAGAGCTGACCCTGTAAAAGAAATTTAACGGGGGTTTCACCCCAGAGCCACTTCTTTCCACTTCTCTCTCGTCCTCTTCCAGCAGCCTGGCGGCATGAGCTCTCCTTCAGGACAGTAACCAAGCTGAACGCACCTCGGCCCGAGCTTGGCCCACCTGATTATCGGCCTCAGCTCTTCGTTCTTGGCGATCTCTTCCAGCATCTTCCAGGCGACATCCCTTATCTCCCACTGGGCCCGCTCACAGGCTCTAAGGCCGAGGAAGTGCTTTAGCTCGCGAAGGTTCATGGTTACGACGATTTTGGTCCTCACCGCCTGGGGAAGGATGAAGCGCGCGTCCTCCTGGTGGACCCCAGCTTTGTAGGTTTCCTCGTATAGTTGAATCGTCTCCCTCATAAGTTTCTTCCATTTCTCGTAGAGTTCTGGGTTTTTCTTAACGCTTTCCGGGATAACAAAGGTCTCTTCAACATCCCTGGGATTTATCTTGATGTACCTCATAGACTGCTGGGTGTAGCTAGCTATCCTGTGGCGGACAAGCTGATGGCTGCACACACGAGAACAGCCCTCTATCGCGAACGTAAGAACCGCGTGTTCAAGAATCGACTCGTGACCATAGCCGAGAATCCTCGGGAGATGCATCTCAACGTCTTTTTCGCCCAGTCTCTCGAAAGCTTCCGTCTCCCATTCGTCCCAGTAGCTTATCAGTGCTGCCCAGGTGACAGTTTCGAGGGGTTTTTTTGTATAATTGACGAGCCTGACCTTGATTCCACTGCTCATGAGTGCCACCGAAGGTAAAACCGCTTCAGGTTTATTAGGTTTACCCGAGAGGATACTGGAATCAAAGTATTAAGAAAAAGGAAATCATAGGGCCATGGTAGTCTCCTTCCCAGGAACCTCATCCGGGAGGGAGAAGAAGGCCACAACCTCAAGGATGGCTGCTATGACTATCAGCAGGGCTCCTATCATTATCAGCAGCAGGATTGCACCGGCTATGTAGAGAAGTGCCACAGTGTGGAACATGCCAACACCGGTTTCCTCTGCTATCATGTCGTAGCTCTGCTTCATGAACCAGACTCCGACGATCATCAGGACAACCGCTATTATGCCGCCTATACCGAACGATGCCATGCCAATCTTCTCGTGACCGCTCATCATTGGGATGAACGCTATGAACAGTATTATGCCGGCTATTATGTTTAAGATCGCCGCCCAGAGGTACTTGCTGAATATCTCCTCGTTCCCCGTGGCCTCGGATATATTCTTCACGGCCAGCAGCTTCAGTATGAAGCCTATAAAGCCAAGTCCCACGATACCCAGCAGGGCGCCAACCCCACCGAGAATTTTGGCATTGCTAAGCTCCCCCATGAGCTACACCTCAAGGTATCTGTGGTTTCAATCTTATAAAAGGCTTTCTACTTTGAACCATAAATTTTTGGACACATTTCCATCGGAAAGACACCGATGGCATAAGTAATCCATTGATGTCCATTACGTTTGGAAAGCTCCCGAGCGTTAATGCTCAAAAGATTTCAGCCGGAAGCAGATTTATTCGACGAAAGGGTTATTAAAACCGAGCGCCAGCTTTAAGCGGTGATGCACATGGTGGTTAGCCTAGCCGGAAGAGACCTTCTCTGCCTCCAGGACTTTACGAGGGAGGAGATTGAGACCATTCTCAAGACGGCCGAAATGATGAAGATCTGGAACAAGATTGGAAAGCCGCACCGCGTTCTCGAGGGCAAAACTCTCGCTATGATATTCCAGAAGCCCTCGACCAGGACGAGGATTTCCTTCGAGGTTGGAATCTACCAGCTCGGCGGTTACGGTCTCTACCTCAACGCCAACGACCTCCAGCTGAGGAGAGGCGAGACCATAGCCGACACCGCGCGCGTTCTCAGCCGCTATGTGGATGGAATAATGGCCCGTGTTTTCGACCACCAGGACGTCGTTGACCTCGCCAAGTATGCCGACGTTCCGGTCATCAACGGTCTGAGCGACTTCTCCCACCCGTGCCAGGCTCTCGCCGACTACCAGACTATACTCGAAAAGAAGGGCAGGATTCAGGGACTTAAGGTCGTCTACGTCGGCGACGGAAACAACGTCGCCCACTCCCTCATGATAGCAGGAACCAAGCTCGGTGCCCACGTCGTTGTGGCAACGCCAGAAGGCTATGAGCCGGATCCGAAGGTCATTAAGTGGGCCGAGCAGAACGCGGCCGAGAGCGGCGGCTCGTTTGAGCTCCTCCACGACCCGGTCAAGGCCGTTAAGGACGCCGACGTTATCTACACTGACGTCTGGGCTTCAATGGGTCAGGAGGCCGAGGCTGAGGAGAGAAGGAAGATATTCAAGCCCTTCCAGGTGAACAAGGACCTCGTCAAGCACGCCAAGCCGGACTACATCTTCATGCACTGCCTCCCGGCCCACAGGGGCGATGAGGTTACCGACGACGTCATCGACAGCCCGAACAGTGTCGTCTTCGACGAGGCCGAGAACAGGCTCCACGCCCAGAAGGCGGTTATGGCCCTCGTGATGGGCGGGATAAAGGTTTGAGTGACTTTTTACTTTCACCTTTCTGTTCTTTCTGGTTTCGCGATTTCATTCCTGCGATCACTTGCAGTGAAGTAAAACATCATCTAAGTAACATAATGTCGATTATATAATCATGATTATCTAAAAGCTGAACACTATCCTCTCTGGGATTTAGCCGATTTCGAAAGCTGATGAATCGAAAGGATTTTATTTGATGTGGAAGTAATATTCGGAGTGTTCAACTTTAGCGTTTGCCCGTAGCTCCTCCGCTGAGAGTATCAACGCAGTAAAGGGGATGATTGAATGTCCCTGATGCAGCCGTCTGTATGGGTACTGCTTCCGTCCAAATTGTGGCTGATTCACGCGCTGTTGCTGTCATTCCTGCCCGTGCTGTGGATTGCTCATGGGGATAAAAAGATAACAAAAAACCCGAAAAGAATTCACAGGAGATTAGCAGCGGTAATAAAACTACATCTGAGAGCCAAGGGCATTGATCTGCAGCCACAAGGGTTCATAGTAGACAAATATGGCGGCTAGCCAATATACGTGGTGGCAAAGGATGACGTTGAATTGGCGAAAATACTGATGTTCTTCGACTTGATCGCGGCAATAGCCAGGAAAAAGTTCCAGTTTGACGGACGAGTAGAGGGCATAATCCCTCCGACGCTTCATGTACACACCTTGCATGAGGATCTGGAACTTAAATTTAATTAGGAAATACTGGGAAAAAAGCTCAAAGAACGCAATAAGGCTCCGTTAACTCTTGAAGACATTATAAGCTCTGAAGAAACAATTGCCATGATTGAGGCAGAAATTCGTGAAAATTCTAAGAAAAGGGTACAACTCGAAGAAATTAAAGAAACAATACAAGAGTACATCCCATATATCAAAAAATAGCAGACGCTTCTCCACGTACCTTTGCATTCTACGAGAAAATTCTGGGCGTGGACTTACCAGAATTTGAAAGAGATATCAAAACGATCAATCCGAAGCTATACAGAGCGGTGGAAGAGTTTGCAGAAAAACTAAAACAGGATCTTGGAGAGCTGGAAAAAGATGAAGAAGCTCCCAAAGAGACGGTTCCTTTCAAGGGTCTCATGAACGCCAAGCTCGAAGTTCTCTCAATCCTCAACGGTATTGAGTTCGCTGGATTTTCTGAGGAGGCCAAAAGGAAAGCCATTGAAAAGCTGAACTCAAGGATTGCCGAGCTCTCTCGTGAAAGGCTCACGCTGGAGAACCTCCAGAGGCTCGGCCTCTACGCCTTTGCGCTTGAGATAATAAAAACCAGAAACTTCGAAAGGCTCAAGGAGGTGGAAAGGCTCTGAGAATAGTCGATTTATGAAAGCCCGTTTTCATAAAATGCGTGATTTGTGAAAATAGGCTTTCACAGATTAGGTCTTTTATGAAACTAAACTTTCACAAATCTTATAAGTTATGAAAGTATACTTTCACACATGGCGGTCAAGATAGTCAGGCTCGTGAGGTACAACCCCTGGTGGAAGGGAAAAGGTTGGGAGAAGGAGGACTACGACCTTTCAAAGGCGGAGGAGATAATCCCCAGGAAAGGGATTGAGATTAAAAAGGGTTCAGTAACCCTGATAAGGGGAATTAGGAGGGCCGGAAAGAGCTTCTACCTGAAGATACTCATCAGAGAGCTCATTGAGAATGGGATCGAACCGAGAAGGATAGTTTACATACCCTCTGACAGGTTCACAAAAAACGAAGTTAGGGGCTTCATAGATGAGCTGAGAATCAGGTATGGCGACCTGTACGTTTTCCTCGACGAGATAACCTACTTAAAAGACTGGAGGCTTCTCCTAAAAGAGCTCGGCGAGGAGGGAATCACAACCATAGCAACAGGCTCGAATCCCGTGGGGCTGAAGAGAGAGGCAGAGCTCTTACCTGGTCGGAGGATAGAGGGCAACGAGTACTACTTCAATCCGCTGGGCTTCCGCGAGTTCGCGATGTTCATAAACCCCAATCTGCCGGAGGTGTCCTTCAGGTACGATGAGCCGAATGCTGACGAAACGCTCCCATGGTACGAAGAAATCGAAGGCCTCTTCTACGCCTACCTCCAGACCGGCGGTTTTCCGGAGGCGGTCTTAGACTTCAAGGACTCCGGGAAAGTTAAAGAAGAGCGCTACGAGGAGATTATACGGCTCGTTTTGGGCGAGATAGCCAAGTCAGGTAAGAACGAGGAGATTGCAAGGGAGCTTCTGGAGGCTATTTTCAAGCTGAGGGGCAACAGGGTCGATTACGTAACCCTCGCCCGGGAAATCGGCGTCTCCCACCCAACGGTGAGGGATTACCTCTCGACGCTGGAGAGTGCAAGGGTCATCTACACCCTGGAGGCCTGGGACCTGGGAAAGAAGAGGCACGCCCACAGGAAGGCAAAGAAAATCGTCTTTCAGAGCCCCCTCATAGCCACCTCCTTGGCGGTTTACCTCGGTGAGGATCCCCTTGAATTCATAGAGGGCAACATCGAATGGCTCGTCGAGGGCACCGTGGCATCGCACTTGATATGGCACCTTGAAGAGCCCGTAATCCGTGAGAAGCATGCATTTGCCGGTTTCTACTACGACCAAACAAGGGAGTGCGACGTTGTGATAAAGGGAAGGGGAGGGTTCTTCGGGATAGAGGTCAAGTACGGCAGGGTGAAGCGAAAATCATACCTCTTCCCGGTGCTGTATCTCTCAAAGGACGAAACCGGAGAGGACACAGTCCCTGCATCGCTGTACCTCTATGGGCTGGAGAAGAGCAGAAGGTCAATATGATTTTAAACCCCCTCTCCCTATTCCCCACCATGCTCGAAAGACTCTTCAGCCTCGGCTACTCCAAGACCTTCGCGGAGCGCTATTACCAGCTCTGGGGTGAGAGGGCCCTAGCAATAGCGGAGGCCATGGAAAAGCCCCTTCCAAGATGCTTCCGCGTGAATACCCTTCGCGTTGAAATTCCAACGCTTACGAAGCTCCTCAACAAGAAGGGCTTTCAGTTCAGGCGCGTTCCGTGGGCTCGGGAAGGCTTCTGCCTCACGCGCGAGCCTTTCTCGATAACCTCTACGCCTGAATACCTGAGCGGTCTTCTCTACATTCAGGAGGCCAGCTCGATGTACCCCCCTGTGGCTTTAGACCCAAAGCCCGGAGAGGTTGTAGCAGACATGGCTGCTGCCCCCGGTGGAAAGACAAGCTATCTCGCTCAACTCATGAAGAACGAGGGTATCATTTACGCCTTTGATGTTGGGGAAGAGCGGTTGAAGGAGACACGTCTGAACCTCTCTCGCCTCGGGGTCACCAACACGATACTCATTCACAAGTCCTCGCTCCACATGGGTGAGCTTGGCATTGAGTTCGACAAAATCCTTCTCGATGCCCCATGCACAGGCTCCGGCACAATCCACAAAAACCCAGAGCGGAAGTCCAACAGAACTATGGAAGATATAAAGTTCTGTCAGGGACTGCAGATGCAGATGATTAAAGTCGCCCTTGAAAACCTCAAGCCGGGTGGAATACTCGTCTACTCAACCTGTTCCCTCGAGCCGGAAGAGAACGAGTTTGTGATCCAGTGGACTCTCGACAGCTTTGACGTCGAGCTTCTACCCCTCAGATACGGGGAGCCTGCCCTGATCAAGCCCTTCGGAGTCAAGCTGAGCGAAGAGATAAAGAAGGCAAGGCGCTTTTACCCTGACAGACATGGAACCAGCGGCTTCTTCGTGGCAAAGCTCAGGAAGCTTTAGGGAAAGTTTTTATCAGATATAGTCATAGAGATAAAGTAGCTAAACTAGGAGGGGTCATTGATGAAATTGAGAATCGATAGGTTTCTGGAATCTCTTACTCTAGGGGATACAATTTTAGTTAGATACCTCCCAACCGACCATCCGGAGCTCCTGTTTTACAGTGCCGTCAGGCACGCGCTTGAAAAGGAAGAGAACGTGATTATTGTAGATGCTTTCAGCACGTTCCACATTTTTACTACATTCCTTGCATTGAGTGGCAGGGACGTCGCTTTCTTGAAGGACATACCCACAGTTAGAATCGGGGGCATCGCCCAAGAGGGAAGAGTCGTATCAACCATCAATCCATTCAACGATGTATCTATCTTTGCTCGAGAGTTCGCCAGGAAAATTGAAGAGATTGCGACTCCGGAGACCAGGATTTTCTTCCTCGGGGCTGGAAAGCTCTTATCAATCTGGGAGAACAACCCCTACGACCTGAGCAGGTTCTTTATTGAGCTCCTCATGAAAACCCGTATCAAGAAGAGATTCTGCAGTGTTATCTTTGCCAATGTAGGGGTACTAAGACCCGAAACTTTCGAGAAGCTGGAGTTTTACCTCCCAATTATCCTTGAGCTCAAGGAGGGCGGAAAGAAAGCTGAGATCCTTAAGCATCTTCGTCTGGAGTTCGTTGGTTCGGAGGTGGTACCATGAAAGCTCTGGAAGATTTTGTGAGGTCGTTCGAAATGGGAGAAACTGTAACCGTCGAGCTGTCATCATGTTCACCACTTCATCTTATTTTCTATAGTGCCCTTAAGTCCGCGCAGGAAGAGGGTATGAACGTTCTGATCCTAGATGGGTTTGACCGACTGGCAATCATTGTTCAAGACCTTAAGAGCGTTGGCATTGATGTCGATCTAGACAATCTTGATGTCATAAAAGGTGGGGGAACGCTAAGAACAGGAAACATAATAGCACACATTGATGTGTCCCACGATGAAAGGGTTTACATTAGAAAGTACCGGGATACGTTCCGCAGGTACCTCAGTTCTCATTCTAAAACTGTGTTGCTTGTCCTCGGGTTGGAAGAGTTCATTGTGAAGAGCAGCGCCGGAATTAGGGATGAGATGTTCTTTATGGATCTTCTCAGATCCTTCCTCAACGTCCCCCAGAGAATCGCAGTTTATTTCATCAACCCCAGCCTGATCAGCGAGCGTGCACGAGCTCAGGTAGAGGAGCTCTCCACGAGGGTTATCTCGGTGGAGTGCTCCAACGGCATATTGGTAAAAATCAAGAAGAGCATAAAACCCGAGGAACAGGGAGTCGAGATACTTGTGCCCATGGACTATGTTACCGAGTCAGTACCTCATCAAGGACCTTAAGCCTTCCCCTAACTTCATCGCTTAGCAGGGATTCGAGCTCTTCCCTCGCTTTTTTTGCGAGTTCGAACTTCTCCAAGCCCTTTGAAACACTTACCCAGCTTATCTTCCTACCCTCGAAAAAGACATCTATGTCGCACAGCCTCTGGTAGCCCACGTACTCAAGCCCCTTCAGTAGGAACTTCACCCTGAGAGGGTCTTCCCACGTCAGCAGCTTGAGCTTGTAGATCGGAACGCGCATAAACGGCCTCGGGTAGTCCCAGTCCCAGCCCTCCGCAACTATGAATCCCAGGTCGAGGTCTTCTATGACCATCATGAGCCTCTCTATGTTCCCATTGTAGCGCTTGTCTGTGTCGTAGATTTTTATTGTGATATCTTTCCACTCTGGCATTAACTTCATTAGCAGTACCGGAGCGTCTATGCTGAGCTCGCGATAAACGCTGAGAAAGTCCTTCTTTATGAGAACGGCCCCCTTTATGTCCTCCGGCCCTATTGGGGAGTTGAGCTTCTTCTCAGTTACTGCTATTATCGTATCCCCCGCTTCCCCCTTGTCGAGTGCCGTTTTGATGTCCATTATCTCCCCATTGTATTTCTCCGCGAGCAGTTTAAGGCCTTCTTTAACGTTGGCAGGTACGCGTATCATTATCATGGTACTCTCTATGTGGACTTTCTCCACTGGGAGAGCTCGGTTTATGACCTCGCCCAAGACAACAGAAGCGTGTCTGTCGATGAGAAAAGCCGTCTCCAGCGGAATCGTCTCCTTCTTCCACTCGTCTGTGACGAAGACTACGGTCTCAAACTCATTGCTCTCGCGTATCGCATCCTCGGTGGATATCTCTTCAACGCCAAAAATCTCACCGAGACGGGACTTTACAGCCCCTACGTCTTTGGTTCTTAAAAAGACTATCAAGGGCCCAAAACGCAGGAACCTCATCACATACCCCTCCAGAGTTTGTAGCCCCTATCAAAATCTGTTCCCGATGGATACTTCACCCGGTAAATCCTTCTACTCGGAAGCAAGACAAAGTTAACCCCAAGAACACCGTTCAAGCCCCTCTCAATCAGCTTGAAGTTGTGACCGTAGAGCCTAAAGTCAGCTTCAAGGCTGACGACGTCTTTCCAAGTATGACCCAGGGCAAAGCGGAAACCCTCTATCTCCACAATGCTCCCCGGTTCGACGATACTTTCGCCGAAAAACTCGCGCACTATCCCCTGATCGTCTTCGTTGCCGAGAACAACGTAGATTACTGCATCAGAACCCTTTAAAATTCGTGCGAGCTTTCTAAGCGCCTCCCGATAGAGAGGCTTCAGCTCGGGCCTTCTCTCGAGCTTTATGTTGTCCGCAAAATCTCCAGTGTGGATCAGGTAGTTCGGTTTCGTCTTCTCGATGAGCTCTTCGATGAAGCGGTAGGAACTCTCCGGAGTGTCGCTTACGTGCATAACCTTGACTTCGTCGGATGACGCGAGCAGCTCCAGTACCTTTTTCCGGAAGGTTGGGAGTCTGATGGGCATCTTAGGAATTAGGAGCAGGGCTTATATATAACTTCGCCAAGGTTCTCTCGGGTGTTACCATGAAGGTTCTCGTTCTTGGAGCTGGAAACGTTGGGAGGGCAATAGCCTGGGATTTAAGAGACGAGTTCGAGGTCTGGGTAGGGGACAGGAGTGAGGAGAGGCTGAACTCCGTTAAAGACTTCGCCGAGACTGTAAAAATAGATGCCTCGAACTTCGATTCCCTCGTGGAAACCATGAAGAGCTTTGAGCTCGTCGTTGGAGCTCTGCCCGGGAGGTTTGGCTACTCCTCGGTCAAGGCCGCCATAAAGGCGGGCGTTGACATGGTGGACGTCTCCTTCATGCCCGAGAACCCGCTGGAACTACGCGAGGAGGCAGAGAAAGCACAGGTTACAGTCATTTTTGATGCGGGCTTTGCTCCGGGTTTGAGCCACATACTGATGGGAAGAATATGGCAGGAGATAGACGAGCTTAAGGAGGGCTACATCTACGTCGGCGGTCTTCCCAAGGAGCCCCGCCCACCGCTGTATTACAGAATTACATGGTCACCGAAAGATCTAATTGAAGAATACACGAGGCCGGCAAGAGTGATAAGAAACGGAAATGTTACGGCAGTTGACCCGTTCGAGAAGATCGAGAGAGTAACCGTTGGTGACTTCGAGTTTGAGGCTTTCGTGAGTGACGGTCTGCGCTCTTTATTAGAGAGCGTTAAAGCTGAAAAGCTCGAAGAGTGGACACTCCGCTGGCCGGGACACCTAGAAAAGATGAAAGTTTTAAGGGAACTGGGCTTTTTCAAGCCGGAGCACATAGACAAGACACTGGAAGTTATAACTCCCCTGATGACCTATGAGAGCCCGGACTTCTCGATAATGCAGGTCGTTGGAAGGGGAATCCTCGACGGCAAAAAGAAGGAAATCGGCTACATCCTCTACGACGAGGAGAAGAATGGATTCACGTCCATGGCCCGGGTCACAGGCTTTACCGCGGCGATAGTAGCGCGCCTCGTCGCCGAGAAGGGCTGCATCTTTGGTGTCATACCCCCAGAGATACTCGGAATGCGCATAGACACCTTCACGCGGATCACTGAGGAGCTCGCCGAGAGGGGAATAACGCTGGAGAGGTGGGAGAATGCTCCACCTGGTGATAGCTGACTCTGAGCTGGAGCTGGCTCCAAAGTTGATAGTTGATCACCCGGCGATAGTCAACTACGCCAAGAGGAGGAACAAGAAGCCAGAGGAAGTACTCCTGGACAGCACTTACCATCACTCGGCGCTCAAGAAGCTCGAAGACGGCGAGAGGCGCGGGAGACCAGATATAGTGCACGTCTGCCTCCTCAACGCGCTCGAGAGCATAGCGAACAAGGAGGGCAAGCTCCGCGTCTACGTCCACACGAGGAACGACGAGGTGATTTACATCAAGCCAGAGACAAGGATTCCGAGGAACTACAACCGCTTCGTTGGTCTGATGGAAAGTCTCTTCAAGAACGGTGTTGTGCCTGAGGGACTTGAGCTGCTCCGTATGGAGGAGAAGAGCCTGGCTGAGCTCATCGACGAAATAAAACCGGACGGAGTCTTCGTCATGCACGAGAACGGGGAGTCCATGAAGCCTCAGGAGTTTGGAAAGGTCCTTGCAGGACTCCAGAGTCCGCTGGTGGTTGTCGGAGGATTTCCCCACGGAGACTTCAGGAGTGAAATTCCCGGAAAGAAGATAAGCTTTTACAAAGCTCCATTGATGGCATGGACAGTTGTGAACGAGATAATCATCAACTTTGAGCATTGGGTTCTCTGAAAAGGGTAGAAGAGCGACATAATGTTTTTATATTTTGCCGATGTTTAGTTCTTTTAGGCCTCTTGAAACAACTCCAACTAGAAACTATCTCCGCGGGGGTGTAATTCGATGAGGAAAATAAGCGTCCTTATGGCGTTCTTAATAACGGGCTACGTTCTTGGGATATGGAACTTCCTTGTTTTGCCTAAATACTATATAACCTTCGGAGTGAAGGGTTTTCTGATCTCGCTAATTCCAATGCTGATAGCGCTGTTCTTGATTTACAGCGAAGCTGAGAGCACCAAGCGGACGAGGTACCTCATCTACGAGCTGTTTTTTAAGATAGCGAGAACCCCAGCGCTGATCTTCACCCTGGTGATGTTTCTTCTGATAATGCTCGGCATAACTACCTACTACTCCGCCTACAGCCTCGTGTACATCTTTGGAATCGGAGCAAAATACGTCCCAGTTATTGCAGTTGGTACAATCATACTCTCCGTAATTCTTCTCCTGATGGCGAAGAGCAAAACCCTTGAGTTCATCTCGGTTGTGTCTATCCTCTTCGTGCTATTCGCCATAGCCTCCGCAATCCTTGTTAGGAACCAGGCTCTCAACACCGTCACCGCCCCGCAGGCCGTCCAGTATATGAAGATGGCAGTGTCATCGATAACTTCATTTGACCAGTCCCTGACATTCAGAGGAGTCCTCTACATGCTCGTTTCCGTGCTTGTTTCCTTTGGCCTTGGTGCTGGAGTCTACTACGTGATAGGAAGTTTCACTCCTGAAGAGCTCGACCTCAAGAAGGTTCTTGGCATAGTGTTCATACTTCAGATAATCCTCAGCTTCGCGGCCGCATTTACCGTCGCCTACTCCCTCGGTGCGGCCTATCAGGGATTTGGAAAGGCCTTCCAGAACCCAAACATCCCCGCGGAAGAGTCTATGAACCTTTATCTCAAGTTCCAGGATCTTAAAGAGTATGCCATCAACAGCGAGAAGAGCCCGATGGATTCCATTGAGGTCTTCTACTCCATTCCGGAGGTTCTCAGGGGCAACATAGCCCACGCCGACAGGTTAATCTATCTCCTCATGCTCTCGCTGTACTTCGCTGGCCTGACTACGATAATAGTCCTCATTGAGATGGGCAGTCAGATACTCTCTGAGGTCATGCAGTTGGACAGGAGCAAAAGCCTCACGTTTGTAGCCGTCCTCGGCATGATACTAGCCGGCGTCATGGTGGTGGGGGACATCAGGACGATGTTCCTCGTTGTGCCCTTCAGCGTCGGGGCGCTCATAGCTGCAGTAGAGGCTTACCCGCTCCTCGCATCGGAGCTGACCCGCAACAACGGAATAGTGGCTGCAGTTATAGGAGTGCTCTTCCTCGCCGGCCTGATGACCCTTTACTACGCCATCAGAGCACCAGCCATCACCGTGAAGATAGGTGCACTTCTTGGCCTCGTCCTCTTCGTTCCGGTGTTTATGAACACCATGCTGCTGAAGAGCAGGCGCTGAGGTCTTTTCCCTTATTCAAAAATTTTTTAAAGACCCTTCCTAATCCCCCTTAGAACGCTTATGGAGGTCTGAAAAATGGGAGACAAGACCAAGGTTCAGGTTAGCAAGCTCAAGCCGGGAAGGTACATCCTCATCGATGGAGAGCCCTGCAGAATCGGCAACATAACCGTTTCCTCACCGGGCAAGCACGGTTCAGCCAAGGCCAGGATCGAGGCCGTTGGCATCTTTGACGGCAAGGTCAGGAGCATCGTTAAGCCCACCAGCGCTGAAGTTGACGTTCCGATCATTGACAAGAGGACCGCCCAGATCATTGCCATGACTCCAGACACCGTCCAGATTATGGACATGGAAACCTACGAGCTCTACGACGTCCCGATCGAGACCGGCGTCGCTGACGAGATCAAGAACCAGCTCAAGGAGGGCATCAACGTCGAGTACTGGGAGACTCTTGGCAGGATCAAGATCATGAAGATAAAGGGCGAGTGATTCTCTTCTCGTCTTTCCTTCCATTTCTGCGCAACCTTTTAAACAGCTTATTTAATTCTCTCCGGAGGTGAGGGTATGGACTTCCTCTACACTTACGAAACACTCAAGCTCGAATTTCCCCTCTTTGAGCCCGAAGAAGCAAAATTCGTACTCCTCGGTGTCCCCTTCGATGGAACCACGAGCTTCAAGCCGGGAACAAGATTCGGGCCCACACTCATAAGGCACGCCACGCTCAACCTCGAGAGCTACATCCTTGACTATAACATAGACATAGCCGAGCTTCCAATAGCTGATATAGGAGATATCGCAGTCATAGCAGGTGATGCAAAAAAAACTGCCGAGCGCGTTAGGGAGACCATCGAGGAGCTGAAAAGAGTGAATCCGGAAGCGATACCGATAACCCTCGGCGGTGAACATTCAATAACCCTTGGTCCAGTGAAAGCGCTGAATCCGGCAAGCTACGTTGTCTTCGATGCTCACCTCGACCTTCGCGACCAGTACGAAGACAACCCCTACAGCCACGCCTGCGTCGCCAGAAGAATAAGCGAACTCGGCGTCAAGGAGACAATGTTTGGCATAAGGAGCGGGACAAAGGAGGAAGTCGAGTACGCCGAAGAGAACGGCATCGCCTGGGTTCACGCCAGGGACTACGATTTCGATGCATTCGTCGAACTCGTGAAGCCCCTGCCGGAGCCGGTTTACCTATCCATCGATATCGACGTTTTCGACCTCTCGCTCGTTCCATCAACCGGAACCCCCGAAGCTGGCGGCTTGGCCTTCTGGGACATCATCGAGGCTATCGAGTGGCTGGCAGAAAACAAGAAAATTGCTGGCTTCGATATCATGGAAGTCGCCGGAACCGAACTGGGGGATGTAACTGCACTCACAGCGGCAAAGCTGCTCTTCTACTTCATTGGGGCTATGGGGAAGGGGCTATAGGGTTAGGAGGAAGGCCTGTAGCCGGCCTCCCTCATCTCTTTCTCAATGCTCCTTACCTCGAGAAGCCGTTTCCTGAGGAAGGGAACCCAGAGCGTTTCCACAATGACAGAGGCGAGCACGGTTATTATGGTGGCACTGAGGATTATTTCGCCCCACTGGACGAGCTGTGGATTGTTGTACGTAATTCCGAGCGTCAGCGGAAAGCTCGCCAAGGCCGCAGGAACAACACCTCTTGGGCCCTCAAGTGCTATGAACAAGTACTCCTTGAAACTGCGCCACCTAAGTATTGGGAGTGTGGCCAGAGGTCTGGCAATTAGCATTAAACCCAAAGCCACTGCGAGACCCGGCAGCAGGTGGGAAGTTATTATCGTCGGATCGAGGCTCGCGCCAAGGAGTGTGAAAATGAATATTGTGAATATCGTCGCCAGGCTTTCGTTGAAGTGAACCTCCCTCTCGACGGCGCGCATGATCCTCTTGACGGTTCCCGGATCATCTCTGAAGAAAACCTTGTGATTGCCCAGGACTATGCCAGTAACGGTTGCCACGAGGTAGCCCGAGGCCTGGGCAAACTCACCAAGGAGGAAGCCGCCGAAGGCCAGTGCCAGAGAGAATATAATGACCTCGGGAAAGTTCATTACCCTTGCCCTCTTGAGGATGTTGTAGCCCACCATTCCAAGGACCACGCCAATGGCTATTGACATGAACATCTGGTAGAAGAAAAATAGCACCGTCGCGGGATAAATGCCAACGTAGCCAGCTATGCCCTCAAGAACCTTGGCACTCGAGGCCTCGGGAACGAGCAGGGCAACGGCAACAGAAGTGAGCACGATACCAAGCGGATCGTTGAAGATGGATTCCGTGACTATTATGGTCTCGATGTCTTCCCTAACGCGGTACTGCCTGAAGAGGGGTATGAGCGTCGCCGGGTCAGTTGCCCCAATTATTGCCCCGAAGAGGAAACCGACAACAAGGGGAACGTCAAATACCCAAGAGAAGAAAAGCGCGGCGATAAGGGCGGTTATCAAAAGCCCCAGAGTGTCGAGGGTTATTATAGTGCCAAAGTTCCGTTTGAGCATCCTCCAGCTGAGGGTATGTCCTTCCGTAAACAGTATCATCACGAGACCGAAGACACGGATGTAGCTGAACAGCTCGTGGGCAAGAGTTCTGTTGAGCAGCCCGAGGAGCGGCCCGACCAATATCCCGAAGAAGATGAAAAGCGGGATGTATGAGATGTTGAACTTCTTGCTTATCAGCAGGGACACGAGGCCTATGCTCAGAACCACGAAGAAAACGTAGGCCAGGATATCCACGCTGGGAATTAGGACGTTCGATGCTCCCGTCATTCTGTATTCCTCCCGTATAGTTCTGACTCGCTCCCTGAATTAATTAAAGTCTGTTCTGTACATTTGATAGCCCATCATTCTAGGCAAGTGTTATTCTATGTACATACCCTCCAGCCCGCGATAGTATGCCCTATATATGTCTTTTTTGGTAATAACACCTATAAGTTTCATATTCTCAAAGTTCTCCACAACAGGGAGGAGGTTTTGATCAGATTCAAGAAGCTTCTCCAGGGCATCTTGGGCCGTTTCCATTGGACAAGTAACAGCATAGTTTTTACGCAGAAACCTCTTGACCGGAAGTGCTTTAAGCTTCGTCGACTTTCCAAGGATGTCTTTAACACCAATTACTCCAACGACCCTGTGCCCATCGTTCACAACAGGGAAGCAGTCGTGGCCGGTTTTTGCTATCAGCT
This sequence comes from Thermococcus sp. GR6, assembly GCF_012027415.1. Taxonomy (NCBI): domain Archaea; kingdom Methanobacteriati; phylum Methanobacteriota; class Thermococci; order Thermococcales; family Thermococcaceae; genus Thermococcus; species Thermococcus sp. GR6. The sequence goes on from NZ_SNUM01000001.1 coordinate 700,503, forward strand.
TTTCCACCTTGAAGAGAGTCTCATTCTCATGGACGTAGACCGGGATGGATGTCATTATCTCGCCGACGGAGATCGTCTCTAGGATAACTGGCTTGCCAGTCTTTATGTGGAGGCCCTTTCTCTCAAGCTTGAGTGTGTAAACAGATGATCCCCTGAGAAAGGCTCTGGCAACAAGGAAGCTGAGTGTGGAAGAGAGCATTATCGGAGGCAGTATAGTGTAGCTCTTCGTCATCTCAGTTATCATGATGATTTGAGTAAGCGGCGCCTGGGTTATCGCGCTGAAGAAGGCCGCCATTCCCGCAAGGGCGTAGGACGATGGATGAACCGGCAGGGAGGGACAAAGATTCTGAACAAGTATTCCAAAGGCCGAGCCAAACATGGTTCCGATGTAGAGGCTCGGGGCGAAGATACCACCGCTGTAGCCGCTCGCTATGGAGAAGGTCGTCGCGGCCATCTTAACGAGACCGAGGGCTATGAGCATGGTGAGGGTCAGTTCGCCAAGCATAGCCAAGTCCATCCCTTTATAGCCAACCCCAAAGATGCCATAGTTTGGGAAGAACATGCCCATAACTCCAACTGCCATTCCACCGAGGAAAAGCCTGCCCTCAACCGGAAGTCTGCTTCCCTCGAACTTGTCTATGAGGGTGTAGAGGACCCTGATATAAGCAACGCCCATAAGTCCAAAGAGTATGCCAAGGGCAAAGAAAAAGAACAGCTCCGAGACATGATAGCTAAGCCCGGAGGGGATGGTTATCCCCGATGCGCTTCCAAGGATTAGAAGTGTCACCGCGTTGCCGACGATTGCGGAAAGAAATATAGGAACGAGGTTTATTGAGAAAGCCCCCATGTATATAACCTCAAGGGCAAACATCGCACCGGCGAGGGGAGTGTTGAATGTCCCGGCTATTCCGGCGGCGAGACCACAGGTGGTGAGCAGCTTTTTCTTTTCCGGCGGAAGCTTGAGGAGCTGGGTAACACCAGAGGACATGGCGGCACCTATGAAGGCGATGGGCCCTTCCCTTCCGAGGCTTGCACCTGTGCCTATGGAGATTGATGTGGCGATTATCTTCAGAAAGGCGAATTTTCCCCCGATGTTGCCGCTTCTGAATATGACCGCCTCAATGACCTCAGGAACGCCGTTGCCCTTTATGTTCGGCGCATAGCGAACAAGGGGGGCTATAAGGAGGCCTCCCAAGGCCGGGAGGAAAATGTAGCCGAGGTTGTAGCCGCGGTATTCATAGGTGATTAGCGGAAGGAGAAAAGAGAAGAAAAGCTTTCCTACGGATGCCACCATGAGCCTGAAGAGCACGGCGCCTATACCACCGGCTAATCCAGCCAGGGCTGCCAGTACTAGGACTGTGACCCACTTCCTGACGTAGCGCCGGCTCTCCCAGTCCATGGTTATCCTCGTGGAAGTTTTCAGCCGAAGAATGCCCCCATCATGTCCATCTGTTCTTCCGAGAAGCCCTTGACCTTGAACTCGGGCATCTTATCTTTCAGCTCTTCGTACTCTTCCTTCGTTATCTCCTCGGCCTTTCCGTCCTTCACACGATAGAAGATTCCGTAGTCCTCGTCGCGGTAGGCAACGAGAAACTCGTCAGCTTCAATGTCATCGAAGGCAACGAAGATGACATTTCCACCGGTGTACGGCTTCTTGCACTTGAAGGGGAAGCTGGCGGAGTTTAGCATGGCATCACCGAGCATCTGATTGGCCTTCTCGCCGTTTATCTCGGTCCAGAACTTCCTCCCCTCGAAGTCTCCCTCGACGATGATAAAAAACCTCTTACCGTCGAGCTCGACTATCGGAACTCCCTTTTTCTGGAGTATCTTGAACAGCTCGCCGATGGTCTCGGCGTTTCTCAGAGAGGCAACGAATCCTTCGACTTTCATAGTTTCCACCGATTGAACCTATGGAGAAGCCGTTATAAAGCTTTAACCCCCTCAACCTTTGGTTGATGCTCATGCTCGTCGATGGAGACCTTCACATTCACTCGAGGTACTCGAAAGCGGTCTCGAAGTTAATGACCATTCCGATGCTGGCAGAGAATGCACGCTTCAAAGGACTCGGTCTTGTGGGCACGGGAGACATCTTGAACCCCAAGTGGGAAGAGGAGCTTCTGAAGTACACCGAAAAGATTGATGAGGGGACCTACGAGAGAAAGGGAATCCGCTTTCTGCTAACGACAGAGATCGAGGACAATAAGAGAGTCCATCACGTTCTCATCTTTCCGAGCATCGATGCCGTTTGCGAGATGCAGGAGGCGCTGAGACCATATTCAAACGACATCGACACCGAGGGAAGGCCACACCTCAACCTTTCGGCTGCTGAAATAGCTGACATTGCGAACGAGCTCGATGTTCTAATCGGCCCAGCCCATGCTTTTACCCCATGGACAGCACTGTACAAGGAGTACAACAGCCTGAAGGAGGCCTATCAGGGGGCCAAAATCCACTTCCTCGAGCTCGGCCTTTCCGCCGATTCTGAGATGGCAGATAGAATAAAAGCCCATCACGGACTCACCTACCTCAGCAATTCAGATGCCCACTCCCCGATGCCACACCGACTCGGGAGAGAGTTCAACCGCTTCAATATCAAAGAGGCAACCTTTGAGGAGGTCAGGAAAGCCATCTTGAAGCGCGGAGGGAGAAGAATAGTCCTCAATGCCGGGCTTGACCCGAGGCTCGGAAAGTACCATCTAACCGCCTGTTCTCGCTGCTACGCCAAGTATTCACCAGAGGAAGCCAAAGCCTTCAAATGGAAGTGCCCCAAGTGTGGCGGGAGGATAAAGAAGGGTGTCCACGACAGAATTCTCGAGCTGGCGGATACAGAAGAAAGGCCCAAAGACAGGCCGCCCTACCTGAGACTTGCCCCTCTGGCTGAGATAATAGCGATGGTAATCGGCAAAGGTGTTGAGACAAAGGCCGTGAAGGCCATCTGGGAGCGCTTTTTGAAGGAGTTCGGAAGCGAGATTAAAGTCCTCGTTGACGTGCCTATCGAGAGTCTCGCGGAGGTTCACGAGGAGGTGGCAAAAGCGGTCTGGGCCTACAGGAAGGGCAAGCTGATAGTGATTCCCGGCGGAGGCGGAAAGTACGGAGAGATAAGACTGCCTGAGGAAATAAGAAAGGCTAGAATAGACGAGCTGGAGAGCGTTGAGGTGAAAGTGCCGAAGGAAGAATACAAGCCAAAGCAGACTTCGCTGATGAAATTTTTCAAACACTGACTTCCTCCCCGCCCTGAAGGGCGAGGCTCTCAAGAGAAAAAGTAATAGGAAATCAAAGCATAAAGAGGGGCTTTATCAGAACCGCGACTACTGGAACGGCAACGTTATCATCGATGACTTTCTGATACTCGGCGAGCATCAGTATGCCAGACCAAGCAAACTTCATGACAACGTTCAGATCAGGCAGCATTACAAAGGCTATGATAAGGGCGCTGAGGATGTACCCCACGCTGCCGATCCAGTGCTTCCTGAGCTTGACGTTGAAGCCGTTCTTTTTGAAATAGTAGAACCTGAGCACACCAGTGATACCATCGCTGATGGCTATCACGAGCATTATCGCGGAGGCGTAGTTGACATCCATAAAGACCGCCATGGCGCTGAACATGATGCAGTAAAAGACCTCGCCGTAGTTGTCTCTTATCTGATACCAGCTGAGCTCCTTTTTCATTATATGAGTTATGAGCTGGACGATAGCAAAGACCATAACGGCCCCAGCAAGTTCAATGCCAGAAACAAGGCCTTCCCTGAACATGAGGATTGCCGGAACACTGCTGAAGTGGATTATCTTCCTGTTTACCCACGCATAGTCTTCTCCCAGCTTTTTCGTCAACGCTATCGCCAGCACGGGAAAGAACACCGCAAGTAGCAGATATTTTAACATCTTATTCCCCTCCGCAGTTGGGTGAATTAATCAAATTATCACAATTTCATTTATAAATTTCTCGCTTTGTCTAGCAAACCTTCGACGGATGCCGAAGGCAATTCTAATAACTATTCCATCTGAACCTTGGTGTGATGTCCATGGAGCGCGAAATCATCGAACTCTTCATGAAATATCTCAAAAAGCAAGGTGATCTGCCACTCGGCGATGATGCAGGGGCACTGAGGATCGGTGATGAATGGCTGGTGGCGACAAATGACATGCTCGTGAGGAAGACGGACGTTCCGGATATAATGACGCCCGAGCAGGTTGGCTTTAAGGCCGTGACGATGAACGTGAGTGACATCGCGGCTATGGGAGCGAGACCAATAGGCTTCCTTTTCTCTTTAGGTGTTCCCCGAGGCTTTGATGGGTTATATCTTGAGGGAGTGGCGAAGGGAATAGGAAAGGCCCTTGAGTTCTACGAGATTCCCGTCCTAAGCGCCGATACCAACGAGGCAGATGATCTGATAATAGATGGAATTGCACTCGGAAGAACCAGGCATCTGTTAACAAGGAGCGGAGCAAAGCCGGGAGACTTAGTCTGTATCACAGGGGATATCGGCAGGCCACTGGCAGGACTCCTCGTATGGAAGAACGATCTCGACGTTTCGCTCTCGACGAAAGAGATTCTATACAAGAAGCTCCTCGAACCGCGTGCAAGAGTAAAGGAGGGGATTAAAATAGGAAATTACGCAAACGCTGCCATAGACATCAGTGACGGCCTTGCCAAGGAGCTCCATCTCGTAGCAGAGATGAGCGGCGTTAGGATAGAGGTGGATGCCTCAAAGCTCCCCATAATGGAGGAGGTTTTTGAAGTGGCCGAACTGCTCGGGAGGGATCCCCTTGAAATAGCCCTTGCAAGCGGGGAGGAGTTTGAGCTGGTTTTCACTATTCCTCCGAAATACACTGAGGAACTGAGTTTCGACTTCACAGTCATAGGTACAGTCCATAAAGGAGCCGGAGTGTTCATTACCACTGAGGAAAAACGGATGGAGGTTCCTCCTATAGGCTGGGAACACCTTGATAGCCGTTGAAGTGGGCATCCTCGCTTTGTTCTTCCCCCTTACCCTCAGAACTCGGATAAGATTTATAAACTGTCATCGTGAGTAAAGGTTGGCGAGAGCATGTTCGAGAACATCGCTGCATCAACTGAGCAGTACCTAACCCTCATCGGAGAAATTCCCCTGCATTACCTAGCCCTAGCACTCTTCACATACTATCTAAGCGTCGTGCTCTACGCCATCCGCTGGAAGCTCATTCTTAAGGGTATGGGGAAAGAGGTTCCGCTCCTCGAGCTGGTAAAAGCCATTCTGGCGTCCATATTTATGAACAACATAACACCCATGAGCCGTAGCGGCGGTGAACTGCTGAGAATTACTTGGATAAGCAGAAAAAGCAAGGTCCCTATGGGGATATCCACGGTGAGTATAATATACGAGCGTATCCTTGAGACGGTGCCTGTCTTTGTCCTGTTCCTGATTGGAATGATGTACTTTTCAACCATGCCGGATGTTCTGCTCCTGATAGGAATTGCCGGCGCTGCAGCAATATGGATTAAATGGGGCTCCTTCGTGAGCTTCTCCCTCAAGATTTTCAAGACTCCCGTGAGTGAGGAGGATATGGAGAAAATTCTCTCCCTTAGGGATTGCCACAACATAACTCTAGCGGGAATCCTTCTCAGCTCCGCCGTCTGGATACTCGACGTCGTAAGGCTCAAGCTCATAACACTAGCCTTTGGATTTGACCTGAGCCTTAGCCTTATCGCGGTTATCTCCATAGCCAACCTGCTCCTGGGCCTTGTGGCCTTTACTCCCGGGGGCATTGGCATCATCGAAGGGGGTCTTGTTGGAACGCTAACCCACTTCGGCATTCCGCTAGGCTTCGCAGTTTCTATAACTCTACTGGAGCGCTTCGTCTCCTACGTGCTCAGCAGCCTCGTGGGATTCATTGTACTGCTAACGTCCGGAGGGCGAGAGGTATGGAAAGCCTTAAAATCGCAATAGCCTCCGACTGGTTTTTTCCCAAAATCGGTGGAATCGAGACCCACATGGATGAGCTCGCCCGTAACCTTCTCAAGGCCGGGCATGAGCCCTACGTCATCACCCATGACTACCGCCATCTAAGACCTTACGGAGATGACTTTCCATATCCTGTCAGGAGGTTTCCAGCGTCCATTTACGTGAAAAGTCATCACATTAGCGTGGGTCTCGGCCAGCTGTGGAAGATAAACGAGTTCTATAAAGAGGTTGGCTTCGATATAACTCACGTCCACAGCATCTACTCACCATTTTCGATAGCCGTCGCTAACCTCTCCAGAGGTATCAGAAGGGTTCCGGTCGTTGCCACGAACCACTCCTTCTACGGGAATCCCCGGATCGGCCCGATTCTGGGTCCTATGCTAAGATATCACCTAAGGAGGATCGATTCCTTCATCGCCGTAAGCACCCCTGTGGCCAATGACACAAAGCATCTGCTCGAAAATAAGCTGAACGGCAGGCCAGTGGTTGTCGTTCCAAACGGTATCGATGTCGAAAAATGGAGGCCTCCTGAGCCAGAGGAGAGAGAGAAGGCCAGAAAAGCCCTTGGACTTTCCGATGAGATAGTCCTCTTTTACATAGGCAGGATGACGGAGAGAAAACAGGCTCACAGGCTGCCCTTCGTCATCTCCTCAGCCATCAAGCTTTCGGGGATCGACAAGAGGAGGATACGGCTGATAGCGGTTGGAAACGGTGTTATGAGGCCCAAACTCGAAGAAAATCTCAATGTAACTGGACTGGCCGAACGCACAACGCTCTTTGACTTCATGCCAAGAGAGAAGGTGATGGAGTTCTACTGGGCGGCAGATATAGTGCTTATGCCTGGAATGCTTGAAGCGTTCCCAATGGTGGGTCTCGAGGCCTCGGCCACAGGGAGAACAATAGTTGGCAGGAACGAGAGCGGGTTGTCGGACCTTATAGTGGACGGCGTCACAGGATTCCTTGGAAACAGTGAGGAAGAGCTTAGCCGGAAGCTTGCGCAGGTTCTCACGAACGAGGACCTCATAGAAAGAATGGGGACAGAGGCCAGGAGACGTGCGGAAAAGGAGTTTTCCTGGGATATCATACTTAAAAAGCTCCTGAGGGTTTACAGGCTCACGATGGAAAGTGCCGATGGAACAGACAAAAGATACCTGCTGTACAAACTCATCAGGAGGAGCAGCTGATGCTGGTTTCGATAACCTTTGACGTTGAGCACGACTGTCCGCCGTACCTAACGACAACGAGGGGAATGAGGGAAGGCCTGCCAAAGCTCCTGGACCTCATGGCCGAGAAAAAAATTAGGGCCACATTCTTCTTCACGGCCGAGATGGCGAAGCGCTTTCCAGAGTTGGTCAGGCGAGTGATTGATGAGGGTCATGAGCTGGGCAGCCATAACTACAACCACGAGAGACTGGATAAGCTATCCAAAGACAAAGGAAAGAAGGCCATAGAGAAATCCATTAAGGTTCTCAGGGAGTTTGGCGAAGTAGTCTCCTTTAGGGCCCCCAACCTGCAGTTCCCAAATTGCTATTATGATATACTGGAAAAGAACGGCATCTTAGTTGACTCCTCCAAGGCAAGGTACAAGGGCTACCAAGATGGGGTTAAGTTCTTTGGAAGCGTACTTGAAGTCCCAGCATCGACTACTTCTTCCGTTATAAGGCTCCCCTGGGGCGTCCAGAAGCTCATACATGCAAAACTAAGCGAACCAAAGATTTACTTTGCCCATCCCTGGGAATTCGTGCCGATGCAGAAGGAAAAGATAAGGCTTGATTGTAAATTCAACACGGGCGATAAAGCTATAGAGCTACTCGGAAAGCTGATCGATTACTACAAGAGCCAGGGCGCCGAATTTTTGACAATGCGTGAGTACTACGATAGATACCAAAAGCTTAAACGGAAGTAAGCATACTTCTCCTTGGTGATGATATATGAGAGAAGCGATGTACTGGGAGCCCCTAGAGGGGGGTAAGGTGAGATGCCGCTTGTGCCCGCTTAACTGCATCATCAATGAGGGCCAGAGGGGCTCCTGCAGGATAAGGAAGAACATAGGAGGAAAGCTCTACACGCTTAACTATGGAAAGGTTTCGTCCATGGCAACAGACCCAGTTGAGAAGAAGCCCCTGTTCCATTTCTGGCCCGGTTCCTGCGCATTCTCGATCGGAACCGTCGGCTGCAACATGCACTGCAAGCACTGCCAGAACTGGGAGATAAGCCAGGCAGATGAGAGCCTCCCCTATATCCGGGACGTTTCTCCTCCCGAAGTAGTTGAATTGGCTAAACGCTACGGCTGTGAGAGCATAGCGTACACATACAATGATCCTGTAATCTGGTACGAGTTTGTGCTAGATACTGCAAAGATAGCGCGGAGGGAAGGCCTGAACAACATCCTCGTCACCAACGGCTACATCAGCGAGGAGCCGTTCAGGGGACTGGCACCCTACATAGACGCCATGAACATCGACATCAAGGCTTTCAGTAATGAGTTCTATATGAAGATAGCGGGCGTACCAAGCAGAGAGCCAAGCAAGAGAACCGCGGAGATAGCTAAGAAGGAGCTTGGAATTCACGTTGAGCTGACCTATCTTATCATTCCAACGCTCAATGACCGGGAAGAGGAGATAAGGGCCTTCGCTCGGTGGGTCGTCGAGAGCCTCGGTGACGATACTCCCGTTCACTTCTCGCGCTTCTTCCCGCACTACAAGCTGACTCACTTTCCGCCAACACCGCTCGAAACCATCGAGATGGCGTATCGCGTGGCAAAGAAAGAGGGATTGAAGTTCGTCTATACTGGCAACGTGCCCGGACACGAAGGGGAGAACACATACTGCCCGAGGTGTGGCAAACCTTTAATAGTCCGCTGGGGATTCAAAATCACCGAGTACCACGTGAAGGGCGGGAAGTGTGAGTACTGCGGTGAACCGATTCCGATAGTTGGTACTTACAAGAAAAAGCGATATGATTGGATGTGGTGGTGAAATTGGCAGAGATTGAGGTTATTTTCTACATAGAAGCCCTTGGCAACGACAAGAAAGTTTTAGAAAGGGCCCTGGAGGAGACCGCCAAGAGCCTCAAAAACGAGAAGGGTGTCAAAATCAAATACGTAAACGTCGAAGACGTGCTGGAAAACGAAGATGAGGAGCCCCTTAAGTATTCTGGAGTTATAGAAGCCGGGATTTCCGGAGATCTAGAAAACGTAATCCGACTAGCCCTTAAATATTCTCCAGCCATCGTTGAGGTTCTCAAACCCGGAAAGATTGAGATAGAGTCTAGGAGACTCATGAAAATTCTCGGAGAGGTCTCACTCTTCATGGGCAAGCTCATGAAAGAATTCGGAGGGCTGGCAGTTTATCCAAAGCTCGACGACCTTCCAGAGCCAAGAATCGGCTATTCAAGGGATGAAATTGAGGACTTTATAGTCGAAGACAGGAGCATCCTCTACCGCTTCGTCATAGAAGTCTTCGGGGAGAACGAGGAGGGTATAAAAACCACGATGGCAAAGGCTCTGACAATTGAGGGGTGCAGGATAAACAAGCTCGCCGTTCAGGGGCAGGAGGAAGATGGCCAGTTTAAGGGTCTTCTGGCGGCAGAGCTTCTTTCCCCCTTCGAAACTCTCGTCCAGCTGACTGCAAAGTACGCTCCAGTAGCAATTTCTATCCTTGAGCCCGAGATCATCGACGTCACAGCCAACGAGCTCCAGAACACGCTAACAGACCTGGGCAGCTTCGTCAATGAACTCGTTACAAGGCCCATAAAGAAACTGATCATGGAGAAAAAGAACACCAAGTTCAAACTCAACCCATGATATTATCGGCAAAAGGCGAATACCTTATAGGCATTTAATTAAGCTCCCTTTCATTTTTACGGCAATTAGCGTGCTCTTTTTAAGCAGAGAAAGGGTCTGAAAGCGAAAAGTATATATACCCTTATCCGGTAGAGAGTGATTGACAACACATGTTAGACCATCCTAGGGCGTAAGCCCAAACTCAAGGAGGTGTTGGGAAATGAAAGTGAAGAAGATCGCGGCCCTTGCAGTTGGTGCCGCAATGGTTGGAGCCACCGTCGGCTTTGCCAGTGCCCAGCCGACCGTTCCGGAGATTCCGAAGGACTTCTTCGTTAACGCCGATGGAACCCCGAACGTTAAAATCGTTGTTGGAAGTAACGCTGCTGCCATGGACGTTGCCAGCGCCGCTGACATAGCCGTTGCCCTTGGAAGCCTGCTCTACACCACCGAGCAGGTGGAGGCCCAGAACGCTTACGTGAAGATCAAGGCCGAGTACCCACCCGCCACCCTCGATGAGTGGACCATCTACGCTTACAACTTTGACACTATGACTGTTGACCACGGACTCAACTACACTGCCGGTGAGCTTGCTGGTTGGGCTACCACTTACGAGGAGCTTCCGGGTGACTACTGGTACAACGGAGTCAACTACACCGGCACTTACACTGACTGGGTAGGCAACTTCATGGTCACTACCACCATCGCCGACAAGGACAAGACCGGTGACGAGCAGCTTATCGACTGGCACATCACCCTCAAGAACGTCCAGCTCAGCTCCAAGGACCCCGCTGAGTGGGACGGTACCATGCCACCCAAGGACGCTGACCTCATCGTCACCCCAGGCAACGTCACCGTCTTCGTTGACTACGTCCTCTACAACTACACCGTCTCATACACCACTGAGGTCAGGCCTGCTTACCCAGAGTGGGGCGTCCCGGCCGAGTATGCAACTGTTACTGACTGGTACATCGGCGACGCCGAGAACATGGCTGCTGCCGGTGGAACCGAAGTTGGCGTCTACAGCCCAGGTGTCGCTGCCGGTGGAACCTTCACCGTCTTCGGCGAGACATACTACGTCCTTAGCGTCGGAAACGACACCTTCACCGCCGGTCTCGACAAGGGTACCGCCTGGTACCAGGTCGGCCAGCCGCAGGCCATCGAGGGCACCGACTGGATCGTCACCGTCCTCGACATAAGCATCATTGACCAGAGGGCCCTTGTCGTCATTAAGAACGCTGTCACCGGCCAGGAGAGCGACCAGATGATCCTTGAGAAGGACACCCCAGTTGACGTCTTCGGAGACGGCGCAGTCATCCTCACCCTTAGGGACACCTTCGTTGGTATCGACGGCCACCTCATAGCCTCCATTGAGGCTCAGGTTGACGTCGACACCTACACCAGCGGTCGCACCATCATCTACGATGGCAAGACCTGGGAGATGACTATAAAGACCGACGGCACCTACATCACCAACATAACCCTTACCAACCTCGACACCCTCGAGGGCAACCCGGTTGACATCTTCGGCACCTACGACCTCAAGTACTGGTTCGAGATGTACACCCTCAACGAGGCTGCTGTCGGCTACGACATCGACGGAAACGGTACCATCGACGACGTTGACCGCGTCGTTGCCTACGCATACATAGCCCTCACCGAGAAGGAGGGTACTGTCAGCGAGATTGAACTCAGCGTTGGCGACAATGTCCTTGACACCGAGTACTACGTTGCTGGCATCTACGCCGACCAGGTAATGGTCAAGCCGGTCGCCAGCCCGATAACCGTCATGGACTACGAGGTCAACCTTGAGGACCCAGGAAGCAACCTCATCCTCGTTGGTGGTCCGGTCGCCAACAGCGTCACCCAGTACCTCGTCGAGCAGGGCATCAGCCAGGTTGACTGGTACAACAGCCCAGGCGACATCGAGTACATCCAGGATGCCCTTGGCGGCTACGACGTTGTCATCGTCGCTGGTGCTACCAGGGACGAAACCAAGGCTGCCGCCGAGGCCCTTATGGAGTACCTCGCTGGCCTCTGAAGGCCTTTCCTTCTCTTTTAATTCTCTCTTCTGGGGGTTTTAGCCTTGAATCAAAAGAGGTTTGCAGTTGTTCTTGTAGTTCTCTTCATAGTCATTGCTCCAATCAGCTATGTAATGTACTCGTATCATAACTTCAACAACGTCATCAGCCCAAAGCCACCCAGAGCATCCACCCAATATGTGATAATATACACGCCATCTGCTCAGTTCTACGCCCTCACCGCTGAACAGTACCAGAAGCTTATCGAGCAGGGAACTGCTCCCCCAGCGGGCTCCAAGATATTCAACATTACCGTGGACAGCTACATTACAGGCAGTCCAGAAGTTGACCTGAATATGACCATCAGAGGCTTTTATGAGTACTTCACGATAGTTATCGGCGACCCCTCCGTGGAGAACTGTAAAGATAACCCCCAGCTGTATCTTGGAGACTGCAAATACAGAACACTCACCGTCTCTGAGATATCCGGGGTGGTGTCCAACATCTTCACAACCAACTACTACATTAAGGGCCTCGAAATGGGCTACGACAACGTAACCGCCAAGCAGTACGCTTTCAACCAGACGTGGCTGAGATACAGGAAGACCTACCTGAACTTCTGGACTAAAATCGATATCGGCCGCGGCAAGATAGGGAATCCGGACCACCTTGTTGTGCTCCTGATCGGTCCAGCAGAAGGAGCAACGGAAAACAGAATATTCACTCCCCGCAAGGGAGTGCTGGTAATAGAGGGAGTCACCGACGAAACTTTGAGGGCTGAGGTTGTGTTCATCGAGAACCTCATAGGCTTCTCATGGCCAGAAAAGAGGAACACTACAGAGTGATTAAATCTTTCAGTATTCTTTTTCCCTCATCTCCAACCACATTAAAGAATTCCTTTTCATCTCTGAAAGGCCTCCTAGACAGAATCTTCACAACCCTCTTCTTACCGATACCAGGAATGTACTGAAGAATCTTTGGACTCTCCTGGTTCACATTTATGGGTATCGGAATGCCTGTTATGCTTCTAAAGCCGTGATCGACTATTAAAACATCGTAGAACCTGTTAAGCTCGACTTCTTTGGGAATGCCAACTATCAGTGGATAGCTCCCTATCTGTCTGCCGTACGTAAGGCCGTTGTCGTAAACCTCAGCTCTAACGTCCCTGAGAACCGTTCCAACAGGCACGACCCTCTTAAGCATTGGAAGGTCAATTTCATGTCTTATCTTGTACTTGTAGTGCTGGATGAGCTTCTTGTGCTTCTCGGTCTTTACTCTATTTCTCATATGCCAGAGAGGGGTTCCGGGGAAGACAACCACCTGACGTATGTTTATGCGCCTGACCATCAGGCCATCGTCGAGGAGCTTTTTGAGGAACTGGAAAGTCAGCTCGTAACTCTTCTTTGTCTCTCCAGGAAGACCAAAGAGTATGTTTATCCCTGGGAGGAGCCATGGCATTCCGTTGTAGCCCCTCTTTCCCCCTACCTCATTGAGCAGCTTAACCGCCTCGTAGGTTTCTTCGGCAGTGGCGTTCAGGTTGTTGAGCTTGGCCACCTTTGGGTCAGCACTCTCAAGTCCGAAGGCAACGACGTTTCCGGGTGTACCGTACTCAATGAGTGCCCTTGCTATCTCCCTGCTCTCCTCAGGATAGTTCGCTATCACCGCAGGATTTGCATTGTCCACGTGGAGGGTTTTTATGTCAGGAGCGACTAAGCGGATTCCGCGGAAGAGTCTTTCAATGGCTTCGGGATTGGGTATGGGAACGCGGCCGTTTGATTTTGCCATATAGGAAAAGATGCAACTCTGCCTACCGACGCGGAAGTGTCTCACGCCAAGGTTGTAGAGAACTTCAACTTCCCTCACAATATCCTCAATGGATCTGTCCTCGACCTTTCTATATCTCACGGGCTCCGTGCAGAAGGAGCAGCCGCCTATGCCCATAGCCTTTGGACAGCCACGCTGGGTCTCAATCTCAACTATGACGAAATCTGGGAAGTCAGGAAATTGCGTCACGACCTCTGCACCCAGGAGGGCGTAATCGCGAAGCTCGTCATAGGTTCGAAACCTGAAGGGGTCGGCTTCTCTGGGATTCCGGAAGAAATCATAAAGAAAAGCCTCCAAGTCCCCGTAAACGATGTGGTCAAAGACCGTCTGAGCCAACATCAGCTCCCGAGAGGTTATCTTTGTCCCACCCTGGTGGGCAGAACCCATGAAAGCCGGTCCTCCAAGTATTTTAACTCCTTTAAAGGGCTTTAGGAACAGGGCAACCTCTTCAACCTGAGAGGGGACAGCTGAGAGGTACTTACCCGGAGTGTGGAGACCCCCGATGTAGATTATAACGTCAGCCCTTTCGAGTATCTCTTTCGTTTTTGGGAAATTTGGTGTCTTGTTTTTAGTGGCAACTCCCCTTTCACCCTCAAACGTTGCCCGAAGGTCATCTATGGTCAAATAGAACACGCTAACATCTTTACGTGCCTTTTTAATGGCACCGTAGGCGTAGCGCGGATATATACCAAGGTATGGGGGAACACCCAATCCAGCCGGCTCATCGGTATAACCATCGATGATAGCAACTATCATGATGGATGAATCTATTGTGCCTCTTAAAAACCAATCGATATCAAATCGAAAAGTATAAACGGTTTGCTTCCTAGGATATATGGGAGGATAATTATGACCAGTCCCCTTTACAAAACGAAAGAAAGAGAAAAAGCCAAATTTAAAAGAATTCTCGAAGCACTTTCCCAGCTCAATACCAAGGAGCTCATGGCTCATTGGATAGATCAGGAAGTGAAGGAATCTGAAATGTACTACAAGCTCTACACAATGAGCAAGGAGGTCAACTGGGACGAGCGGGTTCCAAAGCTTTTCTTCAGTATGTATAAAGACTGCTTGGGACACGCCGAAACACTGCTAAAACTGTACCGTACTATGTATCCAGGCGAGGAAGTTATTAAGGTTAATGTCCCCGCCCTAGAGGTGGAGCTGTCCGAAGATCGCCTCAGAGAGATGGTGTTTAAGGGAAACCTCCGGGGCATTCTCGAGTACTTAATGGGCACCGAGAAAATTGCACATGACGTTTACAGCTACCTGGCGAATCACACTTCCGACGAAAAAGCAAGAGCGACTCTCATCTGGCTAGCGGAGATTGAGAATGGGCATTACGAAAAGCTGAGAAGTCTTTATGTGGCACTCTTCGGAGATGATCCCGAAGAGGAAGAAGAATGAGATAATTCTGTACATTTTCCGCGCTTAATTTTTACCGGATGATGTTGTTAACCTTTAGGTATGCCTCTATTTCCTTAACCTCCTCAGGAGAGAGCTGAAATACTCTTTTTTCTGCATAAGGTGCCGAGGCTATCACATCTTTAACATTCTTGAACTCAGCCTTGCTGAGACCGAGCATGTGGTGGGATTTCTTCAATGCGGCAGTAACCGTGCTCCTCCTGTGCTGAAAGAGAGCCCTAACGAGATCCTCATTCAGTTCTATGGCCTCACTTTTCGGCTTGGGTTCAAGGACAACGACTGCAGAGTCAACCTTTGGCCGGGGATAGAACGCACCTCTTCCAATCCTCTCGACGAGTTCAACGTAGGCCTTGGCCTGAACCATCAGTGAGAGGCGAGAGTAGTTCCTGTCGCCCGGCCTTGCCACCATTCTCTGTGCGAACTCAAGCTGGTAGATAAGAACGGCTCTCTCGAATCCGTATCTGATGAACCTGAAGGTTATCGGGGAGGAAATTTGATAGGGCAGGTTTGAGACTATTTTGTTAAACTCTGGAAAATCAACCTTTAGAGCGTCTCCCTCTATTATCTCGACGTTGGACCAGTTGTACTCCTTTCGCAGTATTTCAACAAGACGTGGGTCCTTTTCTATGGCATAAACCTTCCCGGCACACTTGCTGAGCGCATCCGTGAGAACACCAAGTCCGGGGCCGATTTCAAGAACGACATCTCTTCCGCTAAGTTCAGCCCTCTCAACATTTCTCTCGATGATATCGTCTACTATTAGAAAGTTCTGTCCAAGGTCAGAGTTTGCTCTTAATCCGTATTTAGAAATGAGAGAAAAGAGGCGCTCCCTCATACCCTGAATATCCTCCTGGAACCAACGAAGAGCCTGTAGCGATCCTTCCCTTCAAGCTCATCAACAACGCGCTTGGCTATCATCTTTGCTGGATCAGGAAGACCCTTAACTCTGTGCCTCAGATCTTCAAAGCTCTTGAAGGGCTCCCTCTTACGTTCCTCTATGATTTCCCACATGTGCTTCTTGCCTATTCCCGGAAGAAGCTCGAGGCTGTGGAGCCTGTTGGTTATCGGCGGGGCGATGTTGAAGAACTGGACAAAACGCTCTTCATTGTTCTTGACTATCTCTTCCACAACATAGGGGAGTTCGGCCTTAGCGGTAGCAGTGAGATCATCGTAATGGATCTTCTTGTTGATCATGAGAATCTTATCCCTCTGCCCCTTGCCTATGAATACCCTCTCGTACAGCATCAGATCCTCCCTTGGAGCCACCTCGAGAAGAGTGAATGCCTTTTCACCTATTACCTGTGCCACAGGCTTTCCGGTTCTCCTGCCGGTCTTCAAATCAGTGTATCCTTCCGGCAGATAGTCCAGCACATAGGCGTACTCCTCATACTCAACATTCCGCCTCTTCTTTTCGAGACTCTCCCTGTAAGAATGCCTCCGGTACCTATCCATTTTCTCTCCCCCAGAAATTATACCCATCAGGAGTTTTTATACTTTGTCGAGAAAAGGGAAAGAAGGGAGTCACTCCCTGTAGTCGTCGAGGAGCTTTATTATCTCCTCAGCCTCTTCCCGAGTAGGCATGTAGTCTTCCTTGGTAAAGATAACACGGATGTCGAAGTAGTCCTCTGGCATGAGGTCAACAAGCTTAGCTGCCAGCCTCTCGTCGAGCCATTCAAAGAGAGCCAGGAGCCTCTCTTTGAGTTCCTTCGCCTGCTCCGGCTTGAGCTTGGCAAAGCGCTCGGCATGTTCCAGGCTAACCCTGGCCTCGTAGAACATCGGCTCCTCCGGGTTCTCCTCCACACCCTCGGCCTTACGCCTCTCGAGGAGCTCTTTGGTCTCCGCTATGGTAAGATAACGCTCCTCGAGCTTTTTCCTTCCTATCATGCTCATCCCTTCTGAGCCCTGAGGTGGACTGGGTGGATGAAGAAGGTCTTTATTTTGCCGCCGTCCCTAATCTGGACGATGTAGGCATCGCCACGCTTGCCAACAACGGTTCCGGTCCTTCCGTGGAATCTTGGGTCGGGCATGCCCTTGTGGTAGCTAGGCTCGATGACGATGTGAACCTTCTGCCCGACCTCAAACTCCTGGAGGAACCTAGTGAGCGGCGGGAGACCTCTCCTCCTCGGCTTCTTGCTGAGCTTCCCCCTGGTCTTCCTCCTAAAGCTGTGGGCCTTCTGAACCATACCAATCACCTCACAGATTTTTACCCATCCCGCAAAGGGTATATAGACATCCATTAGGGCTTTTTCAGACTTTCAAACCTTTTCGGCGTATGGACTAAGCCTATTATGGCTTCGTTACCCAATCGGCGAAAAGCGTTTATAAAGTTTTCACTCATCGAGGATGTTCAGAACATCCAGCCTTTCGCACCAGGCTGGCTTCCCGAGGAGGTCGCTAACGGAAGGCTTGGTTCTTCCTTTATCACCCGAGATGAGCTCTTTGATGTAGAGGCCGCCATCGGTGATTAGCCTCAACTCAAAGTGCTTCTCGTCTATCCATCTTGCCTCCGCTTCATGAATCCTCTTGACCCTTACTTTGTCGGCTCTCGCCTTCCTCACGCGCCAGGGCGTTCTTTGGTGTATCTCAAGCCCTCTAAGCTCTCTCGCCACTTCCTTGGCTTCCTCTGGAGTTGCACCGTCTTCAACGAGAACCAGGGCGAGGTATTCCTTCCGGTGGTTCTTTGTGAGAACTTCCTCAGCCTCCTTAGTGGTCACAAAACGAAGGTCAAGAACCTCCACCTTTCCGCTCGCATTTATCTCCTTTGCTATAGCTCCGAGATCGAGCTTCCTTTTCTTTGGCCCTTTTATCTCAAGGATGAAGGGCCTGCCATTGCCGAGCATCCTAACGTCAACATCCTCCCTGCCGGCGCCCTTAAAGACGCACTTCCCCCCCGCAGCCCTGGAAAATGGACGGCAAATTATAGACGCAACGCTCTCCTCGAATTCCGGAAGGGGCGTCTGCGGAATGCCCCTAACAAGCTTTCTATAGCGACCATAAATGTAGAGGGGATTTATCTGAAGCTCGATCTTCCCCGAATATGGCTCGACTATGAAAACAACATCCGGAGTTTTTGAGGTATCCTTTCCAGTTGCGAGGCCAAAGGCCTTGCCAAGCTCGCGGTTGAATTCTCTGTTTATGGGCTCGCCAGTGTCTATACCGAACTCCTCCCAGAGGGCTTTTTCTCTCTCCTTTATCTCCTCGGAGAAGCGGGAACCGACTAAAAAAGTGTCGAACTCTATCCCTTTGCTCACCTTTTTCATGAGTTCAATGAGTTCGGGAATCCTCTCAAAAACGTTCCCGCAGAGCTCACACTTCTCAGCCTCTTCTATTGGCTCTAATCCTTTCGCTGAGCGCTCCATGTTGAGGACGAACCTTATTGCCTTCCCGCGTTCCTCGTTAGTACCTCTTCCAAGCCGGGCAAAGAGCCTGCCGAGGCAGTGGTCACAGAGGCTATTTGCTTCAAGAACCTTTTCAGCCTTCTCGACTATCATGTTCCCACCCTAAGCTTTATATCTCACCTTTCCGACAATCTCGCGATGATGACTCGTAGGCAGCGCATAATAAAGCTTTTGGAGGAGCGCGATTACTCACCGGGTGAGCTGGCAGTAGCATTGGAACTCCGCGGCAGAGGGGCGAAAAAGGTAATACTCGAAGACCTGAAGGCCATACAAAAGACCCTTAAGCGTGAGGGAAAGGTTCTTCTCATAAAGCCCGCCGAGTGCAGGAAGTGTGGCTTTATCTTCAGGCCGGAGATAAACATACCCTCCCGCTGTCCGAAGTGCAAGTCAGAGTGGGTAGAGGAGCCTAGATTTAAGATAGCACCTAAGTAATTGTCATTATGACAGAATTCATCCAAATTTTTGGGAGATTCTTGTCATTCATCCAGCCCGAAGGTTTATATTAACCTCTCACCAGTATAAGGCGGAGGGAAAGGCTATGCGCAAAGTTGAGCGGTTTATGCAGGAAAAGGGCCTCAGTGTTGGGGATTACGTCAGAATAATCGAAAAGGATAACGGAAACAAGAGCATCTATGAAGGAATAGTCATGAACCCCTACGAGCTCTCCACCGGCGAGACGCTTACGCTCAAGCTTGACAATGGCTACAACATTGGAATCCTCGTTGACCAGATAGTTTCAGTTGAAATCATCGAGAAGGCTAAGCCAAGAGAGGAAGTAGAGTTCGAGGAAGTGTTTCCGAAAAGGCCAGAGCTTCCAAACGTTGCTATCCTTGGAACGGGCGGGACCATAGCAAGCAGGATAGACTACAAGACTGGAGCCGTCCATCCGGCTTTCACTGCGGAGGAACTTGCCAAGGCAGTTCCGGAGATTTTTGAAATAGCCAACATAACGCCGAAGCTCCTTATGAACATCCTCAGTGAGGACATGCGCCCGACGTACTGGGTCAGGATAGCCCACGAAGTTGCGGGCATACTGAACAACGGCGAGGACGGCGTCATCATAGCCCACGGAACGGATACGATGGCATACACCGCATCGGCTTTGAGCTTCATGCTCAGGGATTTAGGCAAGCCGGTCATACTCGTCGGCGCTCAAAGAAGCTCGGACAGGCCGAGCAGCGACGCGGCGATGAACCTCATATGCTCTGTCAGGATGGCAAGGGCTGATTTCGGCGAGGTTGCCGTTGTAATGCATGGGGAGACGGGTGACACATACTGCCTCGCTCACAGGGGAACCAAGGTCAGGAAGATGCACACCAGCAGGAGGGACGCCTTCAGGAGCATAAACGATATACCGATAGCCAGAATATGGCCGGGTGGTGAGATTGAGTTCCTCAGAAAGGACTACCGCAGAAGGACTGAAAGCGAGGTCTGGGTCGACGATGAGATGGAGGAGAAGGTCGCTTTGGTAAAGGCCTTCCCCGGAATGAGCACCGAGATAATAGACTTCTTCGTGGACAAGGGGTACAAGGGCATAGTCATAGAGGGAACCGGTCTCGGCCACGTGCCGACCTACGTCATAGACTCAATACAACGCGCTACTGAGGAAGGCGTTGCCGTCTGCATGACGAGTCAGTGTCTCTACGGCAGGGTAAATCTCAATGTTTACTCCACTGGAAGAAGGCTCCTCAAGGCGGGCGTTATTCCGTGCGAAGACATGCTTCCAGAGACGGCTTACGTCAAGCTTATGTGGGTGCTCGGCCACACTGATGATCCAAAAGAGGTCAGGGAAATGATGCTCACGAACTACGCGGGCGAGATAACGCCCTACACGAGGTTTGACACGTTCCTGAGGTGATGACAATGGCGTACGATTACGAGAAGCTCGGTCTTAAGGTCGGTCTTGAAATCCACAGGCAACTCGACACCAAAAAGCTATTCTCACCCGTTCCAAGCGAGCTGAGCGACGAGGTGGAGTTCATCTTCCAGCGTCGTTTAAGGCCAACTATAAGCGAGCTCGGCGAGATTGATCCGGCCGCTCTGGAGGAGTTCAAGAAGGGGAGGACTTACATCTACGAGGGCAGTTACGAACTGGCAGACCTCGTTTACATTGACGAAGAGCCGCCACACATGCCGGATGAAGAAGCCCTCAAGGTCGCCCTTCAGATTTCCTACCTTCTCAACGCCACTCCCATTGACGAGGTTCACTTCATGCGTAAAATCGTCATAGATGGCTCCAACGTCTCAGGCTTCCAGAGGACGGCAATAATAGCCATGAACGGAAAGGTGGACACACCGTGGGGAAGTGTTGGAATCCCAACGATCTGCCTTGAAGAGGACGCCTGTAGAATAGTCGAGAGGAAAGACAAGGAGGTAATCTACCGCCTCGACAGGCTGGGTATTCCTCTCGTTGAGATAAGCACGACTCCGGACATACACCACCCGGAGCAGGCAAAGGTGGTCGCCAAATACATAGGCGACGCTCTGAGAGCGACGAGGAAAGTCAAGCGCGGTCTTGGAACCATCAGGCAGGACCTTAACATTTCGATAAAGGGCGGTGCCAGAGTAGAGATCAAGGGAGTCCAGGAGCTAGACATGATACCAATCATCATTGAGAGAGAAATCGAAAGGCAGCTCAAGCTCCTCGAGATACGAGACGAGCTGAGGAGGCGCGGAGTCAAGCCAGAGGACATCAAAGAGGAATTCTACGACGTCACTGAGATATTCGAGAACACTGGCTCTAAGATAATAGCGCGCACGATAAATAACGGTGGAAAGGTCCTTGCCGTTAAGCTCCCCAAGTTCCGCGGGCTCATCGGGAAAGAGATTCAGCCCGGCAGGAGGCTCGGAACTGAGATGGCTGACAGAGCCAAGAAATACGTGAAAGGTATCTTCCACATTGATGAATTGCCGAATTATGGAATTACAGAATTAGAGGTTAATGCTGTTATCGAAAAACTCGGTCTCGACGAGGATGACGCCTTCGTCCTCATCGCTGCAGAGGAGGGAACTGCCAAGAAAGCACTCCGTGAGGTTCTCCAGAGGGCGAGGGAGGCTATAGACGGCGTGCCGGAGGAAACAAGGAGAGCTCTACCCGATGGAAACACCCAGTACATGCGCCCGCTTCCCGGCAAGGCAAGGATGTATCCCGAAACGGACATACCGCCGATACTCATCACGGAGGATATGAAAGAGGAGATACTCGCCAACCTGCCAGAGCTCCCGCAGGAGAGGGCCGAACGCTACGTAAAGGAGTACAAGATCGACAGGAGCCTTGCTGAAACCCTTGTAAACGACGAACGCGACGAGCTCTTCGAAGAGCTAATAGCGAAGGGCGTCAAGCCGTCCCTCGCTGCATCAATACTCGTCGTCGTACTCAAGGGTCTCAAGAAGGAGGTTCCCATCGAAAACATCACCGATGAGCACATCAGGGAGACTTTCGAACTCTATCTCAACGGCAAGATAGCCAAGGAGGCCTTCGATGAGATATTCAAGGAACTCGCGCTTCACCCGGAGAAGACGGCCCAGCAGGTTGCTGAAGAAAAGAGCCTGACACTACTCAGCGAGGAGGAAGTTGAGCGCATCATAGACGAAGTCATCCAGCAGAACATCGAAGTCATAAAGGCTAAGGGTATGGGAGCGATGGGCATGATAATGGGCCGCGCTATGGCGAAGCTCCGCGGAAGGGCTGACGGAAAGCTCGTGAGCCAGCTCGTAAAGAAAAAGCTGAAGGAAGTCCAAGGATCCGCACCTTGAAGTTTCCTTTTAAGTTCCATTTTATTCTTTGAATTCATCAAATGCCAAGGAATTTGCGTATTTTGAATTTGAGATGACCAAAAAACACACTGTTCAGATAAAAATCAGTTGTGTGGGTAAACAGCGTCTTTGCAGTCTTATAGTCGTCGAAATACAAGAACGCCAGCTCACGTAAGTCACGCTTATTGAAAATCAGGATCGTGTTTCCAATGGTTTTCCCACCAAAGATGTCCAATGGGTCATATCGTATCTTTGTCAGCTTTCGAACGTTTCCTAGCCCAACTTTTCCGTAGTTTTGAGCAATTAACTCGTCGATTAGTGTAAAGGAGCCCTTCCTAAACCCAGCGGGATGATCCTTGATCTCAATTTTTACAGGTTGCACGAACTTATCGACGACATAATACTGAAGAACGACCTTCTCTTTGATCTTGGCTAAGTCAAGCACGTTGAAGAGAGTCCTCAGGTACGTCTCGAGAAATACCTGGGGAGCAATTTCACTACGATGAAGCTCATGCAGAAGGGCTTTCTTTCCCTCAGGACATTCCAGTCTTAAAAGTTTCGTCCCGTGGGTTTCTACAATGTACACACCTTTATCTGCGAGAAAGGTCCTGTAATGAAGGGACTGTATTGGCATATTCTCAAATAAAAACTCAAACAACTTTGAGTGACTGCTCATTGATACAACACTGCAGGCATCCCCATCTATTTCAACTGTAACCATCATAGACATCCCAACATTTTTTGGGAAACATCCTAATTAATTTTTCTTTTGCTTTATGTTATCCGGGAATATAATAGAGAGACTAAGGATAAATTTGGGCGTTCTCACCAGCTTAGATTACAATAAGTACAGGGATATCCGGGTCAGAGCATCGGCTCCTCATCACTCTTCAGAGTGAGGGAAATGGTCATCATCCCCAAATACGTCTCTTCTAGGATTTTTAAGCGTTGGGTAAGAGAGGAAAGAAGCTCAACGCCCAAGCTCCTTGTGAGCCTTGGCGAGGTGCTTCGCCGCTATTGCAGCTAGCAGTGAAAGCTCGCCCGCGAGAACTGCACCAGCGATTATCTCCGCGAACTTCTTGGCGTTCGTTCCCGGAGGGTCACCGCCGCCGGCGACTCCCATGATGCTCAAGGCTTCCCTCTGGGTCGGGACCCTAGTTCCACCACCGACGGTTCCTATCTCTAAGCTTGGCATTGTTATGCTGATGTAGAGGTCCCCTTCTGGGGTAACCTCCGCAAGAGTTATGCCGTGGGCCCCTTCCGTAATCTGCGCCTCGTCCTGGCCCGTTGCAAGGAATATCGCACCCACAATGTTGGCGAAGTGGGCGTTGAAGCCGTAGGAGCCAGCCTGGGCTGAACCCACAAGGTTCTTGCGATAGTTGACTTCGGCGATAAGCTCTGGAGTGGTCTTCAGCTTTTTCTCGACGATCTCGCGTGGGATTATCGCCTCGGCTATGACCGTCTTTCCGCGCCCATTGATGAAGTTCATTGCGTTGGGCTTTTTGTCAACACAGAGGTTTCCTGAGAGGGCAAGGTACTTAACGTCCGGAAACTCCTCTTCGATGACCTTCATTATCTCCTCGCTCGAGATGGTGACCATGTTCATACCCATGGCGTCGCCGGTCTCAAACTCAAACCTCAGATAGAGGTTATTGCCGACGATGAAGGGCTTAACGTCGCGGAGCTTTCCATGCCGCGTAACTTTAGAGACAGCCTTCTCCTGGAGGTAGCCAATGTTTGCCTTGACCCACTCCGCAACCTCTCTTGCCCTTCTCGCGTCCGGACACTTTAGGAGCGGCGCACGGGTCATTTTATCACTTATGATTGTTGTCTTGACCCCACCGGCCGCCGTCAATGCAGAACAACCGCGGTTGACTGAAGCTACTAGTGCACCCTCCGTCGTCGCGAGCGGAATGTAGAACTCCCCCTTGGCGTATTCGCCGTTAATTTTGAGCGGTCCGGCAACGCCCATCGGTATCTGGACGACGCCTATCATGTTCTCGATGTTCCTTCCGATGACTTGGTTGGGGTCTATGGAGTAATGTCCAATGTTCTCGAGGCTTATCCCAAACTTTTTCTCAAGGGCTTTCCTTCTTATTTCAGTGGCGAGCTTCTTGTCGCCGTTTGTATATTTTTCAACCTGATGGAACTTTATTTCTCCGCTAGCTACCTTCTCCACGAGCTCTTCCATGTTCATTTCAACACCCCCAGAAATCAACCGAATATCCATTCTTCGAGGACTTCTCCAGTTTCCCGAAAGGCTATGGCGGCATCACTGTTAGGATAGTACTTAATGACAGGGACACCCAAATTGATGGACTCAGGAACTTTGTTATCAAAGGGTATCCACCCAAGAACTGGAACATTGAGGTCTTCCTCAACGGCCTCTATAATCTTGTCAACTATGTCCTCTGACTCCCTGACCTTGTTCAGTATCACACCAATGTTGAGATTATATCTCTCACCTAGGGCTTTCAGCTTTTCTATCTCGTTCTTAACCATTACCTCGAAAGAGTATATCGGAGAGCGCTCTATTTCAACCACTATAAGTTGATAGTTGGCAAGCTCAAAGGTAGGAAGCGTGTCAAATGGAATTCCAGTGGGCGAGTCAACGAAAACAACCCCGAACCGATATTTGACTCTTTCCAGAATATCCACTAATCTCTTTGGAGAGATGCCCAGAACATCCTGAAGCTGCGTGCTTCCTGGCATCACATGAACTCCCGTCTGGGGATGTTTGTAGATGGCCCATTCAGGATCAAGTTCGGGATTTTTGAGAAGCGAGTGGAGAGTGTACTTTACAGTATCAAGTGCAAAGTGGAAACCAAGGTTAGGCAGGTATAAGTCACCATCGACAGCAAGGACACGATATTCCCTCATGGCTAAGAAAGTGCTGAGGTTAGCAGTGGTGGTAGTTTTTCCCGCACCTCCCCGCCCGGTCACGACTATCAGCGCCATCTTTAGACCCCCTTTACTTAGTTGGAAAATACTCAAAGGAGAATATAAGGTTTCCGATAATCCATCAGGAAAACTATTGTTTACATCATTGAACCTTCACAAAAGGTTTATATCGCCCCGCCATTTAGATAAGCATGTAAACATTAAGGAGATGGTTGCTATGGCCGAAAAGATGCCGGCGATCGTTAAGACGAAGCCCGCCTACGGTGCGGAGCTCGTTGAAGTTGATATCCCCAAGCCCGGTCCTGGAGAGGTTCTCATCAAGGTTCTTGCCACCAGTATCTGTGGAACTGACCTGCACATCTATGAATGGAACGAATGGGCGCAGAGCAGGATCAAACCGCCCCAGATAATGGGTCACGAAGTCGCCGGGGAGGTCATCGAGGTTGGCCCCGGCGTTGATACAATCCAGGTTGGTGATTACATTTCAGCTGAGACTCACATAGTCTGTGGAAAATGTTACGCCTGCAAGCACAATCGCTACCACGTCTGCCAGAACACAAAGATATTCGGCGTTGACATGGACGGTGTCTTTGCCGAATACGCTATAGTTCCCGCCCAGAACGCCTGGAAGAATCCGAAGGACATGCCTCCCGAGTATGCAACCCTCCAAGAGCCCCTTGGAAACGCCGTTGATACAGTTCTTGCTGGTCCAATAGCCGGAAGGAGCACGCTCATCACAGGCGCAGGTCCGCTCGGTCTCCTCGGTATAGCCGTTGCTAAGGCCAGCGGTGCTTATCCTGTCATCGTCAGCGAGCCGAGCGAGTTTAGACGCGAGCTAGCAAAGAAGGTTGGTGCTGACTACGTTGTCAACCCCTTCGAAGAGGATCCAGTTAAGTTCGTTATGGATATAACTGATGGAGCCGGTGTTGAAGTCTTTCTCGAGTTCAGCGGTGCTCCTAAGGCCCTTGAACAGGGCCTCCAAGCGGTAACACCGGGAGGAAGGGTCTCGCTGCTCGGCCTCTTCCCGAGAGAGGTCACCTTTGACATCAACAACCTCGTAATCTTCAAGGCCCTTGAAGTACACGGAATAACCGGAAGGCACCTCTGGGAGACCTGGTACACCGTTTCGAGCCTTATTCAGAGTGGCAAGCTCAACCTCGATCCAATAATAACCCACAAGTACAAAGGCTTCGACAAGTTCGAGGAAGCCTTTGAGCTCATGCGCGCCGGCAAGACTGGAAAGGTCGTCTTCTTCCCCCACAAGAAGTGAGTTTTCCTTATTTTTCTTTCACCGCAATTCTTAAGTAACTCTTCTCAAACTCAACCCAAGGAGGTGGCCCTATGGAGCTTAGCTACCAAGAGAAGCTGACGCTCATAAAACTTAACGAGTTGAAGAAGGCTAAATTCGACGAGCTCGTTGAAAAAACCGGTCTCGACCAGGTCGCGGCCATGAGAGCCGTTCTCTGGCTTCAGAGCAAAGGTCTGGCGAGGCTCCACGAGAAGAGCGAGAGGATAGCAAAGCTAACCGAGACCGGTAAGAAATATGCCCAAATTGGACTGCCAGAATGGAGGGCTCTGAAAGTCCTCAGGAAAAAGGGCAAGGTTACACTCGATGACCTCAAAGAAGTCCTCAGCGAGGACGAGCTGAAGCCGATAGTCGGCCTCCTCAGGAAGGAGGGCTGGGCGAGCATTAGGAAGGAGGATGGAAAGCTCGTCCTCGAGATAACGGAGAATGGCCTTAAAGCCGAGGAGAGGGCGATTGACAGGGCACTAAAGCTCCTCGCCGAGAAAGAAGCTATTCCCGTCAGTGAGATTGAGGACATCATCAAGGTGAACGACCTCAAGAGAAGGAAGATAGCCGAAGAAGACATCGTAACCGAAAGAACCGTCGAGATAACGCCCGAAGGAGAGGAGCTCGTAAATAAAGGCCTTGAGCTCAAGGAGGAAGTCTCAACCCTCACGCCGGAGCTCATAAAGTCCGGAAAGTGGCGTGAGGTCGAGTTCAAGCGCTTCAACATCCAGGCGCCGGTGAGAAGGATTTATCCCGGCAAGAAGCAGCCCTACAGGGCATTCCTCGACAAGATAAGGAGAAGGCTCATAGAGATGGGCTTCATCGAAATGACTGTTGACAGCCTCATAGAGACGCAGTTCTGGAACTTCGACGCTCTCTTCCAGCCCCAGAACCATCCGGCGAGAGAATGGACAGACACTTATCAGCTTAAATATCCGAAAAGCGGCTACCTACCTAATGAAGAACTCGTCGAGAGGGTTAAGACCGCCCACGAGAGAGGCATAGCTGGCTCACGCGGCTGGGGCTATGTCTGGAGTCCGGAGAGAGCCATGCTGCTGATGCCGAGAGCCCACGGTACCGCCCTAAGCGGCAGGCAGCTTGCTAAAGGTGTCGAGATTCCGGGCAAATACTTCACGATACAGCGCGTTTTCAGGCCCGACGTCCTAGACAGGACGCACCTCATAGAATTCAACCAGGTGGACGGTTTCGTGGTTGGTGAAGACCTCAACTTCAGGCATCTCTTAGGTATACTCAAGCGCTTCGCCGTTGAGATCGCCGGAGCCAAGAAAGTCAAGTTCCTGCCGGACTATTATCCGTTCACCGAGCCGAGCGTACAGATGAGCGCCTACCATCCCGAGCTCGGCTGGGTCGAGTTCGGCGGCGCTGGAATATTCAGAGAGGAAATGACGAGGGCCTTGGGCATAGACGTTCCTGTAATAGCGTGGGGAATCGGAATTGACAGACTTGCCATGTTCAAACTCGGAATCGACGACATAAGGTATCTCTTCAGCTACGACCTGAGGTGGCTGAGGGAGGCGAGGCTGGTCTGGTAAAGGGGTGATGCTCATGCCAAAGTTCGATGTTTCGAAAGCGGATTTAGAGAGGCTCGTCGGAAAGAGCTTCACCGTTGAGGAATGGGAAGACCTTTTCCTCTACGCGAAATGCGAGCTCGACGACGTCTGGGAGGAGAACGGTCAGATTTACTTCAAGGCAGACTCAAAGGACACCAACAGGCCAGACCTCTGGAGCGCCGAGGGAATAGCGAGGCAGATCCGCTGGGCACTTGGGATGGCGAAGGGCCTGCCGAGGTATGAGGTCGAAAAGAGCGACGTCGTTGTTTACGTTGATGAAAAGCTGAAAGATATCAGGCCCTACGGTGTCTACGCCATCGTTGAGGGCCTCAGCCTCGACGATGAGGCTCTCAAGCAGATGATCAACCTCCAGGAGAAGGTAGCGCTAACGTTCGGAAGGCGCAGGAGGGAAGTTGCAATAGGCATCTTCGACTTCGACAAGGTCAAGCCACCAATTTATTACCGCGCCGCTGAGAAGACTGAGAAGTTCGTTCCGCTGGGCTTTGAGGAAAAGATGAGTCTCGAAGAAATCCTCGAGAAGCACGAGAAGGGCAAGGAATACGGCCATCTGATAAAGGACAAGCCATATTACCCGCTCCTCGTTGACAGCGAGGGCAATGTCCTTTCCATGCCCCCTATTATCAACTCCGAGCTGACCGGAAGAGTGACGACTGAGACCAGAAACGTCTTCGTCGACGTCACTGGCTGGGACTTAAACAAGATTATGCTCGCCCTTAACGTTGTTGTCACTGCTCTGGCCGAGCGCGGCGGGAAGATAAAGAGTGTAAAGGTCGTTTACGGAGACTTCGAGATAGAGACACCCAACCTAACTCCGAAAGAGTTCGAGGTTGGGCTCGAGTACATCAGGAGGCTCGCAGGGATAGATCTCAGCGACGAAGAAATCAAGGAGCTCCTCGAGAGGATGTTTTACGAGGTGGAACTCGAAAATGGAAAGGCCAAGCTCAAGTATCCGGCATTCCGCGATGACATAATGCACGCCCGTGATGTGCTCGAGGACGTCCTCATAGCTTACGGCTACAACGAGATCAAACCGGAGGAGCCGAAGCTTGCCGTCCAGGGCAGGGGAGATAAGTTCGTTGAGTTTGAAGATGCCGTGAGGGAGCTCATGGTTGGCTACGGCCTTCAGGAGGTTATGACTTTCAACCTGACCAACAGGGAGGCTCAGTACACCAAGATGAACCTCCACTTCGGAGAGCATCCCTCTGGGGAGTACGGTCATCACCCGCCGGCGAGACTCGTGGAAATAGAGAATCCCATAAGCCCCAAGTGGTCCGCTTTGAGGGCATGGCTGATTCCCAGCTTAATGGAGTTCCTGAGCCAGAACACCCACGAGGAGTACCCGCAGAGAATATTCGAGGTCGGAAAGACAACGCTCATAAACGAGAACAGGGAGACCAAGACCGTAAGCGAGAGCAAGCTTGCAGTTGCCATAGCCCATCCACGCGTAACTTTCACGGAAGTCAAAGAGATTCTCGACAGCGTTATGCACCACCTCGGCCTCGAGTATGAGTTGAAAGAGATCGATCACAGCAGCTTCATCCCGGGAAGGGTCGGAAAAATCATCGTGAACGGTCAGGAAGTAGGAATAATTGGGGAGATACACCCGAAGGTGCTGGAAAACTGGGGAATAGAAATGCCGGTGGCGGCCTTTGAGGTCTTTCTGAGGCCGCTCTACAGGGAGCCGTATCTCTGACCTTTCTCATTATCTATCTTTTCGTTTTGAATAGAAAAGTGTGATGAAAATATCGGGTTGGCGTCTTTTCCGACATTTTTCGAGTCCCCACCAAAGTTCTTAAGAACGAACTGCCACATAATATCAAAGTTCACGATGTTTATGAAGACTTCAGGTTCAATTGCTGACTCCACTTGGTGATCACCTCCTTCAGCTCTTTCTAAGTTGATGATCCTAAGGCAATTTTATTAAACATTTCGAAAAGTTTTGAAGATATCTGTCAAAATCTGCCCAATTTTTACATATATCATTGTCATAATGCCAACAGATTAAACACCAAAAAGGCTTTAACTTTCACTTAACAACTTCCCATCATGAGGCTTGCCCTTCGTATAGCTTACGACGGAACTGCCTTCTATGGCTTTCAGAGGCAACCAGGCCTTAGAACCGTCGAGGGAGAAATCATTAGGGCTCTCACTAAGCTGGGTATAATAGAGGACGTTGAGAGCTCCAACTTCAAGGGTGCATCAAGAACTGATCGGGGCGTTTCTGCGTTCTTCAACGTTGTGGCCTTTGACGTTGCTTCGAGGCCGGATCTAGTCAGGCCTGAGGTGCTCAACTTTCACCTGAAGGATGTCTGGGTTCTCGGAACTGCCGAGGTTCCGGAGGATTTCCATCCCCGCTTCTGGGCCAAGTCAAAGACCTACCGCTATTACCTCATTGATGCGGGGTTTGATGAAAAGGCTATGAGGGAGTGCGCAAAGCTCTTCATCGGAACTCACGACTTCTCAGCCTTTGCAAGGCTTGAGCCCCACAAAAACCCCGTGAGAGAACTGATTAGAGTCGATATCATCAAACGCCAGGGATACTACATAATTGAGCTCGAAGGCAAAAGCTTCCTGTGGGAGATGGCCAGAAGAATAGTAAATGCACTCCGCTTCTGTGGACTGGGCATCCTGACGGGGGAAGAAGTGGAGAGGATGCTCAACGGCGAGTACTTCAGGAAAATCCCACCAGCAAGACCAGAGGGGTTGGTGCTGTGGAGGATAGAATATAAGGGTATCGAGTTCAGAGGAGACGAGAAAGGAATCAGAAAAGCAAAACACGACCTCTTCGAACGCTATTCAGAGGCATTAACCAGAGCTGCATTATTTGGCGACCTTCTTCTTGGTCTTTAGGTTCATCTCCCTGTCATAATAGCGGCCATAGTATTGCTTCAAAGCCTTCTGTCTCTCGAGGAAGTGCGTGAAGAGTAATGGATCGTCGTCTTGGACGTCAACTATAACGGCCTTCATGCCCTTCTTGGGCCTCAAAGCCCTGCCTATAGTCTGGATGGTCATTATGTCACTCTTACCACCGCCAGCGAGGATTATAGCAGAGATTTCCGGTATGTCAACGCCCTCCTTGAGCAACGTGGACACGAGGACGGGAATCCTCCCTTCCTTGAAGTCCTCGAGTATCTCCCACCTGTTCGGGCTCTTTGAGCTGAGGAACTCGGCCTTTACCCCTTCCTTCTCAAGCATCTCCTTCAATATCTTGCCGTGTTCTATCCTCTTAACGTCGATGAGAACACGGTGGCCTCTCCTAGCAAGCTCAACGGCCTTTCTAATTATCGCCCTGTTCCTCTCATCGTTGTTCATTATCATATCCTCGTAGAGCTCCTTGTAGCGCTCACTGAAGGACGGCATGCTGGACTCGTAAGTTACTATCTCAAAGCGGGGCTTTGCAAGGAAGCCTTCCCTGATCAGGTCTTCGGCGCGGACTTCGAATATAGTCGGACCCACAACGGCCTCTATCTTTATCTCTTCTCCCCTGATCCGCCTCCAGGGAGTGGCAGAGAGACCGAAGCGGTACACCTGAGGTAGGGAAAGGCCCAGCTGATAGAACTTCTCGGCCGCAGATGTCCTGTGGCATTCATCGAACATGACTATCGCATAGTCGTTCTGCAACTTATCGGCACCTCTGGAGAGGAGTGTCTGTATCATCGCTATGGTCACAGCCCTTTCTTCCCACTTGTTGTCACCCACTATTCCGGGCTCAACACCGAGGACTTCCCTTACTTTGTCGGCCCACTGATAGAGAAGCTCCTTCGTGTGAACCACTATCAATGCGGATAGGTCAAGCTCATGGATTATCCTCAGTCCAACGACCGTCTTTCCGCTTCCAACGGGAAGGGAGAGAACTCCCATCTTCTCCTTCAGAGCTTTCTTTACGGCTCTTTGCTGGTATTTGCGCATAATGTAGTTCTCGTTCCAGGTGGAGTTGAGCCTAACTCCCCTAACCTGGCGCTCATCCTTTACCCTGACCCGATAACCCTTGGAGTTGAGGAATTTCTTGACTCTGGGGAGAACCCCTACCGGAAATGTCCTCTCGTATGGGTCGTAGAGGCTTTCTGGCTTTTCCCATTTGCCAAAGTCCTTTTTGTAGGTCAGTAGTTCATATATTCTGAAGTACACCTGAGGATCAGCTTTCTCGATGTACACCAGTGCAGAGCCGTCTGGAATACGAAGTACCACCACGGGCATGGCCAATCGCTGGGAGTTTGGAAAAAGGCTTTATAGACCTTTTGGAACAGTAGTCTAAGGTGATAAAATGCTGAGGGAAATCATCGAGCACTTTAATGATACGGTCGTCATTGATGAGCCCGTTAGCAAGGAGCTTGAGATAACGCGCTATTTACTGAAATACAAGGACAGGCCCGTTCTCTTCAGAAACGTGGACGGCTGGGAAGTTGCAGGAAACATCTGGTCAACGAGGGAGAGAATAGCAGGATATCTTGGGATCAGGAAGGAAGAAATTCTTCACCTCATAGCAGATGCCATGGAGAACCCCCTGCCGTACCAGATGGTCAAGAACGCCCCGTTCATGGAGAGTTCTACCAGAGATTTCTCTCTTAAGGAGCTCCCGATTCCAAAGTACTACCCGAAGGACGGCGGTCAGTACTTCACCTCGGCCATGGTCATCGCCAAGGACGAGAATGGCTTTGTTAACATGTCCTTTCACAGAATGATGGTTATCGGCGAGAAGCGCGTCGCGATAAGGCTTGTGCCAAGGCACCTTTATTCGATGTGGAAGGATAGAGCGGAGCGCGGGGAGGAGCTCGACGTCAGGATAGTCGTCGGCAATCCCATACACCTTCTCCTCGCCGGAGCAACGAGCGTAGCCTACGGCGTGAGCGAACTCGAGATAGCGTCGGCTATAAGCCGGAGGGCCTTTGGAAAGCCCTTAGAAGTCACTGAGATTGGTGACATTCCCGTTCCAGTTGAGAGCGAGTTCGTCTTCGAGGCCAAGATACTTCCGGAGCTCACCGATGAGGGTCCCTTCGTGGACATAACCGGGACCTATGACTACGTAAGGAAGCAGCCCGTAGTGGTCTTCGAAAGGATGCACCACATGGAGAATCCAGTATTCCACGCCCTCCTGCCCGGCGGCTACGAGCACTACATGCTCATGGGCCTCCCGAAGGAGCCCCAGATATACGCGAGCGTGAAGAGGGCCGTCCCCAAGGTTCACGGTGTCCGCCTAACGGAGGGTGGGGCAATGTGGCTCCACGCGGTCGTCAGCATAACCAAGCAACACGATGGCGACGGCAAGAACGCGATTTTAGCGGCATTTGCAGGGCACCCGAGCCTGAAACACGTCGTCGTTGTGGACGAGGACATCAACATATACGATGACAGGGAAGTTGAGTGGGCGATAGCGACGCGCTTCCAGGCCGATAGAGATCTTGTGGTAGTGCCCAACGCCCGCGGAAGCTCCCTCGATCCCTCGGCTGAAAAGAGCCTCACCGCAAAGTGGGGAATCGACGCCACAAAGCCGCTTGATAAAAAGGAAGAGTTCGAGAGGGCAAAACTCTGATTCTCTATTTTATTTCTGAAGACGGCCAGAATCCCCCTCAAAAAGGAAAAGAAAGTTATTCAATCATCTTGAGAAAGATCTCCTCGAGGCTGGGCTCCTTGACCTGCATCGTAAGTATCTTAGCACCCTGTGATGCTACGAAGTCATGGATTTCTTCCCTGATGTCTCCCGGAGCCACGATGCGGTACTTCTTCTCTCCCAGAGGCGTGACGGCCCACTCAGCTCCACTGAAGTCAATGGGCTTGTTTGTCTCGAGGACTATCGTGTAGCCGGCCCTCATGAGGAACTCGCGCTTGATGTTGTCGAGGTTGTTCTCAACACGGAGCTTGCCTTTGACTATGACGCCAACGGTGTCACATATCTCCTCCACGTGGGCAAGGATGTGGGACGAGAAGAACACAGTCTTTCCAGCCTTTTTCTGCTCCCTGATGATTTCCTTGAACTCCGCTATTCCCGTTGGGTCAAGGCCCGTCATAGGTTCATCGAGGATCAAAAGCTCAGGATCATTGATGAGCGCCTGGGCAAGAAGCAGACGCTGGCGCATTCCCTTGGAGAACTTGCCCACCTTTTTGTCCCTGACCTCCCACAAGTTGACGAGCTGGAGGAGCTCCTTCGCGCGCTTTTCCCTCTCGGTCTTTGGAATTCCGAAGGCCTCACCGATTATGTCAAGCGTCTGCATTGGAGTAAGGAATTCCCAGAGGGTAGCGTGCTCGGGCATATAGCCTATTCTCCTCTTAGCCTCGACGAGCTTGTTCTCGTCGTACTTTCCGTCCCTGAAAACCTCCTCACCGAATAGCTCTATCCTTCCCTCCTGGGGAAAGATTAGGCCAAGGACGCTCAGGATGGTAGTGCTCTTTCCGGCACCGTTCGGCCCGAGGAAACCGTATATCTGACCGTGCTTCACCTCAAGGTTGAGGCCGTCCAAAGCTCTAACGTCCTTGTACACCTTGACCAGGTTCTCAATCCTCAGCATGAGCATCACCTCAGGTCCATCCTGCTGAACCTGTAAAATCCGACGATCAAATAGAGGAGGGTCATCCCGACTATTATCCCGAAGTTCACGAGGTTGTGGCTTATGGCGTATGCCATACCTCTGTATTCAGGATTTTCAGCACCTTCGTCGATGGTTGTCCCAACGTCTCCGGTGATTACCCCTACCTGGGAAGTGGGCACGTAGAAGAGATATTTGGTGGTGTAATCTTTCTGCAGCTGCTTGACGTCACTCATGCTCATATCTGGGTTGCCCATCATCTCCTTAAACACCAGGTAACCTACAATGTTGGGCATGATGAGGAACAGCACGAAGACCAGAACCAGAGCCACTCCGAGGGCAGAGCTCGAGGACTTTATGAGAGTCGAGAGTATGTATCCGAGGGCAACGAGCTGAAGCATTGCCAGGAGAAGCAGCATGTTCAGGAGCAGAACATCCGTCACGAGCTGGCCGCTCAGCGGAACGCCAAGGTAGACAACCCCCAGAACGCCGATTAGCGTTGAGAGGAGCAGGGCGATGAAGAGAACCACTGCATGGGCAAGGAATTTGCCGCCTATGTAGCTCAGCCTCTTTATGGGCTTGCTCATTGCAACGCGGAGGGTCCCCTTCTCTATCTCACTGTTTATCGCCGTAGCGCCCATGAGAAGGGCGAGTATTCCAATGAAGAAGCCCGCCATGCCCGTGACGAACTGTATCAGAAACGTCATGGCGGCCTCAACGGTGAAATCCTGCGCCCCCATGCTCTTCATGATGTAGAACACAGGAATGTAAAGAAGCGCCATTATGCCGAGTATTACCCAGAGCTTCTTAGTTCGAAGGCTCTGCTTAAACTCAAGCTGAAATCCCCACCACATACAATTCACCTCCGATTATTAGCGTCACCGTGAAAGAGCTTCCAATCATGTTACAACTAATATTAGAAGTATAAAAATTTTGTCTTTTAAGTGGGATTAATAAAAACGAAGGGGCTAAGAAAGGCTACAGAACAGTAAGCTCCAGAACCTTTTCGGCCTTGTTACAGTGCTTTTTTAGCCTCTCTTTAACCTCCTCATTCCCACCGAGAACCGGCCATAAAATCGAGTCAATATGAAGCGGCGGGATTGAAACTTCCTCGGCTATCTTTTGCCAGAAGCTAACCGGCGGCTCATTTGTAAATCGCTTGGTGTAGGCGTTTATCCTCACATCGTCAGGGATTTCTATGGCCATTGGATAAGGGACGAACTCCCCAAAGGCTATCCTCCCGGCATAGCCGAACATCTTGACAGCAAAGACAATTGTCTTAGCGTTCTTCTTTGAACCAAGCACCATAGCCAGGTCGTCTCTGAGCGCCCCCATGTCGTCGAAGTAGTATCTTCTGAGGTCGTCAAGGGTTAGTTCCTTGAGAAAAGGTTCGAGCTTCTCAAGCCGCTTTATCTTCCCAGCGACGAGACGCCTGTTAGTTCTCGAAACCGGAAGAAACTCAGCGTAGGCCTCGGCTATGCCCTCAGTTGGGGGGTTATCAGAGAAATATTGCGAGAACTCCCACCACCACCGCTCGCCTTTGGCGGTCAGCTGGTAGCTGACTATCGAGTTAGCAATAACGAGCTTTATGAAGAGCTCATCGTCATCCAGGTTCTCGTGCAGGTTCCTGAGAGCATCAAACTGAAGGTCAACCTTTTCCTCAATTGTCCTCGCACACTCCAGGCCAAGCTCTCTTAAGATTCCCTTTAGACGGGCAACTTTTGCTTCATCGACTTTGTACTTTACCCTGATGAAGCGATCGAGGGTCAACTTTCCCCACCCATCACATTCTTTAAGAGCCTTTCAAGAAAGACGTTCTCCCCGGCTATCTCGGCACCTTTGTTCCTCGGAAGGCCCAGCTCAACCCTCGCTCTAATTCCGTGTTCCCGAAGGTAATCGTGGGCTTCAGCACTCAGTCTTGCGAACTCACTCTTGAGTATCAGCCCATAAACCGTCGGTCCCCAGGAGCTCTGGCCATACCCGTAGGTTTTCTGAGCCAAAAAGTCGAGTATCAGTTTAACGTCCTCCCTGAACTCTCCTCCCTGATAGGCCTCGAAGTGTTTGCCAACGAGCCGCTGAATGGCACTTAGATGTTCTCCGAAGGTCTTCACGTCCCTCTCTTTGAGCGCGGGTAGGAGACCGAGCAGTATTCTATGGGATATCTCCATCGCGACGTCCACCCTTCCAACAACTCCTGCCATGACGGGCTTTTCTTCCTCTTCATCGAGGCCGGGCTCCAGCTCAGGGATTATGAGGAGAAATGCCCAGCTATCGGGGAAATCCTCGCGGAAGATGAGCGGAGGTATGCCACCCTTAACACCGCCGTCTATCACAAAACCTCCGTATTTAAAGGAGTAGATGCCTGCTCCACCGTTCTTACCTCTGCCGAGAACCCTTGCAAGCTCCTCAACGGAAACGTTTAGATTCCTGAGCCTTGCTATCCCGCTCGCCACCGCGAGGCTCAGCTGGGTTGTTGAGCCAAGACCAACGTGTCTCGGAATGGCCTTTCTAACCTCTACGAGATAGTTAACGCCCGTTTCATAGTAGGAGTTCATCCTCTTTATCGCGAACTCTATCGTCTCCCTGTCCTCGCCCTCCGCGATTATCCTCATGGCATCACTCTCAACTATTTTAACCTCGTAGCCACCCTCTAGGGCAACTCCAAGGCTTCCAAAGCGTCTTCCAAAGGTAGCGGAAGGGTCAATGAGCCCGAGGTGGAGCCTCCTGGGAGTACGGATTATCATGAACACCACCGGAGAAAGTTGATGCATATGTTTTTTAACCATTGGCAAAAACTTTTTAGGATGAATTTAATTACATTCTGCGGTGATAACATGCAGAGGAGTGAAAATCTGGGCCTCGAGGAGCTGATGGTGTGGATGCTTTACCTGGTGGCGTTCCTGCCGTTTTTTGTATCAGTTACTGCCGGGGGTGCCCTCCTCGTGCTTGCCGAGGTGTACTTTGTTCTTGTGCTGGCCAAGAACGGCAGGGACGTAATCCAGCTTCCTGTGCCGGGGGGATTTATTCTCCTGAACGCCGTCCTCATATGGAGCGACATGAGCTGGGAAATACGGCACGTGCTCACAGCCCTCGCGACCCTAACATTTATACTCTGGGGCATCAAGCTCAGTACCGAGGTGAAACCATGAAGTTTGCAAGGGTTGATTTGGACGAGCCGAGGATAATGGGGGTCATCAACGTCTCACCCGAAAGCTTCTACAAAGGAAGCGTCAAAAATGACGAAGAAAAGCTGATAGAAACTGCGGTGAAGATGGTGGAGGAGGGAGCCGCTTTTATTGATATCGGGGCGAAATCAACTGCTCCCTACCTTGAGACTCAAATTCCGCTTGAGGAGGAGATAAGAAGGGCAGTGTGGGCGATAAAGACCATCAGAGAGCATGTTGACGTTCCGATAAGTATAGACACCACCAGTGCGAAGGTCGCGGAGGAAGCCCTCAAAGCTGGTGCTGACATCATAAACGACGTTACCGGCCTCAAAGGCGATGAAAAAATGGCAGAAGTGGCTAGAGAATACGGCGCCCCGGTGATAGTCTGCGCCCACGGAGAAGTACGGAACTTCAGCGACCCGGTTCACACCGTCATAGATTTCCTCGAGGAGAGCATAACCATAGCCGAAAAGTACGGCATCGAGGAGATTGCTGTTGATCCAGCCATCGGATTCCTCCGCCCGGAGTGGCCGCCTTGGTACGAGTGGGACTCCAAGGTCATAGCAAACCTCAACGCCCTCAAGATATTTGGCAGACCGATACTTATTGGCGTTTCGAGAAAGTCGTTCATCGGAGCAATAACCGGCAGAAAAGACCCCTCGGAAAGGCTTCCGGGAAGTTTGGCGGCCACAGCAATAGCCGTCCTCAAGGGTGCTAACATAGTGAGAACACACGATGTGAAAGAAACGCTCGATGCGGTTAAGATAGCAGACTTCATAAGGCGGTTCGCGCCTTAGCTTTCACTTCTTTCCACTCCTCCACGAGGGTGACCAGAAGGGACAGCGCGACAGGGCCGATTATAATGCCGACGAATCCGAAGGCCAGAAAACCTCCAAAAATACCGACAAGGGAAACCAGTGCGTTTACACCTCTCTCCCTAACCGCTATTCTCGGCCTGAGCAGAAAATCTGGGAGCGGCGAGATAAAAACGATGCCGTAGAAAGCGAAGAGAATGCCCCAAAGGACGTTACCCTCATTGATGAGGTACACAGTTCCCGCAAGCCAGACCACCCATCCGCCAAATACCGGGAGGAGCTCGAATATAACTGTGAAAATTCCCGCAGCGATCGCACCACCCGTTTCGGCCATTCCAAAGAGCAAAAAGCCAGCAGCAGCAAATAGTCCCTTGAGAACGCTAAGGGAGAGCCAGCCACGCAGGAGGTTGTGGAGGGTTTCGCCAGCCCTTTCGAGAAGCTTTATCGCCAGCTCTCGGTTCTCCGAAGGCAGGAGGGAGTAGACCTCGCGCTTTATCGCCCTGGCGTTGACGAGGATGCCGTAGAAGGCGAAGACCATCACTATTGCCTGGAGAGAGAGCTTGGGAAGGGAGTAGGTGTAGCCGAGGATGTACTCCTCGAAGCGCTTCGGTATGTCCTCGGCGAGCTTCTGAACGAGCTCGTAGAGCGAGGGCGGGAGGTTGAATGTGAGGAGCCACGTGAAGAAGCCGTCTATGTAGTGAGCGAGCGAGTGCTTGACGTCGTTCATCCACAAAGCAAAGCCTATTATGAAGAGAAACGTCAGGATTGTCAGGAGTATGGTCATCGTAAATGCAGAAAGCCGGTTGCCCATCCTTCTGGCAAGCCTTTCATGGAATGGGTAAAGTATGTAGGCAAGGGTCACGGCTATGATGATGGGGGAAAGGATAGGGCTAACCGTCTCCCATACAAGGTAAAGGACTATGAGGGAAATCGCTATCCATATGGCAGCTTCAAGCTCCATCCAGCATCCCCAGGTACTTGAGTATCAACTCTCTCGCGCTTGGCTTGTTAAAGACGAAGAGCACTCCCCTGCCCTCGTCAAGGATGAAGTTCTTCCCAAGGACTAATAAACCTTTCTTGAGCTTGTGGATCTCGGCTTTCTCAAAGTCGATGGCATCTTTAACCTCTTCCGGAGCATTTATCCCCGCGAGGACCTTCTCAAGCCTGTTGAGGACACTTTGGTTGAGGAACTTTATTGGGCTTGGTCTGAATTCTTCGGCCGTTATCTCGCCAGCGTCCATATAGATGCCCCAGAACTCCTTGGCGCACTCGAAGGGGTAGACGTAGTCCTCGCCGTAGTCCGGCAGGTAGAGCTCCCTTATGATGGCCAGCAGAACCCTTCTGGCATCGCTCCCATAGAACTCTATCCTGAGGTTGAACTTCCAATCCTCGAAGCCGTTCTCAAACACCTCGAGCTTCTCCTCGCACAGCAAGCTCCCACCCCCTCAGCCCGTTTTCAGGTAGGGACCAACATAGCGGGGGTCAAGAAGGAGAGCCGTGCTTCCGAATATGGCAAAGTTCGAAGATGAGCGACCGCTGTAAATCACTATTCTCGGGTTGGTTACATTAAGCATCTCCTCAAGCACCTTGACAGCGTAGTCCAGGTCGCCGGTCTCATCTACGAGGCTTCCGGTGACGTTCATGGCAAACCACGTCCTTCCGGTAGCGTACTCCCTCGTCTCGTTGAGACTCATGCCCCTGCCACTGCTCACGGCCTGGAGGAAGGCCTGGAAGTAAGTGTCAACACTCTCGGTTATCATAGCCTTCTCTTCTTCGGTCAATCCCCTCCACTCGGCGCCCATGTCTTTGTAGGGGCCTGTTTTGAAGACCTCCACCTTTATCCCGTTCATCTCGTAGTTCTGCTGAAGGTTATAGTGGACGTAGATGACCCCTATGCTCCCAACCTCAGCAAGCGGGTCGGCGATTATCTCCTCCGCCCCAACCGCTATGTAGTAGCCTCCCGAAGCCGCTATCCCACCGGTATAAGCTACGACAGGCTTTATGAAGTTGAGCTTCTTAACAGTGGCGTATATCTCCCTCACCGGACCGACATAGCCGCCGGGACTCTCTATCCACAGCACGACGCCTCCGATGGAATCATTCTCGGCGATGTCTCTAAGAACCGGGATAATGCTAAGGGCGGTGTACTCGTCGATAAGCCCGAAGATGGGAACAATGGCTATGGTAGTGTTGCCTTCGGGGAGGTTCTGTTCCCTCAGCTGAGCTTTGAGGAAGTCAAGTTGCCTCTGGAGCTCGTCTAACTGGAGCTTGTAGGCTGTAACGTTGCAGCTTGCATTGAGGGATCCTTCAATTATAACAGTGCTTGTGACGTTTGAAGGTATGTAGTTCTGGAGCTCGGAGCTCTGCATGTAGAGCAGAACAACCGCTATGCTGGATGCCGCGAGGAGAAGAATGAGAATTGCCGAGACGTATTTCCAGATGTTTTCCCTCATTCACTCACCCACGTATAGTCTGGACTGAAACTTTTAAACTCTGCCCCTCGCTAAGCTTTTATATCCAGCGCTCTACTCTTGTGTAGGTGGTAGCATGGAGATAGGCGTAACGATTTATCCGCATTTCGTCACGAAGGACAAGACGCTCGCCTCGATTCTGGCCGACGTTAAGATAAAGAACTACGACTTCGTCTCGATATTCCCGCACACCCTTGGACTTATCAAGAACGGTGTCGTCGTCGAAAAGAAGCTCAGGAACGTAGAAACTACCCTCCGCGGCGTTGGCATCGACTACATAGTGAGGATGCCAACCTCGGTCAATCTGCGCGACCACATCTACTATACCCGGCACTTCAGGGTCGCGAGAGCTATAGCAGACGTCGCCATAAAGCTCGGTGCTAAGGTCATCGTCATGCAGAGCGGCAGAACCGGAAGGCTCGACCTCGAGATAGAGGCCATCCAGCAGTTGGCGGATATGGTCGCCCCGTTCGGTATAAAGATAGCCCTCGAGAACACTTTCAGCGTCAAGGACACCCTCTACGTCGTCGACAACGTTGATCGGGAGAACGTTGGCTTTGCACTCGACGTCGCCCATGCCTTCCTGAGCGCCCAGGGAGACGCTGACAAGCTCCTCGAGGACGT
Organism: Thermococcus sp. GR6; assembly: GCF_012027415.1. Lineage (NCBI taxonomy): Archaea > Methanobacteriati > Methanobacteriota > Thermococci > Thermococcales > Thermococcaceae > Thermococcus > Thermococcus sp. GR6. The sequence continues at coordinate 742,029 of NZ_SNUM01000001.1, forward strand.
CAAGCTCGGAACCGACAAGACGGTCATCCTCATGATACACGACAACTTCGGAAAGTTCTTCCCGCAGGTTGAACCCGAGGATGCCCTAGCTTATGGTGTCGGCGACCTACACCTTATGCCCGGTGAAGGAAACATACCCTTCGGGAAGGTGCTCAGGCTCTTCGGCGAAGTCCCGCTTCTGCTGAAGGTCAAAGATCCCGAGAAGTTCGCCAAGGTGCCGACGAAGCAGGGACTTATAGAGTTACTGACGAGCCTATAAGTCCAGCCTTCCCTTTATAACTTTGAAAACCTCAGCAAAAGCCTTCCCTATCGCCTCTTTTCTCCTTGAGAAGTGAGTAACATCCTCGGTGAAGTTTTCCTTCAAAATCTCCACGGCTTCCTCAACCGTTATCTTCCCCTCAAGCCAGGCGTAGGCAAAGATGGCTTCCGCTATGTCCCCCTTGCCGTGTTTATCTGTCCTCGGCGGAACCACGTGCCTCAGACCGGAGAGCTCGAGGGCGATGCTCAGGGAAGCGTTCGGAACCCTCTCCCCGGTTGGCCTTTCAAGGTACTCGCTTAAGGCCAGCGAGAATACGAAGTTGATCAGTGAATCGCCAAACTTTGACAGTCCCTTGTCCGTGAAGTTCCTCTCGTACTTCAAGCTCTCACCCACCCCTTCTCGGAGAGCCAGGCTTTAAGGTTTTTGAGGTATGGGACCGTTGAAGTCAGGATTATAGTGTAGAGAAGGACCGTCAGACCGAGGCTATAGGCGACGTAGGCCTCGTCGCTGAAAATTCTAAGCGTTAGACGGTCTATCAGAGCCACTATCCCCCAGTTGGGATTTCGCAGGTGCACGTGGAACCAGAAGGAAGTGGGATGCATTATGGGCCAGAAACCGGTATAGATTGCAGTTTCCAAAGCTACAGCCGAAGAGAAACCCCTTACCCGAAAAGCAATAATAATAAGGAAAGCCACGAGAGGGGCTAGGTACTGGGGATTAACCCTCCAGAAAGTGGCAACGAAAACGAGGTAGGCGAGAGAAGTCGAGACGAACAAATCCTTCTCAAATGCATGTCTCAGGAAGACGAGTGCAAATAGAAGGGCCGCGGGAATGTACCAGCGCTCGAGAAAAACCAGCGTATCAATTCCTCTCGTCTGATGGAGGTATGTGGCGAGGCTCGAAACTCCGTTCAAGCTGTAAGAAATCGGTAGCGTGTAGCCAACTCGCATTCCCCCTAGAAGCTCGGGAAGAGAACAGAGGCTTGAAGGACAGAGGAGTAACATCGGAAGGAAAGGAATCAAAGCACCGAAGAAAAAGAGGGCAAGCCTCTTAACGCCCGACTTCCCATCAAGAAGGGCATCCCAGAGGGAAACGAGGGCCGGAAAAAGGAGGGTGTGCTTGACGGTTAGGGTAAAGCCATAGAGCGCGTAGGGGAGCTTTTCTCTCCTGGTCGATAGGTAAAGACCGAACAGGAAGAAAAGGAGAGCTAACTGGTCGAACATGCCGTAGACTGCTGAAACGTAAATAGTTACCGGATTCAGATAGTATAGAACTGTTCCGAGGACGGCAACTTTTTCGCCCCGTCCCCTGAGAAGGAGGTAAAGGGTAATGGCCGCGAAAGTGTCCGCAGCTATGAAAACCAGTTTGACGGAGAAAGCCCAAGTTGGGTCAACGTAAACGTAGTATGTTTCCCCGCTCCAAAAGGCCTCGACAGAACCCCCAACAATTGAGCGGATCAGCGCGAGAAGGTACGCCAGAACCGGACCGTAGACGTAGGGCCAAGGATAGGGCCAGCCCTCCCCAATGTGGCCAATTGAATCGGCATAGACATAGAAACAGGCCTTATACTCCAGCATCGTTCCTGCAAAGCCGTAGAACTGGGCCAGGTCGCTGCCGGCCGAATAAGGGGCAAGTACGAGCCTCACCACAAGCCCCAGGAGGATTACCACAATCAGCGCTGCCGGAGGATGCTTCAATCATTCCACCTCACGAAGGGTCGAAATGTTTCAACTTAAAGTTAGAACAGTCCAGGATTTAAGGGTTTTGGATGTAGACTAGAAATTGGAAAAAGAGTGGGGCTCACTCGCCCAGGACCTCTTTCCAGGCCTCGAGAACTGCCCTAGCCCTGTCGAATATCTTCTGCGCTGCCTCCTCGAGAGCCTGCTCAGGGGTTATCTTGCCGTCGGTGACAATTCTGAACTTCGGCTTCCTCGCCATCAGCACCGGGTGTTCAATGGTGTAGCCCGCGAAGGTGACGTGCTTGTTCTCGTGAAGCACCTCGTTGAGCAGGTTGGCGAAGGTGTGGTCCTCTCCCTCAAGGTAGAACTCAAGGACGTTTTCCTCACGCTTGATGACCTCAATCCTCATTTTCCTCACCCTTCAGATGGTTAAGCAGTATCTCCAGCGCCTGCTCCTTGTTCTTCACCAGTTCGTATTTAAACTTATCCTCTTTCCACTCCGCCAAGCCTAGCTCCAAAAGCAGGTCTGTAACCTCAGAGGGATCCATGTCGTAGGCCACCGCAGCCGGCAGGATGACCTCCCTTATCTGTCTGGTCGTCTGGAGGGATATATCCGAGAGGTACTCGCCAAGGGTCTCAACGAGTTCCACGATTTCCTCCCAGGGCATCGACGTTACCAGCTCCCCATCCTTGACTTCCACAGTCTCTCCGAGGAGCTCGAGGGTTTTGAGGAGTATCGGCGTCGAGACACTGGCCCCAGCTTCTCTGAACAGGTCATCTATAGTGTAGCGGTAGAGTCCGCGCCTGTCGGGATAGAGCTTGGCCCTAACGCGGTTGTGTATCTCTCTAATCTTGTGGATGGCATCTCGTATCTCCTCCTTCGTGCCCTGGATGTTTATTTTTAGGTCGTTGAGCTTCCCGTGGACGTAGATGAAAGCCGGCAGGCGGAGTCTCTGGAGTTCCCTGAGGAACTCCTCCTTCTCTCTATCGTCGCGAACGTGAATGGTTATTACCTTCTTCGCCCTCGCCATGTTCACACCTTCAGCTTTCTGTACAGGGATGAGAGCTTCCTCGTCTCAACGTGGCCACACCTTGGGCAGACGAGCTGGTTGCCCCTCCTCACGAGCGGTGCTCTGCATCTGGAACAGAGGGCGTATATAACACCAAGGTCGTAGCCCTTTGTGGAGAGCTGTATGGGGCTCTTCTCGTTAGCGATGACTTTAGCGCGAACTATGTCCCCTATCTTGAACTCATTGGTCATGCTCTCTACGTAGCCGTCTCTGACCTGAGAGACGTGTATCCCGGCGAGCTTCGAGGTAGCTATCTCCCTATCATTTCTGCCTTCAATTTTAACGAGCTGGACTATCGCAGCCTGGGGCTTGACCTCTATGACCTTGGCGATAACGACGTCGCCTATCTGTGGGAGAGGGGGCGTATCGGTGACAGGTTCAATACTGATTTCCATCCTGTCCGGGTCTATCCTTACCTTTCCGGCCCTGATGGCGTAGAGCTCTCCGTTTTCCTCCTTGACACCTTCACCAGGGAAATATTCCTCGATGACACCGAGGTAATCTCCGGGAAGAACGAGGTCGCCGTTTTTTACGCCTTTCTTTTCATCCATTCTCCCACCTCCATGGAAGTTCCCGTCAGGATTTTTTAAGTCTTTGCCACGCGGGAGAATTTATAAAGCCAAGGGGAAAAGTTTTAGTAATTCCAATTGAGCCTATGGTGGTGGTTAAGGATGAGAATGCTTCTAATACACAGCGACTATTTGGAGTACGAGGTCAAAGACAAGGCCTTGAAAAACCCAGAGCCAATAAGCGAGGAGCAGAAGAAAGGCCGCCTGGAGGAGGTTCTGGCGGTTTTCATAAGCGTTGAAAAAGTCGATGAGACCAATCCCGATGAGGTTGTCGAGAAGGCCGTTAACGAAATCAAAGATGTTGCCTCCCAGGTTAAAGCCGAGAATGTCTTCGTCTACCCCTTTGCCCACCTCAGCAGTGAGCTGGCCAAGCCAGACGTCGCCCTGGAGGTTCTCAGGAAGGTCGAAGAGAAGCTCAGGGAGGAGGGCTTCAACGTCAAGCGCGCCCCCTTCGGCTACTACAAGGCCTTCAAGCTGAGCTGCAAGGGCCACCCTCTGGCCGAACTCAGCAGGACGATAGTCCCGAGCGGCGAGGCCAAGGCTGAAGAAGAGGTTCCAGAAGCACTCAAGAAAGAGGAGGAGCTCGTCAGCTACTGGTACATCCTAACCCCCGAAGGTGAGCTCATAGAGGTTGACAAGTTCGACTTCACCGGCCACGAGAACCTCAGAAAGTTCGCCAACTATGAAATAAGCAAGAGCAGAATAGCCGACAAAGAACCACCTCACGTTAGGATAATGCTCGAGCAGGAGCTCGTTGACTACGAACCGGGAAGCGACCCCGGAAACCTACGCTACTACCCGAAGGGCAGGCTCATCAAGGGACTGCTGGAGCAGTACGTCACGGAAAAGGTCGTTGAGTACGGGGCGATGGAAGTCGAGACCCCGATTATGTACGACTTCGAGCACCCAGCGCTTGAAAAGTACCTCAACCGCTTCCCGGCGAGGCAGTACATCGTTAAGAGCGGCGACAAGAAGTTCTTCCTCCGCTTTGCTGCCTGTTTCGGCCAGTTCCTCATCAAGAAGGATGCCATTATAAGCTACCGCAACCTGCCGTTGAGGATGTATGAACTGACTAGATACTCTTTCAGGCGCGAGAAGAGCGGTGAGCTTTCCGGCCTCAGAAGACTTAGGGCCTTTACGATGCCCGATATGCACACCGTCGCAAGGGATCTCAAGCAAGCCATGGCCGAGTTCAAGAAGCAGTACAAGCTCAGTATGGAGGTTCTTAAGGGCGTTGGACTAACTCCAGAGGACTACGAGGTGGCCATAAGGTTCACCGAAGACTTCTGGAACGAGAACAGAGATTTCATCGTCGAGCTGGCAAAGATAATAGGCAAGCCCGTCCTGATAGAGATGTGGAAGCAGAGGTTCTTCTACTTCATACTCAAGTTTGAGTTCAACTTCGTGGACAACCTCGACAAGGCTGCCGCCCTTAGCACCGTCCAGATAGACGTCGAGAACGCCGAAAGGTTCGGCATAACTTACTACGACGAGGACGGCAAGGAGAAGTACCCGCTCATCCTCCACTGCTCGCCAAGCGGCGCCATCGAGAGGGTTATGTACGCAATCCTCGAGAAGCAGGCCAAGCTCCAGTCCAAGGGCATCAAACCGATGTTCCCGCTCTGGCTCAGCCCAATACAGGTCCGTGTCATTCCTGTTAGCGAAGAAGTTCTCGACTACGCACTCTACGTTGCAGGAAAGCTCGAAGGTGCCAAGATTCGCGTCGACGTTGATGACACCTCCGACAGGCTCAACAAGAAGATAAGAAAGGCCGAGAAGGAGTGGATTCCCTACGTTATCGTCGTCGGCAGAAACGAGAAGGAGCAGAACACGATAACCGTCAGAAGAAGGAGCGACGGAAAGCAGGTTGAGATGCAGCTCGAGGACCTCATAAGGGAGATAAGGAGCCAGACTGAGGGCTTCCCCTACAAGCCGAGGCCGCTGCCGCTTCTCCTCTCGAAGAGGCCCAAGTTCAGGGGCTAATCTTTCGTACCTTTAGCTTTTCTATTCCTTTGTCTTTTGTGACTCTGAAGGAATAGGCCGTTGGCTCAAACTCTTCGTATGGAGCTGTTATCAGATAAAGGAACTCTCTTGGACCATCTTCGTCAAGCCGAGACCTTGCAAGAATAACGTAATCACTTATGCTCGCTACCCACGCAACAAAGCGCCGGGAGACTACGTCCTGATTGATGGCAAGAACCAGCGTGGAGTTGGGAAGCTCAATGCTCCTTGAAGCGAGGGTCTGGTTCAAAAGCTTTAGGGTGTTATCTTCACCCAGCATGAGGGATGCACCATCGAGAGTGTATATCAGGCGAAGTGCTGGCTTCTCCGAGAGATATTCCTTCAAATTGGTGGTATATATGCGTTCGATCTTCGGATTCAGAGTTTCTGGCTCGACCTTATCGAGGTAGAAGACGTTTGGAATGTCCTCCTTTGAGAGGTACCTTGAACCAAAGAGGTCTATTATTGCCATCTCTCCATTCTTCAGCGCTTCTATGACATTGAGGCCAACAGTCCCTGCCTTTCTCATAAACGCATTCAGTGGGATAGTGTAGTTTGAGACGATTCCAAAGTATCCGTTTTCCAGACCATAGCGCAAGAGCAACAAAGAAATTTGCCAGGCGGAAGAGTAGGCGTCATAAATTATGCTAACTGTTGAACCGGAAAAGTCCTCCTTGCGGAAGATGTCAATGACGTTCATCTCCATCACTGCCATCACCTCCACGAACGCTGTATACTGGATTCCAGCCCGCTGATTGCATCAACAGAAAAAAGAAGGAATCACTCAATGGGACCCGTCATGCCAGCCATTATTTCATTGAGGAAGTCTCTGGCCTCTTCACTGAATTTTTCCATGGGCACTTCCTTGCCGTACTTGTCGTAGACCTTTCCTTCCCGGAAGTTTATCTCAAAGACCTCGTACTTCTCCTCGCCCTTCTCGTGGTGCTTTATTCCATGTCCCTTGAGGTGACTCTCAAGGCTTTCGACGTCCACGTACTTGCCACACTGCTCGCACTTATAGAACTGCCAGAAAACGTAGTCTTGGCCGGTGAGCATGTTGTTCTTTATGTGCTGGACAAGCACTCCCCCGAGGTACTCGTAGAAGTCTTCCTGAATAAGGCCGCCCTCTCCTTCGACGACCTTAAAGCCGCTCCAGACTATGTGGTCGTTTATGTCTGCAAGAGTGGCCTTTAGGTAGCGGTAGGTGAGAATGAAAGCCCCGTTGTGAATGTAGAACACGTTCTTGTCAGGAATTGCGATTATCCTGATTCCATCGGCTTTCTTCTCTGAGAGCTTCTCGGCGTGTTCCTTGTTGTCAGCGACGTCTATGGTGATTCTAACGTTGCTCTTCTTGTGAATTCCGATTATCCTGTCACCCTCGATCTTCCAGTGATAGTCATCAAGGTATCTCACTTGCGCATAAACTTTTTTGATCCTCGGGCTGAGCTCCTCGTAGTTCATTAATCACCACCGTGGAAAAATCTCGTCCAATGTTAATAAGCTTTAGCGGAAAATTTTAAAAAGGGTGGTTCTGCCAGAAGAAGGTCCCGATTAAAGAACGCTACCTTCCGAAGCGCCTCTGCCGCTTCTGGTACTCGCGGATTATCCTAAGGAAGTCTATCTTCCTGAACTCGGGGAAGTACACATCAACAAAGAAGAGCTCGCTGTAGGCTATCTGATAGAGCAGGAAGTTGCTTATCCTCACTTCACCACCCGTCCTTATCACGATGTCCGGGTCAGGCATGTTGGGGTAGTAGAGGTACTTCTTAATGAGATCCTCGTCGATGTCTTTCCGGCTTATCTTTCCGGCCAGAACGTCGTCCACTATCTCCTTCACTGCATCTGCTATCTCGCTCCTTCCACCGTAGGCCAAAGCTATGTTGAGGGTGTAGTTGTTGTACTTCCTAGTGACCCTCTCGGCTTCTTCAGCAGCTTCTCTCACATTCTCGGGGAGAAGCTCCTTCCTGCCTATAACGTTTACACGGATGCCGTACTTGTGGATCCTCTCATCATTCACGAGCTCACGGAACTTCTCCTCGAAGAGGTTCATGAGGGCGTTTACCTCCTCCGGGGAACGCCTGAAGTTTTCCGTGGAGAAGGCGTAAACGGTAAGGGTTCTTATTCCAAGCTCGCGGCACCACTCCAAAATCTCCTCGAGCTTTCGGGAACCAAAAAGGTGACCATACCAGGGGGGCTTTTCGAGCTTTCTGGCCCATCTCCTGTTGCCGTCCATTATTATAGCTACGTGCTTCGGAATGCGACCTCCCTTAACCTTGTCGAGGAGGTAGCTTTCATAGAGGTCGTAGGCGGGCTTGAATAAAATGTGAGGGATATGTGAAACCAAACGGGATATCATCAGGCATCACTCAATCTTCTTCCTGCTTCCCAGGTGCTTTTCGGCGAGCTCTATATAAATCTCAGCGTTCTTCTTGGTCCACTCAATCTCTTCCTCGCTGAGCTGCCTGACGACCTTTCCCGGAACGCCTACAACGAGGCTGTAGTCTGATATCTCCTTGCCCGGAGGGACGAGGGCACCTGCACCTATGACGACGTGCTTGCCTATCTTGGCGCCGTCAAGGATAATCGCGCCCATGCCTATGATGGTGTAGTCGCCTATCTCCGCCCCGTGGACAACGGCGTTGTGTCCGATGGTAACGTATTTTCCTATGATCGTCGGCTGGCCGTGGGAGGTGTGTATGCTCACGTTGTCCTGTATGTTGGAGCCCTCTCCAACGTAAATCTGCTCTATGTCTCCCCTCAGGACTGCAGACGGCCAGACGCTCGTCTTCGCCTCAAGGACAACGTCTCCTATGACCGAGGCAGTCTCATCGATGAAAGCGGTCTCGTGAATTTTAGGCTTCTTTCCCTCGAACTCGTAAATCGCCATATTCATCACCGCCCTTAACTCCTCGACATAACTTATAAACCTAACCGGACAAGATAGTCCGAGGGAGTGCAATGCGATACAGAAGAGGCGCAAGCGCCGAGAGGGAGCTCATAAAGATGCTCGAGAAGGCCGGCTTCGCGGTTGTTCGCTCGGCTGGAAGCAAGAAGGTTGATATCATAGCCGGCAACGGAAAGCTCTACCTCTGCATAGAGGTGAAGAGCACCCACGACGAGAAGCTCTACTTCAGCAGGGAAGACTACGAGAAGCTCATTTCCTTTGCGGAGAGGTTTGGAGGAAAACCTATAATTGCGGTCAAGTTCATAAACAACGGTTGGCGCTTCTTCTACCCGGAGAACTTGGAGAGCGGCGGCAAAAACTATAAGGTTAGCCTGCAAACACCAAACTATCTAACCTTTGATGAAGTTGTTGGAAAGCAGAAGTCCCTCGAAGGGGTGATAAAGGGTGAAGCTTAGAGGCCTGCTCCTGGTAATCCTGATGATTCCGGTTTTTCTTCCGGCGATAAGTGCCCAGTCGCCGCTCGCCATAATCCCGCTCAACGACGAATTCTCAGGTGTTCCTGGGGACATCATAATAATCCCCTTCAAGCTCATAAATCTTGGAAACCAGACACTCTCAAACGTCACGGTTTACATCACCGGCCCAACGGAGGGCTTCCTCTACCAGAGCAAGGTGATTCGAGACCCAATTGAACCGAACGAGACGATTCAGGACACGCTTTCCGTCAAGATACTCAACGTCGATCCCGGAAAATACACACTCACCCTCGTCGCGAGGGCCGGCTCCAGCTATTCAGAGGCCCAAATAACTGTCAGTGTGAAGACCTTTGTCGACTACGCCCTCAGGATCGACGTAGGCGACGAGTACACTTACGGGGGCAACATCACGGCTGTCCTCAGGATAACATCCCAGGCGAACGGTGTCATCATAGGAAGAATAGGATATACCCTCTCCCGCGATGGTGATGTTCTCGAGACGTTCTCGACCACAATCTACCTGAAGCCAGGTGAGAGCTGGATAAAGAACCTCACCCTCATCACGCCGAAGGTCGGGAACTACATAATCTACTTCTGGGCCAACTTCAGCGGCAGATTCAAGAGCGCAACGGCAACCTTCCGCGTTTACCAGAGGAACCTGAGATACGATGCCTACTTCAGGGACGGAGCAATCTACGTCCACGTGTACGATGAGGACGGAAAGGGCGTTTCCGACATCTCCGTCAGGATAAATGGTGTACCCTTCAAAACCGACGACGATGGAACCGTCTCTTACCTCGTGAACCAGCCGGGGACTTACGAGATAGTTCTCAATCTCGACGGAAAGATCGTTACGACCTTCGTAGAGGTGAAAAAGCTCTTTCTGAGCTATTTTCAGAAAAACGAGACACTTCTAGTGAAGGTGGTAGATTCCACCGGGGAGCCCGTTCCAAACATAACAGTTACCGCATCAGGACCGCTCGGCAAGGACTACGCTGTCACGAACTCTTCGGGAATAGCGGTTGTAGACCTTGAGAAAACGGGCTATGGAACCATTATGCTCAAGGCCGAGAGCAGCAGGTACGTGGGAGCCGAGGCCAGTGCCAAGGTCGTCCCACCGGTAACGCCCACACCAACGCCAACCACCACTACCAGCTCGCCCTCGAACACGACCACCACCCCCGTGCAGCCGCCAAAGGATTATGGTCCTCTCGCGGCAATACTCATCATAGCCGGCGTCCTGCTCGCCGGAACGTCCTACGCAGCGTTCTTCATGCCCATTATCCAGGAGGAGAGGCTCGACCGCTACTACTTCGTTAAAGTTAAGGCTCCCAGACTGAGGAGCATTGACAACTTCCGCTTCGAGAAGGGAGTTACTGCCCTAGGTGCCAGGGCCACGAAGGGAAGCGCGAAAGTGGAGGACAACAGGGTTGTGTGGGAGATAGAGCACCTCGAGCCCGGCGAGGAGGCCTACCTTCAGGTCATCCTCGGCTGACTTCTCTTTTCTCTTCGTAAACCTTATTAAGGAGGCCGAATACCTTCAGAGGGAAATCTAAAGGAGGCGAAAGCCATGGTGAACATTGAACTTTTGAAGAAGGTCGTCGAAGCTCCAGGTGTTTCCGGTTACGAATTTCTCGGAATAAGAGATGTTGTTATTGAGGCTCTGAAGGACTACGTCGATGAAATCTACGTCGACAAGCTCGGCAACGTTATAGCCCACAAGAAGGGTAATGGACCAAAGATAATGATCGCCGCCCACATGGACAAGATAGGCGTCATGGTAAACCACATCGACAAGGAAGGCTACCTCCACGTCGTCCCCGTTGGCGGTGTTGACCCGAGGACTCTGGTTGCCCAGAGGATTCGCTTCTTTACCGAGAAGGGCGAGCGCTTTGGAGTGGTCGGCCACATACCGCCGCATCTCCAGAAGCCCGAAGACAGGAAGAAGGCGGCGAACTGGGACACCATTGTTGTTGACGTCGGTGCCGAGGGCAAAGAAGAGGCCGAAGAGATGGGCTTCAAGGTTGGAACCATCGGCGAGTTTGCCCCAGCTTTCACCCAGCTCAACGAGAACAGAATTGCAACGCCCTACCTCGACGACCGTGTCTGCCTTTACGCGATGATTGAGACTGCCAGAGCCATCGAGAATCATGAGGCTGACATATACTTCGTGGCCAGCGTTCAGGAAGAGGTCGGCCTCAGGGGTGCGAGGGTTGCCAGCTACGCCATCGACCCGGAGATAGGTATCGCCATGGACGTCACCTTCGCCAAGCAGGTCGGCGACAAGGGCAGGATAGTTCCCAAGCTCGGCGGTGGTCCGGTTATGGACGTTGGGCCAAACATCAACCCCAAGATAAGGACCTTTGCCGATGAGATTGCTAAGAAGTACGAGATACCACTCCAGGTCGAAGCCTCCCCAAGGCCAACCGGAACGGACGCCAACATAATGCAGATAAACCGCCAGGGCGTCGCAACTGCCGTTCTGAGCATACCGATAAGGTACATGCACAGCCAGGTCGAGACCGCTGACCTTAGGGACATCGACCTCACGGTAAAGCTCGCCAAGTACATGCTTGAGGAGCTCAGACCAATGGACCTCACTCCGTGAGCAATCTCACTCCATGATACCACGTTCGTGGCGCAACTTCCTCTGGGATAGAACCCGGCATCCAGCCCTTTCCTTTGATTATTTCAGCTCTCTTCTCCATCCCACGCTGGGAAAAGTTTATTTCATCGTCTCCCCAACCTATTATAGGTGTGGGAAGTGGACGTTGAATACATCGTTGAGAGCATCGAGCTGATAAAGGGAGCAATGCCGGATTCCCTTGAGGAGTTCAAGTTGATGGGCCTAGCAAAGGATGGAATATATAAGAGGCTTGAGTTCGCCATACAGGCCCTCCTTGACGGCCTCTCGGAGCTTGGACGAGAAAAGAAAATAATAGCCCTTTCGTACTCCGATCTTATCAAGTTCCTCAAAGAGAAGGGCACCCTGCCAAAAGAGACTGCCGAAAAAGCGGAATTCCTCGCCCAGCTGAGGGAGGTACTCATCTACGATTACGACCTCATGAACGATGAGATAGCCTTCAGGAACATGAAGGAATACATCGAATACGTTGAGGAGCTCCTCAGCTTCCTCAGGGGTGTTGAGGGGTGATACTCATCGTGCCCATAGGAACCGTTGATGGGGCCGCAACCGAGGAGATAGCGAAGTTCATAGGTTCGTATTATTCACGTTTCGGCCTCACTGTTGAGATATCCGACGCTATCCCTCCAGAACCGTTTTTGGAGGCATACAATTCCTCAAGGAGGCAGTTCCTTGGGAGAGCTTTTCTGATAACACTCTCGGAGCTTGGGAGGATGAGGAATGCAAGAGCAGTCCTCGGGATTACATCGCTCGACCTCTATGAGGAGGGATTGAACTTCATCTTCGGTCTGGCCAATTCGAGGCTTGGGGCGGCGGTTATTTCCACCTTCCGTCTCAGGCCGGAGTTCTATGAGGAGCTACCTAACAGGAGGCTCTTCGTTGAACGGGCGATCAAAGAGGCCATGCACGAGCTCGGGCACGTCTTTGGTCTTTCCCACTGTCCGAACAGAGAATGCGTCATGCATTTCTCAAACTCGATTATTGATACAGACGTTAAGGGGCCGCTCTACTGTCCCACCTGCCTGAGGAAGCTTGAGAGGAACTTGGGGGTTGGAAGATGATAGAGATAGAGGTTAAGGGCTATGCAGACGACGAAGTGTTTGAGAGGGTGAGAGAGAACTTCAAGCTGATAAGAAGGGAGTACCACGAGGACACCTACTTTCAGCATCCCTGTCGGGACTTTGCCAAGACGGACGAAGCTTTAAGGATCAGGATAAGACGCTTCAACGGGCACTTCGAGGCCCTTATGACCTATAAAGGGCCGAAAATCGATCCCAATTCGAAGACGAGAAAGGAGATAGAGATCCTCTTGAGCGATCCGGACAAGCATACAGAAATCCTTGAGAGTCTAGGCTTCAAAGAGGTGCTGACCGTCGAGAAAACCAGGGAGAAGTACTACGTCGATAAGGGCATCGTCATAGCACTCGACGAGGTTGAGGGTCTCGGAAAGTTCATCGAGATAGAAGCGCTGGCTGAGAGCGAGGAGGTCGTGGAGGAGACCGTTAGAGTACTGAGGGAGATACTGGCCTCCCTCGGGGTCAAGAAGTTCGAGAGGCGTTCCTACCTTGAGCTGATGCTTGAGAAGGAGGTGGATCATGGGGAAGCTGGATGATTTTTTCAAATCCATCATAGGCGAGAAGGAAAAGAAGTCCGAGCTCGAAATCCTAGAGGAAATTGAGGAATGCCTCAAAATGAAGGAGATAGACAAGGCTCTAGAACAGATAAAGAACCTTGAGAAGGAGCACAACATCTTCCTGGCCCTGAGAATGGTAATACGCTCCATCGTGGAGCAACTGGACGAGGGGGAGCAAACCGGCACACTAAACGAGGAAGATGTCAGCAGAACGCGGGAGAGAATAAAGGAGACGATACCCGTAGTCAACGCCCTCTTCAATCCTCGGTATCGGGCACTGCTGATGGCTGATCTGGCAATTCTATTCTACCGGCTCGATGACGAACTCAACGGAGACATAGCCCTTCGCACGGCCATTAACTTGGCAGAAAACCACGATGATATAATCAGGGAGATACTGATGAACCTGATAAGACTAGGCCTCCTGGACAAGGCAGGCTATGCCATGAAGATGGTCCGCGAGCCTGAGAAGCTCGATGTTGTCCTTGTACATCTGGCGGAGATGTTCTACCGCACAGGAGAGGAAGAGAAGGCAAAGCTGATAATTAAACACATTGCCAGCCCCTTCCACAAGGCCATGGCGCTCTACTACATAGCCTCCATAGAGGGAACACAGAACAGAGAGGAAGCTCTCAGAATACTTGAGGAGGCCTTTAAAATGGCGGAGAAAGTAGAAGACCCCGATGCTAGGTTCGAGCTCATGCTCAAGCTATACGATCTGAAGCACTCACTCCTTGGTGAGGCCTTAAACCTCAGAGAGATCTTATCCCGGAGAGAAGTTCCTCCTCAGTGAGAGCCAGCCGGCTTATTAAACCCCTCTTTTTAAGTTCGTAAGATATCTCAAGGCTTGGGGGAAGATTTATACCGAGTCTCCTAAGAGTTTCGGCTTCCCCCGCTATCTCCCGGGGCTTCCCCTCGAGTACTATCGATCCTTTATCCATGACGATTATCCTGTCTGCGAAGCGGAGTATGTAATCCGTATGATGCTCCACCAAGACGACTGTGATTCCATGCTCCTTCCTGAGGAGTAAAACGAGTCCCAAAACCTCATTTCTCCCCACGGGATCGAGCTGGGAGGTTGGCTCATCGAGAACCAAGACTGAAGGCTTCATTGCTAGGACAGCCGCTATCGCCAAGCGCTGCTTCTGGCCGCCGCTCAGGTTGGGGGGGAACTCCTTCTCAAGACCTTTAAGACCAGAAACCTCAAGCACCCAGCGAAGGCGCCTCATTATCTCGTTCCGGTCCAGGCCGAGATTTTCCAGGCCAAATGCTATCTCCTCCTCGACTGTCATGCTGAAGAGCTGGCTCTCGGGGTTCTGGAGAACTAGTCCGACAACGGCTGAAAGCTTCGCAACTGGGGTTTCTATGGTGTTATACTCCTCTCCCGTTCCAGGATCTCGGACGATGACTTCCCCAGAAAAGTCACCCCTTATCGAGTGGGGAATTATACCGTTAAGCGTCAGACAGAGCGTCGACTTCCCGCTCCCGCTCGGGCCGATTATTCCAAGGAGCTCACCTCTCTTGACTTCAAAGCTAACATCCCTCAGGGAATACTCCTTTGCCCTTCTGTACCTGAAGCTAAGGTTCTCAACGGTTATCACGTTCATCTTTTGCCCACCACCCTGGGGGCGAGGAAGAAGACGCTTATTATGAACACCAGCGTTGAGAATATCTCCAGCCTGCCTATCCACATGTGGAGGATGAGGAGAATCTTCATGTCAACGGGAAGACTTGGAGACGTGATGCCCACACTGAGACCGACGTTTCCTTGGGCAGAAGCCACCTCAAAGAAGGAATCAACGAGACTCGTCCCAAGGCGAACCATAGTGTAGACAGTTCCGATGAGAAGGAATGCAAAGTACGTCATGGTGAAGCTCATGACCTCCTGAACATCTTCGTCGCTGAATAGGTAGTTCCCAACCTTCCTCTTGATTATCGCACCCCTAGGCAGTATCGCACCTTGAATCGTCCATTTGAGGCTTTCGTACATCAGTGTAACTCGGATGAGCTTTATACCGCCTGCAGTGCTTCCAGCACCGCCTCCTATGACCATGAGTATTCCTATCATGAACTTGGCCAGTTCGGGATATTTGCTGAGATCCGCTATCCCGAATCCAGTACAGGTTATAGCAGAAACCGCATGGAAGACCGCCTGTCTGAGGGCATCGCCAATGGCATCGCCGATCTGGGCAAGGCTGAAGGCCATTACCGCTATTGTCGGGAGGAGGAACACGAACATGTAGCGAACCTGGACGTCCTCAAAGAAGGGCTTCAGGTGTCTGTCCCGGAAGACCCTGTAGTGAACTGTGAAGTTAACGGCACCCATTATCATGAGGAAAATCGTGACTGCCTCTATTGCGGTGCTGTTGAAGTAGCCTATGCTCAGGTCGTGGCTGCTCATACCACCCGTGCCAAGGCCAGTCATAGCGTGTATGATGGCATCAAAAAGTGGCATGCCATTGAGATAGTAGAGGTAGACACCTACCAGGGTGAGAACGAAGTAAATCTCGAAAATAACCTTCGATGTGTTGACGAGGTTCGGCAGGATTCTCTCGCTCCTAGCTTCGGCTCTGTAAAGCCTCGCCGCTGCGACCCCCGGACGGATGAGTATAGTAAGGGCGACAAGGACGATACCAATTCCACCCAGCCACTGCATCCAAGAGCGCCAGAAGAGGAGAATGTGGGGATAGCTCTCGAGGTTGCTCATCATGGTGAGTCCAGTCCCAGTCCAAGCAGACATGCTCTCGAAGTAAGAATCAACGAACGACATTCCTCCAATAGCCATAAAGGGGACGACGCTTATAAAAGACGCAAAGAGCCATGTAAAAGCTGCTGAGACCATCGCCTGTCTCAAATTGACGTCCTCAATCTTCCCCATGTGTCTCGCGAGCCATGCGCCAAAGAGGATACTAAATATCCCAGGGATTGCAAAGTAGATTACGTAGTCGATTTCATCGGGATAAAACCAGGCCAGCAGTATCGGGAAGAGATAGGCAAGACCGACGCCCTGGAGGATTGCACCTATCAGGTTTTTGACTACGAAGAGATCGTCTGATACATTGATGTACTTGCCAAGCTCGAGCATGGGCCCACCGTAGAGGTAGGGTCTGCACCAAATAAAAGGTTTTTCCTGGGTGGAAAGGTTTAAGGGCGGGGACTGCTTTCTTATCCTGGTGATAGAACGTGGATGAAAGGGAGGCCCTCATAAAAGCTGGAGAGATAGCCAGACAGGTCAAGAAAGAAGTAATTAGCCTAATAAAGCCAGGGACAAAGCTTTATGATATAGCCGAGTTCGTGGAGAGAAGAATAATCGAGCTCGGCGGAAAGCCTGCCTTTCCGTGCAACCTTTCGATAAACGAGATAGCGGCACACTACACGCCCTACAAGGGCGACGAGACCGTTCTAAAGGAGGGCGACTACCTAAAGGTTGACATTGGGGTTCACGTTGATGGTTATATAGCCGACACCGCCCTGACCTTCCGGGTCGGAATGGAAGAGGACGACCTGATGATAGCTGCGAGAGAGGCTCTCGAGAACGCTATAAACATCATCCGCGCCGGAATCAAGATAAACGAGATTGGAAAGGCCATAGAAGAAACCATTAGAGGATACGGCTTCAACCCGATAGTGAACCTCAGCGGTCACAAGATAGAGAGATATAAACTCCACGCCGGTATCTCAATCCCCAACATCTACCGTCCAGCGGACAGCTACGTGCTGAAGGAGGGCGACGTGATAGCAATAGAGCCCTTTGCCACAACTGGGGCAGGACAGGTCATTGAGGTTCCGCCGGCACTGATTTTTATGTATCTCAGAGACAGGCCAGTGAGGATGGCCCAGGCAAGAAGAGTGCTCATGCACATAAAGAGGGAGTACAACGGCCTTCCCTTCGCATACCGGTGGCTCCAGGGGTTTATGCCCGAAGGCCAGCTTAAGTTAGCCCTAGCCCAGCTCGATAGAGTTGGGGCGATATACAGCTACCCGATACTGAGGGAAGTCCGCGGCGGTCTCGTTGCTCAGTTCGAGCACACTGTCATAGTCGAGAAGGAGGGGGCTTACATAACCACCTGACTGAAAGCCTCTTTTCTACCCTTTAATTTCCCCAAGAATAGCTTTGGAAGGAAGTGTAAGGAAGGAAAAGACCCCAACGGGCTCGGCAGATGGCGCCGGGGCAGGGATTTGAACCCTGGTGGGCGGACGCCCACGGGATCTCGAGTCCCGCGCCTTCCCAGGCTAGGCTACCCCGGCGCGGTTTGGAGTTCTCGTGCGAGTTTTATAAACCTTTCCGCGAAAAATTTATTAACTTAACTTAACTAAAACCTATCGGGTCGGGATTGCAAAGGTTTAAATTATTGGGCGCCCTAATAATAAAATGAAGGAGGTGGCAGAAATGGTCGGTATTCTTGTGCAGGAGGTTATGACCGACAAGTTCCAGAAGATAGACATCAACGCCCCGCTTTCTGAGGCGATTGGCATCTTTGAGAAGGAAGACCCCGACCTTATTCTGGTCTTCGACGGAGACGTATACAAGGGTGTCCTGACTCAAGACCTTATTATACACTCCCACCTCAAGTGGGATCCCACCAAGGCTAAGGTTAAGGATGTTTATAAGACCGCTCCAGTTATCAAACCGGATGAGGATCTAAGCAAGGCCGCCAAACTTATGATTGAGGTTGACCTGCGTTCCCTTCCGGTTGGGGAGAGCAAAGCTGAAATAATTGGAGTCATAAGCGATTTAATGCTCCTGGACAGGATCGCTAAGGAAGAGTTCGGAAAGAGAAAGGTAGAGGAGTTCATGACGAAGGACGTCATCACTCTCAAGCCAGACGACACGGTTGCCAAAGCCTTAGCGGCGATGCGCGACCACTCTATATCAAGGATACCCATCGTAAACGAAGAGGGTAAGCTTGATGGCCTCGTTACGCTCCACGACCTCATAGTCAGGTTTATAAAGCCGCGCTTCAGGGCTCAGACTGGTGAACTCGTCGGCGAGAAGATACCGCCCTTCTCGACCCAGCTCAGGGAGGTCATGATAAGGGGCGTCATTACCATACTGCCCGATGCCACTGTCCAAGAAGCCGTTGCAATAATGATAGACAACAACATCGATGGCCTTATCATTGTAGATGAGAACGAGAAAGTTAAAGGCATCCTTACCATCAAGGATTTGCTCCTGCCGATTTCAAGGATGGTCGAGAAGGAAGCAAGATTCTACCTCCAGCTCGGAGGAGACGCCGCCCTACTGAGCGACTTCACCAGAGAGAGAATTATAGAGGACATCAAACGCTTCGTGGATGGCTATGAAGACCTGCTAGGCAATGAGGGTATAATATACCTCCACATCCGGCGCTTCAGCGAGAAGTTCAGGGGAGTCTACCTCTATCAGGCAAGGATGAGAGTAGTTACCGACAGAGGCATCTTCATCGCGACCGGAGAAACCTGGGGAGCAATACAGGCTGTTCACGATGCCCTGAGGGCAATAGAGAGGCAGCTCCTCCAGAAGGCCGAGCTCGAGAAGGACACTCACTACTACAAGCGCTTCCTTGAAAAGATGGGACTGGATTGAAAGGGGCTCAATCCCCTGAAAATTCTCTTTCCAGCATTTTTCTGTGGAACGTTTCCAGGGCATTGGGATCCACTACCAGTATCATTGTCCCCCCTCTAGTCAGCACTCTGTCTTTTATGTTTAGAAGGAACTTAAAGACGTTCTCAAAGCCATTCTCTAGAATGAGGTACTCAATGGCGTCTATATAGACGATACTGTAGCCTCCTTGCAATGCTTTGGCTATAAAATCCATAAGTATGTCTATCTTAGTTGGGCTTATGGCATAGATCGCAGGAGAGTCATGCAGCCTGCCTTCCTTGGCCCTTGTTATCCAAAATACTGTAGCTTTGGGATTTATCCACTGTTTGAGCCTGTTGATATCCTCGCGTGTTATCATAACCAGTCCTGACTTGCTTTCCCACTTGCCAAACTTCCCAGAGACGTCATCTTTTGTATAATAAAGAAAAGCTCCCGAGGGAATATCCTGCTTACCTGAAACTTCAATATGGGGAAAAGGGTTGAACACAAATTTGATTGCCCCCACAGCGGCTATGAGTCTGAAAAGAGCGCCAAGAGAAAATCCTACTGGAACGAACTGATCGAGATTCCTGGTAAACGGATACGTGAGGTTCAAAGCTCCAAGGAGTATCAAGCCCCATGGAAACAGTGCATCTATACCATGGCCTGAAATCTTATGGCGTTTCAGCACCAAGCCGAAGTATATAAGGGCTCCGCCATAGGCAAAGGACGGAAAGAGGGAGCTCAGGATAAAGTTATCCCCAAAGACATTAGTGGCTAAGAGAAGCAACCATACATACGAGGCAACCAGAAACACTGAGAGATACACAATGTGTTTTAACTTGCTCACCTCGTACTTTAAATGAATTGCTCCCCAGATAAGTAGAGTCGCTATGAAGAAGTTGGGGATCTCGGAGACGATTCTGTAGGCCTCAGAGCTTAGTTCAATACCTAGGGGGTCAAAAATGTAGCTCTCAACATCGAGAGCATTAATGAAAAAGGCAGCACTCAACAGCGCCCAGCCCTTTTCCTTGGTTTGATACGTCTTGTACGCCACGGCAAAAAACAGCAACCATCTTGAAAGAAAGTTAACATGTGGGATAATATCCCCCCAAATCATCTTTCCATCACCACCTTCTCCTGTCTCACTACCACGAGGCTGTTGCTTGGTATGTTCTTATCCACAACAACCCCCGGCCCGACGAAGGAGTTGCTGCCTATCTTCCTGCCAGGGTAGATGGTCACGTTTATGCCCACCTTGACGTTGTGGCCTATTATCGCCCCAAGCTTTCTCTTTCCAGAGTCCTCGAGTTTGCCCTTTATCTCGACTTTTATGTTGCCTTTATCATGTCTGAGGTTTGCAGTGATCGTTCCAGCGCCAAGGTTTGTGTTTTCTCCAATTATCGAGTCTCCCACATAGTTGATGTGGGGAGCGTTGCTGTGATCCATGATTATGGAATTCTTAACTTCGACGGCGTTGCCTATGTGGCAGTTGTCACCTATACTCGTGTATGGCCTTATGAAGCAGTTTGGGCCGATACGAGAGTTCCTTCCAATCTTCACTGGGCCGATGATATAGGCACCGCTCCTAATGATGGTTCCCTCACCAATCTCAACAGGGGGAACGAGAGTCGCACCTTCCTCCACTATGCCCTTAATCTCGTGCCTCAGCTTATTCTTTAGGAGGTACTCATTGAGCTCGAGGAGGTTCCACGGTCTTCCAACGTCGTTCCAGTAGCCGGAATAGGCCGCGTAGGTTACCTTTTTTCCGGCTTTTATCATAAGGTTCAGTGTGTCGGTTATCTCGTACTCCCCTCTCTTGCTCAGCGGCGTTTTTGAGATGAATTCAAAAACATCGGGCTTGAAGATATAGACACCGAGATTAGCGTAACCGGAGACCTTTCCGGGCTTTTCCAGCACAGCCTTGACGAGGTTTCCATCCACCTCTATCTTTCCGAAGTGACTCAGATCCTCGAACTCTTTAACCAGCACTGCAGCATCTGCCTTTTCCTTCTTGAATGCCTGGATGAGCTCCTTAATGCCATCTATCTCGAAGTAGATATCGCCGTTGGCAACTATGAACTCTTCTCCTTCAATATAATCCTTAGCTGACTCCATGGCCTTGGCAGTTCCTTCCCCTTCAAGCTGGTCAACGTAGGTTATCGGCTTTCCGTTGAACTCATCTCCGAGGGCTTCAATCAGCTTCTCTTTCTGGTATCTGACTATCAGGATGAACTCGTCCACAAACGGGTCAAGGTTTTCGAGAACGTACTCGATTATCGGCCTGTTGGCAACCTTGAGTACAACTTTCGGTCTGTCGTCTGTGAGGGGCCTCAGCCTTTCACCCTTTCCAGCGGCGAGCACTACAGCCTTCAAAGGATCACCCCCAAGATACAGACAATCACCGCGATTGAACCGAAGAGTATAAGGAAGGTCCTCCTATTCAAGGACTCCGCGAGCCTGAGAAGGAGGTTCATCGTGAGAATGCTTGTAGCGAAAGATGCGAGGAATGCGGTAAAGAGAAGGGCCACTGGGAGGTCCGGATCCCAGCTCTCTATAAACGCAAGCCGCATAATGAGGTACAGCGGGGCGACGAGAAAGCTCAGCTCAAGGGCGCGTTTTACGCTCGCCCCCGTGCTCAGGAGGACCGTTAAAGTGAGTCCGCTCCTCGATATGCCCCCAATAAGAGAAATTCCCTGGGCCAAACCGACAACCAGGGAGTCGATGAGCGTGGGTTCATCCTCATGCTCTCGGAGACAATCATCAACGCCCCTCAGAGGGACGCTAACGCGTCTGGCCATTAAAAGTCCGGCGGTAATCATGACCAGGCCAATGATGGCGTTAATTATGTCCGCGGTCTTTGGGCTGAGGATTTCCGGAAGTCCCACAACCACCGGATACCCGATGAAAACTGTAAACAGCGAGGAATAAAAGACGAACTTTCCATCCGGGTCAATGCTCATCCTGATAGCCTTTTGGGCGCCCGTAGCTATTTTCTCTCGAAAATGGAACAGGATAGCGAACAGAATCCCCAGATAAGCGGGGACAAGGTAGCTTTCGTACAGCGGATCAATACTCTGGAGCATTAGGTTTACAGAATACCCTTCGGGGCTGATTGGAAACCACGAGGACAGTGCAACGATGATGCCCGAAATCAGGGGGAGGTAGTATTCAGTCAGATATATCATGGTGACCACATGAAAGGTTTTAACCCTACGGGAACATAAACTTTTCGAGGGAGTGATATGAAACTGACGGTTCTCTACGAAAATAACTCGGGTTTTAAAAAGGGCCTCCTCGGGGCTCATGGCTTCTCTGCCCTGGTGGAACACCGGGGAGTTAGGGTTCTCGTTGATACTGGAATGGACGGGAGGATCCTTCTCAACAACATGGAGGAGTTCAGAGTAAAACCAAGAAAAATCAATTACATATTCATCACCCACGGTCACTACGACCACACGGGCGGGCTTAAAGTGTTCCTCAAAGCGAGGGGAAAACCTATCAAGGTGATAGCTCATCCAGAGATATTCCGGAGGAGAATAGCACTTAAGCCACACAGGCGCGATATAGGGATTCCGTTCACGAGGGAAGAGCTTGAAGCTCTTGGAGCCGAGTTTATTTTAAGCGAGAAGCCCCTCGAGTTCGCGTCCGGCTTCATCAGCTCCGGCGAAATCGAGAGAAGAGCCTGGGACAGGGCGGTAGGTTATCTCGAAGATAAAGGGGAGCTCATCAAAGACCCCGTTAGGGACGACATCGCTCTCATAGTCGACCTGGGAGAGAGCGCTGCAGTTATCACTGGCTGCGGCCATTCCGGAGTTCTTAACATAGCCTGGCACGCCGAAGACGTTTTGGGGAAGCCCGTTAAAGCCCTAATCGGAGGGCTGCATCTCCTCGGTGCGAGCAAAGAACTCCTTGATGACGTAGTTGAGAGAATTGACGCCGAGAAGCTGTACGCAGGCCACTGTACGGGCATAGACTCCTACGCCTATCTGAAGGCGAGACTTGGGGATAGAATAGAACCCCTCCACGTGGGCAAAACGGTAGAGCTCTAGCGAACCTTTAAATACCCCGCCGAAAAGCTAACCACCGCGAGAGAAAAGGAGAGGTGAGAGAGATGAAGAACCCATTCGAGAAGATGCCAACTGTCCTTACTGCTGATGAGCTCATCGATAAAGCCTTCCGAAGGGCTGAAAAAGCCGCATCAGCATTTACCCCCAAGGGCAACCGGGTAATGAAAGCTCGGCAAAGGGAGGAGCTTAGGGTCAGAACGGTCTCCAATGTAGTAAGGGACAACCTCAGAAAGATACTCGACAGAACGCCGGGCGTTTCGACGCTTCCGAAGTTCTACCAGGACCTGGTTGACACGCTCGTTGACCGGGACCAGTTCCACCGCTCGCTGGCCCACGTCAACTGGGCGATAAAGACTATAAGGAACCTTGAGCAGAGATACGTTGAAAAGATACGCTACTCCAGAGACCCTGAAGAAATAGCCAAGCTTAGAAGGCAGTTCTACGGAAGAGTTGCAGACGTTATTAAGGAGATAGGAGACGACCTTGAGTACCTCAACCAGGCAAGAAACGTCCTCAAAGATTTACCGGTCGTTGATCTGGAACTTCCAACCGTTGTCATAGCCGGCCACCCAAACGTTGGCAAGAGTACTTTGCTGAGGGCCCTGACTAACGCGAAGCCTGAAGTTGCCAGCTACCCGTTCACCACAAAGGGCATAAATGTCGGCCAGTTCGAGGAGCACTACCTCAAGTACCAAGTCATTGATACCCCGGGACTGCTCGACAGGCCGCTGAGCGAGAGGAACGAAATCGAGAGGCAGGCAATTCTCGCTTTGAAGCACCTTGGGAGAGTGATAGTCTATATCTTCGACCCGTCAGAGTACTGCGGCTTCCCCATTGAGGAGCAGATGCACCTCTTCGAGGAAATCTACGAGGAGTTCAAAGACTTCCCGTTCATAGTTGTCCTCAACAAGGTGGACATCGCCGACGAGGAGAAGATTAGGCAGGTCGAGGAGTTCGTTAAGAGTAAAGGCCTTGAGCCGCTGAGGATTTCAGCGCTGAACGGCGAGGGGCTAGACGAGCTCAAGAGACGCGTCATAGAGTTGGTACAGCCAATGGTCGAGGAGCAGGCACGGAAAATAATGGAGAAGGAGCTGAAGAAGTTCAGGGAAGAGGAATTCTAGCTCTCTTTTCCCATCTTCTCAACCTTGACGCCGCAGTAGGGGCAGAACTCCAGATAGAGCGGTCTCATTGCCCCACAGTTCTCGCACTTTTCCTTCAGCCTTGCCCCGCAGTTGGGGCAGTAGAGGTAGTCATCCTTAACCGAAAATCCACAGCGGTAGCACCTGTTCTGTCCTATCCTGCGTCTGTAAACCCTCTCAGGCTTGAGGTACTCCTTCCTCAGGTAGTAGAGCGCCGCAGCTGAAGCTCCTGCCCCGAACAGACTCAGCCCTATCATCTGGATCGTGCTCCATATCGCTGAGAGGATTAGGTAGATGAGCAGCAGTGAAGAGTAGGCTATCAGAGAGGTTGTGTAGATGTTCCTGCGCTTTCTGAAGAGCAGGAATGAGATTATGAAAATCGGCAGGGCGAAGAGGAGCTTTAGCGCCAGGACTTTGAGCCTGTAAATCTGATACTCCCGATTGTACTCGTCCCAGATTTTTGCGTTCATCTCGCCTATAAGCGCATTCAGCTCCATCCACTGCCGGTGGACCTCTCCATAAGCGCCTTTAGCTGCTAAATACCTCGCGTATGCCCTTTCGTAGTTCTCCTTTGCCTGAAGGTATTCCTGCCTCAGCTCCTCCGTGGCATTGCCACTCTCAATGGCCAGGCGGTACTCCTCGCGCTTGAAGAGGTAAACCCTCTCCGCCTCAGTCAGGTTGTCCTCGGCCACTTGATACATTTTAAATAACTCCCGTTCCAGGGTAAGTAGCCTGCTCTGATTGTCGAGGAGCTCGTCTATTCCGTACTTGGTCTGGTAATCAGAATAGTCTGGCTCCGCAGGGATGCGTTCAAGCTCGCGAAGAAAGTTGATGCTCGCCAGAAGGAGGAAAATGACAAAAAGGGTTGCAAGTATCTTCTCAGCTCGGGAATATTCATTCTCCATAGGACACCATCACTGTAAATTGGTCGCCATACCATATAAGGGTTTGGAACTCATGAAAAGTTGACACAAAGACGTCAGAACCGAACATCTAAAGGAAAGCTAAAAGGGCACATCCAGAGGAAGAAGGAGAAATCAGGCGTTTTCCTCCTTGATGAGGACGGCGTTAACGACGCCATGCTGGCCGGGTCTGCTGGTAACGATGGCCCTGCCGATCTCAGTCTCGATGATGGCACCCTTGGTGATGATGTTCCTCCTAACGTACTGCCTGTTGGCCGGGTTCTCAACGACTCTGAGTACCTTAACCTTCTTGCCCTTGCCACCGTCGAAGACGTTGGCGTAGAGGGCCTCAATGAGCCTGACCTTCCTGTTGCCACCGTAGGTTCTGATTATCTTCTTCTTTTCCCTGCCCTCGGCAACTTTCGTGAAAGCGGGCTCCCTTCCAAGCTCCCTCTTCCTCTTCTTCCTAGCGAGGATAATCCTTCCACCTGAAGGCTTCTTGAGTGACCTTCCCTGCCAGATAGCCATTTATCTCACCTCATGAGCTTAATCTTCAACCTATCGCCACTTTGGGCGGTTCGTTTATAAGCTTTTCTGGAAGAATTTTTAAAGCCTTGTCCCCATTACTCCATCGGGTGGTGGTATGGGAGCTATAGATGCCTTCACAAAGACCTTTTCGATAGTTCTCGCCAACAAAAGGCTCTACCTCCTCGTTCTGACAATGACGCTCATTCTAGCCCTGCTGTCAGTATATCTAATACCAAGCGACTTTGAGTACACATACAATCAGACCTCCATCCAAAAGGGCAATGTCATAGTCGAGGAGTACGGGACGCCGATAACGGAAGACGAGATGGACATGCTGATTGAGTTTCTCAAAGGCCTGATGATTTACCTCATCATAACCATCGTTCTAAGTTCGATCGTTGAGTACGGGATAACAAAGGGCATTTTCACGTACCTTAACGATGAGGACTACAGCCTCGGCGAACTGCTTGCGGATGGACTCAAACATTTTCCGGGAGTGCTGGTGATAAACATAATCTATAGCCTCATAATGCTCGTTTTCATAGGCGTCGCGGCCATTCCAATGGTTGTGGGGGCGCTGTTCCTCCCGGCTGGAGCCGTGCTCATACTGATTGGCGTGGTTCTTTTGTTCTTGGTTCTGGCCTTCACTTTGGGACTCTCCTCTATGGCAATCCCCCTCTACGCGGACAAGGGCACCATAGGGGCCGCCTTCGAGGCCTTCGGCTTAGGGTTCAGGAACGTCCTCTCAACCGTTGGATTCGGCGCCCTGCTGGGTGTCGCAGCCATAGGCATCGCCATCATAGCCAGCCCTCTGGCTTTCATAATCCAGCTCACGCTTCCGGAGAACCTGGCTCCCTACGTTTCAGCCTTCGTGCAGGCACCCTTCGACGCCCTGCTATACTTCTTCCTCTGGGCCGGCGGGGTTGCCTTCTACAGGGAGCTCCAGAGAATGGAAGAGCTGAAAAAAGTTGATGAAGAGCTGGCAGAGCTGGGAATAGAAATTTAATCCCCAAACTTCTTTTCTTTTGCTGCTTTTACGAGCCCCCTGAAGACAGGCGCCGGGTTCATCGGCCTCGACTTGAACTCGGGATGGAACTGCGTTGCTATGAAGTAGCGCTTTTCCGGAAGCTCGAGTATCTCCATCCTCCTCTCGTCGTCTCCAGCCACGCCGCTGAAGACGAGGCCGGCTTTCTCGAAGCGCTCGATGAACTCGGGATTGACCTCCCACCTGTGTCTGTGGCGCTCGTAGATGAGCTCCTTGCCATAGAGCTCCCTTGCGAGGGTATTTGGCTTTATCTTGACCGGATAAGCACCAAGGCGCATGGTTCCGCCGAGCTTGTCGAGTTCCCTCTGTTCCGGCATGAGGTCAACGACGGGATAGAGTGTCTGCGGGTCGATCTCCGTCGAGTGAGCTCCCTTAAGACCGAGAACGTTCCTCGCAAACTCGACAACCGTCAGCTGGAAACCGAAGCATATGCCAAGGAAGGGTATGTCGTTCTCCCTCGCGTACCTTATCGCCATCATCTTGCCCTCAGTTCCCCTCGCCCCAAAGCCGCCAGGGACGATTATTCCGTCCACACCCTCGAGGAGCTTAACCCCATGTTTCTCAACGTCCTCTGCCTCTACCCAGCGGATCTTGACCTTGACGTCGTTGGCTACGCTGGAGTGCTTCAGAGCTTCCTTTATGCTGAGATACGAGTCGGAGAGCTTGACGTATTTGCCAACGATTGCTATCTCAACGGTGTCAGTGAGAGATTTGTACCTCTCCACCATCTCGCGCCAGGCATCTAGCTCGGGCTCCCTCTCAGGAAGACCGAGCCTCTTGGTGATGTATCTCGCAAGGCCCTCCTTCTCAAGCATGAGTGGAACCTCGTAAGTGTCCTCGACATCGTAGGCGCTTATAACGGCCTCCGGTGGAACGTTTGTAAAGAGGCTTATCTTCCTCCTCGCACCCTCCTCGAGTGGGTCTTCAGAACGGGCAACTATGGCATCGGGCTGGATTCCCAAGCTCCTGAGCTCCTTGACGCTGTGCTGGGTCGGCTTGGTCTTCTGCTCACCGACAACGCGGAGCTTGGGGACATAGGTTACATGCACGAAGGCAACGTTATCCCGGCCTTCTTCAAGCTGCATCTGCCTTGCCGCCTCAAGGAACGGCATACTCTCGATGTCGCCGACGGTTCCGCCTATCTCAACGACGACGACATCGTAGTCCCTCGCTATCTCCCTTATGCGCTCCTTTATCTCGTTGGTGATGTGCGGTATGACCTGAACGGTGGCGCCGAGGTAATCCCCTCTTCTTTCTTTCTCAATGACGGCTGAGTAAATCTTGCCGGTGGTGATGTTGTGGTCGAAGGTAAGGCTCGTGTCCAAGAAGCGCTCGTAGTTGCCGAGGTCGAGGTCAACCTCTCCGCCATCGTCAAGGACGAAGACCTCACCATGCTGATAGGGATTCATAGTTCCAGCGTCGTAGTTCAGGTAAGGGTCAATTTTAATGTTCGTCGTCTTGAAACCCCTGGCCTTCATGAGCATACCAAGAGAAGCGCTGGTTATACCCTTTCCAAGACCGCTAACCACACCACCGGTTACAAATATGAACTTGGCCATGGCAAAACCTCCACCGGTTATGTCGTTGGTTGATTAGTGAGTGCTTAAAAGCTTTGTTGAGGTCCGGGCTGAAACTGAAGAAAAGTTTAAGAGTTGCGAGTTTGTACTATGCTGGGGTGTACTATGGAAACTTATAACTTTAATGTTAATGGAACCCTTAAGAATAGGAAGTTCATAGCACTCATGGTCATTGCGATCCTCGTAACATACGCAATACCTTTTCCGTTTATCAGCGGATTTCTGGATGATTACAGCCGGCTCAAGGACGTGGAAAGGCAGATGGGAAAGGAGAACGAAGCGATAGTCTGCCACGAGGTTTACGATGTTGACCCCGACTTCTTCGGTGAGCACGGATTCACCTGCAACGACGAGTACTACCGCCCAGGGGAACCAACAACTTCCTGCTGTGGAATGCACGTCTACCGAGACACCTACGGGGAATACCTTCAAGTCAAAGAGAGCCTGAGAGAAGAACTGCCTGGCTTTGTTGCCTTTGTTATCTTTGCGTTCCTCGCCGTCATAGTCTTCAGCTACGCCCTTATCGACCTGGCCGTCCGCATTGGCCGGGGCGAATTAGATAAGTTGGGCATAAAAGACTCGGTTCTAAAGGGCCTCCACGCACTTCCTGGCCTCGTTGTGTCAGAGGCAATAACGTTCGTCGTGGTGTTGATAGTCCTCATACTTCTCGCGATTCCCATAGCAATATTCGGACCTTTTGGGACGGTGATAGCCTCGATTCTCGCGGTCCCAGCATTTGTTCTCGTGATCCCTGCATACTATTTCACGAAAAAGATAGGTCCCGTTGGGGAAATCTGGAGGGTCGCGAAGACAAACCCTGGCGGCTACTTAACCCTCGGGCTGGGCTTCGCAGTGGTGGACGCACTAATGGTATTTCAGTACGAGTACTATCTCGGGATTGGAACGCTACTGCTGATGCTACTCACGGGGACCATCAGATACCTGCTGAACAGTGCAGGGGCACTGATGGTTTACATGGAGGGCACAAAAGAGGAAGAAAGCGTCTGATTATTCCTCAAACTCTACTCCTTCACCCTCTTCCTCTTCGGTCAGCTCCCTAATTTCATAAACCTTGAGCGGAACCTTCTTGAGGGCCTTCCCGATGACGGCCTTCGCTATCCTCTCGGCGTGCTCTATGGTCTGGGCATTGTAAACCTTAATCGTGAGGTACATGCCTACGAGTCCGACCGAACCGATCACGAAAGCGCTCTCGAAGTGGGCGCCGCAGACCGGGCACTGGGAGTAGCCAATCTCCACCCTCACGAAGTCGAGCTTTTCCTTGTTGAGCGCTTTGGCAACCTTCGAGACAGCAACGTTTATGGCATCCTCACTCGTTTCAACGTCCCTGACTATAATCGGCGCCTCCAAAACGACTACGTAATCTCCCATCGCTCTCACCTCTCAGCCAAAAGCAAATAGCCTATCGTCTTCTCCCCTAAAGACTCCGAGCCTTACCCCGGCATCGATAAAGCCGTGGGCGTAGTTGAGCGCGGCGAAAGCCGTTACATAGTCGCCTTTCTTGTAGTAGTATTTAGCGTCTTCAAAATAGCTCCTCGCCATAGTGAGGAAGTCCTCCGCAACGCTCCTCAAAAGACTCTTTTCGTGGACAGCTATCTCAAGCGTCCTAAGCGCCTCCTCGGTGATTCTAAAGTACTTCTGGAGCTTTTCCTCGGTTATCTCTCGCTCCACCGGTCTCGCCTCACGGTTGGTAAGGAAGGAATCTTATAAACCTTATCCTGTCAACCCTTTGCTTCGCATGTTGAGACTTTCGTCTCAACACGCCGGGAAGTTTCCCAATTTTAGACGCTTAAAGGGCAACGACAACAGTGAAACACCGGGCTTTTCCTGTTTTAACAGGGGAACTCTACCTGGAGAACTATCAAATTTAGAAGCAACATACAATCTTCGATGAAACCTCTCGCCAGAAGAGTTTTGTTTTCTGGTGGGCCCGCGGGGATTCGAACCCCGGACCTCCACCTTGTCAGGGTGGCGTCATAACCAGTCTAGACCACGGGCCCAACCCAAGGATGGTGGACCGGCCGGGATTTGAACCCGGGGCCTCCGCCTTGCCAAGGCGGCGCTCATACCAGGCTGAGCTACCGGCCCACTTCCCATCGACGCCGTAATCACCTATCAGGGTGGATTTATAAATTTTTTGGTCTCTTTAGATGGGCATCGAAAAGCTAATATGGGTGTTTGTCGAGGTTAATGCGGTGATACCATGAACCCCATTGAGGAGGCCCTGAAAATTAAGGATGAGATAATAGCCTGGAGAAGGGACTTTCACATGCATCCAGAGCTAAAATACGAAGAGGAGCGGACTTCCAGAATCGTCGAGGAGCACCTGCGTGAGTGGGGATACAAAATAAAGCGCGTCGGCACTGGAATAATAGCAGACATCGGCAAAGGGGAGAAGACTATAGCCCTCCGCGCGGATATGGACGCTCTGCCTGTCCAGGAAGAGAACAACGTTCCCTACAGGTCGAAAATTCCCGGAAAGATGCACGCCTGCGGCCACGATGCTCACACTGCCATGCTCCTTGGAGCTGCGAAGATAATAGCAGAGCATGCGGACGGGCTGAGCGGAAAGGTTCGCCTAATCTTCCAGCCGGCAGAGGAAGGCGGAAACGGAGCACTGAAGATGATAGAGGGAGGAGCCCTCGATGGAGTCGATGCTGTCTTTGGCTTCCACGTCTGGATGGACATACCAAGCGGGGTCATAGGAATCCGTGACGGTCCGTTTCTGGCAGGGGCCGGAATATTCAGAGCCATCATCAAAGGAAAGGGCGGACACGGAGCTTCACCACACGAAACCATCGATCCAATTCCAATAACGGCTGAAACGATCCTTGCCCTGCAGACGATAGTGAGCAGGAACGTCGATCCGATAGAGAGCGGCGTCGTCAGCGTTACATCCATCCGCGGTGGGACTGCCTTCAACGTGATTCCCGAAGAGGTCGAGCTGAAAGGAACGGTAAGGTTCTTCAAACCAGAGGTAGGCGACCTAATAGTGCGGAGAATGAAGGAGATATTCGATGGCATTACTCGGGCTCATGGCGCTTCATATGAACTCGACATCGAAGAGCTAACGCCACCTACAGTGAACGATAAAAGAATGGCAGATTTTGCAAGAAGAGTCGCCGGAAAATACGGCTTCAGATACGGTGATGTCAAGCCGACGATGGGTGCTGAGGACTTTTCGTTCTATCTGCAAAAGGTTCCAGGGGCGTTTTTAGCGCTCGGCATAAGGAACGAGGAGAAGGGAATAGTCCATCCCCACCACCATCCGAAGTTCGATGTAGATGAGGACGTCCTGCATCTCGGAACAGCGATGGAGGTTGCCCTCGCCTTTGAGTTTCTGAGGGCGTGACCTTCCTCTTTTTTGTAGCCCCACCTATCAAAGACGCTTGCCAAGTATCAAATTCTCCCCTATGACCCCGGGCTTTAACTTAAAGGAGTTCGTTCTATCCACGACCGTGAGAACCTTTCTGAACCCAAGCTTTTTAGCCCGCCCCAGCGCGAGTGGAATATCATCTCTCCTGCCCCACATGAACAGAATGGATTCATGTTCTTTCCCTGAGAGTCCTTTCAGCACGTAGTAGGACTTTCCAAGCCTGCCGCTTTCGAACGGCGGCTTATCATCGACACCGGCTATTCTGTCCACAAAGGAGACAAACCATTGGTGGTAGGAGGTCTGAAACCTTCCTGCGGCCATTTCCATGTTCTTTATGTCGTCCCACGAAAACTCAAAGAGTTCTGGCTCTTCCGGCGTCGGGAAGCTAGAGGTCTCAAACTTCACGAGATAGCCCCTGTAGAGAACCTCCGAAACGCCGATCTTCTGGTAGAACCCCACAGCGTCCGGGTCGGGGTTTGTGGTGAGAAGGGTACATCCCATATCACTGGCCAGTT
This sequence comes from Thermococcus sp. GR6, assembly GCF_012027415.1. NCBI lineage: Archaea > Methanobacteriati > Methanobacteriota > Thermococci > Thermococcales > Thermococcaceae > Thermococcus > Thermococcus sp. GR6. The sequence goes on from NZ_SNUM01000001.1 coordinate 773,998, forward strand.
CTTCTAAGAACTCTACAATCACCCGCCCGATTCCGCGCCCCCTGAATTCCCTGTGAACTTCGATAACATCCAGGTGCGCTATCCGCTCAATCCTACCGTTCACAGGCTCTTCGCTTATCAGAAGCTCAGCCTCTCCGACTATTCTCCCGTCTATCTCGGCGACCACGGGGAGATGTCCATTGAGAAGGAGGTTGTTGAGATGAACCGCACAGCTCTCGATACTCATCCAGGGGCCGCCGTGGAGATAGCGCTCCCTTATGCTCAGCTCCTCATAGCGAGCCTCCCTAACCCTTCCGTCTTCTCGTTTAAGCCACCGCTCAACTCCGGATCGGTGAACGTCCACTATTCCAGCCGCGTCTTCAAGCGACGCAATCCGCACGTTCAGGGTCGAGACCATAGCCATAAGCTTCCCCCTATTCCTTCGCGAGGTACCCAAACTTCCGTAGGACGTGCATTATCCCCTCGGCCCCTCCCTCCCCGTAGGTCGTCTGCGTCACGTAGTCGGCTTCAGCTTTCAGTGTCTCTGGGGCCTGCCCGACGGCCACGCGGTAGCCAACAACGCGGAAGGCATCAAGGTCGTTCTCACCGTCCCCAATGTGGGCAACCTCTTTCGGACTTATGCCGAGAATCTCGCAGGCCTTCTCTATGCCTACCCCCTTGTTTATCCAGGGCTTCTTGATGTGTATTGCGAAGCCAGAATCCACCGCAATAAGGTTGAGTCCAAGCTCCCCAATGAGTGCCCTGACAGCCTCGACTGGAATCGTGCGCAGTACAACGAGACCTGCCTTCCTTTCGGGCATTGAGAAGCTGAGAACCGCCTCGGGATAGCGTCTCTTTATCTCGTTCCAGAGGATCCACTCCTCGTCCATCGTTGTGAGGTATATCCTCTTTCTCAAGCGGCCGTCCTTTACCGAGAGGGCACCACCATCTTCGGCCACGACCGGTCCTGTGGTTCCTATCATTATTGCCATTGCCTCAGCAAACGGCACGGAATTGCCCGTGACGAGCATGACAGGGACACCGAGGCTCTCGGCGAGCCTTATGGCCTTTAGAGCATCTTCGTGGAGCCGCCTGTCCGGATAAGTGATGGTACCATCTATGTCGAGGGATATGGCTTTAATCATTCTCTTCACCCTGAGGCCATTCAACGGCCACCGATAAAAGGGTTTCTTCCCATTCTTGTGGTGGCTAATGATCTTTCATTATCTCCCTCAGAACGCTAGTGGCGTAAACCCCCTTAGGCAGGAAAAAGCGGAAGCACATTCCTACGCTCGGAACATAGCCGTAAGTCAGGCCGAGGGGCCTTATGAGGAGCTCCCTCCTCCCACCGGGCTCAGCCATTAGCTTCGGGAGTCTCTTGAAGTCTTTCAATGAGAGGTTTTCCTCAGCGAGAAGCTCCTCTTCAAGCTTTCCAGGGATGCCTCTGGCTCGTCTCATCGAGAAGCCAAAAAGCGGTCCCGAAACCATTGCTTCCCCCTTGCGGATTTTTTCTTTCACAAAGTCGATGTTCGTCTCTGTGACGCGGTAGGTTCTGTCGCGGTAGGGGATGCCTCCTTTAATCTGGACGACGATGTCTCCAACCAGAGCCTCATTCAAGGGGAGTCCCTCTTCGATTCTCCGGGAGATGTAAAGGTTGAAGAGGTAGGACTGATAGGCGTGGATGAAGATACGCATTATGGGCAGCGGAAGCGAGAGGAAGGCTTTCCGCCAGCTTCCGGTTTCCTTGTACCTGTAAAGCATTGCCCTCTCGTAGCGGAGGAATCCGGGAAATTCTTCAAGGGCCCTGTTCACGTCCCCGGTCTCCCAGAAGTTCTTTCTGGCCTCATCCCCTTCCATTCCCCCTCCATGGGCGCCAAGAAAGAGCCTTGCGGCACCTTCAAAGTCTCCCTTCAGAAGGAGCTTTCCAATCAGATGGTTAGTAACACGTCTCTCACCGAAGCGCTGATAGCCGAAGTAGTTGGGGAAGCCCCCCTTCGAGCGGAGCTCTCTCACTATTTCCTTCGTTCTCTCGAAGGCGCTCTCGTCAACGTCGCGAACGATGATTTTAAAGCGGTTCCCAAGCAGGTGGCCAAGTTTGAGAGCTCTCCCATAGGAAACAAAGCGGAGTTCGATGTCTTTGATTCGAACAGCCTCAACTTTTTCCTTCGCATCCCGCGGCACGCTGATGTATTGATAAGTCACGGCATGTCTGTCTTTCGTTCCCGCGAAGCCGATGTCCTTATAAGAGATTCCAGCACGTTTGGCTATCTCCTTCACTGCCGCCATCGTATCCCAGTTGCGCTTTTTGAGGAGGAAAATCGCATATTTTTTGCCATCGAAGGCACTCCTCAGGGGCTCTTCCATAACGATGAAGTCCCCTGGCTGGGCTTTTATTCTCCCACCTATCCCGGGCTTTTCACTCAAATACTTGAACTGGGAGAAGAACTCACGGTAGTCCATGCCTCACACCAGCTTTAAATGCCCGGTAACCTTATCAACGAGCTCCTCTGGAGCGGGCCCTACCGCCAAACAGGTTATTGTTCCCGGGGAAATTTCGGTCAGTCCTGCGTCCCTGATGAGTGCCGTTGGTATGCCCAGCTTTTCCGCATGGGCCTTCAGTTCGAAGAGCTCCCTCTCGTTCTCAGCCTTGACCACGACCTTCTTCTGTCCCTCATGGAACCATGCCTTGAACCACTCTGGCTTCTCCTTCTGGGCTTTTAGAGCAGCCGTCACCGCACCATGAGCAACTTGAACCGCCATTTTACCCTTGCTGAGCTTCAGATCCTTCCTAATGACCATGACCTGCTTGTACCTGAACATCTCCCATCCCGTGGAGAGTGAGAAAAGGGATTTATAAATTTAAGGAGGAGGAAAAAGCTCAGAGCTCAACTACTTCAGAGCTTTCCCGCTCTTCTTCCTCGACCTTCTTAGGGAGTCCGCCTGGGCGCCTGTGCTTCTTCCTCTCGAGCTTTTCTCTGAGCTTCTCGGACTCGTCCCAGTACTTGTAGGCCAAACCTCCTAAGACCAGTGTGAGTATCAGGAAGAGTATTCCCAGAACCTTCCAGTAGTTGGTCGTTGGGTTGTACTTCTCGACGACTGCGCCTATCTCCTTGGCAAATGGAGTTGGATCGCTCATATTGGCGAGGGTCTGGTTGATGTACTTCGGAAGCTCCTCTGGGCCCGGATAGACCGGAACTTCTTTGACGATGACCCTCGGTGGGATGCTGTTTATGGTGACGAGATTGCCGAGCTCAAGCTGGTGTTCATTTCCGAGCGGGTCTGCATAAACAAGTACCGCCTTGACGTTGGTGAGGTTCTCCTTAAGGACCTTGAAGTCAACCTTGACGGTCTTCGTTTCGCCTGCCTTTATGGTGCCCACCTCAACGGCAGTGGGGCCATCAACGCTGTTGGGCAGGTCGAGGAGGAGTGTGGCGTTCTGGACGAACTCGTAGTCCGGATTTCCATCAGCGGCCGTGAGGATGAACCTGACGCTGACGATGTCGCCCGCATTGGCGGTGACGTAGCTTCCCCACGTTCCGTTGTAGGCCTGGGCTGTGACGTCAATGGCAGGTATACCGTATACCTTGATCCCAGTGAGAGGCTGGGAGTATACCATCCTCTTCTGGCCGGTTTCGAGGCTCTTGTCGTCGTAGAAGGTGACTATTACCTTACCGATGTCAAATTCCCCAACCTTGGTTGGCTTGAGGACGTAGATAAGAGCGGGCATGTTAGTGAAGGCAGGGAACGTCTTGAGGCTCCAGGTCTTCGTCATGCTGACCAGCTCGAAGTCGTTTGGTATTGGAGCTGCAACGCTGACATCGTAAGCATCGCCCCTGCCAAGGTTCTCGACATTTATGGCCACAACGAGGTTGTCGCCAAGCATTATCTCCTTAGGAACGGCGTCTATCTTGGCGAGGATGTTGGCCTCCCTCAGTATTGGCGTCACGATGGCCCCAACTGGAGCGTAAACTCTGATAACAGCTCGCTTGTAGTCAGGTTCAACACTCTGAACAGACAGCTTGAGAGGAGCGTTCGGGGCGTCCTTCGGGATGTCGCCAACCTCCAGTAGCATCGTTCCAAGGCTCTGGTCGCCCTTGAAGACCTCCACCTTGGCAACGTCCGGAATCGTTGAGACGAGCTTAACGTAGTAGGTAACATTGTCAACGGTTATCGGGAGCTTCTCGTTGACGTAAAGGAGGTCATTGTAAACGAGAACTGTCTCAACGGTTGTCGTTGGATCGGTTTCTTCCTCCCCTTCCCTCACTATCTTGAAGTCAGTCGAGGCGACCTTCGGAACGTAGACGTCAACTGTTGCCGGACCGTCACTCGTGGTGTTCAGGAGGTGAATGTAAACGTAATTGGAGTAGGAGTAAACATCACCGAGCTTATACCTAACGCTTCCACCGGACCCCTCAGTTACCACGAGGGTCTGGGTCTCGCCGTACGGGAGAGTCACGAGGAAGGTAGCCTGTGTGTCCGAGGTTGAGGTGAGTTTAATGCTTATCTGGGGGAAGCCCTCGGGGAGGTTTATTGTGTCCCCCACGTTGAGCTTCTGGCCAGAGAGTAACTTCTGGAGGGGGGACTGTATCTCGATGAGGGCGGTCTTGGTATCAGATCTGATCCAGGTCAGAGTAATGTTGAGGTACTGGTTGTCGGCCGCGGGATAGACGAACGACTCGCCCTGCCCCACAACGTAGAGCTTTGGCCCATCCGGTCCGTTGACCTGGAAGCTCAGCCTGCTCCAGTACATATCAACGTCGATGAACTGCACCTCAAAGGGACCCAGAACAGCCTTGTCTTTTAGTCCAAGCGAGATTCCCGTTATGCTGGCGTACTCGGGCACCGTTGCGGATTTTACTAGGTGTGCCATAGGTGCAAATGAGAAAATCATCAGACCCAAGAGGATTAAAGCGGCAGCCTTTTTCATATCTCCAGCCTCCAAAGAGTAGTCAACTAATCACCAAAAGGAAAAGGTGGTATAAAGGCATTACGGTGTGAGTCTTCTCCTGTCCCTCGGGAAGAGTACGACTTCCCTAATGTTGTTGATGTCGAGCATCTGTTTGAGAAGTCTCTCCGCCCCGAGACCGAAGCCACCATGGGGAGGCATGCCGTAGCGGAAAGCCTTGAGGTAGAACTCGAAGCTCTCCGGGTTAAGACCCTTCTCCCTTATCTGCTCGATGAGGACATCAACGCGGTGCTCCCTCTGGCCGCCGGAGGTTATCTCGACTCCACGGTATTCAAGGTCAAAGGCGCGGCATATCTCGGGCTTGTCGTCGTACTTCATAATGTAGAAGGGTTTGGCCTCGCTCGGATAGCGGTAGAGGAAGTAGATTGGCGCATTCTCGTTTTCCATCATGTACTTTCCAAGAAGCCTCTCGCCCTCCGTGTCGATGTCCTCCCCCCAGGGAATCTCCTTGCCGAGGTCGGAGAGGATCTCAAGTGCTTTGTCATAGGTCAGCCTTGGGAACGGCAATTTTGGCTCCTCAAGCTCGAAGTTCAGCGTTTCAAGCTCCTTCTCGTTGTGCTCGCGGACATGGTTGATAGTGTAAGCGATGAGCCTCTCAAGGAGCTCCATTACCTCCTCCTCGTTTTCTATAAAGGCCATCTCCGCATCTATGCTCCATGCCTCGTTGAGATGCCTGGTGGTGTTGTGTTCCTCTGCCCTAAATATGGGAGCGACTTCATAAACACGGTCGAGGCCGCTCGCCATCATTATCTGCTTGTATAGCTGCGGGCTCTGGGCAAGGAAGGCGTCCTTCTCGAAGTACTTCATAGGGAAGAGCTCGGTTCCACCTTCGGTTGCGGTGGCGATTATCTTTGGCGTGTGAACCTCTATGAAACCCTCGCCGTGGAAGAAGTCGTGAACCGCTTTGAAAACGCTGGAACGGATTTTGAATATCGCCGTTACCTCGGGCTTTCTGACGTCCATGAAGCGGTTGTCGAGTCTTGTGTCAAGCTCGGCCTTGACTTTTCCCGTCGGATCAAGGGGAAGGGGTGTTTGGGCCCTGCTGAGAACTTCGAGCTTCTCGGGGAGGATTTCAAAGCCGAGCTTTGCCTTGGGTGTGAAGTTGACTATTCCCTCGACGGCTATGACGTCTTCTGAGTTGAGCTTCGGGATGAGTTTGAATATCTCTGGGTCAACCTTCTTCTTCGGTGCGGTTATCTGAACTATGCCTTCCCTGTCCCTTATCCAGAGGAACTTTATTCCTCCGAGATCCTTAACTTCCCAGACCCAGCCAGCAACCTTGACGCGCTGGCCGTTTAGGTCTTCTGTAATCTGACTCGAGTAGTGCGTCCGGTACATCTCCACAACCTCCATTAAGAAAAAAGAAGTCAAATGAAGTTTATTTTAACTTCCTGGCCGACTATCTGGGAGAGTATGCTCTCCAGAACCTCGGCCTTCTCCGGGAGCTTCTTCCTATCCCTGCTGAGAACGAGAACCTTGTAGTAGGTTCCTCCGCCCGGCTTGTAAACGATGTTCACGCCAAAGACTCCGGCAGGGTAGAGCAGATCAGTGGCGAGTTTCTTGACGTCGTCAGTGCCTTTCACTTCAACGCTCTCAATGACCCTTATCCTCTTACCGAGCTCCCTCATAAGGGCCTTTATGTTCTTGCCACCCTTTCCGATGGTTATAGGAACGTCGCCCTCGCCGACCATGATTATTACGAGGTCACCAGCTTCAACGGCCTTCTTGAATTCAACGTCAGCGTCGCCAATGAGCTTGTATAGGAGTCTCGCGACTTTAACATCCAGCTCGGAAATAATCCCTTCTTGAAGCTTTTTCTCATCAGCCGGGCACAGAATGTCGTCGGTCTTCAAACACACCTCACAGATTGGCGCCTTCATCTCCTCACCTCCCTCAGCCTGAAGAATGACCTTAAAGGGCTAACCCTTAATTCTGGAAGTCCTTTAAAAACCTTATTATGGAAGAAAAGGCTAAAGGGGAGTTCAGATTTCTCCCTCTATCTCGCGCCTTATGCGCTCTATGAACTCCTCTGTAAAGCGGTGGCGTTCTTCGGCCATCTTTTTAGCGGTTTCCGTGTACATGAGGTCTTTGAGCTTAAGTATCTTCTCCTCAAAGTGTCTTAGAGAAGCCTCTATGTCCCTGCCGTGCTCGCCTGAGTACATGAAGACCCTCGCAATGCCTATCGCCCCTATAGCATCGAGCTTGTCGGCGTCGCTGAGTATCTTCGCCTCAAGAGTGGTCGGCTCCGGACCGCGCGAGAAGCGGTGGGCCTCTATCGCATGAGCAACAGCCTCGACTTTCTCTTCTGGATAACCTAAGCTTCTCAGGTACTGTCTGGCTATCCGTGCCCCTTCAGCGGCGTGGTCTTCCACCTTTCCGGCGCTCTCAAGAGGTCTGGCAACATCGTGGAGAAGCGCCGCTAAAGCTAGGATTTCTAGATCCGCACCCTCTTCCCTGCCTATGTGCATACATAGGTTGAAGACGCGCTCCACATGGCTGAAGCCGTGGGTCCCCTCGCGTTCAAAGAAGCTCATAGCAAATTCTCTGGCACGTTCTATCAATTTGAGAGTTTTCTTATCAGTTATGAACGCGTCCAGCTCCATTCAACCACCTAAATGGCTTCATCGACTACTGCCTTTAAAAGCTCAACGATTCCTTCGTGAACCATCAAACGTATCCCGTCCACGCTCGGAGCCAAGGTCTTTGAGACGCCGTCTATTAACCCAGCGCTGGAGATGGCCTCAACAACTCTTCTCTCGTCCCACCCCTCGAGGAGATTTCTTCCAACTTCAATCGATGCCTGAGCAACCAAGCCGTAGGCCCCCCAATTGGAGACGGCGGAAACTATGAGCTCGTCCGTCTCGACAACACTCGCTATCTTCTCTCCGTGTGGAACGTGACCCACAACCAGCTCCCGGATTTTTCCCATGCCAATCTCGTTACCTCCGTCGCCTACCCCTATCGTGGGAATTCCAAGGGCTCTCGCTTTGAGAAAGATGCCGTCCAGGGGATCTCTCTTTATCTCCAGGGCACTCATGGAGTAGTATCTGCCGTCGGCAGCCCTACCCGGGGTCTCGACGCTGATTATCAGGGAGTAATCCTCTGGCTCAGGATTCCTGGCAAGGGAAACGCCGAAGGGTTCGAGAGCCTTTTCGACCTCTGAATACGTCAGGATTTCAGCCTTTCCTCCAAGCATCTCAACGGCGCGATAAATGGCCAGTGCTCCCGGTGGCCCGTCAGTTTCGGCCACCATCATCGGTGGAATGGGAAAGCCCGTAACTATGAGAACCCGCTCGAGATTGTCTAAGAACAGCTTTGCAGAATTATGTAAAAAATTAAAGTTCTTCCTCCTGTAGTCGAGGTAAACCTTCAGCACTCCTCTGTTCCCGATATCGGTGTTTATTAGATGCGCTATCATAGCTCATTCCTCGATCTCATAGACAACGATTCTAACCTTCTTGCCCTTCACAGCTTCCTTCAGCTTCCACCAGAGCTCCGTCGGTTCCTCGCTCCTGTGGGTCAGCTCGTCGCCGTTCTCGAGCTTCACCTTCTTTTCGGTATACTTAACAAAAAGGCCCTTAGCATTGAATATTTCCTTCATCTTTCACCACCCAAAACCTTTCTAAGCTCGTAAAGGGTTCTAATCTCGTAATCAGCCATGTTGTAGCCCCTATCACCATTACGGTTTATCCACACAGCGGTCATGCCGACGCTCTTGGCGCCATAAACGTCTTGGCTGAGGGAGTCGCCGACCATAACGGCTTCGCCGGGCTCGACTCCGAGCCTTTCAATGGTGTAGAGGAAGATTTTAGGCTCGGGTTTTATGGCGTTGACGTCGTCCCGTGTAATGACGACGTCGAAGTAATCCAGAAGACCGGCGAGCTTAAGCTTGAGCCTCTGATATTTCGGCCCGCTCGTCACAATACCAAGCTTGTATCCGGCATCCCTCAACCATTCCAGGGTAGGAATAGTGTCCGGATAAACCTGAAGTTTGTGGGGATACCTCTCGAGAAGCTCCTCGTATTTCAAATCGAGGTCAAACAGTTTGAAAAAGAAGTTCCAATCGTGCCAGTCGTAACTGTCCCTCCTGCCGAGTATCTCTGCGAGGAATCTCTCCCTGGCCTCGTCCTTGCTGATTCCAAGCTTTCTAGAGAGCTTATCGTAGACCTGCGGAAGGAAAAGCATTATCAGAGGCTCCTCAGTTAGTATCGTTCCATCGATATCGAAGAGAACGGCCTTCATTCTACCACCTCTTAACGAGCAACGCCAGTATCTCGACATCCCTCGTCAGCTCATCCTCCATAATGACTCCCCATATTATGTCTTTCTCCTTAAGTATATCTTGGAAGCGGCCGAGTATCCCGTGGGCGTCCTTGAGCGGGAACTCCCTCCCAACAAGAATTCCAATTAGGCCCCGGTCCCAGATGCCCCAGTGCCAGTTGAAGTCTACTCGGTCAAGGAGACGCAGGATCCCAACGTTTCCTCCACGTATCATATTGAATAAATCGGCATAGTCTATGTTGACCAGCATCTGAGTCTCAAGGTAGTAGTAGAGCCTGGAGAACATCTCCGCTATATTTTCGGATGCTCCCTGAAAGGCCAGTGATAACGAAATATTGCCGTCGGTAAGAAAGTCCCAGAGGGAGTCGTAAAAGACCGTCTCGAAATCATTGGCCCAGTCCGGCTTTTTCTCAGTCACCAGCTCCTTTTTGGGAGTCAGCACATAAGCAAGTTTTATGGTGTCTCTCGGAGCGCTGCTGACGATTATTTCTCGAAGTTCGTGGTTTACCTCCTTGTCATCGAAAACTAGCCACAGGAAAGTGTTCTCCGGAAGGCTGGAGAAGAAGTTCCTGAGGCGCTCCTCGTACTTATCGGAGCGGGGAAGGAGGTAATAGGCTGGATTGACAGTTACCTTTACGATTCCATCTGCGCGTATACTGTTGACTATCCTTGCTCCCGTGCTCCCTATTCCTACAAAAAGATGGGTAAAAGACGGCATGGCGACCCCTTACTCAAGGGTCGCATGCTTCTTCTTCATATCCTTTTCGGTCTTCTGGAAGGTGGCCATTAGGAGAGCTATTATGCCGTCAAGGAATATCATGGTAGAGTCCTCAAAGAGGGTGCCCATCGGCGCTATCCACTTGTATTTGGTGAGCATCTGCCTAGCAATATAGTCCGTTGGTATGTCAGCTTTTGTTCTTCCGGGTATCTCAACGACAACATCGGAGAGTTTTCCAAGGGTTGAGTTGGCATAGGAAGTTATTGCCACAACCTTTCCGCCCTGTCTCTTGGCTATCTCAGCAGCGTCAACGATGCTCTTGGTCTCGCCGGAACCGCTGATGGCTATGAGCAGGTCTCCCGGCTCGAAGGCAGGAGTTATTGTCTCACCGACAACATAGACGTTGAAGTCGAGGTGCATGAGCCTCATTGCGAAGGCCTTTCCGACCAAACCGCTCCTTCCGGCGCCATAGATGAATATCTTGTTGGCTCCGATCATGGCATCGACGAAGCCCCTGACCTGCTCGAGCTTTATGCTCTCAGCAACTTGGTTGATGTGCTCCAGGATATCAGTCATGGCCTTCCTGATGGTCATCATGTACTCGCCCCAAAAGAGATCGATTATCTTCCTAGTGACGTCCTCAGGGTCCTTCGCCTTGGTTATGGCTCCGCCAACTATGATTATCGTCGCACCGAGCTCTATGACCTTCGGGATGGTCTCGAGGTTCAAGCCGCCGGCAACAGCCACAGGAACGCTGACGGCCTTGACGACTTTCTCAAGATCCTCCATTGGGCTCTTGCCCTGGACCTGCTCGTCTATGCCCGTGTGGACAAGGATGTAGTGAACGCCCATCTTCTCAAGTTCCTTGGCGCGCTTGACCTTGTCCTTAACGCCGATTAAATCCACCATGATCCGGATTCCATATCTCCTGGCGACGTCGACAGCGTCCTTGATGGTCTTGTCGTCGGCTACGCCAAGAATAGAAACAACATCAGCACCGTGCCTGGCTGCCATCTCGACTTCCAGGGCACCGGTGTCCATGGTCTTCAGGTCTGCGACGATCTTCCTGTCCGGGAAGCGCCTCTTGAGAAGCTCAACGGCGCGCATGCCTTCCTTCTTGATGAGGGGAGTTCCAACCTCAAGCCAGTGAGCGCCACCTTTAGCGGCCTTCTCAGCGATAGAAATTGCCTGCTCAATGTCAGTTAAGTCAAGGGCAACCTGGAGTATCATCTCCTCGCCTCCAAGGAGTTTTCGTTTTAATCTCAGAGGTCTACTTTTTAAAGTTTGGCGTCAAAATTTAACATGATTTTGTCGAAAGACCTTACCAAGGTTTAAAAGGGAGGAGGCCAACTCTCGAGGGGTGGAATCATGGTAACGTTCATCCCCTTCGGCGAGAAGCCTAACCGCGACGGTGTTCTCTACGTTCTGCAACTTCTTAGAAGGAACAAGCTCATAGAGGATTACATGATAGTCGAATCGAGCAGAGTCGAACTTCTGGCTGAAAGGATCCCCCAAGACAAGGCTTACATAATAGGGGATCATCTTGCCACATATGGCATCGTGGAGAAGCTCAAGCCGGGCTCTCTGATAAGTCTCGACGCTCATACCGATCTGATGCACGACTACCTTGACCACGGCTCGTGGCTCGCTTATGCCCTCGAGGAGCACATCCTTAACCGGGCCGTTGTTCTTGCCCCGGTTTTGATGATCCCGACAACGGAGAGAACCCAGCTCTGGACGAGGAGGGTTAAAATCTTCCCGGCTTTGCTAAGGAGCAGGAAGGTCCGCGGGAAGTGGAGGGCATACAAAAACCTACAGACTAACTCACTCGATGAGATACTAGCTGAGACTAAGAAATATCTCGGCGATGAGATTTACCTGACCATTGACATGGACGTCCTGAAGCCGGAGTACAAGATAGCCCGCTTCCAACACGGGGAACTGAGCCTCGAGGAACTCTTGGAAATCCTTGAGAAAATAAAGAGGAGATTCAAGATAGTTGCTTTCGACATAGCCGAGGTGTCTGACAGAATAAGGCGTTCTCGCCTCGGAAAAAAAGCCTTCATTGAGGTCTTCCAGCTGCTAATGGGGTGATTGGATGGTATTGAAAGGGCCCACTGAGGAAGAAATGAGAACCGTTCTTATGCCACTGATGCTTTCCGGGGCAAAGATGCTCGACAGACACTGCTCCAAGTGTGGCTCTCCGCTCTTTGAAAAGGACGGGAGGATTTTCTGCCCCATATGCGAGCACAGGACAAAGCAGAGGAAGGCTGAGATGGAAGGCATCGAGGAGAGGCTCATGGAGAAACTTAACGAGCTGGCAAATTCCATGCCCGGAGATCTTATCGAACTTGAAAAACACTTAAGAGTTATGGAGAAGATAATCGAACTGTTGGAGAGATACAGGAAACTGGAGGGAGGAGAATGAAGAGCATCAGGGTTATGAAGGCTCTCGAGGACGGACCTAAAACCATCGAGGAGATAGCAGAGACTACCAAGCTCCCAAAGATGGAAGTGAGACGCTACTTGCTTCGCTTCCTTGAGCAAGGAAAGATAGAGAGTTACCAGAAAGACGGAAAACTCTTCTGGAAGATACGCGAGAAGGATGAAGCAGAGGAAGAATTCAAGTACATCTGAGCCTTTCTTTTCTCTTCTAATAGGCTTAGGCACAGAAAATTGAACTGTGTTGATCCGGAAAACGTAGAGAAAAGGGAAAGGAGATCAGGCCTTCTTTGCCTTCTTCCAGTACTCGTTGAACTTGTTCTCGAAGAGGGCCTTGACGCGGAAGTCCTTGATCCAGATCTGGGTCTCGTAGTTGAAGTACCTAGCAGCCATGTCCTCGAGGGCGAAGAAGACCTCATCGTCGCAGATGAGCATCGGAAGCTCGAGCTTGTCGATGACCTTGAGCTCAAGCTTGCCGGCCTTGTAGTAGTCGAGTATCTTTGAAGTGCTGAGCCTGTGGTAGACATTCTCGGTGACGATTATCTTGGCCTTGGCGCCGTTGTCGATGGCCTTGAGGATGTCGCTCTCGAGGTTGATGGCGATGTAGCCGTCGTCAGCCAAGAGGATCTGCTCCTTGACTTCCTCAAACATCTCCTTGGTCTTGAGGGTGGCGTTCCTTATGCCCCTGACGACCCAGACCTTCTCGACGCCGTACTTCGGAATCTCGGTCTCAATAAGCGGGCTCATGAGCTCGAGGAGCTCCTCCTTCGCCTTCTTCTTGGCCTCAAGCTCCTCAGCGACGCGCTCTTGCCACTCCTCGATGAACTTCTCGAGAATGTTCTGGGGATGAACCGGCCTGTACTTGTTGACCTTACCGGGCTGGCTTATGGCGAAACCCTTCTTCTCGAGGCTCCTGAGAACGTCATAGGTTCTTGGAGCCGGAACCTCTGAAACACTGGCCAGCTCAGCTGGGGTAAGAACACCGAAGCCAACCAGCGCCACGTACGCTCTGGCCTCGTAGAGGTTCAACTCAAAGTGCTCCTGAAGGAGCTCTACCATCCTATCCTTAACCATTTTTACCACCACCATCTTTCCTATTTTAATTGTTGTGTTTAACCCCATATAAATTTTTTCCACATTCTGTTAGTGCCTCTAGTTTGCACCGAAGATTATTCGGCAATGACTCCTTTTGATATTACAGCAGTTGCGTGTACATGCAAATCTATTACTACAAAGAGATTTTAAAATTTTTGGTTTTACTAAAGAGCAAATCTACAGCCAATAATTGAGTATCAAATGTGACAACTATAGTCAAAAATACAGCATAATGTAACATTTTTGCAGAATCTACAATAATTCGTATATACATCAATCTAGAATCTGTTGAATTTCAAAATTTAAACCATAATTAGAAAATAGGTACAAAAATCAAACCTATAAAAACGGGAGGGAAAGTTTTGGTATCATCTAATGCAGACTCATTTCAAGTACTCCCGTATCTCACTGTAGAGTCCTCTGAGAACTTCCTGATAGTCTGTCTTGTTCTCCTCTATCATGTCCATTATCTCCTCCAGTTCCCTCGTCTTCTCCTCGCTGACTAATTCCTTATATTTACTTATGAGATAGTGATAGACCTTGATACCCTGATCGGTTGGCACGAGCTTCTTCCTTCCACGGGTTTCTATGACGTAGTAGCGCTGGAGGAGTGTCTGAACGATTTTGGCGTAGGTCGAAGGCCTACCAATCTTGCGCTCCTTCATGAGGGCTATTATGTCTCCCTGGGTGTAGAGTGGAACCTTAGGTGCCTTCCACTTCTTTGCCTCAACGACCTTAAGACTGACTCCCTTTTCAAGTCTCGGGAGCTGCCTCATGGGCGGACTTCTGAGCTTGGTCCAGCCGTCCTCAATTACCTCCACATAACCTTCGATCTCGGCCTTTCCAACTTTTGCATCGATTATTGCCTTCTCATAGAGAACTTTTGCCGACTTCATCTGGCTCGTCATGAAGCGCTTGAATATCATGTCGTAGAGCCGGTAATGGTTCCTGGTGAGGTTCTTGGAGAGCTGGATTATGCCGTCGCGGATGAGTTGCATCAAGCGACCTGTGTCTATCGGCCGCGTTGGCCTTATGGCCTCGTGGGTTCCCTCCTCCCCCCACGGTCTCGGCCTGAAGTACTCCTCGCCAACTTCCTGGGTGATGTATTCCTTGGCAACCTCAATTCCCATGTTGCTGACGTGGGTTGAGTCTGTTCTGTGGTATGTGATAAGACCGAGCTCGAAGAGATCCTGAGCGAGGCGCATCGTCTCAGAGGCGGAGAGCTTGAGGAATGTTGATGCATCCTTGAGCATGGCATCGGTTGTGTACGGTGGAGCAGGATTCAGCTCGCGCTCCTCGAGGCTTACATCTTCAACGAGAACCTCTTCCGGCGGTTCAACTTCTTTTGCATCTTTGCCGAGTTCGATTGTTACACTGAGCTCGTTCTCGAGAGCCAAACCAAGGAAGTAAGTTTCGCTTTCCGTGAACTCCTTATAACGCTCGATTATCCACCCAAGAACAGGAGTCTGAACCCTTCCGGCAGAGAGGTTGCGGTTCTCGAAGACCCTCTGGAGTTCCTGGCTCAGCTCGAAGCCTATCCACCTGTCCTCTATGCGCCTCACAAGCTGGGCATTGACGCGGCCCTCGTTTACCTCGCGCGCCTCTTCAATTGCCCTCAGTATGGCTGGCCTCGTAACCTCGTGGAACTCTATGCGCTTGATATTGGGTGTATAGGGCGAGAGAACGTTCCTGATATCCCAGGCTATTTTCTCTCCCTCGGTATCTGGGTCCGTGGCGATGAGTATCTCGTCAACCTCCTGGGCAATCTCGCGCATCGCCTTCACATTCTCCAGGGCATCGCGGACGTTGGTCGAGCCGCAGCGAGGACAGATGCCCTTCTCCTCCCAGTCAACGAACTGATGTCCGCAGTCGCGGCAGCGCTTGATGGTGTCGTAAACCGGGATGAACTTGAGCATGTCATCTTTTTCCTCAATCAGAACGCCGTGGTAGCCTTCGTTCGTAACGAGGTCGAACATGTGCCCGCCGCTGGCCAGAATGGTGAGCATTTTGTTGCCTATGCTCACCTCGTAGGCCACCAAATCTCCAATGCGCCTCTTACTGGGCTGGCCGAAGAAGTTGGCTATCGTCCTTGCCTTGTTCGGACTCTCGACAATCATAAGGGCAGATTTAACGAGGTCCTTAACCTTGGCGCTTATCTTGCCCTCCATGACGAGCCTGACCTTCTCCCTGTCCTCGTCTATCTGCCTGAGGATTTCATCAAGGTTCAACTCCCCAAAGGGGGTCATCTTGAACTCCGTGAAGCGCCAGCGCATCTGCCTCACTAAGCCGTTGAAGACTTTCTCGTTGTCCACTATGAGGACGCTGAGACCCTTGGTAATTCCGCCCGCAAAGAGCCTGCTGGTCCTTCCAGTTGCCTGTATGTAAGTTCTCACGTCGGGAATCTCGATGTACCACTTCCCACCCTCTTCCTTCAGGCTTATGAACGGATCTTCGGCAAGCTTCCTGAGGACTTCTTCGTCGCGGAGGACCTTCCTCAGAAACTCCACCAGCTCGCGGAAGACGTTGAGAACGTGGTTGTGGAAGGAGTTGTCTATCGGAAGGCCTTCGGCCAAAGCTTCCTCAATCTTGAGGAGCTCGAACTGAGGGATGTTCCTTATGAGCCTTCTAAGTCTCGCGTGGAGCTTTTCCGCTTCCCTCCTCTGCTCGTCGCTCAGGAAATCCATTACCTCGCTCAGCAGGCCGAGCGCACGGTAGATGGTCGGCCTCTCAAGGTCTATTGAGAAGCGGAACTTCGGAACTCCGGTGAAAACCGCGTAACGTATGAGATGTGGCATATCAAGACCCCTAACGAGGGAGCCGTAGTAGGTGGCCGAGCCGATGAGGTAGTCAGCCTCGCCGTTCTCAAACCTCTCTATCGCCTTCTTGTTCTTTGAAGAGACCAGCTCGATGCGGAAGCCCTTCCCCCTTAGATAGTTCACCAACTCCTCGGCGTAGGCCAGTCCCTGGTCAATGGGTGTGAAAATGATTCCACCCTTTCCGAGCCGGGTTAGGAGTTCCTCAACGTGTTCCTTGATGTCCTTGGTAGGCATCAGATAACTATCCACAACATTTCTCAAAGCTGAACGGCCGCTTCCGACCTCAAAGCCGAGCAGCTCGCGGTAGAGCTTTATTCTATCGCCGCGGGCGCTTCCGGTGGCTGATGCTATGATCATTATGCCGACGCCGTTCTTCTCTTTAAACTCCTCGATCTCGCGCTGGAGCTTCTCAATCTCCCTATTGAGCTCCTTCAAGCGTTCGTCTCTATCCTCAGCACGGCCGTTGATGTATTTGGCCATGCTCTTCTTGAGTCTTATTATCTCCCAAGCCTTGTTAATTACCTCCTCCGTGAAGCCCAGAAGGAGGAGCGAGCGGTCTATGTTCTTGCTCGCCTTTAGGAAGGCATCGACGTCGTCAACGAATATGAAGTCGAAGCGCCTGCCCCTGAGCTTCTCGTCGAAGTTCCTTGCAAGCCATTGAGCGCTTGTTACGAGTATCTGGTAGTCCTCATCCTCGATTTTAGCCAGCATTTCCTCCTTTTCCTTCTTCCGTAGGTTGCCGTGATAGTAGGCGAGGTTGATTTGGACGCCTGATTTCTCAGCTATTGCCTGGATTTTCTTGACAGTCTGGATGACGAGCGGAGTGGTCGGAACCACTATGTAGCTCTTCTTGCCCCTGGTGGCGTACCAAAGGGCCATAAAAGCACCAAAGGTGCTCTTGCCCATTCCAGTCGGAGCTATTATCGAGAAGCTCCTTCCCTTGAGGAGCCTCTTGACCCACGTCCTTTGGGCGCTCCAGAAGGTGAAGCCGGTTGCATTCTCGAAGAATGCTTCGACTTCCCTCACACCACTTTCAAGTTCGTATATTCTCTCCCACTCCTTAAGCGTGCCCTTCAGCTGAAGGGCATTTCTTACGGCAGTTATGAGCTCAAAATAAGAGTCAGCGTGAGCGGTTTCGTCGAGACACTCATTACAGGGATTCTTCAGACAGAGCCTCTCGTCCGAGATTCTACCGAGGCAGTTTGGGCACATCTCCCGATAAACGGCCTTCATTTTCCCACCCTCTAAGTCTCTATTTGGTGTTTGGGGGATTTATAAGGCTTTTTAGAGACCGGCCTCAAGCTCCCTCAGTTCATCCTCCAGCTTTAAGGAGAGTTCATAATCGCTGAAGATGTGCCCGTACTCGTCGAGAACCTCCTCGAGGACGTGAAGGGCTTCGGCCCGTTTGGTAATTCCTACGAGCTTCAGTGCCCTCCGGAAGAGTCTTGCCACTTCACTGCCGCTCTCATCGGTGCTCATGGCGAAGCGGAGCTCCTTCAAAGTAACGTCGAGCGCTAACTCCGGAACACTCGCGAGCATCTCCATTGCCACCGCTTCGGGGTAGAGTTCGGCGTGCTTTTCCAGGGCTTCGAAGTAGAAGCCGTTCTCATAGGCCTTCAGCGTGGCAGCGACGTGTTTGCAGTCCCCTCCGAGAGGGCAGGTGCAGCGGTTTTCGCCGGTTGAGAGGTTGAGTTCAACGTAATAGGGGTAAGTGCCAAGAACCTTGGATAAGAGCGTATCCCCCTGTTTAACCACCCAGAGAACCTTTCCGGCTTTGTAATATCGCTCCCCCTTCTTAAGAGTCTTTTCTTCCATGTTCACCACTTCTTAGTGTGGTAATTGTTGGCAGTTTTAAGCCTTTCGACCGCAACTGTTTTATCCCTTCGCGAGGAGTAAATATGGTGGTGAGTTATGGACGTTTTTGAACTTGCAAGGAAGTATCACGACGAGCTGGGCATAAAAGATCCCAGCATGGCCACAATGGCTGCGGAGCTGTTCGATGAGCTTGGACTGAAGATGGTGGAGTTCCTCAAGGAGGAAGGCTACGCCCTCGTTGGGACCAAGTTCATAGACTACGACAAGGGCCTCGTGCTGGACGTGACAAAAGGAGAAAAGAGGTTCGAGATAACGCTTAGGAAGTCCTAATAGCGGCTCTCATAGTCAAAGGTTATCTCTTTCTTTTCTCCCGGCTTCAGCGTAACCTTGAACTCGACGTAGTTGGCCCTTTCGCTTATCGGCTCGATGCTCGAGCTGATTATCTTGCCCCACTTGTAGTGCCTAGCTATTATGGTTTTCGTCTTTTCCCCGAAGTTCTCGAGCGTGACCTTCACCTTGTAATAGTAGTAGCTCTCTGCGTGCCTCTCCTCGAGGAGAACGGTGCTTCCTTTCAGGTCGTAGTCTCTGCCGATCCCTATTCTGAGCATGTCGCCCTCAGACGTGTGCTCTATCATCCTCTCACCTATCAGGAGCGTCCCGTCTTCAGTCTCCCTGTAAATCTCAACGACTCCAGCCGGAAGAACGTCATCCGTCTTAAAGGAGATTGACTCGTAAACTGCACCCTCTCCACCGTAGGTGTAGCTCTCGTAGAGGTACTCCCTCTCAAAGGTGGCCTCGAAGCTGATGTACGGGAAGACCATCTTGCTCGAAGGGCTCAGGTCGACTATACCGAGCTTGTACAGATAAAATGCCTCTATCTTCTCCGGTTCGCCCGGCTCTACAACACCAATCTCGGCCTTTTCGTAGAGAACCCTCGGCTGCGGGAAGGCCTGCTGATAAAGCTGAACATTACCGGCGACGAGGAGAACCCTCGCACCCTCAAAAGCCTGGGCAGTGGGGTTGTCTATCACGATATAGCCGTAGAGCTTAGCGGTATCCCCAATGTAGAACTTGTAGCGAGAGTACCAGCTAATGTTTGCCACACGGTATATTACGTCGAAGCGGTACTTGCCGGCTGCATCAGCCTGAATAGCCGCATAAACGCTCGAGACCCCCTCCAGGTTCTCAACTTTAGAGTAAACCACCTCGTTCGGGTTGATAAGGTAGTATGCATCGCCCTGAATGGCAAGCTTGCCGTTCTTGATGCCAAGGAACTTTCCGGTAACGGTATCGCCGCTCCTCAGCTTGACTTCAATCTCGCTTCCAACGTTGGCGCTGTAAACGTCTCCAGTGGAGCTCTTACTGAAAATCCCTAGAACTCTAACTCCCTCGTCGAGAGGCCTTATCGTGACCTCTGCTATGTTCAGCCCGGCCAGCTCCTCAAGGGGAACATCGTTAATTCCCCCATTCAGGTCGAGCTCAATGGTCTCTTCGATAACCCCAATCTTGACAGAATTGTAGAGGACAACCGTGGTGTTGGCATCCATGGCCTTCTCCCCCTGAAACGAGAAAACCGCCAGAATCAGAATTAAAATTCCTCCGAGTCCAGCGATCATTTTTCTATTCATCGCAATCACCTATATCCCTTTCGGCGGCATAGTATTTATACCCCGGTTATCGCTTCAAATCGAGCCGAAACGAAAGGTTGGCAAATGGAAACCCTTTTAACTCTCCCGAGAGATTCACAACTGTCAAGCTGATGAGGTGATTGGTATGGACAGGATTGCAAAGGCTAGGGAGATAATCGAGAAGGCGAAGGCTGAAAACAGGCAGCTCGTCGAGCCGGAAGCCAAGGAGATACTCAAGCTCTATGGCGTCCCCGTTCCGGACTTCAAGGTCGCCACTAATGAGGAGGAGGCCGTTCAGTTCGCCCGTGAAATCGGCTACCCAGTCGTCATGAAGATCGTTTCTCCGCAGATCATCCACAAGAGCGACGCCGGCGGTGTCAAGGTCAACATCAAGAACGACGATGAAGCTAGGCAGGCATTCAAGACCATCATGGAGAACGCCAAGAACTACAAGCCGGATGCCGACCTCTGGGGCGTCATCGTCTACAAGATGCTCCCGCTCGGCAAGGAGGTCATCGTCGGTATGATCCGCGACCCGCAGTTCGGCCCGGCCATCATGTTCGGTCTCGGTGGAATTTTTGTTGAGATCCTCAAGGACGTCAGCTTCCGTGTTGCCCCGATAACCAAGGAGGAAGCCCTCGACATGATAAAGGAGATCAAGGCCTACCCGATCCTCGCCGGAGCTCGTGGTGAAAAGCCGGTGGACATCGATGCTCTAGCGGACATCATCGTCAAGGTCGGCGAGCTCGCTCTTGAGCTTCCAGAGATCAAGGAGCTCGACATCAACCCAATCTTCGCCTACGAAAACTCGGCCATTGCCGTCGACGCGAGGATGCTTCTCTGAGCTTTCGGCCCTTTTTCTTCCATTACTCACGTTTTGTTTGAGTGGAAGAGTCTTCGGTGAACTTCTCTTTGTACTCCAAACCGTGAGAAAAAGTTATAAGGTTTGAAGTCGTATCTTTCTGTGCATCTTTATACCTTATCGTACCAATAGATGAGGTGATACCGTGCGCTTTGCAATAAGACTCCGCCCGGAGAATGAACCGTTCCGGATACCCTTCAACCACCAGCACAAGCTCCAAGGTTTGATATACAGGCGCATCCAGCGCGTAAACCCTGACCTCAGCCTACGTCTCCACGCCCCCAAGGTTCCGAAGCTGTTCACGTATTCTCTTTTCATGGCAGAAAGGCGCGAGCTGGCTGAGGACAAGAGCTCTCTGCTAGGCTACAAGCGCGGCTTTTTCTACTTCTCGACGCCCATCTCCGAGATTGCTGAAGCCTTCATCGGCGGCCTGCTCCAGAATCCTGAGGTAGAACTCTGGGGCGAGAAGTTCACGGTCGAGGAAGTCCAAGCTCTCGCTGAGCCACGAAAGCTGAGTGGAAAGAAGTTCGTGACCCTCTCACCGATAGCCGTGACAACCAAGAGGGTTCAGTTCGGGAAGCCGAGAACCTACGACCTCAGTCCAGCCGAGCCGAAGTTCTACGAGCTGATCAAAGAGAACCTGCGCGAGAAGTACGTCCGCATTCACGGTGACAGGCCACCGGAAGAGTTCGAGATGAAGGTCCTCAACGCCAAGCCCAAGCGCTTTGAGGTCAAGCCGGGAATATTCCAGATCGCGTGGCATCTTGTCTTCAGGACCTACGGCGACGAGGGTCTGCTGAAGGTCGGCTACCAGACTGGCTTTGGGGAGAAGAACTCGATCGGGTTTGGGATGGTGAAGGTTGATGGGAGGCGAAAGTCAAAAGTAAAAAGGCGCTGAAAAGGAGGTGAAAGAGATCGGGAAGGAAAGGCCCCTTGATGTGTATTTTGAAAACTTTGGAAGGCCAACGCCTCGTAAATCAAGAAGTAAATCTAACAAGCATTCAACCATGCAACTTATAGAGACTTCAAGTTCTGAGCCCAATTCTGCTCTAATCAAAGGCACAATAGCCAGAACTGACCCAATAAGTGGTTTACCTCACTTGGATGAGCTAACTCACCATCTGATCGCCGTTGCTACGGCTTCTCTGAAATTTAACTCTCCGGATGTGGTTTTGGCGGCATTAATTCACGACTATTTTAAGCCAGTGTTTGATTTCAGAAATGGCAAATGGTATCATTTCATAACGGATCCTGATCTGTATTCACAATTATTATCTGAGTTCGATGACTCAACCAATATCTCTAACGTTGCTAACATCTCACAATGGCACCACAAGAGGGAAAACTGTAATGAAATATGCCAGATTGAGAATAGCGAGCTCATATCCACATTAGAAACGAGTGTTCCGTTTATTTTGCCAACTCAGAGAGAATATACTGTGGTTCATCATTTACGAGTCCTAGGAAAGTACAGGATGTTCATCTTAGCCCTCCTAAAAGAGAAGCTCGCCAAGATATTGAGTGAAAAATACTCAGAGAGATTTCAGAAAATCCTGGGTGTTTCAAGAATACGTTACGAGTACAGGCCAGTTAATAGTGCTGACACCCTCGAAGACGCTGGAAGGCTAATAAAAGAGAATGACTGGAGAATTGAGGTTAAAGACAACACGATGGTAATACCTCTTCCATCCCGATTCCATAAGGATACTTTCTACTTTGAATACTACGAGGGAACAGAAGTAGTGCTCGATGTGGATACAAAGGCAAAGGCTATCCGTGGAGTCAAAGTCCCCTTTGGAAAGGCCTTGTCCACAGTATATCTCACTGGATCTCAGGATGCATATTTGCTCTATGTGGATGCCGGGTTTGGTTCGTTGTCCTTAGAGTATCTCCTTGATGATGTGCTCAGCGACCTAAAGCAATCTTTGTCCGAGAAAAAGCGAAAGAATGCATTTGAGTATGTGGACTTAGACAAAGTTGTAAAATCTCTAAGTGGTGACCTTCATAGTGACGAGTTATGTGTTCTCTGTGGGGAACCTGGAGAGCCAATTGAGAGCCACGAAAAAGTTAGTAGTATCCTGAAAGCTAAGTTCACAGACACCTGGTTACTTTTAACTTATGGAACAAGCGTATGTCCTGTATGTAAGTTAGGATTCGAGATTGAAGAGCTTTTCAGAGGCTCGGGAATGAACAAACATATAGTTCAAGAGGCGTTATTAGAGGATTACCACCTGATTCATAGTGTTCCAATCTTTGGAAAAGAGCATTTTATGAAAAGTATCTCATCTAAGATCTGGTTAGAGTTGCTCAGTGAGATCTATTATTCTCTATACAACTCCAAGGAGTTGCAGAAAATAACAAAAAGGAAAGAATGGGTAGTGAAGTTCTATTTAAATCCCAAGGTATTGTTCTATCCATATGTGGCTGACCTAATTCCACAGGTCTTGACGGTTGCTCTCCGATATTCAAAGAAGAAGTTTGTTCTTCAAAGTGGCCTTCATTCCAATATTGTGTTTCCGGGTAGTGAAAAGGACTTAACTCCTGAGGAGTTTTCAGCAATGAGACGATTTTACATTTCACACCCGAGTACTGGTATACATCTCCTTCAAAAAATTAGGAATGTATACTCTCCAGTTTTTGGTGTTCCAAACGTTGAGATACGAAAAGGAGGTGTCTCTCGTGCAAGAAAACGAAAAGGTTGAAGATCTGGTTGTTTCCCTGTTGGGAGCTATAGATGGCCTCGTGGACTGGAGTTCAATGGGAGATAAAGTACGCAAAAAGAAATACTCAATTCTTGCAAAGAGAATAGCAGTGGTAGCTAAGAGCTCCAACAACCTCAATGAGTTCGTTGAAAAGCTACTAAGCCAAGTAGCAGGAGATTCTCTTTTTGTTTCCAGAGAACAAGGAGAAAAGTTTAGAAAAATTTACATGACCGCAAAAGACCATGAGAAGGATGTTCTTGAATTTCTAAAGAATTATCCGTACCTAAGCACAGTTCTATATGCTGCCTATGTTGAAGGATTAGGAGGTGACAAAAAATGAAAGTGATATTAAAAATGAAGGCTCTTGAGCCGATAAGTGTGGGATATGAATCTATAGGTATCGAAACACTCCTGTATTCAATTCCAATAATACAAGAAGACGGAAGTGCAATTGATGTTCCAATTATACCTGGGAACAGCCTTAGAGGAGTTCTGCGGGATCAGATGACACTCCAGTTCCTTGAGGATTTAAAAATGGCTATTGAAAAAAACAGAGAAAAGAACAAAAAACCAAATAATGGACAATATACCTTAAGTGCCCACGTTGGAACACTTCTCTCCCTCTTTAGTGGAGGTATATTGAGTGGTGAAGAGAAAAGTGATGGTTCTAAGGAACCTAACATCAAGGAGATTATGGACAATTATGTCTACCCACTCCTGCCACTATCGATAATGGGGGTTGCCCTCAAAAAGATTATAATTCCGGGGAAAATAAAAGTGGGTATTGGATATCCTGTTACTGAGGAGACTAGACACTTATTGGTTGATCTTGGAGTTGCTTTGGATAGGGATATACCTACACTCCCAGAGATTGTTTCCTCGGTTCTGATAACACGCAAGGACGATACGAACAAGGTGATGCAGTTAAACGAACTCCTGGATATCACAGGCGAACCGAAAGACATCAAAGCTGAAGACAGTGCAATCCAACAGAGACTGTACAGGCAAGTCGTTGTACCCGGAACTACATTCTACAGCTACATCGAAGACGTAATTCCAATGACCGAAGCTGAATGGGGACTCATACTAAAGACACTTGAAAGGTTAGACAAAATCGGAGGTCGCATCGCTGGGGGGCTTGGAAAGATAAAGCTTCAGGTTGAAGGAATTGAGGAGGGTAAAAGAAACGAACTGATTCAGAAATACGACGAATACATTGAACAGAACTTGAAGAAAATCTTAGAGGCATTAGGAAAGAATCCGAACGACTTCTTCAAGAACTCCTCTAAAGAACAAGGGAGGAACGAAGAACAAACCACAAATGAGGAATAAATACAACGTTTACTGGTGATGACAGTGATATACTTAGTGACCCTGAAATTCAGAGTTTATCCCCTTTCCCTGTCTCTTTCTAACCCAAATGAACTTTCGCAGGAGCCGTTTACATTAGACGGCCCATTAGCCTTTGCAGAGTATTACAAAAAAAGACTTTCCAATAATGCAGACTGGAGAATTCAATACTTGGAGGATATTTTGATAACAAAAGAGTTAGAGTGGGAATCTAATATCAGAAGCTCTTACTTATTACCCGCTACTTTACAAGGAAAGAAACTCACAATAACCACGCCAATGGGGTTTGAGGCAGTATTTGCTCTTGATACCAAAGCTAGTTATAAGCTCTCACAAAAGCAACATGCTAAGAGATGGGAGTCTTCCCAGATACTTCTTAGACTGGGACGCAGGGACGACATTATCAAGATGGAAAGTCTGCGTAATTCACTTGGAATCACATTGACTAGAAAGACCAAGTTACCAAGTTCACTCTCCCAGAGCGGTCCATATAAGGCTATAGACTATACAGTGAAACTTTATACGCCTAACTTAATGTGGGCTTCGGTGGTTAGTGGCATCTCCCAGAAAAAGCTTGAAGAGCTCCTAAGC
This sequence comes from Thermococcus sp. GR6, assembly GCF_012027415.1. NCBI lineage: Archaea > Methanobacteriati > Methanobacteriota > Thermococci > Thermococcales > Thermococcaceae > Thermococcus > Thermococcus sp. GR6. The sequence goes on from NZ_SNUM01000001.1 coordinate 799,243, forward strand.
ATTCTCAGGAAATTTGGGATAGGCAAAAAGCGTAACATGGGATGGGGAGATCTTTTAGAGTATCGTATTTACCCATTGAAGAGCGGGACTACCATAACTCCTGACTATATTCTTCATGTTCATGAGAATTCTAAATTCCTTGAAATGTGGAGACCAGTGTCACCAGAAAAAATCGCAGAACTGATAAAAGGGCCACAGAGAGTGACACAATACAGGAAATTTTCTCTCTTAGACTCCAAAATTGGATACGGTGCCGAAAAACCACCTTACTGGAGAAGGCATCTAGTCATCAAATCTGCCCTGTTCCAAGTTTCGTAGCAGAAATCACCAGCCACTGGTAGCGTGGTTCTGAGGTGGATGAGATGGAGTATCCCGAAGAGATTAAGGAGTTCAACGAGAGGATTCGGAACGCGATAGTGGGAAAGACCCCTGAACGGAAGATATGGGTGACATCTTTGAGCTACTGCCTTAGAAAGGCTGCACTTTCCATCTACCTAGGCACATTCAAGTACGAGAGGACGGGCGAAATGCTCGTGGGGAGTGTTCTCCATGAATGGCTTGGCAATGCGATCAGCGGCGAAGACATAGAGTTTGAGGTCACCGTTGAGTATCCCCTAGAAGACGGATGGAAGCTCGTAGGTAGGGTGGACGCAGTAAAGGGGGATTATCCACTTGAGTTCAAGTTCAAAGGCTTCAACGGAGAGGACGAGAGCAGTCCAAAGACACCGGACGAGATGAACGAACCCCCAGAGCTTGCAAAGGAGCAGCTCAACGCATACCTTAACATGATGGACAAGAAACTGGGCTACATCTATGTCTTTGACCGAAACGGTCTAAGCTTCAAGCCGTTCCCCATAGAAAGGGACGAAAAAGCCTTTCAAAAGATGGTCGGGAGGGCCAAGGTGGTCATTGAAGGTGTGAAGCAGCTCGAATCAGGTAGTTTTCCAGGGTGGATAAAGCCCCGCTACGGAAAACGGGAATGTAAAGGATGCCTCTTCAGACCCATATGTGAGGCCGTTGAGTCTAAATGATGTCATCCAGAGGGTTCTTTTCCATTCCCAGCACTTCCCTTTTTGGCATTGAGCGGAGCTTGTAAATGACCACGGAGTCTTCGTCTTCATCAATCAGATCGAGCAGGCCGGCTTTTATGCGCTCGAACTCGGCGAGGGTTACCTCACCCTCGAAGACGCTATTCTGAACCCAGTGGAGATGCCGGCGTAGGAACTTCTTGACTTTGTTCACCCTCTCAACGGCCACATCGTAGACGATGACCACGTACATGGGCCCACCTAAAAGAAATACTGAATAAGGTCTTTTAGGGATTTTGGAAGGTGATATCAAGTTTGGAGGGGCACATTTTGGAACTGGTGTACTCTGAGGATTTAAAAGGGAAAACATAGCACTGTCGTCGGATGGGAAGTCTTTAGTAACATAAAGTAATTATGAAACTTAATGTTGCATCAAAGACATTTGATGTAACGAAATTTTTTCTAAAAGTTGAGATGAAACTTTATGGACCTCCAAAAAGTCAGCAACCTGTTTAAACTCGGTGTTTTTATAACCTAAAGAATATAGTTGCCCGTTAAGTCAATCAAAGCGATCTCTACCCTCTGGAACTTACAATGATTACTACACACAACACCAGAAAGACGTCTTGGAGCTTTCTATTTTTCCGATTGATTATTTTAATCCGGAGATTTCCAAGGCCGTATAGATACGCATTAGCAGACCTCCGGAGAAAGGCTTATAAAAACTAAGCTCTCATAATCTTTTGTTAGGCAGAAGAAGGAAAAAGCCGCCCTGTTGCAATAAGACTCTAGGAGAATTGAAAGCAGGGGTCAAGAAGAACAACGCAACCGCCAGGCTAAGGGTTGCAATAAGACTCTAGGAGAATTGAAAGGAGTTATTCATTGAGCTGGATGAATACGCAGACAGGGTTGCAATAAGACTCTAGGAGAATTGAAAGGGGTTCAAAAGCCGTCTTCATCAACACCCAAGTTGAGGGTTGCAATAAGACTCTAGGAGAATTGAAAGAAGGAAGCTCAAAACCCACTCGTTACCACTCAGATAAGTTGCAATAAGACTCTAGGAGAATTGAAAGAATCCAGCCCTTGCCGCCGTCGTTGAGAATATAGATGGTTGCAATAAGACTCTAGGAGAATTGAAAGTACTTTTGTAACTGCTTCTTATTCCCCTCAATGCTCTGTTGCAATAAGACTCTAGGAGAATTGAAAGTTGAGGTAGTTAGGCGTCTTTATCTCATAGCTAAATGGTTGCAATAAGACTCTAGGAGAATTGAAAGAACGAGAATGGAGGAACTGCCTGAGGGATGTTGAGGGTTGCAATAAGACTCTAGGAGAATTGAAAGTCCGAAGCGGCTTCGTTCTCCAGCGGAAAATAACCCCAGTTGCAATAAGACTCTAGGAGAATTGAAAGAGTTGCTGCAATGAAGGCCAGGACCTCAAAGGCAAGAGGTTGCAATAAGACTCTAGGAGAATTGAAAGGCGTAGTAGTCATTGCCGAGAAGACCGCGGTAGTGCAGTTGCAGTAAGACTCTAGGAGAATTCTAGAAGTTCTTCTGGGAAGGAATTAATTACATAATTCTACAATAAATCAATAATCTAATTGTGCAAAGATAGATCTGGAGGGAAATCGCAGCAAATTAGCGTTAAGTAAAAGGCACTATGAAACCCAAAGAAACAGAAAAGGAACAAAATCGCCCTCACTCGAGGGCAGCCAAAAGCTTCTCCATGAACATCTTCTCCGGGTAAGCTCCCTCAAACTGAACCTTGTCCTCCCCGTCCACCTGGATGACGATCTTCGGGACGGCCATGACGCTGTACTGGTCAGCCCATTCCGGATACTCGATGGCCTCAACCATGTCTCCCCTGATCTTGCCCTTGCCGGCGTTGGTGTTCTCGATAGCGAACTTGTGGGCCATCCTGACCGCGAGCGGGCAGTATGGGCAGGTCGGGGTGACGAAGACGAGTATCCTGACGTCCCTGTCGACCTTGGCAAGCTCCTCCTTCGTATCGGGCATAAGGTCAGTCTGGGCGTTGCTGACATCGACGATGTCCTCAAGGAAGGCACCGAACTCGTGGCCGGCAGGAAGGCCGAAGAACCTTACGCCCATGTCCTTGCCGTCCTGGGTTATGGTAATAGCCGGAGCGCGGTCGATACCGTATTGCTCGGCGAGCTTCCTGCCCTCCTCACTGTCGAAGTCATAGAACTCGTAGCTGAGCTTGTCGCTGAGCTCCGAGAGTTCCTGGACAAGCTGCTTCAGCTGATCACAGTACTGGCAGTGATCCTTACCGATGAATCCGATAATCTTGACTGGGTTAGTCATCTTGGAGAAGAACTCTTCCTTGATAACCTTCTTGTCCGCATCACTAATCAATCCCATTTTCGACACCTCCACATCTAAAGGTTTATAACGCTTTGAGTACAATACCTGGTGGAGTTTAATCTCCAGGTTTGCAACCTAAGGTTGAATGTTCACTATATAAGCTTTGCGTCACAGATCTGGGTGGTGTGGGTCATGACTGAACCGGACATCTTTTACATATTAGGAAACAAGGTGAGGCGCGATCTGCTCAGCCATCTCACCTGTACGGAATGCTACTTCAGCTTCCTCAGCAGTAAAGTAAACGTTTCCTCAACGGCAGTTGCCAAGCACCTTAAAATCATGGAGCGCGAAGGCATACTCAAGTCCTACGAGAGAGAAGGCCCCTTCATTGGGCCCGCGAGGAAGTACTATGACATAGCCATATCCAGAACTTACGTCACCACGGTAACCCCCAACCTGTTCTGGTACCGCGGCCTTGATCTGGGCGGGTCCTTGATAGAAAAAGCCGAGATAGACCTCTCCCGCATACCCCTCGAGCACGAAACACTCATCAGTATGGTCGCCTCATTCCTTGAGCTTACCGGAGAGCTCGAGAAGATTCTCCAGGCCCTTCAGGCAGTTGAGAGCAGAAGGGATAGGCTGATGAAGGAGATAAAAGAGCGCTACCTGGAGGAAATCGGCGACATGACTCAAATGGCGATACTCCATTACTTACTCCTCAACGGTGAGGCCACTATCGAAGACCTGAGCGACAGACTGAACCTCAAGGAGAGGGAAGTCATCGTCAAAGCCCAAGAGCTGGACAAGTTTATACCGTTAAGAATAAAAGACGGAATCGTCAAAATCGACGAGGAAAAGCTCAAACAAAAGCTTGGCGGTGTCGAAGATGCCGGAGAAGATTAAAGTCGTCGTTAACGAAGACAGATGCTACCTCTGCGGCGGCTGTGCAGGCGTCTGCCCAACGCTGGCCATAAAAGTAGGCTCCTCAAGGTGGGAGTTCTTCCAAGACAAGTGCATATCATGTAGAATCTGCATCAACGCCTGCCCGGTTGGTGCCCTAACCGCTGAACCCCTGGGGGTGTCCGAATGACCGAGATGAAGTACGATGTAGTGGTTGTCGGCGCAGGAATCGCCGGCCCAATCGTCGCGAGAAACGTTGCTAAAGCTGGCTTTTCCGTCCTGCTCATCGATAAGAAGTCCGCGATAGGCACTCCAAAGCAGTGCGCCGAGGGAATCAGCAAGACGGTCTTTGAGAAGTACGACATACCCTACGACAGACGCTTCATCAACCGTGAAATTTACGGTGCCAAACTCTACTCCCCAAGCGGCTACGAGCTCGAGCTCAGATACAAGGAAGCCAGTGGTGTAATCCTCGAGAGGAAGGTCTTTGACAAAATGCTTGCTTATTACGCTGCCAAAGCTGGGGCCGACGTTCTGGCTAGAACTGAGGCAATGGATGTCATAAGAAAGGACGGAAAGATAGCGGGAATAAAGGCCAAGCACGAGGACGAGCCCATTGAGATTTATGCTGACATCATCGTTGCTGCCGATGGCGTGGAGAGTACCATAGCGAGGAAGGCCGGCATAAACACCTACGCCCCGCCGCACGAGTTCGATTCTAGCTACGAGTACGAGATGCTCATCGAGGGCTTTGACCCTGACCTAATCCACCTCTGGTTCGGGAACGAGATAGCGCCGAGGGGCTACGTCTGGGTCTTCCCCAAGGATGAGGATAGGGCCAACGTCGGAATAGGCATAAACTCCGACAATCCCCGGACGGCCAAGTACTACCTCGACAAGTGGCTAAAGGAGAATAACATCCCCGTCAAGAAGCTTCTGGAGATAAACGTCGGCGTCGTTCCGGTTGGCGGCTTCGTCAAAGAGCTCGCCAAGGACAACGTTATCGTCGTCGGCGACGCAGCAAGGCAGGTCAACCCCATGCACGGAGGTGGAATGGCCGAGGCAATGGAAGCCGGAACCATAGCCAGCAAGTGGATAGTCAAGGCTCTGGAAGAGGAAAACCTGGAACTTCTCAAGAACTACACGACCGAATGGTGGGAGACCGACGGAAAGAGGCTTGAGAAGGTCCTAAGGGTCAGGCGCGTCACGGAGAAGCTCACCGACGAAGACCTTGACCTCTTCATCCAGCTGCTCAGTGGTGCAGATGCCGAAAAGATAGCCAGCGGCGACTATGGAGAGGTTGTAAAGGTCCTGCTCAAGCACCCCAAGGTGCTCATGAGCAAGAGAAGGCTGAGCCTCCTAAAGGAGTTGCTCTAATCACTTCTCTCCCTTCTTCCAGTCCTTGCAGTTCATATCCAGGCAAATCTCATACTCCCTGCCCTTTTCGCGGATTTTGACAACAGGGGCACCATCACAGCAGGTCTTGTTCGTTGGGATTATCCGCCCGCGCTGGAGGAGTGGATACGTAACGTTGCACTTCGGCCAGTTCGAGCAGCCAACGAATCTCTTCCCCGTCTTTCTGTTGTAGCGGACGACCAAATCGCCGCCACATTTAGGGCACTTGCCAACGACAAGGGGCGTCTTTTCTCCCTTTTCAATGGTCTTCTTCACCTCTTTTTCCTCGGTCTCACTGAGCTCCTTCACCGTCCCAGCGCGCTTGGCATTTTCTTTGCTCGTTGTTACACCGGTCCCCGTGGTTTCCATGAGGGCCTTTCCGATGTCCAGCTCCTTTTCTTTGAACTGCTGAAGGATCTTGATGAGTTGCTCCTTGCTCTCTTCTATAACCCGGTCTTTATCGGCCTTGCCAGCCATTATCTCCTCCATCTTCTCCTCGAAGGCCCTTGTCAGCTCGACGCTCACTATGTCCGGGACGTTCCGCTCCAAGGCCTCGACGACTCGCATGCCAAGGGGAGTTACCTTTATCTTCTTCTTACCCTCGATGTAGCCCCTACTGTAGAGCGTTTCGAGTATCTGAGCTCTCGTTGCCTTGGTTCCGATTCCGAGGTCCTCCATCCTCTTGATTACGGCTGCGGGAGAGTATCTCGCCGGCGGCTTGGTTTTCTTCTTCTCACGCTTTATCTGGAGGACCTTAACAGGCTCGCCCTCCTTAAAGGCGGGCAGGATAGCCTCATCAAACTTGACATACTTTCCATAAACCTTGAGCCACCCTTCCTTAATCGTTCTGGCTCCGCTCAGAATGAAGCGGTGACCGTTTGAGTTTATAATGACCTTCATTATCTCCCTAACGGCCGGCTCCATAAAGAGAGCCAAAAAGCGCCTCACGATTAGGTCGTAGAGATTGGCCTCGTCTTTAGTCAGCTCTCCCGGCTTTGGAAGCTCGCCTGTAGGGTAAATGGCAGGATGGGCTGGGTCGTCCTTCTTGCCTTCGACAGGTTTGAGCCTCTCCTTACCCAGAAGCTCATGGGCAAAGGGCTTGTACTCCGGAAGCTTAGCCAGGTTCTGGAGTATGGAGCGGAAGTTGAGGTTCTTTGGGAGTTTCTGCGAGCTTGTCCTTGGATAGCTCGCTAATCCGCGCTCATACAGCTTCTGTGCGAGCTCTAATGTCTTTTTAGGTGAGTATCCAAAGGCTGAATATGCTTCCCTCTGGAGCGTTCCGAGGTCGAAGGGAACCGGAGGATGTCTGTTCTGCTGCTTCACATCAACCTTCTCGACGAAGGCCGGCCCCTTCTTGGCCTCTTCAACGATGCGCTTGGCCTCATTTTCATCAAGGATGCGCTCCTTTTCGTAAACGGCCGTGTACTGCTGGCCGTTCTTCTCTAAAACCATTTTAATGACCCAGTATGGCGTGGGTTTGAAGTTCTGGATCTCCTTCTCCCTGTCCACGAGGAACTTAAGAGTGGGCCCCTGGACTCTACCGGTGCTCAGAACCATCCACTTGCCACTGGCGCGCTTTATCGCAGAGGTTAGGGCGCGAGAGAGGTTCACTCCCCAGTACCAGTCGAGGACATGGCGTGCTATTCCCGCGTCGGCCATTCCAAAGTTTATGGTCGATTCCAGGTTGTACCAGGCCTTTAGGAGGTCCTTCTTCGTTAAGGCGGAGAACTTCATGCGCTTGGCCTTTGAGGGGTCAACGCCGCAGGCGTATTTGAGGGCTGTATAGCCGATAACCTCACCCTCGGTATCGTAGTCGCAGGCAACTACAAACTCGTCGGCGCGTTTGGCTAGAGTTGCCAGAGCCTTGATGTAGTCTTTAGCGTAACTCTTGCCCTTCTCGGCAACATAGACAGGAACCCATTCAATATCAAAGACCGGATAACCGTAAGTCTTCGTCTTTGGGGCGAGCGAGAAGAGGTGGCCAACTGCCGGAGCTACGATTATTCTCTTCCCGTCGCGCGTGAACTCATAGTAAGGAACCTTACCGATGGTCTTCCTGACCGGCCTACCCTCTGCCAGGGCATAGGCTATCTTTCTCGCGACGTTAGGCTTCTCGGCGATAATGAGCGTGACCATGACGACACCTCTACTCCCTACGGGACGGCCGTATAAAAATTCTGCGGAACAAACTTTGATGGGCAAAGTTAATCAAAAAGTTAACCCCTTGAGAACAAGCACTTTTAGGACTGTACTCAAGTTTTCCGTCAACGCTTCATGGGAAGCGAAGCTTCCCGACATGTTGAGACTGCGTCTCAACATGCGCCAGCAAGCGAACTTCGCTCTGCAAAGTCTGATCAAGTGGTAAACTCCCCCAATCGGCTGAAGGAGTTTGCATGTCATCTTAAGACTGCAAGTTCAACGAGGGTTTAACAAGGAACAAGCAAGTTAGGCGGTTTATCCTCTCTCAACGCCAATTCAGGCGTTATTTTGAAGTAAACACTGAGAAACTGACAACTTAATGAGTAAACTCACTTAAGAACCAGCCATTCTGGAACCCACATGCGAACCCCGATCAAATCTCGCGAAGGTGGAGTTTGTTAGAATGGTGCGGGGGCGGGGATTTGAACCCCGGAACCCCTGCGGGAGTGGATCTTGAGTCCACCGCCTTTGACCAGGCTCGGCAACCCCCGCGCCGCAGGCGCGCTTTCACCAAACCGAACAATCTCCACAGCTGGCTCCAAATTCAAAGCCACCTTAAGCAGCCGCTCCACCGTACGGCTCACATTACCGAACCTTCCCTTTGCCGAACCTTCCCTTTGCAAGTGTCCAAACCTGCTCATCCACGGTTATAGTATGGCACTTCCTCCGCTGCTCAGACACCTCCACTCGAGCCGAACGGCCAGCAGCTGCCTTCCTCCGTGCACGTGCGTGCACACGCATACACATATCACCTAACCAAACTTTTAAGCCTTATGGTCAAAAACCATAGACACCAAAACTGCACCATTGTCCCGAAAAAGAACGCCTGTTTTTCTGGCCAAAAACAGACTACTTCCGGTGATCCTCGTGGCCAGCCGGGTAAAACGTGAAAATGAGGAACGAAAAAACTCGCCACACGAATAGCAACCTATTTCAAGAAGCATTACGGCATCGAACCAGACTCGTTGACTATTACACACTCGTTGACACGAGTTTAACCTACAAAGAAAACATCGAGAACCTTAAACGAATTTTGAACCAGCATAAGAAAATCCAGCGCTTACGTGATCAACTCATTAAAGAAATCCCCCAATACCGAGACTATTGGAGAGAATACGGAAGCCAGAGTTATGCCACTGACAAAAGCAAAAAAGCCAAGAAAGTATTCGACCTCGAAAAATCCAGCCTCAAAGACCTAGAACGCTGGTTGAGAAGCCCAAACAAATACGACATCCCCGGCATAGACACACCAGAAAAACCAAAACCCAAAAAGACAAAAGCTAAACGTTAGCGCTTTTTTGTTTTACGAGTTGTCTTCTTTCTTGTAGTTTTCTTCTTTGAAGGTTTTTTCTTAGTTTTCTTAACAATTGTCGCTTTTTGGAGAATCTTTTTTAATTCCTTTAACTCTTTATTAATATCCTTAAGATCCTTCTCAATTTTCAAAAACCGATTTTCATATTTTGGTACTGATTGTTTCTTAGTCTTCTTTTTTTTCTTTTTAATTACCATCACGATTCCTCCGCTTCTGTCGTCCCAATTAATGAGCGCTCAATCATGATCTGCAACTCCTTTAGCTCATTCTTGATATCACCCAGCTCTTGGTCTATCTTATCAAAATGCTTGTCAAAATTCTGAATATAAGTTTCATTTGCTGCTATCCTCGAATGATCCTCTATAACTATCCGTATCAAATAGAAAGCAACCGATGCACTGGCACCTGCCACCGTTGGAAAAACCAAGAAATTAGCAATAGAACTCCAATCAGCCATTATCACCACCTACAGCTAGAATACACTCTCAACACTTATATCAATATCGGTAAAAAACAAGCTAAAACCTCTTCTTACTCCTCTTTTTAGACATTCTATCTTCTCCAACTCATTGAAAAAACTCCAAAAACTTGCAGAATATGGGGAAAAATTATATAACTAAAAAATGGCATAAAAATTAAGGTGATGCTATGAAGTACACTAAACTACTATTCTCCGTTCTATTGGTGACCATCCTGGTAGTTGCCACAGCCGGCTGCATCACATCGCCAGAAGACACTGCCGAACAAACCAACAAAAATGCCGGAGTCACCGAAACTTCAGCTACCTCAAGCACCCCAACCTGGACTCCACGCGAATGGACAGCATATGACAGCACTGAAAAATTAGACTCACACCTATACATTGGCTCAATAGACATAGACCACACTTCCACCATATCAATGACCATAAAAATCCTGGATCCAAGAGTTGATACAATCTCATACATCGGTATAATTCCGGCCAGTGAACTAACTACCTGGAAACAATCAAAAGAAATCGCTGAATACAAATACCTGAACAAACACATCAGAAGCAACACCTTTACCGCAACGCTTGAACCCGGCTCATACTATTTTGTAATTGGCCTCGCAGATCCAGTACAAGAAACACTTGCCAGCGGAACCGAGGTCATTAAAGCCAGAAGTTACTTGGCAGTACCGCTCGATCTATCAGATACACTATACGTCATGAACCTAGAAGCATATGTCGACATCCGCGAAGACCTTGACATAGACATTGTATTCACAACACCAGAAGAATACAAAATCTTCACAGAAGGAGGGACCGCCAAAGCCATAGAATACTACAAAAAAGCCAAAAGCGGCTATTATCCACTCGCTGACTATCTCGAGCCAGGCCTATACTACTTCATCCTCGACAACGGCTATTCACTACTCACTAAGAAAACCGTCGACTACAGAATAACCTCTGATGTAATCTATCCGGCCACAGTCCACATCACAATCAAAGTAAAAGAAAAAAGCTAACACTTTTTTATTCTTTTTATCTGCCTTTATGACTTCCATAATCTCCAAACCAAGATATCTCTATATTTCAATACCATACACTATCTGACTTCTTCTAGAATCGTGACTTCGAAAAATCGAAAAAGGAAAGAAACGCATCTCAGACCTTAATCGGCGCCCCAAATGCTCTGTCTCCAGCATCGCCAAGGCCCGGCAGGATGTAGCCTTTTTCGTTGAGCTCCCTGTCTATCGCCGCGACGAACATCTCCACGTCGGGGTGAGCTTCCTTTATCCTGCTTATTCCCTCTGGAGCGGCCAGGACGCCGACGATGACGTAGCGCTTAGCCTTTCCGTACTTCTTGACCTCGTCGAGAACCTTAATCAGCGTCGAGCCTGTCGCTATCATAGGGTCGGCTATGATGACTGTGTCTTTCTCAGTTATTTGGGGCACCTTGACGTATTTCATCTCTATTTCGAACTTCGGAGCCTTGCCGCGGGAGGCTGAGACAATGCCCACGCGGGCGTGGTCGAAAACCTTAATGAGTCCCTCCATAAGAGGTATTGCTGCCCTCAGAACGGTTATTATGACAACGTTACGCCTGTCGGCAATGAGGATCCCGTCGGTCTCTTCGAGGGGCGTCTTTATCTTGATCCTCTCCGTCTCCATTGTCTTGGTTATCTCGTAGGCCATGTATCTGCCAAGCTTGACAAGACCCTTCCTGAAGGCTATCGGGCCTGTGTTCTCATCTCTCAGCTCAGTCAAAATCTCCATAATGAATGGGGAGTCCTCAAAAGAGTAGACACCTTCCCAGCGTTCGTCCCTGATCATGCCATCACCAAAAGGGGGTTGGGGAGGGGGTTTATTAGTCTGACTCCTGATTTGAGCTGCTGATTTTACCCCCATGATTTTAGATTCGAATATTTACTTATAATTCGCAAGAAAGTTTAAAAAATTATCGGTTCTTACTCGTGAAGGCAGGAAACTTTTCACGAACATCTTTACTTAACGACTTTTCAGGCCCTACCCTTTGGGGGGCAAAATAGGAGGGTATTACCATCTTTCAATGATCCTTTTCATCCATGTGCCCCGCACGAACCATATTAATGCAACACCTGCGGCTATAAAGTTGCTCAGTCCCATGCCGAAGAAGACGCCCTTGCTGGTGAAGTCAAAGAACTCGGCAAGGGGTATCGTGAGTCCGAGTATTGTTATCGCCGGTATATATCCAAAGGCGTAGCTAAGAGGTACTCTGAGCCCCCAGAGGCGCAGTATGCTCAGCGTCATGCTCTTTTTGGTATGGCCGGCACTCCTAAAGACGTTGGTCACGACGACAAAGATGCCATTGAAAAATGGGACTGAGATGAGGAAGTACTTGAGCACTATCTCACTCTCTGCTATAACGGCTGGATCATTGAGGAAGATGCGGAAAATATCCTCCCGGAAGATCCCTATCAGGAGGACTGAAAGCGAGGCTATCGCGAAGTTCACCATCATTGTCCTCTCGGCTATCTTTTTGGCCCTCTCGTACTGCTCCGCACCAACGTTCTGGGCGACCATTGTGCCCATTCCCATTCCTATTCCCCTTGCTATACTCGTGAGGACGTTCACGAGGCGAGTGGTGATTATATAGGCAGCGTAAGCTACATCGCCGAAGCCAAATATAATCCTCGTCAGAACTACGAAGCCAAAATTATTTGCCGACTGCCCGACACTCGAGGGCAGTCCTATGCGGAATATCTTGCCGTAGAACTCCAGATTGGGCTTGAGGCTTTCAAGTGTCAGGTGAACCCCAACCCTACCGCTGAAGAGGAGGTACGCCCCGATGAGTGAGCCAACGCTGTTGGCCGTTATCGTTGCCAGAGCGGCTCCCTTTATTCCCATCTCCGGAAGGCCGAGCCAGCCGAAGATAAGTATCGGATCAAGAATTACGTTTATGGCAACCGTTAAAAGATTGAGCTTCATTGGCGTTTTGGTGTCACCAACCGCCCTCAGGAGGAAGCTGAAGGCGAAGCTGGTGAATGCAAAGGGTATGCCGAGGAAGATTATTCGGGTGTAGGCCAGGGCGTAGGGATAGACGCTCTCCGAGACCTTCATGAAATGAAGCGCATAGGGGGTCACGAAGTAGCCGAATACGCCAACGATTGTCGCAAATATGAGGACAAGGGAGTAAAGCGAGCCAGCTGCATTGTTGGCCTTGTCGTATCTTCCGGCTCCAACATACTGGCCTACCAGAGCAAAGCCGGCAGTTGCAAAGCCCATGCCTAAAGCCATGAGAGTCCCTATCATTGGCCATGCCGTTCCAGGAGCTGAAAGTTCTGCCCTACCAAGGCGTCCTAACCAGAAGGTATCCGTGAGGTTGTAAAGAACCTGCACTAAGTTGTTGATTATTAGGGGAAATGAGAGCGCAAAAAGCGTCTTCTCGATGGGCCCTTGGAGTATCTCCTCGCGCATTTTCTGAACTTTTTTGCCCCCCATGTTCAATCAGACCGCAATCGAAACGTTGATATAAAAGGGTTATGGTACTTTTTCTATTATTTTTCTCATCCAGCTTCCCTGGAGGAACCAAGCGAGGGCAAACAGCGCGCTGAGGATGTTGCTTAGCCCCATACCGAGCCAGACTCCAATGGTGTCATTCAGGAACAGCCCGAGACCGTAAGCGAGAGGAATTCTCAGGATCCAGAGCCTTATCATGCCAAGCACCATGGCCTTCTTAGTGTGGCCAGCGCTCTGGAAGACGTTGCTTACCGCGGAGAGTATGCCGAAGAAGGGCAGCGAGACCGCGAAGTACTTCACGAACTTGACGCTCTCCGCTAAAACCTCTGGGTCCTTTAGGAAGAAGCCGAATATCTGCAGCCTGAAAACGATGACTATGGCCGTTCCAGCGCTCAGGATTATGAAGTTGATGAGCATCGCTTTTTCGGCTATCTTCTTGGCCCTCTCGTACTTCTCTGCCCCAACGTTCTGACCTACCATCGTACCCATGGCCTGGCTTATGCCGTTGGCAAAGGCGAACATGAAGTTGATCAGCCTGTTGGCTATGCTGTACGTTGCGAAGGCTACAGTTCCATAACCGTATATAATCCTTGTAAGCACAACAAAGCCTAGGGCATCCGTGGAGAAACCAACGCTTGATGGAATGCCTACCCTGAAGATACGCTTGTAGAAGTCCCAGTTCGGCTTCAGGTTTTCCAGCGTTAGGTGGATTCCAACCTTGCCTGTGAAGAGCAGGTAGCCGCCTATGAGCGAACCGATGCTGTTTGAGACCATCGTAGCCACAGCCGCTCCGACGACACCCATCTCTGGAAATCCAAGCCAGCCGAAGATCAGAAACGGGTCAAGGACTATGTTAAGGAAGACAGTGAACGCGTTTATTTTCATCGGCGTTTTAGTGTCTCCTATGGCCCTCAGGAGGAAGTTAAAAGCGAAGAGCGTAAAAGAGAAGGGTATTCCGATGAAGACTATCCTCGTGTAGCTCAGGGCATAGTCATACACCTCAGGCGTGACGTTCATGAAATCCATCGCCAGAGGCGCTATCAGAACACCGACGACCGCCACAATGGCAGAGAATATCATCATGAGGGAATAGAGGGAGCCCGCCGCTCTGTTTGCTTCGTCGTACCTCTTAGCTCCCACATACTGGCTCACGAAGGCGAAGCCTGCTATTGCGAAGCCCATCCCTATGCTCATGAAGAACCACACGAGGGGCCACGCGGTCCCCGGTGCAGAGAGTTCTTCCCTGCCGAGCTTACCGAGCCAGAAGGTATCCGTGAGGTTGTAAAGAACCTGCACTAAGTTATTGATGATGAGCGGGAAAGCTAACTTGATGAGGGTCTTCTCCACGTGTCCCTCGACGATTTGCTGCCTCATCGCATCTATTTTGTCCCTTCTGTCGCCGTCCATATCAATCAAATGAATGTCGAAACGCTAATATAAAAGCCTTGCCGTGGATAAAGAATCCATTTCTGTTTTTCGGAAAACCGGAGAATGCGTTAAGTCACGGAAGATAGAAATCAAAGGGGATAGAAAAGAAGGAAGCGCAGAGCGCTACTTGAAGAGGTTCACTCGAAGAGCCTCTTCCTGGCAGCCTCAAGCATGAGCTTCTGCTCTTCCCTGGCGACGGTCTTCCTGACGAGCTCGACGGCGTCCGGGTTGGCGCTGACGCTGTCGATGCCCATCCTGACGAGGAGCTTGACCATCTTCGGGTCGCTGCCGGCCTGGCCGCAGATGCTGGTCTCGACGCCGTACTTCTTGCAAACCTTGATGACGTTCTCGATGAGCTTGAGAACGGCCGGGTGCTTCTCGTCGTAGAGCTTGAAGACGCGCTCGTTGTCCCTGTCGATGGCGAGGGTGTACTGGGTGAGGTCGTTGGTACCGAAGCTGACGAAGTCAAGGCCCTCCTTGATGAGGTCCTCGATGATGAGGGCTGAAGCCGGGGTCTCGATCATGACGCCCCACTCGACGTCCTTGTGCGGAATGAGGCCAACCTCCATGGCTATCTCCTTGGCCTTCCTTATCTGCTCTGGGTGGCTGACGAGCGGGAGCATGACACCGATGTTGTCGTAGCCCTCGTCAACGAGCCTCTTGATGGCCTTGAACTCGGCCTTAAGGAGCTCAGGCTGGTCGAGACCGCGCCTGATGCCTCTCCAGCCAAGCATCGGGTTCCTCTCTTCTGGCTCGTCCTCGCCACCTGGGAGCTCGCGGAACTCGTTGGTCGGAGCGTCAAGGGTCCTGTACCAGACCCTCCTCGGGTAGAAGGCCTCAACGACCTTCCTGATGCCCTCGACGAGCTTCTCAACGAGCTCTTCCTCCCTGCCCTCCTTGATGAACTTGATCGGGTGGGCACCGATGCCGAGGATCATGTGCTCAGCCCTGAGGAGGCCAACTCCGTCGGCGCCGGTGGCGGCGGCCCTCTCGGCGACCTCCGGCATGGAGACGTTGACCTTGACCTCGGTGGCGGTGATGAGTGGAGCACCGGCAACGACGACCTTACCCTCGGCCTTCTCTTCTTCGCTCTTAACGAGGCTCTTGACTATGCCCTCGTAGACGACACCCCTGGTACCGTCGACGGTAACGAGCATGCCGTCCTTGAGGACCTTGGTAGCCTCCTTGGTACCGACGACGGCCGGGATGCCAAGCTCCCTACTAACGATGGCGGCGTGGCATGTTCTTCCGCCCTCGTCGGTGACGATAGCGCTGGCCCTCTTCATGGCCGGAACCATGTCCGGGTTGGTCATGGTGGTGACGAGGACATCGCCCTCTTTGACCTTGTCTATGTCACTCGCGTCGAAGATGACGACAACCTTACCGGCACCAATGCCCGGTGAGGCTCCAAGACCCTTGAGAAGAACCTTCATCTCCTCGGTCATCTCGGCCTCCTCCGTCTTAACCTCCTCCTTAAGGGTCGTAATCGGCCTGGACTGGACGATGTAGAGCTTGCCGTCGTCCTTGTCGTAGGCCCACTCGATATCCTGCGGCCAGCCATAGTGCTCCTCGATCCTGGCACCGATCTTGGCGACCTCGAGTATCTGCTCGTCAGTGAGGACCTGCTTCTCAACGTACTCTGGGCCGAGATACTCGGCGGTCTTAACGGTGACGGTTCCCTTGCCGGTCTCGGGGTTCTTGACAATCATTATCTCCTTCTTGGCGATGTACTTCTCCTTGATCTTCCAGGTACCCTTCTCAACGATGTACTCGTCCGGAGAAACGGCACCGCTGACGACGGCCTCACCGAGGCCCCAGGCGGCGTTGATCATGATCTCGCTCCTGTCGTTGGTGACAGGGTTGGCAGTGAACATGACACCGCTGGTCTCGCTGTTGACCATCTTCTGGACGACGGCGCTGAGGTAGACCTTGCTGTGGTCAAAGCCCTGCTTGGCCCTGTAGAAGGTGGCCCTTGCAGTCCAGAGGCTGGCCCAGCAGCGCTTGACCTTGTCGAGAACGTCGTCCTCGCCGTAGACGTCGAGGTAGGTCTCCTGCTGGCCGGCGAAGGAAGCCTCTGGAAGGTCCTCAGCGGTGGCAGAAGAGCGGACGGCAACGTAAACGGCGTCCTTGTTGAAGCGCTGGCTGAGCTTCTTGTAGGCGTCAACAATCTCCTTGGCTATCTCCGCGGGCATCTCCATGGAGATGATCTTCTCCCTTATCTTAGCGGTGTTCTCCTGGAGCTGCTTGGAGTCATCAACGTTGGTTCGGGTGATGATGTCCAGAATCCACTCCTGAAGGGTTCTACCATCCTCAACGCGGACGTTCTCAACGAAGTACTTGTAGGCCTCAGCAGTAACACAGAACCCGGGTGGAACCGGAATACCTGCGTTGGTAAGCTCACCAAGGTTTGCACCCTTTCCACCGACAAGGGCAACGTCCTTCTTTCCAAGATCCTCAAACCACTTTATAAACTTGTATTCGCTCATACGAATCCCTCCACAGTTGTTTACTGCGGGTGATATATAGAAAGTCTATATTTAAAATTAACTATCCAGTGATGTTCGGTGGCGTACAGAAATGATAGAAACTCCAAATGTACGCATTGGATGGATAAAGGTATCATAATTCTTTATTCTTTTTTGCGGAGCTCACGAAGTTTTTTCTGGAAATGTTTTTTGAATTTTTATATTTTTCGCCCATTCCCACAAATATCCTAATGCGACGATACTATTTGTAATTGCCGAGCACAATAAACAGAGAAGAAATGAGGAATATCTAATTAAATTTCAATCAATGAATGAAGCTCTAGCAGTTCGTTTAGCATCCCTATGGCTTTATTCCAGCCGTAGGCGTAACTGAAGTGGCGGTACATAGTTAAAACGGCGTCTAGTGGGTGAACTTCCCTGTTGGGATCAAAGGTGTTGAAGATGAACTGTATCGTCCTGTTTTCATCCTCGGTGAATCCAGCGACGTGGTATATATAGGCCATTTGAGCGTAGGTGGCGCGCGAGTAGGCGTACTCAAACTTCTCAGCCTTTAGCTTTCCACTCTCTTCCTGCTGATCCCTCAGCCACTCCGCGGCCTTCTTTATCGACTCGAGAACTGTCTCATTGCCCGTCAGCTGATAGTACCTGGCGAGGCCTGAGGCTATCGCCACGGTCGTTCCCACGTTATCGTTCCAGCTGCCTCCTCTCTTCTGCTCTTTAAGTATCTCCTCAAGCACGTTTTTCTCAGTGGTCTCGTTGAGTATTCCCAGCTCCTTGTAGAGAGGAAGTAGCATGGCATTGACGACAAGTGACCCCTTCTCGTCCTTCGGCGTCGTCATGAAGTAGTCTTCCATCTCCCGGCTCTCGAGGAGCTCAATTGACTTCTCTTTACCATCGAAATTGATGTCCCTCAGGGGTTCAAGGGTGTATGCCGTGTAGAGCGTGAAATCATTCGGCGGAACGCCCCACGGGAAGGCTCCGTTGTCCATCTGCTTGTAAGAGAGCCATTGGAGGAGCCAGTCGGTGCGTTCCTTGAATGCCTCATCTCCCGTCTTCTCGTAGAGCCTCGTGTAGAGCTCTACCATCCAAGCGTTGAGGTTGAAGTAGGCCTTGTAGCGGTCATCGAAGTCTGCGTAGTTGTAGCCGGTCCAGAACTTTTCCAGGAAGTTTACGAGAGGCTCATAGGTTCCGGTGTAGTTCAGAGGGAAGGGATCCACCGGCTTCAGTTCAGGCTCCGGAATGAAGCGGTATATCTGGGCGTTGCCGTTGCAGAACTCGAGCTTGAAGTGGGTATCGTAGGGGGCGTATTCCATGAGGCCGTACTTGATGAGGCCGTAGCTCAGTCTTGTCTTGTCCACGAAGATGTAGCTCACGTTGTATTTCTTCATGAGGAAATAGACGCGCTCCCTCTGATTGGAGCTGAACATCACAACGTGGTCGTTGTACGCCTGACTCGCTTCCATTGCCGTTGGCGCCTCACCAAAGAAGCCCTGATAGACTTTTTTCCAGATGACAACATCCTTCCTATGGGTGTTGCCTATGATGAGATATCCCATGTCCCACCAGACGAGTATAGTGGCGTTCTCGGGGGTGTTGTCGATAACCCACTGATAGGCCTCCTTGTCGCTAATTGTCGGTGGGTTGATGTACTTTAAGGCACCGTAGGTTCCTTGGGCGAAAGGAACGAAGAGCATCAATATGATAACTGCCGTTGCGAAGCTCTTCTTTGCTGTGACCTTTCTGATCCAGCCCGCTCCGAATCCCCTGACATCCTCAAAGGATTCCCTGAGGAGTAACGCCATCCTTGGGAATACTTCGTCCATCAGGAAATCGGTGGCCATGGCAGCGAGAGGTATCGTCGCGTAGGGGTCACGAAAGCGGAAGGAGATACCGCCGGCGAGCATAAATGCCCAGGCCCAAAGGGCAAAGCCCCTCCTTATGGGATCTTTTTCGAGGTAATATTTCGTTCCGAGAGCGCCAAATACGAGCTGGATGATCCCTATCCACTTGAAGTAGCCCAAGAAGCTGACTTCCGTCTTCTGCAGCCTCAGGAAGAAGTCCGCAACGAGGGAGTTAATGAACTCGACCTGGAGGTATGCTATGTACGCCAGAACTAGCAGGGCTAGGAAGTAGTGGAGGTTCCTCTTTACCGTTGGCCACAGGTAGGAGAAAACTATCAGTGCTGCCGCCATCATGAAGAATATCCATCCCCTATGGGTGAGCATGTACACCCCAAGCAAAACGCCAAGGATTATCAGATACTTGAGACGCCTGGTCTTCAGGAACTTTATCAGGAACAGCAGGCTGAAGGAGAACATTGCCAGTCCGAGGTTCTCAGGGATGTAGAGCCCAGTCCTGTATATGAAGTTCGGAGCGAAAGCTAAAAGCGCCGTCGCAAGGAGTGCGCGCTTTCTATCTTCCATGAGCTCTTTAAAGGCGAGATAGAAGCCAAACACAGCTATGGTGCCGTAGATGGGCGGGAGTATGAAGAATATGTAATCCGAGGGGAACAGCTTATACACTGCTGCTCCGATGATGTGGAAGAGCGGTGGGTAGCTGTAGGCCCTCAGACCGAGAAGGGATGGGATATCTTTTGATATCGCACTTAATCCCTGCTCGGCGAGCCTCAGTGTTATGTCTCTGTGAAGGTACTCGTCGTAGGTCGCCAGCAGAAGAGTCCTGTGAGGTATCAGCCTGATGATAAAAGACGCGACGAGGAGCAGTGGAAGGTAACGCTTTTCAGCCCTAGTTTTCATCTCACCGGCACCCCTCAAACCTTTTAAGCTCTCCCTTTAACATTAGTTGGTGGTAAAGTGAGGGGGTTAAAAATCTTTAGCCTCGCCTTTTTCAGTTATCTCCTCATCTCCCTCTATTCCAACTACTTTGACGGCGAGTTGAGGGAGCTAATTTATGCTAAGGGCCTTTCTCCCTCAATGCTACTGTTAGGCGTGGTTTATGCTCTGGCGTTCTTTGCAGTATTTGCCCTCGGATATTCAACCAGATTCAAGGTAAATCCTTGGTTCTACGCTCTGGGAATATTCGTGCTCTCATTCCTTGAATATCCCCTCGGCCCGCTGTTAGCCACCTTGCTCATTGTGGCTTATTGTCTCCGTATCAATGTGTACAACAGATTTGCAGTTCATGCTTTGGTTATTGCCCTTCTTATCCCGATTGGTCTTTATCTGGCCGTGGGTGTTCCTCTATTTGAGAAACACCTGAGGTATGAGCTGGTTGGACCGCTTGTCTTTTCTGCGCTTTTGGGGGCCCTCAGCATTGTGTACACAGACACCAGCACCAAAGTGAAGACTCTACTGTTCCTGATCTTTACCTTCATCTTCTTCCTCGGAACGTTCCGCTCCCTTATAGTGCTGATGTACCTCGCCTACGTCTTTGACCTGTACTCCCGCGGGATTTTCAGAGTTGATACAAAAACTCTGGGAAGTGGTCTCCTCTTGGGCCTTTTGGTGATATGGCTCAGCGGTAGCATCGAAGCAATTCTGATTAGGATTGGTTTTACTTTCTTAGTGTTTCACAACTTGGTTCGTCTTTCCCTTCCGACTGGCATCTTCCATGGGAGTCTGCTATTCAGCGACAATCCGAGGCATATGATTGCAGGGCTCTTTGGGGCGAGCGGCAACTACACATATTTCTTTTTCGGACAGGCAATTGCCGATTTTGGATTTTTTGGACTTCTGGAGGCTTTTTTGTTAGGTTTCCTCCTGAGGGAGAGTGAGAAAAACACAAAAAGTTTTGCATTTGTGCTTGCCATTATGATATACGCCCTCGATCCTGGAATCGATGCCTTCCTGCTGATATTCCTTCTGGGAACACTGTTGTTTCTAGAGGAGTAATCTGTACTGTTCCTATCCGGGTCAAGGCAGATTCTATGAAGAGTGTGGGAGTTACATCTCCCTACTATTAGATTCACTTTCCGTTTTATTGAGATTGACAAACTAGCATTCTAATGTTCAAAAAGAGTCACTGCTGGTGTTACAGGGTTAGTAGAGGAGATATGGTTACTCCATAGAACGAAATCTTTATATCCATGCGATTTTCACTGTATAGATGAGCATTACGATTAGGAGGTGTTAGGATGAATAAAAAGGCTCTGAGCCTTTTAGTCGTGGTAGTGATGCTACTATCGGCAATCCCAATGGCACTATCAACGGTGCCAGTCTCAGCTGCGCCTGTAATGGACTCTACCTCTACCATTCAAACGAGCGACACTCTCTCACAACGGGAATGGATCAGCGGTTCAACCATAGAAGAGCAAATACAGAGGATCATAAAGACCAGTGACAAGACCGTCAGGCTCATAGTTGCACCTGACAAGGAGCATGCCATGGACGTTTACAGCGCTTTAAAGAAGCTGGGTGAAATCGACCCCATAAGCAAGCCTCAGTACCAATTCATCGTCGTTACTATGCCTGTTTCTAAAGTTGAAGAGCTTGCTGATATTCCGGGAATCCTCTACGTCTGGAAGGACGCTATCGTCAAGCTTGCGGAGCCGGTTCTGCCAGAAGTGGGCAGTGAAGAGCCCTCCAAAGACGTTCCCGAGCTGCCTAACATGTTCATGAGCGTCTTCACTATCAAGGCCTACGATGCCTGGATCAACTACGGCGTATTCGGTGACAATGTTACAGTTGCCGTTCTCGATACCGGAGTTGACGTTGGACACCCGTTCCTTCAGATGACCCTCGACGGAAGAAGGAAGATAATTGACGTATATGATGCGAGCGATGAGGGGATTGCTGACATCTATTACAACACCAGTGTTGTCATCAATGGCACCATAGCGGTCAACCAGAACGTTACACTTGACTGGGGTGTTTACTACCTCTACTATGGCCATCCTGAGGAATTCACCAACTACACGATGGGCACTTACTACGTTGGCAACATAACCGGTGACATGTACTATATAGGACTCCTCCCGGAGAGGTACTTTGACTTGAACTTTGATGGTGATAAGAACGATGTTTACCCGGTTCTCGTCGTTGACAACAATGGCACTTACACCGCATACATGGATATCAATATGAACAATAACTTTACTGATGACACTGGAGTTGGCCTTTACAATGAGACGAGTGAATACTTCACCTTCAACACCAGCCTCGTTAACGTTGCGTTTGCCGAGTTCATGGCTCCATACTACGCAATGTTCATGTGGGACGCTCACGGTCACGGAACTCACGTCAGCGGTACCGTTGCAGGTGTTGGCCTGCCCACTGATCCAGTGTTCTACGGCGTTTACGGTGTGGCTCCGAACGCCCAGCTCATAGAAGTCAAGGTACTTCCTGGTGAGTACGGATTCGGAAGAACAAGCTGGATTATCAACGGAATGATATATGCTACCCTAGAAGGTGCCGATGTTATAAGCATGTCCCTCGGAAGCTCTCCGGAGTACAACGACGGTCTCGAGAACCCCGAAATATTCTACGTTAACCTGCTTAGCGATTGGTTTGGAGTTGTATTCTCAATAGCGGCTGGAAACGACGGTCCAACGACCAACACCGTCGGCTCGCCTGGTGACTCTGACCTCGCTATTACTGTCGGTAACTACTGGAGCAGTGAAAGGTGGGAGTTCTGGTACGGTGTTGATGGGGTTGCCAATGGGCCTGCAATGAGCTCCAGCAGGGGCCCGAGGATGGATGGTCTCCTTGACCCGGATGTTATGGCACCAGGAACACTGATATTCTCCAGCCTTCCAATGTGGTACACTATCGTTTACAACAACTCCTACAGATACTATGGAATATGGAGCGGTACATCAATGGCCACTCCGCACGTCAGCGGTGCTGTTGCACTCATGGTAAGCTATGCAAAGCAGCACGGTCTTAACTATGACCCAATCATGATAAAACGCGCCCTTGAGATGAGCGCCGCTCCCACCAATCAGACAATGATTGATCAGGGATTCGGCCTGATACAGATCGACAAAGCCATACAGACTCTCCAAGAGCTCAGCCAAGAGCCAACTACTTACATCTATGCTGGAACCACCTTCACGAGCTTCAAGAATCCACTAGGCCATGAGTTAATACCGCTTTCACCTGCCATTATAGAGTTCAATGGCTACTTCCAGGCAATGTTTGGACTCCCGTACCTCTACCGCGGCGTTTACATAAGGAACGAGTACCCTGGAAGCGTTCCGGTATACTTCTACCCGATGGACTACATACCAGGCGGGGGTCTCTGGTACACCTCTGCGGAGAAGACCTACAAGATAAGCACGAACGTTGATTGGATTATCCCGAACACCTCCGAGGTCATCGCAGGAAACGCCACTATCGGACAGTTCTCCATAAACATTGACTACTCCAAGCTCCAGAAGAGCGGCACCTACGTTGGTCTTATCTACATAGACGACCCGGACACCAGCTACATTGACGGTTATGTGGCTGTTACCGTTGACATCCCAATGAACCCGAACGGAGAGACCAGTGTTAAGCTTTCTGACGTCGAAAGTCCCGGTGAGGCCAAGCACTACTTCGTTGATGTCCCACGTGGAGCCAAGATGCTTGAGGTTACCCTTCGTGTTCCTGCCGATGAGAACGGCAATCCAATGGGTAGAACAACCCTCCTAATCGCAAAGCCCACTGGCAGTGTTGTTGCTGGCTATGTGCCAGATTACTACTACGTCGGTGCTAACCCAGCAGGAAACATCTTTGAGTACACATGGTACATACCTGAGCCAGAAGAGGGAACTTGGGAAATAACCGCTTACAGCAGTACCTTCACCAAGTACTTCAGCGGATACGACACCTCTACCTATGAGATTGAAGTCAAGATTAGCTCTATCTCAATAACTCCCGAAATCATCCAGAAAGACATCCCCTCACCGAACAACGTCAGCGTTAGTGCAGTTGTTGAGAACAGCTACATGACCCTCAACGCCAGTGTCGTCGGCTATGGTGTTGGCAGGCTGGACGAGGCATACGCCATGATCAGGGAAGTCAACCAGAGCGACTGGGATATCATAAGTGCAGTGGGGATCACCAGCTCTGACTACTACATCAAGTTCGGAATCACCCAGCCAGAAGACCCGAACGCTGACCTTGATCTGTACGTGTTCTACTTCCCGACTTACGAGGACCTCATGAACTTCACAAACTACACCCTTTACTGGGAGCAGATAGGCCCAACCTCCGACGAGGTATTTGAGAAGTTTATGCCAGAGCCGGGCTATTACCTCATCGCGGTTTACGGCTACGACACAGTTGACTACAACCCAATCCAGTACGTCTTCTACTACCAGATACTCGGCGATAACGGCAACGTCAGCGTTGATAGTACTCCGTTTACATTCACAGATGGCACCAGCAAGACCATAAAGGCCACTGTTGAACTCAACAACTATGGAACTTACCTTGGAGTCATGGGTCTCGTCGATTCCGGCACTGGCGAGGCTCTCACCTACGCGCCTATGATATTCCAAGTGGGCAGTCCGGAGATGTTTGTGGCAGTCTATTCAGAGGCCACGCTTGGCAAGCAGTCGGTGCTTAAGATCAAGCTCCTCGACCTTGCGACCATGCAGCTGATAAACGCTCCAGCCAAGGTCATCGTGAACGGCAGGGAGTACTACACTGACAACGGTGAAGTGGATGTCTACTTCGTTCCACTTAAGCTTGAGGAAACCTTCAATATCCGTGTCATCAGTGACTACTACATGGACTACTCTGGAACATTCACGATCAAGGTGAAGGAGCTTGCTGGCAATGAGGTTTACGATGCTACCCAGATAGAACCATACATCGCCACGGGACTTGGTAGTGTAACCAATGTCAATGTTTCGGACAGCGGCACGATGATAGAAATTACCGCTGAAGGTTCCAGCGGTACGATTGGATATCTCCTAGTCACCCTTCCAGTTGACACCCAGTACGTCAAGGTCGCCGGCGATCATGTGCTCGAGTACTATACCATTGAGGGCCAGAATGCCGTCTACACTATTGTCAAGGTCAGGTACGCGTCCCCAGTTACAGTCACCATCGAGTACAAGACCGCCCGCTACATCGTCAGCACCTGGAACTATGTCTGGTACATGCTCTACTGGAGGTACAACCAGAAGTTTGATCCGCTCTACCAGAAAGCAGTCAAACTCGGTGTTGACAACGAGACCCTTCAGGAGGCCATGCGCTACAAGGAGCTCGCCGACGAGTACTACGCAGAGGCAAAGAAGTACATGAACCCGTACAGAGAGAACCTCGCCGTTGCGGCACTTCCGTACGTCAGGAAGGCCTATCTCAACATCCTCAAGGCCTACACACTGCTCGAGGAGGCAGTTAACGAGATAGAAGGTTCCGAGGGCTGATGCCCTCTTTTCTTCTCTCTTGATTTTTCTACCCAATGCTTTTAAACCACCGGATGTTTCTCTTCTCGGTGGCGCTCATGATATACATCAAGGTCTATCGCGTTCAGGGAGAAGTTCTGTTAGCAGCATGCGACGAGGAGCTTCTTGGAAAGACCTTCAGAGAAGGAGAACTCAAATTAGAAGTAAAGGAACGCTTTTACAAAGGAGAATTAGTTGAGGAAGATGCCCTGGAGAGCCTTCTCGAGGAAGCCACGATAGCTAACCTCACGGGCGAAAGATGCGTTAGAAAGGCTATAGAGCTGGGCTATGTGGACGAGGATAGAGTCCTGAGGATCCAGGGAATTCCACATGCCCAAATGGCCAAGATGTTCCTCTAAGGAAATCAGAGGTTTTTTAAACATCCCTTCTCACTTCTTCTCCGGTGAGAACTATGAGTGAGAGGTTCTGCTACAGGTGTGGAATAAGCGAGAGCGAGGGTGGGCCTCTAGTGGTTGGTCTCTGCCAGGTGTGCTTCCGTAAAGAGAACCCTGTCCTGCTCATCGAAAGAGAGATAAACACAGAGCTCTGTCAAAACTGTGGGAGCTACAAGAAGCGAGGGGTGTGGGTTGACCCGAGCACCTACGAGCTTGAGGAGCTTATTTTTGAAGTTGCTGAGGGTGCTCTCCTTGAGGAGCTCGGGGATTCCCTCGATGAACGCGTGAGGAGCTTTGAAGTAGTTTCAATGGAAGAACTTGGAGAAATAAATGATCTCCCGGTTGGAGCGGCAGTAGTAGCCTTCCAGCCGGTGGACTGGCACATCGAGTACTTCCCCGCCATAATAACCTATGAAGTTCGTGTTAAAGCCAGAATCCACGAGCTCCAGCGCGAGCTCCACGACGAGGTCAAGTACGTGACGGTCTACGTCCGTCAGACGGTATGTCCCCGTTGCCAGAAGTTCCTTGGGGGCTACTTTGAGGCGATTCTGCAGGTCAGAGCGGAGGATAGACCTCTAACTGAAGAGGAGCGTAAAGCGATAGGCAAGCTCGTGGAGGAGAAGGTTGACGAGATAATGCGCAAGGACAGGATGGGCTTCATTCAAGATACCATAGAGAAGGAGGAAGGCTTGGACTTCTACATGGGTTCGACTTCGAGTGCCAGAAAGCTTGCCCAGGCAATAAAGGAACGCTTCGGCGGAACAATAAGTGAAGCCTATGAACTCGTGGGCATGGACAGGCTGACGAGTAAGGAAGTCTACCGCACGAGCGTGAGCATTAGAATCCCGAAGTTCCAGAAAGGGGACATAGTTGAAGATAGGCGCGGCAACGTCTATGAAGTTGAGAGGGTCGATGGGAAGGGCATGAGCCTCAGGAACCTTTCGACCAACGAAAGTGAGCACAGGGACTGGAAGACCGTGAAGAGGGAGGGCATAGATTGGGTGGAGTACGAGAAAAGCGAGGCAATGGTGACAAGCATAACCCCGAACGAAGTTCAGCTGATGGATATGGAAACCTATGAGACGTATGAGCTTGACAAGCCAGGCATTGATCTGAGGGAAGGTGAGATATACCGCATGGTGGAGGTCAGGGGCAGGAAGTACTTCCTTCGGAAGAAGGAGTGACCCGCTTTTGTCCACCAACTTTTTTAACCGTAGGTTTTGAACCTCTTTTGGTGATTCTTATGAGGAAGACAGTCGTTATCATAGGTGGTGGAGCAGCTGGAATGAGCGCTGCATCTCGCATCAAGCGCCTGAAGCCGGAATGGGACGTTAAGGTCTTTGAAGCAACAGAATGGGTCAGCCACGCTCCCTGCGGAGTTCCATACGTGGTAGAAGGAATCTCGCCGAAGGAGAAGCTCATGCACTATCCACCGGAGGTTTTCATTAAGAAGCGTGGCATAGACCTTCACATGAAGGCAGAGGTAATAGAGGTCGAAGAGGGTTCTGTGAGGGTTCGCGAGGAAGACGGGGAACACACCTACGAGTGGGATTACCTCGTCTTCGCCAACGGTGCTTCTCCTCATGTTCCATCCATAGAGGGACTCGAGCTAGAGGGAGTTTTCACTGCAGATCTCCCTCCGGATGCCGTTGCGATAAGAGATTACATTGAGAAGAACAAGGTTGAAAACGTCGTCATCATTGGAACGGGCTACATAGCCATCGAGATGGCCGAGGCCTTTGTCGCCCAGGGCAAGAACGTAACGCTCATCGGCAGGAGTGAGCGCGTTCTTAGAAAGACCTTCGACAAGGAGATCACTGACATTGTGGAGGAGAAACTCAAAGCCCACCTCAACCTCCGCCTGCAGGAGCTGACGATGAGGATAGAGGGTGACGGAAGGGTCGAAAAGGTAGTCACCGACGCCTCCGAGTATCCCGCTGACCTTGTTATAATCGCGACGGGCATAAAACCCAACACTGAACTAGCCAAACAGCTTGGAGTTAGAACAGGCGAAACTGGGGCAATCTGGACGAACGAAAAGATGCAGACCAGTGTTGAGAACGTCTATGCCGCTGGGGATGTAGCAGAGACTCGGCATATCATAACCGGCAGGCGCGTGTGGATTCCACTGGCTCCGTCAGGCAATAAGATGGGCTACGTGGCCGGGAGCAACATCGCCGGCAAGGAAATAACCTTCCCGGGTGTCCTTGGTACCAGCATAACCAAGTTCCTTGACCTCGAGATGGGCAAGACCGGCCTAACTGAGGCTGAGGCTATAAAAGAGGGCTACGACGTTAGAACCGCCTTCATAAAGGCGAAGACAAGACCGCACTACTATCCCGGGGCTAAGGAAATCCATCTTAAGGGCGTCGTTGACAACGAGACCAACAGGCTGCTTGGCGTTCAGGCCGTCGGTGGGGAGATACTGCCAAGGATTGACGCTGCAGCGGCCATGATTCAGGCTGGATTCACCACGAAGGATGTTTTCTTCACGGATCTAGCCTACGCGCCACCCTTCGCTCCTGTGTGGGACCCTCTGATAGTCCTAGCTAGGGTTCTGAAGTTCTGACTCTCTTTTCATTTCCTCAATAGCGCGATGCTTCCCCCAAGGAGCACTAAGCCAAGGCCAAAAGCTGTTCCAAAGCCTGCAGTGGCTACAATCCAGCCGCCGAGGGCGCTTCCCGTGATGTAACCAGCAGAGCTTACAACGTTGTAGGTCCCCATAGCGCTTCCATTTTCCTTTTCACCGGCATTTTCACTAACTATGGCCGTCGATGAAACACCTATGAAGGTCCAGGAGTAGCCAGCCAGGGCGTATGAGACGAACGCCAGGGGGAGCAGTGCTGGAGAGATCAGCGCGCCGGCGGTGATTGCTACGAACGCCCCTGCCCTGATAAGGAGGCCTTTTCTAAGCGTTCCTTCCTTGTTTTCACCCATACTCGTCCCGACGCTGGTGTAGTTGAGGGCCGCTATGGTGGAGTTGACGATCAGGGTAAGGTAAATGATTTCCCTAGTGAAGCCGTTCTCCGTAAGGAGCACGGGAACCTGCGGAAAATATAGTCCTGCAGCTATCCAGAAGAGCAGAAACGATATGTAGAACCTTTTCAGACCCTCTGGAAGGCTGAAATTGGTGTGGAGGATGAAGCTAGGGAAGTAGCGAGCCTTCTCGATGACGTAGTTGCCGAATGCTCTTATGGCTTTTCTGTTGACGTATATCGGAACCTCGCGTATCATCCTTTGGGCCATGAACACAGATGGCAGACCGAAGAGGGCGAATGCCACGAACAGCTGGGGAATCGTAAAAAATCTTGACAGGCCAAAGCCAAGAACTAGACCGAGCACCCAGCCCCAGCCACTTATCTCGTTGAACTTCCCTATGCCGTAGTCCCAGCTGTGCTTTCTGACGCTTCTTAAAACTAGGGCTATCGGTACGGAGAGCGTCGATGCAAGGAAGAATGCGTAGGCGGTGTTTATTGCTATGAGCTGTGCAGGAGTTCTCGCCAGTGCCATCAGCGTTAGGAAGAGTGGCACGCTCGCGAAGCCGAGCAGTATGAAGGGTTTCCTCCTCAGAGTCTTATCGCTGAGCTTTCCCCAGAAGAGAGCGCCGAGCATCGATGCCAAGCTCGCCAGTGCGAAAGTAAGACCGACGGTCGAGGCATTCCCGCCCAGCTCAAGGAGGTAGAGGCTGACCAAGGCGGAGCTTCCACCTGTGGCTACCTTGAAGGGCACGAAAGAGTAAAACCACCGCGGCATCTTGGGAACGTAGCGGTAGCGGTTCGAGACCATTGCGTTTCTAACCGCAACCGAAACTCTTTGACTCATTTTCTCACCTTGGAGCCTTCGGGAGTCGCTTTCGGTTTAAAAAGATTTGTGACGCGGAGAAGGCTATGATGTTCGGAATTGTTCATTGAATATGTGTGGAAGAAACGACAAAAGAAGAAAGCCCCGTCAAGGCTCAACGACGTACTTCTTGCTCTCGTCGGAGAATCCCGAAAACGTTGAGGTCATCAACGAGACTGAGACAGAGCTCCTTGATCCGTACACAGCTTTCAAGCAGTATACCGTCAGAGTTCTCGGCAACGGCACCCTTGACGTTGTGTTTAAATACGGCAGTGGCTGTCCCTACGGTACTGAGGAGAGAGTAACCATCGGGTTCTACATCGGATTGCCTCCTGAGGATATCAATCTCACCGTGACGAATCCCGAGGAAGTGCTCAACATCACGACTTTGAACATCACAGACATCGTTGAGGAGGTCAACTTGGTTGACCGCTATTTTGTCGTGGAGGGGGCAGACGATAGCGGTGAGGGGTAAGTGGACGGGGCCGGATGGGGCTGAATACAACTGGAAGGACATGCTTCTCCTTCTCCACGTTAGAGAGAGGGTTGAAGTCTTCGCAAGTTATGAGGATGATGAGCTGAAGGCGGATGTTATCATAATAAACGGTCAGAGGTTTGTAGGGGGTAGTGCCATGAGCTATAAGCTGAGGATGTGGGTTTCACTTACTCCCTTCGTCCTATGGTTGATCACGGGAATAACGGGGACAATCCTACTGGTTGCTCCACTGGCGGCTCAATTCGGACTAACCTTACCGGTTAGTCTGACCGATACCCTCCACACATACCTTGGCTTCGCCTTCTTCGGGCTGTCGTTCGTCCATATAGCCCTTAACTGGTCTACGATGAAGGCCTACTTCAGAAAGCTCAGTTCGTGAGCAAAGTTTATACGCTTTTAGGCTAACCTAATTCTGGTGGTGGCATGATAGCCTTTGGTCCAGTTTCATCGAGAATGTTAGGGAAAAGCTCTGGTGTCAACAACATTCCCGACAAGGTCTGCTCCTACGCCTAAGTTTACTGCCAGATAGGAAGAACACTGAAGATGGAGGTCGAGAGGAGGGCTTTTTACGAACCGGAATTCATCTTTGAGGAAGTTCGGAAAAGGTAGAAGCCGCTGGAACTTTTGAGGATAAGTCTGCTAATGGAGCTGGACTATAACGGGAAGAAGTTCTAGATGAGAACTCTGGAAAGCAGGAGAAAACTTAATTAGTTGCCAGATGAGTTTATTTGGGAGAGCCATGTGCGAGTATACCTACGAAAGCGGTAAAAGGTGCAGGTTGAAGTCCCTTGAAGGCTCTAAGTACTGCGCCCTCCATATCCCCTACGACGAGGGCGAACGCCTGTTCGGGGAGGATATAAAGCGCATCAAAGTGGAAGCCTTTCTCAAGAGGTTGAAGGAGGGTCAGACATACTTTGAGAGTGTCTACCTGTATGAAGCTAAAATAAGTAATTTCCGGGCTGAAAAACCGATAGTCTTCAAAAACTCGCGGATTAAGACAATCCTATTTGACGACGTCACAGTTCCGGGAATTACTTTCTACAACTCCTACGCAGGCAGAATAGTCGTCTTTGAGAGTAAGGTCGGAACGCTCCTTGTCCATAGTTCCAATGTCTTTGGCCTCAACATCCTCCGCGTAAAGTTCTCGAACTCGATGTATGTCAGGAACTCGAGTGTCAGGTACCTAATGATTAACTCGACAGAGTACGTTGGAAAGGCTGAAAAGAGTGAGGAGGAATACGGTGAGAGAAAGACGGCAACGGGCAGGATAGAGCTTAGCAATCTGGATAACGTTCGCAGAATAGGTGTGAACGTCAGGTATCCACTTATGAGGCGTATCCTCGAGGAGCATGGCATAACGCCCTCTGGCTCGTCGGAGAGGAGTGTGAAGGCAACGGTACTCGCCTTCAGGAACGTCAGGTTTGACCAATCCGCGCGCTTTAAGAGGCAGGTCAGGCTGAGCGTGAGACACTTCCACGGCCAGCTCGTCTTTGAAAACCTCAACGTCTTTGGTCACGCTGAAATTCTTGGCGGCAGGATAAAGTCCCCCGAGTTCGTTCACGTCACCGTGATGGGTAACTTCATTTTCAGAAGGGTTGGCTTCTACGGCGATGCCACCTGGAACGTGACTGTTCTGCCCCACCTTCCCCTCGAGCTAAGCGTTCAGGGCTTCGTCGTCGTTGAGGACTGCCGCTTCAGCAACCCAAGGATGGCGGAGATATTCTACAGGATAGCAAGAACTAGCTGGGAACGGAACGGTGATCTAGAGCGTGCCGATGAGTACTATTACAAAGAAATGGTTTCCAGAAGGCAATCTCGCCTCACAGCGAGGGTGAGGGGAATTAAGAAGGTCCTGCTGAAGCTGGAGGCGACCTTTGAATGGCTCTTCGCCGATTTGACATGCAAGTACGGAATGGACTGGAAAAGGCCGATACTGATATGGCTCGCGGCCGTTAACGTCTTCTTCCCACTCCTCTTCTTCTTAACCCAGAGCGTGGAAGGCGTTTCAGGTAACATGGGGTTCCTTGACTATGAGTACTTCAGCGTTGTGACCGCCACCACTCTTGGCTATGGCGACTACCATCCAGTGGGAGTGGGCAGGATTATAGCGTCTGTCGAGGCGCTGTTCGGAATGTTCATGTGGGCAGTGTTCCTTACAGTCTTTGCCAGGAAGTACATGAGGTGAGTCTATGAAAGTTGGACTTATCATTAACCCCATAGCGGGCATGGGAGGCAGGGTTGCCCTAAAGGGCACCGACGGAGTCGTTGAGGAAGCAATTAAGCGCGGTGCGAGACCGGTAGCTTCTGATCTGGTCAGGCTTTTCCTGAGAGAGCTTTCCCACTATGAAGAAGCCCGCTCGATAGAGTTCCTGACCGGACCAAATGGTCTCGGTGAGGATGTTTTGAGGGAGTTCAACTTCCCCTTCGAGGTGATACAACACAGGGAAATAAGCCCTCGTGAAATCCTTGGAGTTAAGATACCGGATACAAGTTCGGAAGACACGCGGGAGCTCGCCAGGCGCATGCTCGGGAAGGCTGAGCTCATAATCTTCGCTGGCGGAGATGGAACGGCAAGGGACGTTCACTCGGCCGTCGATGAGGAGGTTCCGATTCTAGGAATTCCTACCGGCGTCAAGATGTACTCGGGAGTTTTTGCAACCTCCCCGGAGGATGCCGCCAGGGTTCTCGTGGAGTGGCTCAGGGGGCGGGCAAAGCTCGTGGAGAGAGAAGTTAATGACATAGACGAAAACGCTTATCGCCACGATGAGGTTAAAGCAAGGCTCTATGGAAGGGCCCTCGTCCCCTACGTCGAGACCCTTGTCCAGGGGAGCAAGGAAGCGACCCCACTCGACGAAGAGGAAGAGCTTGAAGCTATAGCCGAGGCATTGGCCGAGGAAATCCTCGAAAGCGATGGGATTTACTTCCTCGGTGCTGGCTCGACGGTAAAGAGGATAAAGGAGAAGCTCGGTATAGAGGGAACCCTCCTTGGTGTCGACGTAGTCCAGGTGAAGGACGGAGAGGCTGAGCTTTTAGTTAAAGATGCCACCGAAAAAGACCTTCTGGAGTTTGCTGACAGAAATCCCAGGATAGTTGTCACTGTGATCGGGGGTCTTGGATTCCTCTTTGGCAGGGGCAACCAGCAGTTTTCTCCAGAAGTCCTGAGGCGCATTCCAAAGGAGAACATAATCGTCGTTACGACGCCTTCAAAGATTGAAAACGGTACCATCAGGGTATATACCGGTGATAGAGAGGTCGATGAGAAGCTCAGGGGTTACATCAGGGTTCGTGTAAGCCCCTGGATGGAACGGATGGTGAGGGTTATTTAGATAGGTCTCTTAGGCATAGAACAATAAACATAGGGAAAGGGAATTAAGTCTTCAGACCTTTTACCAGCTCTTCCATAACTCCGAGGAAAGTCTCAACCTCTTCGAGGCTGTTGTAGACGTGGAAGGAAGCCCTCACCGTTCCGTTTATTCCAAGCTTTTTCATCACCGGCAAAGCACAGTGGTGGCCGGAGCGGACCATTATGTTGTGGTCGTCGAGTATAGCAGCGACGTCGTGGGGGTGAAGTCCAGGCACATTGAAGCTTACGACTCCTGCATGCTTCTTCAGGTTCCTCGGTCCATACCATGGGACCTCGAGCTCGTCGAGGCCTTCGGTGGTTCTCTTAACAAGCTTGTGCTCCTGTCTCTCGATTCTGCCCAGCCCAATCCTCTCGATGTAGCGGATTCCTGCTGCGAGGCCTATCGCACCACCTATGTTCGGCGTTCCGGCCTCGAAGCGCTCTGGCGGCTCTGTGAGCTTATAGCCGTCTAGACTAACGTCCTCAATAGTCCCACCGCCTATGAAGGGCGGTTCGAATGTATCAAAGAACTCTTCCCTGATGTAAAGCACGCCTATTCCAGTCGGTCCCATGGGCCCCTTGTGGCCGGAGAAAGCCAAAAAGTCCGCGTGGAGCTTCTTAATGTTAACCTCCATGTGGCCAGCGCTCTGAGCGGCGTCGACCACAAATATCGAGCCTTCATCCTTGGCAATCTTTCCAAGCTCTTCCACCTCATGGATCACTCCCAGCGCGTTCGAGACGTGCTGAACAGCGACAAGCTTTGCTCCCTTTATCTTCTTTTCCGCATCGCTTAAATCAAGGTTGCCTTCGTCGTCACCTTCTATGAACTCCAGCTTAAGGCCGAGTTTCTTGGCCAGACGCTGCCAGGGGAGCAGATCGGAGTGGTGCTCGTAGGGGGTAGTCACGATTTTGTCGCCCCTCTTGAATATGTGCTCCAGGCCAAGGGCAACTAAATTAAGGCTCTCGCTCGTGTTCTTTGTGAAGACTATTTCTTCGAACTTGGCTCCAATGAAGTCCGCAACGATCTTTCTGGACTCTTCATACTTGTGAGTCGCCATCTGGGAGAGCCTGTGAACGCCTCTGTGAACGTTGGCGCGGTACTTCAGGTAGTACTCGTCCATGGCCTCAACAACTGGCTTCGGCGTGAGTGAAGTGGCGGTGTTGTCGAAGTAAATCACCTCATTTGTAAGAGGTATGTCCTTCCTAACATCCTCCGGAATCCTCATGAAACCACCTCCAATATTCCGGCGCAGTCGTATATGATTCTAGCCATCTCCTCACCCTTTTTCGAGTCCTCAAGGAGCTTGATGATTATCTTACCGCTTGGATAGACGCTGACCTCATAGCCTTCCATCTCAAGGATCAGCATCATCCCGGGGAGAATCTTTTTGATGACGTAACCTTTTTCCTTCAGGCACTGGGCGGTTCTCGTTAGATCCACCTCGACCTTTCTATCCCAAGAATAGCCGCTTATCACTATTCCCTTCATGGTTACGCATGGCTTCGCAATTATCATGCTCTCACCAATTGAGAGCTTGAGAAGGAAGGATTTATAGCTTTCCCAAACCGATGGTTAAGGACAAAAATGGGAAAATCAGCAGACCCTCGGAACAGGGTCTCCCGCAGGTGGCTCAAGGAATCTCTTTCCACCTATGCCTGTCTCAACTAAGACCTTTCCGCGGTAGTCCTCTATAACCTCACCGATTATCGCCGCGTTCTTTCCTTTCTCCGTCTTCCTCATAGCCTCTAGGGCTTCCTCGGCGTACTCTTTTGGAACTATCATGACGACCTTACCCTCATTTGCTACATCGAAGGGGCTTATGCCGAGCATCTCACTTGCAGCTCTGACTTCGGGCCTTATCGGCACGTCGGCTTCCCTTATCAGTATCCCAACGTTTGCCTTCCTGGCCATCTCGTTGAGGGCGTTGCTTAAACCACCCCTCGTAGGGTCCTTCATGGCGTGGATGTTTCCCCAGCCAATAGTTTTTGCAACGGCCTCAACGACCTCCCAGATTGGGGCCACGTCACTCTTAAGCTCGGTCTCGAAGCTTATCCCTTCGCGATGGCTCATCAGTGCTATTCCGTGGTCGCCTATCGTCCCGCTGATGAGGACAACGTCGCCGACCTTCGCCCCGGCGTCGCTTATAGGTCTCTCTGCGATTCCTATACCTGCCGTTATGACGAACATGCCTATCTCATCCTCAACGACCTTCGTGTCGCCTGTGACTATTGGAACGGGCACTTCACTAGCGGTTTTGTCCATCGAGCAGAGGATTTTTTTCAGGTCTTCCCCGTCGAAGCCCTCTCCAATTATCATCGAGTTCGCCAGCGCGAGGGGCTTTGCGCCCATAACGGCCAAATCGTTCACCGTTCCACTAACTGCCAGTCGCCCTATGTCTCCCCCCGGAAAGAAGAGGGGCTTCACGGTGTGGCCGTCGATGGTAAAAACGATGTGTTTATCCCCGAAGGGTATTGTGGCCCCGTCGTCGAGGGCATCCAAGCCAATTCCACCCGCAGATTTCAGGCTGAGGTTCTTCAGTATGACGTCTCTCAGGAGCTCCTCCATTATTTCTCCACCGGCTCCGTGTTCGAGCTTGATTTTCATGCTTACCCCTCCATATTCATCTTGATGGTGAACACCTTTAACTTTTTCACAGCATCAGGTCTTCCTTCGTTAGATATCCCTCCAAGTAAAGTCCACCGAGGAAGGCTTGACCGACGTTTATTCCGTTGTCGCCCCTCGGCACCTCGTAGGTCGAGTAGAATCTCAGACCATTGGCCTCCACTATCTTCCTCACCGTCTTCACGATAAGCTCGTTGAACGCAACACCGCCGCTGATTCCGACGTTCTTAACCCCAAACTCTTTGGCTTTCTCCACTGCTATCTCTGCGAATGCCCTTCCAAGGGCCAGGTGAACTGAATAGGCCACGTCCGCAGGAGAGGCATTGATCTCAAGCGCCTGCTGGAAGAGCTCCTCCACCTTTATCAGTTCGCCCTCCACAGGAACGCTGAAGCCGAGGTCGTTCTTGCCGCGCATGGCGAAGCTTTCAAGCTTCATTGCCGGCTCGCCTTCGTAGTGCCTTCTGTAGGCTACATTGAGCAGAACAGAGAAGGCATCGAGCACCCTGCCCGTAGATGATGCGTAACTCGTGTTTACCTCTTTCGCCAGCTGGGTGAGGACGACGTTGAATTCAACCTTTCCGTAGCGGAGGCTTTCGATGGCCTTTGGACAGCACTTCTCTATTACCTCTTCCAGCTCCTCTATGCCGTATACCTTGCTTAAAATTCCCATCAGAGCCCTCAGTGGATAGTAGCTCGCCAAATCACCGCCGGGAAGTGGATAGTAATCTATGTGCGCCAGCCTTTCAACATCCTCGTAGGAGAGGTAGATCACCTCGCCGCCCCACGTGTGCCCGTCCGTTCCGTATCCGACTCCATCGACCGCTATGCCGACTATTTCGTCAAGGTTGTGCTCCGCCATGATCGAGGCTATGTGGGCGTAGTGGTGCTGGACCTGCAGGAACTCGACGCCGAGTTCATTGGCCATTTCCATGGCGAGCTTGGTGGTGTTGTAGCTTGGGTGGAGATCGGCCACGATTAAATCGAAGTCCCTAACCCTGAGAATCCTCTTGAAGTGCTCCACCGCCTCGCGCATGAACTCAAGGACTTCCACCTTCGACGTATTTCCTATGTACTGACTCGGATAAACCTTACCGTTTTTGGCCACTCCGAAGGCGTTCATGAGCTCTGCACCGACCGCCAATCCCCTATAGTCGAAGGGGATCTCTATTGGAAGCGGGACGAAGCCGCGGGAACGCCTTATAACTGCCCTCCTCCCGTTGACAAATCTGACAACGCTGTCGTCAGCCCGGTTGAGTATCTTCCGGTTATGGAGAAGGAAGTAGTCGGCAACGTCCTTCAGCTCCTCGAAGGCCCTCTCGTTGTCCTTGACCATTGGCATGCCCGGATAGTTGGCGGAGGTCATGACGTAAACCGGAGTCTTGGAATAGTGGAAGAGGATGTAGTGGGTGCCGGCGTAGGGGAGCATCACACCGATGGTGTGCAAGCCGGGAGCGAGGTTTTCCGGAAGCGGGAAGGGCTCCTTCTTGCGGAGCGTCATGATGGGTCTTCTGTAACTCTTCAGTTCCTCTAGCTCTTCCGGGGATATGAAGGCGAACTCCTCTATAGTTTCCACGTCCTTCGCCATTATTGCGAAGGGCTTCTGTGGCCTGTGGGTTCTCTTCCTTAGCTCGGCAACCACATCTTCCCTCGTCGCGTCGCAGGCTAAATGGATCCCGCCGATCCCCTTGATGGCCACGATGTAGCCATTATCTATCAGCTCCGCGGCCTTTTTCAGCGGGTCGCCTATGAGCTCCTCACCGTCGTTGGTGTATAACCGGTAGCTCGGCCCGCAGACCGGACAGCAGACGGGCTCGGCGTGGTAACGCCTGTTCAAGGGATCTTTGTACTCGCTCTCGCAGAAGTCGCACATCGGGAACTCTCTCATTGTTGTGTTCACGCGATCATAAGGTAAATCCTCAATAATTGTGAACCTCGGGCCGCAGTTAGTGCAGACGATGAATGGGTACATATAGCGCTTGTTGGTTGGGTCGAAGAGCTCCCTTAGACAATCCTCACATATGGCTATGTCTGGCGGGATTATCGAGTCTCCTCCGCTCCCTCCTTGGGAGCTCTTCTCGATGTAAAAGCGGTCAAAGCCCTGAATCGGAATCTCCTTCTTTTTAATCTTCTCGATCTTAGCTAAAGGGGGGAGCTTCTCTCTCAGATCTAGCAGAAACGCGTCTATATCCTTCTCATGACCCTCAACGACGATCTCAACACCTGCATCGCCGAGATTTTTGACGTAGCCCCTTAAACCATGCTCATGAGCTATCCTGTAAACGAACGGTCGGAATCCAACCGCTTGAACGATGCCCTGAACGTGAAGTCTGTAAGCCTTCATTCCTCTCACCGCTTTCTTCTTGGTTTTTACAGTCTTTATAGGTTTCTAAAACCAAAAGTTAAAAACTTGGAAGGAGTTTTGAACCTCTGGTGTCAGAACAAAGCCCCATATTTGTAAAAGATGCTGCATGTTCCCTCATAGGACACCATGCATGGCCCTATCGGCTGTCTTGGAGTGCAGGTCTTCCCAAAGTGTGGACACTGTGGAGGGAGTGCCAATCCGCGCAGAATGGCACCGCAAAGACAACCCTTTTCAAGGTCGGGAAGCTTCGGGACTTCTGGATCATAGTATGTCCTTATCTCCAGCTCTTTCCACTCCTTCTTGAGTTCGAGTCCGCTCTTGGGCATCACACCTAGAGCACGCCATCTGGCGTCTTTAACCTCAAAGAACTTGTCCACAAGCCGCTGGGCTGTAACATTGCCCTCGTATCTGACGGCCCTGGTGTACTCGTTGATGATTCTTGCTTCACCAGCTTTGACCATCTTAAGGAGTAGCAGAATCGCAAGTAACATATCCACTGGTTCGAAACCAGCTATAACCTGCGGAATGCCATATTCGGTGGTTATATATTCCCATCCCTTGACCCCAATTATCGTTGAGACGTGGCCGGGATCTATTAATCCGTGGAACTTTGTGCCCTGCTTCACTAGAGTTTCAACTGCGGGGGGCGTTAGGCGGTGAACGGAATATATTTTGAAGTTCTCAAGCCCTTCCTCAACAACAGAGTTGAGCATCCCAGCGGCCGGTGCAGTGGTGGTTTCAAAACCTGGACTAAAGTGAACCACTGTTTTGTCGGGATTTTCCTTGGCAAGTTTGTATGCATCATAGATAGAATATACTATCCTAACGTCATAGCCTTCGCTCTTTAGGTCGGCGAAGCTTCCTCTTGGGGTTGGTATCTTGTACATGTCCCCAAATGTCGTGAGAATTATTCTCTCGCCTTCTTCATGAGCTTGGCGCATTATCTCTTGCATCTTGACTATGTCTTCGACCGGCGTTATGCAGACGGGACAGCCGGGGCCACTGACGATTTTGACATTCTCTGGAAGTAGTGACCGGATTCCGCTTCTCGTTACAGTGTCCTCATGGGTTCCGCAGACGTGCATGAAACGAACCTCTTCGAGACCATTTGCCTCTTCGTGGATTTTTTTAACGATTTTTTGGGCCAGTCCTCGATCCCTGAACTTCTCGAGCATCTCAATACCCCCGTGGGAGTTCCTCGCCCCGGGTTATTCTGAACACCTCGTCCCATGCTTCGAGTATCTCTTTAGCGCGCTCCTCGTCCAGCTTCTCTATTGCAAAGCCTGTATGCACGATCACGTAATCGCCAACCTCAACATCAGGAAGCAAATCAAGGCGAGCTTCCCTCTTTACGCCCCCGAAATCAACAATCGCAACGTTTCCGTTGATCTCAAGAACCTTAGCTGGAACTGCCAGACACATTTTTCTCACCTGTTTCTAGGTTTGTCCGGGACTTTTTAAATGTTGCATAAAAAAGAATTTCATATAACCTCAACTAAAGGGAGGATTCTCTAACTGCGAATTCTAGTTCTAACTTAAGGCCTGATCACACTCACAAATCAAAAATTCCAAAGAATAGCAGATTTGATATCCTTTAGGAATTATAATTATTCTATTGAGTGAATTGAATTATTTAAATTGCCGTAACTTTTTTATATAACGCCAATGACCTCGCAGTCAGTACTATACGGGGAGTGCTGGGGATGGACACTAAGGAACGGATATTGAAAGCTGCAGAAGAACTCTTTGCCGAGAAGGGCTACGATAAGACCACCGTTGATGAAATCGTTGAGAAAGCTGGAGTTGCTAAGGGCACTTTCTACAACTACTTTAAGAGTAAAGAGGAATTGATAAAAATCGTTGCTCTCCAGTCTCTGCCATACTCAGCAATACGAGAGGAGCTTGAAAAAGAGCATGAGGACCTCACTGATTTTCTGCACAGTATTGCAAAGGCGTACATCGTATATTACTGCGATCCTGTTCTGAGATCCCTGTTTTTCTACACGCTGGCTGTTAAGGGTAAGATAAGAGAGGTTGAGGAAATTCACAGGAAATTCTGCACAGAGGCGATTTCCAAAGGTGCCAAGAAGATATCACAGCTCGCAAACGTGGATGAAAAAACTGCCATGGTTGTTTTTAAGGCGTTTTATGGGGCCTTATTTTCGAGACTTGTTTTTGCTGAGTATTCGTGTATCCCCGATGTTGATTATGTTTCGGAACTCATCCAGCTTATAGAGAAAAGCTTGAAAAACTAGCACTTTTTATGAATAATTTTTTGGATATTCTGCTGGTTATTGAACTATTTTATGCATCCTAATGGAAGTGCGAACGAAAGTAAATACAATTATTAACCAATATTGACGCTTGATTAGATATCCGTTTAACTTTGGGTGCCTTTTCGTGTCCATCTAGTAATTGGTATTCAAATTGTTGTCATGCATATGTGAATTGTTACGAATTTTAGCATTATCATGCTGATCTGAATACTATGATTTCTATAGACTGAAAAATCCACACTTTTAGTCACTATATGACTAAATGGTCATAAATTTACACTGGAAAATCAATTATGTGTACAACATAATGTTAGAGAAAATTATTTAAATGGTCCATTACTCACACCATCTGAATAAACTGACTAGTCAGTCATCACGGGTTGGTGATGCATATGGCAGAAAAGCTCGTATCAGTGGTGTGTCCGTGGTGTTCCGTTGGTTGTAGATTCTACATAGTAAACGTCAATGGCTACCCAAAGAAGATCGAGTTCGACTACGACCACGACATCAGGAACCACGGCAAGCTCTGTCCAAAGGGTGTCGCAGCCTTCCAGCACCTCAGGCATCCAGACAGGCTTAAAAAGCCCCTTAAGAGGGTTGGCGAGAGGGGTGAAGGCAAGTTCAAGGAAATAAGCTGGGAAGAGGCTATTAAGGAAATCGCACAGAAGCTCAGTGAAATCAAGGAGAAGTATGGTCCAGAGGCTCTTGCCTTTCTCGGAAGTGAAAGGTGCTCCATAGAGGAGAACTACGTTCTTCAGAAGCTGGCAAGGGCTTTGGGAACCAATAACATTGAATATGTGTGTAGGATGTGTCAGTCAACGGCTGTTGCAGGTAAAGGAATGGTTCTTGGACACCCCGGCCTGACGAACCCCTTCGAGGACATTCTTAAGGCCAAAGTCATCGTCCTTTGGGGATACAATCCAGCCGCAACTAATCCGGTCTTCTTCGGCCAGTACATTGAGAAGGCAATTCTCGACAACAACGCCACCCTCATTGTCGTTGACCCAAGAAAAACGAAAACAGCCAAGTACGCGGACATGCACCTGCAGCCATATCCTGGAACCGACCTTGCCATTGCCTTGGCTATGCTCAACGTCATAATCACCGAGGAGCTCTACGATAAGGACTTCGTGGCGGAGCGCGCGGAGGGCCTTGAGGAGCTCGCCAAGACCGTCGAAAAGTACACTCCAGAATGGGCTGAGAAGGTCAGCGGCGTTCCTGCCGAGCTCATAAGGAAGGCCGCAATCACCTTTGCAACGGCTGGAACTGCCGCCCTGCTGACGAACGAGGGAGTGAACCAGCACGCCAACGGAACGAGGACAGTTATGGCCCTCACTGAGATGATGGTTCTCTGCGGCTACTTCGGAAAGGAGGGCGTTATGTCTGGAGCGATACCAGGTGCCCACAACGGTATGGGCGCTGGACTCATGGGGGTTGAGCCAGACGGGCTGCCAGGAAAGTTCCCGCTTCATGCTGAGGAGCACAGGAGAAGAATTGAGGAAGTGTGGGGCTTCAAGATTCCGGAGAAGCCTGGAATCACTTACGTTGAGATGATCGACGCAATCCTTGAGGGCAAGCTCAAGGCCCTCTACGTCATGGGAACTAACCCTGCTAAGGCCCTTCCAAACCTTAAGAAGGTCGAGGAGGCCTTTAAGAACATCGAGTTCCTTGTCGTCCAAGATATTTTCCTCACTGAGACTGCGAGATACGCTGACATAGTCCTTCCAGCGGCTGCATGGTTCGAGAAGGATGGAACTGCCATAAGCTTTGAGAGAAGGGTTCAGAGGAGCTTCAAGGCTGCTGATGCGCCAGGAGAGGCCAAACCAGACTGGGAAATCCTTGTTATGCTCGCTAAGGAGCTCGGTCTCGGAGAGTACTTCAACTACTCCGATGTAGACGACATCCTGAGAGAGATAAACAGAACGATCCCATTCCTCACCGGTGCAACA
The DNA here is from genome assembly GCF_012027415.1 of Thermococcus sp. GR6. NCBI lineage: Archaea > Methanobacteriati > Methanobacteriota > Thermococci > Thermococcales > Thermococcaceae > Thermococcus > Thermococcus sp. GR6. The sequence goes on from NZ_SNUM01000001.1 coordinate 841,889, forward strand.
CCAGAGAGGCTCAAGAAGAACCTCAAAGGGTGTATGATACCATGTCCAGACGAGAACATCGAGACCCCAAGACTCTTTGTCCAGGGCTTCCTCACGCCAAATGGAAAGGCTCAGCTCATTCCTGTGGAATATAAAGAGCCTGGTGAAGTTCCCGATGAGGACTACCCATTCTGGCTCACCAACTACAGGTTCGTTGGTCAGTTCCACACTGGAACTATGAGCCACAGAAGCAAGAGCCTGAACAAGAGATGGCCTGGTGAGTATATTGAAATCAACGAGAACGACGCGAAGAGGCTCGGCATAAAGGACGGTGACCTTGTAAAGGTCGAGACTAGGAGGGCAGCACTGGTTCTCAGGGCCAAGGTTACACCGCACATCCGGGAGGGTGTCGTTGCCGCGCCGTGGCACTGGGACTTCAACTACCTGACTACGGACGTCCTCGACGAATACGCCAAGATGCCGGAGCTGAAGACGGCCGCATGTAGGATCTCCAAGGTTGAGGGGTGATTTAAATGAGCAAGAAGATATTTATCGATTTTAAGCGCTGCATTGCCTGTAAGGCCTGTGAAGTCGCCTGTGAAATGGAGCATGGAGAAGCGAGGATTAGGGTTTTTGAGTTCCCTGACTTGACCAGCGTCGCCTTCAACTGCCGCCACTGTGAAAAGGCCCCGTGTATGGAGGTCTGTCCAGTCAACGCGCTCTCCAAGGACGATGATGGCGCAGTCGTTCTCGACCCCCTCAAGTGTATCGGCTGTCTCATGTGCGGTCTGGCCTGTCCATTTGGCATTCCAAAGATAGACGAGTACAACAAGATAATGGACAAGTGCGACCTCTGTGCCCACAGGAGAGCCGAAGGAAAGCTTCCAGCTTGTGTCTCAGCGTGCCCAACTGAGGCCCTCAAGTACGGCGACATAAACGATGTCCTCTGGGCCAGAGAAGGAAAGATAGTCGCCGAGCTTAAGGACATCGGGGATAGAACCAACGTCCTTGAGGCCTACATCATCAGATGAAAGGAGGTGCCGAGATGAACACCTCTCCATTCATCATATCTTTTTTGATTCCACTGCTCCTCGGTCCGCTCCTGTTCAAATTAGACGGTAGAAAGGCCGATGTATTCATGCTTATCTCCGTTGTGTCTTCCTTCCTGGCTAATCTGGTTGGAGTCCTCGAATACCTAAAGATTGGTGGCGCTCATCACATCGTTTACCTCGAAACTTCTTCCCTCGGTGAGGTCTACGGCGTTATAATCGACCCAATGAGCGTTTTGGTCGGTTTTGTCGTGAGCTTGGCTGGCGTGCTGTTCCTTCTCTACGCGGTGGACTACATGAGCGAGAGGAACAAGCAGCACCCTGTCTACTCTGATAAGGGCAGGTTCTATGCTTGGATGGTCATCTTCGTTGGGGCTACGCTGGCATTCATATACTCCTCCACGACGCTTCAGCTGCTCATATTCTTCGAGATAATGGGACTCGCCTGCTGGGGTGTCGTTGGGTATTATAAGGGCCCAAAAGCCGAGAGGGCTGCATACAAGGCTCTGCTCGTGCCGAACTTCGGTGCGATGGTTGGTCTTTATACTACCGTCGGTATCGGCATCCTCAAGCTCCATGATTTGAGCATCTATGCGCTCCAGAACCTGAATGATGAGCTCAAACTTCTCGTGTTTCTTGGCGTAATGGTTGCGGCATTTACCAAGAGCGCCCAGTTCCCACTCTATTCATGGCTTCCGGACGCGATGGTAGCGCCGACACCGGCAAGCGCCTTCCTCCATGGAGCAGCAATGGTTGAGATGGGCGTCTATCTGCTCGCCAGGGTCACCCAGTTCATGCAACCGATTCCGGAGACAGCTTTCTACGTTATGCTCGTCTTCGTGTCGCTAACTTTACTCATAGCAATTCTCTACTACCCGCTCCAGAAGGACGCCAAGAGACTCCTTGCTTATTCAACCATAGCAGAGGCAGGAGTGATGTACGTTGGCGTGCTCTATGCCGTGCTCGGCTCTGTCTATGGTCTCCAGGCGGCCATGTTCCAGCTGGCTAACCACGCTTTCGTCAAGGGTCTTGCCTTCCTCACCGCGGGAACCTTCAGTTACGCTTTTGGAACGCTCGACATGGAGAAGATTAAGGGCCTCGGAAAGCTCGTTCCGGTCGTTGGTGCAAGCTGGTTCTTAGCCCTTCTCGGCCTGGCTGGAGTTCCTCCGCTCGGTCTGTTCTTCAGCAAGGCGTATCTCTTCATGAACGCGTCTTCAATAACCAGCTGGGTTGGCTGGATTCCGCTCTTCCTAGTGTTGGCCGATGCCACGGTTTTCCTTGCGGTATCTCTCGGATGGATTAAGAGGATGGTATTCAGCGAGCCCCTCCAGGAGAGTGCAGAAGTTTCCCCGCTGATGCGCTTTGTCCTCGTAGTCCTAATAGTCCTGTCCATCGTTGCGCCGTTCCTAAGCGTGAAGCTCGTGACTCAGATAGGGTTCATGGGGTGATGCGGGATGATGGAAATTCCGATCGCGCTCTACTCGCTCTCAGCGATTTCCGGCCTGGTTGGGGACTTTAAGCGGAGCATTAAGATTTCGAGCGTCTTCTCAGCCATAGCATCCTTATCCCTCCTGGGCATAGCTGCCCATGCCCTATCCAGGGGGCTTCCCGTTCAGGAGAGCTTTTTGGGCATTCCCCTAATCATAGACAGCCTCTCCCTCCCGTTCATGTTCATCATCGCCCTGCTCAGCCTTGTGGTTTCAGTGTACTCCATTTCATATATGGAAGTCCACAGAGATACCGGAAGACCACTGGCGTACACCCTCCTCTACGGCACGTTCGTGCTGTCGATTGTATTCGTGGCTCTGACGTCAAACCTGCTCTGGTTCGTCTTTTTCTGGGAGATGATGACCCTAACTTCCTTCGTCTTCGTGAGCTGGAGGGAGCAGGACGCTGGAATTAAATACCTCCTCACGATGCAGCTCGCCAACACGGTGCCCCTCTTCGTGGCCCTCGGCATAATCTACTCCGCCACTGGAAGCTTCAGCGTTGATTACGCCACGCTCAAGGAGGTTGCATCTTCCCTTTCTCCAGTCCAGCTCAAGCTGCTCTACGCGATGTTCCTCGTGACGTTCCTTGCGAAATCTGGAAGCGTGCCCTTCCAGTTCTGGGTGCCCGATGCCTACGAAGCCGCTCCCAGCAATATAGCCTCGCTGATGGCCGGCGTCATGGAGAAGATGGCGGTTTACGGTCTGATAAGGCTCCTCTGCAATGCCCTGCCATGCAGTGAAGGCATTGGTTACGTTCTCGTTATCGTCGGCATACTTACCATGACCTTCGGAACCCTCTATGCCCTCAGAGAGACCCACGCGAAGAGACTCCTCGCGTACTCAAGCGTTGGACAAATGGGCTACATCTGGTTCGCGGTGGGCATGGGTATGGTCTTCCTGACGATGGGCATGGAGAGCCTGGCTTACCTGGCCTTCCTCGCCGGAGTCTTCCACTCCTTCAATCACACCCTCTTCAAGGGGCTGCTCTTTCTCATCTCGGGCAACTTCGAGTACTCCGCCGGAACCGCTGACCTCAACGAGCTGGGCGGTCTGAGGAGGGCAATGCCGTACTCGTCGCTCTTCACCGTCATAGGTGCGCTCTCCCTCGCTGGAGTGCCCCTCTTCAGCGGTTTCCTCTCTAAGTGGATGATTTACCAGGCCGGCTACTACTCTGGAATCGGCCTCTTCGTCTTTGGCTCCGTAATGGCGGTGTTTATGAGCGCCGTAACCTTGGCATATTCGCTCAAGCTCTACACCTCTGCCTTTGGAGGCGAGCCAAACAAGTGGACTGAAAATGCTATTGAAGTGCCATCGAGCATGCTCCTTGGTGAGGGAATCCTGGCTTTAATCTCGCTCGTCATTGGAGTGTTCCCTGTCATCGCTTATCCACTCTTGACGATTTCAGTGAAGGGAAGCGTTGCCGTTACCATGAGCTCAATATCCACAGGCTTTGATTACTTCTCGCCGATAGCCCTTCTCCTTGTGGTTTCATTCGTTGCAGTTGCTTCGTACTTCGTCCTCAGGCCAAAGACCTTCGATGTCAAACCTTGGAACACTGGAGCGCTTTTCCTGCCGGAGGAGAGGTATGGAGCGAAGGCCAGGGACTATTACAGGCAGTACTTTACCGAGATGGAGGGCCTCTACAAGCTTGGAAGCGCCGCTGGCAAGGTCGGAAGAGTCCTTCTCTCTGCTCTGATGTCCGTCTACCTCGTTCTCGCCAGGGGCCTCGTCTACACCGGCAGGGAGAAGAAGCGCTCCTTCACCCTTGACGAGCTTCGCCACCGCACCGTCAGGTACCTGGACGAGGCATTCTTCGCGCCGATGATGGATCTAGTCAAAAACATCGCCGTGCTGGCAGCGGGCATCTCGGTGTCCATGAACGAGCTCTTCCTGGCTTCAATGCTGACCACGGTGATAATACTCGCACTTCTTGTGTTGTGAGGTGATGGTGATGGACTACGTAAGCATTATCGCCGCTCCAATCGTCCTCTTCCTCCTTCCACCGTTCCTTGACGGAATAGGGAGAAGGATAAAGGCGAGGATTCAGTACAGGAGAGGACCGCCTATAATGCAGACGTTCTACGACCTCGAAAAGCTTCTCAAGCTGTCGTCAGTGCTTCCCACTGACAGCCCAATCTTCAGGCTGGCCCCGTACATAGCCCTGGCATCTGCCATTGCCGGCGGCCTAATGCTTCCCTTTGGAAGCGAGCCGGTGTTGGCTTTTGGAAAGAGCCTCATAGTGTTCTTCTACGTCATGGCTATGGTCAGCGTAGTGATGATACTTGCTGCTTTCTCCGTCCAGAACGCGTTCTCGCACATAGGCGGACACAGAGAGGTCATGCTGATACTCTCGATTGAGCCAGTGCTGGCCGTCGTCTTCGGTGTCCTGGCATTCAAGCTTGGAACGCTCAACGTCGCTGAGATGCCCTTCAGTGCTAACCTCTCGCTTTCCGTTGCCCTAGCTTACATCTTGCTGGCTTACACGGTCTACGTTGAGGGCGGATTCGTTCCATTTGACATAGCTGAGGCAGAAACCGAAGTAATCGGGGGCCCGCTCACCGAGTACAGCGGAAGGCTCCTCGGAGTCTTCAAGTACGCCCTGCTCGTCAAGAGGGTTGTCCTGCTCTGGTTGCTGGCGTCTATGATTGTGATTCCCGCCATGAGGTCTCTCGGTATAACAAGCTCAATGGCACTGCTCGTCGCCCAGCTGGTCGTTACGTTTCTGCTTTATTCGCTTGCCGTGGCCGTTGAGGCTGCAAACGCCCGCCTGAGGATCGACCAGGCGGTTTCCCTTAACAAGAAGGTCTTCCTGATGTCCCTTGCTGTCCTGATAATAGCGCTGGTGGGGTGGTGAATTATGGAGTGCAGCGTGTGTGCGGGTGGATGCAGATCGGCTGAAGTTGAGGACGTCCTTGAGGATGGTCATCTAAAGGAATTCGTGGAGAAGTTTAGGAGGGTAATCTTCGAGTGCAAGAAGCTGACGAGGAACCAGTACCTGTTCGTCGTTGATAGGGAGGCACTTCCGGAGATGGTCCTCCACTGGCACAACCATCCCGAGCTGAAAGAAACCCACTTCTCGATGGGAATAGGAACCGATGAGAGGAACATCACCGGAAAGTTCGCCTACGCTCCGGTGATAAACGTTGCCGTTGAGCCTGGAAACGGGGAGAGGAACTACTGGGTTATTCTGAAGGCCTACCTCGACGAGGACAACCCGGAGTTCCCCTCCATAGCCGCGAAGCTTCCAGCAGCCCTCTGGGCGGAGAGGGAAGTCTATGATCTGCTTGGCTTCAACCCCAAAGGCCATCCCGACCTGAGGCGGCTCATTCTTCCAGAGGACTGGCCGGAGGGTGTTTACCCGCTCAGGAAGGACCATGACTACAAGGCCTCGCCAATGGACACTCCAAAGTGTTACTACAAGCCCGGGCCGCCCGACACGATGACGGTTCCGATTGGTCCGTACCACCTGGCGCTCGACGAGCCAGCCCACTTCAGGATATTCGTCAAGGGGGAAACGGTGGTTGACGTTGACTATCGCGGTTTCTACTCCCACAGGGGAATTGAGAAGATAGGAGAGGGAAGACTGACCTACAATCAGGTGCTCTTCATAGCCGAGAGGATATGTGGAATCTGTGGCTTCCAGCACTCGACGAGCTACGCCCAGGCGGTTGAAAACATAGCCGGCGTTGAAATCCCCGAGAGGGCCATGTACATAAGGACGATAATGCTGGAGATAGAAAGGATTCACTCCCACATGCTCTGGGCTGGTGTTGCGGCTCACCTGACGGGCTTTGACACGGGATTCATGCACGCTTGGCGCGTCAGAGAGCCCGTCATGTGGCTCGCAGAGAGGCTCACAGGAAACAGGAAGACCTACGGAATCAACATCGTCGGAGGAGTTAGGAGGGACTTCCTCGACTACCGCAAGGAGATGATAATGGAGAAGATCAAGGAGCTCAGGAGGCAGGTCGAAGAGTTCATCGAAATAGCGACCGGTACAGCAACCTTCGTCAAGAGGGCTGAGGGAGTTGGGATTCTGCCGTACAAGGTGGCCAAGGCTTACTCAGTCCTTGGTCCGAACGGCAGGGCCAGTGGGAGGAACATTGACATTAGAAGGGACCAGCCGTTCGCGGCATACAAGGATTTGGACTTCAAGGTTCCAGTCTACAAGGAGGGCGACGTCTTGGCAAGGTTCCTCATCAGGATGGACGAGGTGCTCGAAAGCATCTGGATAATCGAGCAGGCCATTGACCAGATGCCCGGAGGAGACGTCTTTGTGCCGATAGGAGAGCTCCCGGAGTATGGAGAGGGTCTTGGTTACAGTGAAGCTCCAAGGGGTGAAGTCATCCACTACGTCATGACTGACAAGAAGAACAAGGTCTACCGCTGGAAGGTCAGGGCGCCGACTTACAACAACCTGCCCGCCGTTCCAGAGATGCTCAAGGGCTACAGCGTCGCCGATGCCCCGCTCATCATAGCGAGCATAGATCCGTGCTACTCCTGTACGGAGAGGGTTCAGATAGTGGACGTTGAGACCGGAAAGGCCCAGACCCTGAACGAGCAGCAGTTCAACATGCTCTCAATACAGAAGGGCAAGGGGGTGGCCTGATGGCCCAGGCGATTTCGTTCACCGACAGGCTCAAGTTCTGGAAGCGGCCAGAGGAGGACGTTAAGAAGGCTCCCGTCACGACTCCTTATCCTTTTGTTGATATCGAAAAGCCGCCGGAGTACAGGGGCATACCCCACATAGACCCTCACCTCTGCATTGGCTGTGGCGCCTGTGTTAGGGCCTGTCCACCAGACGCGCTCACGATAGAGTGGGACTTCGAGAACGGGAGGAAGAGGATAGTCTTCAACGCCGCGCGCTGCATAAGGTGCCATCGCTGCGTCGAGGTTTGTCCAACCGGTGCGATGCAGGGCACAACGAGGTTCGAGATAGCGACGCCGAACAAGGAGGACCTCATCGAGGTCGTTGACCACAAGCTCTACAGATGCCCGCGCTGTAGGCAGTACGAGGAGTTCACCGAGAGGCAGATACAGAAGATGTTCCAGATTCTTCCAAAGGAAGTTATTGACCAGCACGGCATAGCCGAGAGGGCTTTTCTCTGCAGGGAGTGCAGGATGGAGGAGAGCGCCAAGACCTTGGCGGTTCAAGGGCCCTATGCGGATAGCCTTCTCCTTTCCCTCTATCCGAGAGGCTCAAAGGTGATGGGTGAGAGGAGATGAGCGGGTTGAAGTCCGTTTGGGTCTTCCACGTTGACAGTGGGAGCTGCAACGGCTGCGACATAGAGATACTCGACGTGCTCACGCCCTACTACGACGCCGAGAGGCTCGGAATAAAGCTCGTGCCGAGTCCAAGACATGCCGATGCCCTCCTCGTTTCAGGCCCACTCACGAGGCAGACTTACTACGCTGTCAAAGCCGCCTACGAGGCGATGCCGCCGAAGCCGAGGATAGTTGTGGCCATAGGCACCTGCGCGTCCAGTGGCGGTATATTCTACAACGGTTACCCAATCTACAACCCGAACCCGGAGAGGGGAAGCGACAGGCTCAGGACGGGTGGAATAGAGGTTCTTTTGGCGGAGTACGGGAAAAAGCCCGACATGTACATACCAGGATGCCCACCGAGTCCAGAGGAGATACTATATGGACTGGCCCAGCTTCTCGGCCTGAAGGAGAAGAAGATGAAGGGCGAGTACTACTACGCAGACGAGATTGAGTTCGTTCTTCCAGAGAGACCGATTGAGGAGAGGATTTACCTGACGCTCAGAGAATCCCTGAGGCGCGTCGTGGGGTACTTCGACAGGGAGAAGGTTCTCGAGGACTTCATGGCCCTCGTGAAAAAGGCCCAGGAGAGCGAGAACCCGAGGGAGAGGCTCCACGAGCTAGTCATCGGCTACTTCCTGAGGGAGAAGGACTCCCGTGTGAAGTTCGCGATAAGGTTCCTCGAAAACGAGTACTGGAGGTTGAAGGATGCCTACGAAAAGAGGCACCTGGCACTTGTTAAAGCTGGTGTACGTTAATCCACCTTACGTCTCGAAGGCGATGGCACACTTCGCTGGCGACATTGCTGTGTTAGAGGAAATAGGCACGCTGAATGAGAAAAGCGTCGAGATAATCAAGGAGAGCCTCGGGGCAAAGGGAAACGAGATAGACCTGTCTATAGGCGACCTTATACTGATACCAGTGGAAAGGTTGCCCGAGGACGATAGGAAGCTCCTCTTAAAGGTCGCCCAGGAGCTTGGGGCGGACGCCAAGCTCAAGATAGTGAGGAGGTGAGGGTATGAGCCTTGAGTCCCAGTTCTTCCTCCTGATGAAGTTTGTGATACCGGTTTATCTGCTGGCTTTCATCGTCTATGCCGTCAGAGCCTTCAAGGGCCCAACGATAGCGGATATAATCCTCGCCGTTGACTGTCTCTCCTTCGATGTAGCAGCGTTCATGGCCATCCTTGCGGTTTACTTCAAGAGCGTTTACTTAGTGAGCGGGGCGATGATTCTGGCACTGTGGGGCTATCTGCTGGATATCTACATCGCCAAGCACCTGGTGAGCAAGGAGGTGGGAGCATGAGCGCTCTGTTCTACATAGGGGCGCTCCTGATAGTCATAGGCGCCCTCTGCGATTTCTTCGGAGCGTTAGGATTACTCCGCTTCCCTAACTTCTACGTTAGGCTGCACGCCGCGACCGTGGGTATCATTGGCGGTGCAGCGGTTCCGCTCTTCGGCGTTGCCCTGCTTGCCCTCGGTGCTGACTTCCTGCCCAACAGGTACGCCATAGCGGGAGCGAGCTTCATCACCGGGGTGATAGTGCTCCTTGCTTCCCCAGCTGGAAGCCACGCTTTGGCCTACGCCGCCCACAGGGCCAAGCTCATAGAGTGGAAGCCCAAAGTGGACCACCTCGGGGAGGTGAGGGAGAGTGATTGAAGTTCATCTGCTCATCCTCAGCCTTGCCCTCATCCTGGGATTCATAGCCAGCTATCTAGCGGTGATGGAGAGGGATCTGCTTAAGGCAGTGGGCTTTTCCTCCGTCCAGGCAATAGCCTACGCCATAGCCTTCTACATCCTAATGGCGCCGGACATAGTTCTCGCCTACATAGCGATAGCCGTGGGAATATACTCCGCCCTGCTGATATTCGCCATCAGCAAGACCGAGAGGTACGAGGTGGTGTGAATGAGGGGCAAAGGCCTCATCACGGCGGTTATAATCCTGACCTTCGCCGCGCTCATGACTTACGCCGTGGTTTCTCTCCAGGTCTTCGGTGAGGGTACTGGAGTTAGACCCCTTGGCGAGTTCTACCTTGAAAACAGCTATTTCGGGGATTACTCTGCCAGGAGTCCGGAGGTTATCACCTCAATCCTCTGGGACTACCGTGGCATTGACACGCTCTTCGAGACTGCAGTGTTCTTCCTCGCAATAATAGGCAGCCTGACCGTCTTCAGGCTCACCAGGGAGCAGGAGAAAGAAGTCAAGAAGGCTGAAAGCACTCCAACCGAGCTGACGCCAATAGTGAAGGACGTTACTAAAGTTATCGTCGTCATGATTCTTGCCGTTTCAGCTTCAATAGCCCTGCACGGTCACTTAACGCCTGGAGGAGGCTTCCAGGGCGGTTCGGCATTGGCTGTGGCACCACTCCTCATAATAGCGGCATACTCAAAATACACTCTGGAAGGCCACGGTATGGACAAAACCAGAGCTTTAATCCTTCGTTCCATCGGACTGCTTGGCATAGCCCTGGTTGCTTTGGTTCCCCTCCTCAGCGGCGGCTTCATCATGCAGAACCAGCCAATATTCCCAGCTGAGATTGGAGGTCAGCTTATCGGTGGTTCCCTAATCTACTACAACTTCTTCGAGTTCCTGGCTGTTGGCGCTGGATTCACGGCGGTATTCCTCCTCCTGAGCATACCAGAGGAGAAGTTCAAGAAAATCCTGGGGGTGAAGAAATGACCACTTCAGAGTTTCTGTGGGCTTACCTTTGGGTCGTCTTACTGCTCACGCTGGCGGTATCGCTGTACGGCATAATCGCTAGACCGAACATGCTGAAGAAAATCATATCCCTCACGATACTCGGCGATGCCGTCAACGTCATGGTCGTTCTCATAGGCTACCGCCTCACCTATCCAATCGCCCCACCGATACTGCCATCGCTCTCAAAGGAAGCATTGGAAGGGTTCGTGAGCTCTGCCGTTGACCCGCTTCCTCAGGCGCTCGTCATTACCGCCGTCGTCATAGGAATGGCAGTAAACATGCTCCTCGCGGTGCTGGCGATACAGCTCTACCGCCTTTACGGCACGCTCGACGTGAGGGAGATAGCGAAGAGGGGTGGTGAGGAATGAGGGGGGTCATTTCAACGGCCCTGCTCGCGTTCATCACGTACATAATCTTCTCTGGTTCAAGCAGCCCCTACGACCTGTTCACTGGAGCAGTTGTGGCAATAGGAGTGGGGCTGCTGATGGGGAAATACGTTGTCCAGAATGATGCCAAGGCCATGAATCCAGTGAGGTGGCTGTGGGGACTCGTGTACTTCCTCTGGTATATGCTCGTGGCAGAAACGAAGTCCCACATAGACGTCATAATCAGGACTATCACCGGCAACTACAACCCCGGAATTGTGAAGGTGCCTATTGGTGTCGAGACGAGCTACGCCAAGACCCTCGTGGCGAACTCCATAACCAACACACCCGGAACCGTTGTGGTGGACATGGACGAGAACTATCTCTATGTGAACTGGATTGACGTGACGACTCTGGACCCTGAGAAGGCTAAGGGAGAAATCTCGGCAGACTTTGAGAGGTTCGCGAAGAGAATATTCGAGTGAGGTGAGAGGCATGGATGTGGTCGGACTGACCCCAATCATTCCAGTACTGTTTGCCTTTGGCCTTCCCCTCACGTCGATTATTATCAAGGGCAACAGGAAGATAATCCAGGCGTATGCCCTCCTGGGAACGGGATTAACTTTAATCAGTGCCTTTAAGCTCTTCCAGCTGGCCTACTCCTCGGATAAGCCCCTGATTTACACCTTTGGTAAGTGGGTGGCTCCAATAGGCATAATCTACGAGGTTGACAGGACTGGCGCTCTCATAGCCCTGGTTACAGCTGCTCTGATGTTTCTGATTGCAATCTACAGTTACCGCTATCTGGAGCACGAGGAGGGCTTAGAGTGGTACTACACGCTCTACCTCGGCCTTGAGGCAGGTTTACTCGGCGTTCTCCTCACAGGCGACGCCTTCAACCTCTTCGTCATGATAGAAGTCACCAGCATCGCAGCGTATGCCCTCGTGGCGTTCTACAGGGGAAGGAGGGATGCCGTGCACGCTGCCCTTAAGTACGCATTCATAGGCGCCATAGGAACCACCATGTACTTCCTCGCGCTTGGAATACTCTACGGCGCCTTCGGCACGGTTAATCTTGCCGATTTGACGGCAAAGGTTCACGGAATGGACTTCCCTCTAACTGGTGCTCCAGTTGGGGATATCGCGGTTGCCTCGGGTGTTGCCTTGGCCTTGGCCACCTGGGCGTTTCTCATAAAGGCCGCAATAGTCCCGAACCACTTCTGGCTCCCAGAAGCACACCCAGCAGCACCAAGCCCAATCTCCGCCGTACTCTCTGGATTAGTCGTCAACGTCGGAATTTACGCACTCATCAGATTCCTCTACACCGTCTACGGCGGCGAACTTACGCCGGGCTTGGCGAAAGTAGTTAGTACCCTTGGAACGGTGCTCATTGCCCTCGGTGCAATCTCAGCACTCTTCGGTGCCCTTATGATGAACGCCCAGTGCGACGTCAAGAAGCTCATTGCTTACTCCACGATAATGCACATGGGTTACCTGTTCATGGCCGTTGGCCTCGGGACCCAGCTTGGACTTCAGGCGGCACTTTTCCATATCATTAACCATGCTATCGCTAAGGCCCTCCTCTTCCTCGCCGCTGGGATGTTCATCCACGCCGCTGGCTCCAGGGACATCGGCGATTTGGCCGGCCTTGGCAGGCAGATGCCCGTTGCCACCTTCGGCCTGGCCATAGCAACGCTGAGCCTCGTGGGGATCCCACCGCTCAACGTCTTCTTCAGCAAGTTACTGCTCTTCGATGCGCTGATGGAGAGGAGCCTCGCCCTGGCAATGGTCATAGTTGTCAGCTCAGTCACTGCGCTCGTTGCCTACATGCGCGTCCTCTACAGGGTATGGCTCGGCAAGCCGTCCAGAGAAGTGGCAGTAGGAGAATCTAGGAGCATGGCATTCGTGGTGCTCCTGCTGGCGGCTGCGGTTGTTGTGATAGGCCTCGCCGCGCCGGTGATACTCCAGCACTACATCGAACCTGCCGCGGCCCAGACGATGGACTACAGGCTTTACATCCAGACCGCCCTGGAGTATGCGTCAAGATTAAAACTCCTCTAACCTTTCAATTTTTGGAGGTGTTGGAATGAGCATTGAGGCGGCAAAGCAGAGTCTTCTTCAGCGGATAAGGGAATTCTACGGCGACAATTTGCTCTCCGTGGTCTTCTATGGGGCACACCTGAAGGGAGGGCTTGATGAGATTGATGTGCTGGTTATAATCGATGAACCCTACGACCCGGTCAAGATCAACCGGGTGGCGGACTTTATAGAAAACATCAAGGAGCCCGTTGAGGAGGAATACGGCCACTTTATAGCCTTTGAGCTCTACACGAGGGAAGAGGCGGAGAACTTCCACTCGTCCTTCCTCGACGTTGCCAAGGCCCACGAGATTGCCTACGACAGGGACAACTACTTCCAGAACCTGCTAAGAGAGATGCTAAATCCGAAGAAGACTATAGAGTACGTGAAGTACATAAGCACCATCGAGTACATCCCAGTTGATGAGGAGAAAAGGGAGGAGCAATGATAGGAGCAGTTTTGGCCGGGGGAAGGGGCAGACGCTTCGGCGGCAATAAGCTGCTCTTCAGGATAGACGGGAAGCCGCTTGTTCTTTACGCCGTCGAAGCCCTTGAAGCCACCAAAGAAATAGATGGGATCGTCCTTGTGGCTTCTCCCGAGAATGCAGAACGTCTGAAAAAGTTCGGCTACGAGGTCATCGTTGACGAGCTGATGGTCGGTCCCATAGGCGGCATCTACACTGCATTGAGCCTCGGTGATGCCTTCGTGGTGGCTGGCGACATGCCCCTGATAGTCTCAGAATTCGTTGATCACATAATTCATGAATTCTGGAAAAGTGGGAAAGCGGTCTGCGTTCCGCGCTGGAGTAATGGATACATAGAACCCCTCCACGCAGCTTACTCTGAGAGATTCAGAAAAATCCTTGAGGAACAGATTAAGAGCGGAGAATACATGATAAAGAAAGCCATAGAAAGAGTCGACACCTGCTACCTGCCGATAGAGGAGCTCCCAGAGAGGTGGCGCGAGAGCTTCTTCAACGTGAACAGGAAGGAGGATTTACGGAAGCTTACCTATACCTCCTTCTAATCCACCACTTCTTTGCCTCGGGCAGGTAGATTATCCCTGCAGCTGCAACGAACACCAGTCCGACAATGAACCCTCCCCAGTACCATGCGAGGAACCGATGCCAAGAAACAGGTCTTTCAAGGTCTCGTATCGGTTCTCCTCTGTCCTGAGATCCAGAAAGAAGGCTAAGAGTGAGAGGACACCTGCAATAAGCCACAGGAGGTTCCAGTCCATTCATTCGTCCCCGTTAAGCGAATCTGCAATTGCCTGTGCCAGCATCTCAGCCCTCTCTCTTATCACCTCGCTCGGCTCCTCGAAAAGGCCGAGTGAGCGTGGCTGGCAGCCTAGGAGGACGAACTTTGCGTTTACCTTCGTTTTGAGATACTGGACTAAGAATTTAAGGGGCAGACTGTGGGTCGAAACCGCCTCACCGAGTGTTCCCTCGGGATCGGCGACTACGAGCTCTCCGTGCTCCCCGCCGAAGTCAACGGCATCAACGAAGATAACCAGATCAGGCTTGAAATTCACTATCTTTCCGGTGTAGCTCTCGGGCACTTCACCGCAGTTGATGACTAAGACGTTCGGGCTTTTGACGAGCTCCGCCAGTATCTCCGCCACAAAGACACCAAAGGCGTCATCTCCCCTGATTTCGTTCCCTATGCCGCAGATAACGATACGTTTAGCGTTCTGAAAGAGTTCTTCAAGCTCCATAGTTCCACCCCAAAATAAAGAAGGATCAGAGCTTCCCCGCAACTTCCCTTATCTTCTCTGCAAACTCCGTCCTGAGGAGCTCCTCGGGCTTTCCTATCTTCTCCTCGAGGTCGTCGTAGAGCGGGATACCAGCCAGGTAGGGCACGCCGAACTCCTCTGCAAGAGCCTCTATGCCCTTCTCGTTGTTTCGTTGCTCCGAATGGAGTTTCATGTTCTCGACGATACCGAGAATCTTGTAGTCCCTCTCCTTCAGGAGGGTAAGAAGCTTCCTGACGATGTTGAGGGAAAGCTTTGAGGGTGTTGCCACAACCAGGAACTCGCCCCTCTTAAGGAAGCGAAGGACATCTAGGAACTGGTCGCCGAGGCCGGGCGGCATGTCAATGATGAGGTAGTCCAGCTCGTCCCAGCGCGTTATGGTGAGGAGCTCAATGAGCGCATCGCTTATCTCCATACCCCTCATGGGTGTTGGTTTATCTTCCGAGTAGTAGACAATGCTCATGAACTTTATTCCGTGAACCGTCGGCGGGACGACGCCTTTATCCTCCTCTGGGAAGTCCTCCGGCTCGAATCCAAGGATTACGTGGTCGCTCGCGCCGTGGAAGTCGAGGTCAAGGAGACCGACCTTATAGCCCTTCTCCGCCAGGACGAGGGCGAGCGTTGTTGAAACCAGCGACTTTCCAACGCCGCCCTTGCCACTGACGACGGGAATGATGCGCTTCACATTTTCAAAGCGAGCCTCTATGCCCTTGACGCGGGGATCGATGGCTATCATGTCTCCCCCTCCTTCTCGATTTTTATCCCGCTTATGTAAACTCCCCTGCCCTGTACGACTTCGAAGTCCCTGCTGCTACACTTCGGGCAGGCCAAGAAGGCATGAACTACCTCAGGGATGAAGTGGATGTCCTCTTTGATGCGCTCATCGAAGCTTCCCTTCACTTCCTTGAGCTTCCACTCGTGACCGCAGTCGCGGCACTTGAAAACTGCCTCCTCCTCGATGAACTCTATCTCCGCACCCTCCCCGATGGTGCCCTTGAGAAGCTCCTTCATGGCAAACTCGACTATCTCGGCGTTAACGTCCTGGAGCTCTCCGAGGACTACTTGAATTGCCAGAAGCTTTTTTGCACCTTCTCTTTGAGCGTAGTCGAGGGCGGTTCTAACTATTCCATCAGCCAGAGCCCATTCGTGCATTGTATCACCACCAACTTTTTCAGTGCTATCCTTAAAAAGGGTTGAGTTTTTAACCCTATGTTTATGTCTTCCCCTATCTGGGATTAAAACTTCCCAATTCTGACCTCAAAAGGCTTTTAAGTCTCCAATCAGACCCCTCTCAGGGAGAGAAATGGAACACAAACACTCCCACGGGGCCATGAAATCCCGTATGGTCTTCTCCATAATCCTGAACTTTGTCATTACGATAGCTGAGGTCATAGGTGGAATTCTCTCCGGTAGCTTGGCCCTCCTGAGCGACTCGCTCCACAACTTCAGCGACACTATGAGCCTTCTGGCGAGCTACATAGCGATAAGAATCGGTGAGCGTGAAAAGAACGAAAAGTACACCTTCGGCTATAAGAGGGCCGAGATACTCGTCGCCTTTGTCAACTCTGCCGTCCTCGTCGGCGTTGCCCTCTTCCTGCTCGTGGAGGCCTATAAGCGCTTCAGGAATCCCAATCCAATAGACACAGGGCTCATGCTTGTAGTGGCGGTTATTGGACTTCTGGCTAACCTTCTCTCCGTTCTCCTCCTCCATAAGCATGCCCACGAGAGCATCAACGTCCGCTCCGCTTACCTTCACCTCATGAGCGACACGCTGTCTTCTGTGGCCGTAGTGGCAGGTGGTCTGGCTATAAGATACTATGACCTCGTCTGGATAGACCCCCTTGTCACCGTGTTCATTTCCCTTTACATCCTCCGCGAGGGCTACGATATACTGAAAGAAAGCGTTGAGGTTCTCATGGAGGCATCGCCCGAGCTCGACTTCGATGCAATAAAGGCGGAAATCGAGTCAATTCCCGGCGTTAAAAACGCTCACCACTTCCACGCATGGCGCATTGGAGAAAATGAAACCCACTTTGAGTGCCACGTTGCTGTGAATGACATGTCCCTAAGCGAGGCCCAGCGCATCATTGATGAGGTCGAGAAGATTCTGGAGAAGTATGGAATAACCCATGTCACAGTGCAACTCGAGGTGAACCGCTGTGATGACGACGATGTGGTATGCAAGAGTTAAGCGCTTTCCTTGCCTTCGGGCTGTGCTTGGGCAATTTCCTTTCTCTTCTTGAGAAGGTATGCAAAGGTTGTTATTCCGAGGATGGACTAACCGAGGAAACCGTTCAGTCCAGGGATTATGTAACAAATCGAACCCGCACCACCTTAGTAGACGCAGAGGAAAAGGAACGTCAATGGATTGACGGCTTCCAGAGGGAGTGGAGCCTCTGAGCACCTCGGCGTAAAAGTTGAGGTGGAAGAAATAAGGGGAATCCCAGTGGTCGTTTCCCTTTCACATCTCGGCCTCTCCGAGGAATTCAAGTAAGTCAAGCAGCCTTCTGTCTTTGACTTTCTCGATGACTTTTCTGGCCTCTTCCAAGTCAATTTTACCATCCTTGTAGAGGGCTATGGCCTTAACACCTTCGAAGAACTCCTTGAGCTCCGGCAGGGCGTTGGCAAACATGTCCATGTGGAGATAAACTGTCTCGAAGTCGTCCTCGAGCATCAGCTGCCAGATGACGTCAATGAGCGCGTCGAATGCCACGTCATAGTACTCTGTACCCCTAGCCCTCAACAGGGCATAGAGGCACTCCTGCAGGGCGGCATCATAGTTCTCGTCGTCCTCGAATATCTCCTCATAGGAGAGGTGTATCTCAGCCAGGAGTTTGTCGTTGCCCATAGCTTTTGGAATGACTTCCGCGAGCATGGCCTTGGCCCTGTAAGGCTCACCCATCTCGAAGGTTACGTATGCCTTGTAGACCGCTATGTGGAGAATCTCCTCCTCATTTCCGAGCTCTCTGTAAATCTCCTCGGCCTTCTCCATGAGTTCAACGGCCTTCTCGTACTCCTGAAGCTCCTCGTGGATGAGAGCCATGTTGTAGTAGATCTTCGCTATGTTCTCCTTATTGCCCTTCTCGGTCTCTTCCTCCAGGAGAGCCCTGTAGAGGTCGAGGCTCTTCTCAAGCTCGCCAAGGAGGTAGTAGAGGTCAGCAAGCTGGAACTTGGCTTCGAAGGTGTCTTCCTCCCCGGCCATCTTTTCGAATTCGCTTATCTTATCCACACCAAGCAGCTCGTGGAAGTAGTAAACGATGAGCTTGTAGAGTTTGGGATCCTTACACTCAAGGGCGAGCTTTTCAGCTTTTTCGAGGACCTCCGTGAGATCCTCATCGCTCAGCCCGTCCACCTTGTAGTAGAGGAGGTTCGCCACTTTTTTGCAGTCTTTCTCCCCAATTGCTTTCAGAATTTCCTCCATCACGGTACACCTCATATTCAGTTGCCGCCCCGAACTATTTAACCTTTGGCCTAACTTTTTAACCCCTCCTGCGGAGATGAAACCATGCTTGAAGTGATATTCCTCGGCACCGGCGGTATAATGCCTAACCACGAGAGGAACGTCCCGGCCATAGCGCTCCGCTACAAAGGTGAGATTATCCTCTTCGATGTTGGAGAAGGCACGATGAGGCAGATGAGCACTGCCAAGCTCAGCCCCATGAAAGTCGAGAAGATATTCATCACGCACTTCCACGGCGACCACTACCTCGGCCTGGCTGCACTGATACAGACTATGAATCTCTGGGACAGGGAAAAGCCCCTCCATATCTACGGGCCGAAGTACACCTTCCAGTTCATCCAGAATTTTCTCAACAGCGGCTTCTTCAGGCCAGGCTTTGATATACACGTCCATGAGATAGGTGAGGTAAGGCTCAAGTTTGGCGATTACGAAATCTGGAGCTTCAAAGTTGAGCATGGAATTCCTGCTCTGGGCTATGTCTTCAAGGAAAAGGATAAGCGTGGGAAGTTCCTCCCTGAGAAGCTCGCAGAATACGGCCTGAGCGAGGGGCCGATTCTGGGGAAGCTTGAGAAGCAGGGTCAAATCGAGTGGAACGGTCGAATAATCCGCCTGGAGGACGTGACCGGACCGAGGAGGAAAGGTGTTAAGGTAGTTTACACCGGCGATACCGAGCCGTGCGAGAGGACGAGGCTCTTCGCCGAGAACGCTGACCTGCTCATCCACGAGGCGACCTATCTGAGGCCGGAGGATAGAGGGGACAGTTACCACACCACCGTTGAGGAGGCCTGTGAGATAGCCAAAAAGGCCAAGGTTAAACTTTTGGCGTTGTTCCACAGAGCGTTCCGTTATACTTATGACGAATACGTGGCAAAGGCGAGAGAATTGTGCGATGTCCCCTTTGTAATCCCTAAGGACTTCGACGTTCTGACTTTCAAATCCGGACGCTGGGAGATGAGAAACCTTCTGGAGGATTGGCAATGAGCTACCTGCGCTACGTCAAGCTTATCGGGACCATGCATGTCTCCCCAAAGAGTAGAGAAGAGGTAATAAGTACCATCCTCTCTGAGAAACCTCATGCAGTTGCGATAGAGCTCGACAGGGCACGTTTCCTGGCTATGAAGCAGAACAGAGAGCTAACGCTGGAGGAATCCCTCCGCTATGGAAAGAGAGGGCTTATAAACTACGTTCTGGCTAAGGTCGAGGAGAGGCTTGGGGAAGAGTTCGGCATGAAGCCGGGAGAGGAAATGAAGGCGGCTATAAGTGCTGCCCAAACCCTCGGCGTCCCGTTATACCTCATCGACGAGGACATCAACGTCATCTTAGCGAAGATAGCCGCGGCCCCATCGCGCGAGAAGCTCCTGATGGCGCTTGAGGCTTTGAGCGTCTTTTTGCCTGTTGGGGTCTCTGGGAGCTCTCCCGATGTTATGGCAGACTACAAAGTTATGATGATACAGTTCAGGTTGCGTTACCCCTATCTCTACCGAGTTCTTGTGGAAGAGCGCAACGAGGTCATGGCGAGAAACCTAATCTCAATCGTCAACTCCCTGAAGGCTCAAGGCGTTAAGAAGCCGAAGGTTGTGGCGGTAGTTGGCCTTGGCCACAAACCTGGCATTGAACACCTGCTAAACTCTGCAAAGGAAAAAGCATTTATATCTTCAAGTTGGAACTACTACTGGTGATCGACATGGAACACAGGCACCTTAAATGTCCCCTCTGCGGAGGGACAGATTTCAAAGTTGAGAAAGGAAAGCTCGACAGCAAGTGGGGCTTTACTGCCCATAAGGTCAAGATAGTCATCTGCAAGAACTGCGGCTATGTGATGATGTTCTACAAGGGAAGAACCATCTGGGACTTCGACTGATTTCGTTACTTTTATATTTGGAACCGCTGAGCATTCTTGGGGATTCACCATGAAGGACAGGCTGGAGAAAATGCTCAACGTTAAGATCTTGGAGATAGAGGAGCTCGACGACAAGATAGTTGTCTATGTTCCAGAGGATCAGGTGAGGATAGCCGTTGGTAGCGGCGGTGCTGCAGTGAAAGCCGCCGAGCTCGTTATCGGCAAGAAGATTGAGGTGAAAAGTAAATGAATCTCTCCCTTGGGGAGCGTTTCCACCGAAGGGAGCTGGAAGACCTAGCCATCTCTTTCCTTGTCCTTGTCTTGCTATTTTCCAACTTTGACCCCTATAACATCCCCTACGTCGTAGTGGCGGTTCTGACGGCCTTTATATTCCACGAACTCGCTCATAGAAGCATGGCCAGGCGCTACGGCTACGTTGCCTACTATAAGCGGTGGGACACTGGAATAGTGATGGCCCTTCTCATTGGTATAATCACGAAGCTCTTAACGGGGGGAGTGTGGATATTCGCAGCCCTGGGGGCGGTTTATATCTACGCGCCTTATCAGTACTGGGAGGATAAGGAGGCACATGGGAAGATAAGCCTCGTCGGCCCGCTGATGAACATAGTGGTAGGCATAGTGGCCATAGTCATGATGAGGGCGGTTACGCCGCTCACAACGCTGTGGTGGGTTCTCAGGACAACCGCGAGCGTGAACCTCTGGCTGGCCTTCTTCAATCTCCTTCCGGTTCCTCCGCTCGATGGCTGGAAGGTGCTCCGCTGGAACACCGGATACTGGGCGATAGCCATAGGTGTGGCCTATCTGCTTAGGGCCTTTATATAACACCCACAGTGATATAGAAGCGAAAGATTAAATAGGCCTGGAACGACTTTAGAGTGGTGATCAAAATGGAGTACAAAGCTCCGATTGGTGTTAAGATTGACCTTGAAACCGGCGTTATCCCCGGCGCCAAGAAGCTTGTGAGAAGGCTCAGTAACCTCAAGGGATACTTCATCGATGAAGAGGCATACAACGAGCTTCTCAATGAGGATCCAGTTGTTTATGAGGTCTATGCAATCGAACAGGAGGAGAAGGACGGTGATCTCAACTTCGCGACCACAGTTCTCTATCCGGGCAAGGTTGGAAAGGAATTCTTCTTTACGAAGGGTCACTACCATGCTAAGGCCGACAGGGCGGAGATATACTACGCCATCAAAGGTAAGGGAGGAATGCTCCTCCAGACGCCTGAAGGAAATGCCAAGTGGGTCCCAATGGAGCCGGGAACAGTCGTCTACGTCCCACCATACTGGGCCCACAGAACAGTCAACACCGGGGATGAGCCATTTATATTCCTGGCGATATATCCGGCCGATGCCGGCCATGACTACGGCTCAATAAAGGAGAAGGGCTTCTCAAAGCTTGTGATTGATGAGGACGGGGAAGTCAAGGTCATCGACAACCCGAAGTGGAAGGCCTGAGCCTCCTCCCAATTTTCATCCATTGATTTTTAACATCCACCGCAACCCTTATTAACTTTCAGGAGTTACATCACTTCTGGTGATACATATGATGTGGGACGATCTCTACTCATCGGCTTTTCAGCACATCAAGGATAAAATCGGAAAAGTCGGCGGCGTTCTTCTTGCGTACAATACCAACATCGACGCGATAAAGTACCTCGATTCGAAAGATCTTGAGGGGAGGGTAGGGAAGGTTGGAAAGGAAGAGGTTTTTCGCTTTTCTGAGGAGCTTCCTGGAAGGATAACGAAGATTCATCACCTTCTCGGTGGAATCCTCTGGAGCATTCGGAGGGGAAAGGCCGCCGAGCTCTTCGTCGAGAGCTGCACGGTCAGGCTCTACATGAAGAACTGGGGCTGGGACGAGCTCAGGATGGGCGGCCAGGTCGGAATAATGGCTAACCTCCTCGGCGGTGTTTACGGCGTTCCAGTTATAGCGCACGTTCCGCAGATATCAAAGCTCCAGGCAAACCTGTTCAAGGACGGGCCGATTTACGTGCCGAAGCTCGAGGATGGAAAGCTCAAGCTCCTCCACCCCAGGGAGTTCGCCGGCGACGAGGAGAACCTTATCCACTACATCTATGAGTTCCCGCGCGGATTCAGGGTTTTCGACTTCGAGGCCCCGAGGGAGAATCGCTTCATAGGATCCGCTGATGACTACAATCCAAACGTCTACATAAGGCCTGAGTTTAGGGAAGCTTTCGAAGAGATAGCTGGAAAGGCCGAGCTGGCGATAATAAGCGGACTCCAAGCTTTGACAAAGGAGAACTACAAAGAGCCCTTTGAAGAGCTTGAGAGGCACCTTGAGGTGCTTGGAGAGAGAAGAATTCCCGTTCACCTGGAGTTCGCCTTCACGCCAGACGAGACCGTCAGAAGGAGGCTCGTCGAGATTCTGGGCAAGTTCACGAGCGTTGGCCTGAATGAGGTCGAGCTAGCCTCGATAATGGGGGTTCTTGGCGAGAAAGCCATAGCGGAGAAGCTTCTTGCAAGCGACCCTGTTGACCCGATAGCTGTTACGGAGGCCATGCTCAAGCTGGCGGAGAAGACCGGCGTTGAGAGGATACACTTCCACACTTACGGCTATTACTTGGCTTTAACTGCCTACGATGGGGCCCACGTGCGCGATGCCCTACTCTTTGCGGCCCTAGCCGCCGCAGCCAAGGCTAAACTTGGTGACGTTAGAGACATAGACGACGTGGGTGAGGCCATAGACGTTCCAGTTAACGAGAAGGCCAAAGCTGTCAAGGGAGCTCTCGTTAGGGAGTATGGCATGAAGGATTGCATTGCTAAAGTGGACGACTATCAGCTCGCATTTGTCCCAACCAAGATAGTCACCAAGCCCAAGAGCACAGTTGGCATTGGTGACACGATTTCCAGTTCCGCCTTCATCGGGGAATTCGCCCTTCGCTGAGTTTTCCTTCTTTCCCCTTAAAGTTAAAAACTTTGAATGCTAAAGGAATTCAGAGCTAAACTAGGGTGATGCTCAATGAAGACCCTGATTCTTGCCGGTGGTAAGGGGACTCGCCTTTGGCCTCTGAGCAGGGAGCTGATGCCAAAGCAGTTCATGAGGATGTTTGATGACTATTCCCTCTTTCAGAAAACGGTTCAGAGGGCGTTGATGTTCTCAAAACCAAACGAAATATTCATCGTGACTAATAAGAAGTACAAGTTTCGTGTCCTTGACGATTTAAGAGAACTCGGCCTGGAGCTCCCAGAAGAGAATCTCCTCCTTGAGCCCGTGGGAAAGAACACCCTCCCCGCCATTTACTGGGGAATAATGAGAATCGAAGAAATCTTCAGAGACTCTATTGTGGCGGTCCTCCCGTCGGATCACCTGATAGAAGCGGATAAGAACTACGAGAAAGCCTTCAAGAGTGCCGAGAGGCTTGCTCATGATTACCTCGTAACCTTTGGGATAAAACCAACGAGGCCGCACACCGGCTATGGCTACATAAAGCCGGGGGAAAGGCTTGAAGGTGGCTACCGCGTTGTGGAGTTCAAGGAGAAGCCGGATTTGGAGACTGCCAAACGCTACGTTGAGGAAGGCTATTACTGGAACAGCGGCATGTTTATGTTCGATACTGAGCTCTTCATTGATGAAGTGAAGAGGCTAGCTCCCGAAATCTACTCTGCTTTTGAAGAGGCTGCGACTATCCGGGAAGCCTACGAACGGGTTCAGGATATCTCCGTTGACTACGGGATAATGGAGAAAACTGATAAAGCCGCCGTCGTCCCTCTCAACGTCTACTGGAATGATCTCGGCAGCTTCGACGCTATCTACGAGGTTCTCGAGAAAGACGAAAACGGCAACGCTGTGAAGATACGGGGAAAGAAGGGCTATCACGTCGGCATCGATTCGAGGAACAACCTCATAATGACGGAGCGTTTGACCGCTACAGTTGGTGTCGAGGATTTGATAATCATTGACACTGGCGATGCCCTCCTCGTCGCCCATCGCGGTGATAGTCAGAAAGTCAAGGAGGTTTACAAAAGGCTCAAGGAGAAGGGTGATGAGAGGGTCTTTGTTCATAGAACCGCTTATCGCCCCTGGGGAAGCTACACCATCCTCGAGGAGGGCGAGCGCTACAAGATAAAGCGTCTGACAGTTCTGCCCGGCAAAAAGCTTTCCCTGCAGATGCACTATCACAGGAGCGAGCACTGGGTCGTGGTGAGGGGAACGGCCAAGGTTTTCATTGACGGTGAGGAGATACTCCTCAGACCGGGGGAGAGCACTTTCATTCCCGCGGGCGTAGTTCACAGGCTTGAGAACCCCGGAAAGGTCGTCCTTGAGGTCATTGAAACGCAGATAGGAGAATACCTTGGTGAAGATGATATAGTCCGCTTTGATGACGACTTTGGGAGGGAGTGATTTTGACCGAGAAGGAAAAAGCCAAAAGTTGCGGCGATGGATGGGAAAAGCTTAGCAGTACTGTCTCATCATTTTCCCTCAGCTTGCTTCCCACGATGCTCTTCATCCTGATAATGTCTTACATCCTCGTAGTTGGTCTTCAAAACGCCGAAATAACATTCACCGTCCAGGGACAGGAGGTTACAGTCAACTACCCTGAGATTCCAGTTCCGATAGATTATTCTGCCATACGGAACGCGGTGATGTACCTCTTCGTCGCCGTTGTGATGGGCCTTCCGGTTCCTTTGCTGTCTGAGGGTAAGAAACTCCTGAAAGCTGCGATTGCACTCGTACAGGCAGGAATTTTCGTTTACGCACTCTACATTTTCGTGTCCATGATAATCCAGTTTGCAAATGCACTAACATGAGGTGTCGAACGTGGAAACCTGGTTCGTTTTTTCTTTTCTTTCGGCCCTCCTCCTCGCGGTGGGGAACATACTGATGAGAATTGAGTTTGCCAGGGGTAGGGATTTCTGGGACACTCTAATCGAAGCCATGTTCTGGGGACTGATAGTTCTGGTGCCCTTTTCCGTCCATGAGCTCTCCTCAAAGCACTACGCGATAACGCATGACCAGGCGTTGCTTTACTTGATCGTCGGTCTGCTTCAGTTTTTCCTCTCCAGGATAGCGTACTTCAAGGCTGTCGAGCTTGGAGGAGCCTCGGTTGCTTCCACAGCCTCCTCAGCCTCCGAGCCGATACTGACGGCTTTTCTGGCTCTCTTGCTTATACATGAGATTATCAGTCCCAAGCTTGCCTTGGGTGCAGTTATAGCGGCCCTCTCAATGCTCCTGCTTCATGTGGAATCCACCAAGTCATTTGTAGGCTCCACAACGGCAGTGCTTCTCGGAATGGGAGCTGGGTCTATAGCGGCCCTTACCGCGGTTATGCTACGTTATCTATCGCTCGCTGAGGAAATGACGTTTCCCATAACAGGGGTACTTATAGGGCAGGGTACAGCACTCGTTGCCATGCTTTTTCTTAGGGGCTTTCCGTGGAGAACATTCTCGGGATTTTCTCTCTGGAGGGCGGTTGTTTTTGCGGGATTTTCCTTGTCTCTAGCCCATGTAATGCGCTTCGCAGCACTTGGCATCGGTGGTGCAACAGAGGTCACAGTCGTGGTTCTTTCTTATCCTGCAATCATAGTTCTCCTTGGGGCAATTATCAAATCGGCCAGTGAGAACATCACACCTTATAAGGTGGCCGCCGTGATAGGTGTTGTCATAGCTAACGCCCTTGTGGTTTCGGCGGGGTGATAGGATGGAGGGAGAGTTTGAAAAGAGCTTTGAACTTTTTACCCTGATCGACGATACCTTCAGAAACGTGCTCATTGGAATACTCGGCATAATCCTTGCAATTCTTGCCGTGGAACCTTCCCCTCTTGAGGTGACCGGGAGCATACTCTCTATCCTTCCCACCCCCTACTGGGCATCCCTGATTTTGATTTCACTTATTCCCCTTATCCTCATGGCCTCAGGGGTTTACGGTTGGGTGTACGCCCGCCTCCTGGAGAGAACCGGAAAATCTGTTCTAAAACTCCTTAATGTGTTTATTGATTTCAGAAACTTCATAAAGGCGCTCACTATTGGGGGTCTCCTTCTCGTACTCTCTGCGATGACAGTAAGGTTACTAGACGATGGGACGCTGCTGCTCTTTTACTCCTACATCCTTGTGATTGTTGAAGTCAACCTCTTTGCGTTTTTCATCTACTTTATGTACAGGCTCTTCGTTGAAGTTTCAGAGACCCATCTCATTCTACCAAGAGAAAGGCCAGAGGAAATGGAGCACGTTGTAAATCTCTCCCAGAGCCTCAGAAAGGTGAGAAGGCTCAGCAACGAGACGTTTATCGTTTCGGGTCTTATAATAACCCTTCTCGTATCAATGGGAATTGCGTTCTCTTCTATAACCCAGCTTGGTGGCTCCGTGGGGAGTGTGGATTGGTGGTACGTGCCTTTGACGCTGGTTCTCTGGCTACCTTTGGGCCTTTTCGCGGCGTTTTTCATGAAGTCATATGAGCTGGGAGTGGAGTCTTTGGGTAAGCACCTCCTTGACGACTACGACATCGTGATATTCCTGACCGGATTCGAGTATGGAGATATACCGAGGAGCTTTTCCCTAATATCGGCAATAGAAAACGTTTTGAAGAAATTCAAGCCCAAGGAAATCCCAAAGAACACTTACTTCCGGAGCCTTTCAACCGACCGAGTGGCGGCTATGATAGCGGGCGTTGGTCTCGCCGGAAAGGTTCCATACCCCGACAGCGAGATATATGGCGTGGGGAAAAGTGACGATGGAAGGCTGGTTATAGTGGAAAGCTACGATTCATTCGGCGGGATAATGAACCTAATCCCTCCCCTTCTCCTGCCGGAAGAAGCCGCTAAGAAGGGCCTTACGAGTGTCTCCGGATCTCCGGTTCCAATTCTGGGAACGTTTCCCTACGCCCTAAAACTCGCCATCGAAGTTAAAGAAGAGAACGTTGACCTCGAGGGTATTTTTAAGGAGGTGTTCGGTTCCGGACAGGTTGGGTACTCCCCGACAATACTTGCACACGTTCTCGAAGAAGTCCGACAGTCACTCGGCGTGGAAAAGCTTAAGGTTGACGTCAGGTTTGAAGTGAGCACAGATGCTATACGGGAAGCCGTGAACCACAAGGAGGAGCTCGTCGGGATTATCGTTGACTTCATAAACGACCTAAGGGAGTCCGGCCTTCCCGAGGCGCTTTTCTATTCGGTTTGTCATCCTGACTTCTGCGAGAGAGATAACGAGGATCCCCACGTGGTCCTTCACATCCTTGGATACAACGAGGAACTTCCCGAGGGAGCGGTCGAGTACCCCCTGCCACTGCTGGTTCCCATAATCTCGGTTCGTGCCCTGGAGAAAATCCTGGGACTCTATGCCCAGAAAAATTCTCCCCATGAGAAAAAGCTCAAGATAGCGGTCGTTGCTTTGGGTTCAATCCAGTCAAACCCAGTTATTCACTACGTTATCGCCCACAACAGGTGGGTAGGGAGGGCGAGGGGAATCTATGACCTCTCGAATCCCTTCGACTGCGAGGAGTTCAGGATGAAGAGATATCGGCAGGGGCTGACGGTCAAGAGCGTTGGGCCGCTCCAGTTCTCTGTAAGCGGTTACGACCCCAAGGTCAGAAAGATAGTGACAGGCTTTGCGTGCGGCAGGGAAACGGAGAACAACTGCTTCCTGGTGGGTATGGTACCTTTCTCGTTCCTCTACTTCCCGTACAGTCCGCTCCACAAGGTAGTCCTTAGGGTAAGGGATGCACTGAAGGCCCTCGGGCTTGAGCCTAGGAAAGTCTCAGTGGACTTCTGGACGCTTAGCGGTGCGGGACATCCAGGGGCCATATCGACTATCATAGGTGTCATGATTCTCCCCGGGTTGCTGAAGAGTCTTGAGGGGGCAGTCATGAGGACGGAACTGCTAGATGACGATGACCCAACTTTCTACATAGTCTCCTTCCCCATCGATAAGACCCTGAGACTCCTCTCAAAGGATGGAAAAGGAACCGCGCCCTGCCCCAACTTAGGATCTATAAACTCCTGCTACACAGTTTTCGAGGAGATGGTTAAGGCTTTGGAGTCTGAAGAGGTTAAGTCGCTTAAGGTCGTTGGAATGAGGATTGATTGAGGAGGTGAAAGACATGGGAAAGATGTTTGGAACCTTCGGCGTCAGGGGGATAGCCAACGAGAAGATAACCCCAGAGTTCGCGCTTAAGATGGGCATGGCCTTCGGAACGATGCTGAAGAGGGAAGGAAGGGAGAAGCCGCTGGTAGTTGTTGGTAGGGACACCCGCGTTAGCGGTGAGATGCTCGAGGAGGCTTTAATAAGCGGTCTCCTCAGCGTTGGATGTGACGTTATCGATGTTGGAGTCGCTCCAACTCCCGCCATACAGTTTGCCTGCAGGTACTTCAAGGCCGACGGCGGAGCGGCAATAACTGCAAGCCACAACCCACCTGAATACAACGGCATAAAGCTCCTCGAGCCCAACGGCATGGGCTTGAAGAAGGAGAGGGAGACGGTAGTTGAGGAGCTGTTCTTCAACGAGGACTTCGACAGAGCTAAGTGGGACGAAATCGGAGAGGTCAGGAAGGAGGACATAATAAGGCCCTATCTCGACGCCATAAAATCGAGGGTGGACGTTGAGGCAATAAGGAAGAGGAGGCCATTCGTAGTCGTCGATACATCCAACGGTGCCGGCTCGCTCACTTTACCCTACCTGCTCAGGGAACTAGGCTGTAAGGTCGTCAGCGTAAACGCCCATCCAGACGGCCACTTCCCTGCGAGAAATCCTGAGCCCAACGAGGAAAACCTTAAGGACTTTATGAATGTTGTCAAGGCTCTCGGGGCGGACTTTGGAGTGGCTCAGGACGGGGATGCCGACAGAGCCGTTTTCATCGACGAGAACGGCAACTTTGTTCAGGGCGATAAGACCTTTGCGCTGGTTGCTGACGCTGTTCTCAGAGAAAACGGCGGCGGGCTGCTTGTCACAACCGTCGCTACCTCCTACCTGCTTGATGACATAGCCAAGAGGAACAACGCCAAGGTAATGCGCACGAAGGTCGGCGACCTTATAGTGGCGAGGGCTTTGTTGGAGCACGACGGAACCATAGGTGGCGAGGAGAACGGCGGCGTAATCTTTCCAGACTTTGTCCTCGGCAGGGATGGGGCCATGACAGCGGCAAAAATCGTGGAGATATTCGCGAAAAGCGGTAAGAAGTTCAGCGAGCTTATAGATGAACTCCCCAGGTACTACCAGTTCAAGACGAAAAGGCACATCGAAGGAGACAGGAAGGCGATAGTCGCTAAAGTGGCTGAGTTGGCCAGGGAGGGAGGTTACACCATCGATACAACTGACGGAACCAAGATACTCTTCGACGACGGCTGGGTATTGGTCAGGGCCAGCGGAACGGAGCCGATAATAAGGGTTTTCAGCGAGGCGAAGAGCGAAGAAAAGGCAAGGGAATACCTCGACCTTGGCCTGGAGCTTTTGGAGAAGGCTATGGAGTAGTTCTTCTGCATTCTTCGAGTATTTTTCTTGCCTCTTCAACGTTCCTTGGAACCTTCAGCCCCAAGCTCAGGAACAGCTCCGCGATGGATGGGACCTCAAGGTTGTGCTCTCTAAGGAGCCTGGGATTACCGAGTATCTCCTCGGGTGTTCCAACGGTTATTATTTTCCCACTGTCCATCAGGGCTATCCTGTCGCAGAGGGCCAGATATTCTGCCTCGTGGGAGGCCAAGATTACCGTCTTCCCTTCCTCCTTCATTCTCCTTATCAGCTCTCCGAGGAGCCGTTTCCCTCTGAAATCAAGGTTGGCGAAGGGCTCGTCAAAGACGATGATTTCGGGTTCCATCGCAAGGATCGTGGCTATTGCTATCCTCTTCTTTTCGCCGAAGCTGAGCTCCTTTGTTTCCCTGCTGGCGTAGTCCTCCATACCGACCTGTCTCAGTGCCCACAGGACTCTCTCCCTCAGCTTCTCCCCGCGGAGACCGAGGTTGTAGGGACCGAAGGCAACGTCCTCGAAAACAGTCGGCGAGAACAGCTGATCATTTGGGTCCTGAAAGACGATGCCAACCTTCCTTCGAACCTCCTTGGGGTTCTTAGCGGGATCGAGGCCGTCTATAATCACCTCCCCCTTCTTCGGCTTCAGTATGCCGTTGAGATGAAGAACAAGCGTGCTCTTTCCAGCCCCATTGGGTCCGAGAATCCCGAAAATTTCTCCTCCTTTGATGGTGAGGTTCACACCCCTCAGAACCTCTCTTCCTACGTACGAGAAGTGAACGTTTCTCAGCTCTATCATATCAGCAGACCCCCAATGGCAAGGAGCATCAGCAGTCCGATTGAGAGGTTTGGGCGTGGTTCTTCGAGCCTTGGGAACTCGCCAAAGCCCCTTGAGAGCATTGCCTTATAAATTCTCCCGTTTCTAAGGTATGCCCTCACAAAAATCTCGCCTATGAGTGCTCCAAGTTTCCGGTAGTATTCCTTTCTCCCGATTCCAAAGGCCCTGGAATCGAGGGCCCGCTTCATCCTCTCAGCCTCCTCTGCAAAGAGGTCGAGGTAGCGGTACGTGAACGCGAGCGTCAGGATGAGTACCCTCGGGAACTTCAGGGTCTCCATCTCTGCGAGTATCCTTGAAAAGCCGACCGAGCTGGTTATAACTACGGCGGTCCCCGCGGATAGAAAGGCCTTCCCGAGGAGCAGGAAGAATGAATAAAGCCCCTCGTGAGTTATCGGTCCTATGGGAGTATCGAGAATTGGTCTTCCAGGATTGAAGAGGGCAAGGATGAAGAGCAGCCCCTCAAACCCGAGGAGGAATCCGAGGTTGAGGAAAATCCTCTTCTTAGGCCTCATCATAATGACTACAGCAAAGAACAGGAGGGCAAAATAAGCTAACTCACTCAGGCTTTTTCGGGTAACGACGCCAATCGCGTAAATAAAAATGAACGGCAGGTACACTTCAGGCACCCTTGGCGAGCTTTGCTAAGCCGTAGCCAACCACGAAGGTCAAGGTTATTCCGAGGAGCCCCATGGCGAAGCTCTGAGCCCAGCTTTCGCCATAATCGAGGGGGGCGTGATAGATGGGATTCTCTTCGAGGCCGACCTTTTCCATGGTGGCCTCTAAACCATCGGGATTGCTCGAGGCCAGCGGAAGGACTATGGCCAGTATAACGGCTATGGCGATGAGCCCCTTCACTATAGTCCTCATGCGGTCACCCCCTCTATCTCGGGAAGCTTCATCCTAACGGCCTGGACGATGAGTATAGTGAGTATGGCCTCACCGATGCCGATTATAGCATGATAGCTTATCATCAGAGTGAGAATCTTGGCGAAGGGCAGGCTCTGACTGAAGCCTATCTCGATAGCAGTCATCGTTGCCCCCAGGAGCACTGAAAGCCACGCGGCAAAGCCCATGGCGAAAACCTCATTGATGTTCTTCAGCTTGGTGTAGATGGTATAGCCAACGAACGCCCCGATAAGTCCCATGTTGAGGATGTTCGCCCCAATGGCCGTTATTCCACCGTCACCGAAGAGCAATGTCTGAATGAGCAGCACCGCAGTCATGACTACTACCGCCGCGTACGGGCCGAGCAGTATGGCAACGAGCGTCGCTCCGAGCAGATGTCCACTGACTCCCCCGATTATCGGGAAGTTGACCATCTGGGCCGCGAAGATTCCAGCCGCAAAAAGGCCGAGGAGAGGTATTTTGTCTTCCGGGAAGTCCCTGAGCTTTTTGATTGAGTATAGAAGTCCTGCTATAGTTACTGCGTATGTCAATACTATAACAGGCGTGCTCAAAAGGCCGTCGGGTATGTGCAATTTATCTCCCTCCCTCTTGGTCTTGTTGTGTTATCAAAATCAAAAAAGGTAGCACCACATAAAAGTGTTTCTTTAACTCAGTATTATTAACCATAAGTTGGAGGCACCGGAGCTTAGCAATGAGAAAGGAAAGGGTCAGAGGTAACCCCTGTCCTCTTCCTCCGGTGTTGGAGGCATGGTCTGTTCGAGCATCGCTCTCTGCATCTCCTGAACCTTGCGGAGTATCTCCTCGGTTTCCTTGGCGCGCTCGTCGAGGGCCGTCATGTCGAGCTCGATGCCGAGTATCTTAGTTACCGCGCTGAGGACCGATTTGGCTGCCTTTGCGTCAACGATGTAGCCGAGGCTTTCGCCGAGCAGGCTTATTCCGTACATGCTCCTGAGCTTCCCCATGCCGAGGAGCAGTCCGGCGGCACCAACTATTGCGCCTCCCTCGTCCTCCCTCCAGACAACTTCGACCTGACAGCCTTCCAGCTTGGCTTTATAGTACTCAACAAGCTCCTCGTGGGTTACTGCCGCTAAAACCTTCGGCTCTCCCTGGAGCTCCGGCACCTGGTAGCCGCCCATCGTGATGATCTCCCTCGTGCCAAATTCGCTCACGAAGTCGAGCATCTTGCCAACGACCTCGAAGTGACCGGGGCTGTCCGTCGGCGGAACCTGCTGATCGCCCGTGATAATTATCAGGTCTCTTCCGTTCTCGTCGGGGTTCTTCCAGTAGTAGAACTCGTTTTTCATCAACTCAACTACGGAGTTCTTCTTGATGAGCACCTGGTGCATGAAATGCGGCGAGTAGAGCTCGGCGAACTTGACGGCCTCAAGCTCCTGAATCAGGTGTTCTGCGGCAAGCTTTCCAACCAGGCCTATCCCAGGGAGACCCTCGATGAACACAGGGTCCCTCAGCTGGGGCCTCTCGTAGACATAAATCATGGTTTCTTTCATGGTCTCACCTCTTCACAATGCCCAGCTGTTCGCGCTTCAGTCTGCGCCTGTACTCCCCGTAGGGATCCTCTGGCGAGAAGCGCGGCGGGTGGGCTATCTTTGTCTTGGTTCCGCAGACTGGACAGGTCTCTTTGAGGGTGTAGCGCCCGCAGCTGGGACATTTCCTTATGCGGAACCTCATGTCAATCCCCTTCAGGCGCCTCTCCTCTTTATCTTCTTGATGCGCTTCTCCTTCCTCAGGAGGGTTGCCTCTCCTCCCGCCTGCTTGATAACGCGAAGTATCTCCTCAGCGATGTCCTCGAGAACCTCTTCGGCCTTGTAATAGTCGGGTGCAGTTATGTCTATCCTGTATCTTGGAGCTCCCTGGTAGGTGAACTTGACTTCGATGTCCTTATCTTCGTTGACCCTGTCACGGGCCCTTATGAGCGCCTCCTTGATTATCTCTATGCCGTTGGGCTTCGGCACGGTTATCTCGAACTCGGCATCGATGGTTACCGTGGGAACCTCGACGTAGTTCTGGACTATCTCGTTGAGCGGCTCGAGCCATTCCTCGGGTATGATGCCCTTAAGAACCTCTATGCCGTTCTGGGCAGCGTCCTCAAAGGCGGCGTAAACTTCGCCGTACTCCTCCTCGAGGGGAACCCAGACCTCTTGCCAGGCCATCTCAAAGTCCTTCCCGAGCTTTTCTGCGGCCATCTTGAGGAGGTTCTCGGCCTTCTGGGCACGCTTGTACTCCTGGAGTTTGGCTTTCCTCTGCTGCTGGTTCACCCTCTTGAGGCTCAGGTCTATGTGCCCCTTATTCGGGTCAACGCGTATGACCTTGGCGACTACTTTCTGACCCTCTTTCACATAGTCCCTAATGTTCTTGACCCATGTCGAGGCGACCTCGCTTATATGCATGAAGCCCTCTTTACCGGGGTACTCGTCAAGCTTGAGAAACGCACCGTAAGGATGGATGCTCTTGACGGTCGCGATAACAAACTCTCCCTCTTCAGGATACTCCTTGGCTTTCCTCGGCATTCTAACCACCTCAAAATTTTCTTTGCCTGAGTAATTTACGAAAAGGAGGTTTTTAAAGTTTAGCAGAAGGCCGAAAGGGAAGAGAAAGAAAGGTGTTCACTCGAGAACCTCGAGTATCTTGGCCTTGATAACGCCCTTACCGCCGGTAGGCTCGACGAGCGTTGCACCGCAGACGAGGCACCTGACGGTGGTGGCCGGGTTGCTGAAGACTATCTGCTCGTTGCCGCAGTCGATGCACTTGACGCGGAGGAACCTGCTCCTCGGCATCGGGATGAGGTTCTTCGGGAGCGCCATGCGTCACACCTCCACGAGCTCGAACTTCTTAACGCGGAAGCCCTGTCCCCTCGTGTGGGCCTTACCGCAGACGGTGCACCTGAACCTGAGGTCGAGCTTCTTGACTGGCTTTTCCCTTCCAGCTGGGTTCGGCCTCGGGAAACCGCGGTAACCCTTCATGATCCTCCTGAACCTTCTCTGACCCTGGCTGAGCTCGCTCCTTGGCCTCTTCTTGACCTTCTCGACTTTGTGGATGGTGTGCTTCTTACAAAACGGACAGTAAGTCCTTATCTGCTTTGGATACTTCATTCTCTCACCTCCACAGAGGGCCCGGTGGGTTCCTTCTCCTCGGACACCCCCGAGCCGTGAGGGATTATCCTGCAACCCTCGCTAATCGTGAGGCTTTAAAAATGTTTTTGCTATCGACTGGGGCGAATTCCAGTGGACTCTCAGAGCGGAGTGAAGGAAATCGAAAGAAAGACCCCGCTGGAGAAATTGGAAGAAAAATACCTGGCTGACTCACTCGGCCGGCGCGTAGTAGCAGCGCTTCGGCGAGATTATCTTGCCTTCTTTTTTCAGAATCTTTATCGCCTTATCGACTTCTTTCTTGTCGATGCCGGCCAGCTCGGCTATCTCCTTGCTCTTAAGTGGCTTTCCGGCCTCTTTCAAAACCTTGAACACGAGCTCAACCTCGCTCATTCTCATCACCCTCGAGGTTTGTCAAAAGAACCTAAAACGTTTGAACTTAAAAGCTTATTGGTTAAAGCTGAAGGATGAATGGAACCACAAATGGAACGAGAGCAGTGAGGATGAATCCGTGGACAAAGGCTATTAGAGCGACTTCACTCCCGCCGAACTTGGTCATTATCGGCAGGGTGGTGTCCATGGTCGTTGCCCCGCCCATTGAGACCGCTAACTCCTTGGGAATTCTTTTGATTGCAACGGGATAGAGGAGAACCGTGAATATCTCCCTCGTCAGGTTGGCAAGAAAGCCGAGGGTTCCGTAGACGGCCGAATACTGAGCTATGAGCGGGCCTGTTAGGCTGTACCACCCACAGCCCGCTGAAACTGCCAGACCCCATCTCAGATCTATGCCGAGAATCAGAGAAGCCACGAGCCCTCCCAGGAGAGAGCCGAGGAGTGTTCCAAGGGGGAGCTTAACGGCGAGCCTTCCGAGCTTTCTAACCTCGTCGGGCCTGAAGCTTTCCCCGAGATCTATCCCTATGATGAATATAAGGAGATAGAGCATTATCTCGTAGAGGTTTCCGAAGTCGGGGGCGTAGAAGTGTCCGATGAGGATTCCGATAGTTAGTGAGGCCAAAACGTAGGCCAGAAATCTCATCTTTTCCTCCCTCCCAGAAGAAGGGCAATCCCAACGCTGCCTGCTATCGTCAACGCCGCAAAAGCCACGGATGAGCCAAGGAGCCAGAAGGCGTCTATCTCAACTTTTCCGGCCTCAACACCCATGAAGAAGATGAGGAGAAGCAACGCGACGCTCATTGGAAGGTCTACATTGACTTTCCGGCTCTTTTTCCTCAGGACGTAACCGAGGAATATCCCGAAAAGCAGGGGAATGAATATGTTCATGTAACGAGGTCTCTCTGAAGGTTAATAAACGTGTCGAAGGGCTCGGAGGGTGTTCACGTCATCATGTTGCATCGTCTCAGTATGCTTGCTATTCGTCATCGCCCGGGTTAGTTTGGATGCACTCTTTTTAAAGTTGCCTCAGCTTTTCCGAAGGCCTTTCCCTTTGAACCCGGCCAGGGAATGTGAAGGTTTTTATGAGGAAGTCTTCAACTCTCTCCGGTGGTGCTCATGATTCGCGCATCCGAAAGGGCTATGGGGATTGAATACGCTATAAGGGACGTTGTTCTTCCTGCCAGGGAGCTTGAGAAGAAGGGAATAAAGGTAATCAGGCTCAATATTGGTGACCCCGGAAAGTACGATTTCCAGCCGCCGAAGCACATGAGGGACGCCTACTGTAAGGCCATCCAGGAGGGCCACAATTACTACGGTCCGAGCGAGGGCCTGCCCGAGCTTAGGGAAGCAATAGTAGAGCGCGAGAAAAGAAAAAACGGCGTGGATATAACCCCCGACGACGTCCGTGTTACGGCCGCAGTCACGGAGGCGCTCCAGTTCCTCTTCGGCGCTCTGCTCAATCCTGGTGACAACATCCTCGTGCCGAGCCCGAGCTATCCACCCTACACCGGCCTCGTTAAGTTCTATGAGGGAGTACCCAGGGAGTACCTGACGGTTGAGGAGAACGGCTGGCAGCCTGACATAGACGACATGAGGAAGAAAATTGATGAGAAAACCAAGGCCATAGCTGTAATCAACCCGAACAACCCAACAGGAGCGCTTTACGAGAAGAAGACTATAAAGGAGATTCTCGATTTAGCGGGTGAATATGACCTTCCGGTTATAAGCGACGAGATATACGACCTCATGACCTACGAGGGCGAGCACGTCTCTCCGGGCTCACTCACCAAGGACGTCCCGGTCATCGTCATGAACGGCCTCTCGAAGATTTACTTCGCAACAGGCTGGCGTCTCGGCTATTTCTACTACGTTGATCCCGAGGGCAAGCTCGATGAGATTCGGGAAGCTGTCGACAAAATGGCGAGAATCAGACTGTGCCCCAATACACCCGCCCAATTCGCCGCAATAGCGGGTCTCACCGGCCCGATGGACTACCTCGAGGAGTACATGGCCAAGCTTAAGGAGAGGAGGGATTACATATACAAGCGCCTGACCGAGATTCCAGGAATAAGCACCGTCAAGCCTCAGGGAGCATTCTACATCTTCCCGAAGATAGAGGAGTGCTCCAAGTGGAAGAACGACAAGGAGTTCGTGCTCGATGCCCTCAACGAGGCTCACGTACTCTTCGTCCATGGCTCAGGCTTCGGCTACGCCGGTGAGTGGCACTTCAGGATAGTTTTCCTGCCGCCGGTTGAGATACTCGAGGAGGCCATGGATAACTTCGAGGCGTTCATGAGGAAGAGGCTGAGTTCCTGATTTCCTCTCCATTTTCTCTGTTGGGGAAAATAATGGGAGTTCTCATGGACCGATTATTTTGTAGGCTTTTACGCTGTTCCATGTTTTGATGTAAACTATGTTTCCATCAAGTTTCACGTCATATGGCCGCTCATTAAAGCTCTTGCAGGCAATTTTGATTAAATGGCCTGCCGTGTAAATGCAGACTCCGTTCTTTTCTTTGCCTTTCTCATTTTTAAGATAATATGCCACCGCAACATGGCTGTCATCAGCGTCTACACGCACTCTAATCCCAAGGCCCTCGCCGTTGATGCTTGTAATTGTTTTCCTCTTAACTTTCTTCCCTTCCACGATGTAAAGGATTACTTTAGTCTTAAGGGAAGACCACCCTCTGTCTGGCCACCCAACGGTCACGTAAGCTTTGTCACCAATAATTCTGACATCAGAGATATGGGCCCCCAAAACATCGGGGCAAAATCTGAATGTTGTTTCTCCTGTGGAGATATTCATGAGATATGCACAGGACTCACCTCCAGAGCCAAATGGGGCAGAACTAACGAGGATCATGCCATCTTTGGTATACTTGAGTGGATAAGCACTAAACGGACGCCACCATTTTATGTTCAGATTGTGATCGAGAAAAATCATAGACGTTCTTCCCCTTCCTCCTTCAAGGAAATACGCATATAGGAGAATCCCCTCTGGGGTGCAGATAGACCCCTTGTTCATCCCAGGTAGTATGTAGTTGGCAACAAGCGTGTCGTTCACAAAAATCCTGAAAACATGGGAAAAATTAGCAGGTATGTAAGTTGCATGAATCCTGAATGGACAACTTGTTGTTGATATGATGCTATCCTCAAAAGATACTCCTTCTGCGTTTGTTGGGATAAGCAGTCCTTTGGGTAAGAAGAAAATGGCAACAATCAATAATATGAAAAATACCTTTCTGGCTTTCATTTCACTACCCTCCAAGGTTACCCATTATCAAACAGCACCACCGTTGCTCTTCCACATTGGTCTCCATATTCTTCTTTGGTGCACACAACGAAATTTTGAGATCTTGCGTGGTCTGGCGCAAGCATCCTGCACAGTGATTGTTAGCCCACTTGCAGGAACTTCTGACATCTCCATACTTGTGTTCTGGCAGGTCTTTGAGTTGGTGTAGAATTTCGGGTTGTTCCTTTCTGCACGTACTCGAGACCACTCAAAACGAACAGCCCAATAATGAACATTACTGCCCATCTCTGCATTCGTCCCTTTCCAAGAGGATTACCATGTATAATCATTGCAAGTTGTATATAACACTTTTGCTCCAAGAATACATAAATTAAAAACTTCCGTTGGCCAAACTATTGCCTAAAACTAAAAAGTTCAGTTTTGTTCAAAATATTGAATAAATCTCTGTAACTCTGCTTCATCCGCCCGAAACTACAGGAATAACCTCCACGTAGTCACCATCTTTCACGTTTTCGTCCTCCAGAGCAACGCGGCCGTTGAGCTTCGCTATCGCGCTCTCTGTGTTGAAGCCCACTTCGCGGAGAACATCTGCGATCTTCATGCCTTTCCTCCACTCGAGTTCCTTCTCGATTCCTCTTCCAAGGACCTTGACCCTGATCATCGTCACCACCGAAAGGCATATCTTTCAAGCGTTTATAAAATCTCCCGGCCGATGAGGAACGTTTGGCCCGGCACCGAGGGGGTGATGAGGGCCACCACTTCCGAGGCCAGGAAACTTTTGCCAAGCAAAAGTTTCATCAAAGTTTGTGATTCCCGTTCAAAGGTGCAGTTGAGAAGGATTTAACCCAAAAGTCACCTTTTGAAAGATGGATTCACAAACAAACTCCCCATTTCACGCGGGTTCTACTTGAACCGCGCTCCGAAGGAGCGCAGGTTAGAGTGAACCCCCTTAAGGAGTCCCTCCTCACAAGTAAATCCCCCACCAATAATTCCCTCCTAAACTTGAAAATCCATGATGAGAAAGAGCATTCCAAGAAGAATCACAAACCTTGATCAAACTCTGCGGGACTGTCGTCCCTTGCGTCGAGCAGAGCTCGACGTCGTGCAGGCGAAGTTTTCGGGGGTGTGGGGACGTTAGCCCCCAGCAACCTTTGCTTGCGCAAAGCTTGACCAAAAAGGTTTAACTGTTCAAAAAGGAGAAGTTAAAAGTCGTCATGCTTCCCCAAGAGTTGCGTTTGAAAGGGGTTTGCACTTACGTTAGACAATTTGAAGGGTGTTTACTTTAAAACAGCGCGCGAAGGGCGCTCAAGCATGAAACACGCTTTAAAGAATCATCATTTTAGAAGGCAAACCCACTCAAAAGGACCAGGCACAAAAGGCATGCCAAACTTTGATGAAACTTTTGCCAAGCAAAAGTTTCCCAACGTGGGGCGAAGCCCCACTTCGGGGGTTTGAGAGTACAGAGAGATAAGGGGGCGGAGCCCCCTTGTCTTTCGTTATGGAGCCGGGAGGGGGATTCGAACCCCCGTAAAGCGGATCTGCAGTCCACCGCCTCACCTCTAGGCTATCCCGGCATTTGACCCAGAGAAAGATTTGGCGCCGCGGAGGGGATTTGAACCCCTGTGGGCAGCGCCCACCGGCTTAGCAGGCCGGCGCCCTACCAGGCTAGGCTACCGCGGCACTCCAATGCCCGAGTTATATGAGCCGGAGGGGGTTTTTAAGTTTTTTGGAAGATACTCGAGATGCCAGCGTTGGCAAACCATAAATACCTTCCCCGAGTAACTATTCCCGATGACCCAGCTCTTCAACTCCAAGCTCTGTGCCGTCTGCAAGGGCAGGAAACTCCTCTGTGGCCGGTCTACCTGTCCAATTCTCGAGAGGTTTAGGGTAGCCCGGAAGGTGGAGGAAAAGCTCAATAAGCGCCACCTTTTTGGCTCTTCTCCGCCGAGCATCTTCGTTGGGGAGTACGGCTATCCTAAGGTTCGCATAGGCCCTCTCGTGCCGCCGATTGAGGGAGATACCAGTCACCTCGACAATCCCATGAAGTGGGAGGACAAGACGATAAGGGACATCCTTTACTACCGCTCGCTATTGGTTATGGGCGAGACGAAAGCAGATGTCCACGTAAGGAGGAGCAGGAGAATACTTGGCGAGGTTCAGGAGCTGGCAATGTCGATAAAGCCCGTTGACAGCGAGATTTTGCTGAAGAAAAAGCCCATTCTCAAAGTCCTCCCAAGCGAGTTTGCCCCGCCGATAGGGCCAAAGGCGGAGCTTTTGGACTTTGAGCTCACGGAGAATCCGAGGATTCCGAGGAGGACGGACTACGTCGTTAGCGACGAGCTAAAGGCAGAGCAGGCAATAATGAGGCTTTACAACTGGGGCTTTGACGAGTACTATATTATAAGGCTCCTCTCCGCGGGACTTCTCGGCGTTGACAAGAGGCTTGTTCCCACAAGGTGGAGCATTACCGCCGTTCAGGACACGATAGGGAATAACCTAAGGCGCGAAATTCTGAGCTATCCAGAGATAAACGACTACGAGGTCTACTTCTACCGCTTCCTCGGAAACCGCTACGCTGTTCTTCTCATGCCTGAGAGCTATGCCTTCGAACTCCTTGAGGTGTGGCTCAAGGGCTCGCTCTTCGGAAGCGACGAACCGAGCGTCATCCACGACTACGAGGACTTCCGCGGAAGAAAGGAGTACGTCAAGGAAACGGCCGGCGCCTACCATGCAGCTCGTCTGAGCGTTCTTGAAGCTTTGAGAGTGAGGAGGAGACAGGCAAGGATAGTAGTTTTCCGCGAGGTTACTCCCGAGTACTACGCCCCCGTTGGTGTCTGGCAGATAAGGCTCGGCGTCAAGAAAGCTATGAACAACCTCATCGGCCGCTTCTCAACGCTGAACGAGGCGCTAGAGGTCATAAAGCGCCGTCTTGAGCATCCGTTCGAGAAGTACCTCGCGAGGAGCTACATACTTGGCAGCTTAGCGAGGCAGAAAACTTTAGACGAGTGGCTCGGAAAGAATTTATACCTGATTAACAAAGGGGACTTCGGTGGATGACGATCACTCCATCCCACTGAGGTATGATGACTGCACGTCAGGCCGACACCGATTGGGGGTGATAGCGTGAGTGAGGATGTTAGAGTGATTAACGAAATATTGAAGATAGAGCGCAAACTTGAGGAGATAGAACACAAACTAGAGGAGCTGATTGAGGCAAGCGAGCTTTATGGAGTCGTAAAGCTCTCAGAAGAATCCCTCAGGGAGTTTCTAGAATCCGAACCAGACCTGTACTCCTACGAAGACCTTAAGGTGAGATTCAAATGAGTCTCAAAGGCAAGATAGTTCTTGTGCACTTCCCTTTCACGGATCTACGGGCAACTAAACTTCGTCCGGCACTTGTCCTGTACGAAGGAAAAGATGATGTTGTAGTGGCGTTCATTTCGTCGAGACTTGAGAAGTTCGAGCCAAAAACTGACGTTCTCGTTGAACGCTCTCATCTGGAATTTAAAGTCACTGGGTTTAAAGTTTCTTCGATTATTAAGCTCAACAAGATAGCGACAGTTCATAAGGGTCTTCTTGCAGGCATTCTAGGTGAAGTTGGAGACCTACTCAAGGAAGAAATAAACGCAAAACTCTGTAATACGCTTAGGCTGTGATGAACATGAAGAAGCTCGCGCTGATAAGCCTCGACGGCTGTGGGGTTTACAACATCAAACACATGCCATTCCTGAGCGAGCTTGCTGAAAGCGGTGAGTTTGCGGTGGTTGACTCCATCTTTCCAACGCTCACGGACTTAGTTCACACCAGCGTGATGACGGGGATGTGGCCGAAAGATCACGGGGTCGTCGAGAACGGCTACTACGACCGCATCTCTGATCGGAAGGTCAACTTCTACAACTATGAGGTGGCCTTTAATCCCCACAAGGTCATTAAGTCCCCGACCATCATTGACCTGCTACGGCAGAAAGGTGTTAGAACCGCAGCCGTCAGCGGCTATACGATGCCCCCGTTCAGCGGGACGGACGTTAGAATCTTCCCACCCTTCTTTGCTGGCGATAGGATGTACCGTCAGCATGGTCGCGATTGGAGGAAGGACATCTGGGTCATGAACTCAGCCATCTACCTATACGAGGAATGCAGACCGGATTTGCTCCTCGTCCACTTTGCTTCGATAGACGGCATGAGCCACGACCATGGGCCGCTGAGCGAAGGGGCCCTGAAGGCCGTTGAGACCGTCGATACCGCAGTGAGAACCCTATGGGAGCGCCTGAAGGACGAGTACGCCTTCATAATCTTCGCCGACCACGGACAGGAGGAGGTTCACACCTGGGTGAACCTGAGAACATACCTCAGGAAACACGGCATCGAGACGCTACGCGTCTCCTCTGGCGGTGGAGTTCATGTTTATCTCAGAGACCCGAACCAGGCCGAGGAAGCTTTTGAAGTTCTGAGGAAGGCTCCGGGGGTCAAAGAAGTCTTTTTCCGCGATGAGCTTCCACACCTCGACACGCCGCTGAGCGGCGAGCTGATAGTCTCGGCCAAGCCCGGCTACTGGTTCTGCTCCCACAGAATGTGCAGGGGGATTAAGGGAGTAAGCCACTGGGTTAAGGGAATGCACGGCTCGATGAACGAGTCAGTTGTGAAGGTTCCACTGATACTGTGGGGTTTCGAGAAAGTTGAGCTTGAAAACCCGGGCCTCATGGACATAGCACCGACGGTTCTGGAGTTTTTTGGCGTTGAGAAGCCAGGGAATATGGTGGGAGAGAGTCTGCTAGATAGAAGTTGAATGGATGAAGGAGAAAGAGGACAAGAATCAGTCCCTTCGGCCTTCTTCATGCTAATTTCGGCGCTTTAACTTTTTCCAGTAAATCATAGAATTCATACTAATTACTTCATGATTGTTCTGCGCTTTCATATGTCACAACCAGTTCTCAAAATTATATTCCCTAAAAACATTGCAAGTGGGGGCAAAGTAGAAGCGTAGAAACAGAAGAGAACAAGAAGGGAAACCTGCCAGCCCTCAGCGTGAGGACTGGGCAATCCTCTCGATCTCTTCCTTCTTGCTGTAGGCGAAGCTCTTTGGATCCTTGTTAGCTGCTGCGATTATCTCCTCAGCGAGGGCCTGGGCGTAACTGGTCTTGTTGCGGTAGCACTTGGCGCTCGCACCGAGGGCGATGTTCTTGAGGGCTATGTCGAGCCTCCTGAGCGGTGAAACGTCAACGGCCATGTGGTAGCGGATTCCACCGAATGCAATGGTGGTCGTGTCTTCCCTTGGGGCAGAGTTCTCGATAGCCCTTATGAGAATCTGAATCGGGTTCTGCTTGGTCCTCCTCTCGATGATCATGAATGCCTCCTTGACGACCTCGTAGGCCTTCATCTTCTTGCTCATGAGGGAGCGGTGCTCTCTCCTCATGAAGTGGCCGCCGACCTTGTGGCTGCTGGCACCACTGCGCATGACCTTGTTGATGAGCCTCTCGACGATGTGAACCTGAGCCTTTCCAAAGGGCTTCTTGGCGTGCCTTCCATGGCTGTGCGGAAGAATTCTCGGCTCGAGGTTGATGTAAGGCCTGAGCGATGGGTCATTCACAACGACGTCCTCAACGCTCCACCTTCCCATGACCTTGAGCTCCTTAGGCTGGTAGAACCTCTCGGTGAGCGGCTTGGCCATTTCCTTCACCTCCTCGGCTTCTCCTTTCTGCCCTTAACGAGCTCCTTGAGGGAAACCCTGTTCACCTTGACGACCTTGTACCTGATTCCCGGGATATCACCCATAGAACCGCCCTTTGGACCGCCGATTCCCTCGATGATGACCTCGTCGTGCTCGTCGATGTGGTTGATAGCACCGTCACCCGGGGTGAACGCGGTAACGACCTTACCGTTCTTGATGAGCTGAACACGAACTGCCTTACGCATTCCAGAGTTGGGCTGCTTGGCCTCGACGGCTATCTTCTCGAGGACGATTCCCTTGGCCTGCGGGGCTCCCTCGAGCGGGTCGCTCTTCTCCTTAAGGCGAAGGACTCTTCTCTTATACCTTATGTCGCTCCAGCGGAACTTCTTCCTCTTGAGCTTGAGCTTTCTACCAGCGAACTCTCCATATGGAGCCTTCTTTCCCGGCATGAGCATCACCTCAAATTATGATCACGTCGTGAATACCGTGGTGTCTCTCCATCAATTCTTTCACGAGGTTGATGTTCTGGCCGCCCCTTCCAATGGCGCGCGGTTTCTCGCGCGGGCCTATGTCCAAGAGGGCGACCTTTTTACCATCCCTCTTTTCAGTGATGTGGACTTTTTTAACCTTTACCCCGAGACTCTTATAAATGTTCCTCAGGAACTCTTCGGGATTCTCCGAGTGCTCGATGAGCTCTATCTCCTTTCCAAGCATGTTCTGAACGCGCTTGACGTTGGCTCCCTTCTTTCCGAGGGCAAGTCCCATCTCGCCCCTCTTGATAACGTAGATAAGCCTGTT
This sequence comes from Thermococcus sp. GR6, assembly GCF_012027415.1. Lineage (NCBI taxonomy): Archaea > Methanobacteriati > Methanobacteriota > Thermococci > Thermococcales > Thermococcaceae > Thermococcus > Thermococcus sp. GR6. Next base: position 886,265 of record NZ_SNUM01000001.1, read on the forward strand.
CCTGTTGCTGTCGATGAGGCAGTCAAGCACTGTAGCTCCCGTCATGCTCTCGAAGAGGGCTATGTACTTTATCTGATCAGTGTTGAGCTTGAGCGGCATTACTCCTTACCCCCGAGGGCCAGGATTTTGCTCTCACCAGGGTCTACCACTGCCAGAGCCGAGACAGTGTGCGGCCTTCCGAGGATGGTGCCGAGCTCAACGCTTGTTCCCTCAAACTCGTAAACCGGAATGCCGCTGAGCTTGGCGTAGTAGTAGATGTCTTCCTTGATGTCCGGCCTGGCGTTTCTGGCCACTATAATCAGCTTCGCTCCACCCATCTTGGCGAGCTGGATGGTCTTCTTAGCTCCCTTGATTATCTTTCCGGTCTCGTCAGCCTTCCTAAGTTCGAAAGCTAGATCCATCAATCACACCTCCCTACTCCCTTTTCGGTCTCAGGGGGAGATTCATTGCCAGTTTGACGATTCCGGTTCCGACTGGAACCGGCTGTCCTATGAGGACGTTCTCAACGACACCGTTGAGCGGGTCGGTTTCACCCCTCTCAGCGGCCTCGAAGAGGTGCTGAGTGGTGATCTCGAACGCGGCCCTGGCAAGCACGCTGGCCTTCTCCCCAACTATGCCGTGCCTGCCTATGGGCAGTATGACGCCGTCGAGCGTCATCATATCGGCGACAAGCATGATGTGCCTGACATCCACCTCAAGACCCTGATCGCGCATCGTGTTGACGATTTCCTCGATGATGGCGTTTCTTGCAGCCTCGATTCCGAGCACCTCGGCGATCTCGTGGATGTTGTTCGTCCTCGTCCTCGTCGGGTCAACGCCGGGAACCTTGAGGATCTGCTTGAAGTTGGAACCCTCTGTGTAGATGACGTACTCGTCGCCTTCCTTCCTGATAATCGTCTTTCCGACGCCCGAGAGACCCTTAAGGCGATGCTTTTTAACCTTTTCGGAGAGTCTCCTAAGGTCAGAGAGCTTGGTTACCTTCTTGGGCCTCATAATGAGCGTGTAGCCATCTACTTCGAATTCTGCGCTCTTGAAGGAGCTCTCCAACTTTTTCTGAATCTTCTCCATGTCGAGGCCACTCTTCTCAAGTCTCTCCGGGTCAATCTCAACGATGAATTCAAAGTTGAGGATGTCGATGCTCATCTCCCTGGCGAGGTTCTCAAGGGTCGTTCCCTCAATGCGCCTCGCAACTTCTAGGGCCTTCTCCCTATCGTATCTGTGCTTCTCGTCGAGGTAGACGGTCATGATTGGCGTGGACGGGTTCTTTCTGGCATCAACAATCTCGATGATTCTCGGCAGACCAAGGGTAACATTTATCTCTGCGACACCAGCGTAGTGGAAGGTGTTAAGGGTCATCTGCGTTGAGGGCTCACCGATAGACTGGGCAGCAACAGTTCCTATAGCCTCTCCAGGCTCGATGAGTGAGTTTTGGTACTCCTTAACGGTCTCCTCTATGATGGCCTCGACTTCAGCCTTCTTGAGCTTGTACTTCTTGTTGTACTCGATGAGCTTGTTGTAAAGCTCCTCCTTGATGTTATCGGGGAGGTTGGCCTTATCGACGAGGCTCTTGATAGTCTTGGCAGCAACCATTTCTCTCACCCCTTACTCCTGACCTTAAGCAGGGTTCTCACAATCACCCTATCCACATCCACGGTCTTGCCCTGCCAGCTCTTCATCGGGTCAACGCCATCCTCACCGTACTTGAACTGGACGATGATGCCCGTTGGATCTCTGACGGTTCCGTCGTAGTCCACCTTGAGATCCTGGAGGGCGTTGATGAGCCTGCGCTGCATGTAACCGCTCTGGGCAGTCCTGACTGCCGTATCGACGAGACCTTCCCTTCCACCCATGGCGTGGAAGAAGTACTCCTGCGGCGTTAGTCCGCTCTTGTAGGAGTTGACGACGAATCCCCTTGCCCTGGCTCCCAGGTCACCAGGCCTGAAGTGGGTCAGAACCCTTTCGCGGTAGCCGCGGTAGAGACGCTTTCCACGGATAGACTGCTGACCGAGCATTGCCGCCATCTGGGTGATGTTGAGCATCTTACCCCTCGCTCCGGTCTTGGCCATGATGACCGCGTGGTTTGTCATACCGAGGTATTTCTCAGCGACTTTACCTGCGTTGTCACGAGCCTCGGCAAGGACGGCCATGATATTACTCTCAAGGGTCTCCTCAAGGGTCTTACCTGGGAGAGGTTCGAGCTCACCGTTCTTGTAGGCCTCTATGAGCCTGTTAACCCTCTCCTCAGCCTCGCGTATAATCTCCTTGATTCTGTCAAGAGCCTCGCTCGGAAGGTCTTCATCGTCTATCGCAGTCGTGAAGCCCTTGTGGGTTATCACCCATATGGCGAGCTTGGTGACCTGATCTAGGAACTGTCTGGCCCTCTCAACGCCGTACTCTCTCACGATGATGTCGAGTATCTTACCATCCTCTCTTCCGTAGGCCTTCTTGTCAACGACACCGCTGAGGAGCTTGCCGTTGAGGATGTATGTGAAGCCATCATAGGCGAGCTTTCTCACTTCCTCTTCGTCCGGGATAAGCTTCTCCTCGATGAGCTTTTCAAGGGCCTCGCAGCGCTCCGGATCGTCGCAGAGCTTGTTTCTGTACCAGATGGTCAAGTCTTCGGGCAGGAGAAGGGAGAATATGGTCTTTCCGCTCCAGAGTTCAACGCCGTTCTCGACCTTGTCCGGCTTGGGGAGCTTGTCCACGTCAACGCCGGCAAACATAAGCATCTGCTCGACCTCTGAGCGGGTAAAGTAGGCTCCCTCGCGCGTTAGGAGGTAGCCGCCGGAAATGTGGTCCTGTATTCCGGCGATAAGCGGGCCACCGTAACGCGGTGAGATGATGTGGTTCTGGACTTCCATGAGTATCTTGGCCTCTGCCTGAGCTTCCTCCGTCTGCGGCACGTGGAGGTTCATCTCGTCACCGTCGAAGTCAGCGTTGTAAGGCGGACAGACGGCGAGGTTGAGTCTGAAGGTCTTGTAAGGCATGACTCTGACGCGGTGGGCCATGATGGACATCCTGTGAAGCGACGGTTGTCTGTTGAAGAGGACTATGTCACCGTCGAGGAGGTGTCTCTCAACCGTCCAGCCTATGTCGAGTTTCTCAGCGATGATCTCGAGGTTGTTCTCCATGAGCCTGATTCTTCTTCCCTCGGGGTCGATAACGTAGTTGGCTCCTGGATACTTCTCGGGCCCATTGAGGACCATTTTCTTGAGCTTCTCGTAGTTGAACTCAGTGACCTTCTCGGGAACGGTGAGCTCCATAGCTACCGCTATCGGAACACCAACCTCGTTGATGCTTATCATCGGATCGGGGCTGATAACGGTACGGGCTGAGAAGTTAACACGCTTACCGCTGAGGTTGCCCCTGAAACGGCCCTCCTTACCCTTAAGTCTCTGGGCGAGGGTCTTGAGGGGCCTTCCGCTCTTGTGCTTGGCCGGCGGAATTCCTGAGGTCTCGTTGTTGATGTAGGTGGTGACGTGGTACTGGAGAAGGTCCCAGAGATCCTCGATGATGAGCTGAGGAGCTCCGGCCTCGATGTTGGACTTGAGCCTGTTGTTAATACGGATTATGTCGACGAGCTTGTGGGTGAGGTCGTCCTCCGCCCTAATACCGCTCTCGAGAGTGATGGACGGTCTCATTGTAACCGGTGGGACCGGAAGGACTGTGAGGACCATCCATTCCGGCCTGGCCTTCTCCGGGTGCAGGCCGAGAAGCGGGAGGTCTTTATCGGGGATCTTCTCAAGCCTGTCCCTGACCTCACTCGGCATCATCCTGTGCTTGTACTCGTTGCCCTCCTCGTCCTTCCTGAGCTCCCAGTAGATGGTCGGTCTCTCAAACTTGATCGGGAACTGCGGAGCACCACAGTGTGGGCAGACCATTCTCTCCTTCGCTTTCTTGTGTATCTCCTTGATGAGCCTGTCCTTGGCTTTCTTTCTGTCGCCCATGACCTCGAACTTCTTTATGTACTCATCTATTTCCTCGTCGGTGAGTTTTATCCTTCCGCACTCCCTACAGGTGCTCTCAAGGACACGGTGGATGGTCTTGGCGAAGCCGACGTGGATTATCGGCCTAGCAAGTTCAACATGGCCAAAGTGACCGGGGCACTCTCCCGCTCTCGCTCCACAGGTCTCACACCTGAGTCCGGGATCAATGACACCCAGCCTTTTGTCCATGAGGCCGCCTTCGATTGGGTAACCGTCATCGTCGTAAGTGTCTGGAACGGTTATCTCGGCCGCGCTCATCTTCCTGATTTCCTGGGGTGAGAGGATTCCGAACTCAATACTCCCGATGACCTTTTTCATCGACTGCATGGCAATCACACCCTGTCAACGATATTGAGAGACGGCCTTATTCCCATCGCCTTCAGCTCATCGAGCAGCAGCTTGAAGGCGTAGCTCATCTCTACCTTGCTTATCTTTTCTTCCTCTCCACAGACCGGACAGTAGACCTTTCCTCTGCGCTTATCCTCTAGGGCTAGATGTCCACAGCTTTCGCAGGCCCATACCTCAGTCTTGTCGCTCTCCTCGAGGAGACGCTCTATGAGCAGCATTGCAGCGCCGTGACCGATGAGGACGTCACGCTCCATCTCACCGAACCTGAGACCACCTTCCCTGGCCCTACCCTCGGTCGGCTGCTTGGTGAGAACCTGCACAGGACCCCTGCTCCTCGCGTGCATCTTGTCAGCGACCATGTGGTGGAGCCTCTGGTAATAGATGACACCGACGAATATGTCAGCCTCTAATCTTCTTCCAGTTATGCCATCGTACATGACTTCCCTGCCGCTGTGCTTGAAGCCGAGCTCTTCAAGCTCCTTCCTGAGCCTCTCTTCAGGCTCTCCGATGAAGGCGGTACCATCAACCCTTCTTCCCTTGAGTGAAGCCACCTTTCCGCCTATGGCCTCTATGAGCTGTCCGACGGTCATACGGGATGGGATACCGTGCGGGTTGACTATGAGGTCTGGCACTATTCCGCTCTCGGTCCAGGGCATGTCCTCCTGTGGAACAATGAGGCCTATAACACCCTTCTGACCGTGCCTTGAGGCGAATTTGTCTCCGAACTCTGGAATTCTGAGATCCCTGACGGTGACCTTGACGAGCTTGGTTCCGTCACCGGTCTCGGTGATGATAACCTTGTCAACTATGCCCTTCTCGCTCGGTCTGACAGCTACGCTGGTCTCTCTTCTTTCCTGGAGGATTATTCCCCCAAGGCCGCTCTGTTCCTCAAGGAACCTCGGTGGGGAGGTCCTTCCGACGAGGACGTCCTTACCCTCGACCTTTGACTCGGGGAAGATTATACCATCCTCATCGAGGTGTCTGTAGTACTTCTCACCGAGATAGCCCTGTATGGTCGGGTCCGGAACCTCAAAGCGATCGGTCTGACCACCGAGGTAGCGCTTCTCCTCAGCTTCGTAGGTTCTGAAGAAGGTACTCCTCGCGAGTCCCCTCTCAATGGAGGCCTTGTTCATTATGATTGCATCCTCCATGTTGTATCCCTGGTAGCTGAGAACCGCGACGACAAAGTTCTGACCTGCTGGCCTCTCCTCGAAACCGACGGCCCTCATTATCCTTGAGTTGACGAGCGGAACCTGCGGGTAGTGCATGAAGTGACCGCGGGTGTCAACACGAATCCTGAAGTTGGCCCAGCCGAGACCAAGGCTCTGCTTGGCCATACCTGCACCGTAGGTGTTACGCGGGGCAGCGTTGTGCTCAGGATACGGAACGAGCGAAGCTGGAATACCAAGTATGGCAGCGGGCATCAGCTCAAGGTGTGTGTGCTCTGCAGTTACTTCCCACGGCCATGTTGCAACGTAGGCGTTCTCCTCTTCCTCGGCGTCGAGATACTCAATGACACCCATCTTGATGAGATCACTCCAGGTGAGCGTTCCGTTCTTTATGCCCTCGACGTGTTCGCGGGTGAGCTTTGGCTGGCCGTTCTCGACTATGATAAGAGGCCTCCTCACCCTACCGTCGTCGCTGTTGACATAGATTTCCTTCACTTCCTCATCCTGGTAGATAGCCACGTTGATGACGTCGCTTATCCTTCCGCTCCTTCTGTCTGTCCTTATCCTCTTGACAAGTCTCTCTCCGTCCTCAACTGTTCCAATGAGAACACCGTTTAGATAGACACGCCAGAGCTCTAGACTCGGCCTCTTCTCCTCGATCGGAACGACGCCAAGCCTGTTAAGGTAATCCCTGACTTCCTCCTCAGGAATTCCGGTGGTTATCTGGGCCATCAAAGCCAGGTTCTTGACGAGACCACAGTTTGGACCTTCTGGCGTTTCCGTCGGACAGATCCTGCCCCAGTGGGTTCCGTGTAGATCACGAGCCTCGAAGTGGGGCTGATCCCTGCTGAGCGGAGAAGTGACACGCCTGAGGTGAGAAAGGGTTGACATGTAGTTGGTTCTGTCAAGAAGCTGGCTTACACCGGTTCTTCCACCAGGCCAGGCACCGGTCGCAAGGGCGTGCTCAATTCTCTCGCTGAGAACGTCTGGTCTTATCGAGTTTCTCACGAACCTCTGGATGTTCTCAAAGGTGTAGCGTTCGCCCTTCCTCTGGTAGGTCTTGGTCATCTGGTACTGCATGTCCTTAACAAGCTGGCCGAAGGCGACGCGGAAGAGGTCTCTCAGGAGGTCACCAGCGAGCTTGAGCCTCTTGTTGGCATAGTGGTCTTTATCATCCTCGCCACGGAGGCCAAGGGAAAGCTCAAGGACCTTAAGGGCCATCATGCCGAGGTAGTAGGCCTTGGCGCGCCTGTCTTTCTCCTCGACACCCATGTGCGGCAGGAGGTTGTTGTCTATGATGTGCTCGGCTCTTCTAAGCCTGTACTCCTTCGGCTGGCCCGGCAAAGCAAGCTTACCAATGTAGTCCAGAGCCTCCTCCCTGCTCATTATGTCGCTGGCATCCTCGAGGTTGTCGAAGAGAACCTGCTGTATCCTCGGGTCGTCGCTTACCGCTTCAACTATCTCCTTGTCGCTCTCAAGACCGAGGGCGCGCATGACGTAGACGAACTTAACAGGTCTCGGAACGTTCGGGATGTTGACGTAGAGAATACCATCCTTTCTTCTCTCAACGGTGATTAGAGCCCTGTATCCATGCCTGTAGGAGAAGCACTTTGCTATAATTCTGTTCTGCCTTTCGTCTCTCTCGACGAGGGTCTTGTTCGGGGCAAGGTCTTCGATAGAGACAATAACCCTCTCAGAGCCGTTGATAATAAAGTATCCTCCTGGATCCTTCGGGTCCTCGCCGAGCTTGATGAGCTCCTCGTCGCTCAGGCCGTAAAGCCTGCAGGCCTTTGACTTGAGCATTATTGGGAGCTCGCCTATGCGAACCTCAACCGGCTCCTGTGCAATGCCGTTGACGACGGGAATGAGCTCGAGGTAAAGTGGAGCTGAGTAAGTCAGGTTCCTTATACGAGCGTCCATTGGGTAGAGCGGCTTCCTTTGCCCCTGAGCCTCCTGGAACTCAGGCTCGCCGAGGCGAATCTTTCCGAACTTGACCTCGAAGTCAGGAATGTCCGGCTTTATGCCGCCGAACTCGTTTATAACCTGCTGCATTCCGTAGTCTATGAATGCGTTGTAAGAGTCAAGGTGCTGTCTAACCAGTCCCTTCTCCTTCCAGTAAGCTTCCATAACGAGCCAAAGATCGTCGGGAGTAACATCTACAACGGTTGGCCCTCTCATGGTCTCACCTCAAGAATCAGTCCTCCACCACAAGACGGTAGTAGTAATAATAGCCCGCCGTTGGGCTCTTCCTTTTGATCTCGAGAACGTCTCCAGGCTTAGCGCCGAGAGCGACAACAGCCGGGTCCGAGGCCTTAATCTGCGGAAGCTGAGAAATTTTAATTCTGTACTTCCTGAGGAGCTCCTCTTTCTCCTCCTCGCTGAGTATTCTGTGCTCGGGAACCAGCTCATGGGTGAATATATCAAATTCTTTTTTCGCCGCCACCGAGAATTGCCCCCTTAACATTTTTTAAGAATGATTACCACTACCTCCCACCTGCGGGTTTCGGTATATAAGCTTTTCGAGTAGTAACTGGCTTGTAGGAGTTTATATCGGTTACGAAAAGTTTAAGAACCGTTTTTCGCGCCGAAAAGCGACTTTAGTGTACTAGTATGTTCACCAATACTGGAAAAGACTTATAAAGGCTCTGCATGGGTTCGAGGTTCGAACTTCCGGAAAAACGGCCAAATGGCTAGAATTTGTTGGAGATTCGACATTATTGGTGATAGAATATTGGCGTCATACTCGCTTTTTATGGGATCAATTGCCATATTCAATCAAAACAAGACCAAAATTGGTCAGTTTTTGGTAAGAAACGGAGAACGTTTGAGGCTTTAAATTGGAGTTTGCTCTTAAATCGGAGTATTTAGAGAAGTACTTGGGTTTTGCACTCCCACACAGATAAACAAGCTTTATCCTTCAAAGGTTGATCAAAGTGTTATCTTTCACTAGATTAGCTGAGACGAGTTGGTCTCCTTAAGAATGGCATTTAACAGGTTTCATCTTTACTCCGGCGCTCAAAGAGCGCCAGCAAGAGTGAAACACTGAGAGACAGCAAAATCCAACAGATAAACCACTCAAAGGTTAGCAAGTTTAAAAGCGACATACAAGCTTTGATGAAACTTCAGCGGAGAACGAAGTTCTCCGTGTGTTGGAGCGAAGCTCCAACATTGCTTGACAACAAGCTTTTGGGAAAAGCTTGACCAAAATGGTTCCATTTCCGTTGAATTGGCGAGGAATGAGAGCGTGCACTCTCAAAAGTACTTTTGATACAGGTTTACATTTAAAATTGCCACTTGAACGGGTTTCTCTTTTTATTCTGACGTCCTTCGGACGCCTTGTGGAGAGTGAAACTTCGTAAAATCGGCTATTTGGAGTGTAAACCGCCTACAAATGAGCACTTTAGAACTACACGCAGGTTTTCCGCCAGCGCTTTGCGAAGCAAAGGGCTATTATGGTGGGCCCGGGGGGCTTTGAACCCCCGACCACGCGGTTATGAGCCGCGCGCTCTGACCAGGCTGAGCTACGGGCCCACTGCTGGCGCCGCCGCCCGGATTCGAACCGGGGACCACTGGATTAACAGTCCAGCGCTCTACCGTCTAAGCTACGGCGGCACGACCCAATGTAGGGAATACAGGGTGGATTTATAAAGATTACGGTGGTCTCGTGATGACTACGATAAGCTTCTCCAGAGCCTATGCGGGATGAATATTCATCTTCGAGACCTCGAGAAGAGTCTCGTGAAGGTTACGAAAACTTTATATTTCTCCCTTCGGTCTTTAGACCGTGCCCCGGTAGCCTAGCCTGGCGGGGCGGCGGACTTGTAATCCGCCGGTCGCGGGTTCAAATCCCGCCCGGGGCTCCATATTCTCAGCTCGTCTCATCAAGGCTCGCCTCGTAGACTGGCCACGTTATGTAGCCGTCCTGGATGTAGATCTCAATGATCTCGGCTCCCTTATATTTGATCTCCCTGACTAGGAGCTTCTTCCTAGCCTTTCCCCTAAGGATGTCCTCGTTGATGTCCTTGGGGAGCTCTTCCGTCACAGGGAGAAGGCCACCCCTAACGTATATTCCCTTAAGCGTTCCTCCTTTGAAGAGAAACCCCCTGATGGGAACCTCATACTCTTCTATAATCTCTCTGTATGAAACGAACCCGGACTTTCCCAACACTTCTGCCATTTGTTTCACCCATATGTAAGTGATTTATTACATATTTATTAAGCTTTCGGTGCAAATCTGAGTAAGAAGGATCTCAGATGGAATGCAGAAAATTGTGGGAAGGGGCAAAAAGATCAAATATCGACTTCTCCCTTCTCCTTCAGCTCTCTGTACATGCGCCATGTTATTATTGGCCTCTTCGCCGCTAGGACATCATCCACGCGCTTGGCCGCTGTATTGTGTGGTGCGCTCTTCACGAGCTCGGGGTTGCTGTAAGCCTCTTCGCTTATCCTCTTGAGGGCTTCAACGTAGGCGTCGAGCTCCTCCCTGCTCACAGTCTCGGTTGGCTCTATCATGAGGGCCTCGTGGACTATCAGCGGGAAGTAGATAGTCGGCGCGTGCAGGCCGAAGTCGAGAAGCCTCTTGGCAACATCAAGGGCTTTAACGCCAGTCTCCTTCTTCATGGGCTCGGCGCTGAAGACCACCTCGTGCTTTCTGAGCTCCTTGTGCGGCAGCTCGTAGCCGCGGGTTCCTTTGAGCTTCTGTGTGAGGTAGTTGGCGTTGAGAACCGCTATCTCGCTGGCTTCCTTCAGCCCGTCCCTTCCCATTATCTTGAGGTAGGTGAGAGCCCTTACCATGACTGCAAAGTTGCCGTAGAGCTCCTTAACTTTCCCTATGCTCTTGGGCACGTTGTAGTCGAGGTAGTACCTCCCGCTCTCCTCGTCATAGCCAACGAGCGGAACCGGGAGGTAGTCCTTCAGGAAGTCCTTGACACCAACCGGGCCGCTTCCTGGACCGCCGCCGCCGTGGGGCGTCGAGAACGTCTTGTGGAGGTTGAGGTGAACGATGTCAAAGCCCATGTCGCCGGGCCTTATTTTTCCGAGGACGGCGTTTAGGTTTGCTCCATCGTAATAGAGCAGGCCTCCAGCTTTGTGAACTATCTTGGCGATCTCAAGTATCTCATCCTCGAAGATGCCGAGCGTGTTGGGATTGGTGAGCATCAAACCTGCAGTCCTCTCGCTGACGGCGTTCTCGAGGGCCTCCAGATCAACGGTTCCGTTCTCGTTCGATGGGATCTCGATGACTTTGAAACCTGCCATGGCAGCTGAGGCGGGATTGGTTCCGTGCGCTGAGTCTGGAACTAGCATCTCAGTCCTCTGCGTTTCTCCACGGTCAAGGTGGTAGGCGCGGATTATCATAACTCCGGTGAACTCGCCGTTGGCTCCGGCGGCAGGCTGTAGCGTGAAGCGATCCATTCCGGTGATTTCCTTAAGCCACCCTTCAAGCTCCCACATTATCTTAAGAGCGCCCTGGATGGTTCTCTCGTCCTGGTATGGGTGGACGTAGGCAACACCCGGATGGCCGGCTATCTCCTCGTTTATCTTTGGGTTGTACTTCATAGTACATGAACCGAGTGGGTATATGCCGCTGTCAACGCCGTAGTTCATCTCGCTGAGCCTGGTATAGTGCTTGACGACTTCCGGTTCGCTGAGCTCTGGCAGGTTGAGCGGGCTCTTGCGCTTGAGCTTTTCCGGGACTCTGATCTCAACGTCCTCAATCGGCTTTGGAAGGGTATAGCCGACCCTGCCTGAACGGGAAAGCTCGAAGATGAGCGGTTCATCCCACTTAGCCTGACGGAACATTCAGGCCACCTCCCTAAGGGCCTCGATGAGGGCATCGACCCATTCCTTCCTTGTTGTTTCAGTTGCCGCAAAGAGGGCGCTCTCGCCAAGCTCCGGGAAGTGTGGCTTGAGGTAGAAGCCGCCGTGGATGTTTCTCTCAAGGAGGCCCTCGTGTATTTCTTCGTAAGATTTCTCGAAGCGGACGAGAACATCTTTGAAGTTCACGCCCTCAAAAGGAATCTCAGCGACCTCACTCAGGCGCTTCTTGAGATAGGCCGTGTTCTTGAGGATTACCTCGCCAAGTTCCCTCAATCCCACCGGTCCGAGGCTCGCGAGGTGTATCGCGGCCGCAACGGCAACCAAAGCTTCGTTTGAACAGATATTAGAGGTTGCCTTTGCCCTTCTTATGTGCTGCTCCCTCGTCTGGAGGGTCATCACGAAGGCACGCTTTCCGTCGGCATCTTTCGTCATTCCGATTATCCTTCCAGGCATCTGGCGGATGAGCTTTTTGTCGTCCCTGACAGCGAATATACCTGCTCTTGGGCCCCCGAAATTCATTGAGTTTCCAAAGTAAGCGGCCTCGCCGACGACTATGTCCGCACCGAGCTCTCCAGGGGCCTCAACTATGCCGAGTATCGTTGGATCAATGCCCACAACGAAGAGCGCCCCGGCATCGTGGGCTATCTCACCTATAGCTTGAATCTCCTCTTCAAGAATACCGAAGAAGTTGGGCATCTCGACGTAAACCCCGGCGGCTCCTTCTACTTTCTCCTTGAGCTCCTCGAGGTCGAGCTGGCCGCGCTCGTTCCAGTTCACGTACTCGATTTCAAGTCCCGGTCCGGCGGTGTAGGTATGAAGGACTTTCTTCTTCTCCGGGCTCATGTGCTCTGGAACCACGAACTTGTTCTTTCTGGTTACACGGGCACTCATTAATGCCGCTTCTGCCATGGCTGTTCCCCAGTCATACATGGAAGAGTTGACTATCGGAAGACCAACGAGCTCCGCGATAAGGCTCTGGTATTCGAAGAGCGCTTGGAGCATGCCTTGGCTTATCTCGGACTGGTATGGGGTGTACGCGGTGAGAAACTCGCTCCTCTCGATTAGGTATTTTACATGAGCCGGAATGTAGTGGAAGTACGTTCCCGCTCCAAGGAAGCTGGGCATTTCGAGGACAGTCTTGTTCTTTGAGAGGACTTCGTTGAGCTCGAGAAAGACCTCGTACTCGCTCCTACCCTCGGGGAGGTTGAACTCCTTGACCATGCCCTTGGGCACGTCGGAGAAGAGGTCTTCAATTGAGGTGAACCCGATTTCCTTCAGCATTTCATCCTTATGTGCTGAGTTAGGCAGGTAGTGCTTTCCCATGCCTATCACCCTCTGAGCTTTAAGATGGTCGTTGAAAATATGCCCAGCAGATTATATGCTTTGTGTTTCAGCTGACCTCCTCCCCGCTCTGAAAGGGAACCCCTATCCTAGAGCTAGGGAGGTTTGAGGGGTCTCTCCTACTAGTGTCACCACTTTCGGGTCATACAACCCCTCGGGGACGGTCTTACCCCCATTACCCCTCCCCTGAGCGAGTAAACCGCCCAGATTCGGGGTTATGGTTTTCACAGCCTTCCTCAAAATGTTAAACGCTCCAACGAGGTCTGCATTCAGAACCAGCCCCTCTTGTGGACATAAATATAATCCTCTAACAAAACGAGCCCCGTAATGGGACCGTCCACAGAAGGGGCAAGTGAGAGAAGTGTAAGCCTCATCAACAACCTCAACCACAATACCATACTCCTCCGAGACTTCCCTCAATCGTTGAATAATATAGCTGAACAGCCAGACTCTTGATAGGAGGAAGTTCTGCCTTCTTCCCTTACCAGAATTTCTGGCTATTCCCTTGGGATAACCAACGATGATTTTCGAAACTCCCAAGTCGTGGAGACTCCTGACAACTTGTCTTACTGATGAATTCACGTAATTTCTCGTTTGTAGTTTCCACTTCAGGTGATACTTTTTCAGCCGTTTACTACTCTTTTTACCGTTCTTGTTTAGTTCAGACTGGTAATCGGCTATTTTTCTCTGCCAGTAGAAGGCTATGCTCTTCAATGGTCTTCCATTCACGAGGAAGGAATGGCCATCAGAAACATAAACAGCCATCAAGTTGTTTATCCCCAAGTCAATTCCAGCAGTAAGGTTTCCCTTCGGAGTTTTCGGAACGCTAACCCATTTCCCGCCTTCAAGTTTTTCCTCGACCTTTGAAATTGAAACGTGAGCATACCACTTGCCCTTAACGTCGTCATAAATTATTTCAAGTCTCCCTTGTTTCCCTTTAAGGTGAATTCTTCCCTTGAATTGGACTCCAAGTTTTCCAAACTTTCCGAGGCCCTTGAGGATTAGCCTGTTTCCCTCGATTTTGTATTGGTCGTTTCTGAGGATTATGAAGGGTTTTCTCTTTTTATTTCCCTTTCGATAACCAGGTGGAGAGGGTTTGCCAAACCACTCGGGAAGTTTTCCGCTCTTGGATTTCTTCAAGAGGGCGAAGAAACTCCTCCAACTTTCTGTATTCTTCCGACAGATTTGCTGAACCGTTGCGGAGCCGATTTCTCTTTTGTATTTCTCATAAACTATCTTCTCCGTCGTTCCATAATCAACGCCTTTACCTTCGAAGAAGGCTCTCCTCCTGAGATAGTTCACCTCGTTCCAGACTTTGGCTCCGGTATCGGCTAATTCGAAGAGTATTCTCTCTTGCTCCTTGCTCAGTTGGAGTTTCACCGTTACAGTCCGCTTCATCTCGAAGTATGGTATGGTTTTTAGGTTTTAAAAGAGTGTTGCCTACCTCTCAATTGGCTGGATTTTTAATTACTGCATTCCCGTCCTAAAGGGCGAGGCTTGAAAGAGAGAAAAAGTAAAGAGAAAAGACTTCATGAGAGGCCCACATCTTCGAAGAACTTCTCCATAAGACCTGCAACGAGCCTAATGTTGTACTGCATGCTCTCATAGACTGCCCACTGGACGTTGCTGTATTCTCTGCCATCAATGGTCTTGAAGCCGCTTGGGGCATTGATGTCGAAGTTGGCGTGGAGTTCTATGTTTCTGATGGCCCAGCCGTCGACGTCGCTGTCGAACCAGTCGTTTTTGTCGACGTGGGTGTATATGTAAACAGTGTCTCCTGGAACGGTGACACTGGTGTCAACGAACAGGTTTGGATCTTGGGCGTACTTGGCAATGAGGTTCCAGTTCTTGTCATATATTTCGACGTAACCGAGAGTCCTACCATAAACATTCTGCATATCGATGTCCTTGAAGACGATAGTTATCGAGCTGGCGCCCTTGAATTCGAGCTTCAGAACGCTCCAGTCACCCCTCCTAAGCTCCTTCGTCCAGAAGTAGCTGCCAAGGTGTCCCCATTCGCTCCAGAGAATTATGTCCTGACCAGTTGAGTAGAGCATGTATCTCCAAGAGTTGTGGGCTGCCAAATCGGCATAGGCCCAAGCAACACCATTGGCAAGGCTCATGTGGCCGTTTTCGTTATCGGCTATGTAGATGTCCCCACCCCACATGAAGCGTGCCTTCTCGTCCGGGATCTGCCACCACTTTATGGGCATAAGGTCGAGTGGGACGCGGTTGTTGAGAATATCATCGGCCACTGCTGGTGAAATCTCATTCTCAACGAAGTCGTGGGCGTTTTCAATGTATTTGAACTGTTCGAGATCCTCGAAGAGGTGCGGGGTCTGATGAGCGATGAGCATACCCTGGTCCTCGATTATGTGGACCGCCCTACCGAGATAGTACATGGCCTCCCCGTACTTGCCCTGCTTCCAGAGCTGGACAGCAGTATCGTAAAGTCTCTGGGCCATGTCTGCCGCAGAGGTATCTGGGTCTCCGAGTAGATTAACTGTGAAGAGTTCAGCGTGATCCATCGGGTCGAGAAAGTGGTACTGGGACTGGATGGTGTAAACCTTCCCGTCAATCTCTATGCTTCCACCGGTCCAGTCCTCATCGTAGGCTCCGTAGAGGAGCTGATCCTTGTACTGCATCAGTATCTGGCCGAGCTCCGGGTTGTCCTGATAGACGGCTTCAATAGCCTTATAGGTCAGCTTCTGGTGGACGTTCATGGGGTTGTCAAGGGTTGGACCGTCCGTTGGCCAAGCACTGACGAGTCCACTTAGAACCAGAAAACCGAGAAATATTGCCAGCAGTTTTTTCATTTAACTCCCTCCTTGTTGTATGCACTGCAAATCAAACAATAGAGAACCCGAATTAAAAATTTTTCGAGTTACAGGAGTTACAAGAACCACAAGTTTTGAGTCAAAACGTAGCGGGGATTGGGGGAATATTGTGAATTGAGAGGATAAAGCTTAAAGTTCAAAGGGCATCATTCCGCCGGGGGATAGCATGATAATCGCCTTCGACTTTGACGGAACACTCGCCGATACGTACTCATGCATCGAGGAGGCCTTCAGGCGAGCCCTAGAGAAGCGCTACCGCTGGCTCCCATTCAAGGGTTTCTGGGCCAAGGTTCTGACTAAAATCGAGATGTACTTTGAGAGACCAGCCTTCGGACGTCACAAGAAGAAGTCAGAGCCACCGTTCTTCCTTAGGACTAAGTTCATGGAGACATGGTTTGAGGAGCGGGCAAAGCTCAGTAAACCTCTCGACGATGCTCCCGAGCTCTTGAAAAGGCTCAAGGAGGAGGGCCACACAGTGATATCTTTCTCGGCCGAGGACTTCATAGATGGCATGAAAGTGAAAAGGCTCAAAGCTATGGGTATCTACGATCTCTTTGACGATGTCATCGTTTTCGGGCGTGATTTGACGATAGACGAGGCGTTTAAGCTTGTCCGCGAAAAGTACGGGAATGAAGTCTTTATCTGGGTCGATGACAAGCCCTGGCGCTTCATCGGACACGGCGACGAGAACACTGAGTACGTCTGGTACTACTTTCCGTCAACTGCGAGGTTCATGGAGAAAAACCGCGAAAGGCTCGCCCTAATTCCACATCTGCACGTGATACGGGATCTGTGGAGCCTCCTTGATGTGATAGAACGGGTGAAGCAGGAGCGAAAAGAGCTCAGTCGCCACTGAGATATTCCAGCGTGTCTTCTACGAACTCGTCAACGTCCCCTTTTTCAACTTCTTCGAGTTTGAGCCCGAAAGTCTTCCCGAGGTTCCATCTGATAGCGACTTCTCCCCTGTCTGTCTCAGCGATGATCAGCCCAAAGGGTGCATCCCCCATCCAGTGGTGCTTGGAAAATGTGACATCAAAGCCCCTCTTCTCAAGCTCTTTCAGAATTAGCTCGTACGTTTTAGCCGGCCCGTAAGGGCTTTTGACGAAGCCTATGTAGGGCATTTTTACTCACCATTGTTCCATCAATGGCCAGATTTAAAACCTTTTCGGTTCCCCTAACAAAGTTTAAAAGCCGGAGGTTGAACCTCCTACCATGAAGCCAGAACCCCTCCCCGACAAGGCCCTCCGATTGGGGAGCGCACTCATCATAGCGGATCTCCATCTAGGCTACGAAGTCAGTATGGCGAGGGAAGGCTTCTATCTTCCGAGGGTCTTCCATGAGGTTGTCGGTCAGCTTAAAACCCTCCTCAAGAGGGAGAAACCAAAAATCCTGATAATCGACGGCGATTTGAAGCACTCATTCATTCCTGAGTGGCGAGAGAGGGAAGAGCTCAAGGCCCTCGTGGATGAAATCAGCCCGCTCGTTGATGAGATAGTTCTTGTAAGAGGAAACCACGACGTGGGAACGCTCTGGCTTAAAGAGTCCGGCGTTGAAATCGTTGACGAGCTTGAACTTCACGGCTGGAAGCTTGTTCATGGACATAAGCTCGTGGAGGGTGAACGATTTATTATCGGCCATGAACACCCGGCAATAAGGCTACGCGACGAGGTAGGGGCGCTCATAAAGGTTCCTGCCTTCATTATGAGTGACAATCTGGTCGTTCTTCCTGCCTTCAGCCCCTGGGCATACGGCAACGATGTTCTGCGCGAGATAGTGTCCCCTTTCCTGAGAGCGTACGATGTAACAGGCTCGAGGGTTCTTGTACCCTTAGAGGAGGACCTCCTTGATTTTGGATCCCTCGGAAGATTGGCTCAAGTATTAAAGGGCCTTTGAGGTCAACCTTTTAATACCCCCAAAATGGAAGCTTACTCCAGGTGATGAAATGAGGAAGCTTTACGTGGGAATTCTCATCACGTTGATGGTATTCGTCGCTGGGTGCATATCCTCCGGAGGAACAACCTCGACGACGACCACAACCCCCAATCTCCCCTTCACGGCAGAGGATATTGAGAACGCCGTGAAGAGCCTTAAAAGCTATGAGTACACAATGAAGGTGGACAGCTACAACGGCACGAGGCTCGTCGCGCAGCTGGTGACCAGCGGGGTGATTGACTTTGAGAATGAGATGAAATCAACAGTTACCATATCAAACGGCACCCTGATGGGACCCCTTTACTACAAGACCTACTACTACACGACCCCCAAGGGCTACGCGACCCTGACTGACAGGAACGGGACAATCGTCTGGGAGGCGACCTGCTACGGACCCAATGAGGGGCCGAACCTGACGACATCTATACTTGACAACGTTTGGAAGGTGCTGACACTCCCCGAGGTCAGGGTTGAAGGAGAGGGGGACTACTACGTCATCTACGCGAATGTAACCGGAGGAACCTTCGAGGTTGGGATGGAAAACACGAACGTTTACAGCACCAAGATTGAAATCAAGCTCACCAAAGACCTGATACCTATTGAAGTCAAGCAGACTGCATACTACACCAAAGGCGACGAGAAGTGGGTTGACGTCATCACTATCGAGATCAAAAACATTAACAGTGCAAAAGTGGAGCCGCCGTCGGAGCTGGTTCAGTACTTGAAGGAGCAGGGCATAGACCTGGACGAGCTCCTTGCCAGATGCTAAACCTTTAAATTTCCAGCCTTCCATTCTTTTTTGGTGAGCAACAATATGGACGTGTTGAGTGCACTTGTGTTCTTCGCCTACGCTCCTGCGCTTGTCATACTCTGGTACTTCTATCACGCGGACAAGTTCGAGCCAGAGCCCAAAAAATACGTCATAGGCACATTCATCCTCGGCGGAACGCTCTCCGTTGGAATAGCGTACATCCTGGAGATGTTTCTTACTATCGGCGGCAGGGTGGATCCGGTACTCCCGACGACTGCCTTCTATGTGGCTCTCGTCGCAGGCATCGTGGAAGAGCCGGCCAAGGCCCTGGCGATTAGGTGGCCGTTCAAGGCGGGCCAAATGGACGGCATAATGGACGGCCTTGTTTACGGAGTCGCCGCTGGCCTCGGCTTTGCCGCCACGGAGAACTTCCTGTATGGCCTCGGTTACGGCATTCCGGTCACGATTGTGAGGGGATTCTTAACGCCCTTTGCCCACGCCACGTGGAGCGCAATAATTGGCGTTGGCTACGGCATGAAGGCCGAAGGAAAAGTGGACTCAATGGGCCCGTTCTTCCTGCTGGCCATCATCCTGCACTTCGTCTGGGACTACTACGCCTTCCTAAGCTACAACGTGGCGGCATACCACATAATGTTGATTCTGTTCATTATGATCAACTTGGCGATACTGCGCTACTTCCTCCTGATGGGCCAAGCGGAGGATGCCAGTAGGGTATGGTACTACTGGTTCAGGAGGGGTGGGTATGAGTGACAAGCTTAACGAGGCTCTCTTCGAGACGAGGCCTTACGTGGAGTACTATGAAAAGCTAGAAAACCTTGTAAAAAGGCTCTGGACGGAGGCAGCGACCGAGGAGAACTTCCTTCGGCTCCTGAATGAGGAGATTGAGCGTGCCGAGGAACCCTTCAGGACGGACCTTAGAATATTCCTCCAGAAGTTCGAGGCGCTTTGATTTTCCACTTTTTAACATATTTGGGTGGAGGCGTATGAGAGCAAGCTCTCTTTACGTCTTCTTGCTTCTTATGATTATCACTCTGGACGTAGTTTATTACGTGGGACCTGCTTCCACGGATAGTGGATACTCATACAACTTTTCCGGTTTCTGGTGGTGGGGCCCGATGGGGAGACACGAGTTCTACGGGCGCGGTTACTGGAACTGCAGTTCTATTGGCTGGCGTAAGGTGGTGTACTATCCTGATGACATAGATGTTAAGAAAACTGAAGTCTTCACGGCGGATGACAGAATCGTAATCGTAAAGTGGAAGTGGTCCCGAAAGGAAACTCAAACCTTAAACTTGACTTTGAAGAACCTCCGCGAAGTCTTCTATGATCCTTGGTCTCATGCGGTACAACTCTCCATAAGTCCCAATGTGAGCGTCTTCACGAATGGCAGTGTTACCAGATACGTTCTGAGGAGCGTTTCCGAAGATGAGTGTGCCATTCACGAGGCAGTTCAGAAGGCCGTTTTTGTAGGAGGCATGCCCGTGAGTTTGACCATCATTAAGGTTGGCAGAACAAAAATCCAGAATGGTACTATAACTTGTCTGGACGCCGATTATGAGAATCGGATTGAATACACAATCTCCCCACAATGCCCATCTCCACTCTATGGAGACGGGTTAAACAATGATGTCATCCGGGCTCTCTTTTCGTGGATTGAGTTCATTGGAGGGTAGTGCCGCTTTCCACTTTTTGCTGACTATTTTCGGTGGTGTATAAAATTTGAATAGATAAATTATTTAAACCTACTACTCTCTTTTATTTGAACAACTACTGGAGGGTGTACTATGAGGAGGTTCCTGGGATTTGCCTTGGTACTTTTGGTAGTTGTGATGAGCGGATGCATTGGAAATAATGCCCTTACGGAGGAAAAGGTAATAAACGCCATAGACTCGATAGATACATACTCTTCCCACCTCAACGAGAGCTTAGTAATGAACATGACGTTTATCTCACCTCACAAGAATGATACCCTGAATCTGAGGATTCTCTATTCCATTCTCGGCAACGAGAGCTTCAAAGAATCAAGGATGCTGTTCCACATAAACACGACAGTTGAGATGATGGGGATGACAGTTCACTTCCCCGCTGAGGTCTACGTTAACGGGAACTCTTCATACGTCAAAGCAGAGAGTAAATGGATGACTTACGATGAATTTGTTGAAAAATACGACGCCGAAGATACGGCCCAAGACGTTGAGAGAATCGCCGAGAAGTTCAACCTAACTTACACGACCATCAAAAAGCTCATGCAGAACAAGACCATCGAGTTCACGATGGAGGATGAGCTTTATGTTGTAAGGGTTAACGTTACCTTGAGGGAGCTGTGGAACGCCACGGGAGTGGAGGATGTAATCCTCGGAGACCTTGAAAAGGAACTCAGGAGCGCGGGAGTGGAGTTTATTTACAACGAGACGCCTGGATACATCATCATCAAGTTCACGAAGGATGGCTATCCCGTCTATTTCGAGAGGTTCAACAGCGGCGTCATGGAGTTCTACGACCCTGAAACTGGAAAGAAAGCCATCATCCGCTGGTCTGACCACGTTGTGGAGAAGTTCTGGAACATAAATCAGGCTAAGATTGAGCCTCCCAAGGACTTGATGGAGATTATCCGGGACAACCAGTGACTTTATTTTTCCTTTTAGAACCTTGGTCCACGGAAAACCCTTTTAAAAGAAAAGGGGAATCTAAGCCCCTCTCGTTGCGACTATTTTTATCCCTTCCCACTCGGTCATAACTTGACCGATTTCCACCGGCGCCTCCACCTCCAGCTTTGAAAGGAACTCCATCAGCTCCGGAATCTTCTTCTTGGGGACTGGCTCTGCGGTCTTAACACTCACCGTCGGCAGGGCACCGTTCCTGACCTTGATGACGCTCATGACTACTCTCTTCGGATTGGTAACCTCCTCGATGGCCCACTCCTTGCCCCTAGGACAGGTGTATCCTTTGACCTCGCCGATCTTGCCGTTCTCAACCTCGACCTCCAGTGCACAGCCGAGGGGGCAGACAATGCAGGTAAAGCGATAGGTCTTCTTCATAGCGGCACCACCTCCATGGTGATGCCATCCCCGGCCTTCGCGATCTCCTCCTTTCTTAGCTTCACTCTGAGCATCTCCGCCGGCTTGACCACTGGAAGGCGGAGCTTTTTGCATATCTCTGGGAAACGAACCTCGACGTTCTCCATTGGTTTTGAAACGCGCGCGTATATCCAGACGTCCCTCTCACCGCTGAGATAATGTGGAACCAAAAGCCTGACGTTCTCGCCTTTTTCCAGCTTAATCCAGCGCCTCGTTGGTATCCCCTCGTTGTCTATGAAGAGCTTCGCCCCCTCCGCGGCAAGCTCACCCTGCTCGGCAACGTAGTCCACGAGGTCGTTTATAATGACCGAGTTTCCAGCGGCAAATATTCCTGGAACACTCGTCTCAAAGAGGTCGTTAACGACAGGTCCGCCTGTTGTCGGATCTATTTCAACCCCGATGGCAGTGAGGAGTTTGACGCTTGGCACGAGGCCGGCCGAGATTATCAGCGTGTCAGCCTCAATCCAGAACTCCGTTCCTGGGATTTCCCTTAGATTCTCATCAACTTTAACGATCTTGACCCTCTCGACCCTCTCCTTTCCTCGGACTTCAACGACCTTATGGCTCAGATATAGCGGAATATCGAAGTCCCTGAGTATCATTATGTTCCTGGCCAAGCCTCCGGGATAGGGCATCAACTCGATTACGGCCTTGACCTTTGCTCCCTCAAGGGCAAAGCGGCGCGCCATTATTAGTCCAACGTCGCCTGAACCCACGATGACGATTTCTTTTCCCGGCATTACACCGTAGATGTCCATAAGCGTTTGGGCCTCTCCTGCGGTGTAGATTCCCGCCCCCCTGTCTCCGACGATTCCTATCTCAAATGCGTGCCTCTCACGCGCTCCGGCGGCGTAGATTATAGTCCTTGTCCAGACCTGATAGGCTCCGCTCGGAGAACTGAATACAACGACTTTCTCGAGGTCTGAGTAGTTTTTAATCTCCAGAACCCTCGCGGCCGTCCTGTAATCAACGCCAAGCTCCACAAGCCTCTTAGCGAAGCGTGCCGCGAACTCCGGCCCGGTGAGCTCCTCTTTGAAGTAGTGCAGTCCGAAGCCGGGATGTATGCACTGGGGCAGGATACCGCCAAGATAGTCGTTGTCATCGAGAAGGAGAACTTTAAGTCCGAGCTCCTTTGCCCTTACGGCGGCCGCCATTCCTGCAGGCCCGCCGCCAATGACGACAACGTCGTAGTTGAGCATTGGAAGGTCGTTCATGCCTCCTCACCTCTGAGGAGAACCTTAACGTCGCCTATACCGACCTCGCTTCCCTTTCCTTTCAGTGTAACCTCCCAAGGCCCGACACCATACTCCCTCGCTAGGAGCTGGATTATTCTCGGCCTGCAGAAGCTTCCCTGACAGGTTCCGGTCGTTGCCTTGGCCCTGAACTTGACCGAATCGACGCTCGGTGTCTTTACACCGATGAACTTCATTCTCTCTATTGCCTCTAGAACATCCCCCTCGCTAACGCGGTTGCATCTGCAGATAACCTTTCCGTAGGCGGGGTCTCTTTTGACGACCTCGTTTATTTGAGCCGGCGAGAGCATGAAGAAGTGGGTGATTTCCTTCCTGTAGGGATTCCACTTCCTCTTTTCAACGAGTTCTATTCCAAGGTCACGCTGGATTATTTCGGCTACCTCGTAGGCTATCGCAGGGGCGCTCGTGAGACCGGGCGAGCGAATTCCGGCGACGTTTATGAAGCCCCAGACTTCCTCTTCGGCCTTTATTATGAAGTCTCCACCCGTTGGTTCGGGCCTCAGACCGGCGAACGTTCTGATAACCTTGCTCCTCGGCGGCAGCTGCGGCCAGAGTTTTTTCGCACCTTCCCAGACCTGCTCAAGTCCTTCCCTTGTGGTCGCCAGGTTCTCCTTTTCCTCGGGTGGCAGGTCTTGGGCGTTCGGTCCTATCATGAGGTGTCCGCTGATCTCTGTTGTGACAACTATGCCCTTGCTTATTGGCGTCGGCGTTGGGAAGAGAACGCGCCTCGGTCCGGGGATGCTCTCATCAAAGAGGAAGTACTCGCCCTTCCTCGGGTGAATCTCGAAGTAGTCTATCCCCGCCATCCTAGCTATCTCGTCGGCGTAAAGTCCGGCGGCGTTAATAACTATGTCCGCCTCTATGAAGCCATCCTTCGTCTCAACACCTCTAACCTCGCCGTTCTCCACCTTTATCCCGGTAACTTCGGTCTCAAGGTGGGTTTTGACGCCGTTGGCAACTGCATTCTCGACTATCGCTATAACCGCTGGAATTGGACCTATCTGACCTACTATTGGAACCCACAGCGCTCCAATGGCTTCCTTCGTGAGGTTAGGCTCAAGGTGGAAGAGCTCTTCCTTATCGACTATCCTCATCTCGGGCACGCCGTTCTCCCTTCCACGCTCCAAAAGTTTCTCAAGCTCGTCGAAGTCCTCTTCCTTCGTTGCCACTATCAAGGCCCCGTTCCAGACGTGGGGAATCTGAAGTTCTTTAACCCACTGGTGCCAGAGTCTGTTACCACGGATGCACAACTTGGCCCTCATCGGGTACTTTTTCGGGTCGTCATCGTAGCCGCCGTGAATTAAGGCTGTGTTGGCCTTGCTGACGCCCCAGCCGACGTCTGGAGCTTTCTCAATCAGATGCACTTCAAGGTTCTCGTACCTGCTCAGAACGCGTGCTATGCTTGCGCCGCTTATTCCCGCGCCGATTATGGCGACCTTGGTTTTCATATTTTCTCCCTCCGATTTAACTTGAGAAAGGACTTTCACCGTTTTAAAGCTTTCTTTAACCTCAGGTTTGGCCCAAAAGGAAGGAAAGAACAGTTCTGGGCATAAAAGGGGAGAGCATTAGTAGACATCAACCGAATGAACATATATGGCGTTCGGGTTCACTCCTCCCGTTTAAAGATGAAAGAAAAAACGGGCCATGCCTTCGTCAAGCATCCACAACCTTGGCCCAGCCCATAGCCCTCTTTACTGCCTCCTTCCAGCCGCGGTAGAGCTTCCTGCGGGTTTCTTCGTCCATCACTGGCTCGAAGACCTTCTCTGCCTTCCACAGGCTCTTTATTTCTTCGAGGCCCTCCCAGTAATCGACGGCCAGTCCCGCCAAATACGCCGCTCCCAAGGCAGTAGTCTCCTTCACAACGGGCCTGACGACCCTCCTGTTGAGTATATCCGCCTGGAACTGCATCAGGAAGTCGTTCGCTGTTGCTCCCCCATCGACGCGGAGCTCCTTTATCCCCACGAGTCTCTCCATCTCCTCGACCACGTCGCGCGTCAGGTAGGCTATGGCTTCCAGCGTCGCCCTTGCAAGGTGCTCCCTACCAGTTCCGCGCGTTATGCCAATTAGCAGCCCCCTCGCGAACTGATCCCAGTAAGGGGCTCCAAGGCCAACGAAGGCAGGAACGAAGTAAACCCCCTCGTTACTCTGCAGCTTCCGGGCGAGTTCCTCCGTCTCCGGCGCGCTCTTTATGATTTTGATTCCGTCGCGGAGCCATTGAACTGCCGCCCCTGTTATGAAGACGCTCCCCTCAAGGGCATAGGAGACTTTTCCATTTAACCCCCACGCTACCGTGGTGAGCAGGTTATCTGAATAGCGGACGGTCTTGCCCGTGTTGGCCAGGATAAAGTTTCCGGTTCCGTATGTTGCCTTAACCATGCCCGTCTCGAAGGCGGCCTGGCCGAATAGAGCTGCCTGCTGGTCGCCCGCGTCGCCACTTACGGGAATTTCAGCGCCGAGAAGTTCTTTCTTTGTGTAACCGTAGATTTCACTCGACTCTTTGACTTCGGGCAGGACGCCCTCGGGAACCCCAAAAATTTCGAGAAGCTCGTCGTCCCATTCGAGCTTCTTGATGTTGAAGAGCATTGTCCTGGATGCGTTTGAGTAATCCGTAACATGCTCGCCCGTGAGGCGGTAGATGAGGAAGGTGTCAACCGTTCCGAAGAGAACCTCGCCTTTCTCGGCCTTCTCCCTTAGGCCAGGTACGTTGTCGAGGAGCCACTTAAGCTTGCTGGCCGAGAAGTAAGCATCCGGAACTAACCCTGTCTTCTCCTTGATGACCTCGCCGTATTCCCGCTTTATTTCTTCGACCATCTCAGCGGTTCTTCTGCACTGCCAGACTATCGCGTTGTGGAGCGGCTTTCCGCTTTTATCCCAGACTATCGTCGTCTCGCGCTGGTTGGTAACGCCTATCGCCACTATCTGAGTTGGCTCGATTTTAGCCCGTTCGATAGCGGTCTTTATCGCCCTGAACTGGGCCTCCCATATCTCGTCCGGGTCGTGCTCGACCCAGCTTGGTCTGGGATAGTGCTGGGGGAACTCGTACTGACCAACGCCGAGAACGTTGCTCTCCCTGTCGAAGACTATGGCCCTGGCTGAGGTAGTTCCCTCATCAAGCGAGAGAATGAACCTGTCCATCCCTGTTCACCAGTGATGAGAAAAGTAAAAGATGGTATATTAGGGCTTCGGTCGTTGCCTTACCTGAGTCCCAATCTCCTTAAGTACTCAATCATCCTCTCAACGTCATTCGCTATGACGATCTCGAAGAGGCCCTTCAGCTTGGCCAAGTTATCGTCTTTGTAGAAGAGAACGTCGTTCTCCGTCCAGAGGGCGACCTTGAGGCCCATCGAACGGGCCCAGTGGAGTGCCTGAACCGTCTTCTCGAGGCCAATTACTGGAATGGCCTCCATCGGGACGTTTATCGACCAGAGGTCGAGCTCTTCCTTGAGCTTCGGTATGAGGGGTACAACTTCTTCCCTATCTATGAGCAGCCCCATGGCCGTTTCCGTGTCCTGCTTCCGGTATTCCCTGAGTGCCTCAATCTCGAAGGAGGATATCATGACCCGCTCGGGATCGTTCTCGCTAACTATTCTGGCAACTTCCCTCGCTGTATCGACGTCCTTGAGCTCGACGTTAATCAGTGCATCTTTTGGAAGAACCTCAAAAACTTCCTCAAGCGTTGGAATCCTCTCGCCCATGCCTATGTCCGCCTTCTTGAGCTCCTCCAGCGTCATTTCTTTCTGCTTTCCGCTTAGGTTGCTTGTCCTATCTATGCTCTCGTCGTGCATAACTATGACTTTTCCGTCCTGGGTGAGCCAGACGTCGAGCTCGATTCCATCTGCCCCGGCTTCCACGGCCTTTCTAAAAGCCAAGAGACTGTTTTCAGGGTATTTGCTCATGTACCCGCGGTGTCCGAGGACGATAACCCTATCACGTTCCCATAGCATTGCCATCGCCTCCAGCGAATAGACCTTTGGGGTAAAAACTTTTTCTCAATCTGGCAGGGTCGTCCGAGATGACCGCGTCGACAAAGGGGAGGATCCTCGAGACCCAGTAGAGTTCATCCATCTGGTAGTTCCAGAGGTAAACCCTCGTCCCCCGCTTCCTTAGGGTTCTGAGGAGAACCACCAACGCTTTGTAGCCGACGTAACCGATGGTATCAATCGGCACGTGGACGGAATAGAGACCTTTCAGTCCGGCAAGATGGGTAATAGATGAGTAGCTGACTATGGAAAAGCCCACCTTGCAGGATGGACATTCCTTCATGAGGTGTTCTGCAATTTCTCTGTTTTCTGTTGAAAAAACTACGTTTTCAAGAATCCCAAACCTTTCCGCGAGCCTCAGGGTTCCCCCCACAGCATCTATCTCTTTCAGGTCAGCGTTGAGTAAGGCTCCAGAGAATTCCCTAAAAACATTCCTGACCGTTGGGATGAGCCTCCCGTTGGGATGTACCCTTCGCAGTTCCCTCAGGCTCAGCTCCCGGATATACCGATAAGAACCGTTAGCCTGAAAACCCTCGTCGTGATGAACCACAAGCTTTCCGTCGCCTGCGACTCTCACATCGAATTCTATTCCATCGGCGTATCTGAGCGCCCTTCTAAAGGCGGGAAGCGTGTTCTCAAGCCTTCCCCTGAAGCCCCTGTGTCCGAGGATCGTTGGTGATACCATCGCCACTCCCACATTTGCGGAGACCAAAAAAACCTTAAAAACTCAGCGTTCCAGTTCATTGGGGACTAAAATAGATGGGTGATGAACATGAAAGACTTCAGGTACAGCAGGATATTTATCCTTGGTTTTGGTTTCTTTGGGATAAGCATCATCTGGGCTCTCTACAACGCTTACGTACCGATTTTCCTGCAGGATACATTCCACCTCAGCAAGACTGTTACTGGCTTTATCATGACGATAGACAACCTATTCGCGGTTTTGCTCCTCCCTTTCCTTGGGGCTTTAAGCGATATGACGCGCACCAAACTCGGAAGGAGGAAGCCTTACATTCTCCTCGGTGCACCTTCGGCCGCTCTTATGTTCGCGCTCATTCCCGTGGCCAGGGAATACGAAAGCCTTGCCCTCTTTATGGGAACTATTATATTCATGAACTTCTTCATGGCCCTCTTCCGCTCGCCGGTCATAGCATTTATGCCGGACATAACGCCGAGTGAAAAGAGAAGTCAAGCGAATGGAATAATTAACTTCATGGGCGGCCTCGGCGCCCTGCTCGCTTACTTCGGCGGTAAAGCCCTTTACGATATGAACTACGCATATCCCTTCTATCTTGGTGCGGCGATAATGCTCCTTGCCAACCTGCTCGTGGTCCTTTTTGTCCCCGAGCCCGAGGAGTACCGCGTCCCTGGGAAGAAGCTTGAGCTCAAGAAGCTTCTCAAGGAAACAACCAGAAAGAGCTTCGGCGAGTTAAAGGAGAACCTCAAGGACGTCTTCGCGAGTAAGGAAAGGAGCCTCTTTGCCATCCTTGTGGCGATATTCTTCTGGTTCATCGCCTTCAACTCTCTGGAGACCTTCTTCACGAGCTACGCCAAGTATCACCTCAGAATTGAGGAGAGCACTGGAGCCTTCATGCTGGGGGTCTTCTCGCTTAGCTTCATGATATTTGCCATTCCCGCCGGTTTCATAGGTGGCCGCTTTGGAAGAAAGAGGACGATAACCCTTGGCCTTCTCATAGTCGTTGCTATAATGCTCTTAGCTTACCAGCTCGGTGAAAGCTCGAAGCCGGCCAGCAGCTCCCTCAACGACCCGGTAGTGATGAGCTTCATGGGACTGTTCTTCGTCGGCGGCATAGGCTGGGCAATGGTCAACGTCAACTCCCTGCCGATGGTTGTCGACATGACCACCGAAGAAAAGCTCGGTGGCTACACGGGTCTCTACTACTTCTTCAGCCAGGCCGCAAACCTTGTGGCACCGCCCCTCTCCGGAGCGTTCATAGACGTGGCTGGATATAAAACGCTACTGCCCTTCGCAACGCTGTTCTTCATACTAGCAATGATAGCCATGCAGTTCGTCAGAAGGGGAGACATCGTCAGGGGGAAGGGCAACATCTACGACTACGTACCCGATATGGACTGAGACCTTTTCTATTCTTACTCCTTTTCTTAGTCCTTCGAACCGAAAATGTAAAAACTCCGTTTTAACATAAAGGTGTCAAAATAAGGAGGTGAAACCATGAACAGGAAAGGCTTCAGCTGGAGTGTTGTTCTCGGTCTGGCCCTGCTCGGATTCAGCAGGAGCGTCGGCTGGGCACTGAATAAGGGCCTCTCCTTCCCGCTGCTTTCGAGCTACACACAATCGGCCTTTGTGAAAGGAACGATTTTGGCTTTCGAGGGTTTCATCGGTCTGTTCATCCCCGTTCTTCTCGGCTATTACAGCGATACGCTCAAATCAAGGCACGGAAGGAGAAGGCCATTCATTATGGTGGGTGGTCTTCTGGCAGGAATAGCTGCGTTGATGATCTACACTGCCTACGCCATGGGAGTTCCACTCTGGGGCTTTGCACTGACGCTGGGCTTCTTCTACCTCTCGATGCACCTTTACACAGCACAGTATAGGGCTTTGATGCCCGACACCATCGAGAGCGGTCAGAGGGGTAAGGCCAGCGGAGTTATCACACTCCTCGAATGGGCCGGCAACCTCTTCCTCTTCGGCCTTGCCGGCTACCTCATAGCAAAGGCCGTGGCCGAAACTGGTGAGAGCGAAGGGATAAAGGCCCTTGCACAGACGCCCTACCTCAAGGTTCCATTCCTCGTTACGGCTTTCTTCCTCATAGGTGCGGCCCTCTTCGTTTACTTCATCGTTAAAGAGCCCGAAGCACCGGAGATTGAGGAGAACGAGAGCCTCAAGGATTACCTCAAGAGCATCGTCGAAAACCGTGACTTCCTCAAGTTCTACGCGGCTCAGACACTCTGGTGGATGAGCTTCGAGTTCATAGCGATTTTCCTCTACGGCATCTTGGCGTACATCCTCCACGGCTCGGCCAGCGAGGAGAACGTTAAAGCTGTGACCTCCCTCGGCCTCTACCTCATGGCGCTCTTTAATGTCACTGTTCTGCTAGGTGCTCTACCGGGAGGTCTCATCTACGACAAGCTCGGCAGGAGGCTCAGCATAATCCTTGGCGGCGTTATCTTTGCACTACCGCAGCTCTGGGGCTGGTTCATAACGAGCCAGACGGAGATAGTGATAGCCCTTGGAATAGCGGGAATCGGCTGGGGAATCCTGATGGCTGCATCCTACCCTGTCATTGGCGATCTGCTTACCCACTATGAAAAAGAGGCCTTCACTGGCAGATACTATGGCTTCTTTGAGGCGACGCGCTCCCTTCCGGTGCTGCTGGCAGGAATAGTCGGCGGTGCCATAGTTGATCTGGCCGGCGAGAACTACAGAATACTCTTCCCCATAGGCGCAATCCTTGTGCTCTTGGCTATGCCGATGATATGGCATATGAAGAACCTCGAGGTCAGCAAAGCAGAATCAGAGTGAGGTGATAGCATGGGCTGGCTTATTGGCCTTGGGATTCTTATCTTCCTCTTTATTCTCTTCGTCGCATTCATCGGCTACAAGATGGTGAAGCCCCCCCGGCTTGTGGAAGACTGGACACCCCGAGATTTTGGCTTCGAATACGAGGACGTTGAGTTCACCACTGAGGACGGCCTGAAGCTCAGCGGCTGGTGGATCGACAATGGGAGCGAGAAAACTGTTATCCCTCTTCACGGCTACACAAGGAGCAGATGGGACGACGTCTATATGAAACCGGTTATCGAGTTCCTCCTCGGGGAGGGCTACAACGTCCTTGCCTTCGACTTCCGGGCTCACGGAAGAAGCGAGGGAAAGTACACGACCGTTGGTGACAGAGAACTGCTCGACATCAAGGCTGCCGTTGGGTGGCTCAAGGAAAACCATCCAGAAAGGGCCGGGAAGATAGCCCTCGTCGGATTCTCCATGGGCGCCATAGTGACGATACGCTCGCTGGCCGAGATTGAAGAAGTCTGCTGCGGTGTTGCAGATTCACCACCGATGGATCTCGACAAGACAGGGGCGAGAGGTCTCAGGTACTTCGCTAGCCTTCCTGAGTGGCTCTACATCTTCGTCAAGCCTTTTACAAAGCTCTTTAGCGGCGGCAGGGAGTTTCACCCGCTGAAATACTCGGACAGGATCAGAAAGCCACTCCTACTGATAGCCGGCGAAAAGGATCCACTCGTCATGGTGGATGAGGTTAGGGAGTTCTACGAGAGGAACAGGAAGATAAACCCAAACGTTGAGCTCTGGGTAACCGATGCTGCCCATGTCAGGACGCTCAAGTTCCATCCCGAGGAGTGGAGAGCGAAGGTCGGAGAGTTTTTGAGGAAGCATCTTTAACTTTTCTCCCCTTTCCTTTCACTCGGGTCAGTCCCTATACCCATTATATGCTTCAAGCAGAATTATATTGCATAGTACAGGCTTACCAGGAGTTCTGAAATTCAGAGTAAATCTCACGAGCAATTTTTCTTCTTGGTCGCTTGAAGATGAGAACCTCCGAAACTCCCGAAACACCGTGCTCTGGTGGAGTTATCAATTCGGCATCCTTGAAGAAAATCTTTCCCAGGGCGAGCTGTGAAGCTAAGTCCCATGCCCTCAGCTCCATCTCCGTGACCTTCTCAAAGCCCGGCAGTCTGTAGTATCCCCTCTTCTCGATCCCCCTTCGAACATCGTATCCCTCGTGAAGTGAAACTAGCGTGTACTCTTCTGTTTTTGCCTCAACTAAAAAGTTCTTGTAGTTGGAGTGGTAGAGAAACCTGCTTATTCTGTCTGTTTCTTCGATAAAGAAAGTCCCATCCTCACTTAGAACAACGGCAACACCAGCGAACAATCTTACCACCTCAAACGGGTCAAAATGCGGCATTGTATGTCCCCAAAGAACGGCAACGTCGTGCTTGTCCACGAGAGTGGGAAGTGTCAAGACATCTCCAGCAATCAGGTTGAGTTCTGGGTTTATGCTGGCTATTTCAAGCCACTCTCTTGCTTTTTCTAAATCCTCCTTTCTAGCTTCCACAATTGTCAATTTTGATGCAGAAAGGGCTTTGGCCGCAGCTACCCCTGCAATCCCGGTTCCAGCGCAGAGGTCAAGAACGCTTGAGGCCTTGTAACTCTGGCTTTCAAAAAAGCGGACTATTGAATGAAACCTCTGCACTGCCCTTACATCTTTTGGCTCCATCCACCATCTAAAGTGCCTGTAAAATTCTTTAAGCGACATCAGACCACCATAAGGTGCTGTGAAGTCTATTTTAAAACTTTTAAGGCCTCGGCTAACCCTCTTTTCCTCACCGCTCAGCGTGGCTAACGCTCGTCATCGGCCGAGAAGAGTTCGCCTCAAGGTTTAAAAAGAATCCGCCGAAGAAAAGCGGGGGATGAGGAGCGTTTACCGGTCTGAGACCGCGCTCCGTGCGGCACATGATGACATCGGCACTGGCCGACCCCTTACTTCTTGAGGAGCTCGTGCTCGACCAGGGCCACGATGTCGTTGTGGATGTCTTCCACGCTTGCCAGTGCGTTCACTATCCTCATCTCGGGGAACCTCTCCGCAAGCTTGAGATAGTTCTCCCTGACCTTCTTCTGAAGCTCTGCTATCTTGTCGAACTCCGTCTTTATGCTCCTGCCGTTTATGCGCTTCATGCTCTCCTTGACCGGCAAATCAAGCAGAATAACGAGGTCAGGCCTTACAGCAAAGCGGTTTAAGTCAATCAGCCACTCGAGGTCGAGACCGCGAGCCCATTGGTAGGCGAGTGAGGAGTAGAAGTAGCGATCTGAAATAACGATCTTCCCTGTCTTGAGGGAGGGTTTTATCAGCTTATGAACGTGTTCAGCCCTGTCGGCCGCGAAGAGGAGCGCCTCTGCTTCGTGGCTTATTCGAGCGCCATCTATTATACCTTCCTTACCACCCGTTAGGACGAGCCTCCTGATGAGCTTTCCAAAGGCGGTATCGGTCGGCTCTTTCGTCAGAACAACGTCGTAGCCTTTCTTTTTGAACCACTCCGCCAGAAGCCTTGCCTGAGTTGATTTGCCTGCACCATCGATGCCTTCAATGACAATGAACATTCCCACAGGTGCCACCCCCAAAATGAACGGGAAAGGTATAAGGGACTCCCCTTTTAACGCTTTTCTCTTTGGATTTT
Source organism: Thermococcus sp. GR6 (assembly GCF_012027415.1). NCBI lineage: Archaea > Methanobacteriati > Methanobacteriota > Thermococci > Thermococcales > Thermococcaceae > Thermococcus > Thermococcus sp. GR6. The sequence goes on from NZ_SNUM01000001.1 coordinate 918,951, forward strand.
TTGAAGGCTTTAAAAGAGAGAGTAAAAAATCTCAAAGGTTCTTCTTCATGTGATCGAGGAGCTTCCACATGCTGCTAAACTCAAGCTCTTCGCCATCTTTGTATAACTCGACGACACCTTCTGGCCTGAAGCGCAGTCCAAAGTCGTAGTCCCCCTTGTTCAGCTTATGAAGGAAGACCTCCTTCGGTTTCGGCGGTAAATAGCTCGTCATCATGTCGTTTATCAGCTCGACCTCGAAGCCGAAGTGGTCGCTTATCCTTGGGAAGAAGAGCACCGCGGGGGTGTTCATTGCATCCACGAGGGCTTTGCCCTTAACGCGGAAGTTGTAGTGCTTGAATATTTCGTGCAGGAAGTCGTCGAGAGCGTTGGGATAATAGACTGTCGCGCCAATGTCGTTGGGCTGCGCTTCTATGAAGCTCTTGCTCTCGAGGATGGCCTTTATTTCCTCGCTGTCTATGCCGCTGACGTAAACCCTAACGCCGCCGTAGTAGTAGACGTAAGCCAGGGGAAGGCCCTTCCTGTGGGCAAAATCTTTGAGCGCTATGAGGGGAATGAGCCTGACGTCCATTATGGTCGAGCCGGTGCTGACTATTCCGACCACCATTGCCCTCTTTCCGTAGCGGGAAATCGCTCTGCCGTCCCTTCCGACGATTATGGTCCCGTGGGATATCGTTCCTATGGCCCTTCCAAGAAGGGCAAGCTCCTCGGGGTTGAACCTCTGGGAGTAATACACTTCCACATTCACCACCTCAGTCAGGCAGTATAATACTTTCCCTACCAATCCTCGACTCCACCCAAACCTTAACGTTGGAGCCGATCTTGCTGAAGTCTTCGATGAGCGTGTTATCACCTATAAGGCTTCCGGACTGGATAATCACGCCCTTACCTATGTGAACATTCTCGCCTATTATGGCTTCCTCAATCTCGACACTTTCATCTATCGTGACATTTGATAATATCACCGAACGCTCTATTTTAACGTTTCTGCCGATTTCCACATCATCCCCGAGCAGGGCGAAGCCCCTTATCTCAGACGAATCTAATGATTCAGCCGTTGTGGTCTATTATGGTTACGCCATACTGCGTTGGATCTTCAACTTTGGACAGTGCTATCGTCGCGAGGCCCTTTTCCTGATGTGGTAGTTGTAGAGCGCCTTGAGGTCAAGGTTCGTGAGCACATCACTGGAAACGACGAAAAATGTCTCGTCTATGTGAGTGACCACCTTTTTATCGCACCTGCCGTCCCAAGCTTGACGTTCTTGCCGTTGGAGTAGTGTATCTCAACTCCCCACTGGCTGCCCTCGCCGAAGTACTCCATGATGCGCTTCTTGAGATAGCCAAAGAGAATGTATATCTCCTCAACCCCGGCTTTGATGAGGTTCTGGAAAGTGTACTCCATCAGCAGCCTGTTGAAGAACGGTATCATGGACTTTGGTCTGTAGACTGTAAGCGGAAGTAGTCTAGTTCCCTTCCCCGCCAGAATAACTGCCTTCATTCCATGCACCGCTGGACTATATTGCCAGAGGTTAATATACTTTGCGTACGGGGACATGACTGAACTTATAAATACACTGAGGAACGAGGTTTACCAAATAAACTATTTAAGACATCGTTCAACTCTTTCTGGAGGCGATAACATGAATGCCCTCGAAAGGCTTGAAAAGCTTCTCGATAAAGAGCAATTTGAGAAGATTAAAGCCATCGACAATCCAGAGCTTCACAAGTTTTTGGTGGAGTGGATTGAGTGGCTTGAACCAAGCAAGGTTTTCGTCTGTACTGACAACGAAGAGGACGAGTTCTACGTCCGCTGGAAGGCGCTCTACTACGGTGAGGAAAAGATTCTCGAGACACCGAACCACACCGTCCATTACGACAACTACTACGACCAGGCCCGCGACAAGGCCAATACTAAACTCCTCGTTCCTTGTGGAAAGAAGATTCCCTTCCTCAACACTAAGGATAGGGACGAGGGGTTGAAGGAAATCCGCGAGCTGATGAAAGGAGTTATGAGGGGTAAGGAGCTCTTCGTGTGCTTCTTCGTCCTTGGGCCGAAGAACTCGGTCTTCACGATTCCTGCCGTCCAGCTCACGGATTCTGCTTATGTAGCCCACTCAGAGTTCATCCTTTACAGGAAGGGCTACGAAGAGTTTAAACGCCTCGGAAGAAGTGCGCGATTCTTCAAGTTTGTCCACTCAGCTGGGGAGCTCGACGAGAGGAAGACCAGCAAGAACCTCGATAAGAGGCGCATCTACATCGACCTCGTTGATGAGACCGTTTACTCCGTCAACACCCAGTACGGCGGTAACACGATAGGCCTTAAGAAGCTCGCATTCAGGCTCACCATCCAGCGCGCCGTTAGAGAGGGCTGGCTCAGCGAGCACATGTTCCTGATGGGAGTAAACGGTCCCAAAGGCAGGAAGACCTACTTCACCGGCGCTTATCCCAGCATGTGCGGAAAGACATCGACCGCCATGATATCCTGGGAGAACATCGTCGGCGATGATTTGACGTTCATCGTACCTATGAACGGAATAGCCCGTGGAGCAAACGTCGAGAAGGGTGTCTTTGGCATAATCCAGGGCGTCAACCCCGAGGACGACCCAATAATCTGGCAGGTTCTCCATTCGCCCGTCGAGATAATCTTCTCCAACGTCCTCGTCAAGGACGGAAAGCCCTACTGGAACGAGATGGGCGTGCCAATACCAGACGAGGGTGAAAACCACAGCGGGGAGTGGTGGCGCGGAAAGAAAGACGCCGAAGGAAACGAGATTCCACCGAGCCACAAGAACGCTCGCTTCACAGTCAGCCTTGAGCACTTCCCGAATGTTGACCTTGAAGCGCTTGAGGCTCCCTGCGGCGTCGAGGTTGGTGGCATGATCTTCGGAGGCAGGGACAAGGACACATGGCCGCCAGTCAGGGAAGCCTTCGACTGGAAGCATGGCGTCATAACGATGGGTGCTGCTCTTGAGAGTGAGACAACCGCCGCAACCCTTGGAAAGGAAGGAGTTAGAGCCTTCAACCCGATGGCTATACTCGACTTCATGAGCGTTCCCCTCGGCGAATATATCGAGAACTACCTTGAGTTTGAGAAGAAGCTCAGAAAAGCCCCCAAGATATTCGCGGTGAACTACTTCCTCCGCGATGAGGACGGCAACTGGCTCAACCATAAGCTAGACAAGGCAGTCTGGCTCAAGTGGATGGAGCTCCGCGTTCACGGCGACGTCAATGCCATAGAGACTCCCATAGGCTACATCCCGAAGTATGAGGACTTAGCGAGGCTCTTCAGGGAGGTTCTCAACAAGGACTATAGCAGGGAGGACTACGAGAAGCAGTTCACCATTAGGGTTCCGGAACTTCTGGCGAAGATAGAACGTATCGAGAAGATCTACCGCGAGCAGGTTAAGGAAGCTCCGGAGGAGCTCTTCCAGGTTCTCGAGGAGGAGAGGAAGAGGCTGCTCGAGGCCAGGGAGAAGTACGGCGACTATATCAGCCCCTTCCAGCTTGAGAAGGCCTGAGCCCTTCTCTTCTTTTCCTTCTCCGGGTGCACTTTTCTGGGCACTCCCAAAATCCTTTTTAACCCCGCTCCCCACATAGTATCACCGAAAATGATACATAGGTGGTTGCCATGGCCGACGTTGAAACTCCCACCCACGATTTAATCAGGGAGAAGCTTCCCCATCCCATCAAGGATTTGGCTGATCTGGCCTACAACTACTGGTGGAGCTGGAACAGGAGGGCAACGAGGCTCTGGGAGTATATTGACCCGGAACACTGGAGGGAACACAAGAATCCGGTTAAGCTCCTTCTCGACGTTTCTGAGGAGCGCCTTGAGGAGCTTCTGAAGGACGACGACTTCATGAACCTCTACGAGCTCGTTGTGGAACAGTTCCGGGATTATATGGATCCAGATTCGACCTGGTTCTCAACCAACTATCCCAAGTGGGACAAGCCCATAGTGTATCTCTGCATGGAGTACGGCATAAGCAGGACTCTGCCCATATACTCTGGTGGTCTGGGGATACTCGCTGGTGACCACGTGAAGACCGCCAGTGACCTTGGCCTGCCTTTCATAGCAATAGGTCTGCTCTATAAGCACGGCTACTTCAAGCAGGAGATAGACAGAGACGGAAGACAGATCGAGATCTTCCCAGAGTACAGGCCAGAGGAGATGCCGATAAAACCGGTTCTCGGGAAGGATGGAAAGCCACTCCTTATAGAGGTCCCCATAGAGGACAGAATCGTTTACGCGAGGGCCTCGAAGGTTGAGGTTGGAAGGGTGAAGATATATCTACTGGACACCGACGTTCCCGAGAACAGCGCGGACGACAGAACCATATGCGACTACCTCTACAATGCCGAGATAGACAAGCGCATAAAGCAGGAGATACTTCTAGGAATCGGTGGAATGCGCCTGCTTAAAGCTTTGGGCGTTGAACCCGGCGTTGTCCACCTCAACGAGGGGCATCCAGCCTTTGCTAACCTCCAGAGGATAACCTGGTACATGGATGAAGGGTTGACCTTTACCGAGGCGTTGAGTATTGTCAGAGGGACTACGGTTTTCACCACGCACACCCCAGTTCCAGCGGGCCACGATCGCTTCCCAATTGAGGAGGTCAGGAAGAGGCTTGCCAAGTTCCTTGAGGGTAAGGACGAGAGACTCCTGGAGCTCGGCCGTGAGGGGGATGAAATCAACATGACCCTACTGGCCATAAGAACCTCCAGCTACGTCAACGGCGTCAGTAAGCTCCATGCCGAGGTAAGCAAGCGCATGTGGCAGAATCTCTGGCCCGGAGTTCCGCTGGATGAGATACCCATCGAGGGCATCACCAACGGCGTACACACCATGACCTGGGTCCACAGCGAGATGAGAAAGCTCTTTGACCGCTATCTCGGAAAGGCATGGCGCGAGCACACGAACATCGAGGGTCTGTGGTACGCCATTGAGAGGATTCCCGATGAAGAGCTCTGGGAGGCCCATCTTAAGGCCAAAAGGGAGTTCATAGAGCTACTGAAGAGGAAGATTAAGGCGAGGAACGAGAGGCTTGGAATAGATGAGCCCCTGCCGGAGATAGACGAGAACGCGCTCATCATAGGCTTTGCCCGGCGCTTCGCGACCTACAAGCGCGCCACCCTACTCTTTACGGATATTGAAAGGCTCAAGAGACTTCTGAACAACCCAGAGAGGCCAGTCTACATAGTCTTTGGTGGAAAGGCCCATCCAATGGATGAGGCCGGCAAAGAGTTCCTAAAGAAAGTCTACGAGGTCTCTCAGATGCCCGAGTTCAGGGGCAAGATATTCGTCCTTGAGAACTACGATATGGGAAGTGCAAGGCTCATGGTGGCTGGAGTTGACCTCTGGCTCAACAATCCGCGCAGGCCGATGGAAGCTAGTGGAACGAGTGGAATGAAAGCCGGGCTGAACGGAGTGCTCAACGCGAGCATCTACGAGGGCTGGTGGGTGGAAGGCTACAACGGCAGGAACGGGTGGATCATTGGAGAGGAGAGTACGGAGCCTGAGACCGAGGCCGACGACATAAAGGACGCAGAGAGCCTCTACAATCTACTGGAGAAGGAGATAATCCCAACTTACTACGGCAACCGCGGGAAATGGATTTACATGATGAAGGAGAGCATCAAGAGCATAGCCCCGCGCTTCAGCACTCACAGGATGGTCAAGGAGTACATGGATCGCTTCTATTCCAAGGCTATGAGTAACTACATCTGGCTCACGAGAGATAACTACATCGGTGCCAAAGAGATGGCCACATGGAAAGACCGCGTTATTGGCGCATGGGGCAACGTGAGCATCGAAAGTGTCGTCATAAAAGATGGAAGCAGACTTGAGGTCCTCGTCTACCTCGATGAACTTAAGCCCGAAGACGTCCGTCTTGAGCTCTACTACGGCGTCCATGCCGAGGAGCAACGCATAGAGAAACCGCATATCGTTGAGCTGAGGCATCCAAAGGAGCTCGGGGGTGGCTCTACACCTATGAGGGAAGTGCTCTGAGGCACCTCGGTGATTCCTGCTGGAACTATGCGATAAGGATTTACCCCCACCACGAAAAGCTACCCCACCGGTTCTTGCTTGGATTGGTGAAGTGGAGAGGTTTCTTTGAGTGAGTCTTCCCATTTGTTTCATTTTTGGCAAAATTTACTCCATAAACTGGAAGTAAGAACTTTTAGACGTTCCTCGTGGGGAGTCATATTTTTAACCTCAAACGTCAATTGTGGGATATACAAACCAGGGGGTGAAACCATGGACGAGATTAAGAAGTGGACAATATACCTGATATTCCTTGTTGCCGGATTCGCCACTGGAGTAGGTAGCATCGGTCTATTCCCACAGTTCTGGCTCCAGTACGGTCTGACTGGAATGATTGTGCACTTAGTATTCCTTGCAATACTGACGTATGTCGCAATACTCGAGGCTGAGACCGTCATGAAATCCGGCTACTACTTCGTTGAACTCTACAACAAAGTCTCAAAACGGCCCGCTATGGTGCTCTCAATCTTCGCTGCCATTGCAATGTTCCTCTCGTACTACACCGCCAACACCATGCTGACCGTTCTCTCACCAGTTCTTGGAACAGGAACCGTCGCCAGGCTCATAGCCAAGATACTGATGTTTGCCATAGCCTTCGTTATCCTCACTAGGGCTAAAGAGAAGACCTTCGCAATCATGGCGATAGGTTCTGTGATATTTGTCGTCGCGGTTACAATAACTACGGTTGCGTTCAAGGTACAGATATCTGAGGGTGCCACCTACCTGGCAATGGCCAAGCACATGCTCGTTGCAAGGCACCCAATAACACTTGACCTTATAAAAGCTGCCGCTGAAAGGGCAATCTACGGTGTTGGACTTGGATTTGCATTCTACTTGATGCTTGGAAGCTTTATCAACGAGCGCTTTAACGCGAAAGTAATCATTGGGGTTGGGATCCTGGTTCAGCTTTTCATCGGGGTTCTATCAACGATAACTGTTGTCTATGCAATTGCTCCCACCACCCCTGACAGGCTTCTCCAGTATGTCTATGGTGGCGAAGAGGGTGCTATTCAGCTCATGGGCGAACTGCCACACATCCTTGCGGACTATCCGACGCTGATACTCCTCATAGGAATCTCTGCGTTCTTTGCAGGTATCACCAGTCTGCTGCCAACTGCGGAGGTCGGTCTCCAGATAGTTGAATCAACCCTTAGGGTGAGCAGGAATAAAGCTGCCACCTATCTTGTAGCTGTGGCCCTTGCAATAGGCGTAATAGACTCCTCTCCATCAATAGCAGACATGGTGCTCAAAGCAGTGAGTGTGACAACGTTCTTCACGGCAATTTTTGAGCTCTATCCAGTGCTGGCTTCCAAGGAAAAACCATCAACTTCAGCCCTCGCAATGGCTGGAATAGCAGCGGTGCTGTTCCTCGTTGGTGGTCTCTATGCCCTCTTTGCAGTCTTCAAGGCTGGCGGCGTCTACATTGTCTCGGGAATCATTGCCGCGGTAGTGATTCTGTTCGGTCTCTTCGGCGACAAACTTGTGCCCGAAAAGGCCTGAATAGGCCTCCTATCCTTTTTTGTTTTGCATGGAAAATAAAAGAAGAGGTCACTTGTGGGCAAATATCGCCACCACTTTCTCGGGTGTTACATCATCTATCCTTACAAAGCCGAAACGCTCAAACTGGACAACGTCATCAACCTTGACGTTGGCATCATTCTCGAGCAGGCCTTTTCTGACTATCAGCTCGTCGCCCTGCGGGATGAGAACCTCACAGGCCCTGCCTTCAGTGACCCAGTGCACCATCCTCCAGCGGTTTTCTCTGGCGATTTCGTACTCAATGCTGTGGAACCTGGCTTTTATGCCTTCCTCTGAAACTTCAAGGATTTCCACATTGAAGAGGTCCTTGAGACGGACGAAGCTACCCGGTTTGAACAGTTCCATATCATCCTTGGAGACGTAGACGGGCCTGCCTGGCTCGAACTTAAGCTTTCTGACTCCCCTGTCCGGGTGATCCGGATGCAGCGGTACCTCTGCCACGAATTCTTCATCGTAGCCTTCAATATACATAGGTATCGGGTCGGCAACGAAGAAGTAACGGTTGGCTATTGGCTCGACTATGCGCCTGTTTATGGCAGCAAGATTGTCCCAGCTTATCGTCGTGTCGCTCCTCTTAAGGCCGACCTCTATAATAAGCTCTCTTATAGCCTCCGGCCTTATACCGCGCCTTTTGAGCGCCCTTATGGTCCCAAGCCTTGGATCGTCCCAGCCGAAGTATTTGCCTTCCTCTATTCCCTTCCTAGTCTTAGACTTGCTGAGAATAACACCCTCAATTGAGAGCCTGCCGTGGTGAACGGTGACGGGATATTCCCAGCCAAAGTAGTCATAGATGTAGCGCTGTCTTGTCTCGTTCTCGGCGTGCTCCTGGCCGCGGAAGATGTGCGTAACGCCCAGCTCATGGTCATCTATGGCTGAGGCGAAGTTGTAAAGCGGCCAGACGCGGTACTTGTCACCTGTTCTTGGATGGCTCGGGTTGTCGATTATCCTAAGAGCGGGCCAGTCGCGAACGGCTGGGTTCGGATGCTTAAGATCTGTCTTTATTCTAACCACAGCTTCGCCTTCTTTATATTCGCCGTTGAGCATCTTTCTCCAGCGCTCGAGTTGAACCTCTACCGGCTCTTCCCTGTGCGGGCAGGCGATTCCATTGTCCCTCAGCTCGCGGAACTTCTCCGGCGGACAGGTGCAGACGTAAGCCTTACCCATCTTGATGAGTTCTTCTGCGTATTTATAGTATATTTCAAGCCTGTCGCTGGCTATGTGGATTTCGTCAATCTGAAAGCCGAGCCACTTGAGGTCTTCGATGATCCAGTCGTAGAACTTAGGTTCGGGTCTCTTGACCTTTGGATCAGTGTCATCGAAGCGGAGGATGAACTTGCCGCCGTAGAGCCTTGCGTACTCGTGGCTTAGGATAGCAGCACGGGCGTTACCGAGGTGGAATGCTCCGTCAGGGTTAGGGGCGAAACGGGTAACCACATTACCCTTTTCTGCCTTCGGGAGGGGCGGAAGGCCTTTCTTTTCCTCTTTCTTTTCCTTCTTTGCCTCGAAGAACTCTGGATAAATCTCCTTCAGCTTTGCTTCCTGTTCTTCGATGCCCATTCCATTGACCTGCTCCACTATCTGGTTGACGAGTGGGATTATCTCCTTTGCTTTGGGCCTAAGTTCCGGGTTCTCGCCGAGAACCTTCCCTATCACAGCCTTTGGGTTGGCCTTGCCCTTGTGGCTGATCGCATTGATGAGCGCGTACTTCATAATCAACTCTTCCACGTTCATTCTCCTCACCGGGGGAAGAAGGGAGGGAGGAGTTATAAAGTTACTCCCCTTCGCAACGTGGTTCTTCCTTCCGTTTCTCTTGCGGCAGGAGTATCTCCAGGAACACCAGGGCTAAACCGAGGATTCCGAAGAACATGCCTCCGTTATTGTTCATTAGTATCCCAAAAGAGAATGAACGAAACTCCCCAAGAGCATCAGCTCAAGACCCTCATCCATGGAACCACCAGAAGATTCTACCCAAAGAAGTTGAAAGTTTTGTGATGGGAAATAAGAAGGTGCGGAACTCACTCCGCAAAGGTCACTATCTTGAGATTGACCGGCCTTCTGACGACGTTGTACTTCCTCGCCCCGACAAGGTACTTTACCCCGCTCTCGCTGACTGTGTCGATGAGCCTCTGGGTTATGACGCCGTTGAAGACGACAGCGTAAACGTCCTTTCTTTCCTTGAGCTGGTTGGTGAGCTCTCTGACGGGTATTTCCGCTATGACACTCTTGTCTTTGTCGAGTAGGAGCGCCATCGAGTCTTTGGAGCTTTTGACCTTTTCGATGAACTCACCGAACTCGTCCAGCTCGCTCGGCCTGGGCTGCTGAATCGGCTTGACTATCTTCTCCTCCCTCTCCTTGGGCTCAGGCTTTTCTAGTGGCTTTGGTGCAGGTGCTGGAGCCGGTGCAGGTGCTGGCGGTTTGACCTCCCTTGCCTTCTCCTCCCTGCCGTTCTTGGCCCTTTCCTTCTCCTTTATGACCTCGTAGAAGTTTCTACCCTTGTAGAATATCTCGGTTATGACCTGCTCAGCAGGCACCTTGCTCCTAAGTGCCTTCACTATCTCCTTCTTGGTGAGCTCCTCGACTTCTTTGCCCTCTGGTGCTCTGGCGACGTAGTCAACATCTGCGACCTGAAGGAGCTCCTTGAGGATGAGCTCTCCACCGCGATCGCCGTCGGTGAAGGCGGTAACGATGCGCTCCTTGCTGAGCTTTATTATGGTCTCCGGAACTGAGGTGCCTTCGACGGCTATGGCGTTCTTTATGCCGTGCTTGAGCAGGTTTAGTACATCTGCCCTTCCCTCAACGACAATGATTGAATCAGAGAACGGTACATGCGGTCCGGCGGGAAGCTTCTCCGGCCCATACTCTATGAGCTCCTTAGCCCTTACGGCCTTCTTGACTTCCTCTGTGAGCTCCTGGGTCTCTGGGATTTCCTGCTCCATCAGGGTCTCGAGGATCTCCTTGGCCCTCTCGATAATATATTTCCTCTTGGTTGCCCTGACGTCCTCTATGCGGAGAACCTTTATCTTGGCCTCGGCTGGACCGACCCTGTCTATCGTCTCAAGAGCAGCCGCCAAAATGGCCGTCTCAACTCTATCAAGGCTCGAAGGAACGGTTATCGTTCCGTAGGTCTTTCCAGCCTTTGCGTGAACCTCAACCCTTATCCTTCCGATCCTTCCGGTCTTTTGAAGCTCCCTTAAGTCCAGATCGTCACCAAGAAGACCTTCAGTCTGACCAAAAATAGCACCAACAACGTCGGGCCTTTCAACAATTCCGTTTGCTTCAAACTCGGCATAGATTACATATTTGGTCGTTCCAAATTCATCTTTGGCTGACATACTACCACCCTCTTTCCGTTTTTCAAACTTCTGCTTTTCAGCTAAAATGTGGTGAAGCACTGTCTTTTTCCTCTTCATCGAATTCCCTCCAAGTGGGGGTCAGAAACGGAGATGACCTTAAGATAGAGGCCATAGAGATCCTCAATCCCCTTAATGTCCTTCTTTGCTATCCTTTTGAGCTCCTTCCGCGTCTCTGCATCGACCCTGCAGGGATACCCCTCCAGATAGCGGAGGAGCTTCCTTGCAAGCTCTTCGCCCTTTCTGTCGAAGTCTGTAAGTATCATGACCTCTCTATATGATGACGCGATGAGCGCGATTTCTGATAGTGGGAGGCGTGAAAGTCTTATTATCTCCGCCCTGACCCCCAAATTTCTCAGAGCCACCTCGTCTCGCGGGCCCTCAACTATGATGGCCCCTTCAAACTCTCGCAGTTTGTCTATAAGCTCCTCGAATCTTTTATAGTTTTCGGCGTACATGTTGCCGTCGTGCTGATAACGAACGAATGGGGTTATAAGTTTATTGGATAATTTTTGACGCTTTTCTGCCTATTTCAGCAAACCTTCCGCACGGTTCCAATGTAGCTCATAGGTTCCTCGTAAAACTCATCTATAAGATTCTGGAGCTTTCTTGAGAGCTCAATCTGCTTGCCCCACGACCCCTCTATCTTGCCCTTTGCTGCCATCCTGCCCAGAAATTTCTTCATCTCCTCACTCAGAGGTGAAGGCTTGCACCGTGCCCACGGGGTTCCTGGAAGGGGCATGAAGTAGTGTGCTCTGACCTTGCCGCCCTTCTTCATGATCCACTCCATAAGCTCGATGCTCTTCCTCTGGCTTTCAGGCGTCTCGTTCGGCAGACCAACGATGAAATCAACCACAGGCTCGAAGCCGTACTCCAGCATATACTCAACGGCCTTTTGGACGTGCTCCACTTTGTGGATCCTGTGCATGGCTCTCAGCATTGCGTCGTCACCGCTCTGAGCGCCGATAGCCAAGCGTCTATTATCTGCATAATCAATCAGGAGCTCCAAAGTCTCTGGAAGGACGAACTCCGGCCTGACCTCACTGGGAAACGTGCCGTAGAAAAGCCTCCTGCCTTCCTTCCTTAGGGGCTGAAGGGCCTTGAGAAGGGCCTCAAGCTTGTTGATTTTAAGTATCGCCCCAGGACTTCCGTAGGCGAATGCGTTTGGCGTTATGTAGCGCATGTCCTTCATCCGGCGAGAGTACTTTACTATTTGGTCTATCGGCCTGTGCCTCATACGAAGGCCTTTTATGTATGGGGTCTGACAGTAATAGCAGCCAAAGGGACAGCCACGGGTTATTTCTATCGGCGAGATAAGACGAACGCTTTCTGGATACGGTGGAAATCGCCAGAAGTCCTCAACCTTGGCGAATCCGGTAAAGACGAACTCGCCATTGAGGTAGAAAGCAAGACCAGTAATGTTGAGGAGCTCCCTGGTGATTTTGTAGTCCGTTCTTTTGAGCGTCTTCAGAAGATGATACAGAACTTCCTCCCCCTCGCCGATGACTGCTATATCGAAACCAAGCTGATTTAGGGTATGTTTAGGCATGGCTATAGCATGATATCCACCGGCTATTAACAGCGCACCCCTTTCCTTGAGAAGCCAGACTTCCTGAGGAAGACTCCCCCATATTTCCTCCGTGAAGAACGAGTAGAGAACGACCTTTGGTCTGGCCTTCAGAATTTCGTTGAAGTCCTTCGTGATTAACATTTCTCCGAGATCAAAACCCTGGCTCTCCAAGGCTCCGAGGAGGTGAACGAAGGCATTGTGGTTGCGCCTGGTCATTCTAACAGCTATCTCCGGCATAGTGGAACAATCAGAAGAGCGGTTTAAAAAGCTGATGAGTTACAAAAGCAAGAAGAGAGAAAGACCTTCAGGTCTTGATAGCGAGCTTGATGTCCTCGGCCTTGACGGTCTTCCTGCCAGCGTGCCTGGCGAACTCGGAGGCTCTCTTAGCAAGATCCATGGCGTACTCCTCGAGGTACTCGGCGAGGACCTTGGCAGCCTCCTCGCTGACCCTCTCAGCACCGGCCTTTCTAATCAGCCTGTCAATCGGGGCAATCGGCAACTCAGCCATCCACAACACCTCCAGGAAAGGTTTTTCACTATTTTCTAGGCGATTGGAGATATATAAACCTTTCGGTAAACGGAGCCATCTACGTCGATTAGATGCCCACTGCGCCCTTAGACGCAACCAACTTGACGAGATGGATTTTCTCGTGAACCTTGAGGGAAATAGATAACCAGTTACGAGCACAGTGCTCAATAGGAGGCATTACCCAGATGATGCCTTTGAGAAGCTATAGTTCCCCAGCACACTTTTTAATAGCCCTAAAGTTCTCGGGAAAGATTCATTTGTCCGTTAATCGTGCTTGGATGGCACAAGAAATAGAATTAAGTGATGTGTTGAGGCTGATTTTATAAGTCTCACTTTTTCCTCCTCTTCGATAGCGCTAAATGCTGGCTTCCCTGATAGTTGCCCCTGTACGGGTTCTTTGCAGGCCCTTCAAGCCGGATGAACGCTATCTGAACAAAGCGTTCTCCGTAAGCCAGCTCAACCGGTTCGTCAGAGGCGTTGAAAATCCCAAGGGTGAGGTTGCCATCCCAGCCGGGATCTACCCAGGCGAAGGAGCCCATCAGCCCTTCTCTTGCGAGACTGCTCCTGAGCTTCATGTCCCCCATGACGTCATCGGGGAGCTTTATCCTCTCAAGCGTTAGAATGAGGGCGTAGCCCTTGGGAGGGATTACAACCTTCCCTTCCCTCTCAACGTCTATGAAGTCTCCGTTCACCATAGCCTCCTTTCCAACCCTTAAGTCGTAGCCGGCCGGCTGAAGGGATTTCTCGTTAAATGGATCGATTAGAATCTCCTTTCTGATTTTCCAGTCTGGGAGCATCATGTTGACCACCCTAAGGTTAAACGAGGAGGTGCTTAAAAAGCTGACCATAGAAACTTTGCTCCGCAAAGTTTCATCAAAGTTCGTGGCTCTTTGCTAGCCTGTCCGATTCGCAGTGTTTTCCAATTGAATCTTGCGGTTTAGTAGGGGAGAATCACGGGAGTTTGGCTTTTGAGATAGGGGTTAACTTTGGAGTTAGACGCCCGGAGGGCGTCGAGAAAGTGTAAATCCATCGGGAAACAGCCATATAATAGATTCTCCCCATCAAGCAGGGGTTGACACTAGGAAAATCTGACAAACTGGAGTTCGCGCAAGCGAGCAGACTCGTGGAAAAAATTGACCACGAGTTTCCTTTCTGTTAGGTGGGCAAGCAAATAAGCATGCACTCTAAAACTCGCCCTCAAAAGAGGGTTTAACTGCAAAAACGTGAGTGGGTGAGGTTTTACTTTTTCTCTTAACGCCCTTTGGGCGTTATTCTCGCAGTGAAACACTGTAAAATTGGCAATTGTGGAGTAAACCCCGCTTAAGAACTGCCAATTTAAGGGTCATGCAAGCTTTGATCAAACTTTTGCTTGGCAAAAGTTTGTATTTCTGGCGGGCCCGGCGGGATTTGAACCCGCGACTACCGGCTCCGAAGGCCGGCGCCATATCCCCTAGGCCACGGGCCCACGATGGGGGTTCATAACGGCCAAAGATAAACCTTGCGGTCTTTTTCGAAAATCTTTTAGGTTACCATGCCCGATGTTAATCTGGTGGGAGGACATGAGGAAGAGCGTAGCACTGCTCGCGGTAAGCGCCCTGGCGATAGTGGGGTTCTTTGCCCTCGCTCCGGCGTTTTCGCTTTATCCAGTTCTCGCGGGCAGGTATGGGGCAGAGACAATTGACGCGGGGACGGTGATACTCGGCATTGTAGGGCTCTTTTCCCTGATGGCTGGCATCGCCCTCTGGGAGATGGAGACCCTACCCAGAAAAGTTGCCATTTATGAGATTATCGAGTTCCTGACGAGTGGTTCGGTGGGATGGTGTGGATAAACGTCGTTACAAGCCTCAATGGCTTCACCGAAAAGGCCCTTGTCACGGTCGCGTTTTTCCTGGCCTTGGTGGCGTTCCTTGAGATGCTCAGGAGAAAGCTCGACCCAGGTAGATACAAGCGAATATGGGTTGCATTCTGGAGCGTCAGGGACCGCGAAGAAAAGTTTTGAGGGTGTCCGCCCTCGGGCGGACAAAAGAGGAAGGGAGTTCAGCCGAAGAGGGCACCGAGTCCAGCGAGGGCTTCCTCCTCGCTGGCCTCCTCCTCTTCTTCCTCCTCTTCCTCCTCAGCCGGAGCGGCCTCGGCGCCAGCGGCTGGAGCGGCAGCAACGGCGACCGGGGCGGCAACCGGCATGGCGGCCTTCTCGATGACCTCGTCGATGTTGACACCCTCGAGGGCGGCAACGAGAGCCTTTATCCTGGCCTCATCCGGGCTGACTCCAGCAGCCTCAAGGACGGCCTTGAGGTTCTCCTCAGTTATCTCCTTACCAGCGGCGTGGAGCAGCAGAGCGGCATACACGTACTCCATTTTTCGCACCTCCAATCATCTTCATTTTTTCACACGGTTTTATTCAGGGATACGAGGGAAATGGAAAGTTCAGCCGAAGAGCGCGCCCAGTCCAGCGAGCGCGTCCTCCTCGGAGGCTTCCTCTTCTTCCTCCTCTTCCTCAGCCTCCTCAACCTTCTCCTCCTGCTGAGGCTGAGCGGCAACGGCTATTTGTGCCTGTTGGTTTAAAAGCTCTTTGGTCTTCTCGTCGAGTAGCTCCTCAGGCAGGTTCTGGGCTATGAGCAGGACAGCGCGCAGAGCTCTGCCAAAGATGTCCTCGACGGTCTCTGGGGTAATATAGCCAGCCTCGACTGCAACGTTCTTGGCTCCAAGGTAGGCCTTCTGGATGATGGCCTCGATGGTCTGGCTGGTCGGGTAGGCAGTGTTGACGGACAGGTTGAATGCGTGCATGTAAGCCTGCTGGAGCAGGTTGATGTACTCTTCCTCGTCGATGGCGAGGACTTCCGGAGTGTAGACAATTCCGTCCTCGTAGGCAGCGAGCAGGTTGAGACCAACCTCAAGGGGCTCGATGCCAAGAGCGTTAAGGATCCTCGCGAGCTGCTCGGTTATGACCTCACCAGCCTTGAGCACGGTGTAGTCCTTCTGGATGCTGACCTTACCCTTCTCGATTCTCGCGGGTATACCAAGAGCCTGCATCTCACCGACGAGCGGACCCGGTGAGATTGAGGTCGGACCGGCTGGTATAACGACGTCCTTTGGAACCGGCACGCCTGGCTTGGCTGGAGCAGGAGTCTTGCTCTCCTCAAGGAGCTTGTAGAGCTTAAACGGGTTCATCTCGGTGGCGAGGATTCCAGCTCCACCCTGGATGTGGTCGATGAGCTTCTCGAGCTCTGGCTTTCCAAGCTCCTGGGCGGCCCTCTTTATGGCGAGTTCGATGAGTGTGTTCCTTGAGACTCTGAGGAGTGCCTTGCCCCTGAGCTTCTCACGCATCTTTGAGAGCGGGTAAGCTGGGACATTGGCAACGTCAACGAGCGCTATCACTGGATAGCTCTTGATGATGTTGGTGAGCTCTTCAACTTCCTTCTTCTTCCACTCAGCGACGTGGGCCATCTCCCTCACCTCTCCACCTTAACGGCCGGTCCCATGGTGGTCTTGACATACACTGACTTCACTTGGTTCTCTCCGCGCTCGAGCTTGTTGATGATGGCGTTGAGCACTGCTTCAGCGTTCTCAGCGAGCTTCTCATCGTCCATGTCCTCGGTTCCTATCGGAGCGTGCACAACCGGATTGTTCTTGAGCTGTATCCTGACGGTCTTCTTGAGCCTTGCAACTATTGGCTCCAGGTTGGTCATGGTCGGTGGAACGACCTGCGGCATCTTGTTCCTTGGACCAAGGTACCTACCGAGGTACCTACCGATCTTCGGCATCAGCGGAGCTGCCGCAATGAAGAAGTCGTAGCTCTTTGCCAGTTTCCTTGCCTGCCTCGGGCTCTTGGCAAGTTCCTCAAGCTGCTCTCCACTAATTACATCCAGCCCGAGCTTTTTAGCCGCCTCGGCAACGGCACCATCAGCGATGACCGCGATCTTGGGCTCCTTCCCACGACCGTGGGGCAGCACAACCTCAAGCTTAAACCTGTTCTCCGGCTTGCGGAGGTCTATATCCCTGAGGTTGACTGCCACTTCGACGGTCTGTGTGAAGTTACGCGGCTTAGCCCGGGCCTTCGCCTCCTTCACCGCTTCCACGAATTTCTGCCTGTCAAAGGCCATTTACAGCCCTCCCTTCATTTTTGATTTAAGCATCGAAAAGTCAAAAATGCGTAAAAAGAGGGATTTTTAAACTTTTCCCTCACTCCTCGGCGTTCGCAAAAATCTCGTCGTAAACGCCTTCGTCAATCTCCTTCTGGACTTCCCTCGGGTCCTTGCCCTCGACGGTAACACCCATACTGAGCGCTGTACCGATGACCTCCTTGGCTGCAGCCTTGAGGTCAGCGGCAAGCATCTGGTCTATCTTGGCCTTAGCTATCCTGATGACCTGCTCCATGGTCAGGTTTCCGACTGGACTGTGGCCGGCCTCGCTGGAGCCCTTTGGTATGCCAAGCTCCTTCTTGATTAGCTGGCTGACCGGAGGAACACCGACCTCAATGCGGAAGGTCTTCTTCTTGGGATCCTCCACGATGATCTTGACTGGAACCTGCATCCCCTCGAAGTCCTTGGTGGCCTTGTTTATCTCGTCAACAACCTGCTTAACGTTAAGTCCGAGTGGACCGATAGCGGGACCGAGTGGTGGACCTGGTGAAGCCTTTCCTCCCTCAACGAGCACCTCAACAACCTGCGGCATCTTTCTCACCTCTAGTTATCTGAGTCCGTTCACTCCTTCTGGCGTTTGCTTATAAGTCTAACGTATTCGCCCCTCACCGTAACCGGAATCGGGACGATTGAACCAATAAGCTCGACGACTATTTCGTCCTTGGCTTCGTCAACCCTGACAACCTTAGCCTTTTCACCCTTGAACGGGCCGGCGATGAGCTCAACTATGTCGCCAGGCTCGAAGCCGCTAACGGCTGGCTTCTCCTCGAGGAAGTGCTCAATCTCCTCGAACTTGACCTCGCCCGGAAGGGTACCCTTGGCATGCCTTATACCCTTGATGGCCTCATCGACTGCGCTCTTGCTGGGGGCCTCGACGAATATGTATCCCTTCACCTTTGACGGAGCCAATATGGCATAGACCGGGAGATTATATGTTTTAATCTTGCTGTATATCAGCTTGGCCGTAGTTTCTTCCTGACCAACTGTGACACGCACTGTGAATATCCTGCCGTCGCTCATCTCTATCACCCGTTGCTGGCTCAGGCGCCAGTAATAAGGTAGCCGATCATACGGATTACGAGGCCTATGAGGCCAATTAAAATCATTCCGATGCCGGTAATCTTTGCAGCCATCTTAAACTCTTTCCAGCCCGGTTTTTTTGTGACCAGTAAAACCCTCCGCAACTCCGCGAAGAAGTTTTTAAGCTTTTCCGTAGTTGTTGCCACACTCGTCACCCCTTTAAATTTTGAAAATGAAAGGGTTATCAAAGCTCCTCAAGGTCGAGTTTAATAACTTTTCTCTCGGGCTCCTCACCGTAGTAAGTGGGCTCCTCCTCGGCGACAGCGTATGGGGAGCTGACTCCAGTAACCACGATGAGGATCCTTATCATCTTTCCGAGCTCTTCGTCAAGCTGTATTCCCCAGATGACCTGGGCCTCTGGGTCAAGCTTACTCGTGACTAGCTCTATTATCTGCTGGGCCTCCTCGAGCTTGACGTCGCTTCCGCTTATGCTTATGAGCGCTCCCTTGGCACCGCTTATGTCAACGTCGAGGAGCGGGCTGTTGAGTGCCTGCTGGGCAGCTTCGAGGGCCCTCTTCTCGCTGTCGCTCTCGCCAATACCTATCATCGCAACGCCGCCGTCCTTCATGACAGCCCTGACGTCGTTGAAGTCGAGGTTAACAAGTCCTGGCTTGGTGATGAGCTCAGTGATGCCCTTGACGGCCTGGACGAGTATCTCGTCGGCGACCTTGAAGGCCATGTGTATCGGCAGGTTAGGGGCGACTTCCATGAGCTTGTCGTTCGGGATGACAATAACGGTGTCGCTGTTCTTCCTGAGCCTCTCGAGACCATACTCGGCGTTCTTTATCCTCCTGATGCCCTCGACGGTGAATGGAAGGGTAACGACTGAGACGGTGAGAGCGCCCATCTTCTTGGCTATTTCGGCAACAACTGGAGCGGCCCCAGTACCGGTTCCGCCACCGAGACCGCAGGTGATGAAGACCATGTCGGCACCTTCAAGGGCGTCGCGAATTTCTCTCTCGCTCTCCTTGGCAGCTTCCTCTCCCATCTTGGGGTTGTTTCCTGCACCGAGACCACGGGTAAGTTCTTTACCTATGAGTATCTTCTTGTGAGCCCTAACCTTGAGAAGATCCTGAGCATCAGTGTTGATAGCGATAACCTTCGCACCCTGGATGCCGACCTGCATCATTCTGTTTATAGTGTTACAGCCGGCACCGCCAACACCAACGACATAAATCTTAGCTTGTATCTGCTCCAGAATCCTCCTAAGCTCCTCATCGATGTCGGTCTGCGGAGCCTGGGCCTCCGGAACCTTGTTAAGGTCAGCGGAGGTTCTTTCGATAGCGTCCTCAATCAGCTTCAGCATCTTTTCACCCTCCAGGCAATTTAACATCTGTTTCACTTTGTAGGCAGGTAGTATATAAATTTAGCTAAAGCCGAGTGCTGATTTTAAAATCCCGCTTAACATCTTTAAAGATTTCGATTATTCAGTCCCGTATGAACTCCAAGCCGAGCTCTTCAGCCAAAGCTTTCGCCATCTGCCTCGTTTCACCTTTGCTGCCCTTCCAATCAACGTATATGGCATCCACTTTTTCGGCGGTTCTTTCGATGGCCTTGAGAATGAGTTCTTTCTTGAGCGGATGGGCATACTTTGGTGCTATGTGGCTGAATGCTAAGTCTGTCTTTAGCGCCCTCTTTGTCTGCTTTGGGGCGTAGTGACCGCCACCTATCCCTATGGCAACTGGGAACTTGGTCTCTCTGTATTTATCCAGCACATATGTTATTGTCTCTGCTAGTATATCTCCTGCCCTGTCGTTCACCCACTCCTCCTCGCTCGAGCCTATTTCGATGAACAGACTCGGGACGTTCAGCTCACTCGGGCCGTGGTGTGTGGCCTCATAGCAGATGATCCAGTTCAGATCATTGAGCTCATTCATCTTGAGGAGCGCAAGCTTCATTGCGCTCGGTTGAGCTATGGCCAGGCTCTCGTCCTTTCCGCCATACATTGCGTTGCCCCAGTTACCGGTTATATGGGTGGTAAGTGCAGGCAGCTTCTGTTTGCTGGAGTGTCTCGAGGCGAAGACTATGATTTCAGGGACGAGACCGAGCTGGTGCTCGATGGCCTTGTCGAGGTTGTCGTAGTAAATCATCTCGTCGTTGGTGGTCAGAATGAGCGTATCGCCCTTTGAATAGACGGGATTTCCATCGAAGATCCTGTCAGTTTCTTTAAAGCCGAAGTTCTCCACCAGTTTTTCCATTATGTTCATTGAAGCTAGGTCTATCTTCGTTGTCATTATTACCTTCATCTTGCAACCCCCTTGATGCTCGGCTCGGGAATTAAAAGGCTTTACCCGAGTCCGAACCTCTACCTTTGTCCAGTGGATACCGATGGTACCACGTTTCGTGCCCAAAATTTCATAAGGAAGATTTACGAAAAAGTAACGCAAACTATATAACCCGAAATATACCCCAATATCCTAATGTGGTCGTTTGACCATGTATGCACATTAAGGTTTGGGGGTGCACAAAAGATGAAAAAAGTGATGTCAATTGGGCTCGTTGCCGTTTTGGTTTTTGCAGTGGTTATAGCTGGTTGTATTGGCAGTGAAGGAGGTCAGACGACGCAGACCCAGGAGATAACTATCTACACCGGTGGAACCAGCGGAGTTTACTTCCCACTGGGCTCAAAATACGCAGAGATACTCAGCAAGAACGGTGTCAATGCTAAGGCTGTTACCAGCGGTGCGAGCGTTGCCAATGCTAAAGCCATCGGTGATGGAACTGCCCAAGCTGCTATAATGCAGAATGATGTTGCATATTATGCATATCACGGTCTATACATGTTTGAGGGCAACAAGATTGAGAAGCTCCGTGGTGTTGCAGCGCTGTATCCTGAAACCGTCCAATTTGTCGTGAGGGCAGACAGTGACATAAAGAGCCTCCAGGACCTTGCAGGCAAAAAGGTCGCAATCGGCGCCCCCGGAAGCGGTACTGCTGTTGCCGCGGAGCAGATACTCAAAGCTGCAGGGGTATGGGACAGCATCCAGAAAGTTAACCAGGCCTTTAGCGAAGCTTCTCAGAGTCTCAAGCTTGGTCAGGTTGATGCTGCAGTCATAGTCTCTGGTGCTCCAACACCTGCAGTCAACCAGATTGCCGTTCAGACTCCCGTCAGGATTCTCCCGATTCCAGACGACATTCTAAACAAGCTTAAAGATGAGGGATACATCTTCTATGTGAGGCAGGTTCTCCCCAAGGACACGTACAACGGAATGACTGAAGACACTCCGACAGTTGCAGTTAAGGCTGTTCTCGTCGTCAGTGCTGATCTCCCAGAGGACGTCGTGTATCAGATGACCAAGATACTCTTTGACAACGTTGCCGAGCTCCAGAAAGTCCACGCCAAGACTCAGTACATAAGCCTCGAGACTGCACTCGATGGCATGAGCATCCCGCTCCATCCCGGAGCCGCTAAATACTACGAAGAGAAGGGCATGACTATCCCGTCAGAGCTCAAGCCTTGAATGGGTGAGCATCCTTGAGGAAGTCTTTTATTTTTTTGACTTTCCTGCTATCTTTAATTCTACTATCCTATCCCCTGAAGGTTTTCATGATAAGCGATGGAGTCTCAAAGAGCGTCTTCCTTTTGGGGGATGTTAACGTAACCATAAAATACGTCCACAGCGTCCAAAGAAGTGAAGTCATCGAAGTCCTGAAAGTGAATAGGAGTGGCATCTACGCGGAGGAAATGCGATGGAGGGATTTCGGTGCAGGTCTCCCGGAAGATATTCAATCCACAGAAAACGGTTACTACGTCAAGAAAATCAACATTCCCCTTGGGGAGAGCTTGGACTTCTGGTTCATCCCCTTGAATAGCGCTGAAATCTGGGTAAATGGGAAGTTAGTTTTTTCACCTAGACGAGAAACCCTTGTTGAATTTGAGGTTAAGGAATGCAGTCTGTTTGAGATAGCGATTGGGAGGTGCTAAAATGCTCGTGAAGGATAAAAAGCCTAAAAAGAAAGCGGAAGAAGTCGAAGGGGTTGTGCTCGAAAAGATCCGGGTACTGCCTCCTTCGCTCGAACGCCTCGTAACCATCGCGGCGATTCTTATAGGCATCTACGAAATACTGTTTATATTCAACTTCAACTACACACTATACGACATGTTTTCCCGTATGGGTATCGAAATAGGTTTTCTGAAGACGACGTTCCAAACAAAACAGGGAGAAGCATTTGTTTTGGCCATGATACTCTTTATTACGTTCATGCTCTACCCAATTCGTAAGAAAGAGAAATACCTGAAAAAGGTACCAATTTATGACTATGTACTGGCAGCTCTCGGAGTTATCTCATCACTATACCTGTTTGCAGTTTACCAACGCTACGCTGAGTTCGCCGAAGTAACACAGATCGATGTCATATTTGGCATTATGGCAATAATTCTCGTCCTTGAAGCGACACGTAGAGTCCTCGGATGGGTTCTGCCACTCGTTGTCACAGTATTTCTGCTATACGGAATCAACAACATAGGCTTCAACTGGATACGATTTACCCAGCAACTCTACTTTGATGAAGGAATCTTTGGAATTCCGTTCTTCGTCATGACAATATACGTATTTGCTTTCGTGTTCTTTGGAGCATTCCTTCTCAGGATAGGCATCAGCGACTACATTACCGAATTCATGATAGCGCTTTTCGGTTCCCGTCCGGGTGGACCTGCAAAGGCCGCCGTTGTTTCAAGTGGCCTCATGGGGACCGTCAGCGGATCTAGTGTTGCAAACGTCCTCACAACTGGAACTTTCACGATACCCCTCATGAAAAAAGCTGGATATCCCCCCGAGATAGCCGGTGCCGTTGAGCCGGTTGCATCAACAGGCGGACAGCTGATGCCTCCAATAATGGGTGCAGCAGCATTCATAATGGCCGAGTTCCTTGGAATACCATACAACAAGTTGATAATAGCTGCCGTCATCCCAGCTCTCGTGTATTATTCCGGCGTCTACATCTTCATAGACCTCGAGACTAAAAGACTTGGACTCAAGAGCATGGCAGTTGAAGAGTCAAAGAAGCTCGGGTATTTCCTCAGAAAGCTCTACATCCTCTTGCCCGTAGCAGTCATTACAGTCGCTCTCGTCTGGGGAATCCCACCCCACATATCTGCCATCTCATCCCTTGGAATTGCCATTTGGGTAGCCTGGATCGCTAGGGACGAGATAAATGGTCACGAAGGGTTCTATGTCGGCATTGTCCTCCTAACGACTCTCATGATGTTTACAGGAAAGTCAATGACAGGACTTGTTGCGGGTCTTTTAGTGGTTCTCTCGCTTGCACTGGTGGGCCTAGCGTTTATGACGGACCTAGTAGACTTCAACGAAAAACTCTATATCAGCCTGATGTTCATACTTTTCATAGCCCTCACCAAGCATCTCGGAATGACCAAGGAGCAGATACTGCTGATGAGCGGTGTCATGGGAATTGCCTTCTCTCTCATCGTGGGATACATATCCAAGAGTGAAGAGGGCAGGCGGATGTACTCGGCGACTTATGAGTCAGTCATTGACGCGGGCAAAACCAGTACCAGCGTCATGCTAGCAGCAGCTTCTGCAGGCTTGATTCAGGGAGTTCTAACAATGACCGGTCTCGTTACCCGCATTGGATATCGCCTCGTTGATTTGACTGCTGGGAACCTATTACTGCTGCTGATCCTTACTATGGTATTCAGCCTCATCCTAGGAATGGGAGTTCCTACGACCGCCAACTACATTATCACCTCTCTAGTTGCGGCACCTGCTATTTTCAACGCAGTTCAAAGTGTTGCCCCGTACGACCAGCCAGTCCCAGGCTTCACCACTGCGATAGCTCTTCTCGCGGCGCACTTCTTCGTCTTCTACTTTGGTATACTAGCAGATGTCACTCCACCGGTTGCCCTAGCAAGCTACGCAGGTTCAGCTTTAGCTGGTGGAGACTTCTGGAAGACTGCCATGAACGCGGTCAAGTACGCCTTGGCTGGCTACATAGGACCCTACATCTATTTCACTCACCCGGAGATGTTCCTGATAACGGTTCCAGAATGGAACATTGCAACGGCACTCAGGGTGCTCTATTACCTCCTGGCGACTCTGTTCATAATGTACCTGCTGGCGATAGCACTGACTGGATTCTATAAGACACACCTGAAGAAGTGGGTTAGAATAATACTAGTGGTCATTGGGCTGGCAGGAGTGACACTGAACCCAATAATTATTGGGACAGGAGCCGCTGCTTGGCTAGGCCTGAAGTTCTACGGAGTCAGAGTTTCTGCGGGGGCATAGCCCCCTCAATCCTCTATCATTTCGTTCATTGTTTTTATTATTTCCTCGGAGGTTCTCGTAATCTGAGTGGCGGCATCGCTGGCCGTTCTTTGGGCTATCCTAATGGTGAACAGGGCCATTACTAAGGCAAGTGCCGTCATCATGAGGTATTCTACCACAGCCTGGGCTCGCCTCATGCTATCACCCCCTTTCACCTCTCAATATATATTAAGTAACTTTTGGTTAATAAAATTTTGGGTGGGTAACTGTCCAAAAAGAGGTAGAAAAGATACATTATGAGCATCAGTACAGCATGACTTCAAAGCCAAGTTCGCTGAGGAGATCCGCCAGCTCCTCGCTATCCACATAAACCAGCAGATGGTGGTTGCCCAGGGTGCCGTCTATGAAGTCCCTGGCTTCTTCTATCCTGAGCTTCATCTGGGTTCTGCAGCGGTGCTCGCTGCGCTCCCTTCCAACGACTTCAACACTGGCAACGACGGCTTTTCTGCCGCGTATTTTGAGGAGCGAGGCTTTGCCCTTTGGCAGCTCGACCTCAACGCCAACTCCCATTCCGCTCTCAAAGTGTGACCTTATGGTGTATCCACTGATGAGGGGAGCGGTACAGTGGGCAAGGATGATGTAGTCGTCGCCGTAGTCAGCTATGTTGCCCATGAATGCTGGCTTGTCGAAGAAACGCTTCACTATCGCCATCCCTAGGAGCGCGTTCAGCTCTCCCTCGCATGCCGCTGGAATTCCCTCCGCATTGAACATCGCAAGGGCCAAGCAGGGTGTGGCCTTTATCTTCATTATGAGGTCAAAGCAGCCTATTGTGAAACCATCCAGGCGATAGTCCTCAAGGATGCGCTTGATGGCTAGATAAATCCTCCCGGCTTTGACCAGATCCTCCCGCTTGGGTTCTTTTATCTCTCTGGCCTTTGCCACTATCTCCTCGACAACCTTCCAGCCCTCAGCGTCGGTCGTTGCCTCATAGTACTCGTAGAACTTCTTGAGGCTTATGCTGGTGTAGGGTAGCTCGAACTTCTCGTTTATGAGCCACGGCGAGACACGGCCTATTATGCCAAGGCGCATCCTCAGGAACTTGTCGAGGATCTCTTTCATGTCCTCGTAACCGAGAAGGGCCGCTTTGAGTTCGTTAAAGTCCTTGACGAGGGTTGAGGGAACGAGTCTGTCCCTGAAGTATTCGCGCAGCTCTATTCCCGCCGCGAGGGAGTTATTGAATGTGTCGCCGTAGATTATTATCGGCCTTCTGTAAACCGCGAACTCCTTTAAGGCTCCTTCGGTTCCACCCGTCAGGGGATAAAGGACTATCGCATCAACCTCATTGAAGTTTACCTCTTCCTTGGCTTCCTTGAAGTCCCTCTTGGTGGAAACAAAGAAGCCCCCAACGACGTCGAACTCCTTTGCGAGCTCGGTTATGAACTTCGATGCTTTCTTCTCAAAGGCCTTTGGACTTGCCAGCTCGCTTACTCCAAAAACGACTCCGACTCTCATGCTTTCCACCTAACTGTTTTAAACTTCCCCGCTTAAATAAGCTTGTGGTGGTCATGAGGTTCGTGCTCGATACGAGCATCTTTGTCAATCCAGAGATAAGGCGAAAGTTTGGGGACAACCCGACCGAGGCTATGAGAACATTTCTTGGATATGCTGAGATGCTCTTCGGCAGGGTGGAGTTCTACATGCCCCCCGGTATCTACCGCGAGGTTATGCATTTCGTCGATGAAGACGAGCTCCTGCCTGAAATCGAACTCTACATCATAAAAAAGCCCCCCAACGTCCACGACATTAAGATTCCCGCCTTTGTTGTCTACGAACTGATTGACGATATAAGGAGGCGCATAGACAAAGGCCTCCGCGTCGCTGAGAAAGCCGTCCGCGAGAGTGTAATCGAAACTGACAACGTCGATAGAATAATCCAGAAGCTGAGGCGGAACTACCGCAAAGCCCTCCGTGAAGGCATCGTTGATAGCAAGGAAGATTTTGAGCTTATCTTACTAGCAAAAGAGCTCGATGCGACGATAGTTTCTGCTGATGTCGGGATACTCACCTGGGCTCAGAAGATGGGCATCAAGTGGATCGACGCGGCCAACTTTCGTGAGGTTCTTGAGGGCCTCGTGGCAAAAATGGGCGAAGGGAAAAATTTATAAATGCTCACCTGCATGGTATCATCGACGCCCCGGTGGCTCAGCCTGGTGGAGCGGCCGCTTGGTAAGCGGCAGGTCGCGGGTTCAAACCCCGCCCGGGGCTCCAAACTTCTTGGAGGACTATTCTGGGCAAGGGGCCGTGGGGTAGCTTGGTCCATCCTGCGGGCTTTGGGAGCCCGTGACCCGGGTTCAAATCCCGGCGGCCCCACCAGTACAGCACTTGCAGAGCAAGCGCTGGCGGAAAGATTCTAACTGCTTCTGAAATGCTGAACCCAGGGTTTTGTGCACTTAACAGTCCCAGATCATTCACAGAAGGCCAACATAGAAGAGATGCATAGAAAAGACAAAATCGAAGAATTCAGCGCTCCATCCTCTTAACTCCTTCCCTCGTACCGACGAGGACAATGTCAGCTATGTCAGCAAAGATGCCGTTCTCGACGACGCCGGGGATGTTGTTCAGCTCTATCTCGAGGTCGAGCGGGTCGTCTATCCTGTGGAACCTCGCGTCGAGGATGAAGTTACCGTTCTCTGTAACGACCGGACCGTCCTTCTTGCTCGCCATCCTGAGCTCAGCCGTGGCGTTGAAGACCTCGAGCTCCTCTGCTATTGCGCGCCAAGCGGCAGGAATAACCTCTATGGGAACCGGCATCTTCTGGCCAAGCCTCTCCACGAGCTTGCTCTCATCAACGAGGACGAGGAAGGTTCCGGCGCGGTATTCGATTATTTTCTCCATGGTCAAAGCCGCACCGCGCCCCTTTATGAGATTGAGGTACGGGTCAACCTCATCAGCGCCGTCGACGGCTATGTCTATAGCATCAACTTCATCAAGGTTAACCACCGGAACGCCGTACTCGAGAGCGAGAAGCCTTGCCTGATAAGAAGTTGGAACACCGTAGACGTCCTCAAGCTCCTCCTCCATGATGAGCTTGCCAAGGTACTCGATGAAATAGGCGGTCGTTGAGCCGGTACCGAGGCCCACTACCATATCATCCTCGATGAACTTCAGGGCCTCCTTTGCGACGGCTCTTTTCAGTTCTTCCATACGCTCACCCCGCCACCGCTCCGTTCTGCGTGAGTTGATACAGCAGGCTCTGGTTTGAGTAGAACTGGGGCTGGAAGTTTATCACTAGCGTGTAGCTGAGCATGGTGAAGTAGAGCCAGAACAGGAACCAGCTCCAGAAGGCCTTCTTCAGAATCATGCGCTCGTCCTCTATCTCTGGTGGCAGCTCTTTTATTAGAGCGAGCACGAACTTGTCGATGACGAAGTATAGCGCGATGCCGAGCAGCCAGCCGTACTGAACCTTAGCTGCAGCTATTCCGCTGATTAATCCGGTGATCAGTCCCCATAGATACACGGACAGTGAAAACTTATGCTCAATCGTCAGCTTCACATTCTTCACCTACGGTTAGCTTTTAAAAGATGTTTTAAAACCTTTCCGTTAGGCAGAGAGCGTCTCGAGGAACTTCCTACCCTTCTCCGTGAGCCCGTAGTACACGCGCCGTCCCTTCTTGTGAGATTCCTCTATGAGACCGAGGCTTTCGAGCTCGCGCAGGTGCTGATAGACGGCCTGATACTTGAGGGGCTTCTCCAGTGCTTCCCATATCTCGTAGCCATACATGCTCCTTTCGCTGAGCAGCTTTAGGATTTCGAGCTTGGTTCCTCCAAGGGTGAACTTTTCCCTGCCCTCCGAATAGTGGCCTTTTAATCCGGAGCTCGTCACGATTAGGGCTATTCTGTCGTCCCTCTCAAAATAGCCCTCCTCGGCGAGCTTGAGGAGTGCCGGAACTATTACCACCGAAGCGTACTCGGCAAAGATACCCTCCTTCGCGAGGAGCCTCTCGCCCAAATCAAGCTCGTCTTCCCCAACGAGGACTGCAGTTCCGTCCGTCTCCCGTATAGCCTCAAGGGCGAGCTCTTTCGTGAGGGGGTTCTTGACGTAGAGAGCCAGAGCTTTGGTCGGCTCGGCCTTAGGCTCAACGCCGAGAACCTCGCTCGCTATAGGGGAGCATCTTTCAGTTTGAACTGCTATGAGCTTGGGCATCTCCTCGATTGAGCCAATCTCTAGGAGTTCCCTAAAACCTTTGTAGATGCTGTAAAGGTTGCTGCCGCTTCCAGTAGGCACTATCACATGGGTAGGGTTGAGCTCCTCCCAGAGCTCGAAAGCCACCGTTTTCTGGCCCTCAAGACCAATCAGGTTGCTCTCGGGGGTGATGTTGTACAGGCCCTTACCTTCGGCCAGCCCCTCAGCGTAGCTTATGCCCTCGTCAACACTCTCGCCGTAGCGTATGATTTTGGCCCCAAAGGCAACAATCTGAGTTAACTTGCACTTCTCTATGAGCTTGGGGACTACCGTGTAGGCCTCTTTGCCAGCTCTGGCTGCATAGGCCGCGAGGGAAGCCGCCGCGTTCCCGTTGCTGGCAACGACGAAACCGTTCTCAGCATGCGGTAGGCCATAGGAAACGGCAACAGTGATGAGCCTGTCCCTGAAGGAGCCGGTCGGGTTCCTCGTTTCATCTTTGATGAAGACGTTTAGTCCGAGTTCCTCACCAAGTTTGGCTCTCAGAAGAGGCGTTCCACCCTCGTGGAGGCTGACAATCTCATTAACGTCTGGCAGAAGCTCCCTGTAGCGCCATACGCCCTTCTTACGGTTTGCCCATCTGGACACATCAACCTTCTCATAGTCGTAGGCTATCCTAAGTGGTTCACCACAGGAGCATGTGGGGGGAATAAGGGAAGAATAGAGCCTCCCGCAGGAGGGACACCTAACGAACATATCCATCACTTCAGCCGGATTGCGTCGAGGTTGTTTGGGGCCCTCGTGCTGATGCCGAACTTCTTGTGGATGCTTGTTGAGAGGTCAAGACACTTGTGAGGCTCTCCGTGGACTGTTATGATCCTCTCGGGCCTCGGTCTCAGCCTTGCTATGTAGCTTATGAGCTCCCTCCTGTCGGCGTGACCTGAGAATCCGTCGATGGTGTGAACCCCCATGTTGACCTTGACGACCTCGGTCTTGCCCCCCTCGCCGACGAGCGGGATTTCCCTGAGTCCCCTCTGCACCTGTCTTCCGAGGGTTCCCTCTGCCTGGTAGCTGACAAATATCATGCTGTTCTTCGGATCCGGAGCGAGCTGCTTGAAGTACTCCACGCTTGGTCCGCCGACAAGCATGCCCGAAGTAGCTATGATTATCGCCGGCTCACCGCTGTCTATGATGTCCTGCCTCTCCCTGGAGTTGGCGACGGGCTTGAATATCGGATTGAGGAATGGGTTGTAGCCCTCATGGAATATCTGCTCACGGAGGTGTCTGCTGAGGTATTCTGGATAGGCCGTGTGTATGGCGGTGGCCTCCCAAATCATTCCGTCGAGGTAAATCGGCACCTCTATGCCACCAACCCTCGCGTACTCCTCGAGAACCATCATTATCTCCTGGGCCCTACCGACGGCCATGGCCGGAATGAGAACCTTGCCCTTCCTCCTTATTGTCTGGTGAATGACCTCAATCAGGCGCTTCTCAGCTTCCTCACGCGGCATCTGATGGTCGTTGCTTCCACCGTAGGTAGACTCCATGACGAGGGTCTCGAGCCTTGGGAACCTCGAAACGGCCGGTTCGAAAAGCCTCGTTGGGATGAACTTGAAGTCTCCGGTAATTGCTATGTTGTGAAGTCCGTTTCCTATGTGGAGGTGAACTATGGAAGAACCAAGGATGTGGCCGGCGTTGTGGAGCGTTAAACGCATGTCTGGCGCTATGTCCCTGACCTCGCCGTAATCCAGGGTTATGGTGTGCTTGATGACCTCTTTGATGTCTCTTGGCCGATAGAGTGGCTCGACACCGTTCATCTGCTGAATCTCGATGAAGTCCTGCTGGAGGAGAACCATAAGGTCCCTAGTCGGTGGAGTCGTGTATATTGGTCCGTCGAAGAGCTTGTAGCGGAAGAGATATGGAAGCATACCGCTGTGGTCGAGGTGAGCATGAGTTATGATTATCGCATCGAGAAGGCCCGCATCCAGGACGTAACGGAACTCCGGAGCATCGAAGTGCGGGAAGGCCTTCTTGGGGTCACGGAGGGCAGCTATGTTAACACCGAAGTCAACCAAAACATAACTCTCGTTGGTCTGGACGAGAAGGGCACTCCTACCGACTTCCCTGAAGCCTCCGAGACCGGTTATCCTTATCCACTCGCTCTTGAGTTCGGGCTTGCGGTAGATGTTCCTGCCGACCTGACGGAGGAACTTCCTCCTGTCCTTGCTCTCGGTCTGGAGTATCTGCCTGATGGAGTATATCGTCTGGCTCTGGAGCGGAGGAGTTCGTATCACCTTGGGAGCCCAGTGAACCTTCTGGGTTATCAAGCGGAGCGTTTCACCGTTCTTGCCTATCACTAGACCCGGCTTCTTGGCTTCTATGAGGACCTCACCCACGGACGGATCAAAGCTGATGCTGGTTATCTCTGCCTCCGGCGGAACTATCTCCTTTATCATTTCTTCGGCCTTCTCCGGCGGGAGAAGAACTTCCGGGTCAGGCCTGACACTTATCCTTTTCTTGAGAACCTTGGCGAGGTTCTTGATGAGCTCTCCATCCTGCATTATTGCCTCGGGGTTCTTGACGTAGATGACGAGCTCCGGTCCCTCGAACTCGATGTCTGTTATTCTAGCTTCCCTCGGAACCATCTGCGAGATTACCGCTTTTATATCACGTAGAATGTCGTCAACGAACGTCTCTCTCCTTATCAAAGTCACCACCTCACTTCAGAAGAGCCTCTATTTCCTCTCTGTTCAGCTCCCTGTAGCCCTCCTCCGTCACGGTTACGAGTGTTATTCCATCGCCTGTGAAAACATCACGCCTCGTGGCAATTTTTATAGCCTTGAGGGCAAGCTTAACGCCCTCTTCAACATTAATGTCGTCCTTATACCCATCTTCAAGAACCGCGAAGGCTAGCTCCATTCCAGAGCCAGCTGAGGTGAACTTATCCTCTGTAACGCCGCCCGCCATATCGAGGGAATACAGTGCGGGCTTCTCATCATAACCGGCTATGAGAAACCACCCGAAGTACGGCATGAATCTGCTCCCGTGGAGAATGTTAGAAGTAAGCGTTGCGAGGGCTTTAACGCTTATCTCTCTCCCGACCTTGGCTCTGTAGAGCCTAACCTCAGCCCTCAGAAGTCTAACGAGCGAGAGAATGTCCCCGACGCTTCCAGCTCCAGCTAGAGCCAGATGGTCATCTATCTGAAACACCTTAGTGACTTCCTTTGACAGCACCATGTTGCCGAGCGATGCTCTCCTGTCTGCCGCTAGGACAACACCGTCCTTACATACAATGCCGACCGTAGTCGTTCCCTTTAGCTTTTCAGCCAATTACAACACCCCTGCTAGTATGCTTTTAGAATAGAAGAACTTCTACAAGTGCGGTTTAGGGGAATAGTATTTAAAGGTTTCGTCCTAAGGGGACTTCTAGGGTGGTAGAATGAAGGAGGTAATACTCTTAACGGGCCCTCCTCTCAACGGCAGAGACGAGTATATAACCGAGGCCCTCAAGCTTGCCAACGGAGAGAGCTACACATACTACCACGTCTTCGACTACATAAGGGAAGTCGGTAAAGAACTGGGCGTTAAAATAACCCGGAAGAACGTTTTGGATTTCGCAATAAGTCACCAAGACCTGATGAATGAGATAAGGGACGAGGCGTTCAGTAGAATAAGAAAGGAGATAGATGAGAGCGATAAGAAGTACCACCTTGTCTCAACTCCTAGCCTCTTCCGCTGGGGAAGCGGGAGTGTTATAGGCTTTACTACCAGCAACCTCAAGCTCCTGAAGCCGAACCGCGTTATAATAGTCCTCGACGACGTTCTCTCCGTCAGGAGGAGGATAATAAACGACCCTGAGTGGTTCGAGCGCTTCGGCAAAGACCCCGAGAACATAAAGCTCACGACTCTCGTCATGTGGCGTGAGGATGCCATAAACCACGTGAAGACCCTCGTCCACGAGCTGAAGAAAGAAGGCCTTGAAGTCCGCTACGTCCTCCAGTTCGGCATAAGGCATCCACATGAGGTCTTCCTCAACCTGATTTTCAGGGAGAACGAGAAGCCCATAATCTATCTCAGTTACCCGATGACGGGCCACGAGGATGAGTACTACCACCGCGTCAGGGACTTCTACGACAAGCTGAGCGAGCACTTCACAGTCCTTGACCCTGGCGCCCTCGACGACTGGTGGGTTGTTGCCGAGTACGATAACCAGGTGAACAAAGATCCCTCGATTAAGAGGATCAAAATCAAACACCTACTCGACGGCGAAGAGGTTGAGGAGCTTGACAGGGAAGACATAGAGCAGGCTACCGACATTCTAAGAAGACAGCTTGTGGAGAGGGACTTCAACTTGGTCGATGTCAGCAAAGCTATAGCCGTCTATCATTACGCTGAAGGCGTCTCAGCGGGAGTAATCAGTGAAATGGCAGAGGCCTATCGGACGCTTGCTGCAAT
This sequence comes from Thermococcus sp. GR6, assembly GCF_012027415.1. Taxonomy (NCBI): domain Archaea; kingdom Methanobacteriati; phylum Methanobacteriota; class Thermococci; order Thermococcales; family Thermococcaceae; genus Thermococcus; species Thermococcus sp. GR6. The sequence continues at coordinate 952,063 of NZ_SNUM01000001.1, forward strand.
ATACCTTTACTACCCGTTCGAGAGGAGGCCAAGCCCCTTCATGGAGTTCTACGGCATGCAGAATCCATCGAGAAGAACAATGTTCAAGGACGAAGACGAGATGATAAGGGCAATGGTCGAAGAGAAAGAATACTGGGCTAAGGCATGAATACAAGTATTTCATCCCCTATGTTTTTTGATTATGCCGACAGTGTGCACTCATTTGGACAACGACATTTAATTTATTCTGATTTATAGTCAAATTATAATTATGCATGTTGACAGAATGTCAATCATTTTTTAAGGAATGTGCACGATCCTAATATGCATGGTCGCAAAATATTAGGCATTTTGTCATAGATTCAAAAAAACCTTCGATAAACATTTAACCTTGGTAAACTTGATAGGCGGAGAAAAATTCAGGAGGGATCACCATGAAGAAGTTGGCAGCACTCCTCTTGGTGAGCCTGCTGGTAATTGCAGCGGGCTGTATAGGAGGGTCTTCCCAGTCTCCAAGCCAGTCCAGCCAACAGTCTAGCAGCTCTTCAGTTCAGATAATCAAACTCGGTGCCCTGCTTGACTTGTCAGGACCGATAGCATCGGACGGAAAGAAGATAAAGAACGCCCTTGAGCTGGCTCAGGAGGACATAAACAGGTACTTTTCCGAGAACAATATGAATTTTAAGGTCGAAATTTACTTTGAAGACACGAGGACTGATCCCAAAGTTGCATTGGAAAAAGTCCAGACTCTCGATGCCCAGGGTATTAAGGTGATAATTGGACCCACATCAAGCGGTGAGCTTAAGAACATGAGGAGCTACGTGGCTGCCCACAAGATTGTGGTTATCTCCGAGGCATCGACCGCGCCACCGAAGTTCATTGGATTCGCAAGTCCCGAAGAGAAAAAGTACGTGTTCCGCTTCGTTCCAACAGACTTATTCCAGAGCGAGGCTATAGCGGCAGAGCTGAAAAGCAAGGGAATCAAGGGGCTCGTGATCCTCTACCGTGGAGACGCTTGGGGTAAAGGACTGCACGATGCGACGGTCGAACAGATTAAGGGTGATATCGAGATCGCCGAGGACATAAGCTATCCCAGCAATCCGGAACCAACAGACTGGTCACCGTACATCTCAAAAGCAGAGGATGGAATTAATTCTCTATTATCTAAGTACTCGGCTGACCAAGTGGCAGTGTGGGTCATCGGGTTTGACGAGATAGCGACGCTTCTCTCCCAGATTCCTGACGACTCAGAACTGCTTAGCGTCAAGTGGTTTGGCTCGGACGGAAACGTGCTCAGCGACAAGATAGTTGAGGAGGCGGGAGACAAGGCCTCAAAGGTTGCCTTGTTCTCCACCCAGTTCTACGCCCAGAGCGATGCAGGAAAGAAGCTTATCGAGAGGTTCAAAGAGAAGTTCGGAATAGAGCCCAGTGAGTATGCCCTCATAGCCTACGACGCGGCCTGGGTTGCTGCTCTCTCCTATGCCGAGGTCTTGAAAGAGAATGGAACCTACGATCCTGACTTGATGGTCGAGAAAATAAAGGAGATACTGTCAAAATACAGCTCTGGAGAACTTAGCGTTTCATCAGTAACCGGCGACATAGAGCTCGACGAATGGAACGACAGGGCTAGTGGCGACTATGCCATATGGGCTGTTAAGGATGGAAGCTGGGAGATGGTCGGGCTCTGGAAGTCCTCGACCGGAGAGGTTGAGTGGCACTAAAGCCTCTCCCTCTGTTTTGTTTTATCGAAGTCCACCGGGGGGTCTAGATGGGTGGAACGATACTGAGAACTGAAAATCTTATCAAAACGTTTGGTGGGTTAAGGGCTGTTGATGGAGTGAGTATTAAGGTGGATGAGAGAACCCTCACACTTATAATAGGTCCCAACGGTTCAGGGAAATCCACGCTGATAAACGTGATAACGGGATTTTTGAAGGCTGATAGCGGCAGGGTTCTCTTCAAAGGAGAAGACATAACCAACATGCCTCCCAACGAAGTGTATCGCCAAGGTATCGTCAGGACTTTTCAGACTCCCCAGCTACTTAAATCACTCACTGTCCTCGAGAACATGCTCATAGCCAATGTCCACCCTGGTGAGGGAGTCATCTCAGCCCTCAGAAAAAGTCAGTGGTTAGAGACGGAAGAGGAGTACGTAGAACGTGCGTGGGAGCTCTTGAAGTTCCTTAAGCTTGACCATCTCTGGGACAGACCAGCAGGGAGCCTAAGTGGTGGTCAAATGAAGCTCCTCGAGATCGGGAGGGCCTTGATGACGGAGCCTGAGTTGATAGTCATGGACGAGCCCGTTGCAGGAGTTGCACCGTCCCTTGCCCACGACATACTCCAGAAGCTTGTCAGCTTAAAGGAGCAGGGGATAACCGTGCTCCTCATAGAGCACAGGCTCGACATAGTCCTAGGATACGTAGACCACCTCTATGTAATGTTCAACGGCAAGGTTCTCACCGAGGGCAAGGGCAGAGCGGGTATTGAAAGGGTTGTGAACGATCCTCGCGTGGCCGAGATATACATGGGGGGTTAGACATGCTGAAGACAGAAAAAGTTAACGCCGGCTATGGAAAGCTCCAGATACTCTTTGACGTGAGTGTCGAGGCAGAAAAGGGAAAGATCACCACGATAGTTGGCCCCAATGGCTCCGGAAAGTCAACATTCCTGAAAACGGTCTTCGGGCTGACGACGGTCTACTCGGGGAGGATACTGTTTAAAGGCACCGACGTCACGAAGCTACCCCCCTTTAAAAGAACAAGGATGGGAATGGCATACCTGCCCCAGACCAACAACGTGTTCGCTAATCTAACCGTCATGGAGAACCTCAGGATGGCCGGCTACATACTCTCTGAAGAAGAATTCAAAGAGAGGCTAGAGCTTGCTCTCTCGGTGTTTCCGGAGATAAAAAACCTGTTGAAGAGAAAGGCCGGGAACCTAAGTGGTGGCCAGAGGCAATTCCTGGCCATGGCGACTGCATTAATTAGAAACAGTGAACTTTTACTCCTCGACGAACCGACTGCCCAGCTCGCTCCCAAGCTTGCCGACGTGATATTCGGAAAGATAGTGGAGATGAGGGACGATCACGGGCTTACGGTCCTTCTCGTAGAGCAGAACGCAAAGAAGGCCTTGGAGATAAGTGACAAGGGGTACATGCTCGTTAGTGGTAGGGTCTTCTACGAGGGAGACCCAGTTAGGCTCATAACGGATGATAAATTCCAGAGACACTTCCTCGGCATAATTGAGGACGTTGAAATCGTTGGGGAAAAGACGGAAAAGCTTGAGGCGGGTGATGTCGATGGGTGTTCTTGAAGGTGCGCTGACCTACGCCAACCTGTTGGCCCTCTTGGCCCTAGGGCTCACGCTCACCTACATAACCACTGGAGTTCCAAACTTTGCCCATGGTTCCTTCGCGGTAATAGGTTCGTATCTAGCGTACACGCTCTACGTAGGGCTCGGGCTCAACCCCTACTTGGCTCTCATTCCGGCTCCTATTACAGGAGGTCTATTTGGTATAGCCGTCTACCTGCTCACGCTGAAGCCCTTAATCCGAAAAGGTGCTTCGGTTGATATGCTGATGATGGCCACACTGGCGGTGGACATTATCCTCTACGGCCTACTCGGTGCCTACTCAGACGTTATAAGTTCTGCCTTCAAGAGGAACGCTAGCAAATTTGTCTTTACGAACGCTGACTTTGCTGTGTCAGGAATTCCTGGTAGGTTAGTCGTTTCCAGCCTCCTTGTAGTTGCGACGCTCGTCGCACTCTACATCCTGCTGTACCGCACCAAGTTCGGAACCGCTCTAAGGGCGTCGATGGAGAACCCTGCCCTGGCCGAAGCAATGGGGATAGACGTCGAGAGGACGAGGCTGTTTTCCTGGTTTCTGGCGGCGGCACTGGCGGGCATGGTTGGTGCAGTCTTGCCCTTCCTTCAGGAGACAGTACCCGGAACTGGAGGCTTTATAATAGTGTCAGTCTTCGCGGCCAGTATAGTCGGTGGACTAAAGAACATCAGCGGTGGTCTCATTGGCGGATACATAATAGGCCTTTCCGAGTCACTTGTTACCTTCGGTCTCTCAGACGTTCTCGGGACTGGGATTCTCGTCTACGGAAAGGTGGTTTCTCTCATGATAATGATAGCCGTACTACTGCTGATGCCCGAGGGGATGACCGGCACAAAGGTCTGGAGGAGGTTGATGAGATGATCATGGAACTGCTCCAGCTCATACTCGTCTGGATTGGGATATATGCGGTAGTAAACATAAGCCTGAACATTGAGTACGGTTACACAGGAATACCAAACTTCGGAAGGCACTTCGCCGTCCTTATAGGGGCGATTATGCTTGGTGGAGCTGTAAATCGTATCCTCATGGCTATGCTCAGAGTCGACGGCGATCTTATAACCGGAACCACCGATCTCGTCTTCAAAGCCAACAGCCTCTTCGCAGCCCACCCCATCTATGGACTGGTTTATTTCTTTGGCTCCCTAACATTGGCTTTCCTGTTCGGGGCCCTCTTGGGTGCCCTCTTCATACTACCGAGCGCTAGGCTCAAGGGGGATTACCTTGGAATGACGCTCTTGGCCATAGGTGAGGTAATGTTTCTGTTGGCCTACTACACTCCATCTTTAATGGGTGGGTACTATGGAACAGCGGTTCCAGACCCACTAGCCTTTTTGTCGGGAAGCAACAGGGAGTGGGTGTTCATAGGGCTTGTTCTCCTAGTAATGGTGCTGGTATTCATATTCGCTGAGAAACTTCTCAACACACCCTTTGGAAGACTGTTGAAGGCCCACAGGGAGAACGAGGAAGTTGTGAAGGCTTTCGGTCGGGACGTTATGAGGATTAGGATTAAAGCCTCAATTATTGGCTCGGGAATAGCAGCTCTCGGCGGAGTCCTCTATGGCTTCCATGCTCTTAACCTGATAAGTAGCGCATTCACTAGGATTGAGTGGGCGTTCTACCCATTCATCATGATACTCCTGGGGGGAAGGGGCAATAACAGGGGAGTTCTCCTTGGAACAGCTATCTTCGTGACGCTGAAAGTTCTAATAGAGACTTACAAGTTCCAGCTGGTACAGCTACTACACATACCCTTTGAGCCAGTATGGCTAGAATACATTCTATTTGGTGTTTTAGCCCTATTGATAATCTACTACAGGCCAGAAGGGTTAATAAGAGAGGGTCAGATACTGACAGGGCCAATAAAGCGGTTAAGAGACGGAAGGTAAAGCCATAGTCCCTATTTCTGTCCCTAGCTGCCTCGGGGACAATCTCCTCTTTTTATCATTAGCGAAAAGTGTCAGCAGGTTTACGTGATGGAAAGAAGGCCAGAAACTGGTAAAGGTGTAAGAAAAGAGAGAAGAATCACTTCTTCACCCATCCGCGCCACTTCATGGCGTCGTAGACCCTCTGGACAGCAACGACGTAGGCGGCGTCACGCATGTTGATGTTCTTCTCCTTGTGGGTGTTGTAAACGTCCCAGAATGCCTTGGTCATCTTCTTGTCGAGCTTAGCCCTGGTGGTCTCAAGGTCCCAGTAGTCTCCGGTTATGTTCTGGACCCACTCGAAGTAGCTGACGGTGACACCACCGGCGTTACAGAGGAAGTCCGGTATGACAAGGACACCCTTCTCGTGGAGGATCTCGTCGGCCTCCGGGGTGGTCGGGCCGTTGGCGAGCTCAGCAACGATCTTGGCCTTGATCCTGTCGGCGTTATCCTTGGTGATGACGCCCTCGATGGCGCTCGGGGCGAGGACATCGACCTCGAGCTCGAGGAGCTCCTCGTTGGTGATGTTCTGGGCACCTGGGAAGTCCTTAACGCTGCCGTTCTTCTTCTTCCACTCGAGAACCTCGTCGGCGTTGAGTCCGTCCGGGTTGTAAATGCCGCCCCTGCTGTCGCTGACGGCGACGACCTTCATACCGAACTCCTCGCTCATAATCTTGGCCATGTAGTAACCGGCGTTACCGTAGCCCTGGATGGCGATGGTCTTGCCCTTGAGGTCCATGCCGAGGGCCTTAGCTGCTTCCCTGACGGTGAAGGCAGCGCCCCTGGCGGTGGCATCCATCCTGGCAACGATACCACCGACTCCAGGCGGCTTACCGGTGATGATACCAAAGCTTGGAACCTTTCTCCTGCTGATAGCCTCGTACTCGTCCATCATCCAGGCCATAATCTGTGGGTTGGTGTAAACGTCAGGGGCAGGAACGTCAGTGTACGGACTGATAATGTCGTAGATAGCCCTTATGTATCCCCTAGCGAGCCTCTCCTTCTCCCTGTCGGAGAGCTCCTTCGGGTTGCAGATGATACCACCCTTACCGCCGCCGTACGGGAGGTCCATAACGGCGGTCTTCCAGGTCATCCAGGCGGCGAGGGCCTTGACGGTGCTGAGGGTCTCCTCAGGGTGCCACCTTATACCACCCTTGGTCGGGCCGCGTGCCCAGTTGTACTGGACACGGAAACCGGTGAAAACCTTAACAGAACCATCATCCATCTCGACGGGGATGCTGACCTCAAGAATCCTCTGAGGCCTCTTAAGGAACTCAAGAGCCTCTTCACTTATGTCCATAAACTGGGCAGCCCTCTCAAGCTGCTTAACGGCCATCTCAAATGGGTCAATCTCGACCATTTTTCCCACCTCGGGTTTCGGTAATTTGCGATACCCAGTTAGACGTTTGCATATATAAACCTTTCGCTAAAGGAGGCAGGAGAACGGTTGATTTCAAACAAAAAGTTATATACGGAAATTTTCGGCCAAAAGAAAAAATCTACCGAAATTTTAAGGCAAAAACAGGACTGTACATCCAAGATTTTTTATACATTAACGAACATAATAAAGCAGCGCTGAATAAAAACGAATGAAATGAGGTTAAACTGAGGGGGTCTCAGCGAGAAGTCGGTCATCATGCCTCAGCTCACTCTCGTTCCAATCATCGACCCCTCCCTATTTATTGTTGATCACAAGTTAAATCTTTGCCTTAGGTCTTGGGATATTCTTTGTCATTAACGTCTTTAAATCATAGAACTATCGTCGTAATGTCAAATATCAACTTACGTTATTTTGGCGTACTTGCAAAATGACAAGAAAAGAATTTCAACCGTTTTGCGGCCAAGTAAATCGTCTTTTGTCGAAAAGAGGCATCAGAAAGCTTTTTATAGAATGCAATGTCCTATACATAATGCCCCGTTATAGTACACGGGGTTTCGTTGCCCACACATTTAAGAACGGGGGTGAATAGTGTGGAACAGAGGGATCAATGGGCGACTAAGATTGGTTTAATTTTAGCCATGGCTGGAAATGCTATAGGTCTTGGAAACTTCTGGAGGTTCCCATACCAGCTTGCTAGCAACGGTGGCGGCGCATTCATGATACCGTACTTCATAGCGTTGGTGTTCCTGGGAATCCCTGTGATGTGGATTGAGTGGACCACCGGTCGCTACGGTGGTAAATACGGACACGGTACAATCGGACCAATGTTCTACCTCATGGCCAGGGAGAGCCTCAAGCCAAGGACAGCCATGATCTTCGGTATCATCGGTGGAATGCTGGCCTTCTCGGTCGCTTCCCTGCTCAGCTCATACTACTATCAGGTCATAGGCTGGTCCGCGGCTTACACCTACTACAGCCTAACCGGAGCCTACTTCGGCAAGGATACAGTGCAGTTCTTCCTTGACTATGTCGCTAACACCAAGGCAGTGATATTCTTCTGGGGACTAACGATGCTCTTCCTTGGAATAGCAGTTGGACAGGGAGTTAGCAAAGGTATCGAGCGCTGGGTTAAGGTCATGATGCCCCTTCTGTACGTGTTCGCTATACTCCTGGTTCTCAGGGCACTTACCCTTGGCTCACCCGTAAAGCCAGAGTGGAGCGCCATCAAGGGTCTCGAGTACATCTGGAAGCCTGACTTTCAGACACTCAGCCAGAACTTCTTCAGGATAAGCCTGGCAGCGGCGGGACAGATATTCTTCACACTGTCCCTCGGTATGGGTATCATACACAACTACGCAAGCTACCTCGGTCCTGAGGACGACGTTGCCCTCTCAGGTCTCGCCACAGTTTCACTCAACGAGTTCGCAGAGGTCATCCTCGGTGGTTCTCTCGCCATCCCGATAGCCTTCGCCTACCTCGGTCCAGAGCAGGCCGTCAAGGGTGGTGTCGGTCTCGCATACATGGCCCTGCCGAACGTCTTCGCCAACATGCCGGCAGGTCAGATATTCGGTGCCATGTGGTTCCTCCTGCTCTGGTTCGCGGGATTCACTTCAGCTATAGCCACCTACAACTACCTCGTCGCCATGCTCGAGGAGGACATTCACATCGAGAGGAAGGTTGGCACCTGGCTAGTGTTCATATTCCTGTTCCTGCTTGGACTGCCAGTTGCCCTTGACAGCACCCTAGCGTACCTCAGCGAGCTCGACATGTGGGTTGGTTCCTACTTCCTCGTGCTGCTTGGTCTCTTCGACATCATAGTCGCAGTTTGGCTCTTCAAGCCCGACAACTTCTGGGAGGAGCTTCACAAGGGTGCTTACATTAACGTTCCAGAGTGGTACAGGCCAATAATGACCATAATAGCGCCGCTGTTCATGCTGTTCCTCCTCGGTGGCAACACCCTCGACTACATCAGGAAAGGAGCCTTCAGCGTCTCAGAGGCCTACGTCACTCAGGTGCTCGGCTACGACTACACCCCAGAAATCATCAGCCTCATCACTAGGGCCAGGATAGTTATCATCATAATCCTCGTCATCGGTGCTATCGAGGCTTACCTGGCCATCAAGAAGAAGTACGGCGAAGAGCTCGCAAAGAACGAGGTGCTCATAAAACTCTGAGGTGATGAAAATGGACACAGGCGCTCTGGCATTCCTGATATTTGCGTGGGGTTCAATATTTATCCTGATGTACTGGAGCATTACAAAGCTCCTTCGTGCCGAGAAGGAGCAAAAGGCTTAAAGCCCCCTTTTATTTTATCTTTTGGAGGTGCTTCTATGAAAAGCCAAGAGATTCTGCGAGATGTAGCGCAGACCATTGAGGATATTGAGAAAAAAATTAACTCCCTCACCAAGCTCTCAGATAAGAATAAGCAGAAAGCCCTAAAGCTCCTCGAAGAGGCGAGGAGAAACTTCATGGAACTGTCAGAGAACGTTGCCGTGGACAATCAGGAGCTTGCCAACTTCTTCCTCAAAAGGGCTGTCAAAATCAAGAACAACACCACCGACAGATACCTCGAAAAGATGGGAGAAAAGGAATACATGAAAGACATTGTGGCCCTCAACAAGTACTCAAAGGCTGCTCCCTACGACTTCGCTGGGGAAGTTAAGGTTCTCCACAGAGCCTACCGGGCGTTCTTGTTTGGGATGATCCCGTTCTACATTGTCTCGGGAATCTTCGGACCGGTTTACGCCGTGACAGCCCTTATACTGATAATCCCAACACTCTTAGCAATGCTTAGTATGAGGAAGAGAGGAAATCTCGGACTCATGCTCGCCTTTGCTGTTATGCCCATACCAATGGTCATGGGGGCGTTTTCGATAAGGTATGGAATATACGCACTGACTAACCAGGAAGAGCTCATGAGGATAGCTCAAGAGCTCGGCAAGAGCCTCGCCTTCGCTCAGGCTATAGCAGCCATAATATTGCTCGCGGGAGCGGCCAGCTTGATTCTGCTTGGCTACGCGAGCTACGCCCTCTACAAGCACAGGCACGCGTTCCTTTAATATAGGGCCTCGTTGCCCCTCTCCCCTGTTCTTATCCTAATGGCATCATAAACGGGCAGAACAAATATCTTTCCGTCTCCGGGAATGCCCCGCCTAGCGTTTCTAGCAACAATCTCTATGACCCGCTCAACGTCCTCGTCCTTCACGACGAGCTCGATCTTCACCTTGGGCAGAAGATCATAGGGGGGAACACCACCCTGAACGCCCCTGCCCTGGACGGGGTAGACCGTCATCGGGATAATACCGGCACTCTTCAGGGCCTTCTTGACGTTCTCAAAATCTTCATTCCGGATAATTGCTTCGATTTTTTTCATGGCTATCACAATAGTACTTCGAAGAAACTCCAAAAAAGCCTTTTGGAAGAGCAAAGAATAAGAGCAAAAAGCTGGTTTTACTCAATCTGATCCGCGAACTCCTTCAGGCGCTTGATGGGGATGAGGGTTTTCTTCGCCAGCTCCTCGAGGCCGTATCTTCAAGTCCTCTATCAAGTGACCTCCAGCCTTCTTCAACTTAGCCATGCTTTTGGCAGATATTCATTATCTTAAGCAGGTTACTTTTGGGCTTTCTGATAGTTTTCTTGTTCTCTCGCGGATCTGCTTCGCCTTTTGAGGGCAGCTTTCTCCTCTTTCCCTGATAACACTGCGGCTCTCCGTCCCTCCTTTGGGCTTCTGGGCGAAGGCTTTGGCAACCTCCGTCGCGTAGGCCCTTTACTCTTCCATCTTGACGAGTTCTTCGGGTTTTTCCTCCCTCTTCTCAGGCGGAACCTCAGGTGGCTCAACGTATTCCGGAACCCCAGGAGGATTCCTGCTCACGTAGTGAGCAACGATGATGGATCGGAATAGATTGTCGCGCTCTTCGAGCTCCTCAAGAAGCTTGAAGTTAAACTGCCTGGTCTTCATGTACATCTCAAGCTCATTGGCTAGCCTGTGGAAGTCACTTGCGTGGAGGAGGATCCTTCTCTTACCGTACTCCTTCGCCTGACCCGTCGTGATGAGGAACTGCCAGTCGCTCGCCTCCAAGATGAGGAGTTCCCTTGCGAGTTGCTCCAGAATTCTGTCAGCTAGCCGGTCTTTACCGTAGTATTTAGTCGCCAGCTCCACCATCCTGTCCTCCGCTGAATACACGTACTCCCAGGTCCATTCCGTCCTCTCGTTCCACCATATCGAGTGGTCCGCATTTTTGCCCCAGGAACCCTCGGGAAGTCCTATCTCGTGCCTCTCGCCGGAGTAGCTATCGAGAAACTCTGAAAGCGTCGTCGTCCTTATCTCGCACTCTGCCATGAGCTCAAGAACCCTTCCAAGCAACTTGACGCCCTCAAACCACCAGTGGCCAAAGAGCTCAGTGTCATAAGGTGAGATGATTATCCCCTTCTCGCCGAACTTCTCCTCATGCTCCGTCAGGAGGCTCTCAATCAGCGAAACGAAGTGTCTCGCATGTTCCTCAACACGCTCCATAGCTTTGTCAGGGTCGTAGAACTCCTTATCACCGAGGCCAACGTTCTTACCCGTTACCCGCCAATATTGGCCGCCACTTTTCTCGGCCTTCTTGTGGAACTCCCTGTACCAGAAGTCACCGGGGTAGCCGAAGCGGGCATGCCAGACCTGACGGCCAGCCTCGCGGTTTCTGGCGAAGATCGCAATGTTGCTTCCCTTAATCCAGTAAGGCCTGAGTGTGCTCTTCTCCGTCTCGGCCAGAGGTGCCTCACCGTACTCCTTTGTTACAGGACCCTCATCAATTAGGTTGCTCTCCACGAAGAAGTATTCCAGACCAAACTCCTCGAGAAACTTCTCGATTCCCCGTCTCTGCACTTTCTTTCCGCCGGGCAGTGGCCATTCTCCCCCGGACCTGTAGGCGCATTCAGGCAACCATATTCCCCTAGGCTTCCTGCCGAAGTGCTTCTCATAGGTCAAAATGCCGTTGGCGAGCTGAGAACGTATGGCCTCGTCCCTGCCAAGCAGGGGCAAGTAACCGTGGGTCGCCGCTGAAGTTATCACCTCGATGTAGCCCTCCTCCCGAAGCTCGCGGAGCTTTCCTATAATGTCGCCGTTGATAGCTCTCCAGTAGTCATGGGCTTTTCTGAAGTGGTCAAGCATGAAGCTTACAGCTTTCTCGTCGTACTTTCCACTTCTCAGGTCTTCCTCCGTTGCTTCCAGCTTGCGTGCCAAGTACTCCTCAAAGCTACGCTTGATATAGTCGTCGGCCAGCTGCTCGGCGAGAACCGGTGTGACGTTTATGACCAGACCGAACTTCACGCCTTTAGCCTTCAGCCTTTCAAGCTCCATGAGCAGGGGCAGATAGGTCTCGCTCATAGCCTCGTAGAGCCACTCCTCACCGAACGGCCATTTTCCGTGCTTCCTCACGTAGGGAAGGTGGGTGTGGAGAACAAAGGTTAGGTATCCTTTCACTATATATCACCTAGAGTGTATGTACGTTAGACTATTTAACCTTAACCTTTGAGTTTGCGTTGGGAAGACAAAATCAGACAGCAACCCTTTAAACTCAACCGCGAAATCTCAACTGGTGAGAGAATGAAGGAGGAGATGAGCAGCGTTGACATACGCTACATCGTGAGAGAGCTCCAATCGTTGGTCGGCTCTCGCGTTGATAAGCTATACCACGACGGCGGTGAGATAAGAATAAAGCTCCGCACGAAGGAGGGCAGGCGGGATCTCATTATTCAGGCCGGGAAACGCTTCCATGTCACGACTTACGTAAAGGAAGCACCAAAAATGCCGTCAAGCTTCACGATGCTTCTGAGAAAGCACCTCAGTGGTGGCTTCATCGATGCCATAGAACAGCATGACTTCGACAGGATTGTGAAGATACGGGTTGGCGATTACACGCTCATAGGCGAACTCTTCAGGAGGGGAAACATCATACTCGTTGACGGAGAGAACAGGATTGTCGCCGCTTTACACTACGAAGAGTACAAGGACAGGGCGATAAAGCCGAAGGCAGAATACAAGTTCCCGCCCGCCCGCGAAAACCCGCTCGATGTTGAGTGGGAGAGGTTTAAAGAGCTTATAAGTGAGGAAGACGTCGAGATAGTCAGAGCGCTGGCCAGAAAGCTCAACATGGGCGGCCTATACGCGGAAGAAATTCTTCTTCGGGCGGGGATGGACAAGAAGAAAAAAGCGAGCGAGCTGAGCGAGGAGGAGTTCAAGCTGATTTTCGACACTATGAAGGCCCTCTTCACCGAGAATCCGAAGCCAAATATCGTCTACAAGGACGGCAACATGCACGATGTAGTGCCGGTAGAGTTGAGGGTTTACGAAAACTTCGAAAAGCGTTACTTCAGCACCTTCAGCGAGGCCCTGGATGAATACTTTGGGAAGATAACCCTCGAGAAGGCAAAGATTGAACAGACAAAGAAGCTCGAGGCCAAGAAGAGGCAGCTCCTCATGACGCTTAAGAAGCAGGAGGAGCTGCTGAAGGGCTTCGAGGAGCAGGCGAAGGCCAATCAGGAGATAGGTGACTTGATATACGCCAACTTCACGATGATCGAAAGGCTTCTGGATGAGTTCAGGAAGGCAACCGAAAAGCTCGGCTGGGAGGAGTTCAAGAAGAGAATAGATGAAGGCAAGAAGGCAGGGAACAAGGCGGCTCTTATGGTAAAGTCTGTTGACCCTAAGGAGAAGGCCGTGACGATAGAGCTCGAGGGGAAGAAGGTCAGGCTCTACCTCAACAAGAGCATAGGTGAAAACGCGGAACTCTACTACGAGAAGGCCAAGAAGGCCAAGCACAAGCTTGAGGGGGCGCTTAAGGCCTACGAGGATACCAAGAGAAAGCTGGATGAAATCGAGAAGCTCATAGAAGAGGAAATGAAGAAAGAGCTTGCGGTAAAGAGAATAGAGCACAGAAAGAAGAAGTGGTTCGAGAAGTTCCGCTGGTTCGTGTCGAGTGAGGGCTTCCTCGTTCTGGCCGGAAAGGACGCAAGTACCAACGAGAATCTGATAAAGAAACACATGGACGAGACCGATCTCTACTGCCACGCGGACGTTTACGGAGCGCCGCACGTCGTTATAAAAGATGGTCAGAAGGCTGGAGAGAAGACTATCTTCGAGGCCTGTCAGTTCGCCGTTTCGATGAGCAAAGCCTGGAGCCAGGGACTCTACAGCGCCGATGCATACTGGGCGCATCCAAACCAGGTGACAAAGCAGGCGCCTAGCGGAGAGTATCTCGGCAAAGGCGCATTCATGATCTACGGAAAGAGGAACTGGCTCCGAGGTCTACCGCTTAAGCTGGCCGTTGGCGTCATCGAGCACGAGGGCGAAAATTACGTTGTCTGTGCGCCGGTGGAGGCAATGAAAGCCCATACGGACAAGTATATCGTCATAAGACCAGGTTCACTGAAGAAGAGCGAGCTCGTGAAGAAGATCAGGCACATCCTCGAGAAGTGGGGCTACAAAGTTAGGGAAGAGGACATCATGGCTACCCTACCCCCCGGGAACGGTGATATAGTCGAAGTCATCGGCTAGAGACTCTTCCCTCCACCAGCGACAAAGCCGATGACGAAGCTCAGCAACGCTATCATGTATCCCTCAGCGAGCGTTCCAAAGAAGCCCTGTCCGTATATGTGCCACGCAATGACAGTAAACACAAGCATTCCAGCTACTCCAATGCCCGGCCCGAGCCTGCCACCAAGGAGCCCGAAGAGTATCCCTACGAGTACCATGAACACACCCGTGAAGAACGCTATGAAGAGAAAGATAGTGCCTGTACTGTTAGGATTGAGCCACCAAAATGCACCTTCAAATCCATTGGAACCTGCCAGGATCTCACGGAGGATGCCAAGAAACGTTATTTGTCCACCCCAGGGCAACCGGAACCATGGGAGAACAAAGGATAGAGCAGCGACGATTGAGGACAGGAAACCGATCAGCCTCATACTAATTCCCTCCGGGATTCAATCACACCAGTTCCCTCCCCGTAGTCGTCATCACAAGCTTTCCGTGCTTAACGCCCTTCAGGCTTATGAGCCTCTCGGCAATCTCCTTTATCTTTCCCGCATTACCCTTAACTACCACAACCTCGAGGCAGTTGTGCTCGTCCATGTGAACGTGAAGGCTTGAAACGATTTCATCGACGTAGTCGTGCTGGAGTTCGAGAAGCTCTTTAACAACATCCGCTTCGTCGTGGTTATATACGATGGTTATTGTACCAGCAACTTCCCTGTCCCCCTCCTCCCACTCGTGCCTAACTATAAAGTCCCTCATTAAATCCCTGATCGCCTCGCTCCTGTTGACGTAGCCTTTCTCTTCTATGATTCTGTCAAACTTCTCGAGCAACTCGTCCGGAACAGAGACACCGAAGCGCGTGATCTTCATAACACCACCGTGATATTTTTGAAGTTCATCGTTAAAAACGTGACGCGAAACCCTTTTATCCCCAGATAATAATGGAAAACCATGAGGATAGAGGAGCTTTACACAATAGCGCAGAGGGAGCTTGCGAAGGACCTTGTGTTCGAGATAGAGGATGAGCCTGTTACGCTCTCAATACGGGGAGTCCTGCTTGCGAGAGTCGAATCCAAGAGCTACAACTTCTCGTTCTTCGAGCTGAGTGAGAATGAGTTCGTTCTGGCTGTCCAGATGAAGGGCTTCACCGTTTACCTTGGCATAGAGGCCGACGAGGAACTGGAGGAGGAAGCCTATCCCGAGCTCGTTAGAATCCTGCTCGAACATCTCACACCGCAGATAGCGCTCCTCATAACGAAGGCAGAGAAGGATTACAGAGGCAGAGCAGACCTGCTGCTCGATGACGACATGAGTCCCGAAATGAAGGAGTTCTTCTACAGCCTGCTTGTCAAGCACAGGAAGGGTGAGCTGGTCTATGAGCAGACCGAGGTTGCTTAGCCCGGAACCATGAGTTCAAGGAGAACTATCAGGGTTATCATCAACGCTAGGACGAGCATGGTCCTCTTCGTGTAGAGTCTCGCCGCTCTCCTCTCATAGTAGCTCCTCGGCGAGACGTTGAGGATATACAGCCCGAGCAACGAGCCGGTTAGCAGGCCAAGAACATTCTCAAGAGTTAGGATCAGCGAGCCGCTGAAAACATCCCACCAGCCCATGACGAGGGATATTCCAATGACCGTCGTTGGGGGGACGAGGGCGGCAGCAATGGAAACGCCAGCCAGTATCTCGGGTATCTTGCTGACTATAGCCACGATACCCGCGTAGCCGAGTATAACGGCCAGCAGGATGTAAACGAGGCCAGAATTTCCGCGGATCGCTATCTCATAGGTTGGCTGAGAAGGCATAGTTCCAGCCAGCTTGAGAAGGAGCGTCACAATGGCGGCAGAGAGAAATATAACTACCAAGAGCTTAAGGATGGAATAGACGGCGTCTAAGGCGTCTCTCCCCCTACCCATGACGACATTAAGGGAGAATCCGTAGAGAGGGCCAAGAATAGGAGAAAGGAGCATGGCAGAGATTATCATCACGATGCTGTCGTTTATCAATCCGAAAAGGGCTATTATGGAAGCGACCGCGCCGAGGGTGAGCTGGATCGGATCAACCGTTGCCTGGTTATTGGCGTCTTCTATGAGATTCTCTATAGCCGCAAGGCTCCAGCGACGCTTGAACTTCCTAAGTGACTTGAGGGAGTTGGCGTACTTGACGGACTTGCCGCTCACCTGCGACCACGTTATCGCCGAGTGCCCTTTTCTGAGGTCTATAGCCTTCATGAGCTCGTCTGCAAGGTCGTTTATGATGAAATCCGGGACAAGGGCCACGAACTTGAGGACGCGGTGATCGTTGCCCCTCACCTCTTCCACGTAGAATTGGACGTTCCACTTACCGAGAACCGCGGAAACTTGCTCTCCCTCGGTTTCATCACAGTAGACCTCAAGCCGGAGCATTAGGCATCGTATGATATTGTAAAGGGAGGTTAATAACCGTTTCCGCTACGATTGCCCTTGCCGCAATCAGTGCGGTTGGATCCTCACGCGAAAATGCATCCCGTCCATGGAACGGTCTTTCAAGATGTATTTGGCCCTAATACCAAACGGAGCAATCCTATCCAAACCCGGGCGAAAAGTTTTGGCAGGCATGTACCCCAGAACATCCCTTCGCAGCCCAGAGCTTGCAAAAATGTCAAAAATCCCAACATATTCGTGGAAATAATCGTCATTTCTCCAGTCAACTTGAAGAAAAACATTTAAGGATTGCAATCTTTTGAACTCCGATGCACCATGATGACTAGGAGTGATTGTTTTTGGCGTCTCTGAGGTCCCCCTGAATGTTCGGGTTAGCCTAACAGCTCA
This sequence comes from Thermococcus sp. GR6, assembly GCF_012027415.1. Classification (NCBI taxonomy): domain Archaea; kingdom Methanobacteriati; phylum Methanobacteriota; class Thermococci; order Thermococcales; family Thermococcaceae; genus Thermococcus; species Thermococcus sp. GR6. The sequence goes on from NZ_SNUM01000001.1 coordinate 969,011, forward strand.
AGGGCGGGATCGTTTTTGGCCTGACTGATAGGGGGGCTCGTTTTTGGAGGTTCTAGAGGATTGAGCTTATACCCCTACCCAGCTGGAACTTTCTGCTCTGGGTTAGTCCTCACGCTCATTATTCCCTCACCTTTGGGACTTCTTCCAAAAATCAGGAGGTGGTTTGAATGAAAGCCGTTCTGCCAGATTCCAAGATACCAAAGAAGTGGTACAACATCCTGCCAGACCTGCCGGAGCCTTTGGCACCGCCCCTCGACCCGGAGACAGACGAGCCCATAGAGCCAGAGAAGCTGCTCCGCATCTTCGCATCGGAGTTGGTGAAGCAGGAAATGAGCATGGAGCGATACATCGATATTCCAAAGAAAGTTCGTGAGCTCTACGCTAAAATAGGCCGTCCGACGCCCCTCTTCAGGGCGACGAACCTCGAAAAGGCCCTCGGAACGCCGGCGAGGATATACTTCAAATACGAAGGGGCTACCGTAACGGGCAGCCACAAGATAAACACCGCATTGGCTCAGGCCTACTACGCGAAGAAGCAGGGCATCGAGAGGCTCGTAACAGAGACAGGTGCAGGCCAGTGGGGAACTGCCCTGTCTCTGGCAGGGGCACTAATGGGGATAAACGTTCGTGTTTACATGGCTAGGGCCAGCTTTTACCAGAAGCCCTACAGGAAGACTATAATGCGTCTCTACGGTGCCGAAATCTACCCCAGTCCAAGCGACGGGACCGAGATAGGAAGGAAGTTCCTGAGCGAAGACCCAAACCACCCAGGTGGCTTGGGAATAGCGATAAGCGAAGCTATCGAGGACGTTCTAAGGGACGAAAAAGCGCGCTACGCCCTCGGAAGCGTGCTCAACCACGTTTTAATGCACCAGACGGTCATAGGTCTGGAAGCCAAGGAGCAGATGAAGGAGTTTGAGGATCCAGATGTCATAATTGGCTGCGTTGGGGGAGGAAGCAACTTCGCCGGCTTGGCATATCCCTTCGTCAAGGATAGACTAGACGGCAAAGCTGACTACGAGTTCATAGCGGTTGAGCCAAGGGCGGCACCGAGCATGACGCGCGGCGTTTACACCTACGACTACGGCGACTCTGGAGGGCTAACGCCGAAGATGAAGATGCACACCCTCGGCCACACCTACTACGTCCCGCCGATACACGCTGGCGGCCTGAGATACCACGGCCTGGCTCCAACGCTGAGTATTCTGATAAACCACGGGATAGTTAGGCCAATAGCCTATCATCAGACGGAAGTCTTCAAGGCGGCCCGGCTCTTTGCCAAGACGGAAGGCATAGTCCCAGCACCCGAGAGCGCCCACGCGGTCAAAGCTGCAATAGACAGGGCCCTCAAGGCGAAGGAAGAAGGTAAGGAAGAAGTCATCCTCTTCAACCTCAGCGGCCACGGCCTGCTCGACCTCAAGGGCTACGAGGATTTCCTCGACGGAAAGCTCGAGGACTACGAGCCAGAAGAGCTTCCAGCTTTGAAGGGGGAGGCTTAGCTTTTCCTCCCCAAAATCATCCTTGGATAGAAGTTCAGGCTTGCCTTGGCCTGGGGGATATCCATGCCAAGCGCTATCCCGAGGCTCATTAAGTCCCTCGGCCCGCGGACTTCCCACCTTGTCTCGGCGGAGCTCGTGATGAACCTCGGAACCTCGTACTTGTTAACCAGCTGCCAGACCTTCATCATGAAACGCAGAGTATGGGCCCTCTCGTAGGGAGAAGCGCTGAGAAGGGGTGATAGGGAAAAGCCTATGGCGACATCCCTTTTGGCCGCTATCCTGGCTAGAACATGGTCGAAGCCAGGGTCTTTCCTTCCGAGCCACGGGCTTATAAGGGCATCGACGCCGGCCTCTAGGGCGAAGCGGTTGATCCTTATGTCGCCGCCCTGGACGTAGAGGAGAACCTTGAGGTTGCGGTTCTTCACTTCCCTTATTAGGCTGGGCTTTTTCGTGACGATGAGGAGGGCAACCTTCCCGTACCTCTCTTTTAGCTCCTTGATTTCCGCCTTCAGGGCGTCGAAGTCGGGGCTCTTTTCTAGGACGAGCCTTTTGGTGAAAACTACCTCGTCAAACCACCCACTGGTCAGCTCGTAGGCATCCTCACTCCTTACGTCCATCTCAACCCAGTGCTCGCGGGAGAAGGAAACTTCCTCAGGCTCGGGGGTCATTCCTCCAGCCACTCCTTGACGGCTTTCACCACCGCGTCCTTCCTCATCGGGAAGGCTTTGACCTTTATCCTGACCTGGATGACGTCTTCTCCCTCATCAACCTCCGCGTCGCCGAGGTAGGCCCTCTGCTTGTTAAAGCGGACGTAGAGCGTTCCCTCCTCATCGATCTTCTCATCGAGGTTGTCAAGGAGGTAGGTTCTATCCTGATCGCTCAGGAGCTCCTTGAAGTAGTCAATGAACTTTCTAACTGCCTTGCTCCGCTTTATCTCGACGTTCACGACTTTAATAGGGTTGCCGAAGAAGCCTCGCGTTTCCACTATGTCAAAGAGAACGTCATCGTCGTCTATCTCCTCCGGGATGAAGGTGCCTATAGCCTCAAGAACCTTGTCCTCATCCTCAGTCGCGTGGATGAAGGTGGTCAGCCTGACGTGATGTACCTTTATCTTTGCCATTTTTCTCACCAGAGAAGAGAAACGATGAAGGGTTTAAAAAGTTCGCCTGGACTGGGGACAAAAAGCTGAATGAATAGAAACAAAAGGGCAGAATCACTTGGTCTTGCCCTTGTTGGCCCTCACACTGGGCCTGACCTTCTCGGCGCCCTTGCCCTTGTTCCTCAGGCCGCGGCTCTTCCTGCCGGCGCTGGTGAGGCCGCGGAAGACCCTGCCCTTGTGGGCCTTGCCGGCGATCCAGGCGATCTTCGGGTCGCTCTTTATGACCGGGTGGTGAGGGTCGACCATGATGACCTCAAACCACTTGTACATTCCGTCCTCGCCGACCCAGTAGCTGTTGAGGACCTCAAGGTTCGGGAACTTGCGAGCGGCCTTCTCCTCGGCAATCCACTGGAGGCTCTTCTTGGGTGAGTACTTGACCATACCCATCTTGGAGGGCTTCCTACCACCCTTCCACCTGGGCCTCTTCCTTCCGCCGCGCCTGACACGAACGCGAACAATGACGTAGCCCTGCTTGGCCTGGTAGCCGAGGCTCCTGGCCCTGTCGAGCCTGGTCGGCCTCTCAACGCGAACGACGACCGGCTCTCTCCTCCACTTTATCATCCTAACCTTGAGAAGCTGCCCGACGTAGCTCTTCTTCGGGCTCTTCCAGGCTTCCCTAATGTACTTGTACATTCCCATCTTGCTCCCTCCTTCCTCGTTTGTGGTTCTCCCTTACGGGAACATCCCGCGGGTTTGCCCCGCCTTAGTCGGGCGAAGTTCGAGATTAGGTTTTTAAAAGTTGCGGAGTAGTCGAAGCGGTGAAAACCATGCGCCTCAACAAGCTCACTTCTCTGCTCAAGGAAAAAGCCTTCGACGGGGCGCTGATAAGCCCCGGAACGAACCTCTACTACCTAACGAGCCTCCACATCCACGAAGCGGGAGAGAGACTGACGGTTCTGGTCGTCAATTCGAACGGTGAGTACCACCTTTTAGCGCCAAGCCTCTACGAGAACGTCATCAGGGATTTCCCTGTTACCTTCTGGCGTGATGGAGAGAATCCCTACGGGAAGCTCGCCGAAATCCTAAAGGAACTCAACCTATCATCTGGCAGAATCCTTGTGGAGAACACGATGAGGGCAGACTGGCTGATAGGTATTCTCAAGCTTGGAAGCTTCGAGTCCCATCCGTTAAGTGTTCTGATGCGCGAGCTTAGAATGAGAAAAGACGCCGAGGAAATTAGACTCATGGAGAAGGCGGCAAAGATCGTCGATGAGGTCTTCGAGGAGATAATCGGCATGAACTTAATCGGAATGCGCGAGAAAGACCTTGCCCTGAAGATTGAGCTCCTCATAAGGGAACGCTCCGACGGGATATCCTTCGAGCCAATAGTTGCCAGTGGTGAGAATGGGGCAAATCCCCACCACGCGCCCGGCGAGAGGAAACTGAGGAAGGGAGATCTCGTTATTCTCGACTACGGCGCCAGGTGGGAGGGCTATTGCTCCGACATAACGAGGACTATCGCGTTAGGAAAGCCAGACGAGAAGCTCCTGGAGATTTATGAGATCGTCAAGAACGCCCAGGAGAGCGCCTTCCAGACCGTCCGCGAGGGCATAAAGGCTAAGGAGGTTGACAAAGCGGCAAGGGACTACATAGCGGAAGCGGGCTATGGCGAGTACTTCACTCACAGAACTGGCCATGGACTTGGCTTAGACGTCCACGAGGAGCCATACATAGGGCCGGATGGAGAGGTAGTCCTAGAAAACGGCATGACCTTCACGATAGAGCCGGGCATCTACGTGCCGGGCCTGGGGGGAGTTAGAATAGAGGACGATGTGGTCGTTGAGGGCGGAAAGGGAAGGAGGTTGACGAAGGCACCGAGGGAGTTGATCACGATTGGGTAGGATTGCAACAGGCCACACAGCCCAGTGGAGATAAGGAAGAATGAAAAGAAATGCAGCCACCCTTGCCATTATCTCTTTCTTCTTCTCACAAGTGGAACCGTGATGAAGAAGAGCATGAAAGCTGGCCCGCAGATGCCGCTGTCGGTGGTGCCTGTCGTCTGGGTCTCGGTGGTACCTGTTGTGCTTGTTGTAGTAGTTTGGGTTTCCGGCGGTTTTTCAACATTTAATGTGAAAGTCTTCTCGTCTCCTTGAATCCACTTGCCATCATCCAAGTAAAAAACCCGGATCTTGTAGGTGTACTGCCCAGCATCTACTGGAGCAGTGAATTTAGCGATGAGTGATAGTCCCCCAGACCCTGCATTTACGGTCTCTTCTTTACTCCAGACTTCAGAGGATTGTAGTATTCTAACAAGCACTTTTGAATCCGCGGAAAAGTTGTACTGGATTTTTATTGGAATTGAAACCTCCCCACCGGCATAAACCTGGAGCGGCGGTGAATAATCCAACACCAATGGCCGTCTGGAGAAGAAGTAAACCATTGAGTAGGATCCTACTGCAACGTAATTCCCGTCTTCAGACATGGAAACACTGTAGACACCATCGCAGGTATCGTAACTCCACAGTAACTCTCCATTCCTGTTAAAGAGATATACTTTGTTGTCTCCGGAGCCTGCCACAATGTAAGAACCACCCATGGAAAGAGAAACACTGTAAACTCCCTTACCGGTTTTGTAACTCCATAATAATTCTCCAGTCTTGTTGAGGAAGTAAACTCTATTACTATACGAACCTGCCGCAGTGTAATTTCCATCCGGAGATATAGAAACGCTGAGGATGGGATAACCAGTTGGATATTTCCACAATAGCTCTCCATCCCTGTTGAAAAAGTAGATCCAGTGATCATAAGAGCCCACTCCAACATACGAGCCATCGGCGGATATTGAAACACTCGAAATATAACCATTGGTTTTGTAACTCCATAACAACTCTCCATCTCGATTGAAGAAGTAAACTCTGCCATTATCTGAACCTGCTATGACATAATGTCCGTCTGAAGAGACGGAGACACTCCTAACAGGGCCTCCAGTCTCGTAGCTCCACAATAACTCTCCCTTGCTATTGAGAAAATAAACATTGTTGTCCTTTGAGCCTGCCGCAATGTAGGAACCGTTTGCTGAAATAGAAACGCTGTATACTCGACCACTGGTCTCGTAATTCCACAGCAATTCACCTTGCCGATTGAAGAAATAAATCTTGTTATCAGCCGAGCCAACTGCAACGTAAGAGCCATCCTCTGAAATAGAGGCACTGTAGACATAGTTACCAATCTTATAATCCCACAATAGTTCCCCAGCCTTGTTAAGGAGATAGACCTTTAGGAATGCCCATACTGCAGTGTAGTTCCCGTTCGCTGAAAGAACAACACCTCCCACCCACCCTTGAGGTGATGTGTTGGTATCCCATAGCAAGGTACCATTCTCACTAAAGAAATACACCTTGTCAGAGGATATTGTTACATAGTTTCCGTCTACTGAGATAGAAACACTCCAAATATAGTCTTTGGTATCGTAACTCCATAATAACTTGCCCTGCCTGTCAAAAAGATAAACCTTGCTATCTAAAGGAAATATCACTGCTATATATCTTCCATCAGAAGACATCGAAAGCCAGTTATGGATTGGATAGCGCACACTGTGGACCCTCTCCCCCTTGTAACTCCACAATAACTTTCCATCGCTGTTGAAGAAGCAAATTTCATTATTGAAATCGAAACCCGCTGCAACATAAGAACCATTCGCTGAAACAGAGACACTGTAAACCCTGTCATTGGTTTTGTAACTCCACAGCAATTCACCTTGCCGATTAAAGAAGTAAACATCATCCCAAGAGCCGACTACAACGTAATTTCCATTCGCCGATAGGGAAACACTGTACGCTTCACTACGAGTCTCGTGACTCCATAACAGTTCTCCATTTCGATTGAAAAAGTAAACTTTGCCATAGTAATTTCCTGTCTCGTCTTTCCAACCGGAACCCGCAGCAATATAAGATCCATCACGGGACATAGAAACACTCCAAACAAAGCCCTTAGTCTCATAATCCCATAATAGTTTTCCATCCTTGTTGAAAAAGTAAACCTTATCGCTAGAACCCACTACAATGTAAGAACCGTCTGAAGAAACAGAAACACTATAAACCGTGTCACCAGTCTCGTAATTCCACAGCAATTCACCTTGCCGATTAAAGAAGTAAACCACGTGATCCCCAGAGCCTACCGCAACGTAAGAGCCATTTGAAGAGACAGAAACACTGTATATCCAGCCACCCACATTGTAACTCCACAATAACTCACCGGCCTTGTTAAAGAAGTAAATCTTGTTATCTGGTGGAGCGGAACCTGCCACAATGTAGCTCCCATCTGCCGAAGTAGAAACTGCTGTAAAATGACCATCAACGTCATGGCTCCACAGAGGTTCTTTTTCTATCACCTGAGCTTTCACCCCAGTCGGCACTAATGCTACCAGCAACAGTACGACAAAGACCCAACCAACTATTTTCCCCACATTGATCCCTCCTGCAGATTAATTACATCATAAAGATGGGATATTTTTTAGTATAAGAAGATTTTGTTTAAATTGCATCTGATGAATAAATGTACTACTTTCTTTAAAGGAAATAACAATTTTCCCAAGGATGCAACTTGTTAAAAAGCCCTATCATTGTCCTGTAGACAATCCACTCAGCACCCAAAACCTTAAATACTCAAAACCGTTATTCGGTGCGATGCCTATGAGGGGGGAGTGTCTTCTCCACCGCTGGAATCACGCCGATATCTGATTACCCCGATAACCCCCCTATTCTGGACTATCGTTCAAGCTCTTTTGGAAAAACTTTGAGGAGGTATGAGCATGGCTGAGCTTAACTTCAAGGCCATTGAGGAGAAGTGGCAGAAGCGCTGGATGGAAGAGAGGGTCTTTGAACCCGATAGAAATGCCAAACCCAAGGAGAAGAAGTTCTACATAACGGTCGCTTTTCCATACCTCTCAGGCCACCTTCACGTCGGCCACGCGAGAACATATACGATTCCCGACGTCATAGCGCGCTTTAAGAGGATGCAGGGCTACAACGTGCTGTTCCCCATGGCATGGCACATCACGGGAGCCCCAATAGTCGGAATCGCTGAGCGCATAAAGAACCGCGATCCAAAGACCATCCACATCTACCGCGATGTCTACAAGGTACCCGAGGAGATACTGTGGAAGTTTGAGGATCCGAAGGAGATAGTCAAGTACTTCATGAAGGCCGCGAGGGAGACCTTCATAAGGGCCGGCTTCTCCGTTGACTGGAGCAGGGAGTTCCACACCACCAGCCTGTTCCCGCCCTTCAGTAAGTTCATCGAGTGGCAGTTCTGGACGCTCAAAGACATGGGACTGGTCGTTAAGGGGGCGCACCGCGTCAGGTGGGACCCTGTAGTTGGCACTCCGCTTGGAGACCATGACATAATGGAGGGCGAGGACGTTCAGATACTGGAGTACGTCATCATCAAGTTTATCCTGCAGGAGAACGGCGAGGAAATATACATGCCGGCCGCTACGCTGAGGCCAGAGACGGTCTATGGCGTAACCAACATGTGGCTGAACCCCGAGGCGACCTACGTCAAGGCCAAGGTCAGGCGCGGCGATAGGGAAGAGACATGGATAATCAGCAAGGAGGCAGCTTACAAGCTCTCCTTCCAGGACAGAGAAATTGAGGTCATCGAGGAGTTCAAGGGTGAGAGACTCATCGGAAAGTATGTGAGGAACCCTGTAACGGGTGATGAGGTCATAATCCTGCCGGCCGAGTTTGTAGACCCAGACAACGCGACCGGAGTTGTTATGAGCGTTCCTGCTCATGCCCCCTTTGACCACGTGGCTTTAGAGGATTTGAAGAAGGAGACCGAGATTCTGCTGAAGTACGACATAGACCCGCGTGTGGTTGAGGAGATAAGCTACATCTCGCTGATAAAGCTTGAGGGCTACGGCGAGTTCCCGGCGGTTGAGGAAGTTGAGAAGCTCGGTGTAAAGAGCCAGAAGGACGAGGAGAAGCTCGAGGAGGCCACCAAGAACATCTACAAGGCCGAATACCACAAGGGCATCTTCAAGATTGAGCCTTACGCTGGAAAGCCCGTTCAGGAGGTTAAGGACCTAATAGCGAAGGAACTCCAGGAAAAGGGCATCGCCGAGATAATGTACGAGTTCGCCGAGAAGCCGGTCATAAGCCGCTTCGGCAACCAGGCGGTCATCAAGATAATCCACGACCAGTGGTTCATCGACTACGGAAACCCCGAGTGGAAGGAAAAGGCGAGGGAAGCTCTAGCCAACATGACGATTTACCCAGAGAGCAGGCGCACACAGTTCGAGGCGGTAATAGACTGGCTCGACAAAAAGGCCTGCGCGAGGAAAGTTGGCCTTGGAACACCACTCCCATGGGATCCGGAGTGGGTAATCGAGAGCCTGAGCGACTCGACTATCTACATGGCCTACTACACCATAAGCAGGCACATCAACAAGCTGAGAGAAGAGGGCAGGCTCGACCCCGAGAAGCTCGACAGGGAGTTCTTCAACTACCTGTTCAGGGAGGAGTTCAGCGAAGAGAGAGAAAAGGAGCTGAGCGAGAAGACCGGAATTCCGGCCGAAATAATACACGAGATGAAGGAGGAGTTCGAGTACTGGTATCCGCTCGACTGGCGTTGCTCGGCGAAAGACTTAATCCCGAACCACCTGACGTTCTTCATCTTCAACCACGTGGCGATATTCAGAAAGGGGCACTGGCCGAGGGGCATAGCCGTAAACGGCTTCGGAACGCTTGAGGGCCAGAAGATGAGCAAGAGCAAGGGCAACGTGCTGAACTTCATCGATGCCATCGATGAGAACGGCGCGGATGTTGTGAGACTCTACATAATGGGTTTGGCTGAACACGACAGCGACTTCGACTGGCGCAGGAAGGAGGTCGGCAAGCTCAGGAAGCAGGTCGAGAGGTTCTACGAGCTAGTGAGCGAGTTCGCGAGCTATGAGGCCAAAGAGGGCGTCGAGCTGAAGGACATCGACAGGTGGATGCTGCACCGCCTGAACAAGGCCATTGAAGGAGCCACCAAGGGCCTGGAGGAGTTCAGGACGAGAACGGCCGTGCAGTGGGCGTTTTATTCAGTCCTGAACGACCTGCGCTGGTATCTAAGGAGAACCGAGGGAAGGGACGACGAGGCAAAGCGCTACGTCCTGAGAACCCTCGCCGACGTATGGGTCAGGCTCATGGCCCCGTTCACACCGCACATCAGCGAGGAGCTCTGGGAGAAGCTCGGAGGAGAGGGCTTCGTGAGCTTGGCGAAGTGGCCCGAGCCTAACCCGGCCTGGTGGAACGAGACCATCGAACTGGAGGAGGAGTACGTCAAGAACCTCATCGAGGACATCAAGGAGATAATCCGCGTTGCGAAGATAGAGGACGCAAAGAGGGCATACATCTACACGGCTCCAGAGTGGAAGTGGCGGGTTGCTGAGGTCGTCGCTGAAAAGAGGGACTTCAAGGCAGCCATGTCCGAGCTCATGAAAGACCCTGAGATGAGGAAGCACGGCAAGGAGATAAGCAAGATGATACAGCGCCTGATAAAGGACAGAGCCTTTGAGATCAAGCGCATCGACGAGGAAAAGGCCCTGAGAGAAGCCAAGGACTTCATCGAGAAGGAGCTTGGCTTGGAGATAATCATCAACCCAGAGGAGGACAGGGGTGGAAAGAAGAAGGCCGCGATGCCGATGAAGCCGGCGGTGTTCGTGGAGTGAGGTTTTCATCCACTCCTTTTTTTGCAGTTTGATTTTTAACCCGCAATTACTTCAACGCCATTTTATAAAATTTTTCTCCGAAAACTCCTTAAAGCTAATTCCTTTAGCATTTTTCGGTGTTTTCCATGCCCACTGACGAGGAAACGTTTAAGAAAGATGTTCTCTCCAGAATTCCACTCCGAGACGAGCCGCCACTACCTCCCGACTGGCTCCATATCGAGATGCTCGAACGCTTCCGCGTCCTTCGGTTCGCACCGATAAAGCCTAGCATGAACGTCCTTGAGGTTGGCTGCGGCGCTCACGCGCTAACAACCGTTCCACTCGCACATCCCATTGGAGAAACCGGCCGCGTGGTTGCCGTTGAGCTGAGCAGATGGCACTTCTTTGAGGAGATAACCTCCGTGGCTGGCCTAAAGCATAGGATAATCCCCCTCAAGGTAGATGCGAAGAAGCTGCCTTTTCCGTTTAAGGCCTTCGATTTAGCCGTTCTCGTTCATGGAGTTAGAAGCCTGAAAAATGAAGAAACGATGGTTACAGTCTTCTCCGAGATGCTCCGCGTGGCAAACATGGTTTTCATAGCGGAGAGTCTTCCCATAGCGAACAACGAGAGGCAAAGGGCACATCTTGAGCTCTACAACCTGCGCGAGGACATCTTTGAGGCGCTCCTCGGCGAGAAGGACGACCTGCACTATCTCCCGCTGGAAAGGCTGAAAGAGCTGGTGGAAACGGCCGGTGGAGAGATAATCGAAAGCGGAACCTTTGAGCCGGGCCTGCCGCACTACTTAGCCTACATCCCACGGGAATACGTGGAGCAGATAAAAAACGGGAAAAAGCGCGCCGAACTTCTGGAGCGGTGGGATAGGGCCTACGAGAAATGGAAAGCTGGTGCGGAGCATCCGCCGGTGGGATGGGTTCTGGCGGAAAAAGGTGAGTAAAGCTCAGAACTCCCTCTCAACGAGGAACTCGGCGAGAAGCTCCAAATCCCTGCGTGCTTCACTCTCGGGAAGGATCTTCAGGGCATCGTTGGCCTCCCTGACGAGGTTCTTAGCGTATTCTGCGGCGTAGTCTATGCTGCCATACTTCCTGAGGAGCTCGATGGCCTTAGCCACTTCCCCCTTAACGTCCTCGTGAATCAGGGCGTCGTCCTTGGCATCGCCTGCGTACTTTCCAAAGACTCTCATAAACTCAGCCTTGTCCTCTTCGCTGGCGTGCTGGAAGAAGTGGCTGACTATGAGCGTCTTCTTGCCCTTTCTTATGTCGCTGCCGACGGGCTTGCCGAGCTTTTCCTCATCGGCGATAAGGTCGAGAACGTCGTCCCATATCTGGAAGGCTATGCCAACGTTCCTGCCCCACTTCGAGAGCGCCTGAATGTAGTCCTCGTTGTCAGTTCCAACGATAGCACCTATCGTTGCTGAGCCGTCGAAGAGTGCTCCGGTCTTGCCACTTATCATCTGGAGATATTCATCAACGGTGACCTCTTCCCTCGTCTCGAACTCGATGTCGAGAGCCTGTCCCTCGCACAGCTCGTTGGAAGTCTGGACGAGGACTTCTAAAATCCTCGCTTTCTTCTCGGGACTGATCTCGGCCCTGGCAACAGCCTCGAAGGCCTTGCTGAAGAGCAGGTCGCCGGCGAGGATTGCCATGTTGATGCCCCAGACCTTATGGACGGTCGGCCTTCCGCGCCTGAGCTCGTCCATGTCCATTATGTCGTCGTGGACGAGGGAGTAGTTGTGTATGAGCTCAACCGCGGCCGCTGGATAGAGTGCCTTGCTTGGATCACCGCCAACGGCTTCAGCCGCCCTCAGGACGACGAACGGGCGAACCCTCTTGCCGCCAGCGAGCGGATAATGCCTGGCAGCGTCGTAGAGCTTCCTCGGTTCTCTCTCCGGAATGAGCTTGAAGAGCACATCATCAACGTCCTTTGCCATCTCCTTAACCCTTGCAAACAGCTCATCATACTTCGCCATTCTATCACCTCGTGAGCGATGAAAGCAATGTCAAAGGGAAAAAGGGGTAACTCTTTATCAGTTTTACCCCTACTTAATCTCCACAGTGTAGCCGTTGCGCGAGACGAAGACGTCCCTACCTATGAGGTAGCCTTCTTCTTCAGCTAGCTCGGCGTAGTGGGTGAGCATCCTGAAGTCGCCGTGGCCAGGGACGATGTTCTCTGGATTGAGAATTCTCAGCAGGTAGCGATGGTCCTCCCTGCTGGCGTGGCCTGAAACGTGGAGGTCCTTTATCATCCTAACGCCCCTCATCCTGAGCTTGGTTTCGAGAACGTAGCGCTGGGCCCTGTTGAGTGGGTTAGGAATGGTGCCGGCGGAGAAAACGACGGTGTCGCGCTTGCCTATGTCGTAGAGCTCCCCATTTGCCATCCTGGTTAAAACGGCACCTGGCTCACCCTGATGACCGGTAACTATGAGAAGGTAGTTTTCCCTTGCCTGGGAGACTTCTTTAAGGACTTTTCTGACGGCGTTTGGGCTCCTCACGGCCTTGGCTCCCTTCATTTTGATGAGACCAAGCTGCTTGGCTATGCCCGTGTATTTGGCCAGAGAGCGGCCAACTAAGACAGCCTGCCTCCCCATCTTGCTGGCTATCCAGATGAGCTCCTGAAGGCGTGCTATATGGCTGGCAAAGGTTGTAGCTATCAGTCCGTCAGATTCCATGCCCTCATAGAGGAAGAAGTCCTCGAGGAGCATCTGAGCAACTGCCTCGCTCGGCGTTTTGGTGGGTTCAGCAACACGCGTCGATTCTGGAATGAGAACCTTGACACCCTCCTTCCCGAGCTCTTTAAGCCTGTCGTAATCGGGCCTTTCGCCGAGAGGGTTGTTGTTGTCGAACTTGAAATCTCCAGTGTGGACAACGGCGCCTTCGGGCGTGTGAACTACAACAATGGCAGCTTGAGGGACAGAGTGGGTAATCTGAACGAACTCGATTGCTAAGTTCTCGCTAACTTGAACTATCTCTCCATATTCGGTCTCGTACATGGGGTTCTTGACCTCGAAGTACTGCTCGCTTTTGACCTCGCTCTTGGCGAGCTTTATGGTGTAGGGAGTTCCATATATCGGCACGTCAGGATAATGGGGAGCGAGCTTGCCGACGGCACCTATGTGGTCAAGGTGGCCATGGGTAAAAGCAATGGCGACAACTTTTTTGTTTCTGATTGGTGAATCGTCAGGAATAGCCCCAAGCTTCTGGAGCTCCTTCGTGGGGAACTGCTGAATATTTACATCCTCGTGGATGAGAACCCTGTCAAGCCTTATTCCCATGTCGATTATAACGACCTCTCCGTTGTATTCGACGGCGGTCATGTTTTTACCGACTTCCTCGTAACCGCTGAGCGTGTAAATCTTTATCATGCTCTTTCCTCCTTCGGCCTCTAAGCTCATAAGAGCATAAGGCCCCGTTGGTCATAGTTGTTCTTGAGAGTTTAAAAAGGTGTGCATTCTCAGGTTAAACAAACATCTTCCTATGCCATCTGACATTTTCCAGCTATGAGCGAGGCTTTCAAAAGGTAGTAAAGAAAAGAATGTCAAAGAACCTGTGCTATTCTTACCCCTCAGGATTCTACCAAGTGTTCGTAGAATATCTCCACTCCTCTAATTTTCGCCAATATCCGGAGATATTCAGTGTATACCTCTGAAGGATACATGAAGTACAGTTCTGAATTCCTGTCTTGAAGCTTTGGAAGCACCGTATAGTCTACTCTAGCGATGTGATAGAGCACCACCTGGGAGATTAGTGGATCGAGGGTGTAAAAGTTGTTTCTGTGGAGCTGGTTCAGGAGATCGTTGGTCTCTGAGTATACCATGTCCCGAATTTTGGACACATTGAAGGGGTAATCAAGCCTCATTGGAACTTTTGCGACATCGTCTTTGGAAATATTATAGTACCCTTCAGCCCAGCTGAAATAGAACAGCGCTAGAGAATTAAATCCACGGGTGGATAAGTTTTTTGAAAGGCTGTAATAGGTCAGTCCATATGCCCCATAGGCCTCCAAGCTCCCCTGTTTTGTTTTGTTAATAAGGACAAGCTCAGAACCCAGTGAGTCTCCCCGATTTTGGATTATTATACGGGCCTTTTCGCTTAGAATCTCGTCACTTGAAGACCCAGAGTTAAGTTCGATAACTCTCCTTATTCCCAGCTCAACGTAAGGAAAGACATAGTTCTCATAATATTCTGGGAGTCCCAAGAGGGATCTGCATACATCCTCGGAGAAACCGTATTCTCTGGCATACTCATCATAATTTAAATCATGGTTATCAACCAGCAAAAGTTCGAGCCACGCCAACAACGCATATGCCCGGGGTTCCGTGACCTCACTCTCAAGATTCCTGAAAGCCCTTAAATAGTATTCTTGGGTGTTCCTCAGTTTTTCATATTTGGGACTTATATTTCGTATTAAAGCATAGAATCTCTCATGGGTCATGTTTCTTGGGCAGGAAATGTTGCTCTCAACAGCATCCCATGCATAGGAAGAGTAAAGGGGCCATGTATATATGCCCGTGTCATAGAACAGTTCCTCAGATTTCATATAACCGTTTTTAACTTGAGACCTAATTCTGTCAATGTCTTTTTTGCTGATTAAGTCCCAAAAATCGAATTTTCCGAATTCCCTACTAAATGAATGACGGGCATACATCTCATCTACAGAGTATTCATAGGCCTGATCACTCTCTTTGGGTTCACTGAGTGGATTAAAATAAAAAAAGAGACTGAAAAATACAATCCCCATCAGGAGAAATGTCAAGAAGCTTTTCTTTTTCATATCCATCACCAGTTTTTAATAACAGTCAATGTATACTCTCTACTGACGGAGATAGTTTTTATGTATTTCGAAATTCCAAGCGGCTGCATGTTGAGCTCCCCTTTGATACCCTTGCTAAACACCCAGCTAGAATGCTCATAGAACCAAATTTCAGTTCTTGAGTAAGCCCGTATTCTGTAACTGTATGTGCCCTGTCCCAATCTCCCAGTGTCTGTTGGTTTGACTCTAAGTATCATCCCACCAGTTATATGATTCCCAATATATCTTGAGAAACTTGGATCAGTTATAAGTTGAGGCCCACTTTGAGAATAATCCTGTCTCGTCAAAAGCTTGATAAAATCTATGACTAGATCGGCGTAGGGAATGTTACTAGCGATTTTGTCTATCATGTATCCTACAACACCATTAATGAGAGAGGCATACCTAGAGGGGATGCCACTTCCATCATTATCTCCTACCCACCAGAGCTCATATTCAACATTCGTTGGCCCACTAATTTGAGATACTGTTAGCCGCTTATTTTTTGATATAAAACAACCGGAACTTAAATGACAGAGTGGTTCATTATCAATTCCCGTGAAGCTACTTACGATAAGTGTTTGCTGAGTGCCTGCACTTATGCGTGGATATTCCCCATAAGAGGAAAATTGTTTCATCAACTCTTGCACTGCTACTGTAATAAGAAACCGTTGTGGTGTACTTGTTCCACCCAAGTTCTTTATATGCGCTTACATTTTTTGCCACAACTCCCACCATCAGCAGCCCCAAGAGGACTGCTATCAAACCTTTCCACTTCACACAGTTCACCTCCATGGCTTGTCTGCAATACTCACTATGCAACTTTCAATTATAAATTTTTCCTTTTACCACATATAAAAATTCTTCTCTTTTTTTTCGGTTATAATTCTATTCGGAGTTGGGTTTTGCTCTTAAAATGAGCAAATAGAAGGAAGAGTAAAAGAGTCGCGTGAAGGCAGAGGATGTAAAATCACCGCCTCCGGAGGTACGCCGGCAGGTCAATCCTCTGGCTTAACCACTCCCTCGTGAAGCCTGTAATCACGAGCGGAACCTTCCTCAGCTCCTCGACGTTCCTAGCGCCAACGAGGAACATCGCGTTGCGGATCTCCTCGATGTAGCGCTGGAGGACTTTGATTACACCATTGACGTCGCCTTTCACCGCGGGTCTGAGAAGAGGCAGGGCAACGCCCGCGAAGGTGGCTCCCATCGCTAGCGCCTTCGCCATCGCTATTCCGTCGCGCATTCCCCCTGTGGCTATAATCGGCAGCTCGGTGGCGTATCTGACTTCAGCCACGCTTATGGCTGTCTTTATGCCCCAGTCCCAGAACTTCAGAGCGAGGTTCCTGCCAAGCTCGTCCTTGGCTCGATAGTACTCAACGCCGCTCCAGCTCGTCCCGCCGAGGCCGCCGACGTCAATCGCGTCTATTCCAATGCTCTCGAGCCTTATCGCGACCTCCATTGAAACTCCCGCGCCGGTTTCTTTAGCGATTATCGGGTAGGGGAACTCGGCCTTGAGCTCGGCCAGGGCCTTCAGCACTCCGCGGTACTGTGTGTCGCCCTCCGGCTGGACGCTCTCCTGGAGAGGATTCATGTGTATGGCAAGAGCATCGGCCTGAATTGTCTCGACTGCCTTCAGTGCTTCCTCAATCCCGTATCTGTTAGGCATCGTCTCGGCGAACTGCGGCGCGCCAAGGTTGCCGACGAGGAAGACGTCAGGAGCAACGTCTCTAACGTAGTAGCTCTCCCACGTTTCTGGCTTCCTTATCATGGCCCTCTGACTTCCAACACCCATCGGGATGTTCAGCTCCCGGGCGGCTTTTGCGAGGGTCTTGTTTATCTTTCCGGCGAGCTGAGAGCCCTTCGTTCCGCCGGTCATGCCGGCTATCATTATCGGGTAATCGAACTTCCTCCCGAGAAACTCAACACTGAGGTCGATTTCATCCTTGTCTATCTCGGGCAAGCTCATGTGGACAAAGTGCACATCCTCAAATCCGTTGCTCACGTGGGCCTGGACGTTCTGCTTGAGGCAGTGTTCGATATGTTCAAACTTCCTGATGATCGTGAGCTCTTCCTTATCGAAGGCCTTCATCTCAACCACCAGAAAAGAAAAGGCGGGGAAGGTTAAGAGATTTTTGGAAAGAAGAGTGCAACCAGCATACCCAGGAGCAGGCTTCCAGTGGCACCGTTGCCGAGTTCAAATGAGAGAACTATTAAGAGCATTAGGAGGCCAACAATTGTTAGGGCGGTTTGTCTCCGAAGCCTGGATACATCAACACCCTTCAGGAACCCCCTCCTGAAAATCAGCGATGAGAGGACTGCCAGAGTGACCAACACCAGGGCTTTTCCTATTTCAGGATAACCGAGCTTGGATGCCGCAAACTGCAACGGCGCCCCAAACGCAATAGAAAGAACAACGATAACTACAAAATCACCTATAAAATCCAGGATCATGTCAAAGAGACCCCTGCTGGAGTACATCTCATTCACCTCCGCAGTCGAGCGTTACATTGAAGACATCAACCTTCACCCAGCCGCCCTGGACTTCTTCGTAATAGGGTAGGATAAAACGTTCCAGGGCAGCGGCGTCCCATGATACCACGCCTCTTATGGGAAACATCCCGGCGATGTTTGAAAGCGGAGCATCTTCGGCAAGCTTTATCTCTACATCCACCTCGACCCTCTTAGGCCTCAGCTCCTCTGAGCCAGTCGTGTGGATGTAAACGAATATCACAGGTATCGTTGAGTCTCTCGTTCTGTTACTGAAGACCTCAAGGGGAAGCTCAAGCCTTCCGGAACCGTAGGGAGGCACTCTAACCTCGAAGTCGGAGAAGTAAACGTCCCATGGGCCGAGCTTCTGCGGATTGATATAGTCTCCCTGCCTTTCCAGATGTATAGTTCCAAGCGCTAGGAGAAGAGATGTACCCTCCACCGTCTCAAGTGTGACGTTTCCGTAGGGCGAGACCAGACCTACATCATGGCCCCTAATGCTCACATCACTCGGAACGAGGATTATGACGAAGTCCTTCTCATCCCTCAGTCTGCTCACGATACTGTCCTTTTTCCACTCCCACCCGAAAACCAGCAGGGTTCCGTTTTCCACTGGCTCAGCGGTCACCTGAATGCTTAAATCATCAGGCTTGGAGTCCCATTTGGACAAAAGTCCCTGCTGAGCGGCAGCGCTAAGGCCAAGGAAGATCCAACCAAATATTATAAGAGCCAATATGATTGCGACAAAGGCCTTATTCCCCACGTCACACCCCCAGATGGAATAACTTCCTAAAAATAAAAAGATTACTATTGGAAATATTATTCGATGATCCTCGTCCCAGTTCCTCCACCCAAGATCGCTCCGCTTAGCCTTCCAGCTATTTTGCCGTTCACGAACCAGACCTCCGAGAACTGGGCTATTTCTTTGGCCTCCCTGAGCTTGTTGACTATACCACCGGTGACATCTGTCCCGGCTGCACCGGAGAGCCTCTCGATTAGACTGTCAATCTCCCTGACCCTGAGCTCCCATATGAGATTTCCTTCGCCAGGTTTGCCGTCGTAGATGCCGTCCACATCCATGAGGAAAACAACCTTCCTTGGCTTCAGCATTTTGGTCAGGTATGTAATTATCTGGTCGCCAGAGAGTATGTCAATGCCCTTTTCAAGGTCAACTGCCACGTCGCCAAAAAGGACTGGAATGAACTTCAGCTCCACCAGCCTTTTAATGACCTCCACATCACCATAGGCGACTGAGCCACCCTCAGTTATGAAGACTGAGGAAGTAGAGACCGAGAAGGCCGGAAGGTTTTTCTCTAGGAAAAGGTCGATTATCTTTTCATTAAGCTCCAGCATCGCCTGATGAGTTTTTGAGAAGCCAATGCGCTTACTCTCTGGATTCGGCTCGATGCCCTCCCTGAGGTTGTACTCCTTCGCGAGTGGGTGACCATAGCTACCGCCACCGTGAACGATTACGAAATCTTCCTTGGGATAAAACTGGGCTATCTCACTTGCTATCTGACTCACAACGTCCTCGTGGAAGGACTTCTCCACATTCTTGTCACTTATAACACTTCCACCAAGCTTGACAATTATCATGGCAGAACCTCCTCTATCCTCAACCCTTCGTCACTGATTTTAGTTATCATCGGCGTTCCTCCGGCGATGGTTATTGCAGTTGCTACCTCACTCTGCTTCTCAGGGGCGAGGGCGTACATGCATCCGCCTCCTCCAGCACCGGTTATCTTCGCTCCTAGCGCTCCGGCTGTTCTGGCAGCGTAAACAAGCTCGCTGAGCTTCTTGGTAGAAACGCCCAGTGCATCAAGCAGGCCGTGGTTGATGTTCATGAGCCTGCCAAGTTGGACAAAGCGGACTTCATCGTCGAGTTCGGAGAGGAGAACGTCCTTGGCTTTCTCAACTATCTTGCCCATGGAAACGAGAATCGGCTCTATAACTTCAGGCATTTCCTCGTAGTTCCTTCTGACCATCGCAACGAGCTCTTTAGTAGAGCCACTTGAGCCGGTGTAGCCGACAACTATTGGCAGCTCCATGAAGGGAAGGTGCTCGAAGTTGCCCTTCTCGTAGTGAAGGAAGCCACCTATGGCCGAGACAGTTGGATCTATCCCGCTCGAAGCGCCTTGGACAAGGAGCTCGACTCTGTGGCCAAGTTTGGCGATTTCCTCGTTGCTCAGCTCCAGACCGAGAAGCCTTGAGACCGCACCAATGGTGGCAACCGCAACGGCCGCTGAGGAGCCCAAACCAGCTCCAACGGGAATCTGTGAGGTTATCGAGACTGTGACCCCATTTCCGTTCTTGTCGGCCTCTTCGCGAACAAGCTCAATCGCCTGTCTGACGTAGCTTAAAACCTCGGCGGCCTTACCGTAGTCACTCTCGAAGTATATCTCGTCCTCTGAGAAGGAGACTGTCAATCCGGGCACCTTGATGTCCTTGGCCTCTATCTTTATCGCCCCTTTGTTGTTAAACTCTGCCCAGACATAGGTTCTTAGATCTATCGCAGCCGCTATGGCAGGCTTTCCATAGACAACGCTGTGCTCGCCGAAGAGGATAATTTTAGCAGGAGCTGATGCGAGAACCCTCATCTCTGACCCTCCAAACAAGAAAAGGAAAGGAAGTTTATGTGAGTTTTGGTCAAATCAAGCTCACTTCCTGAAGACTATAGAGGCATAGCCAACTATCGCGTCCGTGCTCCTGCTCACCTCAAAGCTCGTCGTGTAGTGTAAAAGCTCAGCCTCAAGAGCTCCAGCCAAGCGGGAGTAAACGATGGCAGTTCCAACTCCTCCCGGTCCACACATGGTGTGGTCCATCTTCCTCAGCTCGCCGAACATTCCTTTGACGTCAAAGTCGAGGATTTTCTGAATAACGCGGAAGTCCCACTCCTTGACGCGGTGTGGGAGCTCGTCTGCTCTAGCCCTGAAGGGCACGTAGCCATAGGCTGGGCCATAGTGCATGAAGTCCGTGCTCGCTATGACCACAACGTCTCTGTCGAGCTCGTTAGCGGCCTCGTAGATTGCTTTGCCAAGATCCTCCACAACCTCCTCGTCCTGGATGCCGAGGGTTATTGGAACTATCCTGACGTCCATTCCAGCTTTCTCGGCAAGGTACTGGATGAATGGCAGCTGAACCTCAATGGAGTGCTCGTACTTGTGGGCCAGCTCGTCGAGGTCTGCTATCCCAGAGAGCTTCGCTATGGTCTTGGCCATCTCTGAATCGACCTCGATTTCCCCCAGCGGGGTCAGCCAAGAGCCGGATGGATAGACCGCTATCGGCGAGCCGATGCCAGTGTGGTTCGGCCCGAGAATTACAAATGTCTCCGGCAGACTGTCCTCGTAGATAGCCTTAAATGTTCTTGAGGCTGTGTAGCCAGAGAATATGTAGCCTGCATGAGGCACAACCCCCGCTGTTATCCTCCTCTCGCTTCCGTGCTCACCCAAGTCTCTGAAGAACTTCTCAAGCATCTCGATGAGCGTTTCATCTCCAGGGTAAAAGCTCCCGGCCACGGCAGGATACCTCACCATAGTCTCACCCCAAAGAGGTTTCTGCTCCATATTTTATAGCCTTTTAGTTAGGGAAGACTTTTTATCCACAATTCTACAAGGTATTCTCACAAAAGCGATGGGTGATTGCCATGACAAAGTTCCTATCTGCAGACAGGCCCCAAACTGAGGAAGGCTATCAGTACCACATAGCATGCAAGCCGGGGGATGTTTCAAGATATGTTCTCCTGCCCGGCGACCCAGAAAGGGTTCCAAAGATAAGCTCTCTGTGGGATAAGGCAAAGGAGATAGCCTTCCACAGGGAATACAGAACTCACACGGGCAAATACAAGGGGGTTCCAATAAGCGTTACTTCAACCGGGATAGGTGGGCCCTCAACGGCGATAGCGATTGAAGAGCTCGCAGCCATTGGAGCAGATACCTTCATAAGAGTAGGCTCCACCGGCGCTATCCAGCGTGGAATGGAAATAGGCGACCTCATCATAGCGAAGGCAGCGGTTAGGCTCGAAGGTACATCGAAGCAGTATGTTAGAGTAGAGTATCCAGCCGTTGCCGACCTTGAGGTCACGCTGGCGTTGATCGAGGCCGCCGAAACTCTGGGAGTCCGCTACCACATTGGCATAACCGCCTCGACCGACAGCTTCTACCTTGGCCAGGGACGGCCTGGCCTAAACAGCTACTTCCCGAGCTTCGCCAGGAACATCCTCGACGACCTCAGGCAGGCCCGGGTCACCAACTTTGAGATGGAAGCGGCAACCCTCTTCACGCTGGCGAACATCTACGGCCTCAGGGCTGGCTGTGTCTGTGCCGTCTTCGCCAACAGAGTAACCAACGAGTTCGGCAAGGCTGGTGAGAAGGAGGCCGCCTTAGTTGCCAGCGAAGCCGTCAAGATACTCGCCGAATGGGACGAGGAGAAGGAGCAGAAAGGCAAGAAAGTGTGGTTCCCGGGATTGAGGAAGCTTTAGCTATTCTGTTTGACCTTTAATTTTCTGTGGAATTAACTTGCGTCACGCGAGACTCTTTGAATTTTTGTTCAATCTTCACAATTTCATGAAACATCCAAAAAATTAGCAATATTTGTGACACTTTATATCAATAATTTAATATTTAGAAACTAATTGTTTTGATTATGCTAAAATACGCCACAAGTCTTATAATCAAAATATTCAAAGATAAATAATGGGGGTTTTCAATATGGTCAAGGTAAAAACTGTAAGGGAATACTTGGGAGAAATCACCCCTGGGGGGATTTTGCTATTATCATATGACCAGTACTCTTTGGGTTGGAAAATTGGAGTTAAACTTGTGAAAGAAGAGATAGAGAATGGAAATTTTGCACTTTTAACTAATGTTGCGGTTCCTTTTAGAAAGTTCTGTGCAAGAATAGAGGCCGCTGGATTAGATGTGATTCAGGAGGGTAAAAATGGCAATCTAGCGATAATAAATGTCTTTGAAGGAGAAGCCCACTACGATTTCGTTTACAATGTGGACAAGGTCGATGGGGGAACCTTCATTTCAAAATATGTTGAAGTCAAAAAGCAGATAACTAAAAAATACAATTTAAAAGAAAGGAAGGTAGTTCATGCGTTTGTAACTTTAGACACATTATACGAGCGGTTTGGAGCGTCTACTGTGAAGAAACTATTCCAAGCGCGTTTGTTTGCTGGTGAAAAGCTGGTGGAGAAGGGATATTGGTTCTGGGATATCCTTATTGTCAATAGGGACGTTGTACCCAAAGAGCTTCACTCTTGGATGGTCAGCATTAGTGATTATGTAATATTTACACAAGGCATCCTGAAGGAGAATGAGTTTGTTGAGAATATTGCAGTGCTAAAAGGACTATCTAGAGAATTCAGACCGGTGATACTTCAGATGAAAACTCCCTCGGTACTAACACCCCGAGAAAGAATCCACATTTAAGCGCCCAGTGTGCATGTCAGAAAAGAACAATTATGGCGCCCCGGCGGGGATTTGAACCCCGGACCTCGAGGTCCGCAGCCTCGCGCCCTATCCAGACTAGGCCACCGGGGCACTGCCCGCTAAACCTTCTTAGGGACGCTTTATAAATTTAACCTTTTTCTGCCACCGAAAGATTTATAAAGCGCCCAGAGGTGAGTATCTAACGGGCCGCGCAGTGCGGTGGTAGTCTAGCCTGGTCTAGGACAGCGGCCTGCCACGCCGCTGGCCCGGGTTCAAATCCCGGCCACCGCACCACAAATTTTGCTTGTACAAAGTTTGATCAAAGGTTTCTGGCCGTTCTAAAATGCTCTCTTTAAGCGCGTATTCATGCTAGAATTACTGTTTTTTGGTAGGATTCCTCGTTAAAGAGAAATGGAAACAGGATAAACAAAAGAAAACCTCAAGTCCTCAGCTTCGCGAGGGCATCTTCGGCAGCCTTGACTATCTGGTAGCCGACGGGTGAGGCAGTAAGGAGGGGATGAGTGGCTATCTGCAGCGTGTAGAGTTCGCTCGCGGTAAGGCGCTTCTGTATCGCTAGGGCGAGTATGTTTATCATCTCGCCAACGCTCTTTCCGCCGGCTATCTGGGCACCGAGAATCGCTCCCCTATCCCTTGAGAATATCAGCTTGACCGTGACCATTGAAGTGTCGGAGAACTTCGCCGGATGCCTGTCCGGTCCTTTTCCGTAGCCGACTATGACCTCGAAGCCCTCCCTTTTGGCCGCCTCTTCGGTTAGACCCGCCGCAGCCAGGGTTAGGCCGGCAACGTGGGTGGAGTAAACGCCTATTGTTCTCCTGTTTTCCCTGACTATCTGGAGCTTAAAGAGGTTAGCCCCAGCGATTCTCGCCTCGAAGGTTGCGGTTGATGCGAGCATTAAGCCATAGGGCTTGCCCGTGAAGAAGTCCCTGTGCTCGACACAGTCACCGACTGCAAAGATGTCCTGGTGAGAAGTCCTCATGTACTCGTCCGTCCAGATGCCGTAGCGAGTAACCTTCAGGCCGGCTTTGATGGCCAGGTCAACATTCGGGCGGTAGCCAATGGAGAATATCACCATATCAGCGTCAAGCTCCTTACCGTTGACTAGCTTAACCTTCTCGACCTTTTTGCTTCCCAGAAGTCTCTCAACCTGGCCGTAGACGATATTTATGCCAGCCTCCTTAAGTCTCCCTTCGATCATCTCGCTGAACTCGGGGTCAAAGGAGTTCCTCAGGAGCCTGCTCCTAACGAGAATGGTTACGTCCTTGCCGAGCTTTCTTATCTCGTCGCCAACTTCGAGGGCTATAAAACCTCCACCCACGATAACGACTTTTTCGGCGCTCTCAAGCCTCTCGCGGAGAGCTTTCAGGTAGTGGTAGTCCTTAGGAACGGTATAAACATCCTCAAGCTCAGTCCCTGGTAGCTCCGGAAAGACTGGCTTCGAGCCAGTTGCTATGACGAGTTTCTCCCAGGCAATTTCTTTTCCGCTCTTAGTCCTCACAATCTTGGCCTTCGGATCTATCTCGACGACCTCATCGACGAGTGTCTCCACACCGAGGGGCTTGAGAAACTTTTCGGCTGGAAGGATATCATCGTCAACACTCTTGAAAGTTCCAAAGATGTAAGGAATACCGCATGGAATCATGCCGGTTTGCTCCTTCTTAATTACAAGAACACTCTTGTCAGGATAAAATCTCTTGGCGGAGATCGCAGCGGTTAATCCCCCCGCGCTCGCGCCTATGACAACAACATCATACTTCATATTAGGCCCTCCTAAAGCTTTTCAGTAAGGGTTGCCCACCAAAGGATTTTAACCTTTCGTCAACCTTGGATTTAAAACGCAAGCACGGAAGATTTGATCAATGAAGAAAAGAGAACAGAAGAGTCACTCTCCGGTCGCACCCTTGAGGGCATCCTTACAGCCGCAGCGCCTCTCCCCAGGAATATACTTGATGGACTTCATGAGGAGGTACTTTATCTCCTCGCTCTTCTGGGCCATGAGCTCGACGACCTCTGTGTGGGTGAGCTTCTCTCTGCTTATTCCTGCCGCGAAGTTGGTAACTATCGCCACGCTGGCGTAGCACATCTCAAGCTCCCTGGCTAATGCCGCCTCGGGGCACTGGGTCATGCCGACGACATCCGCACCGAGTATTTTGAGTGCTCTTATTTCGGCCCTCGTCTCGAAGCGTGGGCCCTCCATGCAGGCATAGGTTCCCGTTGGGTGGTATTTGAAGCCAAGCTCTCTAGCGGCGGTGATGAGAGCTTTCCTCAGCTCAGGGCAGTATGGATCAGTGAAATCGACGTGGGCGACGAACTTCCTGTCGTGGGGACTCTCGTCTCCGTCATAGAAAGTGTAATGCCTAGTCTTTGTGAAGTCCATGAGCTGGTCGAGGATGACAAAGTCACCCGGTTTCATGGCCTCGTTGAGCGAACCAACGGCCGAAGTCGAGAGAATTCTTTCAACACCGAGTTCGTGGAGGGCCCAGATGTTCGCACGGTAGTTTATCTTGTGAGGTGGAACGCTGTGGCCTTCACCGTGCCTTGCCAGGAAAGCTATCTCCTCTCCGTTGTACTCCCCTATCTTCACCCTGACCTTCCCGTACGGGGTGCTGACCCATTCCTCTCTGACGTTCTGCAAAAGCTTTGGGTCGTAGACTCCAGAACCTCCAATAATGGCTATCCTCGGCATGGTATCACCTGAAGAAAGAAACGGGAGAGGCCTTAAAACATTAGTGTTTTTCCCAGATGGCCTTCTGGTGCATAGCCTTCTCCTCGATGTTCTCCTCAAGCCTACCCTCGGTCTGGAGCTCGAGGATTTTGGTGAGTATCTCGCTAAGCAACCAAGAGCCCCATTTGGGATCCTTAACTTCAAGGGCAGCATCGATGGCTCCGTCTATGTCCCCAACTTTGAGTTTCGCCACAGCTATGCTACCGAAGGCAAGGGAACGGAGATAATGACCCCGGACACGCTGAGCAAAGCTTAGTGCATCATCGAACTTTCCGAGTTTGGCCAGGTATGTAGTGACCTTAACGAGGAGAGCATCATCGTTTGTGCGATTGCCTATCTTCTTTATGAGAGGCTCGTACTTTTCATCCACAGGTTTACTGAGGAGTTGATCAAGAATAAAGCCGGTGATTTCCTCAAACTCCGAACCTTTCAGGAAGCCGATAAGGTGAGAAAGTAGCTCCTCCCTATCCAAGGACGTCTCAACTATTCCCCTGAAGATAGACAGTCTAGCATTGGGGGAAAGTCTCTCGAGTATCCTCGCCACGAACTCGAGCTCCCCCTGGTTGCCTAGTCCAACGAGGAGCGATTTCAGAACATCAAAGCCTGTCTCAGACGACATGCTGAGGGCTATCTCAACGAACTTTTCGTAGGTGGCCTTGGGAACGTCTGAGGTTTTCAGGTAAACTGCTACTTCCTTCATGGCTTCCCCTAGCCAGTACTCGCTCTTCAGCTCGGAGAGAATCCTGATAGCACTTCCAAACTCCTCCCTCTTGAGATGCTCCTTTATGGCTTCAATTGCACCTATCGAATGCCAAGGCTCGTCATCAATTTGTTCTATAATGAGCTTGGCCTTACGCATATTGCCCTTCTTGAGGTAGACGCGAAGTATTTTCAGAAGGAGGTCGTTGCGCTTTACAGTGTCATCAATGTCCGTGACGTAGAAGAGGGCATCATCAGTCATGTCCAGCTCTAGAAGCTTGATCACCAGTTCCTCTAGAAGATCGTCCCGCAGTGGCAGAGGAAAGGCCATTATAGATTCGTAAGCCTGATGAAACACCTTCCGAGCTGTTTTTGAACCGGTCCTCTCGAGGTACGTCCCTATCTCCATCAGTGCTTTAACCATCAGAACAGGGTTTTCAATAGAAGCCGTAGCAGTGAATGCGTACTTAAAAGCAGTTTTATATCCCGGGTTCTTGGCCCTGTGCATATAGTATCCTATTTTAGCGTAAGTGACCGCACGAAGATACTTGTCCCTAATATCAGAAGCTAATCTAAGGGCCTCACGATAAACATCCACTGGCATAATTTCCACCGGAGAAATTTATGATATCGGAGTATTTAATTATTTCCAGCATGTAGAACACAATGGGATATATCTAGTCAAAAAACGAAAGATCAGCCAAGCTCGTCGTAAACGACACCCACTACTTCACCATCGTCGAGGGACACGAAGCTTACCTTTGTCTTCTTGCCGCTCTTAGGATCCACAACAACAAAATCCGGCTTTGAAAGGTACTTACTGGCGGGCATCTTCCAGACATCGCCGTAATGGGCCCTGAGCTCCTTCAAAAATCTATCCGCATCACGTCTAATTACCGTTGTCACTGGTATCACCGTTTATATGTACCACTTAAAAGTATAAAAGGTTTTCCATAGACATTCGTTAAAGTTAATATCGACAATTGTCTATTACGCGCCCTTTATGCACACCAATGAACTCTGGGGAACATTCAACTCTCTGGAAATTGGCCTGCACTTCGCCTTAAGCAGGAAGAATATTCTCGAGTCCTTTAAATCGCTCAGCGTCTCAAAGTTTGCCTGCCCCTTCGCGATGACGACATCAACCTTTCTGAAAATCTCCTTGAATTCCTTGGATACATATTCCATGGGAGCCCCCGGAAGGCATGAGCCTGTGGAGACCACATGAGCCAGCTCTTCAAAGCCAGCTTCTCTCAAGTCTTCAACGGTTGCATCGTTGATTATCGGTCCCTCTTTGGCCGCAACGTATATAGTGAGCCCAGGGAACAGTTTTCTTATGAGCTCAAGGAACAGTTTGTCAAAGTAAATTTCCCCACAGTTATCGAGGAGGTACAGCAGGCTCTTTGCCCTTCCTAGCTCTTCAAACAGCTCATTGCTCTCATCCACGTAGAGCTCTTCTCCAGCCATACGGAGGATGTCCTCCTCTATCTTTTCGGGGTCGTAACCGACCGCGAAGTCAATCACGTTACCAGCTATAGCCAGCTTCAGAGCCCTGCCAAAATCTTCTACGTCCCCAATATCAGCGGCAACCTTTGCTGCGAGTTTAGTAGAACGACGCTTGTAGTCCCTGAACGGATCATCATCTCCCAGAAAGCGGTAAAGTTCAAGGAATAACCTCCCACCATCGATTGCTGGCACAGAGCTTTCGTCAAAAAACTCACCAATTCTCCTGCCGAAAAAGACCATTGCTTCTCTGCGCTTTTTTAAATCCGGAGTGCTCATCTCAACTATTTTCTGGGCCTGATTTACAGCACATGCAATGCACTCGTAGTGAATCTTCATACCACCACCAAGGGAAATAGAAAAGGTTTGAACTTATAAAATCACTCCATGAGCCCCTCAACGTACTCGAGCTCCTCTGGGATGGGCTTCCTTTTCCTCTTCATCTCCCTCTCGAGCATGTACTCGTAGAGTGCAGTCATCAATATCATCTCTCTCACCCCCTTTGGCCTCTCCAGTTTATACTAACTAAATTTCAAGTTTAAAAGCCTTATGAGGCCCCAAAACTCCATAAATGTCCTTAGAATGTCTCTGTTCTCCCAAAAAAGCAATGATGACGGTTTTTGATATTAAATGAACAAGATTGGACAGTTTAAAGGGTTTTAATAGGGCCGTTTTTGCCAAAAGAATACATCAGAACGGGAAAAAGCAACCCAACCGTTTATAAACTTTGGAAACCCCATCACTACGGTGGGAGAAGATGGCCCTAGAAAAGCTTGGAAAGGCACTCAACAATGCCCTGAGAAAGCTCGCCCGTTCAAGCACCGTTGATGAGGCGACGATTAAGGAAGTAGTGCGAGACATTCAAAGGGCACTCATTCAGGCCGACGTTAACGTTAGACTCGTTCTCGACTTAACTAGGAGGATAGAAAAAAGGGCTCTGGAGGAAGAGCCTCCCACGGGAGTTTCAAAGAAGGAGCACATAATTAAAATAGTCTACGAGGAACTGACGAAGTTCCTTGGCACGGAAGCTAAGCCCATCGAGATAAAGGAGAAGCCGACGGTTCTGCTGACTGTGGGTATCCAGGGTTCCGGTAAAACGACCAGCATCGCAAAACTCGCCAGATACTTCCAGAAAAGGGGCTACAAAGTTGGTCTCGTATGTTCAGATACCTGGCGTCCAGGCGCTTACCAGCAACTCAAACAGCTTGTTGAACCCTTCGGCATAGAGGTTTTCGGTGATCCCGAGGAGAATGATGCAATAAAGCTCGCAAAGGAAGGCGTCGAGCACTTCAGAGAGAAGGGCGTTGACATAATCATCGTGGATTCAGCAGGAAGGCACAAGGAGGAGAAAAGCCTCATAGAGGAGATGAAACAGATAAGCGCAGCCATAAAGCCCCACGAGGTAATCCTTGTCATAGACGGAACCATCGGTCAGCAGGCTTACAACCAAGCGCTGGCCTTTAAAGAGGCCACTCCAATAGGCTCAATAATTGTTACAAAGCTCGACGGTTCCGCCAAGGGTGGTGGAGCGCTCTCGGCGGTTGCAGCAACTGGGGCACCCATAAAGTTCATCGGTGTGGGCGAGAGAATTGATGATTTAGAGCCCTTCGACCCCAAGAGGTTCGTCTCAAGGCTCCTTGGTCTGGGTGACATTCAGGGCCTTCTCGAAAAATTTGAGGAGCTCCAGAAGCAGCAGGAATTCAGGGAGGAAGACTTAGAGAAGTTCCTTAAGGGCAAGTTCAACCTCAAGGACATGTACGCCCAGCTTGAGGCTATGCAGAAGATGGGCCCGCTGAAGCAGATACTCCAGATGATTCCGGGAATGGGCTACTCCCTGCCGGACGATGCTGTCAGGGTTGGAGAGGAAAGGTTGAAGAAGTTCAAGGTCATAATGGACTCAATGACCGAGGAGGAGCTCGAGCATCCTGAGATAATCAACTACTCAAGGATAAAGAGGATTGCCCGCGGTTCAGGAACGAGCATCCAAGAGGTAAGGGAGCTCCTTCACCAGTACAATCAAATGAAGAAGATGTTTAAGAGCATGGATAAAAGGAAACTCTCCAAGATGGCCCGCAAGTTTAACCTCGGGGGGTTTGGGTTATGATAGAAGCCTTCGTGCTGGTTGTTGTCAAGCCTGGAACTGAGGAGAAGGTCTATAACGCCCTGACAGGGGAAAAACACATTAAGGAAATATACCGCGTCTACGGCGAGTACGACATAATCCTCCGTGTGGAGGTTGAGAACATAGGGGAGCTCGACAGGTTCCACGACGAAATACTCAGAAGAATAAGCAACATCGAGATGACCGAGACCCTCATAGCAAGCTCCTACAGGGGGTGAAGGCTTGGAGAAGAGGTGGGTCGCGACCATCCACCTCGACACGCTGAAGGTGGAGTACGATCCCACCTTTAAATTTAAGTGTGTTGAGAACTGTGGAAAATGCTGCTACGAGCTGGAGATTCCGATTCGGGATGAAGATATAGCCCAGATAGAGGAACTCGGCTATAACGCATGGGAATTCGTTGATTATGAGAAGATGTTCTACCGTGGGGACAAGTTCTTAAGCTACGCCCTCAAAAAGCGTCCCTTCGATGGAGGTTGTGTTTTTCTCGATCCAGAGACCATGAGGTGTAAAATCTATAACCACAGGCCTCTAGCGTGCAGACTCTACCCTTTTGTCTTCGTGAAACATGGGAATAAAATGGAAGTCCACGTCAAGAAAGACCCCTTCTGCCCGGGTATTAACCATCCAGACGGAGAGCCTGTAACAAAGGAATTCCTCCTCAGAGAATATGGAGACATCATAGAAGATTACCGCAGGAAAGTTGTGAACACAGGCGAGTAACCGAAACATATTTATACATTTTCTTGTTAATTTTTGGCCACTGGAGGTGAGAGAATGAGTCAGCTAAAGTCGGTTCAGGAAAAGCTCAGGCTTGTCAGGGTGCTCAGACTGCTTAAGAAAAATTACACTTACGAGGAGCTCTCTAAGATAACGGGCCTCCCCATTACAGTCCTCAACAGATACGTCAGGGGAAAGGTCCTTCCGAGCACTGAAAGAACAAGAGAGCTCCTGGAGCTACTGCTCCCTTATATAAACATCGAGGAGGAAGTTAGAAGGAGGATAAAATTCGATGAGTACGGCTTTTTCGACAACATGCCAGTCCTTAGCGACACGGCATTGATGAGCCTTATAGCGGAGGACGTTGCAAGCAGATACATGGACAAAAACGTTGACAAGGTTCTCACTGCTGCAACCGATGGAATAGCACTTGGTGTTCACATCGCAAGGGAGCTCAACGTCGATGTTGTATATGCCAAGAAGAAGAAAGAAGTCGGCGTCGAGAAGTTCTACGAGGTCAGTTACGTCCCAAGCGCTTCGGGAAGCGTTACGACACTCTATCTGCCACAGTGGGCACTCAAAAAGGGTGAAAATGTCCTCATAGTTGATGACGTCATTAGGAGCGGTGAGACTCAGAAGGCACTCTTAGGAATGTGCAGACAGGCAGGGGCGAAACCAGTCGGCATGTTTTTCCTCATAAGTGTCGGGGACATCATAGATCGCCTGAAGGAGGAGTACAACATTCCAGTGGAGAGCCTCATAAGGCTGGAGTGATCCAAATGAAGGTTTTAATCTACAACGTCGATGGCCTAACGATTCCCGTGGAGGTCGAGCCCGGCCTCCCCTTCACATTCCACTGCAGCATCGAGGAGTGCGGAAAAGAGATAGTCATTGAGGGAGTCGTGAAAACCGTCAACGAGGATGAATTCAACAGGGTTCTCGAAAACACGATAGCTGAAAACTCTGATTTTGAGAGAATAAGGGGGATAACGGCTAGAAACCTGATATTCGAGGGGACTGTAAACGGAAAAGAGGTTAGACTTCCGGTGGAAAGCCTCGATGACTTCGCAAAGCGCTTCATGGAGGAGATCTTAGTCCTCCGTTAGTTTGAGCCTTAGGTCTTCTTTCACCACCTGCATGGCGACGCTCGTGTTCGTTTTTTCCACACCGTCCAGCGAGAGGAGCCACTTAACAAAGCGGTTCATATCAGCCCTGTCTTTGAACTTGGCGATAACCACAATATCGAACTCACCGGTTATGTCGTAGACCATTATCACCCTGTCGTTTTCGGCAATCTGCCGTTCAATTTCGGTGATTTTCCGCCCCTGAGCTTTTACCCCGATAACAGTCGTAAGGCCGAAGCCAAGCTTCTCGTAATCGAGGATTGGTGCAAATCCTTTTATTATTCCCTCTTCCTCCATACGCTTAATCCGATTGTAGACAGTGCCGACGGCAATTTTAAGTTCGCGCGCTATCTCACGGTAGGAGAGACGAGCATTTTGCTGGAGCAGGGAAAGTATCCTGAGGTCGAGTTCATCCACCATCCTCACCACCGGAGAGAATAGACCGTAAACTTTAAATACCCTTCCCTTTGAGGGAATAGCGGGCAGTGGACCGGTAGCCTAGCTAGGATAGGGCGGCGGCCTCCTAAGCCGCAGGTCCGGGGTTCAAATCCCCGCCGGTCCGCCAGCACACTAAAATTCTGCCGATCAGAGTTTTATCAGGGTTTGCATATCGCTTTTAGAATGACCGTCTTTCAGTGGATTTACTCCCCAATTGCAAGTCTTATAGTGTTTCACTCATAGAAACCTCCCACTCACTCAATTTGGAGTTAAATCCACATTAAACTCCAGACTTACAAAGACGTGCAAACTCAATTCAGTCCGCTTTTACTGGCTAACACCTGACCAAACTTTGCGAGACAAAAAGCTAGAGGAGGTGAGAGCATGGTGGAGGACGCCCTCCTGCTCTACATAGCAAGTATAAACTCTGAGAAAAGACGTAAGAAGAAAAAGCGCTTCCTCATCTGAACCCTTCCGAAACCTTTAAATATTTTTCCGATTTTTAGTTAATTTGGGTAAGAAAAAAGTTGGGGGTGATGGCCATGGTCTACGTAGCTGTTCTGGCAAACATCAATGGTAACCTTCCAGCACTCGCCAAGGCTCTTGAGAGGATTGAAGAGCTCAAAGAGGAAGGATATAAGATTGAGAAGTACTACATCCTCGGGAACATCATTGGACTCTTCCCATATCCAAGGGAAGTCCTTGACACTCTGGATGACCTCATAAAGAAGGACACCGTCAAGGTCATTCGCGGCGAATTCGACCAGATAATAGCGGCGAGCGATCCCCACGCGGAAGGCCCGGACTACATCGATAGGCTCGACATTCCCATGCATATAAAAGTGACCCTCAAGCACACATGGGAGGTACTCGATCACGAGGGGAGGGAATTCATCCGCGACCTGCCGGTATACCTTGTGGATAGGATCGGCAAGAACGACGTCTTCGGAGTCTATGGAAGTCCCCTGAACCCGTTCGAAGGGGTCGTTCTTCCAGACCAGCCGACGAGCTATTATGAATCTATAATGAGGCCTGTCAAGGACTACGAGATATTGCTCGTCGCCTCACCAAAGTACCCAGTGAATGCTATGACAAGATACGGCAGGGTTATCTGCCCAGGAAGTGTGGGCTTCCCACCTGGAAGGGAGCACAAGGCAACCTTCGCCCTTGTTGACGTCGATACACTTCACACCAAGTTCATAGAAGTAGACTATGACAAGAAGCTCGTCGAGGAGAGGATAAAGAGGGAAGGCCTCCCAGAAGGGCTCATCAGGATTCTCTACCACGGAAAGATTTGAGCAGACCCAGGATCTCTTTAACATCTTTTCTCCCATAGGCTAAAAAAGTGAGGAATCCAATTAGGAGTGCAATTTTTGACAGAAAGATCAGCGACTGGAGGACAAGGGCAACGATGAGGGGGCTGTATATCCCCCAAGAAATCCCGAGCAGTTTGCGAGAGTAGTGGGCGGAGCCAATGAGTATAACCCAGTACCCCAAAAGAAGGCCGAGCATAACGCCGATCGAACCGGAGAGAGGTATCAGATAAAGCCACAAGAGGAAAGAAATAACCGCACCAAGGAGTGCAACAATCGTCCCGTTTCTCACGTAGGCCGTCGAATTGAGGGCAACTATGCTCGGGTTGTAAGAAATGTAAACTTCCATCGCCATCAGGGCAATGTAAAAAGCCGGACCTACATCGAAGCTGAAAAAGAAGGACAGAACCTCTCTACCAAGGAGCATGAGAACAAATATTGCCGCGCCAGTTACTAGAATTAAAAGCCTTGTTGTCTTCTCAGCTAGAAACTTGATGTACTCATTCTCATTCTTTCCATACTTATAGGAAAAGAGAGGCATTATCGCGGACTGAAGCACCTGGGGAAGGTAAGTGAGCAGGAATGCAGCCGAGAGAACCGCAGAGACTTTTCCTGCTACTTCAGCCCCTGCTAGGTATTCGCTCATGAAGTAAGGTCCCTGAATGAGAAACACACCCGAAAGCGTGCCGAGGAATGCAATGGATGAGTAGGATAGGAGAAGCTTAAGTTCACGCTTTCTGGGCCTTCCTATGAGGTTAAATTTCACCAAGTAGACAAGGGCAAAAGCAGAGATGAACCCAAGAAAGAGCAAGTAGGGAGCAAAGACATCATGCACCAAAAAGCCTGTCAGGAAGCCCAAAAAGGCGAGTGTTATTAAATAGGCGTAGTGCTCACCGCGGTGGATACCATAGAGGAAGCTCCTTAGAGTAAGCTGTACCCCTCTAAAGGTCGCCAGAAGAGAGAGGTAAACGTTAAATGGAAGCAACAGAAGACCGGTCAACGGAAGGAGAAAAGAGGGAAGCGTGATTGAACGAATGGCCTCCCCCCTGTTACTTCCAAGAAACTCCGATGCATACTTCCCGAGGGCAACCGCAAAGAAGCTCAGGGGAATCGCCAGAAAGAAGGCCTGCGAAATCAGGGAGTTTGCCCGACCGAGCTCTTCAACACCAAACCTCCTGGAGACGATTACACTGTAGAGAAATCTGCTGATTCCCGTCAGTCCCAGGGCAATTATCGATGCCAGTGAATGCCTCAGGAGAACGCGGCGCTCGTAGCTCATGGATAAAAAGATAGGAGTGAAGAATTTAACCTTTACTGAAGCCAAGATAGAAGCCAGCTATGAATGCACCGGTTCCCGGCAGAATCCCAAGGGCTTTCTGGCCAAGGGACGCTATCTGAGCCGTTAGATCCCCCGTGAGGTTGAAGAGCTTGTCGGTGTTTATTGTTATCACTCCCTTCTGCTGAAGCCAGAAGAGGCTGAGCAGGTAGGCGCCTATTAAAGCCATCGCCAACTTCATGACCTTTTTGACAGCAAATCCTGTCAGAAATCCTGCTATTCCACCGACACCCATATCCCCAATCATGGCATTTAGGTTCAAATCCATTCACACCACCACTGACACCTACATCAATGGAAGATAAAACGTTTTTGCCCAAAATGTTTAAATTAAACGACTTCAAAATATTTACAGATCATAAAAGATAAAAGTCATAAAGGATAAAAATTTGGGAGTGGGAGCATGACGAGCCCCATGGAGAGACTCAAAAATAAGATTACCAAAGAGGTTCTGTGGCTCTACATCCTCCGCCTGCTCAGAGAGAGGCCAATGTACGCCTACGAGCTGAAGGAAAGGATAAAAGAGGCGTTTAATTTCGAACCAGCAACCGTTAGCTCATACGTTGTCCTCTACAAGCTGGAGAAGGACGGCTACGTAACAGCGGAATGGCAGGAGAGCGAAACCGGGAAGCCCTCAAGGAAGTACTACAGGCTCACGCCTGAGGGGAAGAAGCTCCTCGAAGAAGGAATAGCTTTTCTCGAGCAGATGCTCTCGAAGCTCAAGGAATAAATGCCTTCTTCAAAATTTCTCAAATCTTCTTAGCATCTAGGTGTCAATGAAATATCGAAGAAAAGCCCCAAATGGAGAAATACAAGAGGGCTAAAGCCCTCAGCGTCCTATTCCACCGCGCGGTTCCCTGGCCTTCGGGCGAAGACCCTTGTAGCCGCACTTCCTGCACTTCTTTGCCTTCCACGGGTTAGTGGCACCGCAGCGCATGCAGATGTACTTCCTAAATATCCTAGCCTCAGCCTCCGGGAATCTCGGCATCGTAATCACCCCATGATCTTGAATCCAACACACCTATTCCTTCTCACTTTTAAAGCTTTGGTGCGGGGGACGGGATTCGAACCCGCGCAGCCCTACGGCAGCGGATCTTAAGTCCGCCCCCTTTGGCCAGGCTCGGGCACCCCCGCGCGAGGGAGAGTAAATTGGGGAAATTAAAAAGCTTTGCCCTCAGGTTCTAACTATGCGCATCTCAAAGTCCTCAATCGGAACTTTGAAGTCCTCCCTGCTCTCTATCTCCTTCCTGTTGTAGAGTATCTCACGGGCTAGGATCCAGTAGATGAGCGCGAGGGCCTTCCTACCCTTGTTGTTGGTTGGAATGGCGACATCGACATAGCTAAGGAAGTTCTCGGTGTCGACGAGAGCAACGATCGGAACGCCTATCTCAATGGCCTCCTTCATGGCCTGGTGGTCTGCCCTCGGGTCAGTGACTATGAGAACGTCTGGCTCGAAGAAGTTCTTGACCTGCGGGTTGGTCATGGTCCCCGGAAGGAAACGGCCCGGTATGGCTCTGGCGCCGGTAACCTCGCCGAACTTCTTGACTGGCTTCTGGCCGTAGAGCCTGACGCTCACAGCGAGGATACTCTCCGGATCAAACTTGGCGAGGAACTTGCCGGCAATCCTAAGCCTCTCGTCAGTCTTCCTGACGTCGAGGACATAGAGGCCGTCCTGCCTAACGCGGTAGATGAACTTTTTCATGTCCTGGGTCTTCTGCTGGGTTCCGATGTGGACACCGGCAGCAAGGTACTGGTCGAGTGGAACGAGGTATTCCTCCATTCTTCACACCTCCTTCATCCTTCAAAGGTTATTATCCTACCTCTTTCGCCCAAATCTTCGGCGATTCTTATCAGCTCGTTCAGCTTGGCGATGGAATCCTTCCTCAGGACCATCGCCGGGCATCTCAAACCCACCGCAAGGTGGGCCAGTGCCTCGTCGGAGGACTCGTAGAGAGCCTCCGCGAGGATTGGAGTAATTCTCTCCGACTTCGCGTCGTTCACAAGGTTGTATAAGTCGGTGAGCGTGCCCAGATTGATAGGCTTTATGGACAACGCATTATAGTAGCGCCTGTCGAGTATGTCCTTCTCGCGGAAGAGGTGCTCGCCGTCCACGAACACCTCGTGAGTACCAGCTATTAGCTCGAGGAACAGCTCTTCGTCGCCGATAGGCTTTATGTAGGCTACGTTGTTGTCCTCGACGATTGAGAGCACTTCTTCGGTCTCCATTGGCCTCTTCTGGACGAGACCAAGCGCCACCTCAAGGCCAAGCTCATCACCAGCTTTTTCAGTGGCTTTTGACAGAGCCTCAACAGTGCTGCCCTCGGCGTTCTCAAGCACTTTTGTAGCCGCATCGACCACGTCGGTTATCTCCATGAGGTCACGGACCATAACGTAGTAGTCGAAGTTCTCACCGCTGGCTATCTCGAGGATTGGAA
Organism: Thermococcus sp. GR6; assembly: GCF_012027415.1. Classification (NCBI taxonomy): domain Archaea; kingdom Methanobacteriati; phylum Methanobacteriota; class Thermococci; order Thermococcales; family Thermococcaceae; genus Thermococcus; species Thermococcus sp. GR6. Next base: position 1,006,461 of record NZ_SNUM01000001.1, read on the forward strand.
CGGGCAGTTCAGTGGTGAAAGTTCCACCGATGTAGCTGTAGAGAGGCATCCTCTTGACGCTCGCCGCGGCTTTGGCAACTGCTATCGAGACGGCCAGAGCTGTGTTGGCACCAATGTGGCTGAAGTCCTCGGTGCCGTCTATCTCCCACAGGTAGCTGTCTATGAGCTCCTGTTCGCTCGCGTCGAAGCCTATCAGCTCGGGCCCTATTATCTCGTCGACCTCGCTGACAGCCCGATGGGCCTCAGCTATGTAGAGGCTCGGGTTCTCGTCTATCGGAGCCGCGAAGCGGCCGAAGCCCGAGCTCGTAATAACGTCTACCTCAACGGAGTACTTCCCACCCTTGAGCACCGCGACCCTGCCGATTACGTTCTCTATCACCGTCATCTCTCATCAGCTCGGCCTTATTACGGTGAGCGGTATTATGCCCTTCTCGAACTCGAGCAACGCGGCATCGAGCGGCGTGATTCCTTCCGGGACGTCTATGAGTATGGGCGCACCCATCGCTATCTGGAGGGCCCTCGCCCCCACAATCCTCGCCCTTTCAAATCTCGTGTACTTAAACATTCCAACCACCCGTGCAAATTTTGGTGGGGCCGCCGGGATTTGAACCCGGGTCTCCGGCACCCCAAGCCGGGAGGATAGACCAAGCTACCCCACGGCCCCCCAGAAATGCAGTTTTTTCAGTATACCCTGTAAACCATTACCTGGTCGATGAGCTCGACATGGCTCAGCAGGGTTCTCCTGCAGCAGTACCTCTCGATCCCGAGATCATCCAGGACCTTCTCGGGATCCTCGCCCTTCTCAACGCGGGCCTTAAACTCATAGTATTTGTCGCCTATTACCTTTCCACACGTGAAGCACCTGACGGGGACTATCACCCGTATCACCTTCTCAAATGAATATTAAAGGGGTCAGCGGTAGGACTTCTGCCTCTTGGCCCTTGGACCCTTAGTGGAGCGGTTGGGCTTGTGCGGCTCGGTTCTCCTGCTATCTCCGACGAGCATTGTCCTGTCGTACTTCATAAACTTTTCCTTGAGGTTCATGTCGTTTGTCCACTCCACGAGGGCCCTGGCAATGGCAACGCGGGCAGCCTCTGCCTGACCCATGAAGCCGCCGCCCTCGACCTTGACGTCGATGTCAACCTTGTTGACGATCTCCTCGCCGGCAAGGACGAGAGGCTCCATGATTGTGAAGCGCGCAATTTCTGGCTCGATTATCTCAACCGGCTTGTGGTTGATCCTGACGCGACCCTTTCCTTCCCTAATAGTGGCCCTTGCAACGGCCGTCTTCCTCTTTCCAGCAGTCTGGATGACCCTCATTTTCTCTCACCTCAGAACTTTCCACCGAGGAACTTGGCGACCTCGCCAACGGTAACGTACTTGGGTGTGGCAAGTTTCGACATGTGGGCCTCGCTTATGGTTTCAAGCTCCTTGCCCTCGAATTCCTTCGGAATTCCAACGTAGACCTTGAGCCTCTTGAAGGCCTTCCTTCCGCGGTCAGTCTTCCATGGAAGCATGCCCCTGACGGTTCTCCTGACTATCTCGTCGCTCCTCTTGGGGTAGAACGGACCCTTCCTTGGGTTGGTCCTGGTTCTCAGCTCGGTCCTCTGCTTGTACTTGGCGAAGATGTCCTCTCTGTTGCCGGTGATGATGGCCTTCTCGGCGTTAACTATGACCACTTCCTCGCCCTCAAGGAGCATCTTGGCAACCTTCGAGGCGAGCCTTCCAAGTATGAGTCCTTCAGCGTTAATAATCCTCATGGCCCATCACTCCATTATGATTACTCTACTTCCCTTCGGGTTTCTCTCAATGAGCTCCTCAATCGTGATGGCCTCTCCACCAGCCTCGATTATCTTCTTCTTAGCAGTCTCGCTGAACTTCCACGCCGCAACGACGACCTTGTGCTCGAGCTTTCCGGCTCCAAGAACGCTTCCCGGGACGATGACAGTGTCGCCTTCTTTGGTGTAGCGGTTGATCTTGCTGACGTTCACTTCAGCCCTCTGCCTCCTAGGCCTCTCAAGACGCCAGGCAATGTCCTTCCATATCTTAACTCCTTCCTCGTTCGACTTCTTTCTGAGGTAGCGGATGAGCCTCCTCAGGTTGATGTCGGTTGGACCGGTTCTCTTCATGAGCATTCCTCCTTCACAATTCTCGCACCGAGGGACGGGGTGAGCGTGAATTATGGTGCGGGGGCGGGGATTTGAACCCCGGAACCCCTACGGGACGGGACCCTGAATCCCGCGCCTTTGACCAGGCTCGGCAACCCCCGCGTCAGTCCGCTAATTTATGGAGTTCGCTTATAAATCTATCGCTCTTCCTCATAAGGATTTTGAGGGCTATGGTGACGATTTCCTCAACGGGGAGCTCTCCATTGCTTTCCACAGTAAAGACGAACGTATTGGGTACTACCTCTTCCCTAATCTTATCGCCCACGTACGGCTCAAACTTTCTCGGAAGGTAGAAAGCCTTCGTGGTGGTTATGACGAGCTCCTCGTCGGTCTCCTCAACGGGCAGACCGCGTTTCTCAGCTAAAGCCTTGAGCTCCCCCCAGTCTGGAACATCTTTGCTTACGTGAATCTTCGTGAGGTACTTGTAGTAGACGAAGCCGGGCTGCCACTTGGCGTGGTCCTTTCCGCGACCGAGCTTGGCATAGGCGTTCAGCGTGAGCTTCTGGCCTTCGGCCAGCTTGACTATCGGTATGTCCGGGTTAGCCGGCTTAACTCCATCGTCGTCGCTCTTGAGGTCACCAGAGTAGACCATACCCGGCCCCTCTGCCTCGAGGGAGAGGGTAACGGTATAGTCGTCAAGCTCAAGGGCATCAAGGGAGAACCTCTCTACCGGAGTAGTGAGCGGAATCATGGCCAGCCTGTGGGCGACTATCTCGTCAAACAGGGCGGAATCGTTCTCGAAGAACTCAACCTCGTCAACCGCAAAGGTCGGAACCTCGGCTAAGATGGTTCTCCTGAGGGCATTGGCGAAGGGAACATCAATTCCCTCAACGATGAACTTAATCGAATCCTCCCTTTTCTCAAGAATGCGAAACTTTGGCTCCATTTGCATCACCAAAAAAGAAGTTATAGGGGTCAGACACGCCTACCCCTTCTTCCGCCCTTCGGCCTGGTGCCATCGTGCGGAATCGGGGTGACGTCCTCAACCCTTCCTATCCTCAGGCCGGCCCTAGCGAGGGCCCTGATGGCTGCCTGGGCACCCGGCCCGGGGGTCTTGCTCTTGCTTCCTCCCGGGGCGCGGACCTTGATGTGAACACCGACGAAGCCCTTCTCCATAGCCTCCTCGGCAGCCCTCTTGGCGGCTATCATAGCCGCATAGGGCGAGGGCTCGTCCCTGTCAGCCTTAACGACCATACCACCGCTCCACCTGGAGACGGTCTCGGCCCCGGTGAGGTCGGTAATGTGGATGATGGTGTTGTTATAGGAGGAGTAGATGTGGGCAACGCCCCACTTCTCCTTCTTCTTAAGGTTAACAACCTGCTGTTCCTCGCTCATGAGGCCTCACCCTGCTTAGCCTGTTCGATAACCATTCTCTCGGGGTGGCTCTCCTTCGCGAAAGGAGAGGTCTTGGAGTAGGTTATGGTGTCTTCCTCCTCCTTGAGGACGAGGTAGCCCGGAGAGCGGATTATCTGGCCGTTGACCTCGATGTGGCCGTGGACTATGAGCTGCCTGGCCTGCCTGATGGTCCTGGCAAGTCCCTTCTTGAAGACAATGGTCTGAAGGCGCCTGTCGAGGACGTCCTCAACGGTAAGGGAGAGAACGTCATCCAGGACGGCATCGGCCGGAAGAAGGCCGAGCCTGTTGAGCCTCTGGAGGAGCTGGACCCTCTCAATCTCAGCCTGCTTGCCCCTCGCCGCAAGGAGGCGCCTGGCCCTACGCCTGAACTCCTTGAGCTGGGTCTCGTGGCGCCAGAGCTCCTTCTTGTTCTTGAGGGCGTACTTCTTCATGAGCACGCGCTCTCTGTCAAGCCTCTCCTTAATCCACGGGTGAGATGGAGTCTCGTATCTCTTCCTCTGCCTCTTTGGGTCTCCCATTTACACCACCTCACTTCTTTCTCCTTCTCACGCCGATGGTGGTACCGTGCCTGAAGTTCGACCTAGTTCTCTGTCCCCTGAGCGGCAGTCCGAGCTCGTGCCTTATGCCGCGGTAAGCCCTGATCCTCCTGAGCCTGTTGATGTCCTCACGCCAGGCCATAACAAGCTTGGCGGTGATGAGGTGCATATCCTTACCAGTCTCGTAGTCCTTCGGCCTGTTGACTGCCCAAGTCGGGATTCCGTGGGCGACCGGATCCTCAAGGATCTCCTCAATCTTCTTGACCTGCTCGTCGGTCAGGTAACCGGTCTTCATGTACGGGTCGATTCCTGCAACCCTGAGCACCATGGTGGCGAAGTTTATCCCTATGCCCTTGATGCCCGTAAGGGCCCATCTCAGCTGTTTATTTCCGTCCAAATCAACTCCTGCTACACGGACGATGTGTCTGAAGTTGTCCGTCATTACGAATACACCTCCATATCAATCCTTCAGAGAGGATTTTGGCGCCGGGACGGGGATTTGAACCCCGGTGTCCATACGGACACGGGCTCTCAAGGCCCGCGCCATCCCAGGCTAGGCGATCCCGGCATACACGCGGTAACCGCTCCCCTTTGCCAGCTCTCTTACTTCGGTGAAGTGGTCATCCATTAGAGCCTTAATATACTTTGCCCCCTGCTTCGTCTTGATAACAAGTTGCAGGAGGCCTCCATCGTTGAGATGCCGGGGAGCATTTATAACTATTTCCCTCAGGACTTCCTTTCCCGCGTGCACCGGAGGGTTAGTGATGATTGTGTCGAACTTTTCATCCTTAACGGGCTCGTAGAGGCTTCCCCACCTAACCTCGGCGTTTCTAACGTTGTTGATTTTTAAATTTTTCCTCGCTATGCTTACCGCCCGTCTGTTCACGTCGGTCATGACGACGTATTCAACAAAACGAGAGGCAACGATCCCTATTGCACCGTAGCCGCAGCCGAGGTCGAGGACGCGCCAGTTCCCGTCAAGTATCATGCTCTCTATGAGCAGTTCCGTTCCCCTGTCGAGTTTCCCGAAGGAGAAGACTCCACTGGCCGTTATGAACTTGAAACAATAACCCCTGAGGCAGACCTCGATGGTCTTTGTCTTGAGAGGAACGTTTGGCTCTTCGGAGTAGTAGTGGCTCATGTGGGGTGCTTCGTTGAGGGGTTTATAAATGTGGGGCATACATCGTGAGTCTTTTCTCCAGACCACTATCCCCTAGGGTTGCTCCTAAACCACAGCAACACCGTCACTATGACCACTGCAAGCCATCCCCATCCAGTTGCCCCCAAGTACATGGAGGGAACACTTCCACTACGAGTTCCCCAAACCATGAGGCCCATGAGCACCATGAAGATTGCCATCTCCAGCTGGATTATCCATGAAATCCTGCTGCGGCTTGCAAAGGAATCTCTGAACGCAAAAAGTAAAAGGAGGTAGATAGTCCCTCCAAGTATTCCTGCGTATGCTCCATACTCTATTGAGGACACAAGTTTTCACCTACTATTCAATAAGCTCAAAGCATAAAAGTATGATGCACAACAATGGGTAGCATCACCTTCTGGCCCTGGATAACCCAATTCCCACAATACTCCATCCCGCAATGAACCCGAAATAGACAACTGCTGGGAACTCTCGCCCCATAATCGTTGATACTGCTAATAATCCAATGGCACCTCCAATCGCTCCCAGTAGTATCCACATTTTCAACCAACCATTTTCAAACTTAATCATTAGACTCACCTGTCGGGATACTAATCCTAACCAAACTCATCATATTAAAGCAATAATTCAACAGATACTACCCTCTAACACGGATATCATTGACCTACCCAGATTCCATTGCTGGTTTCGTATTTCTCCAGTTATACATTTCAAGCAAGCTACTAACTATCCCAATGATCGCCACAGCCTTAATAAAATTCCCCTCTAACAATATCAAAATCAAACTCCCAAACATCACAACTAGAGAGCACTTAACAATCCGAATGTTCTTGTGAAGTTCGGGAACAAATAAAGCAGCCAAATACAAGTTAACAAGAACCATGTAAAAATTTCCCACAAGGGCCCCATAGCATGCTCCGAACAACAGAAGCAGGGTAATGAAAATCCCAACTAAAGGCCATTTTTTTCGCATAGATGTCTTAACTAAGAGCACCGATAACAAAGCCCCGAGTATAAATGCAATCAAGTAGATTACGTTTTCTGACATACTCCCCCCTCCACTATCTCAGACATGAAAAATAAAAAAGATTTTGACACTCATGGTAGTGCATTACAACATGCTGGTACACCAAAGCAACAGCAACAGTAGATACAAACATATGCAATCCCTGAAGCTGCTGCAAGCTGAAGATATGCTGTAGCGATAGAAATTCCAAGTACAGTAGCAACACAGAATATAACTCCTGTCCCTCCAGTTATGGCAATGCATCCAAGTATAGCTGGATCACAGAGCCACACAGCGTACAGTTAATAGAACACCAGATAATATTTGTGTCCATAATAAAAGCTGTTCCTCCTGCTTTCTCCTGGTTATATTCTGGGAGCTTGAGTCTTACCAAGTGCGAGAGGTGTCTCAGCTCATAAGCGCTCCTGCCCCAAATCCAGTTGGTTTCATCGCCCCTGCGGAGCTTCATGAGAACCTTGTTGAGAGTCCAGTAATACTCTGAAAGCGTAAGGTTATCCTTAGTGATAATCGTATCCCCAACAGGGACAACTTTATCCTCATCATTTGGAGCAATGTTCATTCCAGTGAGAAAAACCCTGTACTCTCCAGTCTCAGGGTCAGTGAAGATCCTCGTGATTAGCGTGAAGTTGTACTGGCTCCGCTCAGCCCTATAAACAAGCGTATACATAGTGTAGTTAAAAGTCTCGTTGTAAAGGCTAATTCCAATGAAGAGCAACTGCTCGTGCTTTTTCGTCATGTTGTAAAGCGTGACAACAGAAACGTTTAGTGAATTCACAGCACTGCAAGAGCTTGAGTTGTGACATGCACATGAGGCATTGGTCAAGTTCGCGAAGTCTATGGTCTTATTCACCCACGTAACGTTCATCTGGAGCCTGCCCTTATCATCGTACCAAGCAACCACAGCCCTCCTGAAGGTTATGCTGGAGTTGTTGGCGGTCATTGCCGTGGCCTGTGGTGCAGCAATCAATTGCAAACTCAACAGCATGGCCAATAAGATGACAGCACCGACCTTCCTAAAGACACCTTCCATGATGGAGACCCCCAGAGATTGTCACAAAAGATAATGCTAAAATCCTTAAAAGTTTTTTCAATTACAAGTTTGAATTAGTTCCGTTTTTTTTTTTCGTAGGATTTTCAATTTCCAACCGTATCAAAACGACGAGAGTAAGTCAAAAGAAGGAGGAGTAAAAGAGTAGACAAATGGACACAAACAACCGTTACTTGTGCAACCAGAGTTTCGGGGGCGTGGGGGCGTTAGTCCCCCGAAGGTTTAAGAGAAAACGGGGTTTGTGGGGCGAAGCCCCACTTCGGGGGTTTGAGAGTACAGAGAGATAAGGGGGCGGGGCCCCCTTGTCTTTCGTCACCACATCTTCGGGTACCAGTCCCTCGGCATGAAGACCTTGTCCACATCGACGGCTATTCCCTTGCTCTTCTGAAGCATCTCGCCGCTGGTCATGGTGGCCTTACCGAGGGCTACCAGCTCGTCTTTGAGAGTCATGACCGCAACCAGGTCGCCCCTCTTGATGCTCTTGTGAACTTTGACTATTCCCGGAACCGCGAGATCAGCGCCATGAGTAACCGCTGCAACCGCAGAGTCCCTTATCCACACCTTCGGCAGGTGCTCAACGGCCTTCTCCATCGGCTGTATCGCCTTCCTGAAGTATTCCCCAATGCCATCCTCCTTCCAGAAGTGATAGTAATCAACAAGGTCATGGAGGGTTACCAGGGTTTCATCCTCCTTGAAGGGGCCGCTTCTGGTACGGCGAAGCTCGGCCATGTGGGCCCCAACACCCAAGGCAAGGCCGATGTGGTGGATCAGTGAACGGATGTAGGTTCCCGCCTCCACTCCAACCCTGAAGAGCACGTCCTTTCCATCTATCTCCAGAATTTCGATGTAGTAGACCTTCCTCGTCCTCAGCCTTCTCTTGACCGCGCTCCTCAGCGGCGGCCTCTGGATTATCTCCCCCTCAAACTCCTTCATAACGGCGTAGATTTTGTCCTCCGGAACCTCGCCGTGGAGGTGCATCAGAGCAACGTACTCCTTACCCGCTGGAAGCAGGGCCTGAACTACCCGTGTGGCCCTCTCGAGGGCAACGGGAAGAACACCGCTCACCTTGGGATCAAGGGTTCCACCGTGACCGGCTTTGTTAAGGTTGAAGAGCTTCTTAACCCAAGCAACTACCTCGTGGCTTGTAGGGCCTGGAGGCTTGTCGAGGTTGATTATGCCAAACTGCATGTGCATTTCCATTGGCCTCTTCTCGGGCGGAAAGCCCCACTTGGGGTTTGTCTCAGCCTTCTCGTCCTTTATCAGAACCTCGCGCTTTATATCGGCCGGAAGGATCCTCCTCACTTCGTCCCTCGCCATGAGCATCACCCAATGAGCGTTATCGTGGTAACCTCGAGTTCGCGCTTTATAAACCTGCCCTCAGAACTTGAAGCGGTAGTTGAAGACAGGCCAACGGGGGAGGTACTTCACGAGCTTAAGATAACTCGGAATGAAGACCTCGCGCTTGTTCTTTTCGATGGCGGTGATGATTGCACTGACGACATCCTTAGGGTGTAGTGTCCCCTGTGGAACCATGTCGTTCCAGAAGGGTGTGGAGACCTGCTTGGGATAAACCCGGATGAGCGTTATTCCCTTCTTCTCAAGCTCGTGCTCTAGATTAACTGAGAGATAGTGAAGGGCCGCCTTTGAGGCACCGTAGGAAGGAAGGTCCCTCACGTTCACGAAAACCACACCGCTCAAAACCATCACAACCTTGCCACCCCGAGGGATTAAGTCCAAGAGCTCACGTGTGAGAGCCACCGGGGCTATCGTGTTCACCCTGAAAATCTCTTCCAGCTCCTCTTCACTCTGCTCTACCAGGGGCTTCAGTATACCAAAGCCTGCGTTGTTTATGAGAACGTCGAGCCTCTCAACACCGAGGTTTCTCAACTCACTTCTAATAACTTTAGGGACGTTTCTCTCCCGCAGATCTGCCACGATATAGTCAAAGTTACCCAACGATTGGAGTTCCTTCAGTCTCTCTTCATTTCTCGCAACGCCTATAACCCGGTAGTCCCTCCCAACGAGAGCCTCCACCAGAAGCCTCCCAATGCCGCCGGTCGCACCTGTTATAAGTGCAGTTTTCATGCCATCACCAAAAGAGTCTCCAGAGAAGGACCTTAAAAGTGTTGAGAAGTTAAAAAGAGGCCAGAAGGCCTCCAGCGATTTCACTCGAGGCTGATTCCAGCCTGCTCAAGGGCGGCCTTGACGGCCTCGTCGTCAGCGCCCCTCTCGATGTTGACCCTCTCTGGGAGGGGCTCGAGGTGCTTGACGTTCATCCTCCTGCGCTTGACCTTGTTGAGGCCAGCGCCGGTAACGAGGACGAAGTTCTTGTCGATGACGTCAACGACGACGACCTTCTGGCCAGCCCTCCTTCCTGCAATGATAACGGCTATTCTTCCAATCTCAATGGCTGGCATTCATCCCACCTCCTTCTTTTTGTTGCCCGGGCTAACGCCCGACCCCGCGTCACCGTCGGGGTAAAGGTGGTCGATGGCGGCCTTCACAATCGCGAAGACCCCATCGGGACCCCATTTAGCGGTGTTGATTATCAAGTCATAAATCGACTTGTCGTCGATGTCAATACCGTAGAGGTTTAAATACCTTTTCCTGTTGCCCTTCTCGCGCTCGGCTATCTGCACGAAGGCCTCCTCTACGGTTATGCCCTCCCTGCGGGCGACACGCTTGGCGCGCTCCATTATCGGAGCGTCGAGCCATATCTTAAGGTCAGCGTCCTTAACCATCCAGCCTGCAAGGCGGCCTTCAATAACGACGTTGCACTCCTTGGCTGCCTCAACCTGCCTCCTGTCAACCTCCCTGTCGATCTCGGGATGAAGCTCAGCATACTCCTGGAACTCCTGAAGGGTCATGCCCATCTCCTTGGCCATCTGACGGAAGATTAAGCCGGCATAGATGTGCTTGAAGCCGTAGTGCTTGGCGAGATTCCTGCACAGAGTGGTCGTTCCCGAACCGGCTAGGCCGCTGACGGTTATGACGAGGCAGCCCTTGGGCATGTTCGCACCTCAAAGGGAAATCCCGGCCCTAATCTGGGCCTTTATAACCTTCCTCATGCAGCTCGGGCAGAGGTTCGGATAGGGTCTCTCCGGCCTCTTCTTGGTCTTCGGGAGCTTCCTGAGCTCGCTCGGCCTGCCGCGCGGGACACCGTTGAGCGGCCTGCCGCACATGGCGCAGTGGGCAATCTTTGGCTTCTTCCTCTCGAAGTGTATGACCGTCCTTCCGCCCGGAGTCCTGACGTACTTCCTTCTCCATGACCTTGACCTGTACATTGGCTTCATTTCTCTCACCTCGCAATGCCTTTTTGTCAAGCGTTTTTAAATTTAACCCATATCGAGGAGCTTCCTAAGGATGTAACCCGTTATCATGGAGGTCATGATGTACCAACCTATGTATCCCAGCTCACTGGGAGGAAGGCCAGAGTGATACAGGCTATGGAACCAGTCGAAGAGGAAAAAGTCAAAGGGAGCCTTTGCTATGCCTACCTCAAAGTACCATCTCCTGAGCCAAGTGAAGAATATCCAGAATATAGGCATCGTCAGCAGGGTGACCTTGAACATTGTGTCCTTCATGACCTCACTTTGGAGCTTCATAAGCTCCATCTGCTCCTGCTGGAGCTTTCTAAGCTTCTTCTCATCCCTGGAGGCTTGGGCCTCTTTGTACTTCTTCTGAAACTCCTTGCTCTTCTTCTGGAGAAGTTTAACCTTCTCCTGATCAACCAGAACGTAGTTGATCAAGGTGAAGAACGCACCGAGTATTATTCCCGACACAGTAACTACCCATATCGGGTGGTACGAGGTTATCATTGGTCCGAACAGGTTGTCAAGGAATGCATATATTCCCTCAATCATACTCTCCCACCGCCAAATCCAGTACTTCAACAAGCTCGTGGACAGCCTCCTCAAGGCCCTTATCCTCATGGTTCTCGATTATCTTTATAAGCGCGTTGGAGTGCATCGCGTAGCTAACCGCCGCGGCACGGTTCAGATCCTGATGCCTCTGTATCTGTTCTTCAGTTTCAACGTCCCTATCGCGCTTAAGATCCCTAAGCCTTCTACCGAGTATCTCGCTCGGCGTGGCCTCAATTATGACTATGAAGTTAGGGTTTATGACTTCTATAACCTCCTTGGGGAAGCCGAGCAAGTAACCGACAGGGGTTCGTATGGTGGCGTGAGTGTCAATGAGTATTGGTTCAGTTTTTGCCATCTCAACGATTCTCCTTGCCGCTTTCATCTGGAGCTCCTTCTGGACGTTTGGATTGAGCTTTCTCATCTCGTCCCTGTGCTCCACCAGGCCAGCCTTAACTGCCTCCTCGAACATTAGATCCCCGAAATTTACCAGTCTGAACTTAGCTCGGGCCTTTCTGAGAGCCAGCCGGGTTATGGTGCTCTTCCCCACGCCAGGGATTCCTGTTATCATGACCACAAACGGCATCATGCTCACCCAAGGAGGTTTCTGGAAGAAGTAATCGAACCGGGTTTAAAAGGTTTTGTAAAGAAAGGAAAGAGTTCACTTGGCAAAGAACTTTCTCAAAGCGGGGAACATCTCGGTGGCCTGCTCTCTGGCTATCTCCTCATAGAACCTGTAGAGGATACCGACGGTAAGGAGGATTCCTGTTCCAGTTCCGAGAGCTCCAAGGAAGTCTGCCAGCACTGCGACAAGTGCTAGGGTGAATGAACCCAAGAAGGTAACATAGGGTATGTACCTGTTGAGAACCCTCTCGAGTATCCTCGGATCCCTTCTGAACCCTGGAATCTGAAGTCCAGCGCTCTGGAGCTGTCTGGCTATGCTCTTGGCATCTAGGCCGGTGAGCTCTACCCACAAGAAACCAAAGATTATCGACCAGAATATTGTCATTAGGGCGTAAACTAGTGCCCTCGTTGGATCTGCTATGACGTGGTAGATGTCCCTTGGTGGGTAGAGATATGTGACAAATCCGCTTATGGGATATCCATTGGCATCGAAGGTTCCAAGCCAAGTGTAGCCAAAGTTGTTGAGGAGCCTGGCCCAGAGCTGTATGTTGGCGTAGAGAGCAAACGTCAGGATTATCGGAATGTTGCTGACGTACATGAACCTTATCGGGTACCTTCCACGAACGGTAACCCTTCCATAGCTGAGCGGGATCTCAACGCGCATGCTCTCTAGATAGACGACGACTAGGAATACAACTATGGTTGCCAGCAGGTCCATCATGTCTGGTAGCGTTCCTCTGTACAGGGCTCCGGTAACATCACCGTAGAACAAGTGCTGGATAAACGCAGGTACAGCACCAACTATGGCCGGCCCGCCAGTTACTGGATCGATGTATTCAGCAGTAGTCATAGGGTTGAGGGCCTTGACGATAACTGTCTGTGAAACTCCCGCGGCGATGAAGAGGCTGATACCGCTACCTATACCCCACTTACTGACGAGCTCATCGAGGAGGATAAGCATCACCGAGGCAAATCCCAGCTGGAGAAGTATCAGTATGGCGAGCCCTATGCCTATGTAAGCCGCGCCTCCCGGAGTTTGGACTGTCTGGAAGGCGCCAAGGCTGGTGTCAACCTTACCGAAAGCGCCGGCAAAGACGTATATTGCCGCCTCGAAGAAGCTCATGAATACAGCGAACAACTTCTGAGCGGCCTGATAAAACCTCCTATCCTCATGATTTGAGAGATCAAGGTGAATTATCTCGGAACCGACGAGAAGCTGCATGATTATGCTCGCGGTGACAATTGGGCCTATACCCAGCGTCAAAAGAGAACCGCTTCTACCGGCAAGGACGAACCTGAGCGTGGCGAAGTAATCCTGGATCTTCTCCGGAATCCCATAGAGCGGAATTTCCGCGAGAACGAAGTACAGCAGCAGAACGATGGCGGTCCACATGAACTTCTCCTTGAGCGGAATGTGTCTTTTAGGCCGCTCAACCTCCGGGAAGTACCTCTCAATCGCGAACACTACGTTTCTGAACCCCATGAGTAACACCCGCCAAAAGTTAAATTAAATGGAAATCAGGCGAGGAGAACCTCGCCGCCAGCGGCCTTAATCTTCTCTTCGGCTTTGGGGGTGACGTAGTAGGCCTTGATGACAAGAGGCCTGGTGAGCTTTCCAGTCCCAAGAACCTTGTCGACGCCGAGCTGGGTGGTGTCGACGATGATCTTCCCCTCCTCCTCGTAGGCAACGCCTATGTCGAGGAAGAGCGGGAGGTTCTCGTCGATCTCGTTGAGGTTTATGGTCTTGGGAGTGTACTGAACGGCCTTAGGCCTGTGGAAGCCCCTCTTGCCGAGGTGATCCGGAGCGTACTTAATGGTCCAAGTCCACTTGGTGTTCTTCCTCTTACCGGTGCCTGCCATTCCTCTACCGCCCCTGCTTCCTCCACCTCTGTGCTTCTTCTTGCAGCCCCATCCATGAGTGTGACTTCCGCGGAGCTTCCTAACCTTCTTCTTCCTCCTTATCATCTCTCGCCACCTCAGAGCATTCTCTCAATGAGCTCGTTTATCTTCTCGCCGCGGTAGCCGAGTGCTCCGCCCTCCTTGAAGGAGCGCTTCTTGCTGCCCTTGAGGCCGCCCCTCGGCGGGTGGAGCCTGAAGACCGGCTTGATGTTCGGCAGGTCGGTGAGCTTCATCTCTCCGCTGACGACCTTATGGGCAAACTCCTCAATGGTCATTCCAAGCTTCTCCTTGACGTAGTCGTCGGTAACCGGCTTGTTGCCGATGAGCCTGCCCCTCTTCCTGATGAGCTTGGCGAGGGTCTCAGCGTCAATCTCGCCCCAGGTGATGTAGTCCTTAACCTTCTGAACCATTCCCTTGTAGCTCGGGGTGTCGTCGATGAGGACGAGGTGGTTTATCCTGTGGAGGCGGAGCATGGCTAGGGTGTCCCTAACATCTCCCCTCGCCCTGATTCCGCTCCTAAGCCTGATGAGTGCGAGCTTTGCCATCCTTTCTCACCTCACTCCAGCTCGAAGCTCGTAGCCATCTCCCTTCCGACGACGATACCGTACTTCTCAATCATGTCGGGTTTGATGGCAACCCTGTTGGTGTTGTAGAGCGCGTTGAAGACTGCCTTGGCGAAGTTAACGGTAGTCCTAGTCTCACCAAGGGTCTGAGACCAGACGTCCTGGACACCAGCGAGGCTGAGTATCTTCTTTCCAACATCACCAATGACCAGTCCAAGGCCACGCGGTCCGGGCATGAGCTTGACGCGGACGCTTCCTTCCTTGCCTTCGACGGCGAACGGGATTGAGTGCGGCCTCCTACACCTGCACTCCCAGGAACCGCAACCGCGCTTGATTTCGATGATGTTCATCTTGGCGTAGTTGATGGCCTTTCTGATGGCTATTCCAACCTCCTTGCCGTGTCCAATTCCAAGGCCAACGTAGCCGTCCCTGTTGCCCACCGCAGCAAGAACCCTGAAGCGGATCCTCCTGCCGCTGTCGGTCATCCTGACGGTGAGGGCTATGTCGAGCACTTCCTGGTTCTCCCTGAGGTTGACCTCTGGAAGGAGGACGTCAACGATCTCGGGCTCCTTGATCTGGTAGCCCTTCCTAAAGATCTCGTGAATGTCAGTTATCTGACCCTCCTTGACGAGCATGCCGAGCTTGGTCCTCGGCTGCCACTCCTCCAAAACCCTCTGGGCGATCTCCCTCGGGTCGCTCATTCTCTCGCCTCCTCAAACTTTTCGATTATTCTCGCCTTGACCTCCTCAAAGTGCTCGGGAAGCTTCTCGGGCTCGAGGCCCTTGACAAGGTAGCCGCTGAACTGCTTCCTGTACTTCCCCTCATCCTCTTCCTTGAGAGCCTTGGCGTAGTTGGCGATGTGCTCGCCAGTTATCCTGTAGTCCTCTGGATAGATCTCCTCGCTGTGTGGGACGTTGAGGCCAGCGTCAACAGCACCCTTGAGGACGGCAAAGACGCTCGAACCCCTGGTCGGCGGGTGCAGGCCTATGTCAAGGATTGCCTCCTCGATGCCGGCCTTCTTGGCCTTGTAGCCTATGAGCAGGCCGAGAAGGTAGGCACTCGGGGTGTTTCCTCCATGGCCCTTCCAACCAAAGTCCCTCATGAGCTCCCTCGTGTGAGCAGAGACGATAGTCTTGTCACCCTTAGGGTCGTAAACGACGATCTGAGCTATGTGGTGGTTGAGGCTCTTCCTAACGACGAGCCTTGGCTTGCCCGACTTGAGGAGGGCGAGCCTCTTGTGATAGTTAGTCTTACCCTCTCTCCTCCTCCTGAACGGAACCCTATACCTCGGTCCGTGCGCCATCTCTCTCACCTCACTCCTTCAGTATGCCGTGCTCCTGCATGAACAGGTAGAGCTGCCTCTTGTTCTTGAACTGGCCGCCCTTGGCCCTGATGTACAGCCTCCTGTAGGTGTGTTCGTCTATCTTGCCCTCGGCCTTAAGCTTCCTGAGTTCCTTCCTGAGGGCGCGGATGGTCATCATCCAGCGCTTCTTCTTGCCCATTCTAGCGGTCTTCTTACCCTTCCTGCTTCCCGGGCCCCTGTGGCGGCCCTTCTTCCTGGCCTCCTGGTAGGCCCTCGCCCTAGCCCTGCTCTGGCCCTTGATGGGCTTCTTCTTTATGATGCCATCGTTGATGAGCCTCTTGATGTCCTCCCTAGTGATGGCAGCGGCAACGTCATCAATCCTCTCAGGGTCGATCCAGACCCTGTTCTCACCGCACTTCAAAATGTCAGCGGCAATCCTTCTCTGCATCTTGAGCATCAGTCTCACCTCACGGGTTGAGTACCTTCACACCAAGCTCCTTGGCCCTAGCAAGTATCATCTCTCTCTTCCTCGCGCCGACGGTCCTCGCTATCCTGGCAGCCTGCCTGGTCGGGTCAATTGCTTCAAGCTCCTTCACGTTGTGGACGAGGACTTCCTCGTAGCCGCTCGGGTGGAGCCCGCGGACGAGCCTCGGTGAGCTCCAGCCTATGCTCGGTGAGCGGGCCCTACCCTTCCTCTTGAGCCTCATTTTGCTGTCAATACCCTTAGGCCTGCGCCACTTGGGGTCGTTCTTGAACTTCGGATAGCGCCACCACTCCTGCCTGAGGAACCTGGGCTTCTTCCTCTTGAGCTTGGCCCTAATCCTAAGGAGTCTCGCTTTCTCGTTCATTTCTCACACCTCAGAACTTTATCGGCTTACCCGCCTTCTCAACTATGTAGATACCGTCCTGGAAGACTCTCCTATCCCACTTGGTTATCCTGGTAGCCTGCTCGATGTTTGCGGCGGTCTGACCAACTGCCTCCTTATCAATGCCCTCGACGATGACCTCTGAACCCATGACCTTGACGGTAACACCGGGCAGTATCTTGGCCCTCCTCGGATTCTTCTCGCCGAGGAAGTTCTCGATGACGACCTCGTCGCCCTGAATCTTAACGGTCATGGGGAAGTGGCTGTAGACGACTTTGAGCTTGTAAGTGAAGCCCTCGGTGACGCCCTTGATCATGTTGGCTATGTGGGCCTTAAAGGTCCTCGCTATGGCAATGTCCTTCTTTCTCGGGAACTCCTTGAAGACGACAACCTTGCTGTCTTCGGTGAATATCTGAACGCCCGGGTACTTGAGCTCCCTCTCGAGCTCGCCCTTCGGACCCTTGACCTTGACGACGTTCCTCTCGATGGTGACCTCGACTCCCTCTGGAATCTCAACCTCTTCCCTTACCCACGCGTCTATCGGCATCTCTCTCACCTCAGTAGACGTAGGCTATCAGCCTTCCGCCGATTCCCTTCTCTATGGCCTCTTTGTGGGTCATGACGCCCTGGGAGGTCGAGACGATGAGGATACCGAACTCGAAAGCCGGAAGGAACCTCTTCTCCCAGGCCTCGTACTCCCTCGCCTTGACCGGGAACCTTGGCTTTATCGCACCGGCCTTGTTTATCTTGCCTATGAGCTGCACCCTGTAGATGCCGGCCCTTCCGTCGTCGATGAACTCGAACTCACCTATGTAGCCGTTCTCCTGCATAACCCTGAGGACCTCTCCAATGAGCTTGGAGGCTGGCTTTATGTAAACCTCCTTCTTTCCGACCCTCTCGCTGTTGGTTATGTGGGAGAGAGCGTTAGCCAGCGGGTCAAGCAAAGTCATCTCCTCTCACCTCACTCGTACTTCTTAAAGCCCAGCTTGGGGGCTATCTCTCTAAAGCAGTGCCTGCAGAGCATCAAGCCGTGGATCCTGATGATTGGGCCGTACTGTCCGCAGCGGACGCATCTCCTGGCGCCCTTTCCAAACTTCCTCGGCTTCCTCTTGTTGTAGTCAGCCTTCGCCATCTCACAATCCCTCCACCTGGACGTTAAACTCTTCCATAGCGAAGACGATACCCTCTTCCTTGGCCAGCTTGTGCCTGTTCGGTATCTTCTTCCTCTGCCTCTTCCTCTTGGCAACCCTGAATCCAGGCCTCTCAAGAGTAACGCAGACGTCCATACCAAAGATGCCTATCTCAGGGTCGTACTCGACGCCCGGGATGTTAATGTGCTCATCTATACCGAAGCAGAAGTTGCCATGCTCGTCAAAGTTGCTCGCCTTGAGCTTGTTGTCGACCGCAGCGAGGAGCCTCCTGAGCATCTCCTCAGCCTTCTTGCCCCTGAGGGTGACCTTCACAGCGATAGGCTCGCCGCGTCTGATTCCGAAGTCCTTGTTGGTCTGCTTCGCGTGCCTCCTTATCGGCTTCTGGCCGACGAGCTGCTCGAGCATGGTCTCGGCCTTGGTAAGCCTCTCACCGCTCTCGCCAACTCCAATGTTTATGGTGACCTTCGCAATCCTGGGCTTCCTCATGGGGTGAGCTTCCCAGTCAGCAAGTATGGCCTCTCTGTTGATCTGCATCTCATCTCACCTCACGGAAGGGAAATCTCCGGCTTGTCCTTTCCAACCACGAAGGCGTACTCCTTCAGGGTGTCAAAGAGCTCGCCGTTCTCGTCCTCGATGGTGACGACATCCGGCCATCCCATTGGGAACTGCCTGACCTCGACGACCTTACCTTTCCTTGCGACGTTCTTACCCTGAGTAACGAAGACGTAGGCACCGACCTCGAAGGGGATGACCTCGATTATTTCCCTCTCCGGAACCTTCATGAGAACAGTGTAGGCGGTCATGAATCTGTCCTTCTCGCTGAGGGCAACGAGGTGGTTGCTTCCGTCGTGAAGGTTGAGCTGAACCTTGGCTCCCTTGACCATTCTCTTGTTGCTGATCCTAAGAGGCTTTATGTTAGCCTCCTTCTCAGTTATCGGGTGGAGTATGAGCTTGCCAATCCTGTTCGGGAGAACCCTGTAGTGCTCACCAGTCTCGGGGATGGAAACGACGTCCATTATACCGACCGGGAACTTGTAGTCCTTCCTAACACGGCCGTCAACGAGTATCTTGCCCTCGTTGAGTATCTTCCTGGCCTCGCGAGCGGTCTTGGCATAGCCAAGGTAGTCCCTGACAATATAAAGCAGCGGAATGGAGGTCTTCATGCTGTGCGGACCGGGTCTTGGCCTGACAGCCCACTTATAGGCCTTCCTCTCAATATACCACTGATTTGGAGCGGCAAGCCTCTTAAGGTGCCTCTTAGCGCCTTTCCTCGCCATCAACCAGCCCTCCTCTCAATTATCTTCTCCCTCTCCTCGTCCTCGAGGTTGAGCTCGACTATCATAACGTTCGACGGATGAACCGGGTAGAAGACCTCGGTACCGTCGACCTTCTTTTGGGTAACGCCCTCGACATAGATCCTGTACCTCTTGAGGTTGACCTCAACGACCTTTCCTTCCTTGCCCTTGTAGTCGCCGCGCATGATTTTGACCTTGTCGCCCTCCCTTATCGGAAGGCTCCTCACGCCGTACTTCTGCCTGAGCTCTTTGCTCAGGGTGGCGCTCATTATCTTGCTCCTAAGGTGAAGGGGAGCGTTGTAAAGGAACTTCCTCTGCTTCCTCGGCTGCTTGGTATCCAACTTCATCATTCTCACCTCACAACACAATGCTCGCTATGCTACCGAGCCTAACCCACCTCTCGGCGGCCTCCCTAGCTATGGCACCCCTGATCTCGGTTCCCCTCGGAACACCCTCGGGGGTGACTATGGCAGCAGCGTTGTCCTCGAACTTAACGCGCATGCCATCGAGCCTTCTGTACTCCTTTCTCTGCCTGACAACAACTGCCCTAACGACCTGGTGCCTTATGTCCGGCCTTCCCTTCTTGACGGTGGCGACGACCATGTCGCCGACGCCGGCACTAGCAAGCCTCCTCCTGGTTCCCTTGTAACCAACAACACCGATTATCTGGATGAGCTTGGCGCCGCTGTTGTCGGCGACCTTGAGGTAGGCGCCGATTGGCAGAGCACGGGTCGGCCTGACGGGACTAATACCTCTCGTAGCACCTGCACCCTTCTTAGCCATGGTTATCACCTCTCCTCTGTTCTCTGAAGTATGCCAACGACTACGAAGCTCTTGGTCTTGCTAAGCGGCCTGGTCTCAGCAATGAGGACCTTGTCGCCGGGCTTGGCGTTGATGCACGGTGGGTTGTGTGCGTGTATCCTGCTCCTCCTTAGCTCATACCTCTCGTACTTCTTGAGGTAGTGGTAGTGCTGCCTCTCAACGGTAACGGTCCTCTTGGGCTTGTCGCTGATGACGATGCCTTCAAAGTATCTGCCGTGTATCTTGAGGTTCCCGTGCCAGGGGCAGTGCGGGTCATCACACTTCTCAGCGGGAGGCTGAATCTTCAATCCAATCTCTCTCATCGTCTCCACCTCTTCTTCAATCTCATCTCGGGTCTTCCAATCAGTTCCCTTCCGTTGATCCGGATTCTTTTATCGCCAACCTCAAACTCGAGCTCCACCACGTCCTTCGGGATAACCCAGACCCTCTCACCGCATATGGTGAGGGTGTTCCTCGTCTCATCAAGGACGTAGCCCTCAATGCCAACCAGCTCTGGATGAGATGCCCTTATAATTTTTGCTTTTAGCCCTATGAGCTCGTGCCAGAGGATGTTTTTCGCCGTCACTCGATTTCTATCAAGTCCTCTGAAAATCCAAGGTCTGCTAGCAACTTCTTGACCCTTTCTCTGTGATCTCCCTGGAGCTCTATCCTTCCCTTCTTTACCGTTCCGCCGCATGCCAGCTTCGCCTTCAGCTTTTTGGCTATATCCTCGAGGTCAAACTCCTTCTCGTCTATGCCCTCGATTATGGTTTTAAGCTTTCCGTAGCGGGCCTTCTCTATGTAAACTCTAATCCTCTGCTGCTCCTTCAGGACCTCCTTAAAGAGCATCTCATCCAGAGGGTTAACAATCCTAGGCACTAACCATCACCTTTTCTCCCTAAGCTTCTCTTTCTTTATGGTAAGCAGGCGCGCAATATCGCGCCTGATGTTGCGGATGACCATGGGGTTCTCAAGAGAGGCCCCCATGGTGAGCACAGCCCTCTCCTTGGCAAGCTCGAGGCGGAGCTCCCTGATCTTCTTGTCGATCTCCTCAATGCTCATCTCTCTAATCTCGCTCGGCTTCATTCTTCACTCACCTCTTCCTCCTGAACCTTCTCAAGGACCTCAATCTCGTCCGGAAGCTTGGCGTCGGGCGGCATGATGGAGACCTTGACACCTATGACGCCGAGCTTGAGCAGGGCCTGGGCATAGCCCTTGCTGACGAGGGTCTCGGCAGGGTTTCCGACCTTGGCAAGGTAGCCCTGGTAGAACCTGACACTCTTGGCCCTCTCTCCGGTGAGTTTGCCGCTGATCCTTATCTCGACGCCCCTAGCGCCGTTTCTCATAATGGCCCTTATAGCAGCGTAGGCAGCCCTCCTGAAGTGGACGCCCCTCTCAAGGGCCTGGGCGAGCCTGACTGCCTGAACCTTGGCGTTGAGGTAGGGGTTCTTGATCTCCTCGACCTCGATCTGCGGGTTCTCGAGGCCGAACTGCCTCTCAAGGATCCTGGTGAGCTCCCTAATGCGCCTGCCTCCCCTTCCGATGACGTAACCGGGGTTGGCGGCGAAGATGATGACCTTAGTTCCGAGCGGGGTCTTCTTGATGTCTATACCACCATAACCGGCGCGCCTAAGCTCCTTCTCAAGGTACTCGTCGATGAGCATCTCCCTAACGCCTTCCTTGATGAAGTATCTCTCGATCGCCAAACGTCTCACCTCCTAATCTCCTCAACGACTATCTCGATATGGGTGGTCTGCTCGTTGAACGGTGTGGCCCTTCCGAAGGCCCTCGGGATGTATCCGCGGAGCACTGGTCCCCTGTGGGCAGCAGCGTGGATTATCTTGAGCCTGTCCGGGTCGAGGCCCTTCTGCTCTGCGTTGTTCTTGGCGTTGAGGAGGACTTTCTTAACGGCCTTGGCGACCTTGACCGGGTAGCGACCTGGACCGAAGCCCTTGCCCGGCTTGTGACCCTGGCTGTCGTTGAAGCGCCTCATTGGAACCGGCCTCTTGAGGGCAATAACGTCGTCAAGGTACTTGAGTGCATCGTTGAGCATCATGCCCTTTATCTCCCTCAGGAGTTCAACGCTGTGCTTCGGGGAAATCCTGAGGTCCCTTCCGCTCGCACGAGCCATCCTCTCGGGGTCAAAATTTTGGAATGAGTAGGAAAACCTGCCCCTGCTCATCTAAACCACCTCACTTGATGGCCACGAACATCGATGACCTGGTTGCACCGACACCAGGGGAGCCGTGCTGGACGATCTTCCTCGTGAGGGCAAACTCACCGAGGTAGTGGCCTATCATCTCCTCCTTAATCTCGACTGGAACGAACTCCTTTCCGTTGTAGACGTGAATGGTCATGCCGACCATCTCTGGAAGGATGACCATGTCCCTGCTGTGGGTCCTGATGGGCTTGTTGTACTTGCCCTTCTTAGCAAGCCTGATCTTCCTGAGGAGCTTCTTCTGCTCGGGGCTGAGACCCCTCTTAAGGCTCCTCCTCTGCCTCGCAGGGAGGAGCTTAGCAAAGTCCTCAAGTGACATGTTGAGCAGTTCCTCAAAGGTGTAACCCCTATACCTAAACTCCTTCTTTCTCGCCATCTTCACTTCCTCCTACCAGTTCTTCTCGCGGCTATGTGACCGACCTTCCTTCCAGGCGGAGCGCGCCTCGAAACGGTGCTTGGCCTTCCGATGTGGTGCTCCTTACCACCGTGTGGGTGGTTGACGGCGTTCATCTTGACACCCCTCGGCTTCGGCCAGAACCTGTTCCTCGCCTTGGCGATGTAGTATGCCTTTCCTGCCTTGACGATAGGCTTCTCGAGCCTACCACCACCTGCAACGACACCAATGGTGGCCCTGCACATTGGGTTGAACTGCTTGAGCTCGCCGCTCGGGAGCTGGACGATGACCTTGTCCTTCTCCCTGCTGACGACGAGGGCATAGACACCGCCAGCGCGAACGTACTTACCGCCGTCTCCAGGGGTTCCCTCTATGTCATAGACATAGCTTCCCTCCGGTATCATGGCAAGCGGGAGGGTGTTGCCTATCTTGATTGGAGCGTTCGGTCCTATGGCAATCTCCTCGCCGACGAGGATTCCCTCGGGAGCGATAATGAGCTTCTCCATGCCGTTCTCGAACTTGACGCGAGCCACTGGAGCGGTCCTTCCAGGGTCGTGGAGTATCTCAACGACCTTACCGACGAGGGTCTTCTCCTTTGTCAGGTTGAGCGGAACGTACCTGACGGCACCCCTGTACCTGTGGGAGGGGGCCCTAAAGGTCGTGGTTCCCTTACCTCTCCTCTGCTGAATCAAACTCTTTCCCATCTCACTCACCCCGTCAGAACAATCCTATCCTGGCAGCAATCTCACTTGCACTGTACTCAGGCTTGAGCTTCACATAGGCCTTCTTCTCTCCCCTCATGGTGATGAGGGTGTTGACCTTCTCGACCTTGACGTCGAACATCGCTTCCACGGCCCTCTTGATGTCCTGCTTGGTGGCGCGCCTGTCAACTATGAAGGTGAGCTTGTTCTCGTTCTCAACCATGGCAACAGCCTTCTCGGTGACGACCGGCCTGATAATAACCTTGTATGGGTCCATCTCTCATCACCCGTAAATCTCCCTAAGCCTCTCTATAGCGCCCTTGGTCCAGATGGTGAGCCTTCCCGGGTGGGTACCCGGAGCGAGCAGCTCAACGCCGAGGTTCTCGACGGTGACGACGTCAACACCCGGGTGGTTCCTGGCTCCCTGGACGATTCCCTCGTTCTTGGCGACAACGATGAGCGGGCCCTTGGCCTTCTTGTAGCGTCTTCCGCGCATCTTACCCTTACCGGCCCTTATCTTGGTGTTCTTCTTGGCCCTCTCTATGTCGTCCCAGACGCCGAGCTTCTTGAAGATCTCCCTAGTCTGGGCGGTCTTGAAGACCTTCTCGAGATCATCGACGACAACGAGCGGAACCTGCGGGACGTTGTCAACGATGTGTCCTCTAGCCCTAACGAGGTCGTAGTTAGCGGTGGCAGCTATGGCGCTCATGATGGCGAGTCTGCGCTCCTTCTTGTTGATGTCCTCCCAGATTATCTTCTCGACCTTCGGCGGGTGGGTCCTCCTTCCACCCCTCGCGAATGGGACGAAGGCGGCAAACCTCGGGGAGGTCTTTATCCTCTCAACCCTCGCCATTCCGTGGCCCTTTCCAATGTTCTCGGTGACCCTTCTCTTTCCAGAGAGCGGGTCCCTACCCTGGGGCTGAATCCTGTGGGTCCATGAGGCAATGACAGCCCTCCTGATGAGGTCGGGCCTGAAGGGAGTGGCGAAGACATTTGGAAGCTCTATCTCCTCGACTGGCTCGCCTTCGAGATTGAAAACCTTAACCTTCATCTATCTCACCTCACTGCTTGGATTCCCTACTGATGTAGGTTATCTGCGGCCTCTCAACGGGCGGCTTCTTCTTCGGCGGCCTTATAGCCGGCCTGACCCTGATTATCCTCTTGAAGGAACCCGGTATAGTACCCTGTATCATGAGGAAGTCGCTCCTTATGATGCCGTAGTGCGGGAAGCCTCCCTTCGGGGTAATCTCTATCTCGTTCTTCTCGTCGAGCTTGAGCTTGCCGTTCTCGCCTATGGCGATGAGCCTCTTGTTGAACTCGGTTCTGTGGTGGAAGCCCATCTGACCAGCCTGCGGGACGGTCCACATGACTCTAGTCGGGTGCCATGGACCAAGGTTACCGACGTGCCTGCCCTTTCCAGCCCTCTGGGCCTTGTGGAACTGGATCTTTATTCCCCACCTCTTGACCGGACCCTGGGTTCCCTTGCCCTTGGTGACGGCTATGACGTCGAGGAGCTCTCCCTCGTGGAGAACCTCGCTCGCGCGGAGCTCCTTGCCTATCTTCTCCTTGGCGTAGTCAAACTTGGCCTTGACGTCATCGCCGCCGATGGCGTACTCCATGACCTCTGGCTTCTTCTTGAGCTTGATGAGCCACGGCTGGGTGTGGACGAGAAGCCTAACGTCAACTATCTCGCCGTCGTTGACGAGGTCCTCGAGCTGGCCAAGCTTGGCCTGGAAGGCCTCCTCGTTGTAGTCCTTTGGCAGGGTCTTTATCCTCCTCTTGACGTAGTCGTTAAGCTCGTGGAACCAGACCTCGGTGGCTGTCTCAAGTCCGAGGTAGCCCTGCCTGTAGGCCCTGATGCCGTAGACGAAGAGCGGCGGGACCTCGACTACCGTGACCGGCATGAATATTTCCTTGCCCTTGGTGAGCCCTGGCCTGTCGTCTATCATGAGGATGTGGGTCATGCCAGCCTTGTAGCCGGCGAAACCGAGCATCCTGACCTCACTGTCCTTCGGCCACTTCCTGATTCTCGGAACTATGCTCTTAGCCCTCTTTCTCGGGGAGTAAGCCAGTGAACCTCTCCTTGGCCTGTGTATTTTTCCCATCTCAATCCCTCCTTATGAGATTAAACACCGCGAGGGTGGCCAGCACGGCCTCCTCGGTGCGGACGGTAGCTGTCCGCTGATTTGGAATGGTGTTGAGGATTAGATCAAAGGAATAATCCTCCTCGCCGAGGAGCTCCATCACACCCTTCCTCGGTGAGCCGAAGATGAATCCGACCTCCCCCTCGAGCGGGGGAAGCTTCACCTCTCGAATGTCTTGCCCCTTCCTGGAGGTGGCGATTGCCAAGTCAAGCCCGGCCTTTTTAAGTGTTTTTGCTAAGGACTTTTTCGTGAGGTGCACCCTGTATCCCCAGTACTCTTCTGGCTTCGCTGGTATGACCCTGAGCGGCCTCGTTGAGACAATTCTGAACGTTGCACGCCCCTCAACGTCCCCCCCTACCAAAGCGAGCTCGTCGAGGCCGATGTCGGCGTAGACCCTCCGCCCCTTCCTGAAGGCGAAGCCCTCACGGATTTCTCCAACCTTGGGCTTGCCTTTGAGCTTGTGGTGGGGCGTTCTGAGCGGGGGAATCACGCCAACGTACTTGAGTTCAGGCATGAGGGGGAAGAGCCTCTTCCTGAGGTACTGGGGCGTTTCCGCATACTCGAGGATGAGCTTGATGAACCTTCCGTCCTTCCCGTCGGCCCTGTAAATCCAGATGTGCTCGATACCGAATATTGCTGCTGCCCTTGCTATCTGCCCAACCTTGTACGTCCTGATTTTCGGGTCATCGGTCTCTTCTAGTAGCGAATCCGGAATGAAGATGTGCCAGGCCATTTTTCCGTCATCCTTCGCTATGGTAACTTCAACGCTGAAGTGGGGTCTATGGAGACTATTTAAAAGGCTTTCGAACCCTTCCACCCTTTTTTGGGTTTGGGGGTGTACAAAATTTTTGCAAAGAAACTTTGCAGGACAAAGTTTCATCAAAGTTCGTAGCTCATTAAAGTATAGCCAATCTTTTTCTGGGGTTTACTATTCCAAGAGCAATACTTTTATAGAGAAGCCCCAGGAACTCCCTCATAAAAAGGGGTTTATCTCAAGAGGACGCCCTTCGGGCGTCGAAAAGATGCAAACCCACGGATAAGCTGGTACTTAATCGTTGTTCTCTTCAATCCAACGAAAACACAAAAGAGAAACCCCTCTTAAGCATTATAAGGTCGGAGAGCTACCAACTTTTGGTGAAGCTTTTTCCAAAAGCTTCAGCGCTGGCAAAAAAGAAGGAGTAATTAATCCACAAAAGCCAACCCGTTCCACAGTTCTCTAATCTCGCGCGTGGCATCTGGGTAGACTCGCTTGAAGGTTATCCTCCAGTAGCCGTTCTTCAAGTCCTCGATGTCCTCGATGTGGATCTTGACCCCTAGCCTCTCAAAGTGGGTCACCATTTTATGGGCGGTCGTTATGTTCTTGACCCTCACCGTGAAGACCTCCTCGACCTCGCCGCCGTTGGCAACCTCATGGATGCTCTCCACAAAAGGCCTCAGGAGAGCTTTTCCAAGGGCCTTGGCGTACTCGTCGAACCCCTCGCCCTTTACGTGCTTCTCCGCGAGGTAGAATGCGAGACGTTTAATCCTCTGCATGAAGTAGCCATGCGGCAGGTCGAAGAAGATGTGCGAGCCTATCCTGACGTCGTTGATGTTGGCGTAGGGCGTTACGTACTTCGCGATTCTCTTCATGTCGGGGCTCTTCATGACGATTCCTTCCCTTCTCTCGCGGTAGAGCCTCTCAATGAGGTCGTAGAGGTCGTCGATGCGGCGTCGATCATAAACTCCGAACACTTCAACGTGGGGAATTCCGTATTCTTCAGCGAGCTTCAGCCTTTCCTCTACGGAAAGGCTCTTCCCACTCCCCTTCTCCTGGATGTCAAAGAGGAAGAACTGAATATCCTCCTTCACGTAGGGCGGACCTTCAACAAGGTAAGGACTTTCAGGTCCAGCCATCTCCCCAGCCAGAACGAGGTTCGGGTAGTCCCTGAAGAAGTCGAAATTTATGAAGTCCTCAACCCTCCCCGTCGTGAAGGGACAGACGAAACCTCCTCTTGTGAGGGCGAGAATCTTATCTCTCACTTTAACGACCCTAACGTTGTATCCATCGACCTTCTCCTCTACATAGAAGAGCTTGTTCCTGAAGACACGTCTTATCCCGTTCTCAAGCTGGACGATGCGCTTTATGTGGGGGAAGCCAAGAACAACATCACCGTTCTCGAAGACGACAGTTCCACGCCTGAAGCCTTTGGCAGAATCGCGGAAGCGGACGTATCTGATGCCCTCGAACTCGTCTTCGACGACGCCCCCCTTACCCTCGAGGACTGATAATCGCTCCTCAGGGATGCCAAGCTTGAGCAGAATGTTCCTGAAGTGAGAGCTTACCATCATCTCACCAAAGAAGTTTAGACGTTGGCATTAATAATTATTTGGACTTATCGAACTTAAAGTTAAAGGAAATCAACACCCCTTGCACGTGAGGAATCATCACTATGCACAAAATTAGAGCGACATCGTTAATAATCATCTTATGAATATACGGCAAAACTTGAACAGAAAAAGGAGCAAGAAAGAAGCGCTTCAGCGCTGCGCTTTAGCGTTTCATGGTCGAGAGAACCTTGCTGGTAATGTCGTTGCCTTCCTTGTCGTAGATCCTGTAGTAGGCGCTGTAGGGGAGCTTCATGGCAGCCCTGCGCATGGCCTCGAGAGCGAACTTGAGGTGGCCCTCGTTGACCCAGACGGTGAGTATCTTCTGATCCTTCTTAACGCGAGCGGCAAGGCCGATTGGCTTTCCGAAGGGCCTGCGCATACCGTTACCGTAACGATCTGCCTTCCTTCCGGTAGCCATCGGGTTCTCACGGAGAACCTGGAACGGGTAGACCCTTATCTTGAAGTGGTAGTTGCTCCTACCGACGTTCTTCTGGAGGTACCTGTTGACTTGTATACGGATGGCCTCAAGGGCGTTCTGCCTTATCTGCATGGCCTGCTCAGCGTGAAGGCTCACCTCATACTGGAACTCAGCGGAAAGGTTGCCCATGTCGAAGATGGTTATCTTCGGTCCAGGGGCACCGCGTATGTATTCCCTCCTTGTGTAAGCGGGCTTGTCAACGTCCCTATCAATCTTGGCTGGTCTCAGTCCCATACTCTCACCTCCAAATGAGCGTAAGCTAAGCCTAAACTTAGGCGAGTGGAGTGGCTTATAAAAGTTTTGGAAAGCCCGTCACCCCATCTTACTCTCCAGTCCCTTTAAGCTTAACGGACTCCCGAAGGAGTGCCAGTGAAAACGGCAGGAAGGAAAGCAGGGCGAGGTTCAACGTTACGCCAACACTTATCTCTCCGAGCGAGTAGGCCAGGCCGAAGAGCATTCCCCCAGCGAAGGTCGAGAGGTTCTGAATTCCGTTCACACCCCCTATAGCCAATGAAGAGCGGTAGTATGAAGCCAAGACTTTCCTCGAAATCGGTCTGAAGCTCTGGAAGGCTAAGAGAGCCATAAATATTCCGAGAAAAACTGTCGGAGCAGTCTTTACGGCAGCGAGGATTGGGGAGATCGCTGCCATAACTGACGTCAGAACAACCATCCTTCTCTCGCTCCTGACGTCGGCGAGCCAGGAAATGACGTAGCTGAGGAGTGCCGATAAAAAGCCTGCCCATCCGATAAGCATCGCTGTCCTAGCTTTGTCCATGCCCAAAGCTTCGGAAACATAGATGTAGGTTATCTCGCCAGATGTAAAGGCAACTATGATCGCCATCAGCGACGCGATTATGAGAATCCTTTTTGGGTTGAGGCTCGGCTTCTCCCCATCGGGCGTTTTCTTTCTCTTGGGCACTATCCAGCCGTAGAGTAGGAAGTAGGCAAGGACCATTATCACGCCGGTGAATACAAAGAATGCAGAGGCAATCCACATCTGACCAGACAAGCCAAGGTTAATGGTGTAGGCGTAAACATAGTTGCCGAGGAGTGAAGCTATACTGCCAAAGAGGAAGTAAATTGATGTGACCCTTGCCCTTATCTCGTTTGGTGTAGTTACTGCTATGACGAATTGAGCCATTGGCCAGCTCAATCCATTGAGGAAGCCGTTGAGAAGCTTTATTCCGGCCACCTGAACCCAGGTGCTTGTGATGGGGTAGAGATGGACCGCCAGAGCGTTACCCATCATAGCCAGTGCTCCTATGTAAACGAGCTTCCTGCCTCTCTCAAGGGCGAGACCACCAAGAACAGACGAAAATGCCCTTGCCAGGACAAATGACATGGAAACAATGGAGACCGAGAGCATTGAGGCCTGGAGAATGTTCCTTGTGTAGAAGGCTATCGCCGGAGTCGCGAGGCGGAAAGCTATCGTTCCTGTGAAGGCGGAGATGATGAGCAGGATTATTCCAGCCAGGCGTTTGCGTTCCATCAAACCCCCTTCTAAACGTTAGGGTGGAACTTTTAAAAGTCTTGGCTAGGTCGAAAATTCTTCATTTTATTGCCGGCGAAACGAACATAGCTTCGATAAGCCACGTGAAGGGACTAACGAACCCTTTTTATATTTCCCTTCCAACCCCCCGCCGAGGTGATGCTGATGGAGCTCAGGTTCGACATGGAGTATGAGGAAGCTTACAGGGAGCTTTATGAAATAGTCAGGCCGAAGTACAAGCTCTTCACAGCAGGTCCTGTTGCTTGTTTCCCGGAGGTTCTCGCGATAATGAGTGTCCAGATGTTCAGCCACCGCTCGGCTGAGGCAAAGGAGGTTCACGTTGATACCCTCAACAGGCTCAAGGCCTTCCTCGAGGCCGATAAAGGCGAGATAATCCTCTTCCCGAGCTCTGGAACGGGCTTCATGGAGGCCGCTGTGAGAAACACCATTCCGCGCGGTGGAAAAGTTCTCGTCACGATCATTGGTGCGTTCGGAAAGCGCTTTGCTGACGTCGTCAACACCAACGGAAGGAACGCCGTTGTATTTGAAAAGGAGCCTGGAAAGGCCATCAAGCCAGAGGAGCTTGATGAAGTTCTCAAGAAGAACCCTGACGTTCACGCGGTCACCATAACCTACAATGAGACAAGCACTGGTGTTCTTAATCCGCTTCCGGAGCTTGCTAAGGTCGTCAAGGAGCACGACAAGCTCCTCTTCGTCGATGCCGTTTCGGCGATGGGCGGTGCCGACATAAAGTTTGACAAGTGGGACATCGATCTTATCTTCGCGAGTAGCCAAAAAGCCTTCGGTGTTCCACCGGGATTAGCGGTTGCCGCCGTTAGTGAGAGAGTCTTTGAGATCGCCGAGAGGATGCCCGAGCGCGGCTGGTACTTCGACCTGCCGCTCTACAAGAAGTTCAACGAGAAGAAGAAGGGAACGCCCTCAACCCCACCACTCCCACAGATATTTGGCCTCAACGTCGTCCTCAGGATAATCGAGAAGATGGGCGGCAAAGGTGCCTGGCTCGATATGTACAGGAAGAGGAGTGAGATGATACGCGAGGGCGTCAAGGAGATGGGCCTCGGAATCCTCGCCGAACCAGGCTACGAGAGCCCAACCATCACTGCCGTAGTCGTTCCTGAGGGAATGAAGGGCGTTGACGTCTACAACGCCATGCGCGAGAGGGGCTTTGAGCTCGCCAAGGGCTATGGAAGCGTCGCTGAAAAGACCTTCAGGATTGGAAACATGGGCTACATGACATTCGACGACATAAGGGAGATGCTCGACAACCTGAGGGTGGTCATAGAAAAGCTTAAGGCCTGATGCTCCCTTTATATTTCTCCAGTGAAGGTAATGGCAAAGAAAAGATGGATTGCACTGTGGCTTTTCATTAATCTTCTGATATTTTGGAGTGTTGGACTCTACACGAGCGGATATTCCCTCGAGGGCTACCTCCCATGGGAAAGCGCCAAGATTCAAGAGTATACCCCTATCATCCACACCTTCCCCGGAGATGAACCTTACGGAATTCTATACATGGTGGACATAAAGGGCAACATCTACTACTACATCGTATGGGAGGACGAGTATTTTCACAACACGATAATCGACAGGCTTTACCACTTCTTCCGTTCCTTGGTCTACAGCGGGAACACTTACGATATAGAGGTCGTGAAGGTCTATCCAGACAACAACAGTATATACCTCCAAACCTACGAGCACACCGATGTATGGGCAACGATGCAGCCCGACGGGAGCTGCCTCTGGAACGGGCAGACCATCCCCGACTGCACCGAGAAGGGAACCCACGTGAAGGTCTACGTCGTGACTTGGAACCACATGCTCTCGCTGACTCCGGAGAACGGCACCATCAGGGTTGAGAACCTCCCTATGAGACACATGACGGTGGACGACTATGTTTCCCTCGGCATGTTCCGGAGAACCCAGAAGACCATCGGTGGTGTTACTGTAAACTCCCTCCTGATAGCAGTTCTGATAACCGTTCTGTTCAACGTGACTCTCTACGCCGGCTGGAAAAGGGGCTATCTATCCATGGAATACTACCGCAAACTGAAGGAAGAGATACACAAGGACCTTAAAAGGATAAGGAAATAACCTAAAGAAGCGGCTCGAGCTCCACTTTTTCTCCCGACTTTTTGACAGCGTATATCCTGTTGATCTTCCTGGTTCCAGTTCTGAAGTCCCTCTTGAGTTCGACCACAATATCAAATTTGCTCATGACGTCATTGTTTGCCCTTAGCCAGTGCTTGACTTCCTCGATTATATCGCCAGAGATGGCCAGCGAGGTCGCTATGAAGGTGTAGTCATCAAGGAGCTCGCTCAGAATCGTGGGCACGTGGACGGTGTGGATGGTGTCTATGACAATGTAGTCCGGGTTTATGCGCTTTATCTTTTCGATAACATCCTCGGTGCGCTTCTCAAGGCTCTCGGGGTTAAATTGGGTGTCTATAACAACGATATTCGGTTTGAATGGCTTGAATTCGCTGTAGGCGGTTATTACAGCAACCTTCCTGTCATCAGGTATCAGGTGGATCAGGGCCTCGACGAGTTTGGTCTTTCCAGACCTGCTTGAGCCAACAATTAAGATGTCCTTCCTCTCAAGGAGGGCATCCTTTAAGATCTCAAGCTGTTCCTCGGTTATCGTTCCGTATCTAAGGAGGTCTTCGGGGGTGAATATGTAGACGCCCATGCTTTACCACCGTATAGGGTTCTCCTTGGGGCATTATAACGCTATCGTTTACCCGCCGCCATCTTCGCCAATTAGATTGTGATTTTCTGACGTTTATTCAAAATTAACCTTTATTTTATGTCGAATTTTGCCCAAAATTCAACTTTTCTTGCACAAAGGACATAAAGGTGGAAAACACTGACAAAGAACAGGTGATGAAGATGAACGCTCTCCAAATTGTAACCCGGAAAATTGAACCAGTTATAGAAGTTCAAACGAGAGTGATTGACTATATGACAAGATACATGGTGAGCAAGGGTTTCAGGTGGATGCTCCCGGTGATGCTCAGCTCCATAACTGACCCCCTCTGGCCAGACCCGGCCGCCAGTGAGGCCCTAAAGCCGCCAGAAGTCGAGGTCTACGGCGAGAGGCTAAGGCTAACTCACAGCATGATACTCCACAAGCAGATGGCGGTAGCTATGGGAATTGACAGGCTCTTTATACTCTCGCCGAACATAAGGCTCGAAGGGAGAAGCGCCGACGATGGCAGACACGCCTACGAGTTTACGCAGCTTGACTTCGAGATAGCCTATGCGAGCATGGACGACGTCATGAGCCTCATAGAGGAGCTGATAAGCGGATTGTTTAAGGAAGCTAGGAACTGGGGACTGGAGAGGGAAGTGCCCAAGGTAAGGCCACCCTTCAAGCGCTTCACTCTTGAGGAGATTAAGGCCGAGTTTGGAAGCGAGGATGAGGCAAGTAAAGCCATGGACGAGCCCTTCTGGGTGATAGACATTGAGAGGGAGTTCTACGACAGGGAAGACCCAGAGAGGCCGGGCCACTTCAGGAACTACGACCTCTATCTGCCAGAGGGATACGGCGAGGTTTCGAGCGGCGGCGAGAGGGAGTGGGAATACGAAGTAATAGTCAGGAAAATTAAGAAGGCAGGCATAAGCCTCGACGCCTTCAAACCCTACCTCGAGGTCGCCAAAGCGGGCCTCCTGAGGCCGAGCGCTGGAGCGGGCATAGGCATCGAGAGGCTCATCAGGTACATGGTCGGGGCTGAGCACATAGCGGAGGTTCAGCCCTTCCCGAGAATTCCGGGGATTCCAGCAATCATATAATGACATGCTTTTCTTTCTTCTAACCAGTCAAAATTAACTGCACCGTGACAAGTAGAATAAAAGTAAGAGAATTCACGAACCACTTAGGTACCTGTGGATTGCCCTTGCCGCCTTTTTTCCATCCCCCATAGCCAAAATAACCGTTGCCTCTCCCCTTATTGCGTCTCCCCCAGCGAAGACCCCTGGGATGCTCGACATCAGGTTCTCATCGACCTTTATCCTGCCCTTCCCATCAACCTCGAGTCCGGGGACAGTTTCGAGAAACGTTCTGTTCGGGGTCTGACCGATGGCTATAATAGCAGTATCGAACTCCATCGTTATCGTCTCACCCGTTGGTACGGGTCTCCTCCTGCCGCTCTCATCGGGCTCACCGAGCTCCATTTTCTCAAGCTCTATGGCTTTAAGGTTCCCATTTTCGTCGCCGATGAAACGCTTGGGCGAAACGAGAAACATGAAGTTCACACCCTCTTCCTCGGCGTGGTGGATTTCCTCCTCACGGGCAGTCATCTCTGCCTTTGTCCTGCGGTATAATATCCACACCTTTGCGCCGAGTCTCAAGGCTGAACGGGCGGCATCCATGGCAGTGTTCCCACCACCGATCACCGCCACATTCTTTCCTATCTTTATGGGAGTGTCGTACTCTGGGAACGCATAGGCTTTCATGAGGTTCACCCTAGTGAGAAACTCGTTCGCAGAATAGACCCCATTGAGGTTCACCCCTGGCCACGGGTATATGCGGGGCGTTCCAGCACCCGTGCCTATGAATATCGCGTCGTACTCCTCCCTCAGCTCCTGAAAGGTCACGGTCTTGCCGACGAGCACGTTGGTTTCTATCTTAACGCCGAGCCTCCCCAGGTTCTCAAGTTCCCTCTCAACAATCACCTTTGGTAGCCTGAACTCTGGGATGCCGTAGATCAGGACTCCTCCAGGTTTATGGAGGGCTTCGAAAATCGTAACCTCATAGCCAAGCTTAGCCAGCTCTGCTGCGCATGTCAGACCCGCTGGACCAGCACCTATGACCGCAACCTTCTTGCCGTTCCTCCGTATTTCCCTCGTCCCTTCCTCTAAGAGCTGGATGTCTATGCCATTCTCGCGGGAGTAATCTGCCACAAACCTTTCGAGCTTGCCGATATTGATTTTGTCACCAACCCTACCCATGACACAGTTCATCTCACACTGATCCTCCTGAGGACAAACCCGGCCTGTTATAGCTGGAAGTGAGTTGCAAGCCCAGATGACACTTAAAGCCTCTCTAACGGCCCTATCAGGATCATCACGGTACTGGACAAGCTTAGATATGAACTCGGGAATCCTTATTCCGACTGGACAGCCCTTAACACAGGGAGCATAGTCAATTGGACAGTTAAGGCAGCGTTCGGCCTCCTTCACAGCCAATTCGAAAGTATATCCAAGGTTTACCTCCTCGAAATCCTTAACTCTCTCCTCAGGCGGTCTTTCAGGAGTCAAAATACGCCTCTTAATAATTTTTCTCGGCATCAGACCATCCCCCTCTCCCGCTTCCACTTCTCAAGGCTTATGAGCTCCAAATCTCTGTAATAGTTAAGCCTCTTCACCAGCTCGTCCCAGTCAACAAGATGGGCGTCGAATTCGGGTCCATCAACGCAAGCGAACTTTATCTCACCGCCGACAGTTACCCTACAAGCGCCACACATGCCAGTTCCATCGACCATAATTGGATTCAGGCTCGCGACGGTTCTTATGCCATGGGGCCTAGTGAGTTCTGCAACGGCCTTCATCATGATAACGGGCCCAACAGCATGCACGAGGTCAATTTTTCTACCTTCATCGAACAGCTTCGCTAGAGCGTGCGTGGTGAAGCCCTCCATACCGTAGCTCCCGTCGTTGGTGGTAACGATTACCTCGTCGCTTACCTCCGCGAGTTTATCCCCCCAGAAGACGAGCTTCTTCGTCCTAAAACCTAGTATAGAAATCACATGGTTGCCAGCTTCCTTCATCGCTTTTGCAACGGGATAAATTTCAGCAACTCCAACGCCACCACCTACCATAACGACCGTACCGAAGTTATCTATGTGACTTGGCCTTCCAAGTGGCCCCAAGAGATCAAGTATGTTATCGCCATTTTCATAGGTACCGAGTTCGTAAGTGGTCTTTCCAACTTCTTGGACAACTATCGTTATAGTGCCCCTACCTGCATCGCTGTCGGCTATGGTGAGCGGTATCCTCTCGCCCTTCTCATGAAGCCTAAGAACGACAAACTGGCCGGGCTTAGCGTGTCTCGCTATCCTTGGCGCCTCGATTTCGAATAGGTTTATGCCAGGAGAAAGCTTCTCCTTGTGAACTATCCTAAACACAGTTCCCCACCTGGGTATTTTGGGGCAAGCTCCTATAAAACCCTTTTCTAATACCCAACCATCCGTTGGTAACTGTTGGTTTGGAGAACCCTTAAATCATCCTTCTACAAACTATATATTATAGAATGCCACATAACGGAGGCGGTGTGTTTGAGATATGTAAAACTATCATCTGAGAACTTTAGCTCATTTTTTGAATCTCTAAGGAATTGGGGCAAAGTCTACGCTCCCATCAAAAGAGGAAGCATTTACACATTCCAAGAGGTTCACGAGCTAGGAGAGATAGAACTCAACTATACAAGGACAATGCTACCTCCAAAAAAGTTCTTCGTGAGGCCAAGGGACGAAATTCTTCGCCTGAAGAACGGTCGCTGGGAAAACGGAACCGATGCAGAGCCGATAGTTCTCTTCGGCCTCCACTCCTGCGATATACACGGGCTCAAGATTCTCGATAAGGTCTATCTCGACGAGCCCGCCGACCCATACTACAAGGCAAGGCGCGAGAAGACATTCATAGTTGGAATAAGCTGCATGCCCGACGAGTACTGCTTCTGCAAGAGCTTAGGCACTCACTTCGCCATAGACGGCTTTGACCTCTTCCTACACGAGCTTCCCGACGGATGGCTCGTCAGGATAGGAAGCGTGAGGGGCCACGAGATAGTCTGGGAGAACGAAGAGCTCTTTGAGGAAGTCACGGACGAAGATCTGGGGCACTTTAAGGAGTTCGAGGAGAGGCGCGCAAATGCGTTCCAGAAGGAGATCCCGCAAGAAGGACTCGCAGACATGCTCGATTTAGCCTACAACAGCCCGGTATGGAAGAAGTACGCCGAGATATGCCTAGCCTGCGGCAACTGCAACATGGTCTGTCCTACCTGTCGCTGCTACGAGGTCTGCGATAAATGGATCAGCGCCTACGACGCCGTCAGAGAGAGACGCTACGACTCTTGCTTTATGGAGAACCACGGACTGGTTGCCGGAGGCCACAACTTCAGGCCAACTAGACTCGACAGGTTCAGGCACAGGTACTACTGCAAGAGTTACTTCGATCCCTCTTCAGGTTACAACTGCGTCGGTTGTGGGAGGTGCGACGAGTTCTGTCCGGCGAAGATAGAGCACGTCAAGGTTCTTGAGGAGATTAGGAGGTCATTGAGATGAGCGAGAATCCATATCAAACTTACGATGCGCGCATTCTAGAAGTGAAGGACCTAACATCCCGAGAGAAGCTCTTCACGCTCCGCTTCTTAGACCCAGAAATTGGCGAACACTTCACATTCAAGCCCGGCCAGTTCGTCATCGTCGATATACGGGGCTTCGGTGAGTTCCCCATAAGCCTCTGCTCCTCACCAACGAGAAAAGGATACATTCAGCTCTGCATCAGAAAAGCCGGAAGGATGACCAAGTTCATCCACCAAATGAAAGAGGGAGAAGTGGTGGGCATCCGTGGGCCCTACGGCAACGGCTTCCCGATGGAGAAAATGGAGGGCTCAAACCTGATCCTGGTCGCCGGTGGACTCGGTATGGCACCCCTCCGCTCGGTCCTCTGGTACGCGATAGACACCGGAAAGTACGAGCACGTCTGGCTCCTCTACGGCACCAAAGCCTACGAGGACATACTCTTCCGCGACGAAATAATCCACCTGCTGAAGCACGGCGACGCGATTGGCTGCAGCGTAAAGCTCGCCTATGAGGTCGAAAGTCCCTCGTGCATCTACCTCGAGCGGGGCTTCTCTGACAGGGTGTGCAAGGGTGTCGTTACCGACCTCTTCCGCGGGGAGGAGTTTGACGTCGACAACACCTATGCCCTCATCTGCGGACCGCCGGTTATGTACCGCTTCGTCATCAAGGAGCTCCTAGACAGGAAGCTCTCGCCAGGCAGGATATACATGACCCTCGAGAGGCGCATGCGCTGCGGAATAGGCAAGTGCGGCCACTGTATAGTGGGGACGAGCACCTCCATAAAGTACGTCTGCAAGGACGGCCCCATCTTCACATACTGGGATGCTCTCTCCACAAGGGGGTTGATATGATGGACAAGCTCAAGTTGGCCGTCTTCGAGCTTACCGACTGCGGCGGCTGTGCGCTGAATATTCTCTTCCTCTACGAAAAGCTGTTTGACCTGCTCGAGTTCTACGAGATAACGGAGTTTCACATGGCGACCAGCTTAAGCGAGGGGGGCCACTACGATGTGGCTCTCGTAACTGGAACGGTCTCAAACCAGCGCGACCTAACACTCCTCAAGGAGGCGAGAAACCACTCCGACTACCTCATAGCCCTCGGAACCTGCGCAACGCACGGTTCAGTTCAGGCGAGCGTCGAAGGGAGCATAAGAGAGAAGCTGAAGAGAGTCTATGGAGACGATGGTAACCCGATGAGGGCGCTGGATTCAAAGCCCGTCGTTGAGTACGTCGCCGTCGATTTTGCCCTCCCAGGCTGCCCTTACGACAAAAACGAGGTCTATCAGGTTCTGATAGACATAGCCAAAGGCATTGAGCCGGTAAAGAAGGATTATCCCGTCTGCATTGAGTGCAAGCTCAACGAATACGAGTGCGTTCTGATTAAGAAGGGCCTCCCGTGCCTCGGTCCGATAACCTACGGCGGCTGCAACGCTGCTTGTATACGCTCCGGGCTGGGATGCATAGGCTGCCGCGGGCCGTTGCCCGGCGAGGTGAATCCTGCAAGCGAGTACGAGATACTCAAGGATCTGGGCTACGATGACGACTACATCATCAAGAAGTTCAAGACCTTCGCGAGGTGGGAGCCATGATAATCGAGTTGAGGGAGTTCACGAGAGTTGAAGGCAACGGCAAAGCCGAGATAGTTGTCGAGAACGGTGAAGTTAAGAACGTCAGGCTCAAAATCGTTGAAGGGCCGCGCTTCTTCGAGTTGCTGACTTTGGGAAGGCATTATTATGACGTTCCAGACTTGGAAGCGAGGATATGCGCCATATGCTACCTCTCACACAGCGTCGCCTCGGTTCTGGGCATAGAGATGGCCTTCGGAGTTGAAGTTTCGGAGGAGATCCAGCTGCTAAGAGAGCTTGGTCTCATCGGTGAATTGCTGGAAAGCCACGCACTTCACCTGTACCTGCTCGTTGCTCCGGACGTTTTCGGCTATCCTGACGCGATAAGAATGGCTACCAAACACGGCGAGCTCGTGAAGGAAGGATTAGCTCTAAAGGCATTTGGAAACAAGATAAGGGAACTCATCGGAGGAAGGGAGATCCACGGCATAAACGTCAAACCCGGTGGATTTGGCAGGTATCCGACGGTTGAGGAACTTGAAAACATCGAAAGGGAGAGTGAAGCCCTTTTGAGACTCGCGAGGAGAGCGGTGAGGTTATTCGCTTCGTTCGAGCCTTACGGCGAAAAGGCGGAACACTTTGTTGCGACGGACGGCTACCTCTTGGGCGACAAACTGATTTCCGATGAGGATGATCCTTTCCACTATACGGAGAGGATAGAGGAGCGCGCGTTGGTTTACAGCTTCGCAAAGCAGAGCCGCTATAAGGGGGAGCCCTTCTTCGTTGGCGCACTGCCAAGGCTCCTGCTCAAGGCGGAGATGCTGACGCCCACAGCGAAGAGATTCTTTGAGGAGCACAGAGAAAAACTTGCCACAGGTTACGTCAGCTACAACAACCTCGCTCAGGCCATAGAGCTAGTCTACGCGCTTGAAAGGGCGGGAGAGATAGCAAAGAAACTCCTCGACAAGGGCATAAAGGGGGAAAACGTTCCCGTTGAAATCAAAGAAGGCGAGGGCATAGGGTACGTGGAAGCGCCGAGAGGTGTTCTAATACACCACTACCGCATTGACTCTGAGGGCAAAATCGCCTACTCGAACATCATAACGCCCACGGCTTTAAACCACGCTATGATGGAGGCAAGCCTGTTCAAGGAAGCGAGAAAACTCTACGGAGAGGCGGACGAGACGGCACTCGTCCAGAGGCTGGAGGAAACGGTTAGAGCCTTCGATCCGTGCATTTCCTGTTCAGTGCACATCGTGAAGCTTTAATCGGCAATCTTTTTATTTCTCCTCTTCAATCCCTTTCGGGGGAGAGCATGGGATTCCTAAGCAGACTGTTCGGTGGGAAGAAGGAAACCGAGGCTGAGGAAATTCAGATAGTCTCAAGGAAGCCGGTTGGAAAGTTCCATGTTGAGAAGGTCTTCCACATCATGGGGCGCGAAACCCTCGTGGGGACCGTGGAGAGAGGAGTAATCTACCCAGGCTACAAGGTGAAGGGAAAGAAAGCCGCAGTGATTTACAGGATAGAGAAAGGTAGAAAGGCTGTGGACTTTGTCGTCGACGGAGACAAGGCTGCACTTATTCTCGAGGGAAGTACTAAAGCGAAAGAGGGAGATACCCTTGAAGTCTATCAGTCGTGAGGTGAGGGAAATGATAATCCTCGATGACCACTTCCACGTTGATCCTTTCAAGGGGCTTTTCCTCGAGGCCGTCAAGCAGTTCCACAGAGCTGGCGGGACTCACCTGATGGTGGTCTACAAGACGGCCCACGACTACGGC
Organism: Thermococcus sp. GR6; assembly: GCF_012027415.1. Taxonomy (NCBI): domain Archaea; kingdom Methanobacteriati; phylum Methanobacteriota; class Thermococci; order Thermococcales; family Thermococcaceae; genus Thermococcus; species Thermococcus sp. GR6. Next base: position 1,046,569 of record NZ_SNUM01000001.1, read on the forward strand.
TTCCCTGGAATGAGCGCAGAGGATTTCATCAAAGCCATGGACTTCCACATTGAGCTGGTTGAAAAAATAAACAGGGAAACCCCAGTGAAGGCCTTCGCCGTAGTTGGAGTCCATCCAGCAGAGTTCGTCTACCTTGCAGAGAAAAAGGGCCTCGAATATGCCAAGAACGAAGTGATGAAGGCCTTAGAATACGCCCAGAGGCTCTGCCTTGAGGGGAAAGCGGTAGCGATAGGCGAGATAGGCAGACCCCACTACGAGGTTCCGCCCGAGATCTGGGATGCGAGCATCGAGCTGATGAAGTACGGGATGAGCTTGGCCAAGGAAGCCGACTGCGCGGTCCAGCTCCACACGGAGAGCTTCGACGAGGCCAAGTTCCGCGAGCTGGGCGAGATAGTTAAGGAGGTCGGAATAAAGCCGTACAGGGTTGTCAAGCACTTCTCGCCGCCGCTGGTGAAGGTTGCCAAGGAAGTCGGTGTCTTTCCGAGCATAATCGCGAGCAAGAAGAACATTGCCGAGGCCATCAAGCAGGGCAACCGCTTCATGATGGAGACGGACTACATAGACGACAAACGCCGTCCCGGAGCCGTTTTAGGGCCGAAGACAGTACCGAAGAGGACAAAGGCCTTCCTCCAGAACGGCCTGTTCACGGAGGAGGACGTTTACAAAATCCACGTGGAAAATCCGGAGAAAGTTTACGGGGTAGAGATGGAGAGGCCTTAAAGTTCGGCCTTTCTCACAACCCTCACCCTTCCAGGCTCTCCAACCTCTCCCTCCACCTCGAAGATCTTGCCCAAAAACTGCTCCACGACCCAGACGTTCGTCACGAGGTGGTTCGTTATCTCGGCAACTTTTATCTCGCCTCCTGCGAAGGCCAGGAATGGTACCAGCTGGTCGCCAAGGAATCTATCAACCGCGGCCCTGCTCGTTAGCTGCTCCAGAAGCTCGTCCGCCGCTTCCCTGCCCACTGCTTCAGCAGGCTTTCCGCGCTTTCCGAGGGCGTCTCCACTGAGTCTCAAAACGTCCGTCTCGGCCCATACCACTATCCCACTACCCGGCCCGAGGGAACGCGAGACTTCTTCATATATATTAATAGGAACATCGTAAAACTCACTCAACCTCTCCCTAGCGGCCTTCGCCTGCCTACTCGCCACGTGCTCCGGGAGGTTGGTAGCGTGGCTGATGCCATCAAATAGCTCTATATGCCTCCACTCCAAAGCAACCAGCGGCTTTCTCTCCTCCCACGGCTCGACCCTGCCGACCACCAGTCCACCGCCTTTGGGATAGTGTCCCCTGCGCTTGATTTCAATCTCGGCTCTTAGTCCCATTTTTTCCAAGGCGAAAAGGGTAACGTGCCTGAGGTAGTCCACCGGCGGCGACCAGGGGACGTCGGTTCCGCCTGTTATCTCGAAGCTCCCGCCGATGAAAGCCATCGCCGGAAGTAAAGCCTGGAGAACGAGGGTTATACTGCCAGCGGTCTTTATCGGTACGCGGATGTGCCTCGGCCTAGCCCTGCCGGGGTAGAACTCGAGAACCGTCGAGCCGACCTGGGCCCCCTTAACCTTAGCGCTGCTCAGCTCCTTCAGAGCCAAGATGCCGTGCATGTGCTGGGGCCTTAAACCCGGGTTCGGCCTGTTTATCCTGATGTTGATTATCTTGACAGGCTTTCCAGTGAGGACAGATAAGGCCACGCTCGTCCTCAGTATCTGACCACCACCCTCGCCGTAGGAACCATCTATGACTATCATGCTCATGCTTTCTCACCATGACTAAATTCCCGGCTTGGGCTAAAAAGCTTCACCCAAAAGGCTTTTACAATTGAAAACCAAATTCACAACGGTGGAAGTATGGACGAGCTGGAGTTCTGCCTGAAGAGCCTGAGTTATCCCCTTGGGATGCTCCTTGAGAGGTTGGAAAGAAGAAACGGCAAAGTGGTAACTGTCTCAAAGGAAACACTCGCTCTCCCGGAAATCCCCTTCGTGGTGAAGTGCTACTTAACAGCCGTAGCGCTCTTCGAGAGCCTCGACATTGTCGATAAGAAGCGCCTGAGCGACGACTACAAGGCCATCGAGGAGTTCAGGCTCAAGATACTCCACTCGAAGCTTGGGGAGGGTGTTGCCGAATACCTCACCGACCCTGGGAGATACCTCCTGATCAGCGAGCACTTGGCGATAGACTGGCTCGAGTTTGAGAGGCGGGAGGAAAAGGTTAGACCATACCTCGAGCGGCTGAAGGAGCTCAGAAATGAAGTGAAAGAGCGTTCAGAGTTTCTCAAGAGGACAGACTTCTTAGAAGAGCTGGGCGTTGACGAGGGTCTGCTCTTAAGATATCTCGCTGAGGATGAGAAGTTCAAAGAGCTAATAAACGCCGCCCTAGGCAAACACAACCCAGAGTTCAAGGCCATGGTGGTTCGTTACTTCAAAGCTCTCCGAGGTTGAGTCTCACTGCGAGTCCCAGAGCATCTTTTTCGCTCAGCCCCTTCTTTTCCATCAGAGCCCTAACGAGCTTTGCGAGGGCTTCAACGTTCCTAAGGTTGAGCCTCTCGGGAGGATAGCTGAGGAAGTGTCGAGAATCGACATCGAAGCCAAGCCGTTGGGAAAGCTCCGCCGTGAACTCCTCAACGGTCAAGGGTGGAAGTCTTAGAACCACCGGGAAGTCGAGAGGTGCGTATTTTTTCAAATCTTTAGTCTCGACGATGAGGGGGTAATCCCTCTCTCCGCTCAGTAGTTCGACTACTCTCTCAACCGGCGGCTCCCTGAGGAGAAGTGCATTTTCCGGGAGGAACTCCGACAGCTCAACCCCACGGAGGTTCTCGACGATGGCATCTAGTCCAAGAGAAAGGGCCTCAAGCTCGTCCACAGGTCCCTCTATTTTGACCTTCCGGGATTCCTTGGTGGCAGTTTCAGAGGCTATCCTCTCGTAGAGGGTCTCGCTGACGAGGGTGAACTGATAGAGCCTCTCAATGTTCTCCAGGTAGAGGACGCCGTTCGAGAGTAGCTTAAGGCCGAGCCTCGCGAGGGCGGCGCTGAGCGAGCCTTCCGTCTTTGTCGTTATGGCCTTTCTCTCCCCGACTTCCTCGTGGCCGCGGCTGACGAGGCGGTAGTCCCCGGGAAAGAGCCCCCTAGCGTTGAAGAACTCTTCCAGGGTTTTCTTCGCTATCTCCTCGCTGACCGCGTAGACCTTGATGAACTCGACGTTCTCCCATCTGTCCACGCCTATTAAGACCACCGCATCATGCCTTTCCCGGGGAACTAAAACATCTTCCATACTCATCGCCAGGCCCTTCTCCTGATTCTATCCTCCAGAGGTTCTTCAAAGGCACTCGTCAGAGACATTCGTTAGAGACGCTCGCTAGAGACTCATGACCCCGAGCAGTTCACCCGTTTCAATGTTCACTATTCTGACTTCCCTCTTCCTCGTGTCCAGCAGTGCAACGCTCTTAATGCCGGTAATGTAACCGCAGACCTCACCGGGATTTATCAGTATCGTCCTGCCATCCTCCCTGATCTCGTAGCGGTGCGTGTGGCCAACGACTACAACGTCGTAGAGCCTGCTCCTCGCCAGGGCCCTCACTATCCTCTCGTCCGTACCGTGTGTGACCGCTATTTTCATACCATCAGCCTCGATTTCAAGTATCTCGTCGGCTATTCCCAGCACTTCGTGGAGGCCCTTTTTCTCGCCATCGTTGTTTCCGAAGACTCCCTTAAGCGGGGCTTTGAGCTTCTTGAGCTCCCTCACCACGAACGGCGCCACGTAGTCGCCAGCGTGAATCACCAGCTCGACGTTCTGCTCGTTGAAGAACTCCACAGCCTTCCTTACCGCCGGAAGGTTATCGTGGGTGTCGCTCATTATCCCTATCAGCATGCTCCCACCGGATTAATTTTGGGAGGCTGAGCTTATAGCCTTAACCCACCCACAGCCATAAGGTTAATAGACCCAAGGGAGTAGGATACATTCGAGAGGGTGATGTCATGTTCACAGGGAGGGCAATAATAGCCGTTAAAATCCTCCGCCCCTTCGGAGACTGGAACGCCGGCGATATAGTGCTCATCGAGGACTGGAAAGCGAAGGAGCTGTGGGAAGCAAGGGTAGTTGAGGTTGTTGATGAGACCGACAAGGTTATAGGCGAGATAGATAGGGCAATAGCCGAGGAGAGGGAGAACGAGCCCCTCATGCCCCTTCCGGCCGGCCTCTACGAGAGGGCGGAGTTCTACATATACTACCTCGAAAACTACGCGAAGATAGACGTTAATGAAAGCGTCGAAACTATCAACGTCAAACTGTCCCAGCTGGCTAATTTGAAGAAAAAATTGAAGTACCTAAAAACAATAAGATTTAACAAGATCCTCGAAACAGTCATGAGACGTCCAGGAAGTCTGGAGGTTCTCTCCCGTTTGGCGCCTGAAGAAAAGAGGATATACCTACAGCTTTCAAAGATACGCAATGAGTGGCTGGGTGATGCTAAATGGACAGGGAAGAGATGATTGAAAGATTCGCGAATTTTCTGCGCAATTACGTTGATAACAGCGGAAAGGAGGTTTACATAAACAAACTGATTGACCTGCTCACCATCACCCCAAAACGCTCACTTACGATAGACTGGGCTCATCTGAATTCTATTGATCCTGAACTCGCAGCCGAACTGATCGAAAATCCTGAGGAGGCAATTTTAGCTGCTGAAGATGCAATCCAAATAATCCTTCGCGAACCCCCGATTCTCAAAAAGAAAGAGCTCAAAATCCATGCAAGATTCACAAACCTCCCAAGGACGCTCCTCGTTAAAGAACTCGGCAGCGAGCACATAAACAGGCTCATACAGGTTGATGGAATTATCACGCGCGTGAGCGAGGTCAAGCCATTCGTTGAGAAGGCCGTCTTCGTCTGTAAGGACTGCGGCAACGAAATGGTAAGACTGCAAAGGCCCTACGACAACATAGTCAAGCCGAGCAAGTGTGACGCCTGTGGGTCAAGAAACGTTGAGCTCGACGTCGAGAAGAGCAGGTTCATCAACTTCCAGAGCTTCCGCCTTCAGGACAGGCCCGAGAGCCTCAAGGGTGGCCAGATGCCGAGGTTTATTGACGCAATCCTCCTAGATGACCTCGTTGATACCGCCCTGCCAGGCGACAGGGTTCTCGTCACAGGAATACTTCGCGTAATTCTCGAGCAGAAGGATAAGCGGCCGATATTCAAGAAGGTTCTCGAGGTCAACCACATCGAGCAGCTCAGTAAGGAGATAGAGGAGCTTGAGATTACTCCTGAAGACGAGCAGAAGATAAGGGAACTGGCAAAGAGAAAGGACATCGTTGATGCTATTGTCGATTCGATAGCCCCGGCAATCTGGGGACACAAGACCGTGAAGAAGGGCATAGCTTTGGCACTCTTCGGTGGCGTGCAGCGGGTTCTCCCTGACGGAACTAAGCTGAGAGGAGAGAGCCACGTTCTGCTGGTCGGAGATCCTGGTGTGGCCAAATCACAAATTCTCCGCTATGTTGCCAATTTGGCACCGAGAGCGATTTATACGAGTGGAAAAAGCAGCTCTGCCGCCGGTTTGACGGCCGCAGCCGTCCGCGACGAATTTACAGGTTCGTGGGTTCTGGAGGCTGGTGTTCTGGTTCTCGCCGATGGCGGATTTGCCCTAATTGACGAGTTCGACAAGATGAGCGACCGTGACAGGAGCGCTATACATGAGGCACTCGAGCAGCAGACAATCAGCATTTCAAAAGCGGGCATCACAGCGACACTTAACTCCAGAACAACGGTTATAGCCGCCGCCAATCCGAAGTATGGCAGATTTAACCGCCACAAGTCCCTTCCGGAGCAGCTCGACCTCCCGCCGACTCTGCTGAGCCGTTTCGACCTTATATTCCTCCTGCTGGACGAGCCGGACGAGAAGATAGACGCATCTATAGCCGAGCACATACTTAAGGTCAGGAGGGGAGAGGCCGAGGCGGTAACGCCCAAGATACCCTACGACCTGCTCAAGAAGTATATAGCCTACGCGAGGAAGAACATCCACCCGGTTTTGAGCAAAGAGGCGATGGACGAGATAAAGCGCTACTACGTCCGTATGAGGAAGGGCTTCAGAAAGAGCGGTGAGGACGAGGGAGTGCAGCCGATTCCAATTACTGCGAGGCAGCTGGAGGCACTCATACGTCTCAGCGAGGCCCATGCGAGAATGCGCCTGAGCGAGACCGTGACGAGGGAAGACGCCAGAGCGGCGATACAGATAATCGAGGAGATGATAAGAAAGATAGCGACCGACGAGGAGGGGACACTGGACGTTTCGATCCTCGAGGTCGGCAAGAGTTCCAAGAAGATAAACAAGATTGACAAGCTCATAGACATCATCAAGAGCCTTGAGAGTGAGGGTGAGTTCGGCGCACCGGAGGACAAGGTAGTAGAAGCGGCGAAGCAGGCTGGAATTGGAACGGAGAACGAAGTAAAGAAGCTCATCAACGACCTCAAGAGGGACGCGAGGATATACGAGCCGAGGGCCGGCTTCTACAGGGTGCTCTGATTTTCTCTATCTTCCCCACGCCAAAAGGTTATAAACGGCTCTGCATACCTTAAGTGGAGGTGAGGAAAGTGAGCGAGAAGAAGGTTGATTTTTACGATTTCGAAGGCTTACTCGATAAGGCTTACGAGGAGCTTCCAGAGAACGTTAAGCATCACATCTCGAGGTTTGAGGTTCCCGCCGCCATAGTCACGATAGCCGGAAACAGGACTATAATCGAGAACTTCATGGACATAGCCGAGGCCATGAACCGCGACCCGAACCATCTTCTCAAGTTCATCTTGAGAGAGGTGGCAACGGCCGGAACACTCGAGGGAAGAAGAGTTGTCCTCCAGGGACGCTTCACACCCTACCTGATAGCCAACAAAATGAAGAAGTACCTCAAGGACTACGTTATCTGCCCGGTCTGCGGCTCACCAGATACCAAGATCATCAAGAGAGGACGCTTCCACTTCCTCAAGTGCGAGGCCTGTGGTGCAGAAACTCCGATTGCACACCTCTGAATCCGTTCTACCTTTTTCTACTTTACTCCTTTTGCTGCTTTCAACATCTAAGCATTTTATCAACTCCTCAACGGGCAGTGGAGTAAAAACCCTTTTAAACTTTACAAACTACAACCACCAGACACTCTCAGCTGTTAGGGGGAGTTCTCATGAGCATGGAGGAAAAGGTTAACGAGCTGTACGAACGGAGAAAAAAGATTCTTGAAATGGGCGGCGAAAAGGCCGTCGAAAAGCAGCACGCTAAAGGCAAGCTCACAGCGCGCGAGAGGATCGAGAAGCTCCTCGACCCGGGAAGCTTCGTCGAGATCGGCATGTTCGTCAAGCACAGAGGAACAGAGTTCGGTCTCGACAAGAAGGAACTGCCCGCGGATGGTGTCATCACCGGCTATGGAACCATCGATGGAAGGCTTGTCTTCGTCTATGCCCAGGACTTCACCGTCATGGGAGGTTCCCTCGGCGAGATGCACGCTGCTAAGATAAAGCGCATAATGGAGCTCGCACTTGAAGCGGGAGCACCTGTAATAGGCCTCAACGATTCCGGCGGTGCAAGGATTCAGGAGGGTGTGGACTCCCTCAAGGGCTACGGTGAGATCTTCAAGATGAACACAATTCTCAGTGGTGTTGTGCCTCAGATCACCGCAATTATGGGTCCCTGTGCCGGAGGAGCGGTTTACAGTCCGGCGATAGGAGACTTCATCCTCATGGTGGACAACCCGTCGAGCTTCATGTTCATCACCGGCCCGCAGGTCGTTAAAGCTGTCACGGGCGTCGAGGTTACGCCTGTTCAGCTCGGTGGAGCCATGGTTCACGCCCAAAAGAGCGGACAGGCCCATCTCATAGGAAAGAGCGACGAAGAAGTTCTAGCGTTGATAAGGCGTCTCATGAGCTACCTGCCGTCAAACAACATGGAGAAGCCGCCGCGTGTTAAGACAAGCGATTTGCCATTCAGGAAGACCGAGAGCCTGTACTCCATAGTTCCGGACGACCCGAACAAGGGCTACGACGTCAGACAGGTCATCTACGAGATAGTTGACAGGGATGAGAACGGCAATCCGGACTTCCTGGAGATTCTGCCCTACTTCGCCCCAAACGCCGTCGTCGGCTTCGGAAGGATGAACGGCCAGACGGTTGGTATAGTTGCCAACAACCCCAACTACTTCGCAGGCGTTCTTGACATAGACAGCTCCGACAAGATAGCACGCTTTGTGAGAACCTGCGACGCCTTCAACATACCCATCGTCACGCTTGTCGACGTCCCCGGCTACCTGCCGGGCACCCAGCAGGAGTATGGTGGAATCATCAGGCACGGAGCCAAGGTCCTTTACGCCTACTCCGAGGCCACCGTCCCGATGGTGACCGTCATTCTCAGGAAGGCCTACGGTGGCGCTTACCTCGCAATGGGAAGCAAGCACCTCGGTGCAGACTTCGTCTTCGCCTGGCCGACCGCGGAGATAGCCGTTATGGGTCCGGAGGGAGCGGCCAATATCATCTTCAGGAAGGAGATTGCAGCGGCAGAGAACCCTGAGGAGGTCAGGCAGCAGAAGATACAGGAGTACAGGGACAGGTTTGCCAACCCGTACGTCGCTGCCGCGAGGGGATACATCGACGATGTCATAGACCCTGCCGAGACGAGGGCAAAGATAATCCTCGCCCTCGAGGCCATGGAGAGCAAGCGCGTCAAGCTCCCGCCGAAGAAGCACGGCAACATACCGCTGTGAGGTGTGAGACATGGTAACCATGGCCGAGTTCGTGGAGGGCCTCAACATAACCGCCCTCGGAGTGACGGTGGTCTTTGCCGTCCTCACCATTTTAGCTCTAGTCCTCTACTTCGTCGGCTGGCTCGAGAGGAGGCTCATAGATAGAGAAACTTCAGGAAAAGTCCCTATCCCGACGAAGGTCGAAGAAGTACCAAAAGTTGAGGAAGCGAAGCCGGAGATACCCCCGAGGGACCTGGCAGTTATTACCGCGGCTATTTTAGCATATACTGCCGAGAAGACAGCCCAGCTGAGGCCCTTACCCTTCAAGAGGAAGGTTTCTGACTCATGGCGCCTCTACGGCATCCAGACAACTATGGAAGATGTTGAGGACTTCAATTACGAGATAGGGAAGTGGTGAAGATGGCAAAGGTTAAGGTCATCGTTGACGGTGTTGAATACGAGGTTGAGGTTAAAGAGCTTGGAATGGGCCGTTTTAAAGTCTCCTTCGAGGACAAGAGCTACGAGGTCGAGGCAAAGGGGCTCGGAATAGACCTGAGCGCAATAAGCGAGCCGACAGCTACCCCAGCCAGCGTCAGCGCTCCTGCTGTTCCGAGTGCCCCCGTTCCGGTTTCAGCGCCTGCTGCTCCGACTCCGGCGCCAGCGCCAGCAGGTGAGGGGGTTGTGACTGCGCCAATGCCGGGTAAAATCCTTAGAATACTCGTTAAAGAAGGCGATCAAGTCAAAACTGGTCAAGGACTACTCATCCTCGAGGCAATGAAAATGGAAAACGAAATCCCAGCACCAAAAGACGGAATAATAAAGAAAATCCTCATCAAAGAAGGCCAAACCGTCGACACCGGACAACCACTAATCGAACTCGGGTGATGGAGAATGGCCGGACTGGAGCAGGCAATAATCGAATTCGTCGAGAGCATGGGACTTCTCCATCTAACTATTGGCAACGTAATAATGATACTCGTCGGTCTGATACTCGTCTATCTCGCCATCAGATATGAGATGGAGCCCCTGCTCCTCCTCCCGATAGGCATAAGTGCCGTCATCGTCAACCTGCCGCTCACAGGCATAACCGACGAACCACATGGACTGTTCTATCTTATCCACCACTACCTCATAAGCACAGAGATAGTGCCACTGCTGATATTCTTTGGACTAGGAGCGATGACCGACTTCGGGCCGATGATAGCAGACCCCAAGACGGCTCTGCTCGGCGCTGCCGCTCAGATAGGTGTCTTCGTTGCTATGCTGAGCGCGGTGCTGCTCGGCTTCACCCTGCCTGAGGCGGCTTCGATAGGTATCATCGGCGGTGCCGACGGACCGACGACCATATACCTCACCACCAAGCTGGCTCCACACCTTCTCGGAGCGACCGCCGTGGCGGCTTACTCTTACATGAGCCTCGTCCCGCTTATCCAGCCGCCTATCATCAAGGCCATGACCAGTAAAGAGGAAAGGAAAATCAGAATGGAGCAGCTCAGACCTGTCTCCAAGAGGGAGAAGATAATGTTCCCCATAATCACTGCTATCGTCATCAGCCTCCTCGTTCCAAGCGCCGGGCCGCTCATTGGAATGCTCATGATAGGCAACCTCTTCAGGGAGAGCGGCGTCGTTGAGAGGCTGAGCAAAGCTGCCCAGGAGGAGCTAATGAACATCGTCACCATCTTCCTCGGGCTTGGCGTCGGCTCAACGATGAGGGCTGAGACTTTCCTTACGGCGAAGACCCTTATGATACTTGGCCTTGGTGTCGTCGCCTTCGCCTCTGCAACCGCTGGAGGAGTGCTCCTCGGGAAGATTATGATGAAGCTTAGCGGCGGCAAGATAAACCCGATGATTGGAGCGGCTGGAGTTTCGGCAGTTCCAATGAGCGCCAGGGTTGTCCAGCGCTTGGCGAGTGAGGAAGACCCAGGGAACTTCATACTCATGCACGCAATGGGTCCGAACGTCGCTGGAGTTATAGGAACTGCCGTCGTCGCCGGAGTTCTTCTCTCAGTTCTAGGCTGACCTTTTCTTCAAATTTTTGATGAGCCTAATGAAAACCTTAAATAGGAGAAGGACGCTTTAACCTAAAGCGGTGGTGAAGAAAATGCGTGTAAAGACTTTGATGACCCCCGATCCAGTGGTCATAAAGCTCCCGGCCACGAGGGAGTATGCCCTTGACCTCTTCAGGAAACACAAAGTAAGGTCATTCCCCGTAGCAAACAGAGAAGGCAAGCTCGTTGGAATAATAAGTATCAAGCGTGTTATGCTCCATCCTGATGAGGAGCAACTGGCAATGCTCGTCAAAAGGGATGTTCCCACAGTGAAACCCAATGATGACCTTAAGAAGGCTGTCAGAGCTATGCTGGAGAGTGACTACAGGCGCGTAGTGGTAGTTGATGACGATGACCATGTTCTGGGCATACTGACAGTAGGGGACATCGTGAGGCGCTACCTGTCCAAGAACGAGAAGCTGAGGAGCGTTACGATAGAGAAATACTACCAGAAGAACGTCGGCGTTGTCTGGCGTGGAACGCCGCTCAAGGCCGCTTTGAAGGCCCTTCTCCTCTGCAACGCGATGGCTATCCCTGTCATAGACGACGGCGGCAACCTCGTCGGAATGGTCGACGAGACTGACCTCCTCAAAGACAGCGAAGTTGTAAGGGTTATGAAGAGCACAGCCCTGGCTGCCTCCAGCGAGGAGGACTGGATACTCGAGAGCCACCCAACTCTGCTCTTCGAGAAGGCCGAGCTGCAGCTCCCGGAGAAGCCAGTCGAGGATATAATGAATCCCGAAGTTATCATAGCCACACCACACATGAGTGTCTACGAGGTCGCCCAGAAGATGGTCCAGTACCACATCGAGCAGCTGCCCGTCATAAGAGGTGAAGGCGAGCTTGTCGGCATCGTCAGGGACATGGATATCATAAAGGTCATCCTAAACAAGTGAACTCTTCTTTTTCCCAACATTTTAGCGGGTGTTTCTATGGAGGTAAAGCTCTCTCTTTTCGGCTTCGGAAACGTCGGTAGGGCCGTAGCGAGGGTTCTTCTCGAAAAAGAGACCTTCTTCAAAGAGCGATACAGCCTGAGCTTTAAGGTGGTTAGCATAGCCGACACGAGCGGAACGGTGTGGCTCCCGGAGGGCATCGACCTGAGGGAAGCGCTCACCGTGAAGGAAACCTTCGGAAAGCTCTCGGCATGGACTAACGACTACGAGGTTTACAACTTCACACCAAAGGAGGCAGTTCAGGAGATAGACGCAGACATCGTTATCGACGTGACGAACGACAAGAACGCCTACGAGTGGCATCTAACTGCTTTGAGGGACGGAAAGGCTGTCGTTACGAGCAACAAGCCACCGCTGGCTTTCCACTACGCGGAACTGATGGAAGAGGCCGATAAAAGGAGCCTTCCCTATCTCTTCGAGGCGACTGTGATGGCAGGAACCCCGATAATAACGCTCCTCCGCCACGGGCTGAGAGGGGACACCGTGGAGAGAATTGAAGCCGTCCTCAACGCCACAACAACCTTCATCCTGAGCGAGATGGAGAAGGGGTTGGACTTTGATGATGCTTTGAAGAAGGCCCAAAAGTTGGGCATAGCGGAGCGCGACCCGAGCGGCGATATATTGGGCATCGACGCCGGCTATAAAGCGACCATCCTCCACTGCCTCGCCTTCGAGCCTATAACGTTTGATATGGCGAGTGTTAAGGGCATCGTCGAGGTAACGCCCGGAGAGATTGAGAGGGCAAAAGCGAAGGGCAAGACAATAAGGCTCGTCGCCACGGTTGAAGAGGGGAGGGTCGTTGTGGAGCCTAAAGAAATCCCGAAGAACAGTCCACTCGCAGTTGAAAGCCACGAAAACGCGGCAGTGATAAAAACTGACCTCCTCGGCGAGCTTGTGATTAAGGGTGCTGGCGCGGGGCTGAAGGAAACCGCCAGCGGAGTGGTGAGTGATATCGTTACGGCGGCGCTGATGATGCGCTGAACCACCCAAACCTTTTTTAGTCCTACCGGAAGCCTAACTCCGGTGAGCCCATGGAGCACGTGATAGCGCTCCACCAGGTCTACGGCGAGCTGATATTCAGAGGCCTAAAGACGGTGGAGCTGAGGAAGAGCAGGGCTTTTGGCGAGGGGGACATCGTTTTCCTCTACATAGCGCGCGGAAACCCCTACGAGCTGAGGGACACGCTAAGGAGGCTCGGCCTTCACGAGGAGCAGACGCTGACCAAGAGGGGAACCATCGCCGGTGGCTTCGAGGTTGGAGAAGTCATTAAGGCTGATCTTGAGACGCTCTGGGAGATGACGAAAGATACGAGCGGTTTAACCCTCGTTCACGGCGAGAACGGGAAGAAATGGCTTGGACAGTACATCAGGGACTACGGCTACGCCTTCACCATAGAAAGACCCTTCCTTTTCAAGGAGCCGATGAACAGGGAGGAGATGAAGGAGCGCTACGGAATCCACGTGGAGGGCATAATTCACCTGTCGAGAAAAACAAGGAAGCCCTGGGTAAGGGCTTTGATAGAAGACCTCCTCGCGAGGGAGGCAGTCTATCTTTAATCAGAGTCCTCCTTTTCTCTCGTCTCCTTCTCTGGATCAACGATGACGTATGGCCCAAGACTGAGGCTCTTGATTTCTTCCTGAGTTAAGAGCCTGCTCCTGACCTTCTCGCCTATCAGTGCACTGTTGCCGAGGGGATCCATGATTTTAACCGTGAGCGGCTTTTTGCCCTCTCTGACGTCCTCGATGTACTGGAGTATTTCATCAACCCTCTTGACGGCTTCCTCGTCGCCCTCCTGCTTCCTGAAGTCCCTGGCCATGAGGAGAGTCTCCCTGACCCTTTCAAGCACTCCCTCGACGTTGCTGACAAAGCCTTCCGCGGCCGGGCCGGGCTCTATCTTAACTCCTATCTCGTCGAGCTCTATGGTTCCGCTCTTGCTCCTGACGACGCGCGTGAAGAGATCCTTCTCCTCCTCCACCTTCATCGTGTAGAGCTTCGGCGGCCTGTCTTCGAGTATCATGACGTCGGCGTTTCTATAGCCGCAGCGCTCGCAGATTATCGTGGACTCCATGACCTTGCCGAAGTAAGGTATCTCGTGAACGTACTGCAGAGCCTTGAGCGTGCCTTTGCCGCCGCAGATAGGACAGTCACCGAGGCGAATCTCCTGAATCTCTCCCTCTCTCTCACTCATCTCACACCACCGAAGAATAGAACCCCTAAGCCCTTTATAAAATCATGGTATGGGAAAAAGAAAACCCCGTCACTTGGCTATCTTTATGTCCACAGGGGTTAAAATCAGCTTTATTTCGTGCTTGCAGATTTTAGCGGCCTGGCCGCCGAGGGCACTCACCATGCCCTTTATTTGCTCCGCGACCTTCTCAAGAACCTCCGGCTTGACCTCGAGCGGGGTGAGGTCGACTAAAACGATGTTGCCGTTCTGGAGCTCCTCTGAAATCCTCTCGAGGTCGGCGTAGCTGGTGACGACGATCTTCTTGAGGTACCTGACCTGGGGCTTGACTAGCTCCTTAGCAAGAACATCCTCCTCAAGGGGTACGACATCAATGTCACGCCTTGGAGCAGCAACCTCCTTCTTAATAGCAGTGGGTGGCTTCCTCTTGATCTTTTCGTCCTTCTTTTTGAGGCTATCAAACAATCCCATAACCTGTTCCCCCCAGTTAATCGTAAGGCTGGATTAATTTGGGCATTGGTGTTTATATCTCTTTCTGAAATTTAGGAGGCCCTTCTTCCTTCCGCAACCTGAGGAGACCAAAAACGCTCAGGAGGAATGTGGCGAGAGCAAAGACCAGAGGGACGTAGGTGTAAACGTCCCACCCCCAGTTAAAGAAGGCGTTGTAGACCAGCCACACGGCCATGCCGAGTGCCCAGAGGGCGAGCGTGAGGAAGAGTTCCTTTTTCGAGCCACCCCTGAGGGCGAGCCTGAAGAACTGGATAATGAAGAGTAGAAACACGACGACCGCTATGCCGTTAACCAAAAGGGACCCCTCCACAAACACCACCGGAGAGTATGAAAACAAAAAGTAGAGGTTCACTCGGCCCCAACGGCCTCGAGAACCTTCTCCCTTATCTCTGCAGCTTTCTTGAGGGCAAGGTCTATGGCGTACATGACCTCTTCGAGCTTAAAGCTTCCGCCCTCACTCTTCTGGACGGATGATATCATGCCGTTCTCGTCGGTGGTGATGGTTATCCTGCCGTCCATGACGCGCTCCTCGTCGAGGTTAGGGTCAACGAGCAGGTTTCCGCCGATCTTGGCTATTGTAACCGGAATCGGCATCTTGCTCACTGGCAGGGGCTCGTACTCGTCGAGTATCTGCACCTCGCCGCTCTCCTCGTCGTAGACCACCTTCGGCATCTTGGCGCTCATGAGCGCGGCGATAGCGCCTATTCCGCTGGCGTCGAGCAGGTTACCGTCGTGGTCAAGGACGTGCACATCAATGAAGACGACGCGGACGAGCTTGCCGGGAACTATGACGAGCTTCTCCAGCTCAACCGCTCCGCTCTCCCTTATACCCCTGTCAACAACACGCGCAAGCTCGATGGCCCTCTCGTCCGGTGGTCCAGGCTCGAAGCTCGGTGAAGCGAGTGGGACGAGCTCGACGTTGGTGGTTATTACTCCCTTCTCTGGAAGGTCAGGGAACGGCTCACCCATGTCAATCTTGATTCCAACTAGAACCTGGGTGTTTCCGAGCTTTACCCACGCTGAGCCCTCGGCCTTCTCGATGACGTTGATCTTGATCTCCAGATCGCGGTAGTCCTCCAGCGAGCGACCGTCAACGCGCTTGCCCTCTTTGAGGAGAGCGAGGATGTGGTCGCGCATTATGCTGGCCATAACTTCCATCTCACTCACCTCCACCGACCTCCTCTGCTATTTTGAGATACTTCTCCTTCAGCGCCTCGCGCTGCTTCTGGTAGACGGCCTTTGCACCCTTTATGGCGAGCCTCACAGCCTCTATGAACTCGTCTCTTGTGAGGTAACCGTCCATCTGGAGGAGTGTAATGTCGTTCTTGAGAGGCATTATGGCAACTGGAACGTCCGCCTCGCCGTAGTTGTCTTCCTCTTTATTGAGGTCGAGAACAATTTCGCCCTCTATCTTTCCGGCAGCGCATGCAGCTACAAGGTCCCTCATGGGTATTCCGGCATCTGCCAGGGCGAGCGAAGCGGCGGTAATTCCTGCAACCCTCGTTCCAGCGTCAGCCTGGAGAACCTCAATGAATATGTCTATAGCGGTCCTCGGGAACATCTCGAGTATCAGGGCCGGCTCAAGCGCGCCCCTGATGACCTTACTTATCTCGACGCTCCTCCTGTCAGGACCGGGTTTCTTCCTCTCCTCCACACTGAAAGGTGCCATGTTGTAGCGGACGCGGAGGATTGCCCTGTCAGGCCTCTGGAGGTGCTTGGGATGAATCTCCCTCGGACCGTAGACGGCAGCCAAAATCTTGTTCTTACCCCACTCAACGTAGGCAGAACCGTCGGCGTTCTTCAGCACGCCGACCTCCATCTTAATCGGTCTGAGTTCATACTTCTTTCTGCCGTCTATTCTTCTTCCGTTCTCATCTATGAGCTTTAAATCCTCTGGCTTGCCCATCATTCTCCTTCACCCTCTCCAGCGGTTGGCTCTTCAATCTGGGGTATCTCCTCAATAACTCCCTGCTCCTTGAGCTCCTGGAGCCTGCTCATAAGGAGCTCCTTTACCCTGTCTGTGAGTCCCTGTGTGTGACTCTCCCTGTCAACTTTGAGAATAGCTTCGATAGCGAGTTTCTCAAGCTCCTCCTTCTTTCCGCTGACCCAGACCCAGCCATTCTGGCCAACGATTATCCTCGTGCCGGTTAGCTTCTTGATTAGGTTTATCATCGAACCGCCCTTTCCTATGAGTCTGGGCACTTTGGAGGGCGTTATCTTTACTATCTGACCTCCCCTGAGCGGCCCGCCCTTGAATGGCATTCCCTTGGTGGTTAGGTCTATCTGGTTGATCTCGTTGTAGGCCTTTATCTTGGCATAGATTATGTCGCCTATGTCGAATATCTTCCTCAAGTCCGTCTTTAGGATGTCAATGCGTTCCTCAACAGCGTCCTGAATGCGCAGATTCGCCTGATAAGGCGCGCCGATGTCAACCGTCCAGTTGGAGAACTTGACGTCCACTATCTTTCCTATGACGTTATCGCCGACCTCTGGTATGTAGGGACCCTCAAGGGGGATAACCCTTATAGCGTCTCCCCTGATCTCTACGAGTCCTACAACTGTCGAGTAAATTCTGTTCCCTTCCCTGAAGGTACCTCTTCCACTCTTAAAAGGCCCCTGGGCGAGTAAAGTCCCAGGGACAACCAGTTCCCGATTTTTTACAAAAATCCGCCTCATAGTCCCTTCCTCTCTATCAGTTTAGTTATCGCATTGCCCTTCGTGAGGGCGTTAAGCTTCTCATAAAACTCCTCCTCGACACCGCCGGGTATCTCGATGATGAACATCCACGAGCCGTCGCTGGCCCACTCCTCGCGCTTTATGTTGCCAAACTTCCTGACCTCACCGTAGGCCCTGCCCACGTAGTCACCGGGTATCTTAACTGCGATGACCTTCATCTCCATCTTGAGCGGCAGTATGGGCCTTATCGCCTTAATGATGCCTGGAAGCTGAGCCTCAGCATCCTTGAAGAGGTCAACGTGGACACCTGCCTCCTCCATCGCCCTGAGGATTCTGTCAACCGGATGAGGGTAGCCAGTTCTTGGATCAACCGCATGCCTGTGAATGATTGTGGCAATATAGCGCCTCTTCTCCTCGAGCATCTGCCTCCTCTGCTCGGCGGTAAGCTGGACGTCTCCCTTGCGAAGGATTATCTTAGCGACCTCGTAGGGGTCACTTGTGCCGAATATCTTCTCCATCTCGTGCTCGCTAGCTTTATCGCCCTTGTGGGCGTCCTTAAAAACGTAGGGGGCGGCAAGAATCTCCTCTATCGGGACGTCCTTGCCCTCCTTGAAGTCTCTGGCTAGATAAGGGTCAACTAGTATCTCAAAGGTCTCGCCATGGGTCTTAAGACGGGCGATGACTGCCTTATCGACGCTTATCGGCATCGCCCGTCACCTCAGTAGTTGCTGTCGAGCTCTGAATAATCCTCTTCCTTCTCCTCGACTTCCTCCTCCTTGATCTCCTCGAGGATCTCGCCGAGATACTTAGCGACCTCTTCTTTGTCCATTTTCTTCCAGCGCTTGTCCTTCATGGTTATGTACGCCACCTCTATGCTCTCCGGGTTCGGCTCCTCGAGGGTCTTTGCCAGGGCGAGGATAGCCAGCTTTATCGCGCCCTCCATGTCAAGGTCGTCGCTATAGTGTTCTTCGAAGATTGCCATGGCAGTGTTCCTGCCGCTGCCTATCGCCACTGCTCTCCACTCAAAGTACGCTCCACTCGGGTCGGTTTCGTAGAGCTCGGGCTTATCGTTGACACCTGCCATGAGCAGGGCCGCACCAAAGGGCCTCACACCGCCGTACTGGGTGTGGGCCTGCTTGAGGTCACAGATCTTCTTCACCAGAACGGTGAGTGGAACGGGTTCTCCGTAGGTTAGACGATACACCTGGGCTTCCAGGCGGGCCCTGTCAACGAGAACACGGGCATCGGCAATTATACCGCTTGGAGCAGCAGCTATGTGGTCGTCTATCTGGAATATCTTCTCGTAGCTGCTCGGCTCGATGAGCTTGCTGGTTATCCTCTTCTCGACGGCGAGAACAACTCCTTCCTTCCACTTAACCCCTACAGCGGTAGCACCACGCTTCACTGCCTCCCTCGCGTAGTTCACCTGGAAAAGCCTTCCATCAGGGCTGAAAACCGTAATAGCCCTATCATAACCTGCCTGTGGTGGCACAAACGCCATTTTACATCACCCCTATGGATTATCGCGATATCTCCTACTCTCTTTGGGATAATTCTCGGACGGCCTAATTAAGCTTTTCTATTTTTCCTCCAAACGCCAACAGGGCCATCTTTCTGGCGGTTCTCTTTGCCATCTCCAGCGGCAGGAAAGCGAAGAGGAATATCACAACCGCCAGGACAAGGGAGGCGCTCCTGCCAAGGGGCTGGAATATCATGAGCGCGAAAGCGACTAGCATCATGACCAATCCTAAGGCCAAAAACCTCTGGTACGTTCTCTTTAGGATTTCCATAGTTTCCTCCATCTCACCACCGAGGGGTTTTTATTGCAAAGCAGTTTTAAGCCTTTGGTGTTGAGCATGAACTGTCCGTTCTGCAATCCAAGCGCTGAAGTCATCCTCTATGAAGACGAGCTGATCAGGATACTTATCGACTCATATCCAGCGAGCAGAGGCCACCTCCTTGTCGTTCCAAAGAGGCACGTTGAGCGCTGGGAAGAACTGACGGAAGAAGAAAAGACCGCACTGGTCAACGGTATAGACCTTGCGATGGAAGGGCTGAAGAAGGCGCTCAAGCCTGATGCATTCAACATCGGGATGAACCTTGGGAAGGCAGCAGGACAGACGGTTCCCCACCTTCACATGCACGTGATTCCAAGATGGGAGGGCGACTGCAGGCACCCGCGTGGCGGCGTCAGAAAGGCGGTCCTCGATCTGGAAGATGAGAACTTAAACTTAAGAGAGCGGTGGGAGAAGAACAGACTGAATAGGGAGGAGATGGAGGGTCTGAGGAAAGCGTTCAAGCTTTAACAGGATACTTCTCTTCGTTCTTCCTCAGCTTTCTTTTGACTGCCTCGTCGAGGTCTATTCCAAGCTCGTGGGCGAGGAGTGTAAGGTAGATTATGACATCCGCAATCTCGTCGGCTATCGCTTCCCTTTTGGTTGGGTTCTCGGCGAGTTCAAGAATCTCCTCGTCGGTCCCCCACTGGAAGTGCTCCAAAAGTTCGCCGAGCTCAACCGCTGCCGAGATGGCGAGGTTTTTGGGCGTGTGATACTTCGCCCAGCCTCGTGCATCACGGAAGGCCACAACCTTTCTCTCCAGCTCTCCGAAGTCCATGAAACCACCTCAGTAGATGTGGGCATCGGTGTTTCTCAGCAACTCAAGCATCTTTAGGAACTCCCTGAGCTCTTCCTCGGAGAAGTGGTTCTCCGCCTCATCCTCCGGGTCGAATTTGCTTAGGTATTCTCTGGCCTTCATTAGGTCATCAAGATCCTCCTGAAGCTCTAAAGCGCGCTGGGTGAACTC
Organism: Thermococcus sp. GR6; assembly: GCF_012027415.1. Lineage (NCBI taxonomy): Archaea > Methanobacteriati > Methanobacteriota > Thermococci > Thermococcales > Thermococcaceae > Thermococcus > Thermococcus sp. GR6. Next base: position 1,066,454 of record NZ_SNUM01000001.1, read on the forward strand.
ATAGCTCGTGTGCGGGCTCTCAAAGGCCCTGTTCTGGTTGGCTATTATGGCAATCTTAACGTTGGCTATCGTTTCGTCGAGCAGTTGGATGAGTTCTCCAATCTTCATTTCCATCACGTTGAGACTTTCTCGGCCAGAATATTTAAGCTTCTCCCGAAAGGTTTTTACGCAATAGCTGAGGAAATGTTTATGGTGAGGCCTATGGACTTCTACCTCTTCATGGAGAGGTACGGGTACAAAATCCTGTTCGGCATCTTCGGTCTAGTTCTGCTGGCGATCTTCGGAACCCTCGGCCTCTACGCCTACGCAGTCTTTAAACTGTTCGACTTCTTTGCTGGGGGACTGCTGCTACTCTTCGTGATTGTCTACGCATTCACTGCCGGCAGAAGGGTACTTGACGCCCAGGCCAAGGCGCACGCAAAGTACTTCTATGACGACAGGCGCAAGAGGTGAGGGTATGAACCCCGGGATTTTTATGGAGAGGTAGGTTACAAGCTCCTGATGGCCCTCATGGTCTCGTCGTCATCGGGATAATCTCGGTACCATTCGTCGTGATGTTCAGCCTCGATAGATGCGTCGGTATGGCGGTGTTCATTATTGTTTCCATCCTGATGAGCTTTTCATAGTGGTCCCCTGGCGTTCAGAGATGATAACGAGAACCTAGTTCAAAACTCACAACGAGGTGTACTACGACAAAAAGGCAAGCGAAAGATCTAAATTTTTCGAAAATTTTTCAACTATTGCGGGGACTTTTCTGAGCATAGAGTTTTAACCCTCGGCACAGATAGCCTATGGTGGTCATCGTGGAGACGGTTAAGGCTTATCCTTCTGATTTAGTCAAGTCCAAAGTCAAGGAACGTGAGAAAAAGCTCCTCATGGGCAATGAGGCGATAGCCTACGGTGCCCTTGAGTCGGGCGTTGTCTTCGCAACTGGTTACCCAGGGACTCCCTCAACCGAGGTCATCGAGACAATTGCCCATCTCAAGCCAGAAGTCTTCGCCGAGTGGGCGCCCAACGAAAAGGTTGCCCTTGAAGAGGCGGCGGGTGTTGCCTACACCGGCCTGAGGGCACTCGTCACGATGAAATGTGTTGGTCTCAACGTTGCAGCCGATCCCCTTATGAGCCTCGCCTATTCCGGTGTTGAAGGTGGTCTTGTAATCCTCGTTGCGGATGACCCCGGCCCGCACACCAGCCAGACCGAGCAGGATGACAGATATTATGGAAAGCTCTCGCTTCTCCCAGTTCTTGAGCCCGCTGACCCGCAAGAGGCCCACGATTTAATCATCTACGCCTACGAGCTGAGTGAGCGCTATAAGGTTCCCGTCATCTTCAGAACGACCACAAGGGTGAATCACACGACGGCTGACGTTGAAGTCGGTGAGTTCGTTGAGCTCAACCGCGAGCCGAAGTTCAAGAAGGACATAGAGCGCTATGTAAGGGCAAGCATGGATGGCAACAGGAAGAGGCATAAGTGGCTTAACGAAACGCTGAGAAAGATCGAGGAGGAGTTCAACTCGATGCCCTTCAACTGGGTCGAGGGAGAGGGAAGGATTGGAATAATCGTCGAAGGAGCACCCTACAACTACGTGAGGGAGGTTCTGCCCAAGCTCGACGGTGACTTCAAAGTTCTCAAGATCTCAACGCCTCACCCGCTCCCCAGGAAGCTGGTTGTTGACTTCCTCAAAACGGTTGACTTCGCAATAGTCATTGAGGACGGCGCTCCCTTCCTCGAGGAGGAGGTTAAAATAGCAGCCTATGAGGCCAGTCTGAACGTGCCAATCTACGGCAAGAGAACTGGTCATCTGCCCCTTGAGGGTGAATTGAACCCGAGCCTGGTCAGAAACGCCCTGCTGAATCTCCTCGGCAGGGGAGCTGAAGAGTACACCAAGCCCGAGGAGGTCGCTTACGCCGAGAGTCTTGCCCCGAAGAGGCCTCCGGTTATGTGCCCCGGCTGTCCGCACAGAGGCTCCTACAGGGCTGCCCTTGATGCCCTGAGAGACCTTAAGCTCGGCCGCTATTCGGTTCCCATACACGGTGACATAGGCTGCTACGCTCTATCGCTTCTTCCGCCGCTTGAGGCTATCTGGACCGAGTTCGTCATGGGCGCGAGCATAAGCCTCGCCAACGGCCAGAGCGTGGCAATGAAGAAGAAAATCATAGCGACGATCGGAGACTCTACCTTCTTCCACAATGGAATCCAGCCCCTGGTCGATGCAGTCTACAAGAACCTCGACGTTCTAGTGATGATACTCGACAACAGGACAACGGCAATGACCGGCCACCAGCCGCATCCAGGAACGGGGGGAAGCGAAACCGGCAGGAAGTTCAACGAGATTGACATCGAGGCGCTCGTCAAGGCTCTGGGCGTCAAGTACGTCAAGACTGTTGATCCCTACGACCTCAAGGCAACGAGAGAAGCGATAAAGGAAGCGATGCAGGTTGAAGGGCCGGCCGTGATAATAGCCAGACGGGAGTGCGTTATTCCGGTCATAAGGCGCGGCGAGATCGGCGAGATACCGCTCGTCGTCGAGGAGAAGTGCACCGGCTGCAAGGCGTGCATACTCCTGACGGGCTGTCCAGCTCTAGTCTACGACCCAGATACCAACAAGGTGAAAATCGACGAGCTCCTCTGTACCGGCTGTGGAGTCTGCAACCAGCTCTGTCCGTTCGACGCGATAAAGTTCCCGAGCGAGCTGGGAAAGAGCTAATACCACCCGTACTTCCAGCCACTTTTTCTTTCTCTTCTCGCTTTTTCTACTTCATCCGAAACAATCGCGTTGAAGAGCCAGAGGTATATTAGCGTTAGGAAAAAGCCGATGAACGCTCCGGGCTGCTCGTCAATCTTGGCAAGACCCATATTACCGCAAGCAGGGGGAGAGCCAGCTTAAATGCAGCTTTCCTTATGTGTCCCCAGTTCTCCGGTCCAAGGTAGTCAGAGCCTCCTGGTCTCGAGAACGGGTCGTGGATGAACCAGTAGAGCCACTGGACATAATAGACGGCCAAACCAGTGGGGAGAGTGTCAAGGCTGTGTACATAGCGGGAGCAATCCAATAGGCCAAGCTCTCACCCGTTGGGGATTGGTCATGAATCTATTAAGCTTTTCGGTCGTAAAAAATTGCCTAAAAATTATAGTGAGTAAGGCTTTACTCCTTCCAGACCTCCAGAACCATAAACCTCCTCACAAGCGGGTTCGGGTAGAGCTCCCAGCCAATACCGTCTGTATCCGCTTCAATCTCTCCGTAGAGACCACCTTCTCTCGGGTCGAGACTCTCACCGCGTATCTTCCCGGAGAGTAGTTCAACTTTCATATACCTCGGCAGGCCGACCATGGCCCTGCCGTTCTCTCTCGCGTAGTCAATGGCCCACTTGGCGGTGTATATTCCTGAGAAAATCTCCGCTATCCTGACCGGGACACTCGACTTTCCGACGGCGAGAATTTCTATGCCCGTGTCTTCCCAGAATTTCTTCGCGAGGGGCTGAAGGTCCTTCCTCAGCTCGTGCCATACTGCCTTTCCTCTCTCGGTTATCGTCAGTGCATCGATGGTGACATCGTCGAGCTTTCTTACCTCTATCCCACCGAGTGTAGAGTCGAGGTGAATAACGTCGGGCTTGACTTTCTTTGCCAGCTTTACAGCAAGAAATGCCTCATCCTTCACGGCCTGTCTGCCGCTCATGTCGTAATTGAAGGGATCAGCGTACTTGACTATGCTGAGCGTTGCCGTCCTGTATGGCTTCTCAACGAGAACCGCGACCGTGGCGATAAGTCCGACGGGTTCATACTCCTCCGTGAGAAGTGCACCCCCAGTGTCAGCAGCGACTATCCTCATGGCAACCACCGTTAAGCACCAATTACCAATATACTCCTGATATTACAAGATCTAGGTGATAGTGTTGAATGGGTCAGATGATGTAGTTTATGAAACTTTGGGTTCGTACATAGACGCCCTGTGCGATGCGATTTACATTGGGACGGCTAGGGGCAAGCAATCCTCTACAATGGGAGAGCTTACCCGCTAACACCAATAGAGAAACCGCTCCTATTTTTGAGTGTATTCTATGTGGACGGGATGCTGGAGTAACCGGGTGTGGAGAGAAAAAAGAACCATGCTTTTCTCATCAAAATGTGCCCCTCAAGGATTGATGTGTACAGGCTGGATTACATCGTGGAGCTTATTTTTCATCCATCCGGAGGGGTGTGATTATGGTCACGCTCTACACGAACACGGGGCTGGCAAAAACTCTTGAAGGTGCGATAAGAGACTGCAGAATTCACAAAGGAAAAAGGGAAAAGGTTCTCTCGTCGAGGGTCAGCCACTGAGCCTCATCACTTCTCAGAACTCGGCAAAGTCATCATCCCTCTGAGCCTTTCCACATCCTCCCTTAAAGCGCTTACCGTTTCTTCATCAAAGCTCGTGATTCCGGAGTAGCGCTTTATGACTTCATGAACCTCAGGATACCTGCTCTCCAGCATTCCCATTAGTTCTCCAGCGGGCAGGAGCATGCCCGTGTCGCGGTAAACAAAGTAGGCGCCTATCGCGTAGAGGGCATCCATATAGGAGCTGTAGGCCATATCAAAGCGTCTCTCGGACAGGTAATACTCAGCACGGCCCACGTAAGCTGAAATCTTCTCAATGAGCTCCTTTTCCATTTCTCCCACCACGCAGAGTTTATAAGGACGGACTTAATAAATCTGTCGAGGGCTTATGAGGGCGGAGATAATCACGTGGGCCGCAACGGTCTTGGTCATAATCTACATCGCCTGGGAAGTCGTCAGTCCGCTCATCACGCCAATATTCTTCGGCCTCGTTCTGGCTTACGCAGTCTATCCTATCCACAAGAGACTAATCCCAGAGCTCGGCGAGGCAAGGTCGGCCTTCCTGCTGACGGCCGGAATGGTGGGTCTTGGGGGCACCATAACGGCGGAACTTATAATGATCTCCGCCCAGGTTGCTGCATCGTTCTACTACAACGTCGTCGACTTCTTCAACTGGGTGCTGACCCAACCGCTTCCCTCAGAAGTTCTTGACTTCATCAGGAACTTCTCAGGAGAATTCATACCCAAACTTTCCGAGTATCTATCCAAACAGGCCTTTTCACTCCCCATGTACATCCTGCAGCTGTTCATCTTCCTCTTCACATTCTACTACGCCCTGACAAACTCAACGAGCATAATCGAGCAGATACAGCTTTCCCTCCCCGAGAAAAACCGGCACCTCGGCGAAGAGATACTCCAAAGCGTAAGCAAAACGCTGGGTGCCCTGGTTAGGGCGTGGCTCCTCCTCAACGTTGCCAAGGGAGTGCTCATGACCCTCGGCTTCATAATCTTCGGCGTTTCAGATATTTACACCGCCATAGTGGCAGGCTTTCTTACGTTCCTCTTCAGCTTCGTGCCCCTCTTCGAAGGCTGGATGATATGGCTCATTGCCGCCGCTTACTTCGCTAAAGAGGGAATGTACCTCCACGCTGCCGGCATCTCGCTCTATGGGTTCTTCCTCGTCTCTCCGATGCCTGACTACACTATAAGGCCGCTGATAGTGGCCAAGGACACGGACCTCGATGAGACGCTCGTCTTCATCGGAATGGTTGGCGGCACGTGGGCAATGGGGATAAAAGGGCTGATAATAGGGCCTATAGTCCTCAACCTTCTTCTGACGCTCCTAAAAGAGTGGAAGAGAGTCATAGCGAGGAAAGAACCTTCACACCAGCCTGCTCCAGCTCCCTCAAAGCATTCCCCTCATCCTCAGGATTGATGCCCCTGACGGCATCGCGTAGGAGATAGGTCTCAAAGCCGTGCCTGACCGCGTCGAGGGCCGTGGCTTTAACACAGTACTCTGTTGCCACACCGCAGACGTAAACACGTTTTACACCCTTCTCCTTCAGGATTTCCGCCAGGTTGGTTCCTTCGAAGCCGGAGTAGGCCTCCTTATCCGGATCGGCCGCCTTCGAGATTACCACTGCATCTTCAGGAAGTTCAACAACGAACTCGGCACCAGGCGTGTTCTGAACGCAGTGCTTCGGCCAGGGACCTCCCTGCTCCATAAAGCTGATGTGGTCCTCAGGGTGCCAGTCCCTCGTGGCAACTATCAGAGCCCCGCGCTCCTTGAACTTTCTGATGTACTCGTTCACCCTCGGGATGATTTTGTCACCATCCGGAACGGGAAGGGCTCCTCCAGGCATGAAATCCCTCTGCATGTCTACAACTATCAAGGCCGCCTCAGGCATGTCAACCACCAGTTAACATTTCGAAAAACACATTAAAAACAGTTCGCGGAATAAGTGAACTTCAGAAAAGCTCACCGTTGATGAACTTCCTCGTTAGCTCATTTTTGGGTTTCTCGAAGATTTCCCTTGTATCCCCAATCTCAACAATCCGTCCGGAATACATGTGGGCAATCCTGTCCGCGAGCCTCTTGGCCTGGAACATGTTATGAGTAGAGAAGACTATTGTGGTCCCGTTTTCCTTAGCAATCTCCCGGACTATGTCCTCTATTATGGTGGAGTTCGTCGGGTCCAGATTGGCAGTTGGTTCGTCCATCAGGAGGAGTTTTGGCTCCAGCACTATCGCCCTCGCTATGGCCACTCTCTGCTTCTCACCACCCGAGAGGGTCTTTGCCTTTCTGTGCTCGTACCCCTCAAGCCTCACAAGCCTCAGAACTTCTTCCACCCTCCTCTTGATCTCGGCCATTGGATAACCCCTCAGCATCAGGCCATAAGCTATGTTCTTGAAGACGGTGGTGTTGAACATCACCGGCGTCTGGAACACCATTGTTATTTCCTTTCTGATACTTCCCGGCCGGTTCCAAGAAACTCTGACCCCATCGAAGTAGTACTCACCGGAATCTGGCCGTTCAAGCAGGGCAAGAACCCTCAGAAGGGTCGTCTTTCCGGCACCACTGTGGCCCATAACGCAGAATATCTCACCCTTCATGATTTCAAGACTGACGCCGTCAAGAGCCCTTTTCCCATCATAGGCCTTGACAAGGTTTAGAACCCTAACAAGGCTCATGCCAACCACTTCCTCACGAGGTTCGATAGAAGGTTCACGGTAAGGACTATGCCCATCAGGATTATGCCCAGCGCTATGGCTATGCTTACCTCAGCCCTGACCGTGTACATCTGTATGGCCGTCGTCAGGACGCGGGTATTGTAGACGCCGCCCTTTACGTAGATGTTTCCGCCTATCATGAGCGCTATACCGAGTTCGGATATTGCCCTGTTGAAGGCCGCTATTATCGCCAGGACTATTCCCCCGATGCTCTCCCTGACGACTTGTAAGGAAGCCCTAATCTCATCGGCACCGAGGGTTAAAGCGAGCTCTCTTATTTCACCCTCAATGGATTCCAGGGAGCTTACGACTATGCTCATGATTATCGGAGTGATCAGCAGAGCCTGGCCGATGCTTATTCCCATCTCGGTATAGAGCAGGCCCAGTGAGCCGAGTGGGCCAAGTGGAACGAACATAAGGTACAGCACCAGCCCCCAGATGACGGTGGGAACTCCCATGAGGCCGTTTATCAGTGTCTTCACGAGCCACTTACCTGGAAAGTCCCTGAGTCCAAGCAGAACCGAGAGTGGCAAAGACCAGACAACGGCAATGAGAGTAGCCATCCCAGAGACCTTAATTGAACGGAGGGCTATCTCAATGACGTACGGGTCGTCTATCAGTTTGATGGCCTCTGAAAATCCCTGGATTATGTAGTCCCATGCCATAGCTCATCCACCCAGAGATGGAAAGAGAAAATAAAAGGCTTAGCCTTCCACGACCGAGGCAGGGAACTCGAAGAAGTCGTAGGTAGGCTTGTACCTGAACTTCTCAGGGCACTCGGTGTACTTGTCGCCGTCCTTCATGAAGCCGTACTTGAGTATCCACTTGAAGACTTCTCCCTCCTGACTCTTAAGGACCGGAACCGCTGGGTAGAATAGAGGTCTTCCGAATTCGTCCTTTCCGTACTCAGCTATTGCCTTCTGGCCCTCCTCTGAGGTCAACCACTCAGCGAGGAACATCGCGCCTTCAAAGTCCTTGCCCGATATCTTTTCAGGATTAATGATGATTATAGCGTAGACGTTGATAAGCTCTTCACCCTTGTCGACGAGGACATCGAGGTTTATCTTGCCTTCCTTCTGGTACTTGAGGTATGTACCGATGTCGGAGAGAGTGTAGGCATTTCTCTCGCTGGTGTAGAGGAGGGTATTGCCCATTCCAGAACCGGTCGTGCCGAACCAGCTCTCGTTCTTTAAAGCTTCAAACTCAAAGCCAGCATTCTTCCAGAGGGCTATCTCCTTGGTGTTGGTTCCGGAACCATCATCTCTTGAGACCCAGACGAGCTGGTCAGGATGTGCCCTTCCGTACTCGACTATCTTTTTCAACGCCTCAGTAACGCTGAGCCCTCTTATTCCAGCCGGGTCATCCTTGGGGCCGACGATGACGAAGAAGTTGTAGGCGAAAACCTTCCTGTTAACACCGTAGCCCTCTTCCATAAAGGCCTGCTCCTTCGACAGAGCGTGAACGAGGATAGCGTCACTGGCACCGCTTTTAGCGTCGAGTATCGCTCCACCGGTTCCCTTAGGAATGAAACGGAGCTCTATGTTGTACTTCTCCTTGAAGATTGGCGCGACCACATTCTCAAGAATTCCAGTATCGTAGAGGCTGGTTGTTGTTGAAATCGTCAAAACCTTGGGCTTCTCGGAGACAGTGCTTGTTGTGCTGGTGTTCGTGTTACTAATACAACCATAGGAAAACCCAACAAGGAGGAACACCAGTAGAGCTAACAGCTTTATCTTCTTATTCATGATGCCCCCACCGTTAGCTGGACGAAGGCCAATCTTATAAACATTTTTGTCTAAGTTAAACTGATTTGTTTAACAACATCTGCATCCTGATGTCTATAACGTGAGTCGAAAAGAGAAAACCTAGAGCTCAAGCCTTTCCCTGAACTTTGCCATGTCCACTCCCTTATCCATACCAAAGAGATACGCCAGAACCTTCTCGTCAAGGTCACCGTAGCGCTCGCGCATAGCTTTGATGCCTTCGAGAACCTCCTCCCGTTCCCAGCCGAGGGACTTCGCTATATATCCAACCATCTCGTTGAAGAGGTCTTCACTGGCCTCTTCCTCTTCTAACAAGGCCTCGTTTACAACCAGCTTTCCTTCCCTCTCCTCGAGGAGGCCACTCTCGATGGATTTCTCTATGAGCTCCTTCGTGGCTTTAATGTCCATGAGCCTGAGGCTGAAGGCGATGATTCCAACGAGTTCGCTCCTCGTGAACTCAACCGAGCCTTTATACTCAACGGCGCGCTTCAGCGGGTGCACACAATCACCTAACGTTTTTAGGGCGTTGGAATAGATAAACCTTTGCCCGTTAGAGGTTTAAACGGTGAAGAAAATTTAAAGTGGTGATGATCGTGGAGCAGAGAACGCATATTCTAACCTCTGAGACCCTTGTGGGGAAGCCCGTTAAAATTGGAGAAGGCTATGCAGAGGTCGTTCTTCAGACGACGGACGAGATGAAGGTCGACGAGTACGGACTGGTTCATGGAGGCTTCACCTTCGGGCTTGCCGATTACGCGGCCATGCTCGCTGTAAACGAGCCGACCGTTGTTCTCGGAAAGGCCGAGGTGCGCTTTTTGAAACCGGTCAAAGCCGGCGAGAGACTCCTCGCTAAGGCCTCCCTGGTGGAAGATCTGGGCAAAAAGAAGCTCGTGAAAGCCGAAGTGTTCAACGAGAAGAACGAGAAGGTCTTTGAGGGAACCTTCCACTGCTACGTCCTTGAGAAGCACGTCCTCGAGTGACCAAAATTTTTTAAATCCCAATATCGGATTTCGATATCGGTGTTCGATATGAAATACCGCGACTTCCTGACTCTGCACGTCCTCCACCACGCAGAAAGGGAGCCAATAACCGGTTCTTTCATGATGGAAGAGCTCAAAAGACATGGCTATCACATCAGTCCGGGCACGATATACCCCCTTCTGCACGGCATGGAGGAAAGCAGGCTCCTAAAGAGCCGCTGGGAAGTAAGGGACGGAAGGCGCGTCAGAGTCTACGAGATAACTCCAGAGGGAAAGAAAGCCCTCGAAGAGGGCAGGGAACGAGTTAGGGAGCTGTGCAGAGAACTCCTGGAGGAGTGAAATATGGAGGAGAAGGAAAAGAAAATCTTCGGCGTTAGCTGGAACGTCTTCCTGCTCGGGATCGTCAGCTTCCTCAACGACATGAGCAGTGAGATGATAGCACCGGTAGTACCAACTTATCTGACTGAAATCCTGGGAATTAGCAAGGTCGTGAGCGGCTCGATAATGGGCCTCATCGAAAGCCTGAGCTCGCTGTTTAAAGTACTTTTCGGCTACTTCAGCGACCGCTTTAGAAAAAGGAAGCTCTTCGTGGCCTTCGGCTACCTGTTCTCCACCATCGCCAAGGGGGCCCTTGCATTCGTCCACTCGTGGTGGGACTTTGTAACCCTAAGGGTTCTCGACAGGGTGGGCAAAGGAATAAGAACCGCACCAAGAGACGCGCTCATTGCCGAATCCAGTGAGAAGGGGAAGACAGGCAAGTCCTTTGGCTTTCACAGAATGATGGATACGCTTGGAGCTGTTGCCGGACCGCTGGCGGCGATAGCGATTCTGGAGCTGCTCAAAAGCCTGCCCCTAGAAACCGCCTACCGTTATCTCTTCCTGCTCTCGGCTATTCCAGGCTTAATCGGAGTCGTCATCGTCATACTGCTGGTCAAAGACAAAGGTGGCGAGGTAAAGAAGAAGGTAAAGGGCATCTCGGCGCTCAAATCCAGAAACCTGCGCCTCTTCCTCGTCGTGGTTGCCATCGGCGCCCTCGGCAGGTACAGCTACGCCTTCACACTCTGGAAGGCCGAGGAGCTCGGCTTCTCAGTCGTTCAGGGACTGGGCTTTTACGCGCTCTTCAACCTAATCTACGCTCTCTCAGCCTATCCCCTCGGAACCTACTCGGACACCTTCGGAAAGAAGAGGATGATAACCCTCGGCTTCGGAATAGCGGCTCTGGCATCGCTGGCCTTCGCATACGCGAGGGACTTCTACACCCTAATAGCAGCCTTCGTGCTCTATGGCCTCTACATAGCCATCGAAGACACCATACCGAGGGCCTACATGGCTGACTTAGCGAAGGAATTCGAGAAGGGGACAATCATAGGCGCATACCACACTGTCTTTGGTGTCTTTGTCTTTCCAGCTTCGGTGATAGCGGGCTGGCTGTGGCAGAGCTATTCACTGACCTACTCGTTCACCTTCGCAGCGCTGATGAACGCGATAGCTATGGTTCTGATGGCGTTTGTGAGGGAGTAGCCTCGTTTCATTTTTACTTTGCAGAAAAGCCGGGAGGAGAGAAGAACAGCAAAATCAAGCCCCAAGCTTCTCGAGCTCTTCCTTTCCTATGAGAAGCGGCCTCTCAGCCTCTATAACGTAGCTCAGCTCCCAGAGGACTTCGCCTTTGTTCATGGCCTTGGCGTAGCGCTCGGCCATCTCCTCGGCCTCTTCAAGTGAGTTAGCCTCGATTATCCTCCTGACGTACCATTTCCTATCTCCAAAGCGAAGCTTGAACTCCGCCATGTACATGGGCATCACCGCAGGTAGGTAGGGGACAAACTTTAAAACGTTCACCCTAATTATAGTCAGTGGTATAAAGCAACTTGGAGGAAGGAGTAATGAAGGGTCATGCCCTTTTTCTTGCCCTCCTGGCGATGCTGCTTATAACTCCACCAATCCTCACCACTTCAGAGAATCAAACGGCGTACCTTATGGTAGTTAGTACCCCAAAGGCCCACGTCTTCATCAACGGAAAGAACGTTGGCGAGACACCCCTCAACCTCACCATCACGCCGGGCAACTACACCATCCAGCTCTACAACCCCGACTACCTCGTCTACTCCCTGAACGTCTCCCTGCGAGATGGGGAAAGAAAACTGATTAACGCCACGCTGAAGCACCCAACCTTCAAGCTCAGGATACTCACAAAGGAGAAGGGGCTGGAAGTCTATCTCGACGGAGAGCTTATCGGAGAGACGCCCCTTAACGAGACGGACGTTCCAGTAGGCATCTACAGCCTAACGATAAAGCGTGATGGGAAGACAATTTACAACACCACGATACGCGGGGAGAGAGGAGGATGCGTTACGATAAGCCTAGACCCAATAGAGCTGCCAGGAGAGACATCACTAGCAAAGAAGGAAACAAGAAATAACGAAGAAAACATCTGCGGTCCTAGCTTGTTGATACTGACAGCACTGACACCTGCACTCGCGAGAAAGCGCTAAGGCTCTATCACCCTATAAACCCCGTCCACCTCAGTTGCCTCGAAGACCTTGCCCCCGTCCTTCGTGCGGAGCTCCACGAGGACCTTAGCAGGCTCGCGCTCAACTTCCTCCTCCACAATCCTTTTGCTTAGAACCTGGATAAAGGCATCCCCCAGCCTCTCGAACTCGAAGACGAGAACGTCATCCTCCCATCTGTGGCCGCGGTAAGAAACGCCGCCCATTCTAAAAGTAACCTCAACCTTAACCTTCATTCGGACTCCTCCAAAAACTTGTACCATAAAAACCTTCAGCTTTCACCTTTAAAAAGGTTGAGAAAGGGTCAAGAGCTCTTCTTCAGCTTGAGCACCTGCTTGGCGAACTCCTCAAGCACTTCCTTGCGCATACCCTCGAAGAACTTTATTGAGCCAGCGTAGCTGTGGCCACCGCCCTCGATGCCAGCACTCGGGAGTGCCTCCTGGAGCTTGGGTATTATCTCGTTGAGGTCGAAGTTGTAGGCCGCCATGCCGTCGCTCGCCCTGACAACAGCGAAGTCCGGGCCGTAGGCCAAAGTGAGTATCGGGCTGTCCTCGCCGTATTTCTCCTTGAAGTGGTCGTGGATCAGGCCGCTCAGCTTGCCAGGGCTCGGGTAGCTGAACTTCGGTGCGTAGAGCTCTATGTCTATGGTGTTGAACCTTATGCCGTTCGGCAGGACGACGCTCTTGACGTGAGGCAGTGAAGCCCTAAGGGCCTTCTCCTGCTTCTCCTTGACCTCTGGATAAATTGCGTCGATAAGCATTCTGTGCCTCTGCAGGTTGCCCGTTAGGAGAAGTATCTCGTCGATTATGCCGTGCCCGTCCATGAACTTCCAGAAATAGGCCTCGTGGTCTATAACCTCGGCTATCTTCTTGAGATCTTCTTCGGTTAGACCCTTCGCCTTCTTGGCTATCTCAAGGTACTGGTAAAACTCCGGTGCTTTACTCCTGTCGCCAGTTCCGGCTATGGCCGGCAGATGCTTGATCTTGTCTTCTACAGCAGGATTAATGTAGCGCGCTATTTCAGTTGCCAGCATTCCGGCGGTCAGTTCGTAGTAGCCGCGCTTGATATGATGAGGATTGACGTGAACGTCGACATACTCATCGACGGCCGCTTTGTCCTCGCTTATCCACTCCCTCGGATCGTGGTGATCAATGACGACTATCGGTACTCCATAGGCCTTGATGCGCTTGTAGGCTGGAATGTCCTCACTCGTTCCGCCGTTGTCCACTATGACGACGAGCGGTAATGGATCGCCGAACTTCTCGTGATCCTCGACCATGAAGATTATGTCCTTGAGGACATCCTCAAGCTCGTAGAACGGTGCTCTGCTCGGTCTGCGCTTGAAGAGCTTCCACCTCGCGCCAGGGTCTGGGGAAACTTCCTCGATGAGCGGGACTATTGCGTATTCAAGGGCCAAGCCGGAGGTATAGCCGTCGGCATCGGCGTGGTGCCTCAGCAGTATCGGCCTGCCCTCATAGATGGCGCGCCTTATCATGAAGGCGGCCTTCATTATCTTCGGCTTGAGCTTCTCCAGAACCTCGCTCTCCACGAGGAAGCCAACGTCCTCGGGCTGGGCCTTCCTGTCGAGTTGCTCTTCAATCTTCTTCTTTACCTCAGCCGCCTCCGGACCCCAGAGGCGGGCCATGTCGCTGACTTCTATCTGTATCTCGCCGGAGTGGAAGGCTATCTTTCCGATTATCTCAACGATGTCGCCGACGTTTATGTTAGGATAGGCCCTAACGCCCGGTGCCTCAAAGGCGGCCGCCCAAGTTATGCCCGTTCCGTCGGTTATCGTGAAGACCGTTGGGCCGCCGGTGACCTGTATCTGGGTGACCCTACCGCGTATCCTCACGGTTTTTCCGGCCATGTCCTTCCTGAGTTCGCCGATTGGAGTAACTGGAAGCTCTTTTCTAACGACGACCTCCTTGTAGTGCTTGAGGGCCGACTCTATGAGGTCAACCTCGCGCTTGTCGGGTCTAACATCAAGAACCTGGACGAGTATCTCCTGACCCGGAACGTAATCCCTGCCGCCAAGGAGGTCCTTCCTCTTGATAAGCCCTGTAACGTGCGGGTTAAGCTTCACAAAAACACCAAAGCGCTCCACCCTGTCTATGGTTCCCTTATATACATTGCCTATCTCAACGTCCTCATAGTCGCAGGTCTTGTCGAGAATATAGACCACCTTGTATTTCCTCATGCAGTCCGGACAGACCCAGGTGGTTTCCATACCGGGCTCCCAGGGCTCCTTCACCTTACCACAGATGTCGCAGGCGAGAACACGGCCAGTTCCGCCGCAGGTTGGACAAGTGTCGTAAACCGGTACAACGCCCTTGCCGTGGCACTCGGGACAGGGTATCTCGTCAACTTCGTCTTCAACGCCGAAGTAGTCCAGGTTTCTATAACCTTTAAGCTGCTTGTCGAGCTTGAAATCAGCCGGAACATAGCCCCAGCCGTTACAAACTTGACACTCCTTCTCGCCAACCTTGACTTTACCCGTTCCGTGACACTCAGGACAGTCTTTAACCACCATGGCTCACACTCTCCAGAAGTTCTCTCACTGAAGTCACTTTAGGCCGATGGGGACTTATAACCTTTTGTCTCTGCGTCCCGGAAGAAACCCCAGAAGACAAGCATAGAGATTACGTAAAGGAATGCCGTTATAAGGAACGGCCAGGTGAAAGAGAAGTCGAAAAGCCTGCCGCCTATGTACTGACCTATTCCGAAGGTGGCCGTCCAGGAGAGGTTGTTCAAGGCCATTACAGTCGAACGCTCCTCCTTGGAGAAGGAACTCATCATGAAGGAGTTCCATATGGGGTTGACTATGTTCATGAGAATAGTTCTAACGGTGTAGATGAAGGCCGCTACCATGAAAGTCGGGGAGAATGGCATCGCAGCTATCAGGAAACTGGCACTTCCGTTGAAAGAGACTATGGTCTTGACACTGCCGAGCCTGTCCGCTATCATCGGGAGGATAAACATGCCAAGGCCCATTATGAACTGCTGAAGGGCGAAGAGCCAGCCTATGCTTTCCAGGCTCGTGCCGAAGCGCTGGTTGAAGTAGAGGCCCATGTATGGTATCGTAACACCGGCACCGAGACCAATGAGGGCGCTCGGAAGAGCGAAGCGACCGATTCTCAGGAGCAGTTTCTTATTGAGGTCGAGTCTTTTCTCCGTGCTTGCCAGAATGGACTTCACGAAGAGCACGATAACGAATCTAATCGGGATTATAAGGAGAACCAGCGCAAAGACCTCGCGGTAGCCTAAGTACCTTGGCAGGAAGCCAGCTAAAAGGAGGCCCACTGCGGAACCTATCGTTCCCATCGCGGATGAGAGGCTGAAGAGGTAGTGCCTCTTCTCGTCGCTAACTTCACCGCTCAGCAGGGCCATGTAGGAGGGGCCCTCAAAGGCGAGGCCTATCCCAATGAGCACGCCGCCCAGGGTGAGCATGACTATGGTCGGATATAGAACCTGGATGAGCCTGCCCAAGAACATCAGTGAGACTCCAAGAAGAACGGCCCTCTTGTAGCCTATCCTCGTGCCGAGAGGGCCCGAGAAGAGGAGAACGCTCGCCTGAGCCAGGGTCGAGAGCGAGAAGACTATCCCAATGTTTGTGTAGTCAAAGCCGAGGGATTTTAGATAGAACGGGAATATGAACCATGCTATGTTGCCGCCTAGCCAGGATATAAACGAGTAGGCCACGAGCAACCATGCATCCCTGCTGAAGTCCCTGTAATTCTGCAGTGGCATGAACGTTTAGACGAGGGTTTGAGTATATAAACCTACCCCACGCCATGCCAAAAAATTTATTAACAAAAAAAGGCATTACTCACCGATTAAATCAAAAAAATACGAGCATTCCCTGGCTTAAATAAGAGTGAGTAAAATTAGAAAAACGGGATAAAATAAGCTTTCACATTTCTTCCATAAACGTCTCCACCGCAAGCCTTGTCTCTTCATAGGTCTTTCCTGCGAGTATGATTACCTTGTACTGCGGGTTGTTCGGGTTGTCCAGCTCTTTTATCACGTATCCTTTCTGCTCTACCTCGGCCTTGATGGCATCCACGATGTTCGTTCCATAGACCTGCTCGAGGAGTTCCCAGGCTTTGTTGCTGACCCAGCCACCTATTATTATAACGTTCTTGTCCGATGGAAGGCTCGTCAGGTCGGTATCCTCGATGATGAAGTCGTAAACATCGTCCGTAGCCTCGACTTTCGGGGCGATAACTGAGACGGTTCTCGTAACCGTGGCAACGCGGACGAAGCGGTAGCCCTCAACTCCAACTATCCCTCCGTTCTCGTCCCTCTGGAAGACCGCCATAATCTCAAGACCCCAATCAGTTGGGAGCTCTAGGGCGTCTCCTGACCCTATGAACACCCTTGGGAAGCTCTCGAGGCTCTCGTTCACGTGGAGGTAGAGGGTGTAGAGCCCGTTATCAGGGTCTATGTCCCAGATCCACTGGCCTTTATAGACATCACCGTCCGAGTACTGCTTCACTTTCTCGTAGTACCAGTAGTCGTAGGTGACCATCTGGGCGTTGTTTATGCCAACGAAGAAGTCCGTGGGGGTGAAAAGGAAGACGTTCTTCGCCCCAGTTTCGAGAAGTTCGTTTATTCTTGCAGAGGGATAGGTGTCGTACTCCTCAAAGTCCTCGGCACCGTTGGTGTCGACGTACATGACGTAGTACTTGTCCTCGCTCATGGTCTTGGTCTTGATGAGGCCGCTGGGATAGGTCAGCTCGATGAGCATCTTGGAGACGTCGAGGTTTATGTCGAGCAGCTTTATCTTCCAGCCACCGACGACTATGGAATCGCCAAGCGAGCTAGATTCAGAGTCGGCCTCCAAGTACGCGTAGAAGTACATGGTGTCCTTCCCATCAATGGTCGCCGAGACAACCTTATAATCGCCGCCTATATCGAGGGGCGTTGTGTTCTCGTTGAAGATTATCTCTACGCTTCTGTCGAGGAACTCAGCCATCCCGTTAGTGGAGTTAAACTCAACGCGGGAGAAGTCAACCTGAACAACTACAGCGTGCCCCACGGGTACGTCGCTAACGTTCACTCCGACGTCGGGCATGTCGATTGGATTGAGTTTGTATATCTGGTTTTCATCAGGAATAACCACACTGTGGTACTCAACGGGTACAGAAACGGTGGTAGTGTAAGTTCCCTGAGAAATCCCCCTGAGAACCAGAAAAGCTCCGAGTCTTGAGCCCGTTATCGCGTCCTCACCTATGTGAAGGGGTACGCCGTTAACTATTTTGGTAGTTGGTAGAACTATCACGGTATTGGCAGAATTAATGCCAGTAATCACTGCATTAATCGGCGTAAGAAGCAAGCCCAGAATTGTCAGGCTCACAAACAGAGCCAAAGCCTTTTTCATCGTTTATCACCGAATTAAGGTGCATCTCAACCTTTATAACTTTTCCTGGGGAAATCCTTTCTGCGATGATGAGTGAATCCAATGCTGACGGGATGATGAACCCCGAACCTGAGCACCCACCAGAAGACAAAAGGGGAAACGAAATGAAAAATAAGCTTGACGAGATATACAACAGTCTTGAAGAGCTCCGCAGAGAGGTCGAAAAAAAGAAGGTGCCCGACAGGCTCGGGTGGGACGACATAGCCCAGGAGATCATCGGTGCGGTAACCTTCGCCCTTCCATTCCTCTTCACCGGCGAACTTTGGGAAATCGCCAAAGACATATCCGTAGAGCGCTCCCTGGTAATCCTCCTCATGACCCTGGCCATTGCATACCTCTTCATTGCGAAGTCCCAGATAGGCAACCTCAAAAAAGAGGAGCTCTTCCATGTCCCAAAAAGACTTCTCACCGTGACCTTGATAGCGTATCTGATTTCCTCCGGGTTAATATACCTCTACGGCATCAACGGGATAGCCGACTTTACGACGGAGCAGTACCTCAACGCGACCATACTTATAAGCACATTCGCCGTCATCGGAGCGATAACTGTTGACATGGTGAAGTGAATGAGGATCATCACTGGAAAGAGATTTGAGGCCTTTGCAGATGATAACACACTGATTTTTCCCGAATGCGGAAAAAACCGGAGAGAGCTAGTTGAGATTGTTAGATCGCTCACCGGGGAGGAGACGGTGATAACAGCGAGCCTCGAG
Organism: Thermococcus sp. GR6; assembly: GCF_012027415.1. Classification (NCBI taxonomy): domain Archaea; kingdom Methanobacteriati; phylum Methanobacteriota; class Thermococci; order Thermococcales; family Thermococcaceae; genus Thermococcus; species Thermococcus sp. GR6. Next base: position 1,084,878 of record NZ_SNUM01000001.1, read on the forward strand.
CTCATAGACCTCATACTTGGTAAGTTCAGAGGCGAGGGACATTTCCTTATTTACTCCGACACTGGAAAGAATCTAACCGCCAAGGAGGCCTATGAGCTGAGAAAATACCTTGACTTCGATCTCCGAGGCGGCTTTACCGGTGAACCCTTCCGGGCAAGCGTCCTTTTCGTCGAGGGTAAGACTGATGCTAAGTTCTTTAAGGCGGTCTTCAAGAAGCTCTTCAAGTTCAAAGAGAGCAGAGAAGTTCCAGCGAATCTAAAATTCATTGAGAGGGTCTTCGAGCGTGAGAACTTCGAGCTGTTGAGAAATGAGAATGGCTTCTTAGCGGTAATCCCAAGTGAGGGCAATTCGGGAGTTATCAGAAACCTCGGCAACTTTATCAGAGCAATGGAAGTCTTTGAATTCAGTGTTGACAAAATAGGAGTCGCCATAGATGTTGATGACGACAGAGAGAGTGCGATGGCCTCAATAACCGGGAAGCTCTCCCGGTTCCGTCCTGAAAAAACGGCCACAGGTTTTAGAGTTGGGAAGACAGAGGTAATACCTCTAATCATAGGCCTTCCCTTTGAGGACGAGCTAATCGAGTGGAAGAAGCCCACTGTTGAAGATTTAATGCTCCACCTCATAGAGCGGGAGGGACTTCTGGAGAGAATCAGACCGGCATTAAGGACCCTAAACGAGAGCCTGTGCAGAAAGCTAAAGCCCAAAGAGGTCATGTACCTGGCTCTTTCGGCCTACGGACACTGGGGCAATCTGGAAGGCTTTTACGAGCTTTTTGTCATGCGCTCCCGCTTCAGAAACCTCAAGGCCATTCTTAGGGAAGCGGGGCTTATGGAAGGGCTTTTCATTATCTCAGGCATAAACCGTTGAATTTTTATTCCACCTTCCCCAACTCTTCCAGGTGATACGCATGAAGCTCGCCTCATTCGATGTCTGGAACACCCTCCTAGACCTCAACGTCATGCTCGATGCTATGGCCGTTGAGCTGTCCAAGCTCATGGGGGTATGCATACTCGACGTAGTGGAGGGCATGATGTTCACAAGGGAGAGGATAAAGCGCATGAGGGCAGAAACGGCAGGTGACCCTCAGAGGGCCTTAGAGGAGAGCCAGGAACTTCTGGCAGAGCTCCTCGGAACGGATGTCGAGGTTGTAAGGAGGGCTGCCGCGAAGGCGGTTCTTAAGGTCGGTGATGAAATCGTTCTGCCGGGGGCAAAGGAGGCGCTTGAGGGCGTCAAGAGGAAGGGCCTAAAGGTCACCGTTACGGGCAACGTGATGTTCTGGCCTGGCTCTTACACAAGGCTTCTGCTTGAGCGCTTCGGGCTGATGAAGTTCGTGGACAAGACCTTCTTTGCGGACGAGGTCTTCGCTTACAAGCCAATGCCCGAGATGTTCGAGAAGCCGCTTAAAGCGTTCGGCGTTGAGCCAGGTGAGACCATCCACATTGGCGACACCTATGCAGAAGACTTTGAGGGAGCGCTTAAAATGGGGATGTGGGCGGTCTGGATTAATCCCGAGGCCGAGGAAGTGAGGAAAATCCACGAGAGGGGCTTTGAGGTGCCGGGAGTGGAGGGAATTCTGGAGGTGTTGGAGGAGTTAGAGAAAGGAAAAGCTACCTGACCAGCTTTGCCTTCACATAATTTTGAGCCGCATAGTACTGCTTCTCGTCGGCGGTGTGGAACTCGGCGTTGAGGGCTTCAGCGAGAGCTATGTACATGGCATCGTAGATAGTGATGTTTTCCTTTAGGGCGATTTCAAGGGAGCGCTCAAAGAAGTTTTCAGCCTCGAAGAGGGTTAATGAACTCCCCAATGTTTTGAGCACGGTTATCTTGATCTTTCCCTGTTCCAAGGTCAATTCTTTTCGCCGCACCGCTTTCCAGATGGCGTTCATGCCTTCAACGAGCGCGTAGTCGAGAGTCGCCACGCTGGGCTCCACTGGAACCTTTTCCCAGCCAGGCTCCTGAAGAACGACCTTTACTAGGGATGAGGCATCAACGACTATCACGGTCCTCCCTCACTGACTTTGCTGCAAAGCCCCTGCTCACGCTCCCACTTGCCTTTGCGAGCTCCAAAGCTTCCCGTATCTTCCGTCTCCGCTCCTCCTCGTCTATCCTCCTCCTTATGAACTCCCGTATCTCCTCGCTCCAGTTGATGTTGAGCTCCTTCATCTTGAGCTTCAGCTCGTCGGGAATCCTAACCGTGATAACTGCCATGTATTACACCTCAAAATACGTTTTGTATTGCGAGGATAAAAGGGTTTCGGGACATTAAAACCAATGATGATTGTAGGCAAATTTTACCTAAAAACTTAAATATCTCTAATCTCCTAACATACCCAGGTGATCACCATTAAGGTGGCTTTAGTAACGGCATGTGGTGCTAAAAAAGAAAACACACCACAACCTGCAGGTAAGTTATACAAGTCTTCAAGAATCAGACATCTCTACCGCAGGTCAAAAGAACTTGGACTTCCGTTTTATATCCTCAGTGCTAAGTATGGATTGGTCAATGCTGATACTGTCATAGAACCCTATGATAAAGTCATGACACCTGAAAGAGCGGCAGAGCTTCTGCCCCAGGTCAGAGAAGTCATCAAGAACTTTGATCTGATCATTTTCTACAAAGGCGGGGCCAGGAAAGAGTATCGAGAGCTAATTGAGAAAGCATGTAAAGAGACTGGCACGAGACTGATAAGTTTTGGATATGGGAATATGGGAGATATCAGAAACCTTGATAAAATTTTAGAGGGGGCGCTTTATGGCATTTAAACAGACGTATTTCACAGATTTAGGCAGGAAGAAGGCGTTACAAAATGAGTTCCTAATTGTCCCAGAGGAAATTAGGAAGAACCAGGATCTTTTAAAAGAAGTTTTCAAGTTCATACTAGAAGAAATTCCATTAGAAATAAGAAACAATACGCCACTAACTCTAACCGCATGCAGAACTGGAACTTTATCGCCCTATTCCCTGGAGGTTCAATGTCTATTGGATACATGTCCCGATGCTCCCTTTCACTCAAGAGATGACGTTATTGAGCGCCTGAACATAGACTTAGCGACAAAGATATTTAGAGATGCCAAAATAGAGCTTATTGGGATTGATGAGTCCAGAGTCGAAATGCCTCTCCAGGGTAGTGCATATGCATATTTGAAAAGTGTTGCGTTCAGAATATCTAGAACCCCAGAGAGACAGGAAGAATACCTGGGGCCTATTGTAAGGGATTTTAAAGTGGACTTCAGAGAAGATGCTTATTTTGAAAAACGGAACCAATTCTGGGGATATCTACGAAATTTGTTTGTGGCAAAAGTTGTTATTGAGAGAAGCATCAACCGAGGATTTAAGCCGATTGTTTTTATGCATGGCCCGCTAGTCAGAGCTATTGGGGGTTTTACTGATATATTCCTAAAGAAAGAAGAAGCAGTTCGTGTGCTTAGTTTAGATCTTGGATCCGCAGAGGAACTGGGACCGGACAGCTATGAGGGAGATATCATTAGTAAGGATGAGTATGGCGAAGAATTATTAAGAAAACTTCACGATGAGGAAGTAGAAAATGTAGAGGAGATATATGGGAGCATTATAACTCGCTTGGAGAACTCAGGAAGCGATAGCAGACTTTCAAGGCTTTGGTACAAGGCACTTCCAATGAACATCAGAACCGGAAACATGATAGAATTTGAAGACAGGGAATACTACCCCGGAATAACCATATATTTCTGGCTCCTACGTGAGTTATACGATCTTTGTAAAGAGAATGAAGTTCCACTGGTTGCTGTAGTAGAAAATATTGAAAGGGCAACCGAATTCGTCCAATATGTATTACCCCCACTTTTGTTGATGTCATATATCTCGGATGAATATTATGACCTTCCAAAAAATATTAAGAGCATATTCGACAAACACGCAGCGCATGGGGTTCCTTTTGATGCGATTGTAGATAGGATACGGTCAAGAAGACTTGAAAGAGACAAGAGAGATTTCTACCAGTACATTTTCAGGATGATCAAAATGCTGAATATAACGGACTCTGTTATCACAACAAATCTTCTCAATGAAGGAGAATACACCACTCCTATTCAAACATACAGGTATGTGACCCGAGAAATATTCCAAGATAAATTAGGACATGGAGAATATGGCATAGACAATGATTACAGAAGCATCTTGCAATATTATTTTGATCCCGAGGAAAAGAGAATCTTGTTCTCATACCTTAGGACAACGCCGCTAAGAGAGCCAATTAGGATTGAGTTCTTTGACATATACTCTGACTACACTCCGATAGTAGGAGCTACATATCTGCTATCCCTATTCTACCCCAATTATGGGCTTCCAATTATCCTATATTACACTGACAAAGTAGCCAGGACACATACTAACTACCTAAGACAAATCCTAGAATATGTGTTAGTTGACATTCTAAGTGGAGAATTCAGGACAGAAGATATGTTGAGAATATTCAAAGCCTTATCTAGAAACTTTTGGGAAAGGGGGTGAAAAGATGAAAAAGATCGGGAATATTGTTGAAGTGACCTCAACTTTGAGCTTTAAGTTTGTTATAACTGACAAAGAAGCAGAAAAAGAGAACTTGGTCTTTAGTTATGTCGAAGTGCCACTAGATGAGGATGAGAAGATAGTTGGGAGGATCCTGGATGTAAAGAAAGAAAATCCTCTATTAAGTATTGAACAGGCCGGAGCACTAGCCAAAGAGCTTATTGAGGGCATTGGAGTGTCTTTTCCTCCCGAAAGATACACATATGCCATTGCGGAATGTGAAGTGGTGGGCCTTTTAAAAGGAGATAAAATTGAGCAAAATCGCAAACCAGTACCTCCTGGTAAAGAGGTGTATCCTCTTAGTACCGATAGTCTTAGGATACTATTCTATAAGAAATCCCCTGAGTTCATTCCAATCGGAAAAATCGAAAGTTTTGGATCAACAGAGAAGATTCCAATAACAGTTAATGGAGACGAGCTTGTTACCAAGCATTTTGCAGTATTTGGTATGACTGGCTCAGGGAAGACTAATACTGCTGCCAAGATCATTGAGGAACTTGCAATGAGAGGGTATCGGATAATAATTTTTGACCCGCATGGAGACTATTACTCCGCTACTAATGCCAATAGAACTGTTGTGAATTTTGAGGGTGTCTTTGAGATAAATCCAGATAAGAAACGTGAGATGCTAGCATTTTTAGAAAGTGAGGGACTTAGTATCCGGCCAGAAGAGCTTACACCATTGCTTCAAACATTGAGTGTTCTCCTAAATCAACCTATCTGGTACGTCATTACTAACTTTAGAGACATTATTAACAAGATTAAATATAACCTGGATGATATCAAGAAGAGCGACTTATTTGAATTCCAGAAAAAGCTTAAAGAAAACATTAGACAACACATTATTTTTCCGGAACTAAAATATTATGGAGAAGGATTTGAGGACTTCACACTTAAACTTATGGAAGGTTTCCTTGGAGAGAGGTTTAGTGATGCTCAGAGGAGATATTTATACGATTTTATTAAGCCAAAAGATGACAAAGAAAGAAATGAAACTGATAGAAAAGGAGAAGCATTTATAGAAGATCTGATAAAAAAGACCCGGAGAATTGAACATGATGCCACTAGGAGAGCACTAGACGGAAAGTTAAGAAGGCTCAAAAATGCGTACAGGGATCTCAAAAAGATGGCAGACCCTAGTGAAGTTGATAAACTTTCAGTTGATATATTCATGGGGAATACTCCAGAAAGAATTCACGTATTCTCATTATACTCTCTCCCAGAAAAAATGCGTAAAGTTGTTGTATTCGCAATAGTGGAATATATTTTTAGGGCTTACAAATTTGGAATATACAATGAAGACACAAAAGAGACCATCAGGATACCAGAGAAGTCTAGATATCCACTTCTATTTATACTGGAGGAAGCTAGATCTCTAATTCCAGCTCATGCATCACCTGAGAGAGACTATGCAGGATGGTTAGCAGTTTCATCACTTCGGGATCTAGCATATGAAGGAAGAAAATTCAAGTTATCTTATGGGATCATTTCACAAAAACCCTCTACTGTAGACGTAGAAGTAGTATCACAGTGCAATACGTTAATACTCCACCAGTTAAAGAATCCAGATGATCAAGAATATGTTAAGAAAGTCACAGAGGGGTTAACCAAGATAGAAATCGAGATGCTAAAAAACATTGGCACTGGAAAAGCCGTTCTTACAGGTGCGGCTATTAACTCTACTATCTTAATGGAGGTCTTCAGAAGATATAGTCTAGAGGGGATAGTCAGGCCTACACCTTTAAGTGATGTCCTCTACGATCTTAAGATCGATGAATTAAAAAAGCAACTCAGACTATAATTCCCAGGTGGCCTTTATGATTCCATTTTTTGTTTTAGATCGCAGAGCTAGTCTAGAAATTCTCAAGGGACTGTTCATTAAATTCCCTAACCTCCAATTTGGACTAATGACTCATGTCAATGTATCTCACCAATTCACTGAGCTGTTTAGTAAGTTCCCAGCTAAAACCCAGCTGAAGTACGTCGACGATATTCCTGAAAAGGGGAGAAGGTTTAACAGGCTTTTAAAAAAGAACATTATAAAAATCTCTGACAGCGGAGTATTCCAGAAAAATGGTTCAAACCACACCTACGAGGAGCTCTTTGAAAAATATATCCAGTTAAAAGTTGACTATGGGATTATAAAAGACGTTCTCCATGACATGGATGGCACCTTAAAAAGTGCTGAAGAGGCTATCAACGTCTACGAAGACAACGGATTCAAGAAAAAGTTCAAACTAATAGGTGTAGCCCAAGGCAACGATGCTGATGAATATAAAAAATGCTATGGAATGCTCCTGGATATGGGCTACAAATACATCGCCATCGGAGGTCTTCTCGGGAGGCGGCAAAATAGCAAATACGTGTACTTGAAAAATGGGAACGGGCATTTGAGAAAAGTTGTTGAGACCATTACCAATGAGTATTCCCCCGAATGGCTTTTTGTTCTCGGTGTATACCACCCCAATAGGCATAAACTCCTAGATGAGCTTGGAGTCTGGGGTGCAGACTATAAAGGATGGCTCTTTCATTATGACGAGTTTTACAGGAATGCTATGAAAAAGCTAGAAGAACAGGGAAGAATAAACAAAGAAATTCGCGAGAAATACGAGCTATTCCTTCAACACAAAATCCAATATCTTCAAACAAAATCCCCGCAAGATCGAGAAAAGTATTGGGAATCAAGAAAAGAACTCGATAAAACTCTCAAAAAATATGGAACATCTCTTCAAGAACTCAGATTCAGAGAGGTCAGAGAAAGGCTAGAAAGGGAAGTTGTAGCAAAAATGCTGGAGAAAGAGACTAAATGACCTCTCACTTCTTCCCCTTCACACCGAGCCACGCCCCAAGGCCGACCTGCTTTGTCTTCTGGTATCTTAAATCCTCTTTCTTATATCCAAACGCCTCCAAAATCCTCATCACAGCCGGGAGAACCTGGTTCTCGATGTAGTAGTCAGCGTCGTACTTGTGCTTCGTTGGGTCGAACTCGTCGAAGGGTATCGCCCTGTCGCCTATCCTTCCGCTTCCCTTAAGGACGATGTAGCTGATTATCGTGCCGGGGCGAACTTTTATTCCCCTCGCCGCCAAACGCTTGGCTATTGCCACGTGTGGACCAGTTGCTTTGTAGTCCTTAAGCTCGCGGGTTATCTGCTCGTGGATAACGAGCTTCTCCGGCGGGATTTCGTATTTGCTCAGCTTCTCGGTTATCTCCTTGACTATCTTAACGGCCTTCTCAACATTACCGTCCTTTAGGAGAGTCTCAAGAACCCTAGCCTGCGTTTCTTTAGCTATATCACTCCAGTCACGCCTGACTATCTCCAGCCCGCGAGTTACGATCTTGCCCTCCTCGTCGATAACGGCGTACTTCTTTTTGGTGACGAAGAAGCCGCGCTTGTAGAAGCCCTCGTACTCAAGCTCTAGGAGGCCAGGCAGCTTGGCGTTTATATATTTAAGAAACTCTTTAGCCTTCTTTTTGACAGTTTCAGCGTCCGCTCCTGGTATTGTCGCATAAAAGCCGTCTGTGTTGTGGACGAGTATTCCATTGGCAAAGAACCTGTGGGTGTCCTCAACCCCTATGTCATAGACGTAGCCATTATAGGGTATCTCCTCAACTTTCTTAATCTGCACAAGGTCAAAGTCGTACTTGAAGGCCCTCTTTTTCATCATAGATTCCTTGAGATTTTCGACGAGCTTCCTCTGCTTCCTTTCGAGGATGAAGCCTATCCTCTCGGCGAAGGCCCTCTTGTCCTTGATGCGGATATGCTTTGAGTATGTGCCGCTGACCTTTCCGTTGTACCTGTTTGGATTGCTTTCCCTGAACATCGAGTTCGAAACTCCTACGAGCCAGAGGAGCTTTCTAACGTCCTCTAAGAGGGCCCCGTTGACGGAGGTCAATCTTATCTCTGGAACGCCGCGCCTCAGGCTGACCGTTCCGTCGGCCGTGAACAGGCCCCTAAGAAAAGCCTCTATGTAATCGCGCGGGATGTTGAACATAAAGCCAGGAATCCCCTTCTCCCCGTTCTCATCCTTAAAGTACCTAACCATGAACCGCGCCAGTCCTTTTGAGAGTATCGAGAGGTCGCCTTTCCTGCTCTTGTCGTAGTAGTTCGAGATCACTCCCATCTCTTTCAGCGGTTCGAGGACTTTCTGGGCTATTTCGTCCCGGTCGTTGCCGCAGGCGAGGCCAACGTAGTATCTGGCCCAGTTTGAAGAACCACCCCAGTTGCCGTCGCCGACGAGAAGCCCCACCAGCTCCCAGAACTTAACCGCAACCGGGTTTGGCTTTACGCTCTTGGCTAAGGCCTTCCTCGGCGTTATGAGGGACTTCACTGACTTTCCGAGTTCTTCCGGTTTAACCTCAACGAACCGCTCCTTTAACGGTCTGTTCGGCTTTACCTTGGAGGTGTTGAGGTAGCCGATAAGGGAGTGGTCTTCAGTAACTTCCAAGTGCCAGCTATTGGTAAGCCAAACGCGATAAACCTTCTTATCAGTTTTGTGCCTCATGACGTGGGGAACCTTCTTCCAGACTAGCTTCCCCCTGTTGTCAAGGGTCAGGGCTTCAACTCCATCAAGGGTACAGTACTCCTTCTCACCTATTCTGTAATCGACCCTTTCAAATAGATCCTCGATTCTGACGAACTCAACACGCCCCTTCCGCCGTATGATTATCTCGGTGTCCCCGGTGACGCTGTCCGCATACAGCACTTTAAAGCCATATTTCTCCTCAATTTCCCTTATCGTCATCTCAATGTACTCCCTGCCCCAGGCGGTAACGCTCTCGGCGCACTCCTTACAGTACCACCTTGCCCTGGGATAGCCGTAATATCCATAGAAGCTGTTGGCCAAGATCTTGATAGCCTTCTGCCTGTAATCAAGGAGCTTCTTCTCGAGGGGGTCTATCGTAGCCTTCATCTTCCTCTTTATCTTCTGCCTTTCGTCAAGCAGGGCACCGAGCAGACTTGGGATGAACCCAGGAACATCCTTGCAGAACTTGTGGCCGACCTGAGGGGCGACATCATATTCCTTGCAGCCCTCTCTGTTGAGCGTATCCGGCGAGACATTGTGGGTTATGATAATGGAAGGATACAGGCTCCTGAAGTCCAAATAAGCGATGTTCTCCCATAGTCCGCGCTCGGGCTCCTTAACGTAGCCGCCGGCGTAACTGTTCCTTCTCCTCGCTAGCTCCCTGTCGTCTGGCTTGTTCGGTACCAGCTCATTCCTCTCATAGGCCGTCCTCAGCAAGAACCATTCAACCAGATTGCCCGTGCTGGAACGCGACACGTCCCAGAGGCTCTGGCCTATCAGTCTCGAAAGCTGGGCCTCCATCGGGAAGAATTCCCTTCCGAGCTCATAGGTTGCCTTTGCATCTTCCATAGAGTAGCGCGCAACGCGCTCAAGCCCCTCGCCGCTCTCCCAGGCAAGGGTTATCTCCTCCGCGTATACCTTCTCCTTGGGTTTGCCAAAGACCGCCTCATAAACAACCTCAAGGGTGTAGGTCGGCAGGTTGATGGTGCGCCTTATTACCGGATAGAGATCAAAATGAATCCTCCCCTTAACCTCCACGGCGAAGCGGTCGCCCATGCGGTGTATCTTCGGCTCGCTTCCGTCCCGCCCGAGGGTGAAGCTTATCCCAAGCTTTTCGCAACGTTTTTTGAGGTATGAGAAGTCGAAGTTGTCACCGTTGTAGGTAATGAGAACATCAGGATCCTTCTCCTTAACAACCCTCAAAAAGCGCTTTATCATCTCTTTCTCGGTTGAGACGACGTCAACGTAGGGCAGGTCGATCTTTTTCCAGGTTATAACCCTCGCCTCGTTCTCATCCGCGTAGCTTATCATGAGTATGGGTCCGGTTCCGAATTCCTCACCCTCGTGGTAGAGCGTCTCGATGTCAAAGGCGAGCATCTTCAGTTCTTCATCGCCCTCCATGGGGACGAGGCCCTTGTCTATGAGGTAGCGCTTGGCGAAGGGGATGTCATACTCATAGATGTCTACCACAGCGGGATGCTTCCTTATCTCATCCCTTATGGCGGGGACATCCTGCGGGTGCTCGAAGTAGAGCTTCCATACCTCAACCGGTCGACCGAGGAACTTCTTCTTCACTTTCTCGGCACGCTTGACCTTGACGACGGTGTTATATCTCTTCGCCGTTATCTTCTTCACTTCCTCGATGGCAGAATCGTCCTTGAGGAGTGCATAGATGTAAGGCTCGAAGTCTCTGTCGTATTCAATCTTGAACTCACCCTTCTCCTTCTTGAAGATCCTGATGACAGGCTTTCCACCCTCTGTGATGTAGTCGACGTCGAGGATCATAACCAACACCTATTGGGTTATCGAATCCAGAACTAATAAACTTCGCCATCGATGTTCATCAGAAAGAAAGGAGAAAAGACCAACAATCAAGGATTCATAACCTTTGGAACAAGGGCACTGCACTTCTGCTGAAGCTCGGCATTGGCTTTCAAAAGCTCTTCGCTGGGATAGTTGCCGTTCTCTCGCCACTCTGTGGCAAAATTGTAAATCAGGTCTAATCCCCCGCGGACGGCGGAGATGTTGGCAGTTCCGTTTAGAAAGACATTCCGAGAAAGTTCTATGAATGTGATGCATCGGTCGTTTTTTGTCATGTTAACCAACGTTTCATTGTCAGGAAAGTCCTCCGGGAAAATATACATCGCTGAACTTACAAGATTCGATTCCAATCTCGAAAGATCGAGGGCCAGCTCTACCATTGAAAGGTTAAAAACCTCCGTGGAGTTCCGCTCTAGCGAATCGAGCGCCTCCTGTGAATGAAATCGAACGTCGCTGAGGGTTAGCGAGGTCATCTGACGAATGCAGAGTCTCTCGTAGTCCCTCTGCCCCTCTATGAACCTTTGAGAACCATATTCACCTATTAAATAATACAAAGCTCCTCCAACAACAATTAACGCAAGGATTGTGATGATGAGTCTATTTATCTTGGGTTTCATATGTGCAGACCTCCTATTTGTGAATCTCAACAACAAAAAAATGAAATCAAAGAGTTTCAGTTTCCTGTACACTAACTATGCCAAGCCCTAATTTCTAATTTTAGTATTTATAAGACCAACGACTCTAAGAGCTTGGGTTCCTGTTACTTGGTAGTATACTGGAACCTTGAAAAATGCGCCGATTGTCCCGTAGCCGTTTCCTGAAACATGATCAATGTGTACGTACGCTTTTGTCCAGTGTCCAGGCCTAGCCAAGGCGATATTACGGTAGGCAACACGTATTGAGTTCACTGGATCTGGAAAGTCATCAAAATCCGCACCGGGGTCAATATCCACGAAAAAGCGCAAGATGTTAATGGGGTTAACCATGTTGATTAGCAAATCCCAACCCAAGCTTATTTTGTTGAGAGGGGCTGTTTCTCCCGAATATGTGAATTTAGTGTCTATAATGTAATCCTCGGGAGAGCGTGGTACCCACAGACCCACCTCAATAGGATTGGTTCTGGGATCACCCCTATCCCCTAAAAACAGGGGAGTATTTTTGCTAATTCTTTTCCCATTTGAAATTTCTCCCTCGTCCAAAACAATAACTCTAATAAGATAATCTCCATAGTTCTTAATGGAAGTTGACCCATACAATTTTAACGCAACTTTAATGTAATAAGTAGTCTTCCACCTCCACCATCCTACAGAATATTGTTTTTCAACGATCTTTACAACGTCCCTTGAATACGTGGCCATTGGCAATATTCTGTCTGCACCCACTTTGGGCACTACGATTTGCCCAACCTGAATGGCAGGCAAAGTGATAGTCTTGATTTCTGGTTCTAGTGTCATCCAAAGCCACTCTTTGTTAGAAACCCCAGAGGAGGGGATATTCATATTGGACAGAGTCTCCACTAAAGTCTTACTGAATCCCATGAGAGCTATTATGCCCCCATGCCGCTCTCTTGCAAAAATCCAAACAGTACCGTTTTGATATACCACAGCTTCAAGACCAAGTACATCTTCGGAGCGACTCACGTTAAACAAAAACGCGTATCCCTCAAACTCGGTTGATTTAAATATTGAGAAATCCCAATCAACTGATACTTTTTTGTTGTCATATTCAATAGTTCCTCTAACCTTGTGTTCTGAAATATCAAAAACAAAACTTCCAATAGCATTGGAGAAATCCATTCCCGACTTTTGTTGGGGATTCGGATCATAAATGCCTTCGGCACTTACAACTTCCACAGAGTTTCCATAGAAAGCCTCTGCATTCACATTGCCGGTAGCACCAAGAATAAACAATCCCAGCAAAATTGCTAATAGGGATTTGTATTTCATATTGTTCACCTCTAATTCAATATTACAGTACAAATAGTACCATTTTCTTTTATAAGCATTTCTATTCATTTATTAGTAGTAATTTTTTCAAGGATAAATTTTTTCTGAGTTTGGTTTCATAATTAGAACTTGTCGAAAGAAGCGAGAGTAAAGAGTTGCATGATCATGCCCACCACCACTTTTTTAAACTCCCAGTCAAAGCCCAGTCCATGGAGCTGTTTTACAGGGTAAGCTTTCAGGAAGTGGTGGCCGACGCCCTCATGCTCGTTGAGGAGCGCGAGCTGTCTTCGAAGCACGCCCTTGAGAGGGTCTTTAAGAAGGTCGCCGGTAAAGACCGCGAGAAGGCGCGCGGCTTAGCTCACGCCTACGTCTTTGAAATCGAGAAGTGGAGGGCCAAGATTGACTTCATAATCAATTCCGTGCTTAAAGGCTCAAAGGTCGAAGACCTCGATCTCTATCTGGCTAATCTCCTCCGCATAGGCACCTTTGAGATCCACTTCAGGAAGATTCCCCCGGCAATAGCCACCGACTCTATAATCCGCGTCGTCAAGGAGCGCTTTGATTTTTCCCGCGCCAAGTTTGTTAACGCGCTGATGCACGAGATAGAGAAGTTCGACGTCGGGAGGGCCCTAAAGAGGCTCAAAGAGAGGGACAGAATCGAGTGGCTCTCCGTCCGCTTCTCGCATCCCAAGTGGTATGTGGAGTACGCAGTCGAGCTCTTCGGCTACGATGAGGCCGTTCGCCTGCTCCTCAGCAACAACAAGGCGCAGCGCTACTATGTGAGGGCTAACACCCTCAAGACGGACGTTGATTCCCTGAGGGATTATCTCGAAGAGAACGGCGTGAGAACTGCCTTAACTCCCCTTCCCGACGTCCTCAAGATTCTTGAGTATAAAACGCCCGTAACAAGGCTCGACTGGTACAGACAGGGCAAGTTCGTAATTCAGGATTTGGCGAGTGCCTACGTCGCCCACGTTTTAGCTCCAGAGCCTGGGGAGAGGGTTCTCGACCTGGCGGCGGCACCGGGGAGCAAGACCTTCCACGCAGCGGCGCTGATGGAGAACAAAGGGGAGATTGTAGCGGTTGACTACTCCTACGACAGGCTCATGCGCATGAAGGAAAAGATGAAATTGCTCGGAATCAAAAACGTCAAGCTCGTCCACGCGGACGGCCAGAGCTTCAGGGATAAAGAGAAATTTGATAAAATAGTCCTCGACGCCCCATGTTCAAGCTCGGGAACCTACAGGCAGTTTCCGGAAGTCAAGTGGCGCTTCGACGAGAAGAAGATAAAGCGCATCATAAACGTCCAGAGGAACATGTTGAGGAACGCCCATGAGAACCTGAGAGACGGCGGCGAGATGACGTATTCGACGTGCTCTATAAGGATTGACGAGGACGAGGAAAACGTTCTCTTCGCAATAAACCGGGTCGGGCTTGAGGTCACCAACTATCCCTTCAGCTGGGGCGATAGGGGCTTCCTTGAAATAGGGGAGAAAGTCTTCAGAGCATGGACGCACAGGCACGACTGCAACAGCTTCTTCATAGCAAAATTGAGAAAAGAACAGAGTTAGGAGCTCTAAATGGACTTTATAGCCTCTTGGAGCATGTGGACGGCGTCTCTCTCCGTTAGGTAGGCCCTTCTGACCAAGTGCATCTTCGGGAACGTGGGTATCCATCCCCAGGCGCGGAGCTTGATGTCGTTGAGATTGTCAGTGTGCCAAGCGTCCAGCATCATCTGGGTCGCATTCTGGTGCATCTCCATAGCTAATGCGAGCGTTTCATTGTCAACGCCTAAGACAGTTGCGTTGGTGTAGACCTCATCGAACTCGTCGTGGAAGTTGAGGAAGTACATCGTCCAGATCCGCATTATGGCCATCATCCTGGTGTATATGAAAGTGACGGGAACATCGAACTTTAAGTCGTCTATGAGCACAGCGGTGTCTACTATATCATCATCTGCATCGCCCACCTCAAGGACAAGGGTTATCTGCTCACCCTGATACTGGGAGACGTCCACACTGGCGGTGTAGATTGGACTCATGTCCTCTAAGACAACACCGTCCTCACCGTTTATGGGGGTGAGATAGGGATCAATGGCAGTGATGTAGGGTATAGTGCCGTTGGGAAGGGTGGCGGCGATTTTCTTTGTCCCATCGGGAAAGACAACGTAAGCGTAGAAGAAGTCGTTGTAATCTGGGTAATCGTCCGTGACCATCCTCCACTTGAACGAGAGGACCTTTGCACCATATGGGACCCTCAGGGTTATCGTCAGTTTTGCGACGTCATAGATATCCTGACCCGTAGCAGGCTGTCCCCCCGCTATGGAAACTCCCCCAACGCTCTCAACATCGTAGGTTCCATTCCCTGTTACCACGTACCTTGCATCTCCCGAGCTGAGAATCACATACGAGTCACCCTCAATCGGAAAGCCAAGGATTGGCTTTTTGGCGAGGAGAATCTGCTCCTCAACACCTGTAAACTGTGCACTAACGAACGAACCATGGAATTCAGAATTCAGGATAGCGATGGCTTCATCCGTAGCATCCCTAGTGATAACACTCCCATAAATGGCCGCAACAAAGTCCAGGGGGATAACACTCCCAACAATCAAAAGGATTGTAAAAAATATCATCATCTTTCTTGAACTAGACATAAACTCACCCATATCGATATTTGAAACACAATTATTTAAATGTTGTTAATAACCAAGAGAATCTTAAAATGAAAATTTAACTTATAGTGGCTTCCTCCTTACCGGTCCTCTCGGATACTCCTCCTCAAAAATCTCAGCAGTAAAATGGTAGACCTTCGTGTCCTCGTCGAGCCAGCAGTCGGGAGGTAATCCAGCCTTCCAGCAGGTCTGAGCTAAAAACTCCTCCTCATCCCAGCCCCACTCTATAGGCACCTGCGGAAGGAGTAGGCCTGAATGTATCCCCTTCTCGATTATCAGGCCATCCCGGCCCACCTTTATCTTCTTTGGCCTCTCCTCCGGCGGCCCTTCTATAGGCTCGGGCGGCGTCAGGACGCTGACCTCAATGACAATATCGTCCAGCTCGCTCTCCTTCACAGGCGGAAAGCGCGGGTCATCGACGGCAGCGTAGATAGCAGCCTTTATCGTGGCCTCAACTAGAGGATAGATCGGCAGTGGAAAGCCTATGCAGCCCCTAAGAGACATTTGAGGCGGAACGTTATGACGGTTAAGGGTTACGAAAACTCCCATCTTTTCCCAGAGCTCGGGCGGCGTGTCCTCTGGAGGCTTTATCGTTCTGCCGTTGCGGACGTACTCCTCTATGGCCCTTCTCGCGAGCCTGACGAGGAACTCTCCCCACTCCTCCTTGATCATGTACATTCCCTCACCCCCAACCTATGTATGGGTGAATGGTTATTTATCTTTCCCGCAAAGTTTAAAAAATTGCCGAATTAAACTTAGCCAGGTGTCGAAGATGGTTATCGTGGAGTTCGTCATAGTTCCCCTCGGCGAAAGGAGCCTGAGCCGGTACGTAGCAGAGGTAGTAAAGCTTTTAGAGAAAAAGGGTGTTAAGTATCAACTGACCCCGATGGCAACGATCATAGAGGTTTCAACCGTACGGGAAGCCTTCGCGATAATCGAGGAGGCCCACCAGCTCATGTTCAAGCTCGGCGCTGATAGGGTTTCAACGACTGTAAGAATCGACGACAGGCGCGATAAGGCTGTCCACATGGAGGACAAGGTTAAATCAGTCCTCGAAAAGGTGAGGGGTGGTTGAGATTAAGGCCCTGATTTTGGCGATAGATAGGGATGACGATTTCGGCCAGAAGGCCGGCGTTGAAGGTCCCGTTATAGGGAGAGATGCCTGTATAGATGCCGCTTTAAAGCTCAGTCTGGCTGACCCCGAGGACAGCGATGCCAACGTTGTTTATGCGGCCGTCAAGCTCTACGATGAGCTGAAAGGGAGCGGGGAGTTCGATGAGGTGGAGATTGCACTCATAACAGGCCACCCAAAGGTTGGCGTCAAGAGCGACCTCGAGCTGAGCAGGCAGCTCGACGAGGTTCTCCAGAGGTTCCCTGCCGATGGGGTTATCACAGTAACGGACGGCGCTGAGGACGAGCAGATATTCCCAATCATCACATCAAAGGTGCCCATAATAAGCTCTCACCGAGTCGTCGTGAAGCAGAGCGAGGGCATAGAGACGACTTGGTACATAATCGTCAAGTACTCAAAGGAAATCCTTAGCGATCCCGAGGTGGCAAAGGTAGTCCTTGGCATACCGGGCATGATACTCCTGCTCTACGGCATAGCAAGGCTCATAGGCGTCTGGTATCCTGAGAGCGTCAAAATAGTCTCCGCCACGATAACGGGCACAATACTGCTCTTCATTGGAGGCTACTTCTTCACCAAGGGATTCCGCTTCAACTTCAGGGAGACCCTCGCGAAGCAGTTCATATTCGTCATCTCCATCGTAGCAGGTCTGCTCATCATAAGCGGGGGTGCCATAAACGCCTACCTGAGCCTTGAGGAGTACTCCAAGGAGCTCATAGGCGGCTGGCCTGGTACACCACTTCTAGCGACGCTCATTTACATAAACGCCCTGAGCTCGTCCCTAACACTCGGAATATCCGTTATGATAATGGGTAAAATTGTCCAGGCGTACCTGAGGAGGGACCACCACATCTGGTACTATATATCCACTCTCCTCATAATGCCCGCCCTCTGGGTAACAATAGACCTAACGACGAGGTATGCGATGGCCATACTGACGATTTCAGATATAGAGGTTTTCACCAAGTTACTGCTGGCCTTTGTGGACGTCGCCATAGCAGTTCTTGTTGGAATATACCTGAGAGGAAAAGTTAGGGGATGGGAGAGAGTTGAAGCTGGAACAGGCACTTGAAGAGTATGAGAAGAGAAGGAAAAAGGCCGAGAAAGAGGCAGAAAAAGTTAGGAAGAAGTACAACAAGCGCCTCGAGAAGAAGGTCAAAGACATTCTGAAAAAGATAGACGCTTTGGAGAGAAAGGAAGTCCCCAAGAACGTGGACGAGAGGATCAAGAGAATAGTCACCGCCGAGAAAAAAAGCTACGTGGGTGCGCTCAGGAAGGCTTTGGAGAGCATCGAAACCATGGACGATCTCGGAAAGAGGCTTCCGGATCTAGCTAAACTCCACGTCGGACACGGAAAGTACCTGTTGCTGATATTCGAGAAGGACGTTTACGCAATCAATCGCCTTCTGAAGGAGCTCAACGAGGATTACTTGAACTACTACGAAGAGCTCTCAAAGAAAGACCTCATAGAGCTGGAAATTGGGGAGCTCATCGAGGGCGAAGATGAAACGAAGAAAAACCTCTCCCTCGCGGAAAAGGAAAAGAAAGACCTTCAGAAAAAGGTCGAGGAGAAGAAAGCTGAACTTGAGGAATTTTACAGAGAGCATGGCCTTGATGAACTTGAGAAAGGCATCAAAGAGCTGTCATTGAGAGTCAAGAGGGGAGAAATGGAAGTCCGCTCAAGGGCTTCAAAGCTCCAGAAGCCGATAAAAAGAATGCGTCTTCACGAAGAGATAGCGTCCGAGTTCGTGAAGGACAGCTCCGTGGTACTGAAAAGGCCCGAAGAGTTCGTTTCGCTCCTTCAGAAAATTTACCCACGACTAGAGGGCAAGCACAAAAAGACCGCGCAATGGCTAATAGAGAACCTTCTAGAGAAAACCGAGGCCATAGAAGACGACAGGAAAAAGCTGGTAGAACTCGAAAAGAAAAGGGATAAGATCATCAGCGATGCCGAAACCAAAAAGAAGGAAATCTGGGAGCTAGAAAGGTTAATCGAAGAGAAAGAGGCCGAAATAAAGAAGCTCAAGCGCCAGCTGGAGCACCTGGAGAAGGAGCTGAACAAGAGCCTCAGGAAGCTGGAGGAAATCTTGGGAGAGAAAATAGAACGGTAGCCTTATAAGTTAGGTTTCCCTAATTCTCTTTGGGTGGTGAGGATGTTCAAGGTGGACAGGCTGCGCTTTGGAACGGCCGGAATCCCGCTCTCAACGCCGAAGCGCTCAACAATAAACGGCATAATCCATGTGAGAAACCTTGGACTTGATGCCATGGAGCTTGAATTCGTCCGCGGGGTCAACCTCAAGCCCGAGCTGGCAAAGAAGATTAAATACGTCGCTAAAAAACACGATGTTCTCTTAACAGCCCACGCGCCCTACTATATCAACCTTAACGCGAGCGAGAAAGCCAAGGTCGAGGCCAGCAAGAAGCGCATCATCCAGAGTGCCGAGAGGCTCCACGACGCAGGTGGCTGGAGTGTCGTCTTTCATGCTGGGTACTACCTCAGGCAGCCGCCGGAGAAAGTCTACGAGCGCATAAAGAACGCGCTTAGAGATATCGAGCGCGAGCTGATGGACAGGGGCATTAAAGTATGGCTGAGGCCAGAACTCACAGGAAAACCAACGCAGTTCGGGGATTTGAAGGAGATAGTGAGGCTCAGCGAGGAGCTAGAGACAGTTCTTCCAACCATAGACTTTGCCCACGCCCACGCAAGGCACATCGGAAAGTGTAACACAACCGAAGAATGGCGCGAAATGCTGGGCTTCATAGAAGACAGGCTCGGCAGAGAAGCTTTGGACAACATGCACATCCACATGAGCGGCATAAACTACGGGCCAAAGGGCGAGAAGAACCACCTGCCGCTCCAGGAGAGCGACATGAGGTGGGAGGATCTGCTCAAAGTCCTCAAGGAGTTCAAAGTCAAGGGCGTCGTCATAAGCGAGAGTCCGAATATCGAAGAGGATGCAATCCTTATGAAGAAAAAGTACGAGGAAATCAAGATTTAGCCCTTTCATGCCTTCCGTATCTTTCCATTATCTCAAGGAGCTCTTCCTTTGGCAGTGAGTACCTCACGTGGCCGTTTCTTCCCTTCGTTGTTTTCGCCTGAAGGAGGGAATTGATTATCGCTTCCTCGGTTGCTTCCGCAGCTCCAACGAAGAGCCGGCTCAAAGCGTCGTCTGGAAGGAAGCCTATCGCATGAGTCTCCTTTCCGCGCGGAACCGTCTGTGCCGTCGAGAATGCCAGAACGATATCGCCACTGCCGTTGTATGCGTAGCCGCCGGTTCTGGCGAGACCGACCACTGCCCTCCTGGCGAGTCTTCCAAGCTGCCTCGACGTTAGCGGAGCATCCGTCGCGATAACCATCGATATGCTCCCGCCGAGCGAAAGACCTCTTCCGGGATAATCCTTCAGCTCAAGCCCAACAGGAACGCCAGCGATGGTTAAGTCTTCCCTCTTGCCGAAATTGCTGAGAACCAGGGCAGCAACAGTGTATTCCTCGCTCCCTATCTCGACGATCCTCGATGACGATCCTATTCCGCCCTTGAACTCGAAGGCGCTCATTCCAGTGCCCGCTCCAACGGAGCCTTCCTCGAAGTCGAGCGAAGCCTTCTTGACGGCCTCGAAGACGTGCTCCTTCCTCACGGCGCGCCTCTTGATGTCGTTTAGGTAGCCGTCGTTGCACTCCATAACAACTGGATTAACCGAGATGGCCTTGGGATTCTCATCGGCCCAGAGGTCTATGAGGGCATCGGCCACAGTGTAAACGCTCAGTGTGTTGGTTAAAGCTATGGGCGTCTCAATGTAGCCGAGCTCCTCAACCTGAACGAAGCCTATCGGCTTTGAGAAGCCGTTCATAACGAAAGTACCCGCAAAGAGCTTCTCCTCATAAGGGTTCTCGACCGGCGGCAAAAGAACAGTAACTCCCGTTCTGATGTCTTCACCTTCAATTATCGTCGTATGACCTACTTTGACGCCTAGGTCAGCAATGGAATTCCTCTTTCCGTGAGCATAGCGGCCGATTCTTATTCCCAGCTCAGGGGCTTTCATGGTATCACCAGAGAGAGTTCGCACTGGGATTTAACAACTTTGTCCAAATCAAAACTTATAAGCCAACAAAACCGAGTTGTGAACATGAGGCTTTCGAAGCTCGTGCTGCTCGTTCCGCTGGCTTTCCTTGTGGCCTTCTTCTACATCCCCCTAATCAGCATAATAAAGACGGGATTGTGGGATAATGGCCCGACGCTCAAGTACATAGCCTCGGTTCTCTCAAACAACTATCACCGGCGTGTGATCCTTTTCACGATAGGCCAGGCAATAGCATCCACGCTCCTGACCTTGGCCCTCGGTCTTCCTGGGGCATATATCTTTGCCAAGTACGATTTCCCCGGAAAAAGCCTGCTCAAAGCGGTCCTCACCGTCCCATTCGTCATGCCAAGCGTGATGGTAGCCTTGGGCTACATCCTGCTCTTCGGTAAGAGCGGCTTCATAACCCAGATTATCGGCCGCGATTTGGGGATAATATACTCCTGGAAGGCCATACTTCTCGCCCACGCCTTCTATAACTTCCCCATCGTCATCAGAATAGTTTCCTCCCTCTGGCAGCGTGTTAATCCCCACTACGAGGAGATGGCGATGGCTTTGGGTGCCCGAGACTGGAGGCTCTTCTGGAAGGTGACGCTCCCCCTGATTTCTCCCGCGATTTTCGCCTCGGCGATGCTCACCTTCGTCTTCTGCTTCCTCAGCTTCTCCATTCCGCTCATCCTCGGCGGCTACCAGTACGCGACCATAGAGGTGGACATCTTCACCTCGATAATGGTGCTCTTGGACTTCAAGACGGGTTCTGCTCTGGCGATAATCCAGATAACGCTCAGCATGCTCTTCATGTACCTCTACCTGAGGAGCCTCGACGCCTACGCTAGGCGTGAGGAGCAGAGAGTTCTCCAGAGGCCAAAGCGCTTTACGCGGAAAGACGTTTTCAGTCTTAAGGGACTCCTCACAGGGGCCTACTCGTTAGCCGTTCTGCTCTTCATCATAGCCCCGCTTTTAGCAGTCCTCTATGATTCCCTGCACTTCAACGACCAGTGGAGCCTCGAGTGGTACAGGAGGATATTCTCGACCGAATACAATCCCATGTTCGGTGCCACAACGCTCGACGCGATAAGGAACTCCCTAACCTTTGGATTTGCGACGGTCTTCCTCTCAGTGATAATCGCCCTTCCAGTCGCCTACGCGCTTCACCGCTGGAACTTCAAAGGAAAGCGGCTCTTCGACGTCCTCGTTATGCTCCCGCTGGCGAGTTCTGCCATAACCCTCGGTTTGGGATACATCAGGATCTTCCACGGCACGCCGCTCTACTACACCGCCTGGCTCATCATCGCTGCTCACACGATAATTGCCTATCCTTTCGTCCTGAGGGCAGTTTCGACTTCGCTGAAGAAGATAAGACCCAACCTATGGGAGGCAGCCCTGAGTCTCGGCGCGAAGGAATGGAAAGCCTTTCTCAGGGTTGAGCTACCGCTTGCTCTGGGCGGCGTTATAGTGGGCGCCATCTTCGCCTTCGCAATAAGCATAGCCGAGCTTGGAGCGACCTACATGCTGGCAAAGCCGGAATACACCACTATGACGGTTGCAATATACCGCTTCCTCGGGGCGAGACAGTTCGGTTCTGCTTCGGCCCTTTCGGTTCTCCTGATGGCGATTTCAACCGCGAGCTTCCTGATCATAGAGAGGATAGGTGAGGAAGTATGGTGAGGGTCGAACTGAGAAACGTGGTTAGGGCATGGGAAGATTTCAGGCTGACCATCGAGTATCTGGAAGCCAGAGACGGCGAGTTTTTAACGCTCCTCGGTCCGAGCGGCTGCGGAAAGACGACGACGCTCAGGATAATAGCGGGCTTTGAGAAGCCCGATACCGGAGAGATACTTTTCGACGGGAAGGTCGTGAACGAGCTGCCGCCTTACGAGAGGGGCATAGGGATAGTCTTTCAGGACTACGCGCTCTTTCCCCACATGACGGTCTTCAAGAACGTTGCTTTCGGTCTGGAAATGAAGAGGCTCCCGAAGGCCGAGATTGAGAGAAAGGTAAGATGGGCATTGGAGCTTGTTGGTTTGGAAGGCCTCGAAAACCGTTACCCGGAACAGCTGAGCGGCGGCCAGCAGCAAAGGGTAGCCCTGGCCAGAGCCTTAGTAGTCGAACCGGACGTTCTCCTCCTCGACGAACCGCTCAGCAACCTCGACGCTAAAATACGAGAGAGGTTGCGGGGCGAGATAAGGAGAATCCAGCGTGAGCTTGGAATAACAACCATCTACGTCACCCACGACCAAGAAGAGGCAATGGCAATAAGCGACAGGATAGCAGTGATGAACTTCGGCAAAGTCGAGCAGGTTGGAAAGCCGCTGGAGCTTTACTACAGGCCCAAGACGGAGTTCGTGGCGCGCTTTCTGGGGCTGAGCAACATCCTTGAGCTGAAGGCCAAGGATGGGAAGGCCTGCATAGGTGGATTGTGCTTCTACGTTGAGAGGGATGGAAAGGTCAGGGTCTTTTTCAGGCCGGAGAGCGTTTACGTGAAGCCCGGGGAGATGGCGGAGGTAGTGGACTACGAGCTTCTGCCCGGGAGGATAAGGCTCAGGCTTAAAATCGGAGACGAGCTTATCCTGGCCGAGCGCTTCCTTGACGAGCTTCCATTCTCGGTGGAAGAACTGCCAGCAAGAGTCGATGTGGATGTTCGCTCGTTTTCTATTCTCGGATGAATCCTCCTTTTGGTATCCTTCTGGAGTCCTCCAGGGTAAAAAGCTGCGCTTCTTATTTACAAATTTTTGTCAAAAAAAGCTTTAAAAAACAGAATTATTAGCAAGAATCAGTTAACTTACGGGGGTGCGCTCATGGGCTGGTTCGAGAGGTACTTCGAGTTTGATAGGTACGGCACCGATATGAAAACTGAGGTTCTGGCAGGCGTTACGACTTTCATGACCATGGCCTACATTCTCTTCGTGAACCCAGCTATACTCAGCGATGCCATGGGCAAGGAAGCCTTCAACTCGCTGGTCGCGGTTACAGCCCTCGCGGCGGGCTTTGCAACCCTCCTCATGGGTCTCTACGCCAAGAAGCCCTTCGCCCTCGCTCCAGGAATGGGACTGAACGCCTACTTCGCCTACAGCGTGGTTCTGGGCATGGGTTATGACTGGCGCGTTGCTTTGGCGGCAGTCTTCGTCGAGGGTCTCATCTTCATCGCATTGAGTGTTACCAAGGTCAGGAGCGCCATAATTCACGCGATTCCGCTCAGCCAGAAGTACGCGGTTGGCGCTGGAATAGGCCTCTTCCTTACTCTCATAGGCCTCAACGACGTCGGACTTCTCACAGCTTTCGTCCGGGATGGGGTGCTCAAATTCACAGGCCTGAACGCCACCGCACTGGCCAGCAAGCAGATCCTGCTGTTTTTCTTCGGGCTCTTCCTCACCGCGGTTCTCATTGCACTCCGCATTAAGGGAGCTCTGCTCATCTCCATCATAGCCACCAGCATCCTCGGCTGGATTACTGGAGCCGCGCCGTGGCCGGATCAAATTTTCTCAACCCCGGACATAAGCTACACCTTCATGAAGATGGACCTCCAGGGATTGCTCAACGTTGGAGCAATCGGTGTGGTCTTCGCGTTCTTCATGGTTGACTTCTTCGACACCCTCGGAACGGTGACCGGCCTGAGCGCCAAGGCTGGCTTCATAACCAGAGACGGAAAGATACCCGATGCAGAAAAGGTCCTTCTCACTGATGCCGTTGGCACGACCGTCGGTGCAATCCTTGGAACCTCGACAGTCACCACATACATCGAGAGCGCAGCGGGAATAGAAGAGGGCGGCAGAACTGGAATGACTGCCCTAGTTACGGGCTTCCTGTTCTTGGTCATAGGTCTATTCATAGCTCCATTGGCACAGGCAATACCGGCCTTTGCCACTGCTCCAGCGCTGGTCATAGTGGGTTACTACATGCTCAGCGCTATTAAGGAGGTAGACTTTACCGACCACACGGAGGCGATTCCAGCGTTTCTTGTGCTCATAACAATACCCTACACCTACTCTATAGCGGATGGGATAGGCATGGGCTTCATCAGCTATACTCTGATCAAGCTTTTCAGCGGCCGCGGAAAAGAAGTTCACCCACTGATGTACGTCCTCGCCCTGGTGTTCATAGCCTACTTCGCATACCTCACCGGGATCATTTGAACCAGGATTTCTGTTTTTCTTTTTAAATTTAGCAAGAGCAAGGAAATCATTTTTTCTGATTCTCTGCCAGCTTCTCTTTGATGAACTGCTTGAGCACGTAGGGGCACTGCTCCTGGATGAACTGGGCGAACTCCCTTATCCTCTGCACGGTTATCTCACTGACGTAGTGCTCGAACTGACAGGCGTCGTGCTCCGCTATCTCTGGCGGAATACCGAGGATGTCTATGAAGAACTGCGTGAGGAGGAGGTGCTTTGAGTACGTTGTTTCGGCTATTTCCTTGCCCTTCTCGGTAAGCAGAATCCTGTCGTATTTCTCGTATTCGACTAGGCCCTTTTCGTTGAGCTTTTTAAGCGCATCGACGACGCTCGGCGGCTTTACGCGCATCATTTTAGCTATGTCCTTAACCCGAATGATTCCTTTGTTCTTGTGGAGGATGTATATAGTCTCGAGATACTCCTCTTCCCTTTTGCTTATCTCCAACGGCCTCACCTGTCGTTAGGTCACCCAAAAATGTTTAAGTAGTTTTCGCACGGGGCAAACTTCACCTGCGCGACGTTGGAGCAAAGCTCCAACGCACGGGACGACAGTCCCGTTGAGTTTGATCAAGGCTCGTGATTCTCCGTTCATTGCCTGCTGGAATAATGCATTTCCTTGTAAGTGCTTATTCTCCTAAGTTTAAAATCTTGTTAAAAAAGCACCTAAAGGATTCACTTCAACTGGCACCCTTCGGGTGATAGAAATATGAATCCATATCAAAAAAGCAAAAAATTTGACTTGTTTTAGGCGTTGATTAGTGTCATGCTCTTGAAATGCCTCTTCAAGAGGCTACATTAAGAAGGAATCACGAACTTCTGGTGAAGCTTTTCCAAAAGCTCGAAGGCTGGAAAGAGTTTGTATGTCTTTTTGAATTCACTAAAAGGGAGGGTTTCCTTCAAGATTGGTCTTCGATAAGTTGTTTCAGCTTCCAGCATCCGAAGGACGCGAGTAGAGTGAAACACTTCAAACTAGTATGTAAAGATGGGAAACCTCGTGAGAATTAGGCACTTAGAATAAAAGGACATACAAACCTTGATCAAACTTCGCGTAGGCGAAGTTTGTATTGCTGGCGGGCCGGACGGGATTCGAACCCGCGGCCACGGGGTTAAAAGCCCCGCGCTCTAACCAGGCTGAGCTACCGGCCCATGCCCGATGGGATAACAGTGAGGATGTTTTATAAGCTTTGCCCCCCACAGTCCCTGCTAACGCAAGCTAACTTGAATTCAATGTTAAATGAGTCCTTTGTTGGGATGCCTCATCAAATTTGGCAGTTTAAGAAGTTAACCACATTTGATCAAACTTTTCTGACGAAAAGTTTGTTAGAGAATGGCGCCCGGGTCGGGATTTGAACCCGAGTCACGGGAGTGACAGTCCCGTATGATGGGCCTGGCTACACCACCCGGGCATTTGAGTGGCCGGCGGCGTCCCCGGTTTCCCGCCCCCTCTCGGAGGGCAGTACACCCGGGATCGCTGGCGGGCTTAACTTCCGGGGTCGAAACGAGACCGGGTGTGACCCCGCCG